>CAZWNL010000001.1:0-334217 GCA_964635615.1 uncultured Bacteroides sp.
TCACTATTTTTGATGAATTAAAGCTTGATTAGATTCTAAAACCGCTCTGCCTGTTTTAGAAACACAATTCTAAATTTAATGGAGGAATTTTAAGTGAATAAAAATATAATTAAGGATTATAGCAGAAAAATATCTGAACGCATGTGGAATCTGCCTGATAAGGGTGAACTTGAGAGCCATCGTGAGGAAACTTATATTGATGATATTATTCAGAAAAGTCATATAGAAAGAAAACTTCTTGATAATTTAGAAGGTATAAATACCGTTTTTGACGCTGGTGCGGGTAGTGGACGATTTTCTATCCTTCTTGCAAAACATGGTTGCAAGGTTACACATTTTGACATTTCTCATTCTATGATAGACAAAGCAAAGGAACTGGCAGAGCAAGCTGGTGTTATTGACAAAATAACTTTTGTAAAAGGCGCACTGGAGGATTTGAGTGATTATGCAAATAAATCCTTTGATATGGTTGTTTCTTTTGATGCACCGATTTCATATACCTATCCGAATCAGGAACACGTTATCGGTGAACTTGTACGCATTGCAAGAAAGCGTATTATAATAAGTGTAACAAGCCGTCTGGGTAGTTTGCCATATCTTGCTAATCCGATTCAGAAAAATCAATTTATACTGGATGAACATTCTGACGATCCTTTTGTACAATGGTGTATTTCAAACAGACAAAATGCAATAGATACGTTTTATTTTAAAAAAGTAATTATAGAAAAAATGATGACAGACGGACTTATGGGAGGAGAAAACGAAATAGCCGAATATGAAAAAGGAGGTGTTCCATGGTGTATAACATATACTTTTATGCCAAATGAATTAGAAGGTTTGCTCCGTAGCTTTGGAGTGAAAAATATTGAGATGGCAGGTCCCGGGGCATACGCAAGAACGATTCCGCATGAATTACTTGTAAAAATAATGAATGATCCAAAACAGCGTTCAGATTTTTTAGATATCTGCTATAAATATGATTCAAATCCATACGTCTGTGGTATGGGTAAAGATAATTTGTTGGCAAAAGGCGATTTATAAACTATAATTTGAGAGGTATATTTATGGGATTGTTTTCTGAAGAAAAAGAAGATGAAATTGATGGGCTAACGCCGGAAATTAAAGCTAAGTTAGATGAATTAGCTGAAAAGGGCAATCAGCTTGAGGAAGAAGAACAATATGAGGAAGCTATACAAATATGGAAAGAAGGGCTAAATCTAATACCGGAGCCACAACAATATTATAGTGAGACAGTATGGTTTTTAGCTGCCATTGGTGATGTTTATTTCCAAATGAAACTATACTCAAAAGCACACGAATGCTTTGATAAAGCAAGAGGAAATTTGAGTGGAGAGGGGTATGGAAATCCTTTTATCATGCTCCGATTGGGAGAATGCTGTTTAGAAATTGGAGATGAAAAGAACGCTACCGAATATTTGCTTAGGGCATATATAATGGAGGGAAAAGAAATATTCGAGCCTGACGAGGACGGAAATGATGATGGACAAAAATATTTTGATTATTTAAGAACTCATGTCGAACATATTGAATAAAAATTGAGATGATGATAAAAAACCCCTTGACAAATACGTCAAAGGGGTTATAATATAATCAAACATATGAATAATTGTTCATATGATAAATCAAACATTACAGGACTTGTGCTTGCCTGTAGTCCTATAATTTAAAAAATTTATTAAATAAGCGAGGTATAATATTATGAAAAAAACTTACAAAATTGAAGTGGACTGTGCAAACTGTGCAAACAAGATGGAGGAGGCTGCTAAAAACACGGCAGGGGTTAAGGATGCAACCGTTAATTTTATGACACTTAAAATGAATGTTGAATTTGATGAGGGAAGCGACCCGAAGGCAGTTATGAAAGATGTACTTAAAAACTGCAAAAAGGTTGAGGATGACTGTGAAATATATATCTAATAGGAGATGATATAGTATGACTAAAAAGCAGAAAAAGGTCCTTATAAGAATTATAGTGGCAGCAGTCCTTATGATTGGCTTTTCATTTCTTTCCGTCTCCGGCTGGCTTGCATTCGGACTTTATATGATACCCTACATAGTTATTGGCTATGATATATTAAAGAAAGCATTTAAGGGTATTTTAAACAGACAGGTTTTTGATGAGAATTTCCTTATGGCTGTTGCAACCGTGGGAGCCGTATGCCTTGGTGAATATAAAGAAGGCGTAGCCGTTATGCTGTTTTATCAGATTGGTGAGCTTTTTCAAAGCTATGCAGTGGGAAAGAGCAGAAAGAATATAAGCGCACTTATGGACATCCGACCTGATTATGCAAACATTGAAAGAGATGGAGATATCGTGGCAGTTGACCCTGATGAGGTTGCTGTAGGTGAAATTATTATAGTAAAGCCGGGCGAGAAAATCCCTATTGACGGAATTATCGTGGAGGGAAATGCATCCCTTAACACAAGCGCACTTACAGGTGAGAGTGTTCCGAGAGATGCCAAAGCAGGTGATGAAGTCATAAGCGGATGTATAAACATGTCGGGAGTGCTTAAAATAAAAACTACAAGGGAGTTTGGGGAATCTACGGTTTCAAAGATTTTGGATTTGGTGGAAAATTCGAGCTCCAAAAAATCAAAATCAGAAAACTTTATTTCCAAATTTGCAAAATATTACACACCTGCCGTCTGTTACAGTGCCCTTGCACTTGCGATTTTACCGCCTCTTGCAAGAATGATATTTATGAGTGCTTCGCCACAGTGGGGCGTGTGGGTATACAGGGCGCTTACGTTTCTTGTAATAAGCTGTCCGTGCGCTCTTGTAATCAGTATACCATTAAGCTTCTTTGCAGGCATAGGTGGTGCCAGCAGACAGGGAGTGCTTGTAAAAGGCTCAAATTATCTTGAAACATTGTCCAAGGTAAAGTATATTGTATTTGATAAGACGGGAACAATGACCAAGGGAGTTTTTGAGGTTGCAGGAATCCATCACAATGAGCTTGAAAATGAAAGGCTTATTGAGTATGCCGCACTTGCGGAAAGCTATTCCTCCCATCCTATAAGTAAAAGCCTGCTTCAGGCTTACGGAAAATCTGTTGATAAAAACAGGGTAACTGACCTTGAGGAGATAAGCGGTCATGGTGTAACGGCAAAGGTGGATGGCATAAGTGTTGCAGCGGGCAATGATAAGCTTATGCGGAAGCTTGGTATAGAATATAAGGACTGTCACCATGTGGGGACGATAGTACATGTTGCCATAGATGGAAAATATGCAGGGCATATTCTGATTTCTGATATGATAAAGCCTAATGCAAAGGCTGCAATAGAAGGACTTTACAAGGCAGGCATCAAAAAGACGGTTATGCTTACGGGAGATGCAGGGGCTGTTGCAGGAAATGTTGCAGATACTCTCGGTATATCAGAGGTTTACAGCGAGCTTCTTCCTGCCGATAAGGTTTCTAAGGTTGAGGAGCTTTTGGATAAAAAGGGCGAAAAGGAAAAGCTTGCATTTGTAGGTGACGGAATAAATGATGCGCCTGTGCTTTCAAGAGCGGATATAGGTATTGCAATGGGAGCGCTTGGCTCTGATGCAGCTATTGAGGCAGCAGATATAGTGCTTATGGATGATGACCCTCTTAAGATACCTGTCGCAATAGGAATTGCAAGAAAATGCTTAAGAATAGTATACGAAAATATTTATTTTGCAATAGGAATTAAGCTTATATGCCTTGTTCTCGGAGCATTGGGAATTGCTAATATGTGGCTTGCAATATTTGCTGATGTGGGGGTAATGGTTATTGCGGTTATAAATGCCATAAGGGCATTGTTTGTACGGACAAGAGCATGAAATAATTGTATTGATTCAACAAATGAAAGGGTGATTATGTGGCAGAAGCAAAAAAGCTGGAATGCTGTGATACGGTAGAGGTACACGACCATCTTTTAAAAATAGTAAATGAAAAAATGCCCCCTGAAACGGAGCTATATGATTTAGCGGAGCTTTTTAAGGTTTTTGGGGATTCCACAAGAATACGGATATTGTTCGTGCTTTTTGAGGCTGAGGTTTGCGTTTGTGACTTGGCGGCGGCGCTTAACATGACTCAGTCGGCAATATCTCATCAGCTCAAAATTTTAAAGCAGAATAAGCTTGTGAAAAGCCGTAGGGAAGGGAAATCCATTTATTATTCCCTTGCGGATAACCATGTACGGACAATAATTGCTCAGGGCTGCGAGCATATTGAGGAGGACGATTGATGAAAACAAGCTTTGTCTAAGCTTGAAAAGAAATTTTTGAAAGAAGAATAAAAAATGTAATAAAAATTAAATTTTTCCGTTTATTTTCATGGCTAATTGGTGTAAAATTAGCCATGAGCTTTTTTATTTAAAGTTCTTCAATCTTTCCGAAACAAAAAGTTTTTATGAGGCATTATATGAGAAATATTATTCTTGCATCCCAATCGCCACGGAGACGTGAGCTTATGGAGCAGGCGGGATACGCTTTTGAAATTATACCTTCATATGCAGATGAGGTGATTGCTGATAAGGAGCCTGAAATAGTCGTGCAAAAGCTTTCCATGCTTAAGGCATGTGATGTGTATCAAAGATATGCAGAGAAAATATCTCAATGCACGGATGCTATATGCTATAATACATTGGAAAATATACTTGTTATAGGTGCTGACACGGTTGTTTCCATAGGTGGAAGGATACTTGGAAAGCCCGCCTCGACTGATGAGGCAGTGGAGATGATAAAAAGCCTACAGGGAAATACACATGAGGTTTATACAGGGGTTTCTTTTGTGTGGTATGACCCGCAAGCTGCTGTATGCACAAATTCCTTTTGTGAGTGTACAAGGGTTACATGCTATCCTATGACGAATAAAGAAATCGAGGATTACGTTGCTAAAGGGGAATGCATGGACAAGGCTGGAGCATACGGAATACAGGGAAGCTTCGGCGTATACATAAAGGATATATGCGGAGATTACAATAATGTTGTGGGATTGCCCATTGCAAGGCTGTACCATGAGCTTAAAGCATTGGATTTGCAATAATATTTGAAATAAATCTATTGGGAGTAGAGAAATGGCATTAGATTTAAAGTTTGGTTTTAAAAAGCCGAAGGTAAAAGTAAAACAGGAAAGTCTTGCCATGTATAATTTATGCTATCGGCGTGCCGTAAGCATTGGAAGGGCTGAGTATGTCCGCACTGAGGGAAGGGTTGCGTTAGAGGAATCCTACAAAACGGACATGCTTAATTTTCTTGTCTACCTTGCATATTCTGACGGCGAGCTGTCTGTTGATGAGATCATGTACATAAGCGAATTTTTTAAAATGCCATACACAGCTAAGGATTTGTCGAAATATGCAGACAGGTGGGATCTAAAAACTGAAAAAATTAAAGAAAGACCTCCCGTATCCCTAGAGCCGTTTGTAAGGTCAAACGTGGGACCTGAAACGGGAGAAATAAGCAATCAATATTATGATTTGATTATGTTGTATGTAACTACATTCAATTACATAGGTAATGATTTTATTGCATGTAACGAAGAGGTAACTGCTAACGAAGTAGCTGCACTTTCCGGATATATAATGATGCTCCGTGAAAATATTGATATTATTCAGGGGAAAATGATATCCTTTATGCCTACAATAGAATTTAAATCAGGCAGCAAGGTTAAGCAGGAGGTTGTGAAGTACGGATATGACGAGAATGAGTATAAAGAGTCGGCATATGATGAAATACAGGATTGGGTAAGTGATGACAGGGAGCGGCTTGATGAGAAACCGCATAACTTTTTCTTCAGCTCAAACAGGGATGTATATACCCACAACATGCCTGAAGCAAGCGGAACTCTTGATGCGGACATAACCCCTTCACAAGAGGCAGAAAGTAAAGATGAGAATAAATTTATAGGTAACATAACCGAGGCGGAGGAAGCGGTAAGCCTTGAAGAAATGTTAAGTGAATTAAATGAGCTTATAGGCATGATGAGCGTAAAAAAGGAGGTAAACAACCTTGTAAACCTTCTTAAGATATGCAAAATAAGACAGGAGAAGGGTTTGGAGGTTCCGCCTACAAACAATCACCTTGTATTCCTCGGTAATCCCGGTACCGGTAAGACCACAGTGGCAAGAATTCTTGCAAAAATATACCACTGTCTTGGAGTTTTATCCAAGGGACAGCTTGTTGAGGTGGACCGTTCCGGTCTTGTTGCAGGATATATGGGACAGACAGGTATAAAGGTTATGGAGGTTGTCGAAAAGGCAAAGGGAGGCATTTTATTTATTGATGAGGCATATGCTCTTTCAACAGGACAGGAGGGTGACTTCGGAAAGGAAGCCATTGATGTATTAAATAAGGCAATGGAGGATTTCCGTGATGACCTTATTGTAATTGTTGCGGGTTATCATGATGAAATGCAGGATTTCCTTGATGCAAACCCGGGCTTGCGCTCCAGATTTAACAGGACGATAGAATTTCCTAATTACAGTGCGTCGGAGCTTATTACAATCATGCAGAACAGAGCGGCAAAGCTTGATTATGCCATTACCGATGAGGCTGTGGAGCATATAGAGGAATATTTTAATGAGGTACTTGAGTATCCGCCTGAAAACTTTGGTAATGCCCGTTCAGCAAGAAACTATCTTGATAATGCCATAAATAATCAGGCTAACAGACTTGTAAATATGTCGGATTTTTCAGATGATGAGCTTACAATCATCTCCCTTGCCGATGTGGAGGGACTAACGCTGTCGTAGATAGCTGTAATATAGGGATGAGCAAAACGTGCCATTGCGAAAATACAGTTGTACTCATTTCTAGAGGTAATACGAAGGAGCATAATTACATTGGAAAAATATATTGTTGATGGTTTACAGGCATATATTGACGAACAAAACTTCCCTTGGCACATGCCCGGGCATAAAAGAAAAGGGTTTAACCTTAAGGGTAAGAATGTGAATGTAAGGTCGGTTATATCTGAGGTTTATGGAATGGATGTAACGGAGGTTTATGGTCTTGATGACTTACATATGCCAGAAGGAATGATAGACAGGTCGCAGAAGGAGCTTGCAAGGGTGTATAACACATTTGCAAGCTATTATCTTGTTAATGGGGCTACCTGCGGAATTATGACGGCAATTGCAGCTACTCATGCAAAAAAGCTTATCGTGGCAAAAAACTGTCACAAGTCCGTTATAAATACGGTACAGCTTTTAGGGCTTGAGGCTGTTTATATAGAGCCTGAGAGGCTTGAAATAGAGTGCGGTGAAGATGGTGGATATAACAGTGAGCTTTATGGTTCAATTGATATGGGTAAGCTTGAAGCAATATGTGCAGAGCAGGATGATATAGGGGCAATGGTTATTACAAGTCCTACATATGAAGGAATAATATCCGATATTTACTCCATAAGTAAAATACTTCATCGTTACGGAATCATGCTTATTGTGGACGAGGCGCACGGCGCCCATCTGCCGTTTATGTATAAGAATGACAGGGTAAGCGCTATATCATATGCGGATATTGTTGTACAGAGTCTTCACAAGACGCTTCCTGCCATGACGCAGACTGCGCTGCTGCATGTTATAAATCCGTTGTTGGATAAGGCGGTACAAAAATATAAATCTGTATTTATGTCATCCTCGCCCTCCTATGTTATGCTTTGCAGCATGGAGCTTGCGGTGGATTGGGCCTGTTCTTATGATTACAGGGACTACCTTGAGACTTTGGCGGATTTTAGGAGAAGGGCGGCAGAGCTTAAAAATATTGTATTATTTCCTGAAAGCTTGAAAAATAGGGACATTGCATATGACAGTACACGCATCGTTTTTTGTACGAAGGAATACGGAACAATTGTTGAGGAAAAGCTTAGACAGCATGGCATAATATGCGAGATGTCGGGAGTACATCATATTGTGCTCATATCAACACCCTTTGACAGCGTGGAGGATTTTGATTATTTATATGAAGTATTAAAAGAATTGGACAAAGATACACAGGTAAAACCCGCATACAGTGAAATTGAATGGGAAACCGAGAAGATAAAGGGACTTCTCGGAACCTTTGCGGAGGATGACATATATGTGTATCCGCCGGGGAGCTGTATAGCTGTTAAGGGTGAGATAATAGAACAGAAGCATATAGACATTTTACTTTCCTATCAGGAAAGCGGAAAAAAGATAAGAGGATTGTAATATATACAAAGGTTACTAATATTATACGAGGTTTCTGATTATGAAGGAATTAACAAAGGGAAAACCATGGAAAGTTATTTTGCTTTTTGCAATACCGATAATGTGCAGAAGTGTTTTTCAGCAGTTTTACAATTTTGTGGACAGTAAAATAGTAAGTACATATATAAGCACAAAGGCATTTGCCGCAGTAGGCGCAACAACTGTCGTGTCAAATACAATAATAGGATTTTTAGCCGGATTTACACAGGGCTTTGCAATTTCTGTTGCCAACAGCTATGGGGCAAAGAATTACGAAAGAATGAGAAAATATATTGCTGGCTCGATTGTTCTTGCATTTTCTATTGCGGTAATCCTTATGGTAGTAAGTCTTTTCTTTATTGACGATTTGCTCAGAATGCTTGCAACTCCTGACGATATAATGGAGGATGCCCTTGCATATGTGAAGATAATTTTGTTTGGCATTATATTTACTGCCGTTTACAATCTGTGTGCAAACATACTAATGTCGGTGGGAGACAGTAAAACGCCGCTTTACTGCCTTATTGCGGCACTTATTATAAACACCGGACTTGATTTTTTATTTGTAAAGGGTTTATCCATGGGAATAAAGGGTGCCGCTTATGCAACCATAATTTCACAGGCAATTGCAGGGGTGCTCTGCGTGATATACATTTTCACGAGGTTTAAAATAATTGTACCCTCCAAAGAAGATTGGAGGCTTGAGAAAAAGCAGTATCCGGAGCTTTTTACAACGGGTCTTTCCATGGGACTTATGGGCTGTATAGTAAATGTGGGAAGCATAGTGCTTCAAAATGCCATAAACAAGCTTGGTACTGCATACGTTGCGGCGCATACGGCTGCAAGAAAAGTTTTTGATATGCTCACAATATTGATGTTCTCCATAGCAGTTGCAATAACCACATATGTAAGCCAGAATATGGGTGCCGGAAAATTTGCACGTGTGAGGCAGGGAATCCGTCAGGCAATATATATGACTATGATTACAACAACATTTCTTATATTTGTGTGCTATACGTTTGGCGAGGGGATTTTGAAATGGATAACAAGCACGGATGACGCAACCATTATATCGGCAGCAACTATGTACTTGAAGATAAGCATTGTATTTTTCTATGTGCTTGGACCGCTTCTTATATTTCGCTGTTCACTTCAGGGAATGGGGCATAAGATAATGCCGCTTTTTTCAAGCGGAATGGAGATGATTGTAAAAATTGTGTCTGCCAATCTGATTGTTCCTGTGTTTGCATATAAGGGTGTTGCATTTACTGAGCCGATAAGCTGGGTGCTTATGACAATAATGCTTACCGTGTCTTATATGATAGCAAGGCCCAAGGGTGACGATGAGTAAGGTCGGTTTTCCATATTGAAAAAACTGACTGTACTGTGGTATACTACAAGGATAGTGGGTAAATATATATTTATATATAATGTAATTTGAATTGGGGGTTTTCGCTTGGAAAAGTCAAAGAAATTAAAGGTTAAAAAAGCAAAAAAGCCTAAAAAGGTAAAAGAGCCTAAAAAGGCAGTAAAATATAAGCTCACAAAGGAGCAGAAAAAGCTGCTTAAGGAGGCGGTTAAGCACAGGAAGGATATTCAAAAAAGCATAAATAGGGCAATCGGTGTGGTTGCTGTGATTTTGTGTATTATATCATCGGGATTGGACGTGTTGATAAGCAAAAGGTCACGATGAATGTAATAAAAGGGTAAGACGTTATGCTCTACCATAAAATGAAGACAGGTTAAAATGGCCTGTTAATAAGCGATAGAAAGGAAAATGACAAATGAACAATTTTGAAGCATTATTGGAAAAGGTAAAATCATGCAGCATGAAGAAGCTTGCAGTTGCAGTTGCACAGGATGACGCAGTGCTCGAGGCAGTTGCAGCAGCTAAGGAAAGAGACATTGCAGACGCCATTTTGGTTGGAGATGAGGACAAGATAAAGGAAATAGCTGCAAGCGTTAATATCGATATAAGCGGCTTTGAAATTATCGACGTTAAGGATACAACAGAGGCAGCGCTCACTGCTGTTAAGCTTGTGCATGACGGCAAGGCTGATATGTATATGAAAGGACTTATCGACACAAAAGGATTTCTTAAGAGCGTGCTTGACAAGGAGGTTGGTCTTAGGACAGGTAAGCCTCTTTCACACGTGGCTCTTTTTGAGATTGGTGGATACGATAAAATGTTTTTCCTTACGGACGTTGCATTTATTCCTTACCCTACGCTTGAGGACAAGGTAGGCATAATAAACAATACCGTTGAGGTCGTTCATGCATGTGGTATCCCTAATCCTAAGGTTGCTCCACTTGCAGCAGTTGAGGTAGTAAATCCTAAAATGCCTGCTACGGTTGAGGCAGAGCAGCTTACAAAGATGAATGAGGCAGGGGAAATAACAGGCTGTATCATTGACGGTCCGCTTTCAATGGATCTTGCCATTGACCCTGAGGCGGCAAGACATAAGGGTGCAACAGGAAGAAAGATAGTCGGAGACGCTGACATTTTACTTTTCCCTGACATACATGCAGGAAACATTACATATAAGGCACTGGTTCATACGGCAAACACAAAGAACGGATGTATTCTTACGGGAACAAAGGCTCCTGTCATACTTACATCACGCTCAGATACATGTGAGACAAAGGTTAACTCCATAGCGCTTGCGGCAGTTGTTGCAGAGGCAATGGCAAAATAAAGAATCATAGAAAGGAATTATGGAAATGGGATATAAATCACTTATTATTAATCCGGGTTCAACATCAACAAAGATTGGTGTGTTTGAGGATGAGACATTACTTTTTGAGGAGACCTTAAGACATGCAACAGAGGTTATTGCACAGTATGACAGCGTTGTTGCACAAAAGGATTTCCGCAAGGAGGTCATTACAAATGTACTTGCAGAGAAAAACTTTGACATTAAAACGCTTGATGTAGTTGTCGGACGTGGCGGACTTTTGAAGCCTATTCCGGGAGGAACATATGCGATATCTGATGAGCTTATAAAGGATTTGACAGAGGCAAAGAGAGGAGAGCATGCATCAAATCTTGGAGGTCTTATTGCAAAGGAAATAGCAGATGAGCTTGGAGTTCCTTCATTTATTGTAGACCCTGTAGTTGTTGACGAGCTTCAGGATGTGGCAAGGCTTTCGGGACATCCGGAGCTTCCAAGAACAAGCATATTCCATGCACTTAACCAGAAGGCAGTTGCAAAGAGATATGCAAAGGAGGTTGGAAAGAAGTATGAGGATCTTAACCTGATCGTAGTTCACATGGGCGGCGGTGTATCTGTAGGAGCACATAAGAACGGAAGGGTTATTGACGTATTTAATGCTCTTGACGGTGACGGTGCATTTTCACCTGAGAGAGTTGGCGGAGTTCCAAACGGCGAGCTTGTAAAGCTCTGCTATTCAGGAAAGTACACAGAGAAGGAAATGATTAAGCAGCTTGTAGGAAAAGGTGGTTACAATGCCTACCTCGGAACGAATGACGCAAGGGATGTTGAGGACCTTGCATTTAACAAAAAGGATGAAAATGCAAAGCTTGTTCTTGATGCATTTTCCTATCAGGTTTGTAAGGATATAGGTGCACAGGCGGCAGTTCTTGCAGGCAAGGCAGACCAGATTATACTTACAGGTGGTATTGCTTACTCAGCATACACAACAGGCAGAATTAAGGAAATGGTATCATTTATTGCAGACGTTACCGTATATGCAGGAGAGGATGAACTTCTTGCTCTTGCACAGGGAGCCCTTAGAGTTCTCAATAAAGAGGAGGAAGCTAAGGCTTATTAAAAGGAGAGATATTAATGGATAATAATTTCAATAATGGCATGCCGGAACAGGTAACTCCAAATCCTGAAACGGCACAGCCGGACATGAATCAACAGATGTATGGGCAGCAGGCACAGCCTGAAATGCCACAGGCCAATACAGTTCAACCTGAACCGTATGGAATGCCACAGTCTGATATGAATCAGCAGATGTATGGACAGCAGGCACAGTCTGGCATGAACCAGCAGATGTATGGACAGCAGGCACAGTCTGGCATGAACCAGCAGATGTATGGACAGCAGGCACAGTCTGGCATGAACCAGCAGATGTATGGGCAGCAGGCACAGTTCGGCATGAGTCAGCAGATGACTCAGGCAGCACCTGTAAATGGAGGTGGAAAGCCACCGAAGCCTCCAAAGGTTAAAAAGCCTATGACAGGTGGAAAGCTTGCAGGAATTATATGCGGTGGAATTGCTGCCGTTGCCGCAATAGTCTGCGGTGTTATATTTATACCAAAGCTTTTTAAAAATCCTAAAGAGGTCGTTATAGATGCCTTTGAAGCAACACTTAATACCGATACTGAAAATGTTTATTTTGATGATGTTTTGGGAATGTCGGATATTCAAAGCAAGTTTCAAGAGAGCGGCGGAACGATTCATATGGATTTTGGCATTGCCAACATAGAGGGTCAAGATGTCAATATGAACCTTGTATTTGACGAGATTTATAATCCTGTTGATAAGCTGGTTGAATATTCCATGGAGATGCTTGCGTTTGATGACAGGATTATTAAAGCCAACTTCTTTGGTGATGAGACGAATACCTATGTGGAGTTTGAGGATATCATTGACGGCTATTTTATGATTCCTAATGATGACCCTATGGGAGCTCTGTACAGCTCGTTTTTAGGTGATGAGCTGGATGCTGCACAGGTAACAACCATGAGCGGTTTTCAGTTTGATTATTTTGGCAATTATTCTTCTGATGGAAATACGACGGATATTAATTCAGGATATGTTAATGCTGTTGAGGAGCTGTGGGATAAAGCAGAGTTTAAAAAGCAGGGAAATGCGAAGATTGAAGTAAATGGAAATACGGTTACTGCAAAGGAATATACCATTACTTTAAAGGAAGAAAACATTGAAAATGCATTTGTATCTATTTTTGATGGTGTAAGACAGACATATGCAAATGACCCATCCCTTCTTGAAGATTCGGGAATGGATTATGCAACCTTTTCCGCAACCATAACACAGGTTCAGAACATGATACCTTCACTTATAAGCGGAGATTTTGTTGTAAAGGTATATATAAAGGATAACAAGGTAATTAAGATTACATCCGCAGACCAAATTTCACTTTACGGAGTGAGTATGTCATACGACTTTTTCCTTGATATGGATGATAATGATGTTCAGGGAGCATTGAATTTTAATATTAATGGCGGGGTAATGGGTATTTCTTTCGAAGCACATGATTTGAAAGGTAATACAAATGGCAAGGCGGTAATGTCAGTAGATGGAGAGCGGGTAGAGATGGTGTATAACTCCACAGTCGATAATACAGATGTCGGCAAAAATGTTACATTTGATTTTGTTGTTCTTGATGATGGAGATAATATTTTTTCTGCTAATGGCGAAAGCAGGTTTAATAAAGCTGATAATTCATTTAGTGCAAACATAACAATGGGCGATGGTATAGATGATGTGGGAGTTAGCGTTTCAGGAAAGCTTACAGATATAAACAAGGGAATATCCTTTAAGCTTGTTGTTGATGAAATGACGTTTACCGTAGGTGAACAAACCATGAAAATGAGCATGGAATATGGAATTGATACATCTGCAAATACGCCAGGAAAATATGACGGCAGCAAGAAGGTGTATGAGCTTGCAACACTTACGGAAACTGAATTTCAGAATATTTTACAAGAAAATGGCACTCTCATAACGAATTGGTTGCAGAAGCTTATGAAGAATGAATTTTTTATATTTATAAATTCTAGTAGTATGCCGGAGCCTCCTGTGGGTGAGCCTTTGAGTGGAGAGGCAAATGAGCCTGTAGCGACAAATACTCAGGGGGATATGATAATAGAGGATGGAGATGTCAAGGTTCATATTTTGGAAAGTCTGCCGGGCCTTAAGTGTACATATGAGGGAGTATTTTTTATAACCTTTGAGGATGATAATTATGATTATGAGGTAGATTATTCAATTTATGCAGATATGAAGCCGGAGGATCTTGTAAAGCTGTATTTCGACTATGATGAGGATACAGCAAATGATGAAGGCGCTTTGGACGAGATTGATTCCCAGCTTACTTTATCGGATGGCTCTAAGGTTTGTTATTCATTTTCAAAAAGAGGAACGGATGCATACAGTTATACCAGCGAGGCTATTTATGCCAAGGATTTAGGCAATGGTGCATGTATTGTGGCTGAAATAACTGTATATGGACATGATGTAAGTTCTGCAGAGCTTGGAGAGGCATTATTAGATAAGAATTTTGAGCTTGTTCAGTAAGGATTAATGTGGCATGAGTTTTGTTGAGATTAAAGGAAAAAAAATCGGTGAGGGAAGTCCGAAAATCTGTGTGCCCGTTGTGGGGCACACAGATGAAGAAATATTACGACAAATAAACATGATTAATGCCCTGCAAAATAATCAGGTTATTGACATGGTTGAAGTAAGAGCTGATTATTTTCAGGGGCTGGGAAGCCCTGCCGAGGTAGAAAGGCTCATGACGGCAGTACAAAGCGAGCTGCCGGAAAAAATAGTGCTTTTTACCATAAGAAGTGAAAAAGAGGGCGGTAAAAGGCTGTCATCTGAAATTACTGATATTGACGGGATAAACAGGCTGGTGATATCAAATAAGCTTGCGGATATTGTGGATGTTGAACTTTCTGACGGAAATCCATCAAAAAGGGAGCTTGTAGAGCTGGCACATGAAAATGCCGTTAAAATCATTATGTCATATCATAATTTTGACACAACTCCTGAGCAGGAATTTATGACAGGGAAGCTTGAAGCCATGAGAGATATGGGTGCTGATATAATAAAAATAGCTGTTATGCCGAGAAACATACATGATGTATACAGACTTATGGAAGCAGCCACATATACAAAAGAAAAGTTTAATGTACCTATTGTTGCAATTTCCATGGGAGCATTTGGTGCAATAACAAGAATATCGGGAGCACTTTACGGAAGCGACATAACCTTTGGGGCACTGGAGCAGGCTTCAGCACCGGGGCAGATACCTGTGTTGGATTTAAAAAGAATGATGGACGATATTGAACGATATTGTGTGTAAAATATAGGGCTATCGCCCAAGGATTCGAGTGTATGGCCCGCCTGCGGCTGCTGCTCTATATACACATAAAACACGCTTTCGCTCGTCTCAGACGTAGCGGTACTAAGAGCCTGGGTTTCGGTGCATATGTACATGGCAGATAAAAACCGTTTGAAGACGTCGGTACTTAAATTGCCGGTCTAAGATTCCTTTATATGGAGGTATCTTAAACCGGCAATTTTTAGTACCGTTACGTCGGAGACGAGCGAAAGCGTGTTTTTATCTGCCATGTACATATGCACCGAAACCCAGGCTCTTAGTACCGACGTCTTCAAACGGTTTTATGTGTATATAGAGCAGCAGCCGCAGGCGGGCCACACACTCAAAATCATGGGCGACAGCCCTATATTTTTATTCCATCGGAAACTTTATTTTCCATGTATCTCTTAAATGATCAAGAAACTTCATTGTATTTAACAAAAGCTCCTGTGGCTGGTATGGGTCCTCAATTTTTCCTATAATTATATTGTCCCTGGCAGTAAGAAATTCAAATTCATATCCTGATATTTGTTTTTCAGGTAATTTTGTATCATTAAAAAGCTGTCCGTCACCATTATAAATACGGAAACCTGTAGGGCAGTTTATATTGTCAAGTTCAACATAACCACGCTCACCATATATAACCGCATTATTGTCAGCCTTATACATGACGGTTGCAAAAACGGAAGCTGTCTGCCCCTGTCCAAATCGCAGCTGTAAAACCTCCTGCGCATCCACATTCGTTGGAAGCTTGGCACATTCTGAAATAACTGAGGTTGGAAGCGTGCCATAAATCATCTGAAGCATATTTATGGGATATACACATAAATCAAGCAAGGCGCCGCCACCTAGTGAAGGCTCCTTAATACGCTCTTTATCAAAAACCTTATAGCCGATGCTGCAGGCAACATGGTGAATGTCCCCGATAATGCCCAGCTTTAAATTGTAAAGCAGTCGGAGATATATCGGTAGTGAACGTATCCACATGGCTTCTGCTGCATATAAATTTTTTTCTTTTGCAAGATTTAAAATATCTTCAGTAGTTTTAGCATTGTAGGAAAAAGGCTTTTCAACCAAAACCGGCTTACCCGCATTTAGGGCAAGACGAGCATGTTCTGCGTGAAGCGAGTTTGGGGTTGCAATGTAAATAAGCTCAACCTCAGAATCATTTACAAGCTCCTCGTATGAACCATAGCGCTTAAATATATTATACTTTTCGCCGAAGGCATCTGCCTTTTCTATATCTCTTGAAGCTACGGCATATGCTTCCATGCCATCTAATTTTTCTAATGTATCTGCAATCTTGCCGGCAATGTGACCGGCACCTAAAATACCAACCTTAAATCTAATCATAAAAAACATCCTTTCAATCACTACATAAAAACTATCATACATTATACTTTAAAAAAAAATAATATTCAACTCATGTAATGCAAAAATAAAACAGTAATTTAAAGAGGTTAAAAACCAGCTTTCCATTGACATATAAAGGTAAATTGGTTTATACTTAAAACTTGGTGAGTACTAGGTTTTAACAAGAAAGGAAATACAAATATGTATGAAAAGGTTTCTGCTAAACTGAATTTTGTTGAGCACGAGGATAAGGTGCTTTCCTTTTGGAAGGAAAATAAGATATTTGAAAAAAGTATTGAGGAAAAAAAGGATTTGCCAACCTATACATTTTATGACGGACCTCCTACGGCAAACGGAAAGCCACATATCGGTCATGTGCTTACCCGTGTTATAAAGGATATGATTCCGAGATATCAGACTATGAAGGGGCATAAAATTATAAGAAAGGCAGGATGGGATACACATGGTCTTCCTGTTGAGCTTGAGGTTGAAAAGCTTCTTGGAATAGATGGTAAGGAGCAGATAGAGGAATATGGACTTGATCCATTTATTACAAAATGTAAGGAATCTGTTTGGAAATATAAAGGCATGTGGGAGGAGTTTTCCGGTAAGGTTGGATTTTGGGCCGACATGGATGACCCGTATGTTACCTACGAGAATACATTTATTGAATCAGAGTGGTGGGCTCTTAAAAAGATTTGGGAGCAGGGCCTTTTATATAAGGGCTTTAAAATTGTACCATATTGTCCAAGGTGCGGAACACCTCTTTCAAGCCATGAGGTTGCACAGGGATATAAGGCTGTTAAAGAGCGCTCGGCAGTAGTGAGATTTAAATGTATAGGCGAGGATGCGTATTTCCTTGCATGGACAACTACTCCGTGGACGCTTCCAAGTAACGTTGCACTCTGTGTACACCCGGATGAGACATACTGTAAGGTTAAGGCGGCCGATGGAAATGTATACTATATGGCAGAGGCACTTCTTGATAAGGTGCTGGGTGGACTTGCAGCTGAGGGCGAGAAGGCATATGAAATACTTGAGAACTATAAGGGCTCTGACCTTGAGCGCAAAGAATATGAACCGCTTTTTGAGTGTACCGCCGAGGCAGTTAAGAAGCAGAATCAGAAGGGACATTATGTGACATGCGACACATATGTAACTATGTCAGATGGTACGGGAATTGTTCATATTGCACCTGCATTTGGTGAGGATGATGCCAATGTGGGAAGAAATTATGACCTTCCGTTTGTACAGCTTGTAAACGGCAAGGGTGAGCTTACAGAAGATACGCCGTATGCGGGAATGTTTGTAAAGGACGCAGACCCGAAAATCTTAGTTGACCTTGATGCAAAGGGCCTTTTGTTTGATGCACCTAAGTTTGAGCATGACTATCCTTTCTGTTGGAGATGTGATACTCCGCTTATTTACTATGCAAGAGATACATGGTTTATCAAGATGACGGCAGTCCGTGATAAGCTTGTTAAAAATAATAATACTGTAAATTGGATACCGGAGAGCATCGGCAAGGGACGTTTCGGTGACTGGCTGGAAAATGTTCAGGATTGGGGCCTTTCCCGTAACCGCTACTGGGGAACTCCGCTTAATATTTGGGAATGTTCATGTGGCGAGAGGCATGCTATAGGTTCTATAGAGGAGCTTAAGAGCATGAGCAAAAACTGTCCTGACGACATAGAGCTTCATCGTCCATATATTGATGAAGTTACGATTTCCTGTCCGAAGTGCAGTGGTGAGATGAAGCGTGTGCCTGAGGTTATTGACTGTTGGTTTGATTCGGGAGCAATGCCGTTTGCACAGTGGCATTATCCTTTTGAAAACGAAGATATATTTAATGACAATTTCCCTGCTGATTTTATTAGTGAGGCAGTTGACCAGACAAGAGGATGGTTCTATTCCCTTATGGCTATATCAACGCTTATATTTGACAAGGCACCATATAAGAATGTTATCGTGCTTGGTCATGTTCAGGATAAGGATGGACAAAAAATGTCCAAGTCAAAGGGAAATGCGGTTGACCCTATGGAGGCACTTAACAAATATGGTGCAGATGCCATAAGATGGTATTTCTACAGCAATTCAGCACCGTGGCTTCCAAACCGTTTCCATGAGGATGCGGTTGTCGAGGGACAGAGAAAATTTATGGGCACGCTTTGGAATACTTATGCATTTTACGTGCTGTATGCGAATATAGATGAATTTGACCCAACTAAGCATAAATTGGAGTATGATAAGCTTTCAGTTATGGACAAGTGGCTTTTGTCAAAGCTTAACACAGTTGTTAAGGCTGTTGATAACAATCTTGGTTCATATAAGATACCTGAGGCAACAAGGGCTTTGTCTGAATTTGTGGATGACCTTAGCAACTGGTATGTAAGAAGGTGCCGTGAGCGTTATTGGGCAAAGGAAATGCCACAGGACAAGATAAATGCATATATGACCTTGTATGAGGCACTTGTTACCCTCTGTAAAATTGCAGCACCTATGATACCATTTATGACGGAGGACATTTATCAGAATTTAGTGAAAAGCGTGGATAAGGCAGCACCTTTAAGTGTTCATCTTTGTGATTTCCCTGCCGCAAATGAGGCATATATCGACAAGGAGCTTGAGGCGAGCATGGATGAGGTATTAAAGTGCGTCGTATTCGGACGTGCCGCAAGAAATACCGCAAACATCAAGAGCAGACAGCCTATCGGCAAAATGTTCATAAAGGCTGAGAAAAAGCTTGATGATTATTTTGTGGAGATAATTGAGGATGAACTTAACATAAAGAGTGTTGAGTTTAAGGAGGATGTTTCAGCTTTTACCACTTATAGCTTTAAGCCTCAGCTTAAAACAGTGGGACCTAAGTATGGCAAACAGCTTGGCGGTATCAGGGAGTATCTTTCATCGGTGGATGGAAATGATGCAATGAATACCCTTAAAACGGAAGGCGTACTTAAATTTACTGTTGGCGATGTGGAGGTTGCTCTTGCTGAGGAGGATCTTCTTATAGATGTTGCCAAGATGGAGGGCTTTGTGTCTGAAGGTGACAACTTTGTTACCGTAGTCATCGACACGACTCTTACGCCTGAGCTTATTGAGGAAGGGTTTGTGAGAGAGATTATTTCCAAGGTGCAGACCATGCGTAAGGAAGCAGACTTTAACGTAATGGATAAGATTAAAGTATATGTATGTGGAAATAATAAAATAGCTGACATTATAGAAAAAAATGCGGAGGAGATAAAAACCGTCTGCCTTACAAATGAGTTTGTAATTGAGGAAAAGACAGAAAATTCCAAGGAGTGGAATATAAACGGAGAAAAGGTTACGCTTGGAGTTTGTGTTGATGCCTGACAATTTTATTGACTTTGTGACAAATTACGTCTAATTTTGGGATATTATAGGTTAATATAACGAAAAAATATTAAATTATTGTACAAAACTTGAATGTTTGTTAAACTTATAGTGTTTGACTGAATCTTTGAGGCATAATTTGTAAGAAGGTTCGGCGGCAAAGCCGCATTGTTCCATTAAGATATGAAGCGTCGCTGCTTTGATACTGTGACGTTTAATAATAAGGAGGATAAAGTATGAAAAAGATAGCTGGATTTGACAAGGAGGGCTTTAAGAAGGAAGTCATTAACAATGTTAAAACATTGTCTAGAAAAACCATTGATGAAGCATCTCCAAAGCAGGTATTTCAGGCTGTAGCATATGCAGTTAAGGATGATATTATAGACCGTTGGATTGCTACACAAAAGGAATATGAAAAGAAGAATGTAAAAACGGTTTATTATCTTTCCATGGAATTCCTTATGGGTAGAGCACTTGGAAATAACCTTATCAACCTTACCTATTATGATCAGGTTAAGGCGGCACTTGACGAATTAGGCTTTGACCTTAACTTTATAGAGGATCAGGAGCCTGATGCAGCACTTGGTAATGGAGGACTTGGAAGACTTGCAGCATGCTTCCTTGATTCACTTGCGACACTTGGTTATCCTGCATATGGCTGTGGTATAAGATACCGCTACGGTATGTTCAAGCAGGCGATTAAGGATGGATTTCAGGTTGAAAAGCCGGATAATTGGTTGAAGGATGGAAATCCATTTGAGGTAAGACGTTCAGAATATACAGTTGAGGTTAAGTTTGGCGGATATGTCCGCGTTGAAAACAGAGACGGAAAAAATATATTTATACATGATGGATATCAGTCAGTGCGTGCAGTACCATATGACCTTCCTGTTATCGGATATGGAAATAATATAGTTAATACACTTAGAATTTGGGATGCGGAGCCTATGCAGGAGTTCAATCTTGACAGCTTTGACAAGGGTGAGTACCAGAGAGCTGTTGAGGAGCAAAACCTTGCAAGAAACATTGTTGAGGTACTTTATCCAAATGATAACCATTATTCAGGTAAGGAGCTCAGACTGAAGCAGCAATATTTCTTCGTATCAGCATCTGTACAGAGAGCAATACTTAAGTTTAAGGAAAATAATGATGATATTCATAAGCTTCCTGAAAAGGTTACATTCCAGCTCAATGATACACATCCTACAGTAACAGTAGCCGAGCTTATGAGAATACTTGTAGATGAGGAAAATCTTGAGTGGGATGATGCATGGGATATCGTTTGCAGAACATGTGCATATACAAATCACACAATCATGGCAGAGGCACTTGAAAAGTGGCCGATAGACCTCTTCCAAAGACTTCTTCCAAGAGTTTATCAGATCGTAGATGAGATAAACAGAAGATTTGTTGCTAAGATTGAGGATATGTATCCAGGAAATCAGGATAAGGTTAGAAGCATGGCAATTCTTTATGACGGACAGGTTAAGATGGCTCACCTTGCAATTGCAGGAAGCTATTCCGTAAATGGTGTTGCACAGCTTCATACAGAGATTCTTAAAAAGAGAGAGCTTAAGGATTTCTATGAGATGAGACCTGATCAGTTTAATAACAAGACAAACGGAATTACACAGAGGCGTTTCCTTCTTCATGGCAATCCGCTTCTTGCAGACTGGGTTACAAAGAAAATCGGTAATGAGTGGATTACAAACCTTCCTGCCATTGAGAAGCTTAAGCCGCTTGCAACAGACAAGAAGGCACAGAAGGAATTTATGGACATAAAGTATAAGAATAAGGTTCGTCTTGCTGAGTACATTAAGGCTAAAAACGGTATAGACGTTTCTCCTGATTCAATATTTGACGTTCAGGTTAAGAGACTGCATGAGTACAAGAGACAGCTTTTAAATATACTTCATGTAATGTACCTTTACAATGAGATTAAGGCAAATCCTGATATGGACTTTACGCCTACAACATTTATATTTGGCGCAAAGGCGGCAGCAGGCTACAAGACTGCAAAGCTTACAATTAAGCTTATAAATTCTGTTGCAGATGTGGTAAATAATGACCCTGCAATTAAGGATAAGATTAAGGTTGTATTCATTGAAAATTACAGAGTTTCAAACGCAGAGATTATATTTGCAGCAGCAGATGTAAGTGAGCAGATTTCAACAGCTTCAAGAGAGGCTTCCGGTACAGGTAACATGAAGTTCATGCTTAACGGAGCGCCTACACTTGGAACTATGGATGGAGCAAATGTTGAGATTGTTGAAGAGGTTGGTGAAGAGAACGCATTTATCTTCGGTATGTCAGCAGATGAGGTTATGAAATATGAGCGTGAGGGCGGATATAACCCTATGGATGTTTATAACTCAAATTCTGATTTAAGAAGGGTGCTTGGCCAGCTTGTTGACGGAACTTACTCATCTGACAGAGAGCTGTTCAGACCGCTGTATGATTCACTTACAAAGCAGGATGTATACTTTACCCTTAAGGATTTTGATTCCTATAAGGAAGCACAGAGAAGGGTAAATGCAGCTTACAAGGATAAGAGCGCTTGGGCTAAAATGGCTATGCTTAACACAGCATGCTCAGGTAAATTCACCTCCGACAGAACAATTGAGCAGTATGCTCAGGAGATATGGAAGCTTGAGAAGGTTCAGGTAAAGCTGTAAATAAAAAACCGTTGGAAGACGTCGGCACTTAAATTGCCGGCTTAAGGTAGAATATCTTAAGCCGGCAATTTTTAGTGCCGCTACGTTATTGTCCTCAGGACTCCGTCTGCTTCGCAGACACCTCAGGACATATGAGACGAGCGAAAGCGTGTTTTATCGTTACTGTATAGGCTGTATCCGTACAGGCAATTCAAGTACCAACGTCTTCAAACGGTTTTGGGCATATATAGCAGTATGTGACAGCCACCAGTGAGCCATACAGTGTAATCGTTCCTTAGTGTGACAGCGGACTTTTTACTGCATGCCATGCATATTATGTATTTTGGCTTTATAAAATATATGGAGGTCTTTTAAATAATTTTGCGGGGGTGTGTATGAAGGATAAGCTTCTTAGTTCGGTTTTGGCAGGAGTGCTTTGTCTTATAATTCCATATTTAATGACAATTATTATAAATGGAGGTACAAGAGAAGATAGCTCCAAAATTACAAAAATCAGTACGGGAAGGGATGTCATAGTACGTATTGACGGTCAAAATAAGCTTATTGACGTTGAACAGTATATAGTAGGCGTTTTGCCAGGGGTAGTATCGGCAGACGCAGATGCGGCTGTTGTTGAGGCACAGGCAGTTGCGGTTCGTACAAAAATATATCATTCCATGGGCAATGATACAATAATTGATGCGGGCAAGCTTGATTTTACATATTTCAGTGAAAAAGAATTAAAAGAAAAACTGGGAGAAAAAAATTATAATAGGATAATGTCAGTGTATGAAAACGCAGTTGAAAACACCGTGGGTAAGATAATGTAGTTTTTTTGAATAAAATTTACCACCTTTGCCAATAATATCAGCATAGTTTAACTAGGAGGCAAAGAGTAAATGAAAAAAACATGGAGTTTCTTTAGAACAAAAATATTTTATGTTGCACTTGCTGTAGGGCTTGTAGCTTTTGCCAGCCTTGTGGCAGTGTATAATTATCGGGATGCAAAGGAAGAACTTAATCAGGGACAGGCAATAGATTTAAATCAGCCTGTTGATAATAATTTGAACTTAGATGCAACAGGACAAAACGATGAATTGAACAATTCCAAGGAACCTGTTACGCAGATAGGAAAAATAAATGAAAGTACAACAGAGGCAAAAACTACAGAAAAATCTGCTGAGGACACAACAGAGGAAGTAACGGAAGATGTGGCAGCCGAGGAAAATGGGGATGACACGGCACCTGCATCAAGCAACAGTGCGTCTGCAGCGCCACAGCTTAACTATAACGGCGAGCAGGAGCTTGCCTGGCCGCTTATTGGTGACGTAATTCTTCCATTCTCCATGGATACAACAGTATACTATCAGACCTTAAATGCATATAAATGTAACCCAGGAATGTTAATAAGAGGTAATGAGGGAGCAAACGTATTGTCTGTATACGAGGGAGTAGTGGCAGATATTTATGAGACAAAGGAGCATGGAACAGTAGTAGATATAGACTTAGGAAATGGCTACAGAGCAACCTATGGACAGCTTATGAATGTGTGCGTAAATGTAGGGGATAAGGTATCAATGGAACAAAACATTGCTGAGCTTGGACCTGTAAGCAGCTATTACACAGAGGAAGGCACACATCTTTACTTCCAGATAACAAAGGATACGGAGCCGGTTAATCCGCTTACACTCATAAAATAACAGGAAAACAAAAAGGGTTGTCGCAGTAAGGATTTAAGGGATATATTTACTTACCTGCGACAAGCCTTTTTTATTTTTGCTTTTTCTATTGTTTATAGTGATAGTTTATCCCCGACTGCACACATCACAAATTCCGGAAAACAGCACAGACGCCTGCTCAATGAAAAATGCTGAATGGTTTTTTGCAGACTCAATAAGCGCAGGCAGTGGCTGCATCTCCATGTCCTTTACGGCACCACAGCATTTGCAGAGGAAGTGATAATGAGGTGTGGTTGTTGCGTCAAAATGGTCGATTTTGCCATTGCAATGAAGTCGTACAATAATACCTGCATCTGCCAACTGATTAAGATTTCTATATACTGTCGCAAGACTTATGTTAGGCATTTCCTGTTTTATATCCTGATAAACCATCTCTGCCGTGGGATGATCATAGCGTGATTTTAAATTATCTAAAATTGCTTCCCGCTGGTGGCTATACTTAATTGGTACAGACATAAATAATTTTCCTTTCAAACTGATAACAATTATTATTTTCAGTATATTCATAAAAGTTTAGTTAGTCAATATACAAAAAATGGAATGTAGAATTTTTTTTTATTTTTTACTTTTTTTGTGTGCAAATTGCATAAAAGTGATTGACATAACTCTTTTGTGTTGGTATATTAGTTGTGTATACTGTTTTTTTGCTATGGTAAATATAGGAGCTTTTAAATTATGAATTTTGGTGAAATTAGAGAAGGTTTGGATGTCGAGGGTACAAAACATGTTATAGACTCCATTTTAAATGCGGGATTTAGTGCCATAATTGTCATCGACAGAGCCAGCTTTGAAATTATATATGAGAACAAAAAGGCAAGGGAGCTTATTGGAAGTAAGATCGGTTGTGCCTGCTATGAGGTTTTTTGCACAAAAGAGGTACCATGTCAGGGATGTCCTATTGTAAGCCTTGAAAATACCTCGATTCTTATTTCAAAATACGAGGAGCTGTTTGACGAAAAGGCAACATGGATTTTTTCAAATATTCAGTGGTTTGACGGAAGAGATGCAATCATGGCAACATTGGTCAAACTGGAGGACAAACAGAATATATCCATAAGCAATGATGTAATAGAGCTTACAGATGATAAAATAAATCTTCGTAAAGGTGAGGTAGACAGCCTGACAAACATACCTAATTACGCTAAATTTTACATAGATGCAGAAAGCACCATAAGAAGTAATTTAGATAAGCAGTATGCTATAGTCGTTTTTGATATAGACAGATTTAAAAATATAAATGACTTATATGGAATGACAAAGGGTGATGAGGTTTTAAAGTTTGTGGGTAATGTACTTAGAGATACATTTGGCTATAGTGAAAACTATGCAAGAATGCATTCGGATATGTTTTCATTTTATATGGAATATGACAGGAAGGTTGACATTATCCGTGTTATAGAGAAAATAAGAAAAAAAATAAGTTCAAACAGTGTGGAATGTGACCTTAATACGTCATTTGGAATTTACCTTGTTCAGGACAGGGGCGTCCCGATTAATCTTATGTGTGACAGAGCGATGGTTGCAAGCAAAACCACAAAGGGTGACGTCATGCGATTTTGTGCATTTTACGATGAGCAATACAGGGAGGATATGCTCAGAGTCAGTGAGATAGAGCATGATATGAACAGAGCCTTGGAGGAGCGTCAGTTCCAAATGTATTTGCAGCCTAAATTCAGGCTTGATACGGAGGAACTTTGCGGCGCAGAGGTACTTACAAGATGGCTGCACCCAAGCAAGGGAATTATTCCACCTATGGATTTCATACCACTTTTTGAAAAAAATGGTTTTATATTAAAGCTTGATGAGTATATGTGGGAGGAAGCGTGTAAGACGCTCCGTGGCTGGATTGATGAGGGTAGGGAGCCTATACCTCTTTCCGTAAATATATCCAGATACCATATAAAACACAATGACCTTGAAAATGTGCTTATGGGACTTGTGAAAAAATATGACATAAAGCCGGAATATCTCCACTTGGAGATTACGGAGTCCCTTTTTCTGGATAATCCTGAGGAGCTTAACCGTGTGCTTGAAAGACTTAAGAAACTGGGATTTTTCTTGGAGGTTGATGATTTTGGTTCGGGATTTTCATCTCTTAACCTTATAAGAAACATAACGGTTGATACAATTAAAATCGATAAGGACTTTTTGGACAACGAGATTGCTTCTGAAAAAGGACAGATAGTTGTAAACCATACGATAGACATGGCAAAGGATTTAAGGCTTCAGGTTATAGCTGAAGGTGTGGAGACAAAGGCTCATGTGGATTTCCTTAAGAAGTCCAGATGTGACATCGCTCAGGGCTATTATTTTGCAAAGCCTATGCCCCTTACCGAGTTTATGAAATTTCAATTTTAAAAAAATAAATAACAATTCTTGACATATATATATAGCTGTTGTATATTGAAAAACATAAGAAGCTGGTAAGGCTATCGGATTTATAATATAAAAAGGAGATTATAAACTATGTTAGAGAAAATGAAAGAAATTATTGCTGAACAGTTGGGAGTAGATGCATCAGATGTAGAGCTTTCAACGTCCTTTAAGGATGACCTTGGTGCTGACTCACTTGACCTTTTTGAGCTTGTTATGGCACTTGAGGAGGAGTTCAACTGTGAGATTCCTTCAGATGATTTAACATCAATTGCAACTGTGGAGGATATCATTAAGTATCTTAAGGATATGGGTATCGAGGAGTAGCATCGATTGCTACATCATTGTATAAATACAGCTTAAAAACAGATTTAAAAAGAGGCTGTTGCAGTAAGAATTTGAGGTTTATCTTAAATTGTTACTGCAACAGCCTCTTTTTGTTTTGGGAGACTTCTTTGATTTGTAGTGGCAAAGCTACCTTGTTCTTGGGTATTGACAAAATCTGTCAAAAGAATTATTATTTCTATGTTCATATTTTTGATACTATATATTTTATATGAACAAATAACATAATTTAAAATATGTTATGTATTGTTGTCGTTTGGAGTTATGATATTTTACATGAGGGGAGATTTGTTAATGAATAATTGGGATAAGATTTGGAAAAACAGGGAAACAAAGATTACTAATACAGATGATGTGTTTCAGATGTTTTGCAATTTGAAAAGGGCAAATGGATTTGATACTCAGGATGTAGATAATTATTTTGAAAGCTTTTATGAGGAGTGGCTTGAGAGAACTGCGTTTATTAAGACACTTTGCAGGGAGCCTTTGGAAAGCGTCTATGAGGTTGGATGCGGAAGTGGAGTAAATCTGTATATGTTTCGACAGCTTGAGAAAATTAAGAAGCTTGGTGGTATAGATTATTCTGAAAATATAATTAAGGTTGCTAAAAACGTAGTGGATTCATCCGATTTATTGTGTGGTGAGGCTGTTGAGGTTTCTGTTGAAGAAAAATATGATTTAGTATTGGCAGACAGCGTTTTTCAGTATTTTCAGGATGCAGAATACGGAATGCAGGTTTTGGACAGGATGTATCAAAAAGCAAATAAATTGGTTGTAATTACAGAGATACATGATGAAAGCCAAAAAGAGGAGCATATGAAGTATAGGAGAGCTTCAGTAGAAAATTATGATGAAAAATACAAAGGATTGGATAAGACCTTCTACAGTGAGGAGCTGCTCAGAGCTTTTGCGGAAAAAGTAAAATGTAAGTGTGTAATTAAAAAGCCTCAAAATATGGTTTATTGGAACAATCAATTTGTATTTGACTGTTATCTGTGTAAGGATAATTAATTAACGGGAAAATAAAGAACAAAGCGGTGAGCGTGAGATGGGAGAAACATATGCTGACAGAAACACAATTTAAAATACTTTATACGGTTATTCAAAAGCAGGATTATAAATTTACTCAGAGAGTGCTTGCAAAAGAAACGGGATATTCCTTAGGTAAGATTAATGAGGCAGTAAAGGAATTAACGGAAGCAGGACTTTTAAATAATGATATGCAGATTTCCTCCGTAGGATATGAAGCTATGGAGCCATATAAGGTTAAAAATGCAGTTATTATGGCGGCAGGTATGAGCAGCAGATTCGTTCCTCTTTCATATGAAAAGCCAAAGGCACTGCTTAAGGTAAAGGGAGAAGTACTCATTGAAAGGGAAATTAAGCAGCTTCAGGAAGCAGGTATAACCGACATAACGGTTGTTGTGGGCTATTTGAAGGAGCAGCTCTTTTATTTAGGAGATAAATATAATGTAAATATTGTCATTAATGATGACTATTACAGATATAATAATACTTCCACATTAATTCGTGTAGCTGACAGGCTGGACAATACATATATATGCTCATCAGACAACTATTTTACGGAAAATCCCTTTGAGCCTTATGTGTATAGAGCTTATTATGCCGCTGTATATGAGGCGGCTAAAACGGATGAATATTGTCTATCTTTCAATAATAAGGGGCGGATAACAAAGGTAAATATAGGCGGACAGTCTTCTTGGTATATGCTGGGACATGTGTATTTTGACAGGGATTTCAGTAGGAAGTTTGTCAGGATTTTAAGAAATGAATATGATGACCCCCTGACGAAGCAGCAGCTGTGGGAGGACCTTTATATACGTCATATCAAGGAGCTTGATTTATACATAAGAAAATATGATGCTGATAAAATTAAGGAATTTGATTCTTTGGAGGAGCTTAGGGGATTTGATGATAAGTATTTAAAAAATGCGAATTCAAAAATTTTTACAAATATATGTACTGCGTTAGATGTAAAGGAAGAAAATATAACAAATGTTATTCCTATTAAGAAGGGACTTACAAATTTCTCTTTCCGTTTTACCGTAAATGGCAGAGAGTATGTATACAGGCATCCCGGAGTGGGAACCTCCAATTTCATAAATCGAACAAGTGAAAAAAACTCACTGGAAATTGCAAAAAAGCTGGGACTTGATGATACATTTATCTGTATGGATGAAAAAGAGGGTTGGAAGATTTCATATTACATAGATAACGCTGAAACCTTGGATTATCATGACGAGGAGCAGGTAAAGGAAGCGATACGCATGGTGAGAAAGCTTCATACCTGTGATCTAAAGACAACTTTTACATTTGATATATGGGAAGAAATTCGTAAGTTTGAGGAACGTCTTGAGGAGCGGGGAAATAATCAGTTCGAGGATATGCAGGAGCTGCACGATATAATGGAACATCTTCGCAGTTTTATAATCCAAGAAGATAATGAAAAATGTCTCTGTCACTGTGACACATACGACCCTAATTTTCTTGTTGATGCTTCGGGAAAAATGTATCTCATTGACTGGGAATATTCCGGAATGGCTTACAGAGGCGGTGATATCGGTACGTTTATTGCCTGCTCCGATTATACAAGGGAGGAAGCTGACGGGATAATCAATATGTATTTGGAGCATGAGGCTGATACAAAGGAAAAACGATATTATTATACATATATAGCGGCGGCAGCATATTATTGGTTTTTGTGGGCTATATATCAAAACAGTGTTGGAAATGACGTTGGTGAATATCTGTACATTTGGTATAAATACACAAAGACGTACAGCAGAGAAGCTAAAAAATATTTTGAGAAATAACTAGGAGGAAGCTATGAGTAAGGAAGAAAAGGAAATGTCTCTTGAGGAACTTATTTCATCTGAGACAGAAAAACGGCTGAATGAAATGGAACAGCCTGATTATGAATTTCCAAAAAGAATTAACAGTGTGGATGTAATCGTTATGATTGCGGGATTTATAGTAAGTGCGGTACTTATTGCACTTTGCATGACAGGGGTGATACAGTAATGGGAAAAAATGCAGATTACATAAGACAGGAAACGGTTACGGGTGTCGTGCCGATGCTGAAAAAGGACAGACAGTATTCCTTTATTGATTTGCTCCTTTCAACAAGCGGTTTTGCTATTGCAACATGGTGTTACACACAGGGAGCATATGGGGCACAGTTTTTGACTTTTAAGCAGCTGCTTATAAATATTTTCTGTTTCAATATCGTATGGATAATTATTGAGTGTATTCCGGTATTGTTTGCCGTAAGGTACGGAATTGATTTGTGGATATGGTTACGTTCCGTGCTTGGGGCAAAGGGAGTTGCAATTATTGCAACGGTAATCAGTCTGGCTAATTTCGGCTGGTATGCAGTTGCGGCAAATCTGTTTTCATCATCAATGATTAATCTTGCAGGCAATTTTGGATTACACTTAAATCCGGATATTTGGAATCCGGTGTTAGGTACTCTCTGTGTCGTTCTTGGAACGTTGATTGCCTTAGGCGGACCTGATGTAATAAAATGGACAAACAGATTTTTGGTAACGGCACTGCTTATTGTTGGAGCCATAGTGGTGGGACTTTGCTTTACAGCAGTTCCTTTATCGGATATTGCGGCAGTAAAGCCGGTTGTTGATAACGGCAATTCTCCTCTTGTTAATTTTATGCTGTCGGCAGAGGGAAATGTAGCCTTTGCATTTTCATGGTCAACACAGGCACTTGTAATGCCGAGACTTGCAAGGTCAGAGAGAAGTGGTTTTTGGGGTACGGCTATTTCCTATGGTATAGTTGCTCCTTTCTTTGTGGCAGCAGGTGGTGTCATGGCATTTGCAATGTATGTTAAGACAGGAGTATATGAAAGTGATCCAACAGCAATGCTGTCTACACTTTGTGGTTCAGGCTTTGCCCTTTTAAGTTTACTTATGGTTGCTTTTGCAAATGTAGGTACTCAGGGAACCGGCTCATATGTAAACTGTATGATTGTAAAGAGCGGTATGCCTAAGATTAGTTACAAGCTGTTAGTTATAATTGCAATGGTGTATGTCAGCGGACTTACAATATGGGGCGGTGTAAATGACCACTTTGGTGCATTTATATCACTTGCCGCATATATACAGGGACCTATAATAGGTATGACTATTGCAGATTACCTTGTCGTAAAAAAGAGAAAACTGTCGTTAAAGTCGGCGTACGGATTAGATGGGCATGACGCATATAAATTTACGGGTGGATTTAATTTTGTAGGTATAGGATGTCTCATAATTGCATTTGTGGTATCCATGCTGTTTGTATACAACCCGATGACGGGCGTAATCCACAGCGATATATTCCTGTTTACGACAGGAAGCGGATTTACCGCAATTTTCGGAGGTCTGCTTTATCTTATTGCAAGCATAACACCTTTAAAGAAATATATGCTCCGTGACAGAGACGATTTGGAGATTGTGTAGTAGCTATCCATCGCATAGGATAAGTTGATGATGTAGGAGAGAGCATAAATGGGAGAAATCTTACAAAATGATATTTTGTTGGTAAAAAGCATTATAAAAATGGTTTTGGATGCTGATGAATATGAAGCAGTTGAGAGATTGGGTGGACTTACAAACCATACATACCATGTAACCATCAAGGACGGAAAAGAATATGTAATCAGACTTCCCGGTGAAGGCACGCAGAAGCTTATAAATCGACAAAATGAGAGGATAAGCACCGAGCTTGCCTGTAAGCTTGAGGTTGATGCAAGGCTTTTGTATTTTGGGGAGGATGGTACAAAGGTTTCTGAATATTTACCGAATGCTATTACAATGTCAGCTGAAACCCTGCATGAGGAAAAGCATATTAAGCAGGTGGCATCGATTTTAAAAAAAATGCATCAATGTAATACAGATACGGGAGTTCCTTTTCAGGTTTTTGATATGGCGGACGGATATGAAAGGCTTATTAATGATATGAATGTATCAATGTTTGATGATTATTTCGTCTACAAGGAAAAAGTCATGAAGATAAAAAAACATATTGATGACATGATAGAGGTTTCTCTTGTTCCGTGTCATAATGACCCTCTTTGCGAAAATTGGGTGGAGAGTGATGGAAGACTTTATCTGATTGATTGGGAATATGCTGGAATGAATGATGGTATGTGGGACATAGCAGACGTGTCAATCGAAGCAGGCTTTGATGATGGATGCGACGAGAAGCTACTTTGTGCTTACCTTGACAGAGAGCCGAATGCAATCGACAAAAAACATTTTCTTGCAAACAAAATTTATGTTGATTATTTGTGGACTTTATGGGCAAAAACCCGTGTTCCATATGATGGACAGCCTATGGAGAATTGGGCGATTGAACGTTACAATAGAATGAAGGAAAATGTTTTAAGCTTTATGACGCTGTAAATAAAGCAAACTGACAAATAGGTATAAAATAAAAGAGGCTATCACTGATAGCCTCTCTTTTATATGGAAGTTTTTAGCCCATTACTACTTCAACAGTGTGGGTCTGTCCATCTCCTATAACAGGGATAACATTTCCTTCAACAGCCTTTCCGTCTACAACAAGGCTCTTAACACCCTTGTTTACGTGATTTGGATTAGAAACCTTAATATTGTAAGTGTCCCCTCTGAACTGACGTGTTGCAGTAAGTCCGTCCCAAGCGGCAGGAATTGAAGGGTCAATCTTAAGTCCGTCCCAATCAGGCTGAACACCTAAAATGTACTGTGAAATTGCTACCATATTCCATGCAGCAGTACCTGTAAGCCATGAATTCTTGCCCTGTCCAAAGTGGTTGCCTGGTTTTCCGATATCGGAACCTGCATCCTTACCACCAATCATCTGACCATATACATATGGCTCTGTCTTGTGAATGTCAGAGGTCTCCTCAGTGAAGGCAGGAGCAATCTTTGAATAGTATTCAAATGCCTTATCTCCACGTCCTGCATAAGCCTCGGCACAGATAATCCATGCATTGTTATGAGTAAATATTCCGGCATTTTCCTTGTAACCGCCCGGATATGTTGAAATCTCACCATACTGAATGTAATACTTGGTAAATGCAGGATTGTTAAGTACAAGACCGAAGTCTGTGTTAAGGTATTTATCAATAGAGTTAAGCGTCTTTATATCAGCGCCTTCCTCCTTGCCAATCTCTGACATAACTGCAAAGCCCTGTGGCTCAATAAATATCTTACCTTCCTCACATTCCTTAGAGCCCATCTTAGCGCCTGTTGAGTCGTAAGCTCTGAGGAACCAGTCGCCGTCAAATGCATGCTCCATAACATTCTTCTTCATCTTATCAATCTCTGCCTGAGCAGCTGCAGCCTCGTCATCCTTGCCTAAATGCTTTAAGATAGCCACATAGTTTGGTCCGGTATATGTAAAGAGTGTAGCAACCATAACTGATTCGGCAACCTTTGAGTATCCTCCCTCTGCTGCAAACTTAGGGTTAGTATATGTCTGGAAGCTTTCGCCAGGTGTATCTGAGAAGCATGAAAGGTTGATACAGTCATTCCAGTCAGCTCTCATGGCAAGCGGAAGTCCGTGTGGTCCGAGATTATTTACTATTTTGTAGAATGAAACCTTAAGGTGGTCAAGCATTGGCTTAGCCTTTGACTCGTCATTGTCGTAAGGAACCATCTCATCAAGAATAGCCCAGTCGCCTGTTTCCTTGATATATGCTGACACTGAAAGAATCATCCATAATGGGTCATCGGAGAAATCTCCGCCTATATCTGAATTACCCTTCTTTGTGAGTGGCTGGTACTGGTGGTAGCAGCCGCCGTCAGGAAGCTGTGTGGAGGCAATGTCGATAATTCTCTCTCTTGCACGATCCGGAATCTGATGAACGAAACCGAGAACGTCCTGGTTAGAATCACGGAAGCCCATACCACGACCGATACCTGACTCGAAGTAGGAAGCAGAACGTGAAAGGTTAAAGGTAACCATACACTGATACTGATTCCAAATATTAACCATACGGTTTACCTTATCATCAGGAGTGTCTACTGTTAAAATGCCAAGAAGCTTGTCCCAAGTCTCCTTAAGCTCTGCAAGACCGGTAGCAACCTTCTCAGGTGTATTGTACTTGTCCATCATGGCAAGAGCCTTAGTCTTGTTTATTGTCTTGCCATCAGCTTCAAATTTTTCGTCGACAGGCATCTCAACATAGCCAAGAATAAATACTAAGGTCTTTGTTTCGCCCGGAGCGAGAGTAATCTTCTTGTAGTGTGAAGCGATTGGTGACCAGCCGTCTGCAAATGAGTTGTTAGCGGCTGCTGCTTCAACTGCCTGTGGATTGTTAAATCCGTTGTAAAGACCGATGAAAGCATCCCTGTCTGTATCGTAGCCGTCAATTTCGTCATTTACTGTGTAAAATGCGAAATGGTCACGTCTGTCTCTGTATTCTGTTTTGTGGTAGATTGTTGAACCTGCAACCTCCACACGACCTGTAGAGAAGTTTCTCTGGAAGTTTGTGCAGTCATCCTGAGCGTCCCACAAGCACCACTCAGCAAATGAGAAAAGTGAAAATGTCTTTTCAGCTGACCCCTCGTTAGTGAGAACGAGCTGCTGAACCTCACCGTCATAGTTTTGAGGAACGAAGAATGTAACTTCTGCCTTCAAATCATTTTTCTTACCGGTAATAATAGTATAACCCATACCGTGACGACACTCATAAGCATCGAGCTCAGTCTTAACAGGTGACCAGCCCGGATTCCAAATTGTACCGTTCTCGTTGATATAAAAATAACGGCCGCCCATGTCAATAGGAACGTTGTTGTAGCGGTAACGGGTGATTCTTCTAAGACGAGCATCTTTGTAGAAAGAGTATCCTCCGGCTGTATTGGAAATCAGTGAAAAGAAACCCTGCGTGCCTAAGTAGTTAATCCATGGATACGGAGTCCTAGGCGAAGTGATTACATACTCTCTTTTGGAGTCATCAAAGTAACCAAATTTCATGTAATATACCTTCCTTTCATAAAACACTGCCAACATTATATAATAAAAATGCCCAAAACACAACAAGAATTGTTGGGATTATGGGTATTATTTCACAAAAAAACAGGGCTGTTAAAGCAGGCTGTAAAAGGTTTGCACGGATTATACAGTGTTGAAATATTCGATACTATATGATAAAATCAGCAAGTATGCAGAGATTTTGAGAGGAGAAATTATATGGTTTTATATATAGATCCCGGAACGGGAAGTATGCTGTTTACAATTCTTATAGGTGTTATTGGAACAGCGGTTTATTCTCTGCGAATGCTTTTCATCAAAATACATTTTAAGCTTACAGGTGGCAAGGTCACGGTAAATCAAAATAAAATACCATTTGTAATTTTTTCCGATAATAAGCGGTATTGGTCAGTGTTTGAGCCGATTTGCCGTGAAATGGACAGGCGTGGAAAGGATATTTTATATATAACGGCATCTCCTGATGATCCGGTGCTTGAATGTCCGTACTCCCATGTTACGGCTGAATGTATTGAAAATAATAACAAGCTTTTTACAAGATTAAACTTTTTAAATGCTACGATTGTTTTGTCCACCACACCGGGGCTTGAAGTTTATCAGTGGAAACGCTCTCATGATGTAGAGTATTATGTACATATCCCTCATGCGGCAAGTGAGCTTATTCTTTATAGGATGTTCGGAATTGACTATTACGATGCGATTCTGCTTTCGGGGGATTTTCAGGAAAGAGATATACGTAATCTTGAGAAGCTCCGTTCCCTCCCGGAGAAGGAGCTTGTAAAAGTTGGCATTCCGTATATGGATGAGATGGCAAAAAGGCTTGAAAAAAGTGGATTGGCACCTGAACATGAACGGACTGTACTGTTGGCGCCATCATGGGGAAGCAGTGCTATATTCGGCGTGTATGGCAGCAGGATTCTTGAGGTGCTTTTGAAAACGGGATACCATGTAATTGTCCGTCCTCACCCTCAGTCCTTTACGTCAGAGAAGAATATGATTGAAAAGCTCATGGAGGAATATCCGGAGCAGGAGAAGCTTGAGTGGAACCGGGATACGGATAATTTTGAGGTTTTGCGCCGTTCGGATATACTCATTTCTGACTTTTCGGGTGTTGTGTTTGAATTTGCCTTAATATATGATAAGCCGGTTATTTATACGAATCCTGATTTTGACCTTGACCCATATGACGCGTGGTGGCTTGATACTCCTGTTTGGACAACTACCGCACTTCCAAGACTGGGCTATGAGCTTAATGAGGATAATATGGAGTCGCTAAAGGAGCTTATTGACTCCTGTATAGAGGATAAAAAATATGCTGAGGGAAGACGTGAGGTAAAGGAGGAGACATGGGCATATTTGAGTGAAGGATGTTGCCGTACAGTTGACTACCTGATAAAAAAGTACGAAGAAATAACCGCTTGTGATAAAGAGGAGAAAGAAATATCATGACTTTTTTTGGAATTATATATACTCTGCTAATCGGACCACTGAAGCTGCTCTTTGAGTTTATATTTGAGATTGCCAACAGGTTTACTTTACATGAGGGACTCTCAATTATCTTTTTGAGCCTTATTATGAATATACTTGTATTGCCTCTTTACAGACGTGCGGATGCCATGCAGGAGCAGGCGAGAGATATTGACGCAAAGCTTAGTGATGGTGTAGCACACATAAAGAAAACATTTTCCGGCGATGAGAAAATGATGATGCTTCAGACATACTACAGGCAAAATAATTATAAGCCCACAGACGCTTTGAAGGGCTCCGTGTCATTACTGCTTGAAATTCCGTTTTTCATCGCGGCATATCAGTTTCTGTCGCACCTTGAAAGTCTTAATGGCGTATCCTTAGGACCTATAGCGGATTTAAGTAAGCCTGACGGAATGCTTGTTATTGGCGGATTTGCCATAAACCTTCTGCCTGTTATTATGACCTCCGTAAACATAATATCAAGCGTTCTTTATTTAAAGGGATTTCCTGCAAAAACTAAGGTACAGCTTTATGGTATGGCACTGTTTTTTCTTATATTTTTATATGGCTCACCATCAGGTCTTGTATTTTACTGGACGCTTAACAATGTGTTTTCACTCGTTAAGACAATTTTTTATAAGCTGAAAAATCCTAAGAAGGTGCTCCGCGTGATGTTGGCAGTTATGGGCATTCCTCTGCTTATATATTCAGCATTAATATTCAATACGCCTTCGCTTAAGAAAAAGGTGTTTCTTATTTTGGTGGCGTTGCTTTTTATATTGCCGTTAGTGTTAAATATAATTAAATCAAATGTAAAAATAAATAAAGCATTAGTGAAATTAGGTAATTTGTTTGGTAATGCGCAGGTTTCGGAGCAGCGTCAATCAAAATTATTTTTTGTGGGAACAGTATTTCTTACTGTGCTTGTGGGATTTCTTATACCATCAAATTTTATTGCGGCATCTCCACAGGAGTTTGTCGATATTACATATTTTCATAATCCTATTTGGTATGTTGTCGCCTCTCTTGCAATGGCAGCCGGCACATTTTTAGTCTGGCTTCGTGTATTCTACCTGCTGGCAAGCCCAAGGGGGAGGGTATTTTTTGAACTGCTTGTCTGGATTATGTGCGGTCTTATGCTTGCGAACTACATGTTTTTCGGCACGGGCCTTGGAAATATTTCCTCCGCATTGCAGTACGACAGTGGTATGATTTTTTCAAGAAAACAACAGCTTATAAATATGCTGGTGCTTATGGTGGCGGCTTTGATTATGTACATTTTAATATTGAAATTTTATCGTATGGCAGTTTCAGTGCTGTTCATTGCATCCATTGCACTAGGTGTCATGTCGGTTGCTAATATTTCCACTATTAAATCCTCTGTGGATAAGCTTGTTGTAGAAAATGTTTCTGATGATTTGACCTTCAGAATGAGTACGTCAGGTAAAAATGTTGTGGTTATTATGCTTGACAGGGGAATGGGAGAATATATACCATATCTTTTTAATGAAAAACCGGAGCTTTTGGAGCAGTTTGCAGGCTTTACATATTACCCTGATACAATATCCTTTGGCGCCTCTACCAATTTTGGGACACCGACTCTGCTGGGAGGGTATGAATATACTCCTGTGGAAATGAACAAAAGGGCGGACGAGCCTTTGGCTGCCAAGCAAAATGAAGCAATAAAGGTAATGCCGGTTTTATTTTCCGATAACGGATATGATGTTACTGTCTGTGACCCTGTTTACGCAAATTATCAGTGGCTTCCTGATTTATCAATTTTTGATGAGTATCCGGATATCAATGCATGTATTACAGAGGGAAAGTTCATCTCATCGCAGACAAAGCAGCAGAGAATTGATAATAACAGGCGCAATTTTTTCTGCTTTAGCATTATGAAAACAATGCCTCTTATTGTACAGCCTACAATATATGCCAATGGTACGTACAATCAAAATCAGTCTGTGAGTAGTGGAATACAGACCTACTACAGTATGTCAAAGGCGGAGGGGATAAGTTCATTCTTTATGAACCCTTATAATGTACTTGATAGTATGCCATTTATGACGGCTGTAACAGAGGAGAATGTAAACACATTTTTATATATGACAAATAATGTTACCCATGAGCCAATGCTGCTTCAGGAGCCTGAATATATCCCTGCGGAGGTAGTGGACAACACAAAATATGATGCTGAAAATATGGAGCGGTTTACGGTTAACGGTAGAGTAATGAAGATGGAGAGCTATATGCAGATGTCCCATTATCAGACAAACATGGCGGCTTTACTTAAGCTTGGCGAATGGTTTGACTTTTTAAGGGAGCACAATATATATGATAACACAAAAATAATCATAGTATCAGACCACGGAAGACCTCTTCAACATTTTGATGAACTGGCAATGGGTGGTGAGGATGCTTTGAAAAATGTGGAAAAGTATTATCCTATGCTGCTTGTTAAGGATTTTAACAGTACGGAGTTTACTGTGTCGGAGGAGTTTATGACTATAGCGGATGTTCCAACCATAGCAGTAAAGGATTTGATTGACAATCCAGTTAATCCGTTTACGGGAAAGGTAATTACGAATGCCGAGAAAACAGCACATGAACAGTACATTATTCTGTCGGATGAATGGGATATTACTGTTAATAACGGTAATACCTTCCTACCTTCAAGATGGGCGAGAGTAAAAGATGATTTGTGGAATAAGGAAAATTGGGAATATTACGATGAGGAAATTGTACTTGATGAATATGCATTCCCAACAGACACTGAAAGATAAAATTTAAAAGGGGCTGCACGAAGGAACGAGCTTTCCTGCGGTGGCCCCCTGTTGCTATATACTCAGAAAACGCGCTTTCGCTCGTCTCAGACGTAGCGGTACTAAGAGCTGGGAGCTCATGCATCTATGGCATATACAAATACGCTTTCGCTCGTCTCAGACGTAACGGATACTAAAAATTGCCGGCTTTAAGATATTCTTATATAAAATAGGAATGCCTTAAAGCCGGCAATTTAAGTACCGACGTCTTCAAACGATTTGTATATGCCATAGATGTATGAGCCCCAGCTCTTAGTACCGCTACGTCTAAGACGAGCGAAAGCGCGTTTTCTGAGTATATAGCGACAGGGGTCCGCCGCAGGAAAGCCCGTTCCTTAATGTGGCAGCCCCTTTTAAGTTTTATTCTGTATAGATGTGTTCCGTCAGAGTTTTTGCCTCTCCCGGTGCAAGCTCCACATAACCTGATTCGTCAGCAGGAATAGGCTGGTTTGGAGCATCAATAATCCATGTGCAAGGCTCAGGACAGAAATATCCTTTGTCGCCGTGGTCGTTCCATATAATCCAAAACTTAAAGTCCTTACATACCTCATAAATAATTCGTTTGCCCGTAGCGTTATCAGTTACAAGGGCACCGTAAAATTTCTTGTCATCTATGGAACCCTCTTCCGCAAAGAAAACATCATTGTCAATATCATGCAGCACAGGAACCTGTGAACCGGTAATGTACTGTCGGTCATGACTGGTCATAGGAAGAAATTCTCCTGTAGGAATGCAGTGCTTGTCAAGCTTCCATTTGTCTCCGACCGGAATGTAAAGTCTTGTATCAAGGCCATTTCCACCTGAAGTAAAAGGACCATTGATTGTGGTATGATTGCACACCCCGAAAGGAAGCTGTTTGTCTGAGGTGTTTGTAATTGTAAAGGAATAATCAAGTCCTGATGCTGAAAGCGTAAACTTAAAGGAAGCCTTAAAGCTTACCGGATAATACTGATAAAATTCATCCTTATCATCATAAATATATTCTGTTTTTGCAATTGCCTTATCTCCGACAACCGTTGCGGAAACTATGCTGTGCTCTCTCTTATGAAGGAATCCGTGAATGTGGTTACCGAGAGGGTCATTTACAGGTAAATGATATGTTGCATCAGAAACCTTAAGAACGCCGTTTGCCAGACGGTTTGGAAGGTAAAGTGTCGGAAGTCCGTAAACTTCAGCAGATGCTTTAAGCTCATCTACGGTAAGTTCCTCATCATATCTGAAAACTTCTATATTATTTTGTGTGTCCTGCATCCTGATAACATTACTGCCTAAAAACGGAGCTATAACCGCCCTGTATTTTCCGGCAACTAATTCTATGACATCCTTGCCCTTATAGCTTGTAATATTAGCTGAAATACTCATAATCCTACCTCCTGTTTGGAACATCAGCCCATTCCAAATTTGCTTTCAGCAAATGGGCTGACCGTGTGTCTCGGCGGCTTTGCCACCGGACATACTGCATGTCAAGTTTTCATAGAAAACTTGACACAACTCTTGAAGCGAAACCAATTATCTTATTATGTCAAATAATAGCATAGTAGGCAGATTATGTCCAGCTATAAAGTTGACTTACGTGATATTATTAAAGCTGTTTTTTCCATATTAAAGTTGATTTTTCCATAATGAGATGATATAAATATTGTTAGAAAAAAATGCTGGATTTTAAGAGTATAAAATATAAAATACGGTAAATGTTTAAAGGAGAATAACAAATTATGAAAAAGAAATTTTTATTTATATTGGTGCTTGCCGTTGCAATGATGGTTTTATTTACGGCATGTGAAAAGGATAAGGAGGATAAGGGCACTCAGGCTGAGGTTAAGGACGTAAAGACCCAGGAGGCGGCTGATACAATACGGACGCAGGGTGACTTTAAGGATGAGCTTGCGACGGTTCATAATACGACTGCACTTACAAGACTTTATGTTTTAGATGAAGCAAATATTGAGGAGGCAGCATTTTACACGAATTCAAGTTCGACTGCCGAGGAGATTGCAGTTATTAAGGTAAAGTCACCGGATTATATTGATACAGTAAAGGCAGCATATGAAAAGCGTATCGCAGATCAAAAGGACGCATGTAAGGATTATCTTCCTGATGAAATGCCAAAGCTCGATTCAGCAGTTATATATGTAAATGGTAATTATGCTGTGCTTTGTATATCAAATGATAACAGTAAGATGGAAGGAATTATCAAAGGAATTTTTGAATAACAAAGGACAGGCTGTTTGTATATAGTATAATATAAGTCCATGCGACCTATATTCACTATATAAACAGCCTGCCCTTTTTCTTTGCTTTTCTTCTTAATAAAATACATTTTCTCCGGTTGCATGTTTATATAAATTTATAGTTTAAACTTAATCTTAACGGGTTCGCTAAGCTTCTGACCGCCCTTTGACTTAACGTCGGAGGTGATAATGAGAAAATAGTATTCATTGGTTGAATACGGCTCAAGCGGTTCAACCTCAATAATCTCATCCTCAGTATTGTATTTGATTTTTGTCCGCAGCTTTTGATTTTGTGAGTTTGCAACGTACATCGTATTCGGGTTGACGGTCTTTGGGTCTAATGGAGTGCTGAAACGAACTCTCCATACAAAATTTCCTGTCTTGAACTTCAAGTCCTGCTTAACCTTGTTTGAAAGGCTAGGTGGAATCTCTTCAATATCTAACAATGCTTTAGCCATAATACACCTCTTAAAAACATAAATGAATAAGTTAATAATTTAATGTAAATCATTATTAAGTGTACCATATATAAAATGCTTATACAAATATTTTTTTTGTCGTAAATTTAAAAATATTGCGACTGATAGGGGCTTTACATCCTCAAAACGTAATAATAAAATGCGATTATTACAAAAATGTTACAAACAAATTACACAACAACCAAGTTTTGAAACAAAAAAGTAACCTGTTAAAAATTATGATTGATTGTAAGGAGATGATAAAATGAAAAATTATTTTAAAAACTCCTACAAAAGAAAAAACAGACAGACATATGGTGCAAATTTATTTATTGCGACAGTTACAATGGCGGTTGTATTGGCTTTATCATTTGAAAGGTCGCTTGCTGCCGGTGAAATAGTACCTTGGAAAAATATACAGACAATGTCAAAGGTATCCTCCTACTCGGAGCCGGTATATAAGGAGTGTGTGTATATATACGACGATACTCTTGAGGCGGGAAAACGTGAAATAGACCAGGAAGAGGTTGTGGGCAGTCGAAAGATCACGGTTATGCAGACATATTACAAGGGTATGGAAATGGAAAATAAGATTATAGACAGTCAGGTGGTGAAGGAGCCGCAGCCAAAGGTAGTCCGCATAGGAACCTATGAGCCGCCTGAATATATAGAGCCGGTATCAGATTACGTTATTACCTCGGAATTTGGACCAAGATGGGGAAGAAACCACAACGGTGTTGACCTTGCGGTATGCATGGGAACTGAGGTAAAAGCAACTGCCGACGGAGTTGTGGTAAGGGCTGACTGGTACAGCAACTATGGAATTTGTGTGGATATTGACCACGGAAACGGGGTTATGAGCCGGTATGCACATTTAAGCTCGGCACTTGTTTCAGAGGGACAGCATGTATCTCAGGGAGAATGTATCGCCCTTTCAGGAAGTACGGGCTACAGCACGGGACCGCATCTGCACTTTGAGCTTCAGTTTGACGGCACGGCAAAAGACCCTTTAGATTACATGGAGCCTGTTGACTTATAGGAACGGACTGCCGACATAGATTATCAATTCAAGTTTTTGAATAGAAAGACCGATAAATAAAATAGTGTTACAGGAGTATATTTATTAAGGAGTCGGGTGCTTATATGACAAACATGATTGATAATAATTTGATGAAGGCGGAGGCTGCATACACAAAGGGAAGGGAAACCGGAGTGAAGGACAAGTCGGCCATAGACGCGCTTTCGGCAGGCAAGGCTGATGAGATAAACGGCTATGTATATGACGGTAAGGAGACAGGTGACAGGCGGGGCATTGACACCGCAGACCACTTTGCTGATTACCTTGATGCCCAAAGAGAGAGGGCAAAGGAGAAAAAAGAGGATGTGCGCTCCAAGGAGGAGCAGGATAAGGAAGCCGCAAAGGAGATTAGAAATAACCTTTCCTCCGAGGAGATAAAAAAGCTTAAAATGATGGGAATTGATATTGAGGGAGCAACCCTTTCCGACCTTATGGGTGTTATAAACACCATGAGGGGCAATGCACACAGGGAGGAAACCGCACAGCTCTTTGCAGATATAAAGGCAGACAGTGGTGATATGGACGGATTTAACATTGTGGGCGGCAGCGTAAAGGTTGCGGGAACGGACATAAAAGCCGACGTATCCGTAGTTGACGTGGTTGCTGAAAAAAGCAAAGAGGAACAGGCTCCTGATTTTGATATAACAAATAATGAGCTGGTCTATCTCATAAAAAATGATTTAGGTGTTTCAAGGGAAAATATTTATAAGGCTCATTACAGCGGAAGCAGACAGAATGATACCCAGGGCTCTGAAGCACTGGTGGAACAGATGAGGCAGCAGATTGACAGGGCTATAGAACAGGCGGGTTACGAGCCTTCTCCTGAAAGCTACAATGCCGCTCGCTTTATGATGGACAATCAGCTTGCAGTCACTCCGGATACAATAAAAAAATATATAGAATTTCAAGACCTTGTTGGTCAGTCTGTAAGAGAGGCAGATATGCCTGCCGATGATGAAGAAATGGCTGACCTTGAGGCGGAGGAGCTTTATGTCAAAACAAATTCCGTAACAGCGGAGGCAGTGTACGAGCTTGCCATGGAGGATAAAGAAATAACCATTTCTGCGGCGTATGCAAAGACCGTATCCTTAAGGCAGAATAAATCTAAGCCAAAATATGAGGCGGAGGAATTAAACAAAATTTTGCAGGGCTATGGTGAAAACGGAACTGAGGCACAGCGGAGGGCAGTTACCGCTATCAGGCAGATGGAGGAAATAAGGCTTTCCATGACCGTGAGCATGGCGGGAAGACTTGCAAAAATGAATATGAGTATTGACACCAAGGAGCTTTCCAAGGTTGTTGACACACTTAAACAGATAGAAAATCAGATGATAGAGGAAAAGCTCGGCACGGCGGCGACACCTGAAAACGTAGAGATATATAAGACATTAAATGAGCATATAGAAACCCTTGCCGAAAGCCATATGGGAGTTTTGGGAGCACCTCTTAGGGGAGCGGAATTTACTGTAAGAGGGCTTTATGACGCAGGTGCAGAAGCATCCTTTGATGATGCTCAGGAAGGCGTGGACAGTACGGAAACAGCCTCCTTTGAGAAGGTCAGAAGAAGCTACGAGGCAGTCGGTACCGCACCGAGAAGCGACATGGGCGACAGCATAACGAAAGCATTTTCAAATGTTGATGATATAATTGCAGACCTTGGCTTTGAGGTCAATATTGAAACACAGAGGGCCGTTAAAATACTTGGTTATAATTCCATTTCCATTACGCCTGAAAACATAAATCAGGTAATGGAATATGACAGGCAGGTAAATGAGCTTATGGACGCATTTTATCCGGAGGCGGTTTTGGGAGCGATAAAGGATGGAATAAATCCTTTGGATGTTCCGATAGATGAGCTTGTGGATATGGTGAGAGCCCACAATTACAATGAAGGCGTAACCGAAGCAGAAAACTTTGCCACTTATCTTATGGATGTCGAAAAACAGGGAAGCATAACCAAGGAGGAACGGGAGAGCTACATCGGTATATACAGAGCTATGGATAAGCTTGCGAAGTCCAAGGATAGGGAAGCAGGCTGGATATTTGCAAACGGAAGCAGGCTGACCGTGAGAAACCTTATCTCGGCAATGAGAAGCCGTAGGACGGCAGGTATCAGTTTCGGGGTTGATGATAGCTTTGGCGCTTTGGAATCAGGCGGAATAGAAAACAGTATTACCGACCAGATTGAAAGTGCATTTAACAGCATCGAAAAATTCAATTCACTGGATAAAGCCGTAGAAAGATATATTGAGGAAAATCAGATTGAATACTCCATGACGAATGCATTTGCGGTTGATACAATGCTGAAATCAACGGGCGGTATATATCAGATGGTTTCGGAAATCATGGAGAAGCTTAAATTTTCCACTAATGTAAAGGATGAAATGATAGACGCCGAAACAGAGAATATGGCGGATTCCCTTTCCGGTGAGGAAATAGAGATAGAGCTTACGATGGAAAGTATTTTGGAGCATATTGAAAATAAGTCTGATATTTCACTTACATATGACGATATAAGGAACCGTATTACGGAGCTTATGTATAGCGCCGGAGCTGCGGGAATTATAACCGCCGCTGACATTTCCGCAATAAAAACCGTAAATGCGGGATTAAATATTGCAAGTCACATGGCGAAAAACGACAGATATCAGATTCCTGTTGACATGAAGGATGGGGTTAAGGTTATGAACCTTACAATAAAATCCGGTCAGGGAGACAGGGGAAGCATAAGCGTATCCATTGAGGGAAATGAGATGGGTACGGTAAGCGCAAGAGTTTCAGTTGTAAATGAAAATACTCTTGCCGGCTATATTGAAAGTGCCACAAGTGAGGGCAGCCTTGCCCTTAGTCAGGCTGCAGATGATTTTAGTGCACATATGAAGCAGCTTGGATTTAACACGGACAGAGTAAGGGTAGGAGTTGGAATCACAAAATCACAGGTACATGAAAGGGAATATACAGGAGACGGAAGGGTTATATATTCCGCGGCAACGGCAGTGGTAAAATCCATTGCAAATATTCTTAAGTAGCACTTTATCAAAAGATACAAAAAGCCGATAAAAAGTATAGTTATATATAATGCGGTGATTACAGGAGGTACATATATGAGAATAAATCACAATTCACTTGCTTTAAATGCCAGTGACCATTTTGCAAAGCTTAATGCAAATATATCAAAGTCTATGGAGAGACTTTCATCAGGAACAAAGATTACAAGTCCGGCTGATGATTCGGCAGGATTGGCGATAGCAACAAGAATGGATGCACAGATAAGAGGACTTAAGAGAGCGTCATTAAATTCAAATGACGGAATATCTGTCATACAGTCTGCCGAGGGAGGCTTAAACGAGATACACAGCATACTTGCCAGAATGAGAGAGCTTGCAGTAAAGGCTTCAAATGATGTGGAATTCGAGGAAGACAGAGATTCCATACAGGAGGAAATTAATTCTCTTGTGGAGGAAATAAATCAGATAACCGATGTGACTGCATTTAACGGACAGAAGCTTTTGAATGGTGACATGACAAGACGTTCGCTTTCCAGCGAATATAGTATACAGGCTACATACATTTCGGAGGAGGTAAATGTCGGAGTTTATGAACTCGAGGTTACTGCCATTGCCACACAGGCAATATATTCAACCGGACTTTCCTCTTCAGGTGCAACTGTAACTGCTGATCAGGCGGGAACAATAAGTATTAACGGTTTCAGCGTATCAATAAATGAGGGAATGACGGCAACAGAGGTTTACAGTGAGCTTCAGTCCCATCTTTATAAGATAGGCATAGACGTCATGGCATCTACTGACGGCGGTGCGACGGAGGCTGATTTTGCCACAGGTGCACCGGTTTATTTCAAGGCACAGCAGTATGGCTCAAATGAGAAAATAGAAATAAGCGTGAGCAATGATGATCTTGCTGCATTCCTTGGCATTACAGACGGAGACTCGGTAAGCGGAACAGATTGTGAGGCAACCCTAAAGGTAACCGATGACGGATTTTCATCTACGGCAACATTTCTTGCCGATGGTAATGAGATAAGCATTGTTGACAGAAGTGGATTTAAGATGACGGTTGAGATTGACCCTGAAATTGCTCCGGAAGGTGGAGCTGCTACAACCATAGAAGTTCTCTCTGCGGGAACAATGGTTATACAGACAGGCTCAAATCAGGGAGAACAGCTCTCCATAGATATACCTCCGTTGGATGCGGAAGGGCTTAAGGTTGACAATCTTATAATGTATACTCATGCACATGCAGCTAAAGCGGTAGAGCTTATTGATGAAGCGGTGAAAAAAGTGTCCGCTATACGCTCAAAGCTTGGTGCATATGAAAACAGATTTGAGGATGTATTTGACAATTTAGAGGTTCAGAATGAAAGTCTTACAGGTGCATATTCGAGAATTATGGATACGGATATGGCGGAGGAAATGACAAATTATACACAGCTTGATGTATTGTCACAGGCAGCCATTTCCATGATGCAGAGGTCAAATGAAAGACCTGAATCCATATTGCAGCTTCTTCAGTAGTTATTATAGGTGAAGCAAAATAAGAATATGGCGACGGAGGGCACAGGGTATGACGAAGGAACAGATACAGGAATATACACTTAAAACAAGTCAGGCAAATCACAGTGGACTTATGGTTATCCTTTTTGATGTGGAGAGAATCCATACAGGTGATGCCTTAAGCTCATATAAAGCAGGCGATATAGAAGAGTACTTAAGATATATTGAGCTTGCAAAAAGAGCCCATAATGAAATCATGTCAGGGGTGAATCCCGCAGACAAAGTCGGAGCAGGTATGCTTAAGGTGTTGAGGTATATATATGCAAGGCTTGTAAAAAGCTCTGTGACGAGAAAGCCTGATGAGCTTGAGAGATGTATGGCTATGATGGATAAGTTTAAGGTCTGTTTTGAACAGCTTCAGGAGATAGATGACCCTGAGCCTGTTATGAAAAATACTCATCAGGTCTATGCAGGACTTACATATGGACGTGGAACGCTAAATGAAAGCGTTGACGTGCAAAATTACGGAAGCAGAGGATATAAAGCGTAATTTTGGTTGTGTCAATTTGCAATGGGTTGATGTTCAATATACGGAGGGTAAAAAATTGAAAAAGGATGATTGTATTTTTTGTAAGATAGCAGCAGGTGAACTTCCATCAACAACTGTTTATGAGACAAATGAATTTAAGGTGTTTTTTGATATCATGCCTGCGAGCAAGGGACATGCGCTCATAATTCCAAAGAAGCATTTTGACAATGTTTTTTCCTTGGATAGTGAGACGGCAGGCAAGTTGTTTTCACTTGCGACGGTTGTTGCAAGTGCACTTAAGGAAGAAACAGGCTGCGTGGGAATGAACCTTCTTCAAAATAACGGAGAAATAGCAGGACAGACGGTTAATCATTTCCATATACATTTTATTCCAAGATATGAGGGTGACGATATTAAGCTTATACCTGCACCCCATGAAGCGGATAAGGATTATCTTACAGAACTTGCCGAGAGAGTTAAGAAGCATATATAGATTTATATATTGTAATTTGAGGGTTGTCGCACTAAACCCACATATTTTAATAACGCAAACATGTTATTAAAGTATGCGGGCTTAGTGCGACAGCCCCTTTTTACATTATTAAAATTAATTATAATATTGCCATATAGATTAAATACAAAATTGTGAGATGTAGCGGATAGTACACATAAAAGGCATATTTCATGGATGGTCCCTTTTTACCGTTGTGCAATACTATAGGTATGATTGATATAAGTGCAAAAAGCTCCACTGGATTTTCAAAAAGTAATATACATATAAGCATTGCAATGAAAATTTTTATGGGCTTGTCACGGAATATGTAGAAAATAAGTATGAGTAATATGCCGAAAATGCTGTAGTCCGTGTTAAGCAGAATAGATAATGCGCTTATACCAACAATGCTTACAAAAGAAAAAGCTGTGTGAGCAAGCATATGTCTGAACTCTGAAACTGTATTTTTTTGCTGTTTTATGTAGTCTATGTAGCTATCTAATATTATTACACATATAAGCCCCATGCACAGTGTGAAGAATACATTCAGGCTTGAAAAATGAAAGGGTGTTTTATGTGTCGCAAGTGAAAAGGGAATTTGGGAAATAAGCGCAAAAACAAAAAGCCGTAAGGTATATTTCCATATATTCCTCGTATGATAATAGCCCTCCACAATAAGATAACAGAATATAGGGAAGGCAATTCTTCCTATGTATCTTAAAATCAAGTAAAAATCGGCTTTGAAGGCTCCCGATAAATATATCCTGCCATCCACATATTCGGTTCCTACTACAGCGCCGATATGGTCTATTGTCATACATATTATTGCAAAAAGCTTCAGCGTAAAGGAATTTAAGCATTTGTAATTAGTTGTTTTTTGCTGTTCTGACATAAATAAGCCTCCGAGGAAATAGTTGCTTAACAAATTTTAGCACAGTATTTTTATGGGGGCAATTTGTTTCTTGTTATTTGTTATGCAAATATGCTGTTTATATGAACGCTTGTCACATTGTGATTCAGTCGCGTATGTGCTATAATTTCAACATTATTGATAACGGCAAGCTGATATTTAGGAGAATAAATTTATAATGGAAACAGTGATATATGAGAGTATTCCCAATCATGCAAAAGAAGTCAGGCAGAAAGTATTTGTAGATGAGCAGGGATTTCATAATGAATTTGACGGTATAGATGAAACGGCCACACATATTGTAATGTTTGATGAGGATAAGATACCTATTGCAACCTGCCGTATATTCTGGGATACAGTGATGAATACATATATATTAGGCAGACTTGCAGTTATCAAAGAGTATCGTGGTAAAAATATAGGTTCTGTTATAGTCAAAGAAGCAGAAAAATATATTCTGAAAAATGGTGGAAAAAGTATAGCTTTACATGCCCAATGTAGAGTAACCGCTTTTTATCAAAATTTAGGGTTTACTGAATTTGGTGATATAGATGATGATGAAGGCTGTCCTCATATTTGGATGAAAAAAAGCCTTTAAAGATAATAAACTTACGCTATCATGCGAAAACAAAATCTTGACAACTATAATGTAAAGGAGTATTGTATAAGCACAATAATATATCTCTCTTATTCAGAACGGTGGAGTCATAAGGGACTATGAAGCTGTGGCAACCCCATTTTTAAATGGAAGGTGCCTTCCTGAGCGGGAATCATATATTTATATGATAATCGAGCAATAAGAGGATTTTAATAAAAAGTCCTTCGAGTCCGGTTATTATAATCGGACTTATTTTTTTGAGAGATATAGCATGGGACGGTATAATATGCCTGTTCCGATTCTATCAAAAAGGTTTAAAGCCTAAAAAACGGAGGTAACGTACAAATGGAAAAATTATTATTCACTTCAGAATCAGTAACGGAGGGACATCCTGACAAAATCTGTGACCAAATATCAGATGCAATACTTGATGCATTGCTTGAGCAGGACCCTATGAGCAGAGTGGCATGTGAAACGGCGGTAACCACGGGACTTGTGCTTGTTATGGGAGAGATTACTACAAAGGCACAGATTGATATTCAGAGCATAGTAAGAGAAACGATACGTGAAATCGGATATGACAGGGCAAAGTACGGCTTTGACTGTGATACATGCGGCGTTATAACTGCACTTGACAAGCAATCGGCAGATATAGCAATGGGTGTTGACAAGGCACTTGAGGCAAAGGAAAATACTATGAGTGATGAGGAGATAGAGGCAATAGGAGCAGGCGACCAGGGAATGATGTTCGGCTTTGCAACAAATGAGACGGCAGAGCTTATGCCATATCCTATAGCACTTGCTCACAGACTTGCACTTAAGCTTACTGAGGTCAGAAAAAACGGAACACTTACATACTTAAGACCTGATGGAAAGACACAGGTTTCAGTGGAGTATGATGAGAACGGAAAGCCAAGCAGGCTTGATGCGGTTGTGCTTTCCACACAGCATAGCGAGGATGTTACTCAGGAGCAGATACATGCAGATATTAAAAAGTATGTTTTTGATGCGGTGCTCCCACAGGACATGGTAGACGAAAATACAAAATTTTTCATTAATCCTACGGGAAGATTTGTAATTGGCGGACCAAACGGTGACAGCGGACTTACAGGAAGAAAGATTATAGTGGATACCTACGGCGGATATGCACGTCACGGCGGTGGAGCATTTTCAGGAAAGGACTGCACAAAGGTTGACCGTTCAGCGGCATATGCAGCAAGGTATGTTGCAAAAAATATTGTTGCAGCAGGACTTGCCGAAAAATGCGAGATACAGCTTTCCTATGCAATAGGAGTTGCAAGACCTACCTCCATAATGGTTGATACGTTTGGAACAGGTGTGCTTTCGGATGAGAAGCTTGTTGACATTATAAGGGAAAACTTTGATTTAAGACCGGCAGGCATCATAAAAATGCTTGATCTTAGAAGGCCTATATATAAAAAGACGGCGGCATACGGACATTTTGGAAGGACGGACATAGAACTTCCTTGGGAAAAGACGGATGTGGCAGATAAGCTTGCGACCTTCATGTCCTAAGGGGAATCGGCGAAGCCGGTGGATTCCTTAGGACACGGCTCCGCGCGAAGCGTGGAGTGACATTATAATACAGCCTAAGGGGAATAATAAGAAAGAGGTGCACATAATGAAAAATATGTTGAATTTTAAAAACTTTTCTGCCGAGGAGCTTCAGGGCATACTTGACCTTGCTCTTGACATGAAAAAAAATCCTGAAAAGTACAGCGAGGCGCTTAAGGGCAAAAAGCTTTATACCCTGTTTGAGAAAACGTCAACGAGAACATTTTTATCCTTCACTACAGGTATTACGGAGCTCGGCGGAACATATTACAACCAGCTTTGGAAGGATTCCAATTTTGTTCTCGGTGAACCTGTAAGCGAAATAAAATATGTATGCAGAAATGTTGACATAATTATGGCACGTCTTGTAAAAAATGAAACTGTGGAGCTGTTTGGTAAAAATGTTACCGTACCGTTTATAAACGGCTGTGACAATTCATACCATCCATGTCAGATACTTGCGGATGCCCTTACAATCATTGAGCGATTTGGAAGTCTTGATGTTAAGCTTATGTATATTGGCGCAAAGAATAACGTGTTTAATTCACTTGTAGAGTTTTTCTCAAAGATGAAGATAGGAACAATATATGGACTTACTCCGCTTGTAAATGACACTGTCTGTGGGGAGGACTTCTTTGAGGCTGCCAAGGCTACGGGACACTATGTTGAGCTTGACCCTGCCATGTCCATTGAGGAGGCAAAGAGCCATGTAAAGGATATGGACATAGTTTACACTGATACATGGGTAGACATGGAGTTCTTCAACAACCCTGAATATGCAGGCAAGAAGGCACAGGTAATGGCAAAGATGATGCCGTATCAGTTAAACGATGAATTTTTGGAGGGAAGTAAGGCTATTGTCATGCATGACATGCCTATGCATGAGGGCTTTGAAATTGCACAGAGTGTAATTGACAAAAATCTTGACGTTATTTTAAATCAGGCAGAAAACAGGAGACATGCTGAGAAGGCGGTTATGGTAACATTACTTAAATAAATAGTTGACGGTGCTGTAAATGGATGTTTGGATTAATGTATTAGGATTTGTATTTTTCTTAGGCTTTGCTACGGCAGCTTATGTATGTATACTTGCCATTAAAAGGCAGGAAGGGATTGTCATAAAAAGCAGGCTGCACCACAAGGTAAATAAATCAGAGGTCATATATGCAAATGCAGGCTTGGTCGTATTTGCGGTGCTTATGTATTTCCATTACTTTGTGTTTGCGCCTGCCGTGCTTGCCTTTGTGCTTTTCATTGTTCTTTCCACCCGAATACAAAGTGGTGTTACGGAGGAGGGAGCACTTGTTGGAACAACATTTATAGAATGGGAATTTATGAAAAGCTACAAGCTTGTTGATGACCCATCTGACAGCAATATCATAATATTAAAAATCAGAGCTAACAGAAGGCAGTATGTTATGGTATGCGAGAGAAGGGACAGGTTTGAGATAGCAAAAATATTTGATGAGCATGGTGTGGATGTTACACATACCATAGCCAATTCTGTGACAGACGAGGAGGCTGCCACGGAGGAAGGCGTAATAACGGAGGAGAAGGCGACTGTAACTGCAACTGCAACGAAAAAAAATATGACGATAAGACCGATGATTGATGAGGAGGTTTAACTTGACAAGCAGGGGGTCAAGCGTTTATGATTTATACAGTTATATTCCCATGTAAGGAGGAGCCTGATGAAACATCTAAAACATCTAATTGACCCAACAGATTTAAGTGTGGCGGAGATAAATGACATACTTGATTTGGCACAGGACATAATTGAACATAAGGAAGAATACAGTGAGGTATGTAAGGGAAAAAAACTTGCGACTCTATTTTTTGAACCAAGTACAAGAACCCGTCTCAGCTTTGAGGCTGCAATGATGGAATTAGGGGGTAATGTACTTGGTTTTTCTTCTGCCGATTCCTCGTCCGCAGCAAAGGGCGAAAGTGTGGGAGATACCATTAGGGTTGTGGGCTGTTATGCAGATATCATTGCAATGCGGCATCCAAAAGAAGGCGCTCCGCTGTTTGGTGCAACCGTTTCCTCTGTTCCCATAATAAATGCAGGAGATGGCGGACATAATCATCCTACACAGACACTTACGGACCTGCTTACAATAAGAAGAGAAAAGGGAAGGCTCGATAATTTTACAATAGGACTGTGTGGGGATTTGAAATTCGGCAGGACAGTACATTCGCTTATAAAGGCACTTTCCAGATATGAAAATATAAAATACATTCTTATTTCACCAAAGGAGCTTAAACTTCCTGATTATATAATCACAGAGGTATTTGAAAAGAATAATATAGAATATAGAGAGGTTACCACAATGGAAGAGGTCATGGATGAGCTTGATATAATTTACATGACCCGAGTACAGAAGGAAAGATTTTTTAATGAGGCTGACTATGTAAGACTCAAGGATACCTACATTCTTGATGAGAGTAAGCTTAAGACGGCAAAAAAAGATTTGGCAATTATGCATCCCCTTCCAAGGGTCAATGAAATATCAACCAAGATTGATGAGGACCCGAGAGCCTGCTATTTCAGACAGGCAGAAAACGGTAAATTTGTCAGAATGTCACTTATGATAAAGCTTTTAAATGAGGCGGGAGCAGGCATTCCTGTTCCGTTTGATGAAAGGTAAAGGTGGGTGCATAATATGAAAATAGACAGCATACAAAACGGAATTGTTCTTGACCATATTACTGCGGGAAAGGCATTGCAGGTATATAGGGATTTGAAACTTGATAAGTTGGATTGCAGCGTTGCAATACTACAAAACGTAAAAAGCAATAAAATGGGCAAGAAGGATATTTTAAAAATTGATAAGGAATATGACCTTAATCTTGATGTTTTGGGATATATTGATCCGGGTATAACAGTAAGTATTATAAAGGATGGGGAGACTCTTGAGAAGAAAAAGCTTGCGCTTCCCACAAAGCTTATAAACGTAAAAAAGTGCAAAAATCCACGTTGTATTACCTCTACAGAGCAGGAAATACCACATATTTTTAAACTTACGGATGCTGAAAACCGAGTATACAGATGCATATATTGCGAGGCAGATAAATAGGATTAGGGTTTACATTTTTTCTCAATGTGGTATAATCTATTAGACTATGTAAAATAGGCGCAGAGGTGTGTAATGGAAAAGTATGTTATAAAAGGCGGCAATGTCTTAGAAGGAGAAGTGACCATAGCAGGTGCTAAAAATGCGGCTCTTGGCATTTTGGCGGCGGCTGTACTCACGGATGATGAATGTATTATCGAAAATGTACCTTATGTTGAGGATACAAAGGTACTCCTTCGTGCGATAGAAGCTATTGGTGCGAAGGTTAAATATATTGACACGCACACAGTTTCAATATGTGGAGGCACAATTGAAAACGATGAGGATTTGTGTGTGACGGGAGAGTACATAAGAAAGATAAGAGCATCCTACTATTTATTGGGAGCCCTGCTTGGAAAATTTAACCGTGCACAGGTTGCCCTTCCGGGAGGCTGTGAGATAGGACTTAGACCTATTGACCAGCACATAAAGGGATTTGAGGCGCTTGGTGCCAAGGTTTGTATAGATAACGGAGGAAATGTTGTAGCCAAGGCTGAAAGGCTTGTAGGAAGACATGTATATATGGACGTTGTCACTGTCGGCGCGACCATAAATATAATGCTTGCGGCAGTTCTTGCTGAGGGTAAAACAACAATTGAAAATGCGGCAAAGGAACCGCATATAGTTGATGTTGCCAACTTCCTTAACAGTATGGGTGCCAACATAAAGGGAGCGGGAACTGACGTTATCCGTATAAGAGGCGTACAGAAGCTTAAAGGAACAGAATATTCCATTATACCTGACCAGATTGAGGCAGGCACATTTATGACCATGGCTGTTGCCACAAAGGGCAACATTCTTATTAAAAACGTTATTCCTAAGCATTTGGAGGCTATCACCTCAAAGCTTAATGAGATAGGCGCACATGTAATAGAATATGATGACGCAGTAAGGGTTATGGCAGACGGAAGGCTTAAGCCGACACAGGTAAAGACACTGCCTTATCCCGGATTTCCTACCGACATGCAGCCACAGATGGTTACGACGCTTGCACTTTCACAGGGAACAAGTGTTATAACTGAGAGTATATTTGAAAACCGTTTCAGGTATGTGGCTGAGCTTGCACGTATGGGAGCTAAGATAAAGGTTGAGGGTAATTCCGCAGTTATAACAGGTATAGAAGGATATAAGGGTGCTGACCTTGTTGCACCGGACCTTAGAGCAGGGGCTGCACTTGTAATAGCGGCTTTGGCTGCTGAGGGCTATTCTACTGTGGAGGATATAAAATATATTCTTCGCGGTTATGAAAATTTTGATGAAAAAATAAGAGCGTTAGGCGGAGAAATACAGGTTGTTGATTCAGAAAAGGAGCTTATGAAATTTAAGCTAAGAGTAGGATAAATATGGGTTCAAAAGAAGGGGGTATATAGGAGATGGCTAAGAAACCGTATTACATTACAACAGCTATTGCATACACGTCAGGAAAGCCTCATATAGGCAACACATATGAGGTGGTGCTTGCGGACAGTATTGCAAGATACAAAAGATTTGTGGGTTATGATGTAAGATTTCAGACAGGAACAGACGAGCATGGACAGAAAATAGAAATCAAAGCATTTGAAAATTTATCAACTCCAAAAGAATTTGTAGATGATGTGGCAGGACAGATAAGAAGCATATGGGATTTGATGAATACGTCATACGACAAATTTATTAGAACTACTGATGAGGACCATGAGAAGCAGGTTCAGAAAATTTTTAAAAAGCTTTATGATCAGGGAGACATATACAAGGGGGAGTACGAGGGAATGTACTGTACTCCTTGTGAATCTTTCTTTACGCCGTCACAGCTTGTGGATGGAAAATGTCCTGACTGCGGCAGGGAATGTCAGCCTGCCAAGGAGGAGGCATATTTCTTTAAGCTAAGCAAATATGCGGACAGGCTTATAGAGCACATAAAGGCAAATCCTGATTTTATACAGCCTGAGTCAAGAAAAAATGAAATGATGAACAATTTCCTTTTGCCGGGCTTACAGGATTTATGTGTGTCAAGGAGCTCCTTTAAGTGGGGTATCCCTGTAGAATTTGATCCGGGACATGTTATCTATGTATGGATAGATGCACTTTCAAACTATATAACCGGACTTGGATATGATGTTGACGGAGCAAGCAGCGAGCTTTATAAGAGATATTGGCCTGCGGACCTTCACCTTATTGGCAAGGATATACTCAGATTTCACACAATATATTGGCCTATTATGCTTATGGCTCTTGGACAGCCTTTGCCAAAGCAGATATTCGGACATCCGTGGCTTCTTCAAAGCAGCGGTAAGATGAGCAAGTCCCGCGGAAATGTTATCTATGCAGACGACATGGTAGACTTATTTGGAGTAGATGCCGTAAGATTTTTCCTTCTTCATGAGATGCCGTTTGAAAATGATGGTGTTATTTCATGGGAGCTTGTAATAGAGAGAATAAATTCAGAGCTTGCCAATACGCTGGGCAATCTTGTAAACAGGACAATATCCATGTCCAACAAATATTTTGGCGGAAATGTCACAAATACAAACGAGGCTGCGCCTGTTGACGAGGAGCTTAAAAATCAGGTGGTTGCCACAAGGTTTAAGGTAAATGAGTGCATGGAAAAGCTTAGGGTTGCCGATGCAATAACCGAAATTTTTGGGCTTTTCAAGAGATGCAACAAATATATTGACGAGACAACGCCTTGGGTGCTTGGAAAAGACCCTGCACAGGCAGACAGATTAAATACGGTTCTCTATAATCTCGTTGAGAGCATTACGGTAGGAGCTACATTGCTTGAGCCGTTTATGCCTGAAACTGCCGAGAAGATTTTAAAGCAGTTAAACACTGAAAAAAGAAGAGTTACGGAGCTTGCGTCATTTGGACTTTATCCGTCAGGCAATCAGGTTGTGGCAGAGCCAGAGATGCTCTTTGCAAGAATAGATGCACCTGTCATGCTTGATGAGATTGAGCGGAGATTCCCTTCAAAGCCGGAGGAACCGGAGGAGGAAGAAAAACCAAAGAAAAAGAGTAAGACAAGCGTTGAAATACCTACTGTAGACACAAAGGTTAAGGAAGAAATTACAATTGAAGAATTCAATAAAATGCAGCTTCAGATGGGAGAAATTATCTCCTGTGAGGAAGTGCAGAAGTCAAAGAAGCTTTTATGTTCACAAGTACAGGTAAACGGAAGGGTTCTCCAGATAGTATCAGGTATAAAGAATTATTATACGCCTGAGGAGATGGTAGGCAAAAAGGTTGTTGTCATTACTAACCTTAAGCCGACAAAGCTTGCAGGAGTGGATTCCGAGGGTATGCTTTTATGTGCGGAGGATTTTGAAGGAAATCTCGCACTGCTTACTGCTGAGAAGGATATGCCTGCGGGGGCAATGATAAGCTAATTATCCTGTCTCGTTTGGGGACATCGGTGTTTAAATTGCCGGTCTGACATAGCTGTATAGTAACTGAAAACACGCTTTCGCTCGTCTCGGACGTAGCGGTACTAAAAATTGCCAGCTTAAGATATTCCTATATAAGGAAATCTTGGGCTGGCAATTTAAGTGCCGACGTCCTCAAACGGTTTTCAGTTACTATACAGCTATGGCGGACCGGCAATTTTTAGTACCGCTACGTTATTGTCCTCAGGACTTCGTCTGCTTTGCAGACACCTCAGGACATATCAACGAGTGAAAGCGTGTTTTGTTCTTTACTTACATATGCTACGCATGTTATAATAAATTGTCTGTTTGTATGGAGGAAGCAGATTTCGAAAGGTTAAGAACCTTAGCGCCATGTACCTAAGTCAGTTGTGACTGTCCGTGTGACGGCACTCACATTTTAGGTCGACGAGGTAAAGAGTTATCGAAGTATTCGGCGGATGCTCTTTCGCGCAGCTGAGCGTGTTATGCAAGGGGAAATATGAGGGTAACCTCAAAACAAAGCCAAGCAGTCAGCCGTAGCATATAAGCTTTCAAAAGACCTGTCAGCATATGTGCTCCGTTAATCATTCTTTGTTCCTTTATAGGAAATTCTTTCGAATTTCCTATCGGCACGGTCCTTGCGGACCCTGCTAAGATACAAACTGCAGTGCCAAAGGCACTTTGTTCGGAACCATGAAATTTGAATAATATAAGGGCGCATGGCATATGATGTTTTATAGTTTTTAAGCTTCGGAACAAAATATAACCGATGTATTGTCATATATGATAAATATGGGATAAGTGCGCCTTAAATTAAGTATGATAGGAGAATTAATAATATGTGCGGAATAATAGGTTTCACCGGCAATAAGCCGGCAAAGGATATAATCATTGACGGATTGGAGCAGCTTGAGTACAGAGGCTATGACAGTGCGGGACTTGCACTTTTGCATGACGGAAAAATCACCGTAAAAAAACGTACGGGCAAGGTTGCTGAGTTGAGAAAGCTTTGTGAGGAGGATGATAACCCTGCAACCTGCGGAATAGGACATACAAGATGGGCTACTCACGGAGGGGTTACGGATGCAAATGCCCACCCACACAGATGCGGTCAGGTAGTGCTTATACACAATGGAATCATTGAAAATTACAGACAGCTTATAACGGAATTCGGACTTGGCGGAAAGCTTATTTCGGAGACTGATACGGAGGTTGTTGCGGCACTTCTTGATACGTTTTATGAGGGCGACCCTGTAAAAGCCATAAAGAAAACCGTCAATGCCCTTTCAGGTGCATTTGCACTATGTATAATGTTTCAGGATATACCAGACACTATATTTTCCATAAGAAATGTAAGCCCGCTTATTGCGACGGCTTCATCGGAGGGCGCTGTAATCGCATCAGACCTTACGGCTGTGATTGCATTTTCCAAGGAATATTTTGTAGTGCCTGAATATCACATACTTACTCTTACAAAGGATGGAATCGACGTAAGAGACATGAAGGGAAACGAGGTAAAGCCTGAGATGCTTTCGGTAAACTGGGATATAACCAGTGCCAAGAAAGGTGGCTATCCGTTCTTTATGCTAAAGGAAATTTACGAGCAGCCGGATGCAATAAGAAATACCGTTGCACCGAGAGTAAGCCAGGGACTGCCGGATTTTTCCACAGATGGTATAGATGATGAGGTGCTGAGTAGCTGTAAGAGAATTACTGTAGTTGCATGCGGAACTGCAATGCATGCAGGAATGGTAGGAAAGCATATTATAGAAAGTAAGCTCCGCATACCTGTGCAGGTAGAGATAGCGTCGGAATTCAGATACAAAAATCCGATTATTGATAAGGATACGCTCACCATAGTGTTATCCCAGTCGGGAGAGACTATAGATACCCTTGAGGCATTAAAGCTTGCAAAGAAAAACGGTTCAAAGGTTATATCAATTGTAAACGTAAAGGGCTCAACAATAGCCCGTGAAAGTGACTATGTTCTCTACACACATGCGGGTCCTGAGATAGCTGTTGCAAGTACAAAGGCATACACGGTACAGGTATCGGCAATGTACCTTATTGCTTGTAAAATGGGAATGGTAAAGGGAATACTCAGCGAGGGGGAAGCAAAGCATTTTATGACAAAGCTGATAAATGCCCCTAACATTATTGAGGACACCCTGAAAATGGCAAATGACATAAAAAGGATAGCAAACCACATTAAGCTTGCTCCGAATGCCTTTTACATAGGCAGGGGACTTGACTACACCATGAGCCTGGAGGCGGCACTCAAGCTGAAGGAAATTTCCTATGTACATGCGGAGGCATATGCAGCAGGAGAGCTTAAACACGGTACCATAGCACTTATTACGGAAAATGTTCCTGTAATTGCGCTTGCAACTCAGGAGGATGTATACAGCAAGGTTATATCCAACATAAGAGAGGTAAAGGCGAGGGGTGCATACGTTGTACTTGTCAGCATGGATGAGGAGGTAAATGACCCTTCAATATGCGATAAGCACATCCGAATACCAAGGCTTGAGCCGGAATTTACTGCCTTTGCAACTGCGGTAATTTTGCAGCTTATAGCATATTACACGTCTGAGGCAAAGGGACTTGACGTTGATAAGCCGAGAAACCTTGCAAAATCCGTAACGGTAGAATAAAAGAATAAAATAAAGGATGCGGTACTTTGATTGTATTGTGCCGCATCCCATTTTTGTTTTATTCTTCTGCGTCCGTGTCTGTAGCGATGCCTCCTTCCACAGTCGTTGCGGTAGAAATCATTGCCGCGTCAATTGCCATAAAATCATGTTCGCCTATGTAAAAGGTGTTATCCTCCGTAATAATTGTAACGGTAATCGTCACGGGTTCTCCGTAGGTCATATTCATACAGCCATCCATTAAAATGTCAAGCATACCTGAAGAAAATTCCGTTTCGTATTCATTCATTGTGTAATTGTTGTATGCTCCGTTTGCAACCTCGTGATTAAAATGTTCCACATATGCAACCACGTCGGAGGAGGTTTGTACAAAGACATTCATTGGGTATACCGTAACATCGATAAAATACTGTGTTCCCGACTTGTACGCCTTTGAGACTTTATAGTTTGCCTTGCTGTAAATGCTTTTTGCAAGCTCCACGTATTTCGGATACATGTCAGGAGCTTCCGATATTTCTATGCTGTAGTAGGAAAGAATGCTGTCGGCAAGATATTCAGCATTTGCCTCGTAAAGAGCTTCCGCATCCGCTTTGTTTGCACCGGTGGCTTTTATGTAATCCTCCGTAGCTCCGAGATAGTTAATGGCAATAAGGCTCTTAACATAATTCTGGTAACGCTTTTCCTGCCTGTTTTCACATCCGGTCAGGGATAAAATTAAAATCAGAGCAAGAAAAAGCGACATATATTTTTTAAAATGATTTCTAAAAGCTGATTTCATAAATGAAAAAACCTCCGATTGTAATAAGGATAATCTATTATACAGATATTACCATATAAAGAAATATAACACAAATTAGTAATAAATGCGATATAAAAATATACCATTTTTTATGAAAAAATGTTTTAGAAGAAAGTTACAGTCAAATAAAGAAAAAAATAAGTGCATACTGTCGTTATATGTGATATAATGTGCATAAATGCACAGTATATTTTGCTATGAAATTATTATGATTTATTGTAAAAAGTATTATGAAAGGGGATAATTATGGAACCACAGTTTAAAACAGCCTCATTTGGCGGATATGATAAAAAGGCGGTTGACGTATATATAGAGGAAACAAGGTCAAAACATGAAAGAGAGGTATCAGAGCTCAAGGCAAACATTTTAAAGCTCAGTGAGACGGTCAAAAATCTAAATACCATGAGGGAGGTAAACCTTAACGAATCATCAAGCACCATAGATAACCTCAAGAAGGTAAATGATGAGCTGCAAATGGAAATCACGCAGCTTAAAAATCAGATGGAGACCTACAGAACGAGAGAGGATGAATCTGCAAGCAGATATGAGTCTATTTCAAGAACACTTCTTGAGGCAAGGGAAAGTGCAGACATTCTTATAAATGACACAAATGCAAAATGTGAACGGCAGCTTGCTGATACACAGGCAGAGTGTGAGAGAATGAAGCAGGAGACAGAGGAATACTGTACAAGCCTTCATAATGAAACGGAAAATGAGTGTCAGAGGCTTGCAACGGAGACCACTGCAAACTGTGAGAGAATGCGTGTAGAAACTACAAGCGCATGTCAGGAGATGAAAGATACCACATATGCAAATTGTGAGGACCTTAGAAGAAGAACAACGGAGGAAACAGATTCATTACGTGCACAGACACAGGAATACTGTGATAATCTGAGAAAACAGACCGAGGATGAGTGCGAGGAGATTCGCAGTCAGGCAAGGCTTGACGCATACAATGCTCGTATGGCGGTCAAGAGAGAATGTGAGAATTTAGGAAGCTTCATGGCAGCTCTTATTACGTCTGTGGATGATGTCGTAAAGGCATGTGATCAGACCAAGACGATTGCGGCACAGCAGTTTCCGGATCTGTAATACATGGTTGTCGGTTCAGAAGGTTTAATATGCACATAACGAAACCGTTTTACATGTTGTAAGCAGTTTGTTATTTGTATATTGCGCATTTTGAACCGACAGCCTTCTTTTTTTCAATGATGGTGTGTGGGGGGTGTTTTTATGGTATTGGAGAATATTTATCTGAGAAAAGCGTTAGCTAAGGTTGGTTGCGTTGTAATTGTAAAAACATGTGGGAAGCAGGATAGAAAAAGTAAATTGGAATATATTTCTCCAAATGCATCCACAATAGGTATGAATGTCGAGCTTATTAATAAAGGCTTGAAGCTTACTGAAGACTATATACATCCTGAGGACAGGGCAAAGGTTATAACTACGGTAATGGATGCGGCAAAGGCGAAAGTGGAAAGCTATGTCCATGAGTATAGGATGGTTGGAGATGATGGCAGCCTTGTTAATGTGTCAAATGACATATGTATTACTGAGGAAACGGATGAGTCATTTAAAGTAGAAATGTACATTACGCCTATCCAAAATAAAAGCGAAGACGGGGACGATGTGCCGGAGGCAAAATCATATAACTTAGAAAAAAATGATTACAGCATTGTGGGTGAAAATAAAATCCTTGAATCCTCCATTAATATGTTTGCTAAGCTTACACAGCTTTATTCCACATTTGTAAATCTGGAGGGGAAGGTTGTGGTTCCTCCCGTAGGACCGGATACAAATTTAGGGGATTTTTATGATTTATTCGAAAAGCCAGCGTATAAGAAATACTATAAATCTATTGAGAACAATGCACTGTCGAATGAGGGACCGGTTATTATGGACAGGGAGGAAGGCGGATTAGGAAAAATATGTGCCGCTCCGATTTATGTTAATGGAGAAGCGATAGGACTTTGGATTTTGGGTTCATACACAAAGGAAGAAACGGAAAAGTTAAAAAGTATATATAAAATGCAATGGTCTTTGGCAGGCATGATAGCTGATTATATGGAAAAGGATATGTGCAGCACGGTTGAAGCTGCAAAGGCGAGAGGCGCAGGAGTAAAGCTTAGGGAGGAGCTTGCAAGGCAGAATATAATTAATGAAGCTCTTTCCAAGGCCAACAGCAATCTTATAAATTCAGTGGATCAGGTTATATCAGAGACAATGCGTGACGTCGGAGTAAATATGGACCTTGAGAAGGTGATGATTTACTTTGCTGCAAAGGGGAAACCGGGCAAGTATGTACTTAATAATTATTGGGATGCCGGCGGAGGTGTACCGGGAAGAGAACTTAAGGTCGGTATTTCAAGAGGAATCCATGTCGTACAGAATGCATTTAGCAATGGAAAAGAACATTTTGTTGTAGATAGTACCAACATGACGCCAGAATATAAATTGGGGCTCATGCATTACGGAATCAAGGCTATTATTGTTCAGCCAATATTTATGAATGATGAAATACGTGGTATGCTTATGTTTGCGGAATGCAAATCTGAACGTGTGTGGACGAAGGAGGAGCTTAGATTTTCAAAGAGCATTACACTTGTAATTCAGAATATGCTGGACAATGCATATGGTGATGACAATGTAAGAAATGTAAATAAACATCTTATAGATATATATAATATGTTCAAAGTGGGAATATTTGTAAGAGATGCACATTCAGGAGAGGTGCTTTTCTCAAATAAGGCAATGAACGAAATGCTGGGATATGACTTCAAGGGCAGGGACAGCAGGGAGCTGATTACGGACTTGCATGACAGGTTCGACAACATTTCCGGAATGAGAAAACCATTTTTTACAAAAAATAAGGAAGCGAGCTGGCGGTGTTATATTCAAAAGCTTGACGCAATTATGGATATAAATGAGATGAAAATGGAGTGGCTTAATGGTCAGCCTGCATCCTTTATGGTGCTTCGAAAGGCAAATGACGGACAAATTGATGACTAGTGTTAAGTTAAAATAATTAAATGACGATATAATTTGTAACGGGAAAGGAGACGTTATGGCAGGTTCAGATATAGGCATAGATTTGGGAACAGCCAGTATATTAGTTTATGTTAAAGGCAAGGGAGTAGTTTTAAAGGAGCCTTCCGTTGTAGCATATGACAGAGATACAAGTACAATAAAAGCGATTGGAGAGGAAGCAAGACTTATGCTTGGCAGGACGCCGGGCAACATAGTTGCAATAAGACCTCTTAGGCAAGGAGTTATCTCCGATTATAAAATAACGGAAAAAATGCTTAAGTATTTCATAGAAAAGGCAGTAGGAAAAAGCTTTTTCGGCAGAAGACCAAGAATAAGCGTATGTGTTCCTTCAGGTGTTACCGAGGTAGAGAAAAAGGCGGTTGAGGACGCTACCTATCAGGCTGGAGCAAGAGATGTTTATATTATTGAGGAGCCGGTGGCTGCCGCTATCGGTGCAGGGATAGACATTTCAAGACCATGTGGTAACATGATAGTTGACATAGGCGGTGGAACTACTGACATTGCAGTTATATCCTTAGACGGAATAGTAGTTAATTCTTCCCTCAAGGTGGCAGGAGATGATTTTGATGATGCCATCGTAAGGTTTATGAGAAAGAGACATAACCTTCTCATAGGAGAAAGAACTGCTGAGGAGATAAAGATAAACATAGGAACCTGTTATAAAAGGCCGGAAAACATTACAATGGATATACGTGGACGTAATCTTGTAACCGGACTTCCGAAAACCGTTACGGTATCCTCGGATGAGACTGAGGAGGCTTTAAGAGAAGTTACCGCACAGATTGTTGATGCAGTTCATTCTGTTTTGGAACGCACGCCACCGGAGCTTTCGGCGGATATTGCTGACAGGGGAATTGTTCTTACGGGAGGCGGAGCGCTTCTTCACGGCTTGGAGGACCTTATTGAGGAAAATACCGGAATTACAACCATGACTGCGGAGCAGCCGCTTACGGCAGTCGCAGTAGGTACAGGAAAATACATTGAATTTTTAAGCGAAAAGAGTTAGGAGAAAAGAAAATGGTAAGAGCTTTGTTTACAGCATGGACAGGAATGCGCAACGAGCAGAGGCGTATGGATGTTGTCACAAACAATATGGCAAATGCGGATACAACAGGCTTTAAGAAGATTGATGTAACGGCACAGTCCTTTGACAGACAGCTTGCCGTAAAAATCAATGACGCTACCGAGGGTCTTGACGTTATTCGCGGCATAGGCGGAATGACGCTTGGTGTTAAAATAGGTGAAACGTATTTTGACATGAGTCCGGGCAACTTCAGGGAAACAGGAAGCCAGTACAATTTTGCATTATCCGACAGAGGCTTTTTTACCATCAGCACAACTGACAAGGGTGGAACCGAGCATATACGTTATACGCGTGACGGAGATTTCACTATAACCAGGGAAGGTTTTCTTGTAACAAAGGATGGAGATTTTGTGTTAGGTGACGGAGGGAACCGTATTCAGATTCCCGGAGGCAACACAGTTGAGATAAATGTCAATGAGCTCGGAGAGATTTATGTTGGTGAAAATTATGTTTCCACACTACAGATAGTGGATTTTGATAATTATGATGCCCTCTCAAGCTACGGTGAGAACATGTATGAGCCGGTGGCAGGAGCAAATATTATTGCTTCAAATGCAACGGTAACCCAGGGGTATATAGAGATGTCCAACGTAAATATGGTAACCGAGATGGTTGACCTTATAGCGATTACAAGGGCATATGAGACAAACCAAAAGATGATTCAGACCGTTGACAGGACACTTGACAAGGCTGTCAACGAAATAGGCAGAGTATAAGTTGGAGGTACATTATTATGATGCGTTCATTATGGACTGCTGCTTCGGGTATGAGGGCACAGCAGACAAATGTAGATACAATAGCAAACAATCTTGCAAATGTTAATACGATAGGCTACAAGACACAGGAGGCGACCTTTAAATCGCTTCTCTATCAAAATCTTCAGTCAACCTCAACAAACAATGCAGGTGAGAATAAGCCTGTTGCGGCAGAGGTAGGACTTGGTACGAGAGTTGCCGCAATTACGGCAGACTTTCATCAGGGTAATCTTATTGCATCTGAGTTGCCGTTTGATATGGCTATAGAGGGAGACGGATTCTTTCAGGTGAGAACGCCATCAGGAGAAATACAGTACACAAGAGACGGAAGCTTTAACATTTCCCCTATGGCTACAGGAAATCTTTTTTGTACATCCGACGGATATCCTGTACTTGACCAGTTTGGAAACAACATTGTACTTCCGTTAGATCAGGTTGCAACAAATTTGCAGGTTTCTAAGGAGGGAGTATTCGGATTCCCGGGTGAGGACGGAAATATTGTACCTATTACGGGAACTAATGCACTGGGAGTGCAGTATCAGGTAATGTTTGGACTTGTACAGTTTAACAATCCGGCAGGACTTGGCAAGGAGGGTGGCAATAACTACTCGGCAACAGTAGCCTCCGGAGCTCCAATCCCTGAGGGAACAGGAAATGCAACTCCGAGTATGGTACATCAAAAATACACAGAAGCATCAAATGTTAATGTTGCAGATGAAATTGTAAATCTTATCGTAGCACAGAGAGCATACGAGATGAACTCAAAGGCAATACAGGCAACAGATGAAATGATGCAGCAGGCGAATAACTTGCGAAGCTAAAGCAATGCATGCTTCGTCTGACATACATATGTGAGCTTGCTCACGCATATGTATGTCAGACGAAGCATATAGTGCGCAGCACGACACCGAGCCGACAGGCGAGGTGGCATTGCTTTAACGAACGTCCGTTGTACAATATAGACAAATCAACACAGGCACGCTTGCGCTGCTTGTCGCTCGCAGCGGTGCTAAGCTCGAAAATACCTTGCTAAGCACCGGCGGCTCCAAAGCACCTGCTTATGATATTGTCTATATCGTACAACTAGGTTCTGTAAATTAAGGAGGAATAAAAATATGGACATGTCTATAAGCGGCGGTATAAACGGTTCGGATTACGCATCGGTTATACAACAAACGCAGAACTCGGCCCTTGAAAATAAATTAAACAACAGCAAGGATAAACTGACAGATATTCAGGCTATGGCTGCATGTAAGGAATTTGAGGCATACATGCTTGAGCAGATATATAAATCCATGGAAAAAACCGTCATGAAGGCTGATGATAAGGAAAACCTTTATGAGGATTATTTCGGTGGCATGATGATTCAGGAATACTCCAAAATTGCCGTTGATCAAGGCGGCATAGGTCTTGCAGAGTATCTCTATGAATCCATGAAAAACAACAATCAGATAAAAATAACCGGTGAATAACGATATGACGCGAGAAGGCTACATAGAAAAAATAATATACAAAAATGAGGAAAACGGCTATGCCGTTTTTTCTGTTGAAGGAATAGATGGAGAAGAAATATTTGTTGGAAATATTTTTGGTATTGGGGAAGGGCTTTATATAATCGCTGAGGGGGATTATGTAAACCATCCTCAATATGACATACAGTTCAAATTTACATCATGCGAGATAAAAATGCCGGAGGATATAATCGGTATAGAAAGGTATCTCGGTTCAGGTATCATTAAAGGAATCGGTCAGGTTCTTGCAAAAAAAATAGTCAAAAAATTTAAATCCGAAACTCTTACAATAATTGAAAATGAGCCTGAAAGGCTGGCAGAAATAAGCGGAATTTCCGAGCGTAAGGCAAGAGCCATAGCTGCGTCCTACGCTGAAAAAAGAGAATTTCAGGAAGTGGTTATATTCCTGTCACAGTATGGCATTTCCATCAATATGGCAATGAAGATATACGGGGAATACGGTGACCGGGTCTATGAAATTATAAAGGGTAATCCATATAAAATCGCAGAGGACGTATCGGGAATAGGCTTTAAAATAGCTGATGAAATCGCAAGGAAAATGGGAATAAATCCGGATTCCGAATACAGATTAAGGTCTGTGCTTATATATGTTCTTACAATGGCAGTTGGGGAGGGACATATGTACCTGCCAAAGGATATATTGATAAAAAAATCTGTTGAGCTTATAAGAAGTACATCTGATAATGAATATGGACAAAGCTACGGATACGCGGAATATGAAAGTGCAGACAGTGTGAGCTCCGTTTATGAGCAGTACGTGGAAAAGCTTGAGGAGCAGCTTATGGAGCTTTCCATAGAGAGCAAATGCATTATAAAGGAATATGAGGGAGAGGTTATCGTTTACAGTGCCGTAAATTATTTTACGGAGCTTAATATAGCAAAGCAGCTTACGGATTTGCAATTAAGATATGAGATGCCTGAAAACGAGCTTGAGGCTGCTATAGGAACTATTGAAAAGGATGAGAATTTTGTTTTAGATGAGCAACAACGAAATGCGGTAAGGGCTGCCATAACTGCGGGAGTTGCCGTGGTTACGGGAGGTCCAGGTACAGGAAAAACAACAATTATAGATACAATAATTAAATATTTTACCGCTCAGGGGATGGAGGTAAAGCTCTGTGCTCCTACGGGACGTGCGGCAAAAAGAATGACTGAGCAGACGGGATGGCCTGCACAGACGATACACAGGCTTCTCGAATTTTCGGGAGTGCCTTCCGATGAACGGGGTAATCAGGTGTTAAAATTCGGCAGGAATGCAGAAAATCCCTTAGAATGTGACGCAGTAATAGTAGATGAAATGTCTATGGTTGACTGTTTTATTTTCAATTCGCTTCTTCAGGCTGTTGTATATGGAACAAGACTTGTTTTGGTGGGGGACATAAACCAGCTTCCTTCTGTAGGACCGGGAAATGTTTTAAAGGACATAATCGCCTCCGACTGCTTTCCTGTTTCGGTGCTTACAAAAATATACCGTCAGGAGGATGGCAGCGACATTATAATGAATGCCCACAAAATAAATAGAGGTGAGCATTTGGAGATAATGAACAAAAGTAAAGATTTCTTTTTTATACCGAGAAATAACTCCTCTGGCATAATTTCGGAAGTTAAGGAGCTTATACTTAATAATCTTCCGAATTATCTTTCCATAAATCCTTTGGATATACAGGTGCTTACGCCAATGCGCAAATATGACGTGGGAGTTGAAAATTTAAACAGAAGCCTTCAGGGTCTTCTCAATCCTTATAGCAGTGAAAAGTCGGAAAAGGAGAAAAATGAAATTATCTTCAGGGAAGGCGATAAGGTGATGCAGATAAAAAACAATTACAGGCGGGAGTGGAAAATATATTCAGACACCGAGAAAGCTAAAAACGGACAAGGCTATGTAATTGACGAGGGTGTGGGCATTTTCAACGGCGACATGGGTATTATAGAGGAAATAAGCCACTATGACGAGGAACTGAAGGTGCTGTTTGACGATGGCAGAATGGCGGTATATACATTTGCCAATCTTGATGAATTAGAACATGCGTTTGCAGTTACAATACACAAATCACAGGGAAGTGAATATCCTGCTGTTGTAGTACCGCTGCTTACAGGAACAAAAAAGCTCTTAAACAGAAATCTCCTGTATACGGCAATTACAAGGGCGAAAAGAATGGTTGTCATAGTGGGAAATATCGGACTTGTAAACCAGATGATTGACAACATGGAGGAGCAGAAACGATATACAACGCTTGCACATAGAATACAGGAGCTTTATGGATAGGCTTTACAATATTCTCAGACATCCGTTGTACAATATAGACAAATCATCGCAAGGCACGCTTTCGCTATGTGTCGCACGTAACGGTACATAAGGTGCCAAAATACGGCACCTAAGTACCGACGGCTCCCCAATGCCTTGCTTATGATATTGTCTATACTGTACAACTAGGCTTTGAAAATAAGGAGTTTTACTATTAACTATTATTTATAAGACGAATAGGAGAGATGCGGTTGAAATATAGATTAAAAGGTATAATTGATAAAGCTTTAAGTCTCGTATATCCTCCCACATGTGCCCTGTGCGGCGACTTGCTCAGTAAGGAAGAGCGGTACATATGTGCAGCTTGTGACGTGTTGCTGCAGCGTGTGACGGAGCCTGCCTGCTTTAAATGTGGCAAGGAAATTTCGGATAATGAAGCTGAGCTCTGCGAGGATTGTTCAAGGTATGAAAGAAGCTTTGTGCGGGGTTTCCCTGTAATGAATTATGACGAGATATTTAAGGAAAGCATAGCAGCATTCAAATATCATGGTAAAAAGGACTATGGAAAATATTTTGCCTATGAGATTGCAAGAAGCAGGGGTAAAGATATTGCAGAGACAAACCCTGAGGTTCTTATTCCTGTACCGCTGCATAAAAAGAAGCTTAGAAAAAGAGGGTACAATCAGGCGGAGGTTATTGCAAGGGAACTTGGGCTGCGGCTTGGCATACCTGTGGACGACAAAATTCTCGTAAGAACTGTCAATACTCTCCCACAAAAAAAATTAAACGACGTTGAAAGGGAGAATAATTTAAAAAAGGCTTTTCATTCTCAGGAAAAGCGTGTAAAATATAATAAGATAATGCTGGTAGATGATATATATACTACAGGTGCGACTGTGGAAGCGTGTACAAAGGTATTGCATGATATTGGAGTAAACGATATTTACTACACAAGCATATGCATAGGAAGGGGATGTTAGAAATGGAACTTAGAAATTGCAAAAGCTGTAAAAGATTATTTAACTACATGGGAGGAGACCCTATTTGTCCTAAATGTAACGAATCGCTTGAAGAAAAATTTCAGGAAGTAAAAAAATATATATATGATAATCCTGGTCAATCAGCATCTCAGGTTGCTGAGGAATGTGAGGTCTCACTGAAACAGATTAAAAAATGGGTGCGTGAGGAAAGGCTTTCCTTTACGGATGATTCTCTTGTTGGTCTTGAGTGTGAGAGATGCGGTAAAATGATACACAGTGGAAGATTTTGCAGTGGTTGCTCCAACGGACTTGCAAACTCAATGACTGATGCATTTAAAAAGCCGCAGGTAACTTCAGTCAAAAAACCACAAACCTCCTCTACCGGTAAGATGAGGTTCTTGGAATAATGACAAGTTAAAGTTAAAAATTGAATTTAGGAATAAACAGGAGGCTGTTGTACTAAGAATTGCCTGTACGGATACAGCCTATACAGTAACGAAAAACCGTTTGAGGACGTCGGTACTTACATTGCCAGCCCAAGATATTCTTATATTGGGAATATCTTGGACTGGCAATTTTTTTCCCGTTTAAGTGTTATGTTATTTCCAAAACAACCGATAAAATAAGTGAACAAATATTTTTCAAGGAGGGATTATTATGCGAATTGGTACTTATAACATGGTTAGCCAGATATATGGAAATAGTCCGGCAAAGAAATCAAATACAGCAAACGGTACCAGCTATGCAAACTTCAAGGATGAAGTATCTTTTTCCGCTACAGGTAAAGATATGCAGGTAGCTAAAAACGCTCTTGCGGCTACGCCGGATGTAAGGGAAGCGCGTGTGAACGATATCAAGTCAAGACTTGAGAATGGTACTTACGAAGTTAGCGTTGAAGATTTTGCTGCTAAGCTTATGAATGCATTTTCTGCAAAGGCACTTTAAGCAGGCAGTATATTTAGGAGATTTTTTATGGCAAGCTTGATTGAGAATTTGATAACCGAGATGAATGAGGAATATGCAGTGTACGAGAAACTCCTTACTACGTCACAGGAGAAAACATCTGCCATAGTTTCTAACGATTTGGACAGACTGAGGGAGGTTACTGACAGGGAACAGCTTTTGGTCGATACAATTACCGGTATATCAGTAAAAAGACATGAGACTATGGATAACATTTCTGTTGTTCTCAACATCAAAAAGGATGATCTTAAGATAATTGATATCGTTAATTTTCTTGAGCCGCAGCCGGAGTTCAGGGAACCCTTGGCTCGTATAAACGAAAAGCTTTCCAAGCTTGCAAAGCAACTTAAGGAAGTTAATATACACAATCAAAATCTCCTTCAGGAATCACTTTCTATGTTGGAGTACAACATTAATTTATTGCAGAATCTTAACAGAGCGCCGGAGACGGCGGAATACTCAAAGGATATGTTTAAGGGGCATGACGGATATGCCGGAGCAGGCGAAGCTGCAGGTAAATTTGACGCAAAACAGTAGGAAAGGATAAGCTTATGGCTGGAACAATGGGAAGGTTGTCAGTTGGTGTTTCGGGCTTACAGACAAGTCAGTATTCACTTAACACCACAGCTCACAACCTTATGAACACACAAACAAATGGATATAGCAGACAACAGGTTATGCTCACTGACCTTATGTATAACAAGGTTGTAAGAGATAATGGGGTATCCTATAAAGCAGGACTTGGTGTTGTTACTGCAGAGCTTAAGCAGGCGAGAGATAATTTTGCAGATGTGTCATACAGAGAGGAATACGGACGCTTAAATTACTACAAGGCACAGTATGAAACCGTTGAAGAAGTAGAGAATTATTTTGGAGAGACTGAGGGAGAAGATTTTAATGCTACCTTAGATGCTTTTTGGCATGCACTTCAGGAGCTGCAAAAGGAATCAAACAGTATTGTTACAAGAAGCTCATTTATATCGACAGCCCAGTCTTTCTTGGATCGTGTTCAGGGTATAAGAAGAAGTCTTGTTAACTATCAGAGAAACTTAAACGGTGAAATACAGAAGCATGTTGACAGAATAAATGAATTATCAAAGACGATATTGGAATTGAATGATGACATTCTCATGGCGGAGGCGTCCGGCATAGAGAATGCTAATGATTATAGAGATGCCAGAAATATGGCTATAGACGAGCTTTCGGGCATAGTCAATACGGAGATTGTACCAAATAAGGATGGTACGATTGAGGTTTACATAGAAGGAAGAATTCTTGTTACGGGAGGAAAAGCATATCAGCTTGAATCCATGAAGGTAATTGACAACGAGAAATATAGGCAGCAGTTTGATTTTACGGGGGACGCTACTGATTTTGAGATGCCTGTATGGGCTGATGATGAAGCTCCGCTGTTTGACATCAAAAAGATTCCGTCCACAGAGACGGATACTGATATAGGAGCGCTTAAAGGGCTGCTTATGTCAAGAGGATATTTTATAAGCAATTATACGGATATGCCTGTTAAGCCTAAGAAGCCGATTGCTTCTGACTTTGCAAATGATACGGACTATCAGGCAGCGCTTACAGATTATGAAACAGCTTCAAATCAATATGCGAAGGAAGTTGAGTATTACAATAAGTACGTGGAGCCATACACAATTACAAATTTAAATGCACAGTTTGACACTCTCGTGCATGCCATTATGGCAGGCATGAATGATGTTTTGTGCCCGAATAAGGAGGTTACCCTTAACGACGGCACCACAATTAAGATATTGGATGAGGAAGCAGCCGGTATCGGTATGGGAAATGGAAATGAATATGCAGGAACGGAGTTATTTGTAAGAGGAACAATGCCGAGATATACTACACAGACAATAACTCTTGCAGACGGCACTACGATGCAGGCGAAGGTTTATAACGAGGAAAATCCGGATGATTACTATTCACTGTATACCATAGGTACGGTTACGGTAAATGCGGAACTTGCCCAAAACCCGTCGCTTCTTCCACTGTCACGTATTTCAGGCGAGGAGGCACAGGTTGTAGCCGACAAGCTTATTGATTTGTGGAACAGCAAGTTTGGGACTGTAAGTCCAAATTCCCTTGTCGATTGTAATTTCAAGGACTTTTATGCAGGAATGATTGAGGATTTGTCGGACAGAGGTTATATGTACAACGGCATGGTGGAGACCCAGCAACAGACGGTAACCGACATTGACATATACAGACAGGAGGTTGCAGGTGTATCTTCTGACGAGGAACTTTCAAATCTGATAAGGTTCCAGCACGCATACAATGCTGCGTCAAGATATATTACTACCGTTTCGGAAATGATAGAGCATCTTATAGAGAGGCTCGGCGCTTAAGGCTTTAGAATAAAGAGAAAAGGAGTGGTTACATGCCATCAACATTTTTAGGACTAAATACAGGATTATCGGGACTTAATTATTTTCAGTCGGCACTTAATACAACCTCACACAATATATCCAATTCAAATACAAAGGGATACAGTAGACAGCAGATTTTAGCTACTGCTTCAGATCCTATTAGATATAACCGTACATACGGAATGATGGGTACGGGAGTAAAGGGAGTGTCCGTTGACAGGCAGAGAGAGGTTTTCTACGACAACAAATACTGGCAGGCAAGTAGCAAATGCAGCCAGTATGAGGTACAGCATGACAGCCTTTCAAATCTTCAGATGTACATGGATGAGATTGGAAGTGAATCGGGATATACAAAGTGGATTTCACAGATATCCAATGCACTTCAGGATATAGCGGATAAACCCGAAGATTATACCACAAGAATTTCTTTTGCTCTTGTAATGGACGGCTTTACTGATGTTGTCAATGAGCTTTCAACCAGCTTCCAAAATGAACAGAAATCATTAAATGACCAGATTGAGCTTGTAGTCAGTAACATTAATACGCTTTCAAAGCAGATATTTGAGCTTTCAAAGCAGATAATAAACGTGGAGCTTAAAGGCGGCTCTGCAAATGACCTGAGAGATATGAGGGACGTGTGCATAGACAGACTTTCCGAGTACTGTACAGTTGAGGTGAATGAGCGTTCCATTATGTATGGAAACGGAGTTGAATCGGTTCCTGCCGATGCAACGACCATGTCAGTATATTTAAATGGAGAGCTTTTAGTTGACGAGATGGGATATAAGGAGCTTATGATATCTCCGAGACGTGAGAAAATAAATCAAAATGACGTTGACGGACTTGTGGATATATATTGGAAGTGTGCAGACGGAACGGCAGGCGAGGAATTTCACACTGCAAGATATAACGGAAAGCTTACGGGACTTCTCAATGTGAGAGACGGAAACAATGGAGAGGTATTTTCCGGAACCATAACCTCCGTGAGCGAGAACCCATCGTCCGCAAAGGTAGAGCTGGCAAAGTCCATACATGTAGATAAATTAAACATACCTGAACAGGGAACAATCACATTAAACGGACGTGATTACCTCTATGATGGATGGACGGCAGAATATGATGCCGATGGCAATCTCAACAATTTTGAATTTCTTAACATGACAATGATAAACGGCAATAATGTTGAAGTGCCTGCAATGTTTCCTATGGGTATGGAAGGTCGTACCGCTAAAATCGGTGAGAGCAATATGGTAAAGGGAATACCATATTATCAGGCAAGACTCAATGAGTTTGTAAGAACCTTATCAAAATATATGAACGATATAACAACATCGGGAGTAGATGAGAATGGTGACCCTGGTCTTGATATGTTAACTGCATTACAGGCAACCGGTGGTGACTATGTATTAAAGGGAACGATGCAGGGAACAGGCAGCATAATGTCAACGGATTCAAGCTACTACAAGCTGACGGCGATGAACTGGGAGCTTAACAGCAGTTGGAAGACGGATCCTGCAAAGGTAGTTGTTTCCTATGACAGGGACGTTGAACAGGGCAATGTGGCTGCAAAGCCTATAATAGACAGAATTATGTATGGAATGACAGATCAGACCATGTTCCAGCAGGGAAGCTTATCACAGTTTTTACAGGCTATGACTACAAACCTTGCAGTTGACATTAAAAAGATGGAAATATTTACGGCAAATCAGGATGACATAAAATACACTATAGACACACAGAGAAAATCAATATCGGGAGTAGATGAAAACGAGGAGGCATCCGATCTTGTAAAGTTTGAGAATCTTTACAACCTTGCATCAAAGGTCATATCAGTTTTAAATGAAGTATATGACAAGCTTATAAATGAAACAGGTTTATAGTATGTCTGGTGACGAAGTCGCCGAGACTAAATATGTTTGGTAACAAAGTCGTCAGGACTTGAAGGAGGTAACCGGAAATGAGAATAACGAATCAGATTGTATCGGGAAATTCACTTAGAAATATGCAGAAAAGCATGCAGGAGGTAAATAAAAGAACCCAGCAGCTCACAACGGGAAAGAAGATTTCCAGAGCTTCCGAGGATCCCGTTATAGCCATAAGGGCGCTTAAGCTTAGAACTACTGTAACCCAGCTTGAGCAGTATAAGGGCAAGAACATACCGGATGCAGATTCATGGTATAAGATTACACAAACTTCCCTTGACACTATAACAGACAAAATTAAAGGAATAAACGATTACTGTGTTCAGGGTTCTACGGATTCCTTCGGTACCTCGGACAGAAGTGCGATTATCGACGGTTTAAAGCAGCTTCGTGATATGATATTTTCAGAGGGCAATGCAACCTATGCCGGAAGATATATCTTTTCAGGCTACAAGACTGACAGAAGTCTTGTGTTTGTAACTACGGAGGACAATAAAAAATATTCCTACGACATAACACAGCATTTTTCTGCTGATGATTTAGATACTAAAAACACTGTGTGGAATGAGATTGATTACACAAAGGTGGATGGATACATTGATGGTACGGACACCTATGAGCAGCCGAACCCTGAAACCGTGTACAGACTTAACCTTGGATATGACCGCATAGAACAGTTTAACAATGATGGCGCTAATGTACTTTCTCTTAAAGCAAAGGATGCGGCGGGAGCCAATATTGATTTGTCAGCATATTCGATAACGGTGAAGGAAGTTGGTGACGTTGATACATACTATGAGGTTGGACCTGATGATATCAATATAATAAAGGAAACAGGAGAAATTATCTTTGGTGAAAATGTATACAATACGTTAAAGACAGCGGATGATATAGAGGTAACATATTCAAGAAAGGATTTCAAGCCAGATGAGTTAAGACCTGAGCATTTCTTTGACTGTATTCAGTACACGGAGCAGCCGGATGGCACAATAAAGACCGTGCAATATGAGCAGCCACCAGAGGGACAGGCGATATATTATGAGGTAAACTTTAATCAGAGCGTTCAGGTAAACACCGAGGGCAATAAGATTATAAACACTAAGGTTGGCAACGATATAAACGACCTTATATATGCACTTCAGGATATGGAGGAGGCAGAGAAGGCCCAGAAACAGCTCAAGTTCATGCTTACAGACCCGCAGTATGCAAATAACGATGCGGCAGTAAACAAGATTAATCAAATGCTTTCTGACCTTGACGTTGAGCTTGCGGTTAAGAAGGAAAACATGCAGAAGAAGTTTTCACAGAACATTAAGAACTTCCAGGATTACATGAATCAGATTACGGCGGTTCAGTCAGATTTGGGAAGCCGTATGACTAAGCTTTCAATGATTGAGGTAAGAGTTAAGGAACAGTATGCATCTTTCAAGGAGCTTAAGAGTGTCAATGAGGATACGGAGACAGACTCGGCAATCATTGACTTTAACGAGGCGGGACTTGTATATGAATCCGCACTTGCGGCAACAAGTAACATTATGAGAAAGACTTTACTTGACTATATCTAAAAAATTGTTCATAATATATCCTAAGGAGGGACCCACGAAGTGGGAGGATTCCTTAGGATAGAAGATTAAAAAGAGTATTGCTTAGAAAAGGAAGGTGCATACATGAAGGCGGAAACAAAATTTTTTGGAACAATAGACATTGAGGATGATAAAATAATCCATTTTCCAAATGGTATCATAGGATTTGATTATTTGAAAAACTTTGCTCTTATATTTGATTCAGAAAGAGAGGAACCATCGAAGATAAGTTGGTTGCAGTCTATGGATGAGCCGCTTATGGTGTTACCGGTTATAAATCCTATTGATATAACGGAAAACTACACTCCTCTTATAGAAGATGAGCTGATGAAAAATATTGGTGATCCGGCAGATGCAGATGTACTTATACTTGTTTCTATGTCTATTCCGTCAGATCTCACGAAGATGACGGCAAACCTTAAGGGACCATTTATCATAAATACAGTTGAACGTAAGGCCATGCAGGTTATAGTTGAAAATGAGGATTATGAAGTGAAGTATAACGTATATGATGCCATCGAGAGACTTAAGGCAAAGGAGAGTGAATAATATGCTGGCACTATCAAGAAAACAAGGCGAATCCATTATGATAGGAAACGATATTGAGCTCACTATCCTTGAGGTAAAGGGCGAACAGGTGAAGGTTGGAATATCTGCTCCGAAAAGTATTCCTGTGTATAGAAAGGAAATATATATGCAGATTCGAGAGGAAAATAAAGAAGCTGCACAAAATATAGATATAGAAAGCTTGAAGAAATTGCTTTAAAGGTGTAAACTATTTATATCGACTTGACGATATACCAAATAGAGTATAAGCATTTAGCGTCGAAATTTTGCTCAGACGCTTTTTGCTTTTAGTAACATTTAATGTTTTTTAAATCACATGGAGGTGTATGAACATGGCAAGAATTGATGGAATTTCTGGCGGTGCAACAAGCACTATGAGCCAGACAACAAGCAGGCCACAGAATAAGGAGATTCGTGTGTCTGACGCAGCGCCGAGAGAGCAGATCAGGTTGGAAACACCTGTTGTTACTGCATCGGAAGGAAAGGGCGGTTCCCAGACAAACAACGGGGAAGAACTTTTCGGAAAAAATGTCTCTCCTGAGCAGGCAAAAGCAGCTGTCGAGGATTTGAACAAGCAGGTAAAACAGCCAAGTATAATCAAGCACACACAGCTAAGCTTTTCGTATCACGAGGAAACAAACAGAATCAGTATTACTGTGACAGACAGTGATACAGATGAGGTTATCAGAGAGATACCACCTGAGAAGGCACTTGACATGCTTGCAAAGGCATGGGAGATAGCAGGTCTTTTGGTGGATGAGAAGAGATAGATTGAAGGGAGGATATAATCATGGGAATGAGAATGACAGGACTCATATCTGGTATGGATACTGAGAGCATGGTAAAGGAATTAGTTGCTGCCAGCTCAACTAAGGTAGATAAAGTAAAAAAGCAGAAGCAGATTATACAATGGAAGCAGGAGGCATGGCAGGGTCTTAACACTAAGCTGTATGACTTTTATAAGAATGAGGTTTCAGCACTCAAGAATGCGAGCTCCTTCAAGTCAAAGAAGGCAACCTCAAGCGATGAGACAAAGGTAACTGTTAAAGCATCTTCTGCCGCTGCAAACGGTTCACATCGTGTTTCCGTTAAACAGCTTGCGTCCTCTGCATACCTTACGGGTGCTAATATTAAAATGGGTAATGGTCAGTATACAACTTATGCAAATGCTGCCGCAAGCACAAAGTTTGAAGATATGACCGATGAGTTTGGCGCAAATCTCGGATTTAAGGGACAGACTATAACCATAAAAAGCGGCAACGATACAGTTGATGATTTGACATTCGTTCTTGGCGGTGACGGTCCTGACGGTGTTGCAAGCATAGAGGAGCTTAACAAGAAACTTGCTGAAACCGAGGGATATAAGAAGCTCAAGGCAACCTATGACGAAGGCAAGCTTACATTTACAAACGGCTCGGCTGACAAGGATGAAGATGGCAATGACATAGGTGAGATTTATACTATAGAGGCTGATGCATTTGGCATGTCCGGAGAGCTTGACTTTAAAGCTGACGAAAGTGCAGGTAAGGTTAATACCCTCAGCGCCGATATGGATTTAAGATATGAAAAGCAGTTTACAAGCACTGATATTTCAAAGTCTACAAAGCTGGCTGATATAGGTATCAATGTGGGAACAAGCTTCACAATAAACGGAAAGGACTTTGTTGTAGACAAGGATACTACGATTGCTGGTTTTACGGAAGGACTTTCAAAGCTTGGAGTTACAGCAAGCTTCGACGAGAAGCAGGGCAGATTTTACATCAACTCAGCAGAAACAGGTAAGGAGTACGATTTCACTCTTACCTCCTCTGACAGTAATGCCCTTGATATTCTTGGCCTTGGAGCAGGAGCAACCAAGGTGGATGCTCAGGATGCAATCATAGATTACAATGGAGTAGAGTACAAAGGTAGCAGCAACACCTTTGAGCTTAACGGACTCACGATTACTGCAAGAGGTGTTACAGGTACATATGATCCGGCTACAGGCAAGCTTACAAATGATACTCCTATCAGCATTGAAGCTGAGGCGGACATTGATGGAATGTACAACACCATCAAAAATTTTGTAAAGAAATACAATGAGCTTATAGACGAGATGAACACTCTTTACAATGAGAAGAAGCCGGAATATGAGCCTCTTACTGACGAGGAAAGAAGTCAGCTTTCCGATACACAGATTGAGCAGTGGGAGAAGAAAGCTAAGCAGGGACTTCTCAGGAGAGATGAGACTATAAACACACTTCTTTCTTCAATGAGAGGTATATTAAATAACGCCGTTACCGTTACAGATAAGGATGGCAATGAGCAGACAATTACGCTTGCGTCCCTTGGAATTGTGACAGGCGATTACTCAGAGAGAGGAAAGCTTCATATTTTAGGTGATGAGGATGATGAAGCATATGCTACTGAGACAAATAAGCTTAAGGAGATGCTTTCATCTAATCCTGAGATATTCTCACAGGTATTCGTAGGTGATAAGGAGAATCCTGGAATTGGCACGCAATTGCACAATTCTCTTTTTAAGGCTATGGGACGTACAGAAACAAGCCGTTCTCTTACATTTTACAATGATATTACCCTTGAGGAGGAGCTTAAGGCTAAGGAAGAAGATATAGACAAATGGGCAGAGAAGCTTAAAGCCCTTGAGGATAAGTATTATGATCAGTTTGCGGCTATGGAGTCAGCTATGGCAGAGCTTCAGAGTCAGCAGTCATATATTGCATCTCTTATGGGATCAGCAAGATAATGGTATGTTATAGGCGCATCATGCATATGCATGATGCGTCATAATTGGAATATAGGAGGACCAAATTGCTATGGCATACAATGCGGCAAAGGCATACGGTACAAATAAAATAACAACGGCAACACCGGCAGAGCTCACACTTATGCTGTATGATGGTGCGGTGAAGTTTTGCAACATTGCAGTTTCCTCTATGGGGAAAAAAGATTATGAAACTACTAATGTCAACATACAAAAATGTAGAAACATTATTGTTGAATTGAACACAACCTTGGACCATAAATATCCGGTTGCGGAGGATTTTCAGCGTATGTACGACTATATATTCGCTCTTCTTGTAGAGGCGAATATGAAAAAAGATATGGAAATGCTTGAGAGAGCCTTAGAGGAAATACGTGGTATGCGGGATGTTTGGAAAGAAGTCATGAAGAAAGCAAAGGGACCACAGCCTGTACTAGAGACAAAATAAATTATGCAGAGAGTGAGGAGCAGTATGAATCAAACCGGTACATATATCAATATTATGCAGGAGTCACTGCTTCGAAAGAAACAATATCTGGAAGAGGTTTTAGACTTAACAAAGAGACAGGAGCAGCTTGCAAAGCAAAAAAAAATCGATGAGGAAGCATTTGGTGAAACCATTGACAAAAAAGATATCCTAATCAACAATATATTAGAGATTGACAAAGGCTTCAGTTCTGTGTATGATAGAGTAAGAGCGGAGGTTTTGGATAACAGGGAGCTTTATCAGGATGAGCTTCTCAATATGCAAAAGCTCATTAAGGAATGTGTGGACTTGGGCATGAAGATAGAAGCCTTGGAGGAGAGAAACAGGGCTGCACTTGAGAGGGCTTTTTCTGTTGGATTTAAGGGGATAAAGCGTGCCAAGCATTCTAAAAATGTGGCAAACAAGTACTACAAGTCCATGTCCAATGGCAATGTTAATGACTCTATTTTATATGATAGAAAAAAATAAATTTTTTTTAAAAAAAATTAAAAATAAGGGTTAAGTATTAAAAACAGATTCCGATATATAAGGTGTAAGCAACAAAGAAAGTTACTTACAAAACAAAATTGGTAATAACTCTACGGAGTATTACATAAAATCAAATAACGCCGGCAAAGACCGGTAGTACATCTCGCAAGGAAGCGGGATTATATTCAAGGAGGAATTATTATGGTAGTACAACACAACATGCAGTCCGTAAACACTAACAGAATGTTAGGACAGAATGTTAAGGCAGTTAGGAAGTCAACTGAGAAGTTATCATCAGGCTACGCTGTAAACAGAGCAGCAGATGATGCAGCAGGTCTTTCTATCAGTGAGAAGATGAGAAACCAGATCAGAGGTATTAACCAGGCTGTTAAGAACGCTGAAGATGGTGTATCACTTATCCAGACAGCAGAAGGTAACATGAACGAGATTCATAGCATCCTTCAGCGTATGGGCGAGCTTGCTACTAAGGCAGCAAACGACCCTAATGAGACTGTAGATCGTCAGTCTATCACTGATGAGCTTACTCAGCTTACAGAAGAGATTGACTCTATATCTAAGAAAGCTGCATTTAACGGAACTAAGCTTTTAACTGGTAGCTTCACTGGTAAGTACCTTCAGGTTGGAGCTAATGCTGGTGAGAACATGAAGATTTCTATCGCTAAGATGAATTCAAGCACACTTGGTGTTAAGGCTAGCTCTTTCACTTCATTGACTCACTCTTCAGCTTCTACAGCAATGTCAGCGATTTCTTCTGCTATTAAGACAGTGTCATCTGCACGTTCATTACTTGGAGCAGTTCAGAACAGACTTGGTTATACAATCAATAACCTTGAGAACTACTCAGAGAACTTGACTTCAGCAGAGTCACAGATCAGAGACACTAACATGGCTCAGGAAATGACTAACTACACTAAGAATAACATTCTTCAGCAGGCTGCACAGTCAATGCTTGCGCAGGCTAATCAGTCTACTCAGGGTGTACTTTCATTACTTCAGTAATCTACGATTATTGACAAAATATAGCTGGCTCGTTTTCGGGTCAGCTTATTTTGTTATATGGTATATAATTATATTTAAGTATGGAGGAGAAACAAGCTTATGGATAAGGAAATCATAGATAATGTAATTGAAAAGCTAAAGAACGCGGCCGATATGCTGTATCAGGGCGATGTTGATATGGGAATGGTGCAGATTGGCGGCACCCTTGCTGATATGGAGATTATTATTGCAGGAATTTCGGAGGAGGACATGCAAACCAAGCTGATGAATGATGCGCTTGCCCCGATTTTATCTGCAATGGAGCAAAAGGACGGAACCGAAATGGCTGATCTTATTACATATGAGCTGATACCTGTTTTTGAAACACTGGTTTAGTGGAGGATGTGACAATGGAGCTTTTTGAAAGGAATTTAGAGGCATTAAAAAACGGTCAGAGTGATTTGTATGATTATCTGTGCAAATCCGGGGATATTGAAACGGAAGGCGTTTCGGTGGAGACTGCAAAAAATGGAGAGTCCATTGTTGCTATAGATATAACGCAGAAGATTTATTTGAATTCCCGCTATAACCCGACCTCAGAGGCGGAAAAATATCTGAGGGATATTGTCTCTATGCCTGATGAAGCGGTTTTGGTAATGTTCGGATTGGCAAACGGAAGCTTCGCAAGGGAATTTCTATGTTCCAATAAAAAGAAAACACATTGCATGGTGGTGGAGCCTGATATCAGAATTTTTTATATGGTAATGCACATGATTGACATATCAGATGTACTTTCTGATGAGCGATTCAGATTGATTGTTTGTGGCGTAAATGATGAAATTCTGGAAATGTGGGTTTCTGCTCACCTTCAATCCTACAATAAAAAAACGAACAGGCATATTACACTTCCAAAATACGGCGAGCTTTTTCCGGATAAGCTTTCATGGATGATAAATGTATTGAATGAGAGATATGATAAACAGAAGATAGAAAGCAATACCATTATTCAGGCAGGCCCCATTAGCTGTAAGAACAGTTTTTACAATTTGCGTTTTTTTCCAGGCTGCAGAAGTGTGAGCAATCTGACAGGCAGATTTCCGGAGGATATGCCTGCCATTGTTGTATCTGCGGGTCCCTCTCTTAAAAAAAATGTTCATCTGCTTGAGCAGGCTAAGGGAAAGGCATTTATAATATGCACGGATTCTGCAATTAATACCGTTCTTGCCACGGGAACAAATCCCGATATGGTTATTTCGGTTGATTTTGCAAAGCCGGTAAAGCTTTTTACGGATGAGAGACTGAAAGAAATTCCTTTTCTAGCAGGTATGGATTTGAATACGGAGGTTTTGGAGTATGTAAAGCCTGAGATGCTTTTTATTTCGACAGTTGACGACAAAACATGGTCAAGACTGTTTACAAGGGCAGGGGTGGAAAATGTAACCATAGACGGCGGAGGCTCCGTAGCTACTCTGGCAATTGCCAATCTCGTGCTGTGGGGATTTAAAAAAATAATACTGATTGGACAGGACCTTGCTTTTACGAATAACATGATTCATGTTGACGGAAATGCCGATGAAGAGATTGATATAAATGATAAGGATTACGAATTTGTAGAGGGAATTAACGGTGACATGCTTCCGGTTCGGAAGGATTATTTTCAATATTTACGTTGGATTGAGGAATTGGGGTATAACAATAAGGAAATAGAAATTGTTGATGCCACGGAGGGTGGCGCAAAGAAGCGAAACACTACCATTATGACCCTTCAGGAAGCAATATTAAAATATTGTGTGAACAGCTATGATATTCACGCCATACTTGAAGACGTTCCGAGACTGTTTGCCGGAGAGGATAAAAAGCTGCTTCTTGAGGAATTAGATATATTCCGCAAAAACCTGTTGCAGCTTGATAAGGGCTTTAAGCAGGCTGTGGAGGCATGCAAGAGGGGAAGAACCATTTTGAAAAGCAAATTGTATAATGTGGCGGAACTAAAGCGCATCAACAACGTACTTGCCAGAGTGGAGTATGACTATGTAAATTCAGAAGAAATTTTATGTATAACAAAGTATATTGCACAGGCTGAGGCTGATATGGCAGATGATATGTATATAGAGGAAGAGGATGATATAGCTGAGGCAATTCGTATGTACGAAAAGGCAGGTAAATATTACCTTATGCTGGGAACTGCCACACCTGAACTTGTGGAGATTATAGATAAAACAATATTACAGATAAAAGGGAGTAACGTGTATGCTGAACAATAAGACGATATTAATTACCGGAGGAACAGGGTCCTTTGGAAAAAAGTTTCTTGAAATGATTTTTGAGAGATATAATCCTAAAAAGGTTATAGTATATTCGAGAGACGAGTATAAGCAGAGTGTCATGAAAAATGAATATGCCGACAAGGTGGACATGTCTAAGGTTCGTTTTTTTATTGGTGACGTCAGGGATAAGGATCGCCTGTATCGTGCATTTACAGGAGTTGACTATGTTATTCATGCGGCTGCCATGAAGCAGGTGCCTACCTGTGAATATAATCCTTTTGAGGCAATTAAGACAAATATTCACGGGGCACAGAATGTTATTGATGCTGCACTTGACTGTGGAGTGAGGAAGGTGGTTGCACTTTCTACAGATAAGGCGGTTAATCCGATTAATCTTTATGGAGGCACAAAGCTTGTTTCCGATAAGCTTTTTATTGCCGCAAACGCATACAGGGGAACAAATTATGATACTATTTTTTCTGTTGTCCGCTATGGTAATGTGGCAGGCAGCAGAGGTTCCGTTATTCCGATTTGGCAGGATATTATTGATAAGGGCGGAAAGGTGCTGGGTGTGACAGATATGCGTATGACTAGATTTTGGATTACGCTTGAACAGGGGGTAATGCTTGTTTTTAAGGCACTTGAGGAATCCAATGGCGGAGAAACTTACATATCAAAGATACCTTCCTTTCATATAGGGGATTTGGCAAAAGCAATGCTGCCTGACTGTGAAATCAATGAATTTGGCATAAGAGAAGGGGAAAAGCTTCATGAGATTATGGTAACAAAGGATGATTCATGGACAACCTATGAGTATGATAAGCATTTTATTATTTATCCCCATATGGAGTGGTGCCATTTGGAAGAAACGGTAATGCCGGGAGGAAAAAAGGTGCCGGAGGGCTTTGAATATACATCGGGAAACAATACGGAATGGCTTGATGTGGAGCAGCTTAAAGATGCACTTAAGAAAATAAAATAATAAATGGGGGGTTTGACGTGGGAAGCAATTGTACGCTGGAGGAGGCTCTAAAGCATTGGTTGATGCAGGAAAACTATAAAAGCATTATACAGGATGAACTGGCACAGATAGAGTATTCCTATGAGAACGGCTCGGAAAGCACTAAGGCAGCACTCGAAACAGATATAAAACAAAGGTTGCAGGCTTGTGAGGATATAAATGCAAGGCTGTATCTTTGTTCATTTTTGTTTAAGCTGACAGGGCATGGGCAGTGGCTGGATGCCATGATAGATATTCTCGTATCTGACATGGCACTAAGTCTTTCATGGGAGATAAGAATACAGCTTTTCGGGCAGCTTAGCAGTATTTTGTTTAATAATGCCGCATATCAGACCCATGAAAGAAATATAAAATTGAAAAAAATGTATGCAGGTATCGAGGACTCCATGATAAATGATATTGGTGTGGAGGAAAGTCTTATACCTGTGGAGGAGAGAGACAGGAGCTTTGTGCTTGTTATTACATGCCAATATCTTGCATTGGAGCACGGACCCACAAAGACAGCGCTTGACAGATGCAGCACCCTTATCCGTAAGCTGCATAAAAAAGTAATGCTCATAAACAGTGGAGAGCTTCTTAATGTAAAAAATATACTTCCTCTTTGTGAGTCGGTCAGGGGAAATTATATTGACGCATATTTACAGGAAAGCATGGTGGAATATCAGGGCTTGAAAATCCCGTTTTATCAGTGTGAGCATGATATGCCGAATAAGGAGGGGATTCTTGAAATTGCCAATCTTGTAAAGCAGTTAAAGCCGCTGTATATGGTAGTAATTGGCGGTGACAGTCTGCTCGCGGATTACTTAAGCCGGCTTGTTCCAAGCATTACCATAGGAACTGTACCAAGCCAGGTTTCCACAACAATGGGACAGCTTCAGGTAATAGGAAGAACGCTTAAAGAGGAGGATTATGATGAGCTTTGTGCTTTGGGAAAGAGTGAGGAAGATGTTGTTGTAGGAAGGTTTACCTCGTCTGTTCCGATGGAAAAGCTACCCGTAACAAAGCAGGAGCTTGGCATTTCTCCTGATTGGTTCGTGTGTGCGGTAGTTGGGGCAAGATTAAATGATGAGGTAACCCCTGAGTTTGTGAATATGATGCTTAGTGTGAAGGATAAGCGGATTAAATTTGCATTTATAGGAAAGTTTGATGAGGGCTATGAGAGATACGCAAATGAGTATTCTGATTTCAGGGACAGAACGATAAATTTAGGCTTTACAAGCAATATTTTAGGATTTCTTGGACAATGTGATTTATATGTCAATCCAAAACGCCGAGGGGGAGGAACATCGGTTATTGAAGCCATGCATGAGGGGCTTCCGGTTGTTGCTTTTGATTATGGAGACGTGGCTCTTGGCTGTGGAAATGAATTTTTTGTGGCGGACTATGAGGAGATGGCTGAAGCGGTTGAACGCTATTCCCTGGATGCAGATTACTATGAGCTAAAATCAAAAGCTGCAAGGAAACGTGCAGATGAAATGCTTGATACGGACAAAAATTTCTGTGACATTATTTTTACGGCGGAGCAACGCCTTGGAATCAGATAGTGCTGACGTTCAATCAACAGGAGGGTATGATGAAATTCGATTATACATTTTTTGAGGATGAGGTGCGTGAAGGATTTTATGTATCCGGGCTCATGAAAAGAGCATGGGCGGCACAGCTTGAGGTGCTGGAGGAGATCGATAAGGTTTGTAAGAGGCATAATATTACCTGGTATGCATATGCAGGAACACTGCTTGGAGCTGTACGTCACAAAGGATATATTCCATGGGACGATGACTTGGATATTATGATGTTCAGAAAGGATTATGATCGTTTTCGTGAATTTGCAAGGAACGAGCTTCCCCAGGGTTACGTTGTAATGTCAATGCATGAGGAGGAACCCTCGTATGAATTTCATACGCGCATAACAAACATCCATGAATTGAGCCTTAATAAGGCTTTTACGGAAAAACATCATCAGTGTCCGTTTGTAGTGGGTGTGGATATTTTTCCAGTTGACAATCTTGCGCCAAACGAGGAGGAAGAAGAAAAAAGAAAAGAATTAGCACACCTCTGTATCCATGCGGCAGAGACCATTACTCCTGAAAATAAAGACAATGAGGAGGCAAAAGGCATTCTCTGTCAGCTTGAGGATTTATGTGATGTGAGTTTTGACGACAAAAAACCGCTGAAGCAACAGCTTTATGAAATGACAGAAAAAATATTCTGCCTGTATAACGAGTTTGAAACACCGGATGTGGCGATAATGTGTTATTGGACGGAATATCATAAAGACAGGTATTCCCTGTCGTGGTTTAAGGATGTGACGATGCTGTCCTTCGAGACCACAAAGCTTCCTGCACCGATCGTATATGATGAGGTACTTCGGAGTAAATATGGTGATTATATGAAAATTGTAAAGGGCGGCAGCGACCATAATTATCCGTTTTTCAGAGGGCAGGAAGAATTATTTAAGGAGAAGGTAGAGGAATATCCCTTTGAGTATCAGTTTAATAAAGCTGATTTATATTGCGAAAACCGTTTGCCGGCAAGAAGGTCAAAGACGGAAGCAGAGCAGTTTATGACGCTTATGGAACGTGCACATGGAATGATGGGGGCTATGCTGTCAGGCGGAAATGCTGAGGGCTGCCTTAAGTTGCTTGAAGCCTGCCAGAGTCGCGCAATTTATACAGGTACATTAATTGAGGAGAATTATGGAGAAGACAGTGTAACCGTCAGACTTTTGGAGGAATACTGTGAGCTGCTTTATGAGATACATGAGATGATTTTAGAGGAAGACATTACACAAGATGCAGTCTGTATTATTGCAAATAATCTGGAGGAAATACTTAAGAAGCTGAAGGAAAGCATAAAGCAAGAGGTTTTGGACAGACGAGAGGTTGTGTTTATGCCGTTTCGTGCTTGCTATTGGGAACAAATGGAGCCTGCATGGAGGGAAGCCTGCATGGAGGAAGGGTGCGATGTATATGTGGTGCCTATTCCATATTACGAAAAGGATGTCATAGGAAGGGAGACAGCCATCCATTATGAGGGGGACAAGCTTCCCGAATATGTTTCGGTTACGGATTACGAGACATATGATTTTGAAGGTCGGCATCCTGATGTGATTTTCATACAAAATCCTTATGATGAGTGTAATTATACGATAAGTGTTCCGCCTGCATTTTTCTCAAGGAATCTCAGACGATATACGGAACAGCTTGTATATATCCCTTATTTTGTTATGGATGAAATAGAGGATGATGATAAAAAAGGTCTTTCCACCATGAGATATTTCTGTACTGTGCCGGGAGTTGTGTGTGCAGATAAGGTAGTAGTGCAGTCGGAGCAGATGAGGAAGCGGTACATAGAATGTCTGACGGCTTTTGCAGGAGCAGACACAAAACAAATATGGGAAAATAAAATTTTTGTAGCGGAGCAACGCCTTGGAATCAGATAGTGCTAACTTTTGATAAATAGGAGGGCATAATGAAATTCGATTATACATTTTTTGAGGATGAGGTGCGTGAAGGATTTTATGTATCCGGGCTCATGAAAAGAGCATGGGCGGCACAGCTTGAGGTGCTGGAGGAGATCGATAAGGTTTGTAAGAGGCATAATATTACCTGGTATGCATATGCAGGAACACTGCTTGGAGCTGTACGTCACAAAGGATATATTCCATGGGACGATGACTTGGATATTATGATGTTCAGAAAGGATTATGATCGTTTTCGTGAATTTGCAAGGAACGAGCTTCCCCAGGGTTACGTTGTAATGTCAATGCATGAGGAGGAACCCTCGTATGAATTTCATACGCGCATAACAAACATCCATGAATTGAGCCTTAATAAGGCTTTTACGGAAAAACATCATCAGTGTCCGTTTGTAGTGGGTGTGGATATTTTTCCAGTTGACAATCTTGCGCCAAACGAGGAGGAAGAAGAAAAAAGGAGAGAATTAGCACATCTCTGTATGCATGCGGCAGAGACCATTACTCCTGAAAATAAAGACACTGAGGAGGCAATAGGCATTCTCTGTCAGCTTGAGAATTTATGTGATGTGAGTTTTGACGACAAAAAACCGCTGAAGCACCAGCTTTATGAAATGACAGAAAAAATATTCTGCCTGTATAACGAGTTCGAAACGCCGGATGTGGCGATAATGTGTTATTGGACGGAGTATCATAGAGATAAGTATTCCCTGTCATGGTTTAAGGATGTGACGATGCTGCCCTTCGAGACCACAAAGCTTCCTGCACCGATCGTATATGATGAGGTGCTTCGGAGTGAATATGGTGATTATATGAAAATTGTAAAGGATCGCAGTGTACATAATTATCCGTTTTTCAGAGGGCAGGAAGAATTATTTAAGGAGAAGGTAGGGGAATATCCCTTTGAATATCAGTTTAATAAAGCTGATTTATATTGCGAAAACCGTTTGCCGGCAAGAAGGTCAAAGACGGAAGCAGAGCAGTTTATGACGCTTATGGAACGTGCACATGGAATGATGGGGGCTATGCTGTCAGGCGGAAATGCTGAGGGCTGCCTTAAGTTGCTTGAAGCCTGCCAGAGTCGCGCAATTTATACAGGTACATTAATTGAGGAGAATTATGGAGAAGACAGTGTAACCGTCAGACTTTTGGAGGAATACTGTGAGCTGCTTTATGAGATACATGAGATGATTTTAGAGGAAGACATTACACAAGATGCAGTCTGTATTATTGCAAATAATCTGGAGGAAATACTTAAGAAGCTGAAGGAAAGCATAAAGCAAGAGGTTTTGGACAGACGAGAGGTTGTGTTTATGCCGTTTCGTGCTTGCTATTGGGAACAAATGGAGCCTGCATGGAGGGAAGCCTGCATGGAGGAAGGGTGCGATGTATATGTGGTGCCTATTCCATATTACGAAAAGGATGTCATAGGAAGGGAGACAGCCATCCATTATGAGGGGGACAAGCTTCCCGAATATGTTTCGGTTACGGATTACGAGACATATGATTTTGAAGGTCGGCATCCTGATGTGATTTTCATACAAAATCCTTATGATGAGTGTAATTATACGATAAGTGTTCCGCCTGCATTTTTCTCAAGGAATCTCAGACGATATACGGAACAGCTTGTATATATCCCTTATTTTGTTATGGATGAAATAGAGGATGATGATAAAAAAGGTCTTTCCACCATGAGATATTTCTGTACTGTGCCGGGAGTTGTGTGTGCAGATAAGGTAGTAGTGCAGTCGGAGCAGATGAGGAAGCGGTACATAGAATGTCTGACGGCTTTTGCAGGAGCAGACACAAAACAAATATGGGAAAATAAAATTTTGCGAAAGGTGGAAGGTTAATATGAGATTGGCAATAATTCCTGCACGTGGTGGCAGTAAGCGTATACCCGGTAAAAATATAAAAGAATTTTGTGGGAAACCCATACTTTCATATTCAATTGCTGCTGCCGTTGACAGCGGTCTTTTTGATGAGATTATGGTATCAACGGAAAGTCCTGAAATTGCGGAGCTTGCAGTAAAGTATGGGGCGTCCGTGCCATTTATGAGAAGTGAGGCAGCAAGCAGTGACTATGCTTCAACAGATGATGTTATCAGAGAGGTGCTTAAAGAATATGAGATAAGAGGCAGGCACTTTGATGTAATGTGCTGTATTTATCCGACGGCGCCATTTGTGACTGCAGAAAAATTAAAGGACTCCATGAAGGTTTTTGAAAAGGAGAATCAGCTTGCATTGCTTCCGGTTGTACGTTACAGCTATCCCCCTCAAAGAGCGTTTACAATTCAAGAGGGGCTTCTTACATATCAGTTTCCGGAATTTATTAATTCGAGGAGTCAGGATTTAGAACCAATTTACCATGATTGCGGACAATATTGTATTTACAGAATTGATGCGGATAATGGATTTTGTGCAGACCGCTTCAGTCCCTATATTGTATCTGAATTGGAGGTGCAGGATATAGATAATGAGGCTGACTGGAGGATTGCGGAGATGAAATACCGCACCATGCTTGAAACGGAAAAAAAAGGAGAACCGGATGGAGATACAAGAATTACTTGACGATTTATACAATAATATGCTGTGCGATTTTACAGATAGAAAATCCTGTGAGGAATGGAAGAATGCCAGCATGGAAAATCAAACAGGGCAGTCGTATGCTGAGAGACCAACGTTTTTTTCGTATATGATGTGTGTATATAATGATACAAGCCTGTTAAATGCCGCAATCAATTCCCTGCTCAAGCAATCGTTTACGGCATGGGAGTTGATTATACTTGATAACAGCGACAAAAACGATGCAGCGTGGGAAATGATTGAAAATGCCATGTATGCTGATGATAGAATACATGGCATAAAAGGAAAAGAAAATGTAGGCTGGGCTAAGGGCGCATCAATTTGTCTTTCCCATGCAAAAGGGGTATATACTTCTTTTTTGGCAGCGGATGATTGTATCAATATCGGAACCTTGGATTATATGCAAGAGCTTTGTGAAAAGGAAACACCGGATATTATGTATGTGGGAATGGGAGCAACGGAGTATTCGGAGGGGAAGGCTACGATAACGGGTCAAAGAATACCGCCAAGGATGACATGGGAGCCTAAAAATAATCGTTCTCATATGATTGCGGAAATTATGCGCAATACCTATTACAACTCTTTTTTTCATTACATAAACATTTCGTTTTTAAGACAGCACAATATTGACTTTTTTGAGCCGTACTATGGTGATTGCGGAGGAATGACTGAAGCTATGGTACATGCGAAAAAAATCATAACGATAGATTATGCAGTATATTTCCTGACAAGAAATACCTCGCAGACGGATGGGTGGTGGATTTGGGATTCCACATTTTTCAGAACAGCAGTACAGTGGAGAAGTATAAAAAATGTTTTTCTGTGTGAGGGCTTTGACGTAGAATCGGATATACAATATATAGCAGAACGTATTTTAAATAATGAGATTACGTCAATGCGGTCATTGTGTCTTGGACGTTGCCGTAATAAGTATATGAATAAAATAGACGTAGGCGGAACAGAAATCCTAGCACAGTTAGAAGCAATTTTATCCTGTGATGAAATTATGGAAATGATGGCAATATCAGTCGTTATGTTTCCGGAGCTTCTTGAAACTTTCGAGGCGATTGCAGATGCTAAGTATGTAATGTACGAGGAGGAAATAGAAGAAAGCTGGCTTGCACCTGTACTTAAGCTTGCTTTATATGGGGAGAGCCTTGACCTTCATGGTAAGCTTGATTTGATGGCGTCATGGCTTATGTGTGATAAAAATCAAAGGTGTGTAGGCTTTGAGTATTTTTGTGCACTGCTTAAGCAGGGAGGACGTGAGATAATTAAGGAGTATGGGGAGAAGTATAAATACATTGCAGAGCGGTATAAAAGCCTGATATAATAAACAGGCAGAAGTAGTGGTTTAGGAGATGAAGGAGTATGCAGTATGATTCATATGATGAGTTGTTGGATAGGATAGATGAATATTCGCAAAATGGTGATTGGAGCAATGCTTTAATTCATGCACGGGAAGCCGTTGTCAGAAACCGTATTTGCCTGAAAGCAAATTATATGGTTGCTGTGTGTGCTGAAAATATGAGTGAGTGGCTAGAAAGCTACCGTTATTACAGCCTTTTATATAAGTTGCAGTATATATATCAAAAGGAGCTTGTACCGAAGGAGAAGCTGCTTGGTAAAATAAATGAGATTATGAATGAAGCAGTACGGCATTTAAATGAGCTTGAATTTGGACAAAGAATCAAATATCAGGACGAGCTGTTTAATGTCAATGCTGAGGACAAGAATATTTGCGAAAATTATTTTGCGTGTTATGAAAATATAGAAAATTTTTGGGGTAAACACAGATACTTTGGAAAGGAATACTACATAGGAAGGTATGACGCATGGTTTCCGTATTGTACAGAATGCGGCAATGTTGAAAATGGAGTTTTGATAAAGTCAGAGATATATGAGGTAATCAGACAGGGCAGGTCTGCTGTGATTGACGACAAATTAACAGACTTTCCTTGTGTATTACCAGTTGTCACAAATATAGATGGTAAATACAATACGATTAAAGTAAAGGAGCTTAACAGCGGAAAAGACTGTAGCTTTTTGGAGGGATATGCGAAAGGGTATAGTTATTTGCGTCTTGAGAAAGCCAGTGAGATTAGAACAGAGGAGCAGGCTGTGTTTGGAAAGCCTGTACCATTATATCATCATGAGGGCAATAAAAAGCTTATTTTGAATATATTTATTGATAGCCTGAATTATAAATATATTCGTGATGAGGATTTAAAAACATATATGCCGAATACATATGAATTTTTTAAAAAGGGTGTCATATGCAATGAATATTATGCCGGTTCCGAATTTACATATCCAAGTGTTGCCTCCTATTGGACAGGGCAGCGTTCTACCGTGCATCAGATGTTAAATGAGGATGCCCATTATCCTATACCTTCCAATATGCCTCTGCTGTCGGAGCTTTTTCATGATAACGGATATTTTACGGCATACATTGGGGGCAATGGTTCTGTTGTACCTCAGTATGGATATATAAGAGGTATCGATAGATTTTTATATGGATATTCAGAGGCGGTATTTCATGTTGATAATGTTGTAAGTGAAACAATTGAGCATATTAAGGCCTTTTCGGAAACGGATCAGTTTATATGGATGGACATGCAGGATCTGCACTTTGTGGCAGGCTATTGGCCTATGTCGATTTCTGTACAGTCGCACCTTCCTGTCAATACCCATGAAGTTGACAATGAGGGAGGAAGCGGTCTGTATCAGACCCCAAGTGTGCATAGAAGAATGGTATATGGGTATCAGTTACAACATGTGGACAGCCAACTAAAATATATATACGATTATGTATTGGAAAATTATGATGAGGACGAATTTGTCATTTCTCTGATTTCAGACCACGGAAACGGTTTTAATGTGGATGAGGGAAATTATTTTATCTGTGAGCAGAGGATGAATATACCGCTTATGCTGCGTGGAGGCGAAGCATCCTTGAACACTTATTGTGACGAACAAATGGAGACAATAGATTATGTCCATATACTGACAAGGCTTGCAGGGATTTTTGACGAGAGGCTTGGAGGGATGGACGGACAGCTTCCGGTGTACTTTGGAGGAGAAAAAGAAAAGGAATATGTTTTTTCCCAAAGCCTGTTTCCAAATCGCTATTACAGTGCGATGATTTTAGGAAAAGACTATAAATTTTACATACAGTCGAATGGACTTGTGGACCATGAATGCAGGGTTTCTCTTGAAAATGCCTGTATGGATTTGAGGAATGCAGAAGGAGAGACAATAGAAGATGAGAAGCTTTTGGCAGACTGCATGAATATTGTTACCAAATGGCTGGGTGACTTTAGAAAGGAAAAAAACACATGATATCTTTTTGTATAATAGGAAAAAATGAGGAATTGGTGCTTGATAAGTGCCTGTCGGCGCTTACACCTTACGGCTGTGAAATCATTTTCGTGGATACGGGCTCTACCGACAAAACACGCGAAATTGCCATGCGTTATACAGATAAGGTGTATGATTTTCCGTGGATTAATGATTTTAGTGCGGCACGTAATTTTTCCATAAGCAAGGCAGGCTGTGATTTTATTCTGCCTATTGACTGCGATGAGGTTATAACAGAATTTGATATAGAGGAAACAAAGCGGCTGCTTGAGCTTTATCCTGAGCGTGTGGGCAGGTTGCTTCGCATAAATGAATTTACAAGGAGAAATGAGACTTTTCTTTCAAATGAGCGTGTGAGCCGTCTGTTTTGTAAAAGGCTGTATCATTATGAGTGTACCATACATGAACAGCTTGTGAGAAACGATGGCAAAGATATACAATATTATTCCATTCCTCTTACAATGTCCCATGACGGATATGATGGTGATTTGGAAATCAGAAAGGCAAAGACCGATAGAAATCGTACCCTTCTTTTGGAGGAGCTGAAGAAAAATCCGCAGGATACATATATTTTATATCAGATTGGAAAGACCTTTTACATGGAAGGAAAATATGGGGATGCACTTCTTTATTTTGACAGGGTAATGGAGCTTGATGTTGACCCGAAATTAGAGTATGTGCAGGACTGTGTGGAAGGTTATGGATACTGCCTTATTGAGACGAAGCAATATGAAAAGGCACTTGGATTATTGGGTGTTTACGAGGAATTTGCAGTGTCATCAGATTTCGTTTTTCTTATGGGACTTATATATATGAATAACGGTATGCTTGACGAGGCGGTTGCTGAATTTACTAAGGCTACGGAAAAAACCATTGTGAGGGTCAAGGGGACTGACAGCTTTCGTGCAAATTATAACATAGGAGTAATATATGAGTGTGTGGGAGAGCTTGAACAGGCTAGAAGCTACTATGAAAAATGTGGGACATTTCCTCCTGCATTGGAGAGATTAAAGGAGATGTAAATATGCAGGGACTGATATTGGCAGCCGGTATGGGTAAAAGGCTTAAGGAATTGACACATAATAATACAAAATGTATGGTAAAGGTAAACGGCATAACATTAATTGACAGGATGCTGCACCAATTAGACGGATTACATTTGTCAAGAATTGTACTGGTCGTTGGATATGAGGGGCAGAAGCTGATAGATTACATTGAAAAGCTTGATATAAAAACTCCCATATGCTATGTAGAAAATAATGTATATGACAAAACCAACAATATATATTCGCTGTTCCTGGCAAAGGAATATCTGTTAAAGGAGGATACCGTACTTCTTGAATCGGATTTGATATTTGAGGATTCTATTTTGGAAATTTTGATAAATGATCCGAGAAAAACATTGGCTCTTGTAGATAAATATGAGTCATGGATGGACGGAACCTGTATACAGATTGGCGCTGATGATTCCATAGAGGCTTTTATACCGGGAAAAAAGTTTGTATTTGAGGATATTCCGAAGTATTACAAAACCGTAAATATATATAAATTCAGTCAGCATTTTTCGGAAACACATTATGTTCCGTTTTTGGATGCATACGTAAAGGCACTTGGCAATAATGAGTATTATGAACAGGTTCTCAGGGTTATTACTATGCTTGACGATCCTGAAATAAAGGCTAAGAAGCTGGATGGACAGCTATGGTATGAAATTGATGACCTTCAGGATTTGGATATTGCAGCGTCAATGTTTGCACCTGATGTTGATAAGAGACTGGACAGCATACAGGGCAGATATGGAGGTTATTGGAGATATCCGAGACTGCTTGACTTTTGCTATCTTGTAAATCCATATTTTCCACCGGAAAAGCTGATGAATGAAATGAAAGCAAGCTTTGAAACACTTTTGACCCAGTATCCGTCCGGTATGAAGATTAACAGTCTTCTTGCGGCTAAAAATTTTGATGTGCACCAAAATCATATTTTGGTTGGAAATGGAGCTGCCGAGTTAATTAAATGTCTTATGGAGCATATTGATGGAAAAATTGGATTTGTCCGACCTACATTTGAGGAATATCCAAATAGATTTGGTGAGGCCTCCAGTGTATATTTTATGCCTGCAAATAGAGATATGTCCTATACCGCCGGTGATTTATGTACCTTTTTTGCAGATAAGGAAATAAATACGCTTATCGTAATAAATCCGGATAACCCAAGTGGAAATTATATTCCGTATGATGAATTGCTCCGGCTTATAGGCTGGTGTTTTGAAAAGAAAATCAAAATTATTGTGGATGAGTCGTTTGTAGATTTCTCTGATGAACAAAAAACGCTTATTGATGAACAAATAATCGGTAAATATACAAATTTAACTGTGGTAAAATCTATTTCAAAATCATATGGCGTACCGGGTATCCGATTAGGAGTTTTGGTTTCAGCAGATGAAAATATGATTGCAGCCATGAAAAAGGATGTTGCAATATGGAACATAAATTCATTTGGTGAGTTTTATATGCAAATTGCTGAAAAGTACACAAATGATTATATGAATGCACTTAATTGCATACGTGAAACCCGTACGAAGCTTATGGATGCTTTAGGTACAATAAAAAATATAAGAGTGATTCCGTCCCAGGCAAATTATGTTATGGTTGAACTATGCGGCGGTATGACAGCGAGAGAGCTTACAAAAAAGCTGCTTGCAGACTACAATATACTAATTAAAGACTTATCAGATAAGGTTAAATTTGAGGGCAGGGAGTATGTAAGAATTGCAGTCAGAAACGAAGAAGACAACCAAAGGCTTGTCAGTGCACTGAAGGAGGTATGTGTATAAAATGAAGCACACAGTTATAGGTGGAGGAAACATTGGTACACTGATGGCAGCGGAAATGGCAAATAAGGGGCATGAGGTTACAATGTATACGCCTCGATATGAAGAATTTGACGGCATAATCAAGGTTTTTGACATAGATGATAATTATTTGTTTGAGGCAGCTTTAGCTAATGTGACGGGAAACATAAAAACAGCGGTTGAAAATGCCGATGTGGTGTGGATTACAGTACCGTCCATTATGTTTGGCGAGATGTCTGCTCTTTTATTTCCTTTAGTAAAAAAGGGACAACTAATTGGGGTTATACCGGGAAGTGGAGGTGCAGAATTTGCATTTAAAAATTTGATTGATAAGGGATGCGTTTTATTTGGTTTTCAACGTGTACACAGTATTGCTAGATTAAAAAAATATGGGGAAGCCGTGTATATGCTTGGAAGAAAAAAGAGTATTGAAGCTGCCGCAATTCCTTCTAAAAATACAAAAAAAATTTGCGACATGATCGAAAAGCTATTTGATATGCCATGCACTTTGCTACCGAATTATCTAAATGTAACTCTTACGCCGTCAAATCCTATTTTGCATACGGCAAGGCTGTATGCAATGTTCAGGGATTATAAAAAGGGAATGACATATCCTAAAAATTATTTGTTTTACGAGGAATGGACGGATGATTCTTCGGAAATGTTACTTAACATGGATCAGGAGCTGCAAAGGCTTTGTGAGACGATGCCATTAGATTTATCATGCGTTGTTTCGCTTAGAAAATATTATGAGAGCCCTACAATAGAAAAAATGACAAATAAAATAAAAAGTATAACTGCCTTTAAGGGGCTGACATCACCAATGATAGAAAAAAGTGACGGATGGGTACCGGATTTTCAATCAAGATATTTTACTGCGGATTTTTGCTATGGTCTAAAGATAATAAAGGATTTGGGAAATTTGTATGATGTAAAAATGCCCAATATAAACCTTGTATGGAAATGGTATGAAACTATGGACCCGGAGAACGCAGAGAATGCGTTTTCTTTAATATGTTCAAAGGATGAACTTGAAGCTATGTATATGGGAGGAATATCACAATATGCAATTTGAAAAGGTATTTAAAAATCAATACGGATATTATGAGCTGAAAAATAAACCTACTGCCGAGGAACGACAGGCGGAATTTGAGAATGAATATTATCAGAATTCCATGAGCCAATATGAACAGTCATATGAGGATGCAGAGCTTGTGTTTTTTGAAAACAAGCTGAAGGAGAAACAATACTTAATCGAACAGCATGTCTGTGCCGAAGCAAAACGATTTCTTGATATTGGGTGCGGTGAAGGCTTTGCCATTTCACATTTTGACAAAGCGGGCTATCAGGTGACGGGAATGGACTACAGTCATTATGGCGTATTAAAGCATAATCCCCATATGGCTGATAAGGTTATATATGGCGACTGCTATAAGCTGGTTGCGGACGCTGCAAATCAAGGACACAAATGGGATATTATTAACATGGATGCAGTGCTTGATATGGTTTTAAATCCAAAGGAGCTTATAAAAGAATGCGATGCAATTTTGGCAGAGGAGGGCATTTTCTTTATTAAGGTTGCCAATAATTATTCTGATTTGCAAATTAAATTAGTAAATGAAGGTAAATTGAAAAGAGATTATTGGCTGGATGAAACGGGGCATCCGTCTTACTTTAATAAGGATGGGCTTATTGCGTTACTTGATGATTGTGGATACCGGTGCGTAGATTTTATCGGGAATTCATTTATCGATTTTAATTTATTGAATGAAAATACAAATTATTATGAAAATAAAACAGTGGGGAAATCCTGCTACAGGGCTAAGGTTGAGTTGGAAAACATGATGCATGAAAAATCTATGGAGGATACCATAGAGGTTTACAGACTGTTAGGCAAAATGGGTTATGGAAGGGAAATTATAGGAATTTTTAAGAGGAAATAGTAATTATCTGATGAGAGGATAAAACGCCATGAAAAGAATAATGATTTTAGGTGCCGGAATATTCCAATTACCTGCAATTCAAAAAGCAAAGGATATGGGGCTGGAGGTAGTTGCAATTGATATGGATAAAAATGCAATTGGATTATCAGAAGCAGATATTGGTTTAAATATTAATACGATTGATATACCAAATGCACTAAACGCGGCACAACAATATAAAATTGATGGTGTAATGACAATCGCAAGTGATATGCCAATGCGTACAGTTGCTGCTATTGCAAAAAAAATGAATCTTGTTGGAATTTCGGACGAAACAGCACTCAAGGCAACGAATAAGGTTATGATGCGTAATGCATTGGCAGAATATAACGTGCCCATCCCCATTTTTTTCAGTGCCGCAACAAAAGATGAATTTCGGTATGCTGTAAACAAAATTATAAATTTGGGATATAAATGTATTGTGAAGCCGGCTGACAATTCCGGAAGCAGAGGTGTTTGTCTTTTGGATACAAACAGCAAAGAAAATATTGATTATATATATGAATACAGTAAGTCTTTTTCCAGAAATGGCAATGTAATAATTGAAGAATATATGGAAGGCTCTGAGGTCAGTGTTGAAACATTGTCTATAAAAGGCAAATGTCATGTTATTCAAATTACAGATAAACTAACCACCGGTGCCCCATATTTTGTAGAAATGGGACATTCTGAACCGTCAATGTTGCCTGAAGAAATAAAAAAACAAATTGCACAAATTGCAGTAGCTGCAAACAAGGCAATTGGAATTACAGAAGGACCATCTCATACAGAAATTATGATAACAAAGGACGGACCTAAGGTTGTGGAGCTTGGGGCAAGACTGGGCGGCGATAATATTACGACACAGCTTGTTCCATTATCAACAGGTATTGATATGGTGGAGTGCTGTATCAGAATTGCTATGGGAGAATTGCCTGATATTGAGCCTAAGTATAACAAGGCAGCAGCCATTCGATATATTAAAAATGCTGTTGGAAGGATAAAACATATTGAGGGGCTGGAGGAAGCAGAAAATATTCAAGGTGTAAAGCAGGTTCGTATTGTTCACGGTATTGGATATGATGCAAAGGAAATAAAAAATAGTCTGGATCGTGTTGGTTTTGTAATTGCGCAGGACACAAATGTTGAAAATGCTGTGAGGGCGTGTGAGCATGCATTAAATAAGATAAGAATAAATTATGAATAAGCCGAAAAGGAAATTATAGGAATTTTTAAGGGGAAATAGTATGAGATACGAGATAGGCAGCTTTTATGAATATGAAGAATTGCCGAAAAAAAGCGGTAATGCCGCAAAGCTTGTTGATTTTCTGTGTGACAGGGCGGTGTTATTGGGAAGTGGCAGGGATGCTATCGAATATGCAATTTCTGATATAGAGAGTAAAAAGAAAGTAAAAAAGCGTGTTTTACTTCCTGCATATACATGCGATACGGTAATAGTTCCGTTTGAGGCAGCAGGATATGAGATTGCTTTTTTCCATATAGATAAACAGTTAAATGTTCTGTCTGATGAATTTTATAATTTGGTCGAAACCTTTAAGCCTGACATTATTTTATTTCATACATATTACGGTTATGATGGTTTTTCTGAAATTCGTCCGAGACTTGAGGAGTATAAAAAGCAAGGTATCAGCATTATAGAAGATATGACGCAGTCCCTGTTTTTGGACATGAACGGATATGGTGCGGATTATTATGTGGGAAGTCTGAGAAAATGGTTTCCTTTTGCCGATGGCGGCTTCTGCTTACTGTGTGACGATGCAAGGCAGGATAAGGAATTATTGAGTTGTCCGCTTGAAGAAAACAGTAGTTATGTTTCAACAAAAACAAAAGCAATGGAGCTTAAGCGCAGGTATCTTGATGAATGCTTTGATGACAAAGCCGAATTCCTTGAGCTAAATAAAAGGGCTGAGGAAATTCTAGACGAAAAAACACAAATTTTTGGAATGTCCCATGAGGCAATGAAGATTTTGGAAAGTGCAGATACTGATAAATTTCTGAAAATCAGAACAAGTAATTTTGAAGTATTGAAAAGGGGGATTCAAAATATTGAGTGGCTGGAAAATTTAATGCCGGAAAATGCCGTAGCACCGTTATATTATGCGGTTTGTGTAAAAATGAAAAGGGAATATATACAGGAGGAAATGAAAAAGAAAAATGTTTTTCTTCCCGTATTATGGCCTATTCCCCAAGGTGCGGCTATGTTTATGAACGATGAAGAAAAATATATATACGATAATATGCTTGCTATTCCCTGCGATCACAGATACAATGAAAATGATATGCGATATATTATTAGCTGTATGGAAAATATAAATGTATTGCAGTGTGATTAATTTGGACATTTAGTAATTTAAATGAGAAGAAGATGGAAATATGATTGCAATAAGAACAGATGCAAATAAAAAACTGGCGACGGGACATGTAATGCGATGTCTTACAATAGCTAAAGAGCTGAAAAAACGGGGTGAGAACGTTGTTTTTTTTACTGTGGAGGCTGAATGTAAATCAATAATTGAAGCCAATTTTTTCAGTGCGATTATGCTCAATGGCATGTGGAATAATCTTGAGGAGGAGCTTGATGAAATAAAAGACATTATAATAAAAGATAATGTTAAGCTGCTTGTTGTTGACTCATATTATGCCTCCCCAAAGTATCTAAAGGAAATAAATGATATTGTTCCGGTTATGTGTTTTGATGATTTTTTTTCTCATAAGTACCAGGTCAGCTATGTATTGAATTACAATGGCTTTTGTTCTTTATATGATTATGAAAAAAGATATGAAAATGAAGCTGTTGTATGTATGCTTGGACCATCATATGTGCCTCTCAGGGAGGAATTTGCCAATGTTGAAATAAAACGCAGTGATAAGGTCAGAAGAATTTTGCTGTTGTGCGGGGGTGGGGATATACGCAATTGCTTAGGGCAGCAGCTTGATTTTTTTTCCAAACAGCCGGGCTTTTCGGAATATGAATTTATTGTCGTTGCAGGCAGGTTAAATGACAATCTTCAAGAGCTTAGGGATAAGGAAGCTGAATTTACAAATGTTACCATACTTGTGGACATAAACAACATGGCATCCGTTATGGCCGAATGTGATTTGGCGGTTTCGGCGGCAAGTACAACCTTATATGAATTGTGTGCCGTTGGTGTGCCGACCATATTTTACGAAGCCTCTGAAGACCAAAAGCTGGATTCGTGTTTTTTTGATGTCAACGAAATCATGGTACATGGTGGAAGCTTTATTGATGACAGCAAACAAGCGTTAAAAAATATATGGAAATATATTCAAGATTTTACAAAGGACACGTATATGTCGGAAGCGTACAGTGACAGGATGCGGAAGGTTGTTGACGGCAGGGGAGCGTGGCGGATTGTGAATACATTATTGGAGGATATTTATAATGAAGTTTAATGAGAAAATTAAAAATGGCGATGTGTATATTATTGCGGAAATGTCAGCAAATCATGGCGGAAAAATAGAACGGGCAATAGAAATTATCGAGGCGGCTGCAAAGGCAGGGGCAGATTGTGTGAAAACACAGACATATACGGCGGACACGCTTACTTTGGATTGCGATTTGGAACCATACCGACTAAAGGGCGGCTTGTGGGACGGGTACAATTATTATACCTTGTATAAGGAAGCGTACACACCTTGGGAGTGGCAGCCTGTTTTGAAGGAAAAATGCGAGGAACTGGGAATGGATTTTCTGTCTACGCCTTTTGACAGGACGGCTGTAGATTTTTTGGAAAACATAAACGTGGAATTTTATAAGATTGCATCCTTTGAGCTTGTGGATATTCCCTTGATTGAATATGTGGCTGCCAAGGGAAAACCGATTGTGATGTCATGCGGAATGGCATCTGTTGAAGAAATAGAAGAAGCTGTAAATGCCTGCAAAAAATATGGTAACGAAAATATTGTTTTGCTTAAATGCTGTAGTCAGTATCCTGCTCAGCCTGAGGATATGAATTTAGCTGTTATATCTGATATGAAAACCAGATTTAATAAGGTAGTGGGCTTGTCAGACCATTCATTTGGCTCTCTAGCACCGGTTGTAGCGGTGTCGCTTGGGGCACAGGTAATCGAAAAGCATGTTTGCTTAAGCAGGGATATTGATACACCGGATTCAGGTTTTTCCATGAGTATTGAGGAATTTGCCAAGATGGTTCAGGATGTGCGAAATGCTAAAATATTTATGGGAAGCAGCACGTATGAGTTGACAGAGCATGAGAAAAACGGGTTATGCAGCAGACGTTCGTTAGTGGCATGTGCAGATATAAAAAAAGGTGATGTATTTACTGAGCATAATATAAAAAGTGTACGTCCGGCAATAGGTATCTTGCCTAAGTATTATGATAAACTTTTGGGAAAAAGAGCAAAGGCTGATTATAAATTTGGTGAACCGTTATGTTTGGATGAGGTAGAATAAAGACAAATGGTGAGGAGAGTAAAATGGAATTTCCACATACATATTTTATGGATGAAGTAAGAGACGGATTTTATGTTTCGGGATTGATGAAAAGATATTGGGCGGCACAGCTTGAGGTGTTGGCAGAATTTGATAAGGTTTGCAGGAAATACGATATTACATGGTATGCGGATTTTGGAACGCTTCTTGGCGCTGTGCGTCATAAAGGCTTTATCCCGTGGGATGATGACATAGACATATGTATGATGAGAGACGATTATATACGTTTCAATGAAATTGCAGAGAGAGAGCTTCCTCAAAGCTATGTTGTGCTTAATATGCATAAAAATGAGGTTTATTATGATTATCTGACAAGAGTAACCAATGAGCATGGTTTAAATTTTGAAAGAGAGTATTTGGATAAATACCATGAATGCCCTTATGCAGTCGGAATTGATATTTTCCCTTTGGATAAGGTTTCTCCGGATGAAAAAAAGGAGGAGGAAAGAAAAAAAACAGGTCAAAGACTCTTGAAAGCGGCATATGACATGCCCTTTGATAATAGTGACAGCGTAAAGATACGAGAAATTCTTGAAACGGTTAAGGATATTTGTGATATATCCATAAATAGTCCTAAGCCTGTCAGACAGCAGCTATTTGAGGCGGTAGAGAATGTATTTACAATGTTTAATCATGAGGCGGTAACCGAGGTTGCATATATGAGGAGGTGGATTCCGCAAGATAAACATAAGTATCCGATTGCATACTTTGATAAAGTGCTTCATATGCCCTTTGAAATTACAGAAATTCCTGTGCCCGTAGGTTGGGATAATGTTCTGAGAATACAATATGGAGATTACATGCAAATTCAAAAAGGAGGCAGTGCCCATGATTATCCGCTCTATAAGGAGCAGGAGAATTTTTTTATAGGTCTTGTTAAAACATATCCGTTTCTATATAAATTTAAGAAAGAGGATTTAGAAAAAGACAGACGTTTGGTGGAGCAGGGGTTAAAGGCGGATTTGAAGCTTTTTATTGCTTCAATAGGACAGACGCATAATATTCATATGTCAATGCTTCAATCAGGAAATTATAATATTTGCCTTGAAATACTTGAAAAGTGCCATGAAGGTGCAATAGGCATGGGTGAAAGGATTGAGAGTGAATATGGTGAAGGCCACATTACTGTTGGTGTACTTGAGGAATACTTAGAGCTTCTTTATAATATACATCAGATGCTTTTGGAGGGACCTGTAAGCAGGGAGGTTGCGGAGATTATTGGGGAAAGCCTTAAGGAAATTCTTGATAAAATCACCAACAGTATACAGAAAAATATACTTGACAGAAAAACTGTAGTGTTTCTCCCGTTTCGTGCCTCCTACTGGGGTGCAATGGAGGATATGTGGGAACGGGCAGTCAGTGATTCGGAATGTGACGTATATGTTATTCCTATTCCTTATTATGAGAGAGGTGCAAGAGGAGAGCAGGGGAAACAGTTTTATGAGGGAAATGAATTTCCCGATAATGTAAAAATTACTGATTATAAGGAGTTTGACTTAAGTAAGAGACAGCCTGATGTTATTATAATGCAAAACCCATATGATGAATGTAATTATACGTTTAGTGTTGACCCTGAATATTATTCACGTAATTTGAAAAAATTTACGGAAATGCTTGTTTATGTACCATATTTTGTTTTGGATGAAATTACGCCTGACGACAGTCGGGCATTGTATACAATGAGATATTTCTGTACGGTTCCCGGTGTTGTAAATGCAGATAAGGTAATTTTACAATCAGCGCAGATGAGGGACAGGTATATAGAATGTCTGACAGAATTTGCAGGAGCTGATACCAAAAAAATATGGGAAAATAAGATTGCGGTGAAGTAATTTGTATTGACAGCATTAAAGAGAATTGTAAAATTAAATGCCTAGGAGGAACAAAATTGAAAGCATTAATTCTAAATTCCGGAATAGGAAGTCGTATGGGAGTACTCACATCAGAGCATCCCAAATGTATGACAGAAATATACGGAACAGAAACAATAATAAGCCGGCAGCTAAAACAGATAGCAGAAAAAGGTATAAAGGACATAATAATAACAACAGGAAAATTCGACTCAGTATTGGAAGGTTACTGCGACAGCTTGAGCCTGCCCATAAATATTACCTATGTAAAAAATCCCATATACGACAAGACAAATTATATATACTCAATATACTGTGCAAGAGAATACTTAGACGATAACATACTGTTAATGCATGGCGATTTGGTAGTGGAAAATGAAGCTTTGGATATGGTTATGGACAGCAAGGAAAGCTGCATGGCGGTAAGCACTACGCAGCCCCTTCCTGAAAAGGATTTTAAGGCTGTAATAGATGACGGACGTGTGGTTAAGGTTGGGATAAATTTCTTTGACAATGCTGTTGCAGCCCAGCCGCTTTATAAACTTAATATGAAGGATTTTAGACATTGGCTTAACCGGATTGAGAGATATGTGGAAAGACAGGAAACAAATTGCTACGCAGAAAATGCATTTAATGATGTATCAGACGATTGTCATATATATCCCATTGATGTAAAGGATTTGTTATGTGGTGAGATTGATAATGCAGAGGATTTGAAGATAATGTCCGAGCGTGTAAATGAGATAGAAAACCGAACGGTATATATGTGTTTTTCTACAGATATTTTACATAGCGGGCATGTAGATATTATTAAAAAAGCAAAACGTTTGGGAAAGCTTGTAGTGGGTGTGCTTTCAGATGATGTGGTTGCAAGCTATAAAAGATACCCGCTTCTTCCGTTTTCCGAAAGAAAATCCATGTTTGAAAATATTGTGGGTGTACATTCCGTTGTAGAACAAAAGACTTTAAGCTATAAGGAAAATATTGAAATGCTGAAGCCTGCGATAGTTGTACATGGTGACGACTGGAAGAAGGGCTTTCAGAAGCCTGTCAGGGATGAGGTTGTTGCCGGACTTTCAGAGTATGGTGGAAGGCTTGTTGAATTTGCATACTCAGACGATGAAAAATATAAGGAATTGGAGAAACGTGCAAGGGCAGAACTGTCACTGCCGGGAATAAGAATAGGAAGATTAAAGCGTCTGATTGAAATGAAGGGGCTTGTTACTGCCCTTGAGGCACATAGCGGAATAACAGGGCTTATAGCAGAAAAAACCATGGTATATCAGGAGGGGAAAACCTATCAGTTTGATGCCATGTGGGTCAGCTCTCTCTGCGATTCCACAGCTAAGGGAAAACCTGACATAGAGCTTGTTGACATGAGCTCACGATTTCACACCATTGACGATATAATGGAGGTCACAACAAAGCCCATTATATTTGACGGGGACACCGGAGGGCTTACCGAGCATTTTGTGTATGCCGTAAAAACTCTGGAACGAATGGGCGTTTCCATGGTTATAATTGAGGATAAGACGGGACTTAAAAAGAACTCTCTGTTTGGCACGGAGGTAGAGCAGACGCAGGATACAATAGAAAATTTCTGCTTGAAAATAAAGGCAGGAAAAAAGGCACAAAAATCAGATGACTTCATGATATGTGCAAGAATAGAAAGCCTAATATTGGAAAAAGGAATGGAGGATGCGCTAAAAAGAGCATATGCATACTCTGATGCAGGAGCGGATGCAATCATGATACACAGCAGGAAAAAGGAGCCCGACGAAATATTTTCTTTCGTGGAAAAGTTTAGGGAGAAAAATGTCACAACCCCTATAGTTGTTGTACCGACCTCTTTCAATACGGTGACTGAGGAGGAATTTAAGGCGAGGGGAGTAAATGTTGTCATATATGCGAACCAGCTTACGAGAACGGGTTTTCCGGCTATGCAGAAAGCGGCACAGACCATATTGGAAAACCACAGGGCAAAGGAATGTGACGACATGTGTATGTCTATCAAGGACATAATAACACTGATTCCTGAGGAGGATTAAAGGGGTAAATATGAAAAAAAAACAGGTGGTCTGCCGGTGGAGTGAACGCAGAAAAATAGTGCAATACATTAAAGGATTAAATATAAAAAAAATGCTTTTAGTATCTGGAAACTCTGTGTGCAAAATGGATATATATAAGAATATCTGTGATTTATTAACAGAGCTGAACATAGAAACCATACTATTTTCTGACTTTCTGCCAAACCCGGACTATACCTCTGTTGTAAAGGGTGTGGATGAATTCTGCAAAAACGGCTGTGATGCGATTATGGCTGTGGGTGGCGGAAGTGCGATGGATGTGGCGAAATGCATAAAGCTTTTTGCACATATGAACCGTGATACGGATTTTTTGAATCAGGAGTGCAGGGATAACAGCATTCCCCTAATGGCAGTTCCTACAACAGCGGGAAGCGGTAGTGAGGCTACAAGATTTGCTGTTATTTACAGGGAAGGGAAAAAAATTTCAATCACTGACGAAAAATGTATACCGTCCCTTGTTATGATAAACAGTGATATATTAAATTTTCTTCCACTATATCAGAAAAAGGCAACGGTACTTGATGCTCTTTGTCATGGGATAGAGTCCTATTGGTCCGTGAATTCCACTGATGAAAGTAAGCGTTATGCGACTGAGGCGATAAGGCGTATTCTCGCAAATTTTAACAAATATCTGAGTGGCAGTGATGAGGCAAATGATGAAATGATGCATGCGGCATATATGGCAGGACGTGCAATCAACATAACGCAGACAACTGCAGGACATGCAATGGCATATAAGCTTACGGGAATTTACGGATTTGCACATGGACATGCGGCTGCACTTTGTGTTGATAAGCTTTGGACTTATATGGTGGAGCATATAAATGAGGCTGAGCTTTGTGCGGATGAAAGAGGGCAGGGATATTTGCAGGAAACCCTCACAGAGCTTGCCCATATTATGGGCGGAAATAGGGCAACGGACGGGGCTGAGGCTTTTCACAGGCTGTTTGAAGGTCTTAAGCTGCAAAAATGTGAATATTCAGATGAAAAGTTAGATATACTCACAGGCTCGGTAAATCAGGAAAGACTGAAAAACCATCCTGTCAGGCTCAGTGAAGCCGTAATAAGACAGATGTATACCCGAATGATGAGAGATTAGAGGGAGGGATGAATATGTTGGTTGAAGCGCTGCTTAATACAATAGGTTCAGAGTTTTATACGGGAGTACCCGACTCGCAGCTAAAGGCGCTATGTAATTATCTTATGAACACATATGGGACAGATGAAACACATCATATCATAGCGGCAAATGAGGGAAATGCGGCAGCACTTGCCGCAGGATATCATCTTGCAACGGGGAAAACACCTGTTGTATACATGCAAAACAGCGGTGAGGGAAACATTATAAATCCTGTGGCATCGTTGATGAACGACAAGGTATACGGCATACCCTGTGTATTTATAATAGGATGGCGGGGAGAACCCGATGTACATGACGAGCCCCAGCATATATTTCAGGGAGAGGTCACATTAAGGCTTCTTGAGGTTATGGATATAGCAGCATATGTCATAGATAAGCAGACAACAGAGGAAGATATAAAAAACGTAATGCAGAATTTTACGGAAAAGCTTAAGACAGGAAAACAGGTGGCATTTGTCATAAAAAAAGGTGCACTTACCTATGATAGGGAGGTTTCTTACGGCAATTCCAACAAGCTTATCCGGGAGGAGATTATAGAACACATAGCCTGTGCCTGCGGAGAGGACGCTATTGTTTCAACAACAGGTAAGGCAAGCCGTGAGCTGTTTGAGATAAGGGAAAAGAAAAAACAGGGACATGGGCATGATTTTTTAACCGTTGGATCAATGGGACACGCATCCTCCATAGCGTTAGGAATAGCCTTAAACAAGCCTGAAACAAGGGTATGGTGTATAGATGGCGACGGTGCAGCCCTTATGCATATGGGAGCGATGGCGGTTATAGGAAAAAGCAGCCCCTGCAATATGATTCATATTGTAATAAATAACGAGGCTCATGAAACCGTAGGTGGAATGCCGACAGCTGCCGGAAGCATTGACATTGCTGATGTGGCAAAGGCATGCGGTTACCCATATGCGGTATCGGTTGATACCTATGAGGCGCTTGACAGAGAGCTTGAAAGGGTGAAAGCAGGTGATACGCTTGCTTTTATTGAGGTTAGATGTGGCTTGGGAGCCAGAGAGGATTTGGGCAGACCTACTACTACGGCTGTAGAGAATAAAGAGGCTTTTATGCACTTTTTAAAGGGGGCTTTAATATGAGATTTAAGTTAAACATACCGGAGTATTCGGTTAAAGAGGATATGCAGTATATGGATGATGTCTTTGATGAAGGCAGACAGTTTCCCATACTCACCATAGGCAGGGGCAGTTATATTGAGGATGCGATTGTTGAAAATTCGATGGATAATCAGTGTGTATATAATGTGCAGGTGGGGAGATACTCAAGCATTGCACCGGATGTCACATTTATTGTCGATATGAACCATGATTTTAAAAGCTGTGCACAGGGCAGAATAGATGGAGTAAAGTACAAAAGACCTCATCTTACAAAAAGAGAAGGTCAGATTACAATTATGAATGACTGCCGGATAGATGAAAAAGTAATTATTATGAGTGGCGTTACCGTGGGTAATGGAGCTGTTGTTGTGGCGGGCTCTGTGGTTACGGAAAATGTTCCTGATTATGCCATTGTTGCAGGAAATCCGGCAAGGATAATCGGATGGCGTTTTGAAAAAGAACAGATAGAGGCACTTAATACAATCAGGTGGTGGAATTGGTCAGAGCAGAAGGTGGAAGAAAATGCGAAGCTGTTGTATGAGTCTGTGGAGGAATTTGTAAAGTCGTATTATGAAGGCGCCGCCTGTGAGCTTCGGGAAATTGTTCCTGTTGATATAAACCCTATATCAAAAGAAAATGTAGGAGAAGAAAAAATATTATTGTACATTCCTGATTTTGAACAGCAATACCCGACATATCCAAAGGTAATAGATGCATTTGTAAAAGAATATGCAAATACAAATTATGAATTGCTCCTCTACATTCAGGAGGATGATATTTTAGATGACAAGCTGGCATTACTGGATAAGCTTTTTGAGCAGTATGAAAATGAACGCTGTTATGTTAATCTTTATATAGGAAATATAGATGATATGAGGGCGATATTTTGTCAGGCTGATGCTTATATAACAAATCGGAGTGTTGAAAATATCTGTTACATGGACATGGCTCGTTTATATGGGTTACCTGTAATATCCGGTGTTGACGTGCCCATATTTTCTGACAAAGCTGTAGGGGAAATGATAAGGGAGCCGTTACAGGATAAATCGGAGGAAACAATAAAAAAACTGAATTATGTTATAAGAATGCAAAATCAGACGATAAGCAGATTACAGGACGAAATACAGACGCATTTTAATGAGATATATAATACAGTGAAGGTGCTGTCCAACAATCAGGCGTATATGAATACTACATTTGACAATTTGCAATATGAAATCTTTGCGGGTGATAAAAAGTATGAGTACCCAATAGTGGAAAGCGGTGATAAGGCAATTGATTTAATAATTTCAGAGGGTAAATCCATATGCAGATTTGGCGATGGAGAATTTGCCATAATGGCAGGCGTATTTAGACAGAAATTTCAAAATGTTGATAAAGAACTTATAAGACGGCTAAAGGAGGTTTTAAGCACTGACAGAGACGATATTTTAATCGGCCTTATGGATGTATATGGTGATTTGTCTAAGTATAATGTTGACGGACGCTACAATATAAGAGCATATCTGACTCCGGAGGTAAGGAAGCAGCACTATGAGCTTATTGATATGAATAAGGTATATTATGATACAAATATGACAAGACCATATGTTCTTTACAAGGATAACATGACAGATGCACCATTAAGGAGATTTATGCATTTAAAGCAAATATGGGAAGGAAAGAGACTTCTTATTGTTGAGGGTGAAAAAACGCGTATGGGAGTCGGAAATGATTTGTTTGATAATGCAGACGACATTATTCGTATTCTTGGTCCGGCAGAGCATGCTTTTAGCAGGTATGATGATATATTGCAGTCTGCCCTGAAATTTGGAAAGAACCGATTGATACTCATTTCCATGGGACCTACGGCTACGGTGCTTGCATATGATTTGGCATGCGCAGGTTATCAGGCACTTGATATCGGACATGTTGATATGGAGTATGAGTGGATGCTTGCAGGCCAGGGTCAGAGAACCGCAGTACCATACAAATATAATAATGAGATTAGTGGCGGAGACATAGTAGAAGAAATTAAGGACGAAAAATATGAAATGCAGATTGTAGATAGATTTCTTTAAAATGCACAAGATTGAGGGCGGTTGGTATTATGAGCAGATGGAAATCAAAAATATTCCTTTACAAATAATTTTCTGTCTTGATAGTATGTTTTCAAATTTATAAATCCGTCATCATGTATGACCCATGGTTCTTTCATATATGGAACTACTACCTTATAACCCGCACGTTTAAACTCAAAGGATTGGGATGCATCATAAAAATCCCAATGCTTAAATAAATCTTCACGCCATGGTATATCGTATTGTGTTGCCATGAGAAGACCATCAATGGCATCGACAGATTGGAACGGTGCAGCTGCGTCATCGTAGTCGAGTTTAAAGGTGTGACAAATGCGGTTAGTAAGTATCCTGCCAACCTCTTTTTCGTTCCACATAATTGCATTGTCAGGCATTTTAGGGGCACCGACAAGACCCACCATGCCTACGGTCGGATTATTAAATATGTCCAGTAGTCGATAAAGAAAATCTCGGTTTATAATAAATACATCCTGATGCATATATATTTTATATTTTGCATCTGATGCTGTCATAGCTTCATTATAACCGGAAGTCATGGATGTTGCATTCCATATGGAAATGCAATCCATACTATAGCCCTCCGGAATACGTATACGATTGATATATGTAAGTGCTTCCTGTTCATAATGCTTATTGTTTGCACACATGATAAAGCAAAACTTTTTGTTATTCATAATTTTTCCTCATTTCAGATAGTATATATTTTACATCCTCATTTCCGGGATAGTGTACATCATAATATTCCAGAATTACCATTACATAGTATAATTGTTTTGCCTCCATATATTTGCTGGAAATATATAAAAGCATTTTTTGTGGGTCTACGCATAAAGAGTTAATTAAGAAAAACAATGCAACAGGGGAGATATTATGTTCCTCAATATAATCAAATAATGCATTTTCTTCTGTTTCAGTGTTTCCAAAGTCTGATTTTGAACTATTCTCAATGTCAAAAAAGGATAATCGCCATATTAAGAACCTTATATCCCGCATTAAATTCTCAAAATAATTTAAATCCGTTCCTTGTGATAAAATGGTTGGAGATATTTCCTCATAACGTTCATATTGGTAAATATTTAAAAAAATATATATTAAGGCAATCTGATCTCTGTTCGCATAAATGTCATGCAGCTTTGGGTTTTCAAACATAGTTAGCAGTGTATCCCATGCCTCAGGGGTGTGTTCACCTAGCAGGGAATTAATTTTTATAATTAGTTTTTCTTCCTCGTGCTCGTAGTTTTCATGCCAATTTGTTTCTTCGCGCTCCTTTTTAAGAGCATATTCTTCAGTTTGGCGATATAAAAATTCTTCATAAGTTAGAGATAATACTTCCATAGCTATGTGTCCTATCCAAATATTATATTTACAATGATTATATAGCATGTTTATATAGATTTGCAATAATTTTCTGGTTGCCGAAGGAAATGTTGTAAATTACAAATTATAAATGTACTTTTCAGAAATTCATGAGTTGTAAATATCCATAAATCTTGTATAATAAAAATAAAAGTTTTGGAGGATGGATTATGGAAAACAGCAGAAATGAGCAGATGGAAGCATTAAAGGTATTGGAGGAATTCAATAGCAAGTTAGTCGGTAATATGAAATCTCTTGTATATGAATTGTCAGGTAACCGATTAGAGGATACAGACGAGCTTTTAAAAGCTAATGTGGATGCTCTTAATTGGGAAATTCAGGTAGTGAACCAAACGATTGAGGTTATAAATGACGGCGAGGAGAAAATCCGCAAGGAGGACTTTAACCACGTTATTTCCATGCTTGGTGAGGCACTTGCCACGAAGGATGATTTAAAGATGGCAGAGCAGTTTGAAAATGTAATTGCCCTGCTTGAACAGGTGGGAGAGGCAATAGAAAGCGTTTGTTAATAGGGAGGATAAGTATGTATATACCATATGGCAGGCAATGCATTGATGAGGAGGACATACAGGCAGTAGTCAAGACACTTCAATCTGATTATCTTACAACAGGACCGATGGTAACGGAATTTGAAAACAGGGTGGCAGAATATGTTGGAGCAAAATATGCGGTTGCGGTAAACAGTGGTACGGCAGCCCTTCATATAGCATGTCTTGCCGCAGGAATAAAAGAAGGTGAAGAGGTTATTACATCACCGATTACTTTTGCTGCGTCATCAAACTGTGTTCTTTATTGTGGGGGAACTCCTGTCTTTGCAGACATTGATGAGGATACATACAATATCTCGCCTGACGAAATTGAGAGGAAGCTTACCGGAAATACCAAAGCCATTATTCCGGTTCACTATACGGGTCAACCTTGTGACATGGATGCCATAATGGACATAGCAAAAAAGCATGACCTTTTGGTGATTGAGGACGCTGCACATGCGCTTGGGGCATCCTACAAGGGAAAGAAAATCGGAAGTATAGCCGATATGACCTGCTTTAGCTTTCATCCGGTCAAGCCTATAACCACGGGCGAGGGCGGTATGGTTGTAACAAACAGTGAAGAACTGTACAAGAGACTTGTTTTATTTAGAAGTCATGGCATAACAAGGGATGAGGATATGATGCTCCATAATGAGGGCGGTTGGTATTATGAGCAGTTGGAGCTTGGATATAATTATAGAATTACCGATATTTCCTGTGCACTTGGAAACAGCCAGATGAATAAGCTTGACAGCTTCCTTGAAAAGCGGAGGGCTATTGCTGACAGGTACAATCAGGCATTTGAAGGTGTAAGGCAGATAAAGATTCCCACAGTGCAACAAGGCTGTGAAAGCGGATGGCATTTATATATGATTCAGATTAAGGACCGAGACAGAAAAGAAGTGTTTGACAGGCTTAGGGAAAATGGTATTGGTGTAAATGTACACTATATTCCTGTTTACAAACATCCTTATTATCAAAGGAATGGTTATGCGGGTGTGTGCTGTCCGAATGCGGAATTGTTTTATGACAGAGCTATAAGCCTTCCGATTTTTCCGGCGCTTACTGAGGAACAGCAGGATTATGTTATAGATAAGGTGCTGGAGGCTGTAGGGTAATTAAACCAAGGAGGGGCTATATGAAGGTTGTAATTTTAGCGGGAGGTCTCGGAACACGAATATCTGAGGAGTCAGAATATAAACCAAAGCCTATGATTGAGATAGGCGGAATGCCTATTTTATGGCACATTATGAAAGAGTATTCTGCATATGGGTTTCATGAATTTATAATTTGTGCAGGATATAAACAACATATGATTAAAAAGTGGTTTGCAGATTATTTTCTCTATACATCGGATATGACCTTTGATTTTACACAGGGAAATAAAATGACGATTCACAATCAAAAATCTGAGCCGTGGAAGGTAACAGTTGTTGATACAGGACCGCATACGATGACTGGAGGACGTATAAAACGAATTAAATCTTATGTTGAGAATGAGACGTTTCTTATGACATACGGAGATGGTGTTTGCGATGTTGATATTTCTAAGCTGGTGGAATTCCATAATAGCCACGGAAAGATTGCGACACTAACATCGGTTATGATAAAGCAGGAGAAAGGCGTGCTTGATATTGGGGGAGATTACGCCGTGCGTGCATTCAGAGAAAAAAGCATGATGGATGGAGCACCTATTAATGCAGGATATATGGTTTTGAATCCGAAAATTTTTGATTATATTGAAGGTGATAATACTGTCCTTGAGCAGGAACCTTTGAGAAGTCTGGCAGAACAGGGAGAGTTAATGTCATATTTGCATAAAGGATATTGGCAGTGTATGGATACGAAGCGTGAAAAGGATATCTTAGAACGATTATGGGAAACAAATCAGGCACCATGGAAGAATTGGGAGGATTGAAATATGTTTCAGGATAAGACGGAGCAACAGGCAAAGGATGAAATCTTAAGCTTGGTAAAGGAGTATTGTGATACGTTTCACAATAAAAGAAAGCCGTTTGAGTCGGGAGACCGAATTGCATATGCGTCAAGGGTGTATGATTCGGATGAAATGTGTAATCTTGTTGATTCGGCTTTAGAGTTCTGGCTTACCTCGGGCAGATATACAAATGAATTCGAAAAACAATTTTCTGAATATTTAGGAGTGAAGTATTGTTCACTGGTTAATTCTGGCTCTTCAGCAAATTTACTTGCGTTTATGGCACTCACATCACCACTTCTGGGAGAAAAACAAATACATCCGGGTGATGAAATGATTACGGTAGCAGCAGGATTCCCAACCACGGTAACTCCTGCCATACAATATGGTGTAGTGCCCGTTTTTATTGATGTTACAATCCCTCAATATAATATGGATGTGAGTATGCTTGAGGATGCATTGTCAGATAAGACAAAGCTTGTGATGGCGGCACATACACTGGGGAATCCGTTTGATTTAAAGACAGTCAGGGAATTTTGTGATAAGCATGGACTTTGGCTGATTGAAGATAATTGTGATGCGTTGGGAACCACATATGAGATAGACGGAGAAGTCCGTTATACAGGAACAATCGGAGATATCGGAACGTCATCATTTTATCCGCCACATCATATGACAATGGGGGAAGGTGGTGCTGTCTACACAAATAATCCACTGCTTCATAAATGTGTCCGCTCTTTTAGGGACTGGGGCAGGGACTGTGTATGCAATTCGGGACAGGACAATATGTGTGGTCACAGGTTTGACGGCAAGTATGGTGAACTGCCGGCAGGATATGACCATAAGTACGTTTATTCTCATTTTGGATATAACCTGAAAGCAACAGATATGCAGGCAGCTGTCGGATGTGCGCAGCTTAAAAAGTTTCCTTCCTTTGTTGAAAAAAGAAAAAAGAATTTTGCACGCTTGAAAGATGGATTAAAGGGCTGTGAAGATAAGCTGATATTACCTGAGGCGTGTGAAAACTCTGACCCAAGCTGGTTTGGATTTTTGATTACCTGTAAGGAGGGTGTTGACCGTAATATACTTGTTCCTTGCCTTGAAGAACATGGAATACAGACACGTATGTTATTTGCAGGCAATTTGATTAAGCATCCTTGTTTTGATCAGATGAGAAAATCAGGAACAGGGTATCGTACGGTAGGAGAATTAACAAATACAGAACGTATTATGAGAGATTCTTTTTGGATAGGTGTCTATCCGGGAATGACAGAACAGATGATAGATTACATGGTAGAAACTATAAAAGAGGCTATTATGTAATTTGGGGATATAAGCATTTTTATAAACATTTGTTGTGAGGGTTGTAAATGAATAATGAATTTTTTAAAAATAAAAGAATATTAGTGACAGGACATACAGGCTTTAAGGGAGCATGGATGTGCAAGTTGCTGCAAATGCTTGGAGCAAATGTAACAGGCTATGCTTTAGATGCACCTACATCGCCAAATATGTTTGGTTTGTGTCATATTGCAGACAATATGACCTCAATTATCGGGGATATACGAAATAAAGAAAAGCTTAGGGAAGTATTTCAACAGTATGAGCCTGAAATTGTGATTCATATGGCGGCACAGCCGATTGTGAGAGAATCATATGTGAATCCCGTATATACATATGAAACAAATGTGATGGGAACGGTAAATGTTCTGGAAAATGTGCGTACAACAGCATCGGTGCGTTCCGTTGTAAACGTGACAACGGATAAGGTATATAAAAACAGAGAATGGGATTGGGGATATAGGGAAAATGATGAGCTCAATGGCTACGATCCGTATTCAAATTCAAAATCATGCTCAGAGCTTGTGACAGACAGCTATATCAATTCATTTTTTTCAGAGCGTGATATTGCAGTTTCTACATGCAGGGCAGGAAACGTCATCGGTGGCGGAGACTTTGCAGCAGACAGAATTATTCCTGACTGTATACGAGCAGTTGAAAATAATAAAAACATTATCGTGCGTAATCCATATTCCATCCGACCATATCAGCATGTACTTGAACCTGTGGCAGCATATCTTATGATTGCCGAAAGGCAATATGAAGATAAGAAATTTGCAGGCTGTTATAATGTGGGACCATCCGATTCGGATTGTTATACAACAGGGGAGCTGGTTACTCTGTTTTGTGATGAATGGGAACGGCAGACAGGCACAAAGCCTGTATGGGAAAATCGAAATGAGGGTGGCCCTCATGAGTCAAATTGTCTGAAGCTTGACTGCTCCAAAATAAGAAACACTTTTGGATGGAAGCCAATGTGGAATGTAAAATGTGCCATGGAAAAAATTGTTGAATGGAATGTAAACTATCTGAACAATGAAAATGTAACCTTATGTATGGAAAAGCAAATTGAGGAATATTTGTCTTCGACATAGGCAAGCTATATTATGGGGAATCTGTCAATGGATATATTTAACCTAATGTATAATGTGGATATAAAGTTTTGTGTGCATCCATCCATTTAGACAGTTCAATAATCATTGTTTCATAATCCGGAACTGTATAATCAAAATTATGGTTGGTTCGAATCAGTGTTTTATCAGACTTAAATTGCTCATATGGATGAATAATAACGGTATCATGCAGCAGATGATGATTTAAGAGTTGTAAAAGGTTATATTTGCTGATATTTGTGTCCGGAACCATATGAATTAGCCCATGTACCTTTTTGGTGGCAGCGGCTTCTATTATTTTACCGAGCTGCAAGCTTGTCACACCTGTCCAAATAGCATTTGTATATCCATTTATCTCCGTTTGTTGCATTAACCAATTTAGAAGCCCTATACCATTTGGTGAAAGATCCGGACCAATAATGCTTTGGCGTAATGTAAGATTTTTATTATCTCTTAATTCACCAAGTGCCTTTGTGCGGTCGTATGTAGTAGTACCATCGCAAAAAGAGTTTTCCGTATAGGGAGCAGATGTACCGGAAAATACACAATCCGTGCTGATTTGTATAATCTGGGTGGTTGTGTTCAAAGTGATTTTAGACAGGTAGTGAGGGAGATAACTGTTCAAGAATACAGCAGATTCCGGGTCTGACTCTGCAAATTGATTTAAGATGCCTACTGCGTTTATGACTGCATCGTACTGACCTGAATCAATGGTATTTTTTAGATGATTGAGGTCACGAACATCACCGCATACAAAATTGATATATGAGCAGTGCCTTCGACAGAAACCGGTAACTTCATGCCCCTGTTCTTTTAAATATATACTTATAACATGCCCTGCCATACCGGAAGAACCAAGTATTAAAAATTTCATATTTATTCACCTCTATAAGTTGGGGGATTTACCTGTTAGCATCTGTATTCCAAGTATAGCATTTGGGGCAGCCTTTTTCAATATATTTTGAGCGATGTGATTAAATTAAAGAATATGAAGTACGCGGTTTTGTAAGTTTACAACTTAAAATAAATATTATAGAATAATCATAAATGTTCAGACGAAAGAGGATTACATACATAAAAACACTATTAGTTGATGAGGTGAGATGACTATGAAGCTTATATTTTGTTATTGGGGCAATATAATGGAGAACAAATTTACCGAGGCATTCAGGCATCTTGGGCATGAAGTTATGACTTTTGAACAGGAATTTGTTGAAAAGGATTATGATACGGATTATTTGAAAAAGCTTGTCAGCTTTGTCAAGGCAAATGAAAATGTGGATTTTATTCTGTCAATCAATTTTATTCCTATCATTTCAAGAACATGTAAATTTCTTAATATACCATATTTGTCATGGGTTTGTGACTGCCCATGTTACTCGTTATACTCCAATACGTTTGCAGACACAATTAATCATACATTTTTCTTTGATAAAATGCATGCGGAGAAATTTAAAGCTATATATCCACAAGCAGATATATATTATCTTCCGGGGGCATGCGACCCGACACGTTTTGCAAATAACATCATATCCGATGAGGATTACGAAACATATGGCTGTGACGTTTCTTTTACAGGCTCACTATACTTAGAAAAGGGGACGCACCAAAGGATAAGTGGAACACTGCCGCCGTATCTCATGGGATATGTTGATGGAATCATAAATGCACAGTTAAACGTATACGGTTACAATTTCATGGAGGATGCGCTGGATGAGTCATTTATAGAGGAGTTCAAAAAACACATAGATTGGCAGCTTCCTTCTGATTACATGGATGATGCACGGGGGGTAATTGCAGATTATTATTTTGGCTATCGGTGTACCATGCTTGACCGTATTGCAACATTAGATGCGGTAAGCCAACATTTTAACACTGATTTGTACACCCCAAGTGATGCATCCATGTTATCGCACATTAACAATCGTGGTATTGCAGACTCCTATACTATGCTCCCTAAAATATATAAATGCAGCAAAATAAATCTGGAAATTGCAGGTAAAACCTTTAGGTCAGGTATAACACTGCGTCTTTTTGAAATTATGTGTGCGGGTGGCTTTGTTATTGCAAATTATCAGACCGAAATACCGGAATATTTTACATTAGGCAAGGATATTGTTGTGTATGAAAGCATTCCTGATTTATTGGAAAAAATTGATTATTATTTGGTACATGAAGATGAACGTTTGGAAATTGCAAAAAACGGGCAGGAGAAAGTTCTTAAATATCATACATATGACATCCGGGTAAAGCAGATGCTTGATAACTTAAACCAGATTGTAAATTACAAATTTGGCACATTAAGTGAAGCTGGTAGTTTTGGAAAGGATGAAAAAATGGCAGAGCAGTTCAAATATCATTTTTACGGATGGGAGCAGGCGGATGTACCGTCAATAAGTGGAGATTACTGTAAAATTAAAACACCATTGGATTTATATGATGCGTTGTCAGAAATATGGTGTGCCGAAACGTGTGCACCAAGAATGCGGGATGAATGGAGCAGTGCAAATAAGACATTGGGACAATGCTCTATAACAGCATTTTTGGCACAGGATATTTTTGGCGGAGAAGTGTTCGGCATATTAAGACCGGGAGGAAACTATCATTGTTATAATGTGGTGAATGATTGCGTCTTTGATTTGACAAGCGAGCAGTTTGGAGATGAAGTGCTTGATTATAGCGAAAATCCGCAGCAGTTTCGGGAAATTCATTTTGCTAAAGAAGAAAAACGTCTGAGATATGAATACCTTAAGGAAGAACTATCCCGACGTTTCGGCTGATGATATATTTTAAAATGAAAAGGGTGTAACAGATTTAAAAGAGGAAAAAATGTCAATAGTATAGTATGTGGTTGTACAATATTAAGTCATATGCTGAAAGGATTGACATGTCTTGGAATATTTAAATATTTTTTTAGAATACATTGTTGAAATTGGAATACTTCTCTTTGAATTTGTGGGTGTTGGCGTTATTATTATCACTTGTATTGTAAGCTTATATAAGTGTATAGGGCGAAGACCGGACACAAGAATCTACCTTGCAAAGGGCTTTGCCATGGGCTTGGAATTTAAGCTGGGAAGTGAAATTTTAAGAACTGTAGTTGTGCGCGAATGGAAAGAGATTGCCATTGTTGCAGGAATAATTGCACTTCGTGCGGCACTGACATTTTTAATTCACTGGGAAATAAGGCAGGAGGAAAGTCTGTCAGACGAAATTTTTGAAAAGGAGAAAAAAAACGCTGCTTACACTAACCCGCATATCTGAAACATTTCCTGCAGCCTTACATCATAGCTGTGAAATTCCTTTACCTTATCATGTCCATTTTTTGCAATCTGACATCTTTCGTCATCGTGCTTGAGGTAATAGCCGATTTTGTCAAGTAAATCAGGGATATTGTCATAGAGTACAATATCCTCATCCGGGATAAAATGTTCAGGAATTTCAGCCTGATAATTGGATATAACAAAGCCGCCTGCTCCCATAAGGTCAAATATTCTAAGAGGAAGTCCGGTTTTGATTGGGCGGTTAGTCATATTGAGATTTATTTTACTGCATTTTATTATCTGTGGCATCATGGTATCTGAATCTGCACCGCCACGGTTGTGGATTTTCGGTATCATGGATGTATCGCTTAAAGTCCATAAATTAATGTCGAAGTGCTCGCTTATGGCGGTAAGGGTGCGGATACGCTCCTGTTCCGTGCATTTGTAGCCTATGTATGTGTCGGCAATTATGCCCTTGACATCCTCTGTGTAATCCTCGCCCAGCTTCTGCCAGTCAGCATATTTCTTAAATTCCATTGCAAATTCATCTGTTAATGAATCCTCGATAAAATTGTAGCCGTATACATTTAGCTGTGCATCGATTAATCCGTTCACATATCCACGAATGTAATCAGGCAGCTCCTTTTCTATAAAGTTGTATTTACACTTTTCTGAATAAAGCGAGCCCACAAAGGAAATGTCGCAGTCATACATTTTATGTTCCTCCGGGGTGACCTTTATGCTGTCCCATGTAGGAATGTCACAGCCCATAGGCATGTGGAAAATATTGTCAGGATTAAGGGGCAGAAATTTTTCCGTCTGCATCCGGTCCAAAAGGAATATGCGGTTTGTAGGCAGGGAAATTGTTTCTGAATATAACATAAAGCTTGGGCAGTCTACGGTCCATGAAATATAGGGTATTTTAAAGACCTTACATGCCCGTGCAATAATTGGTTGAAAGTTTATTGAAAAAACGCAGTCAATGTCGGGGGCAGCCTTGATTAAGTCTGCAAGCTCATGCAGATAGTCTGTATCATAATCAGAGCTTACGGGTGTCTTGTCAAATGTAATTAAATCATATCCAAGACGCTTTATTGCATTTGTTATTCCGATTTCACATATGCTGTTCCATCTGCAAAATAATATTTTCATGGAGTGCCTCCTACTTAAAATCCTAATATATGCTTTGAAGCTAAAGTTGCCAATATAAAAATAATCGACACGTTATATTTTACATAAGATAATTAAATAATGCAAGGCTATCGTGTGTTTAAGCCTTGCACAAATATTCAGGATATAATAATATAAAGGACAGGATATAAGTTCGTTGGGTTTATGATTGTTTGTAGGGGATGCAGAAGATATGATGAAGTATGAATTTGAAAAGCTTGATTTAGAAGGTGCATACCTGATTAGGGCTAAAATGGCCAATGATAACAGGGGAACATTTGTAAAGAATTTCGAGGAAACTGTTTTTGCAGAAGAAGGTATATCATTTCATTGTTCAGAATCCTTTTTCTCAATTTCAAAGAAAAATGTAGTAAGAGGAATGCATTTTCAGACGGATGAGCCTCAGGCAAAGCTTGTCAGTGTTATCAGTGGAAGTATTTATGACGTTATTGTGGATTTGAGGAAGAACAGTGATACCTTTGGAAGATGGTATGGAACAGAGCTTTCGGCAGAAAACAGTCTGAGCTTTTATGTTCCGGCAGGATTTGCACACGGCTTTATTGCACTTAGAGATGACAGCATAGTGGAATATATGTGTGATGGAGCTTACAGCGGCGGCACCGATACAGGAATCAGATTTGATGATCCGGATGTAAATATTAAATGGCCCATAGATGACAGGAAAAAGTGTATTGTGAGTGACCGGGATAGAAACCTTATGACTTTAAAGGAATTTTCAGATCGGTTTGGTGGTCTGTAAGGAGAAAAAATGAAACGTGCAATTGTAACAGGAGCAAATGGATTTGTGGGTTCTGCCGTATGTAGACACCTTGTAAAAAATGGCGTGTCAGTAACGGCTGTTGTCAGAAGTGAGGGCTCTGATATTGACAGGCTGAATGGCATCGAGGGACTTGATATTATATACTGTGCCATGGAAAACATCAAAGGGCTTGTCAGTATGGTATCCGATAGCTATGACACATTTTATCATTTTGCATGGGAGGGAACCTCCGGAGCTTTACGGGGAGATGAGGCAGTGCAGCTTGCAAATGTCAGGCACACATGTGAAACCGTAAGAATTGCTAAGCGGCTTGGGTGCGAGAAATTTATTTTTGCGTCAAGCATAATGGAATACGAAATTGAGAAGCTTTTTAACAGTGGAAGGACACCGAATATTTCTACTATATATTGCACTGCAAAGAAAACAGCAAATTATATGGCGCATGCCATTGCAGCTTCATTAGACCTGATATATATATCAGCGGTTATTTCTAATATATACGGTGAGGGAGAAAGCTCTCCCAGACTTATAAACAGCAGCATAAGAAAGCTGTTAAATAACGAGGAAACTTCTTTTTCTACAGGAGAGCAGATGTATGATTTTGTATATATAGAGGATGCTGCAAGAATGTTTGTGGGACTTGGAGAAAGTGGAAGAAATCATCAGGTCTATTATATAGGGAGTGGAAATCCCCGCCCGCTAAGGTCTTTTTTACAGGAAATGGGAAATCAGCTTGCTCCGGGCAGGAACATAGGAATAGGTAAAATGCCCTTTGATGGAGTGAGTCTCACCTATAAGGAGTTTGATATTCAAGCTGTTTTAAAGGATACGGGAATCAAGGCAGAAGTGGCCTTTGATGAGGGAATAAGAAAAACTGCAAAATGGATAAAAGAAAACGGCATGTAATTCTAAGAAAACATGCCGATTCTTTTAATATGCCTTTCGTCCTCGGAAAAAGGTGTGTCTATAAAGGTGTCCACAAGCATAAGTGCAAGACCTGCACCAAGTGTTCTTGCTCCAAGACAAAGGATGTTTGCGTTGTTGTGTTCCTTTGTCGCCTTTGCGGAAAAGCAGTCTGAGCAGACGGCTGCACGTATGCCGTCAACCTTATTTGCTGCCATTGACATTCCTATGCCTGTTCCGCATATGAGTATTCCGAGCTCGCAATTTCCGCCTACAACCTCCTCGGCAACTGCTTTTGCGTAAACGGGATAATCGCAGGATGCCGTACTGTCACAGCCCATATCCTTAAATGGGATTCCTCTTTCCTTTAGGTGCTTCATAATTTCCTTTTTTAATTCGTATCCGCCGTGGTCACATCCGATTGCTATCATATATGTTTTATCCTCCTTCAACCTAAACCTTTATCACTCTCTGCCCTGCCGCCTTAAGCAGTCTGTTCATTATGGCGCCTCCCAGCTTTCCATGATTAAATGCCTCACTGTAAATGTAGTCTGCCCCGATGTCATCACATTCACGCAAAATACCATATAGCTTTGCGGCTATGGTTTCGCCGTTTGCCGCTTCACCTGCTATTAAAATATTTTCGCAATTGTATAAATGCGCATTTTCGGCTGAGGCTATAACTGCGGTCTTAAAGCCCTGCTGTTTTTTTTCTGATATGAGGTCGTTTATTTTTTTTGCAACGGAAAGCCGTGTTATGTAACTGGTGGCTGAGCTATGATTTTGACTTGAGTGTTCATTTGCGCGGTTATCATCTGAGCTTGTACCATCGGAAATTTCTACAATGGTAAGCTCACCCTTTGGTGCGTAATGTGTATATTTCATGCCGGGGGCTTTGGGCTTTATGTCTGGGATATTGTCTATAAGTCCTTTGTCCACGGTAACTGCTCCCACTATATTTTCAAGCATGGCTTTTGTTATAAAGCCGGGTCTTAAAATGACGGGAATATCACCTGTCATGTCAACAATCGTGGATTCTATGCCTATGCCCACTGCACCGCCATCAAGTATCATGTCAATTCTGCCCTCCATGTCGCTTATTACATGGTCTGCTGTGGTTGGGGACGGTCTTCCCGAGATATTGGCGCTTGGTGCGGCTATGTAAAGCTGGGACTGCCTAATCATGTCAAGTGCAGCAGGATGCGAGGGCATGCGTATTGCAACAGTGTCAAGCCCGCCTGTGGTCTCGCTTGGAACAATGTCTTTTTTAGGAAGTATGATTGTAAGGGGACCCGGCCAAAAGGCCTCCATAAGCATAACAGCTTTTTTGGGAACATGTGATGCCAGCTTGTATACTGCATAAGTATCAGCAATATGAACAATGAGAGGATTGTCGCTTGGACGTCCTTTTGCTGCGTATATTTTATTTGAAGCTTCGGGGTTTAACGCATCCGCACCGAGACCGTATACCGTTTCGGTTGGAAAAGCCACAAGACCGCCTTTTCTAAGAATGACAGCCGCTTTTGAAATTGCCCCTTTTTCATCACAATTCTTAATGATTGTGTTTATAGTTTTGTTCATGGCTGAGCTCCTTGCCATAATTATCATGGGACTGTTACGTCGGAGACAAGCGAAAGCGTAGTTTTGTTATTATGATACAAATATCCCCCGTGCGACAGCCTCATGATATATTATAGATATATTCAAATGAATTTACAAGACAAAATGCACCGATGTATAAAATAAGTATAGCAACCTAAAAATATGGGGAACAATACAATGATAGTGCACTATGGTTTTTATGTACAAAATATGAACATTTTGGAATTAATTTTATTGAAAAATATACCAATATCATATATAATATTTTGTATCTGTGGGTGAATAGTGGGGAAATTTGTCTATGAAAAAGAATGATAATCAGGTTTGGAAAATGCTGTTTCTCATCACGCAGATAGGATTTACAATGCTTACCACGATTTTTATGAGCATTGCCATCGGTTATTTTCTCGGAAAGTGGCTTGGAAAAAATCTTGTTGGTTGGTTTATTGTAATAGGAGTTATTGCAGGCGTAAAGTCTGTGTATATTCTTATAAAAAAGTATCTTGAAAAATGAGAGAGTTGTGAATGAGGTGGCTGCACGAAGGGTTTTAATGCAACTTTATATAGGAATAGGCATATATTTTGCGGTGTTCGGAGTACTTGGCATTATATTTATGCGGCCCGTATGGCTTTTTATTATATCACTTTTAGTTGGATGTGCGGCTGCGTGTTTTATAGCATACAATATGTATGACGTGCTTGACAGGGCACTTGAGCTTGAATCGGGCAAGGCAAAGAGCTTTGTAACGATAAGAAGCATGATAAGACTTGGATTATGTCTTGTACTTATGGCTGCCGGTATTATGGTGGATTGGGTATCCTTTGTGGGAGTTACCGTAGGCCTTCTTGGACTTAAGGTGTCAGCCTTCATGAATCCCCTTGTAAGAAAAGTCACAGGGGACATTGCAGTGGAGATTCAGGAGGACGCTTCAGACGAAAAGGAAACGTCAAATGACGATATGGAAATGACAGGTAAAGAAATTATTGCAAAGGTAGTCGAAGAGCTTGACACAGGCACAGAAGGTCATAATATGGATGATGACGAGTACGAGGATGAGCTTATAAAAAAATATTTCAAAAAATACACAGAAAAATATAGGGACAGATATATGTAGAGCAAGTGCTCTTGTATATATAGACAAAATAACATAGAAGGAGGGTGAGTATATGATAAGTGGTGTAGCCACTGGAATCGGTCTGATACACATGGAAGAAGAATCAAACATAGATTTCTTTATACATGAGCTTTATCCGATAGATTTCTTTGGTCATACGGTCTATATTACCACAACCCATGTATGTACCTTGATTGTATTTGTCACCATTATACTGTTGGCAATAGCGGCAAGGAAAAGCGTCCTTAAAAAGACGGATAACCCCAGTCTTTTTGCTACGGGAACAGAGCTTGTCATTAACACGCTGCTTAATTTTGTTGACAGCTCGATGGGCAAGTCGGGCAAAAAATACATCAATTATGTCGGTACGCTGTTTATATTTGTTTTCTTGTCAAATATATCAGGATTATTTGGGCTTAGACCACCTACGGCGGATTACGGAACAACACTTTGTATTGCACTCATAACATTTGTGATGATACAGTATGCGTCTATACGGTATCAAAAATGGGGTGCGCTTAAAGGTTTGTTTGAACCGATATTTCTGTTTTTCCCTATAAACGTAATCAGTGAATTTGCAACGCCTGTTTCGCTTTCACTTCGTCTATACGGAAATATTCTCGCAGGAACGGTTATGATGGCGCTGTATTATGGTCTTATACCAGTATTTTTCAAATTCGGTATACCATCGGCATTACACGTGTACTTTGATTTATTCTCAGGCGCTATACAGGCATATGTATTCTGTATGCTGACAATGGTATTTGTAGCCGACAAACGAAATGTTGACACTGCCTAAAAGGCAAAACAAAATTTTGATTAAAACCCCGGAAGGGGAAAAATATAAAAAATGGAGGAAATAAAAAATGGAGATAAAAATTCAAGGATTAATAGGTGCTTGCTCAGCAATAGGAGCAGGTCTTGCAGTTATTGCAGGTATCGGTCCTGGTATCGGTCAGGGAATTGCAGCAGGTTACGGTGCATCAGCAGTTGGACGTAATCCGGGAGCAAAGGGTGATATCATGTCAACCATGCTTCTTGGACAGGCCGTTGCAGAGACAACAGGTCTTTACGGACTCGTAGTTGCACTTTTGCTTATGTTCCTTAAGCCTTTCGGTGAGTAGGTTGACCTAAGGAGGAATCCATAAATTTTAACCGAAAGGAGGATTAACCGTGACAGGTTATTTAAGCATTATAAGCAGAGCAAATGTTGCTTTACTTGCAGAAAGTGACGGACGTGTATTCGGACTGGACTGGCAGCTCTTATTTGATATTCTGATACAGGGATTGGCGGTTTTCCTACTTTTTATATTCTTGTCATACATTCTTATAGACCCTGTAAGAAAGGTGCTTGAGGAGAGACGGGAAAAGATAAAGAATGATGTGGAAAGTGCGGCAAGCGACAGGGCAGAAGCAGCAAAGCTGAAAGCCGAGTATGATGCCAAGATTAAAAAGGCAGATGACGAGGCAGGCGAAATTCTTTCCGCAGCAAGGAGAAAAGCCGTTAAGAATGAGGAAAACATTATTGCTGATGCAAATGCTGAGGCAGCAAGAATCATTTCAAGGGCAAATCAGGAGGCGGAGTTAGAAAAGAGCAAGGTTAAGGATGAGGTTAAGCAGGAAATCATCAATGTGGCAACGGTTATGGCAGGAAAGTTTGTAGCCGGCTCAATGGATGACAGTAAGCAGGCGGCGCTCATTGATGAAACCTTAAAGGAAATGGGTGATGATACATGGCTAAACAAGTAGATACAACCTATGGAAATGCACTTTTTGAGCTTGCACTTGAGGAAAATAAGCTTGATGCTCTGTATGATGAGGTTTTGGCACTGATAGACATTTTGAAGGAAAACGGTGAGCTTATAAAGCTTCTTTCACATCCACATATTAATAAGGATGAGAAGAAAAAGGTTGTAAGCGGAACCTTTGAAGGCAAGGTGTCAGATGAGCTTACGGGACTTATTGCAATGGTTGTTGACAAGGACCATGCAGCAAATCTCATACAGGTGCTTGAGTATTTTATCAAGCTGGTAAAAAAAGAAAAAAATATCGGTGTTGCGGCGGTTACAAGCGCAGCCCCTCTTTCAGATGAGCAAAAGGGCAGCATCGAAAAACGTTTAATTGAAACAACTGCTTTTGACACTATGGAAACAAGCTACTTTGTTGACAGCTCCCTGATAGGTGGGCTTGTAATAAGAATTGATGACAGAGTCGTTGACAGCAGTATTAAGACAAAGATTGAGAACTTGGCAAAGTCTCTTGCATAAATAAGTTTAATTTATGTGACTGACAATTTGCTGACAGCAAAAAATATTTTAGGATGAAAGAAGGTGTTTTTTTGTCCATGAATTTAAAACCTGAGGAAATAAGTGCTGTTATTAAAGAACAGATAAAAAATTATAAGCTTCAGCTTGACACATCGGACGTTGGAACTGTAATCCAGGTTGCCGATGGTATAGCACGTATTCATGGTCTTGAAAATGCTATGCAGGGCGAGCTCCTTCTGTTCCCTGGGGATGTATACGGAATGATACTTAACCTTGAGGAAGATAATGTAGGTGCCGTTCTTCTCGGAGATGCAAAGAACATCAACGAGGGTGACATAGTAAAAACTACAGGAAGGGTTGTTGAGGTGCCGGTTGGCGATGCAATGCTTGGACGTGTAGTAAATGCATTAGGACAGCCTATAGATGGCAAGGGTCCTATAGAAACAACAAAGACAAGACAGATTGAGAGAGTGGCATCAGGTGTTATTGCCCGTAAATCTGTTGATACTCCTCTCCAAACAGGTATCAAGGCTATTGATGCCATGGTTCCAATTGGAAGGGGACAGAGAGAGCTTATTATAGGCGACAGACAGACAGGTAAAACTGCAATCGCCATTGATACAATCATTAACCAAAAAGGACAGGGTGTAAACTGTATTTATGTAGCCATAGGTCAGAAGGCATCTACAGTTGCAAACATTGTTAAGACCCTTACGGAATATGGCGCCATGGAGTACACTACAATCGTTGCCTCAACGGCAAGCGAGCTTGCACCACTCCAGTATATTGCACCATATTCAGGATGTGCAATCGGTGAGGAATGGATGGAGGCAGGCAAGGATGTACTTGTTGTGTATGATGACCTTAGCAAGCATGCTACTGCTTACCGTACACTTTCATTGCTCCTGAGAAGACCACCAGGACGTGAGGCATTCCCTGGTGACGTATTCTATTTGCACTCAAGACTTTTGGAGAGAGCTGCAAAGCTTTCTGATGAGTTGGGAGGAGGCTCACTTACAGCCCTTCCTATTATTGAGACACAGGCAGGAGATGTATCTGCATACATTCCTACAAACGTAATATCAATTACTGACGGACAGATTTACCTTGAAACTGAGATGTTTAACTCAGGCTTCAGACCTGCGGTAAATGCGGGACTTTCCGTATCAAGAGTAGGAGGCGCCGCACAGATTGGCGCAATGAAGAAGCTTGCTTCACCTATCCGTGTTGAGCTTGCACAGTACAGAGAGCTTGCCGCATTCTCACAGTTTGGCTCAGAGCTTGACGCCGACACTAAGGAGAGACTTGCACAGGGCGAGCGTATAAAGGAAATGCTAAAGCAACCACAGTACAAGCCTATGGCAGTTGAGAAGCAGGTTGTAATTATATATGCAGCTACCAAGAAATATCTTCTTGATATAGATGTTGACAGAGTGCTTGAGTTCGAAAGCGGACTTTTTGAGCACATATCTACAAAGTATCCTGAAATATTCGAGGGAATTAAGAAAGAGAAAAAGCTTACCGAGGATATTGAGGAGAAGCTTGTGAAGGCCATTGAGGAATTTAAAGAGACATTTTAGTCATAGCAATATGTATAAGTGAGGTGATAAGTCTTGGCATCAATGAGAGACATAAAGAGACGTAAGGAAAGTGTCCAGAGCACCCAGCAGATTACAAAGGCCATGAAGCTTGTTGCAACGGTTAAGCTGCAAAAGGCCAGAGGAAAGGCTGAGAGCAATAAGCCGTATTTCAATATGCTCTACGACACCATCTGCTCTATACTTGCCATGACGAAAAATGTTGACCATGAGTACCTTAAGGAAAGTGACTGTAAGAAAAAGGCGGTTATTGTCATTACCTCTAACAGAGGTCTTGCAGGAGGCTACAACAGCAACATTGTAAAAATGGTTGCAGGAGCCGGTTTCCCACAGGAGGATACCTATGTATATGCAGTGGGAAGAAAAGGTATAGAGGGACTTACCCGTAAAGGCTACTCAGTGTATAAGGATTTTTCAGAGGTTATAAATGAACCGCTGTTTTCAGATGCAACGAATATGAGCAAGGAGCTTTTGACACAGTATTCAAGGGGTGAGATAGGTGAGATTTATATTGCCTATACAAACTTTAAGAATACGGTTACACAGGAGCCAAAGCTTGTTAAGCTGCTTCCTTTATCGGAGGATGAGTTTGTAAAAAAGGATGAGAATGCAGATTCAAAGCTTCTCATGAATTTTGAACCTACTCCTGAGGAGGTTCTTGACATGATTATTCCAAAGTATATGTCAAACATAATTTTTGGAGCATTCCTTGAGTCAGTTGCAAGTGAAAACGGAGCCCGTATGCAGGCAATGGATTCAGCTACAAACAATGCTGAGGACATGATAGCAAGCTTGTCACTTAAGTACAACAGGGCAAGACAGGGCGCAATTACTCAGGAGCTTACTGAGATAATTGCAGGAGCAGATGCTATAAGTTAAATTATTATAAGTAAGGAGATTAGAAATGGCAGATACAAACGTAGGTAAAATTACCCAGATTATAGGCGCTGTCATTGACATTAAATTTCCGGAGGGAAAGCTTCCTGAGATTTATGATGCCATAACGATAGCAACTAACAGTGGTACTACCCTTTATGCGGAGGTATCACAGCATCTTGGTGATGAAACTGTAAGATGTATAGCAATGGGTCCTACAGACGGTCTTGTAAGAGGCATGGAAGCCGTAGGTACAGGTGCACCTATTACAGTTCCTGTAGGCGAAGCTACACTTGGACGTATGTTCAATGTACTTGGTCAGCCTATTGATGATAAACCGGCGCCTGAGGTAGATACTTATCTTCCGATTCACAGAAAAGCTCCGCAGTTTTCGGATCAATCAACGGAAACAGAAATTCTTGAAACCGGTATAAAGGTCGTTGATTTGCTCTGCCCTTATCAGAAGGGTGGTAAAATCGGTCTTTTCGGAGGAGCCGGAGTTGGTAAGACAGTTCTTATTCAGGAGCTTATTACAAATATAGCAACAGAGCATGGTGGATATTCCGTGTTTACCGGTGTTGGAGAGAGAACAAGAGAAGGTAATGACCTCTACTATGAAATGATAGAGTCAGGCGTTATCAATAAGACAACAATGGTATTCGGACAGATGAATGAGCCGCCTGGAGCAAGAATGAGAGTTGGACTTACAGGACTTACAATGGCAGAGTATTTCCGTGACAAGGTCGGCAAGGACGTGCTTTTATTCATTGACAATATATTCCGTTTTACACAGGCAGGTTCTGAGGTTTCGGCATTGCTTGGTCGTGTGCCTTCAGCCGTTGGTTATCAGCCAACACTTCAGACCGAGATGGGTACACTTCAGGAGAGAATTACATCGACAAAGAACGGTTCCATTACATCCGTACAGGCTGTATATGTTCCGGCAGATGACCTTACTGACCCGGCACCGGCTACAACCTTTGCACACCTTGATGCAACAACGGTTCTTTCCCGTTCAATTGTTGAGCTTGGTATATATCCTGCTGTTGACCCTCTTGAGTCAACCTCAAGAATACTTGATCCTCGTATTGTGGGAGAGGAGCATTACAAGGTTGCCAGAGGTGTTCAGGAGATACTTCAGAAGTACAAGGAGCTTCAGGATATTATAGCAATCCTCGGTATGGATGAGCTTTCAGAGGAGGATAAGCTTGTTGTTGCAAGAGCAAGAAAGGTTCAGAGATTCCTTTCACAGCCTTTCCACGTTGCAGAGCAGTTTACGGGTCTTCCGGGCAAGTATGTGCCTGTTGCTGAAACTATACAGAGCTTTAAGGAGATACTTGAGGGCAAGCATGATGACGTTCCGGAAGGATATTTCTTAAATGTAGGAAGTATTGAGGACGTTGTTGCTAAGTGCAAGTAAATGTTGTAGGGAGATTTTGTATGGCAGATAAGACGATGGAAGTTAAGGTAATTGACCCTCAAAGAACCTTTTATGATGGGCAGGTGTCATTTATCGAGTTTAATACAACAGAGGGCATTCTCGGAATATATCCAAGGCACATTCCAATGACGGCAGTTATAGAGCCCGGTGTTCTTAAGCTTGTTGATGAGGAAGGCAATGAAAAGACTGCCGCACTCCATTCCGGCTTTGTTCAAATACTTGGCGATAGTATAACAATTTTAGCAGAGTGCGTTGAGTGGCCTGATGAAATTGATGTTAACAGGGCGGAGGAAGCACGTGTAAGAGCCGAACGCCGTATCAAGGATTCATCACAGGATACAAATAGGGCAGAGCTTGCTCTTAAGCGTTCCGTAGTACGTCTTATGTTGGGTAATAAGTAATAAATATTGAAATAACATGAAAAAGGAGCTGTCGCAGCAGGACATATGGAGGTTTAAGCCTCTGTTTGGTGCAGACGCTCCTTTTTTTGTTTTGTGGAAAAAATACCAAAAACGTGTCGTTCATGCAAAAAACGTGTCGTTCATGCAAAAAATGTTGAATGTTTTATTTAAAAACATTATATTTTAGACATAAAATGCGGTGTCACATCGCCATAATGAGGAGGGGAAGCATGGGGAGAATCATTAAACCTGATGCAATAAAAAACATGACGGCAGACATGAAGCAAAGCTGGGTATTATTGGAAATAAAGCTTTATGTAGTTTTAGATTACTTAAACAGTCTTATAGCGTCAGAGGAATTAAAAGGGAAAACGGCGGAAGCCTTCAAAATGCAGATGCAACACCATAAGTCTGTAATTAATGCCATACTGTATGAGATGGGAAAGGGAATAGAATACTGTGAGGCACTTGAAAACAAGGTTGGCTTTGTGGATTTAATTGAAGATGAAATTATTGAGCAGGTGGAAGCCTTGAGGGCGAGGAACAGACAGATAGAAGATGATATGAAGGAGCTTAAGCGTTACATAGAGCACCGGTGGATAACGGAGACATACGGAAGCTTTAAATATTCCCAATATTATATTGAAATCACGAACAATAAGCACCTGATTGAAATCCTAAATCAAAAGCTTGAAAAAATAGATGACATAGAGGCAAGTGTGAAAAGCTTGTTTAGTACTGACGGAATTGACAGCATTAAATCAGCTATAAGGGCGCTGCATGAAGGATTTTCGGAAACGGACTTCGTGCCTATTACATATCCATCCATCTGTGCCATAACAAAGCTAAAAAGTTTAGAGGACGAAACTCCTGACCCTAGGGGAATAAGAACAGGAATTGATGAAAGTTTTATTACGGTGTTAAATGATGATGGAACGGAGAAGAAGGGTGATAATGATAATGAGCTTGGCTTTGGTGGAAATCAAGATTGGATTGACCCTCAAATTGCAGATCGCTCGTGTGGAGTTGTGGCTGCGGTAAACACATATTTATATATCACGGGACGGACAACCATAACTGAGAGTGAGTATGCTGATTTGTGTATGCAGTTCTGTGATGAACACCCTCTTGATAATTTCCTTATGGAAAAAGAGATTTTTGGAACAATACCATCCTCTATGGGAGATTATATTGAGGACAGAGGTGAAGAGTATGGGCTTTCAATAAAAACGAGCTGGAATTGGTATAAAGGTGTTAATCAATATGACACTATGAAAAAAATGCTTTCAAATAATATACCTGTTATTTGGGGACTTTATTCGAAGGGAAAGGAATTGACATTTTATAAATATGAAGTTGATACTTATACTTATGTGGAAAGGAGACATGTAAATAGCCATTATGTTGTGGCAACGGCAATCTATGAGCAGGAGCAGGCGGACGGAAGTTATAGACGGATGGTTGAAGTTTCTTCATGGGGAGAAAGATATTATATAGATTATGATGAATTTCTTGATTTTTCCGAGGTTTATTTTATAACACATCTGGATTTTACGGTAGGTAACGTTTTTGGTAATCTGCTTATTGAAGGTGAAAAAATCAAAAATTCCATAGGTTCAAATATTATGGAGATTAAGATTAATTGATTATAAAAAACTGTAAGGTTTAATTAAGTTGTTAAGGAGATATGGAATGGAACGAGGAAAATATTTGAAAAAAGCAGGTTTGTATCTTGTACTGTCTATGGTACTTGTGGCATCTCTTACAGGCTGCAGAAGAAAGGTAAAGCTAAGAAGTGATAGATTCAGCGAGTGGGTAAATGCAATCAGAATCAATGAATATCCAAATGTGAGCTGCTGGGCTTATCATGAATATAAGAATGGGCTTAAACTTTATATTGAATGTTTTAATTTTGAATCAGGCTATGAAGAATTTAAGAAGGTTATTGCCAATCATAATGCATTTGTTACAAGAAATCCTGACTACTTTCCTGAGGATTTTGATATTAATATAGTACTGAAGGAAGAAAGTCAATATGAACCACTGTACTTTTCAAACTGCACAGATTCAGATTTAGACAAAGGAACTGGGGAATATTGTAGTGGGCTATCAGTAATCGAAACGGAAAAAACCCATCGTATGAGGTATGCTTTTCCGGATAATATGGAAGCTGTAAAAAACAAATTTGAGACGGAAGTAATAGTAGGGTCGCTAGGACAGTTTATGTTATATCAAACCGGAAAAGCCCGCAATATGTCAGAGCATTTTGAGAACTTTGATATAATGGTTATTGAGATTTCATCAGAGGTTGAAGAAAAAGAGGATTTGGAAAAAATCCAACAGGCGAATCCTGATGCGGAAATATATTATATAATATATACAACATATCCCGACGAATACGAAATAAAAAAATTTACACCGAATGAAAATTCAAATTAAGTGATTTATCTATATTATGCAATGTATGTTGGGAAAACGAAATTTTACAATCAATTATTGGTAAGTGTTTATATTTTAAAGGGAGATATGGAATGGGAAAAAGTAAACATCTGAAAAAAGCATGTTTGTATTTTGTACTGTCTATGGTGCTTGTTACATCTCTTGCAGGCTGTCTTCCTGCAAGAAAAATTAAAATAACCGGCAAGTACAGGAAGTGGGGAGATGCAATAGGAATCAATAAAAATCCGCATGTGTACTGCACTGGATATTATGAATATGCTGATGGAGTTGAAATCCGTATTAGGCCGTTTAACTATGAAACAGCAGATGAGTTTAAGAAAATCATTGACAATCATAATGAATTTGTTACAAAAAATCCTGATTACTTTCCAGAGGATTTTGATATTAATATATTATTTGAAGGACCAGGTGGAAGTCCAAGTCCATCAATGAGTTTTTCGAATCGCACAGATTCAGATTTAGATAAAGGCACTACAAAATATATAGAATTATCAGCAATCGAAACAGAAAAAACTCATCGTATGAAGTATGTTTATCCGTATGGTTTGGATAATGATAGGATAAAAACCAAATTTGAAGCGGAAACAATAATAGTATCGATAGCAAAAGGCATAGGTGCTGAAAAAGTCCACGAGTGGTCTGGAAATTTTGAAAACATTGACACAATAGTTGTTGAGATTACATCTACATCAAAGGATGAATGTGTAATTAATGTTGAGGAGGACTTGGAAAAGATTCAAAGAGCAAATCCTGATGTGGAAATATATTATAAGACCGATTCCAATGAATTGAGAAAATATGGTCCTGATGAAAATTCAAACTGACTGATTTTAAAATGTAGTATGCAATTACCTATTACAGACAATAACAGTTTTTTGAAAATAAGTCTAAAACGTGTCGTTCATGCAAAAAACGTGTCGTTCATGCAAAAAATATTGAATTTCATATTTAAATGCATTATGTTTTAAACATAAAATGCGGTGTCACATCGCTATAATAAGGAGGGGAAGCATGGGGAGAATCATTAAACCTGAGGCAATAAAAAACATGACGGCAGACATGAAGCAAAGTTGGGTATTATTGGAGATAAAGCTTTATGTAGTTTTAGATTACTTAAACAGTCTTATAGCGTCAGAGGAATTAAAAGGGAAAACGGCGGAAGCCTTCAAAATGCAGATGCAACACCATAAGTCTGTAATTAATGCCATACTGTATGAGATGGGAAAGGGAATAGAATACTGTGAGGCACTTGAAAACAAGGTTGGCTTTGTGGATTTAATTGAAGATGAAATTATTGAGCAGGTGGAAGCCTTGAGGGCGAGGAACAGACAGATAGAAGATGATATGAAGGAGCTTAAGCGTTACATAGAGCACCGGTGGATAACGGAGACATACGGAAGCTTTAAATATTCCCAATATTATATTGAAATCACGAACAATAAGCACCTGATTGAAATCCTAAATCAAAAGCTTGAAAAAATAGATGACATAGAGGCAAGTGTGAAAAGCTTATTTAGTACTGACGGAATTGACAGCATTAAATCAGCCATAAGGGCGCTGCATGAAGGATTTTCGGAAACAGATTTCGTGCCTATTACATATCCGTCAATCTGTGCCATAACAAAGCTGAAAAGCTTGGAGGACGAAACTCCTGACCCTAGGGGAATAAGAACAGGCATTGATGAAAGTTTTATTACGGTGTTAAATGATGATGGAACGGAGAAGAAGGATGGTTTTGGCGGAAATCAAGATTGGCTTGAACCCCAAATTGTAAATAACTCGTGTGGAGTTGTTGCTGCAGTAAACACATATTTATACATCACGGGACAGACAACCATAACTGAGAGTGAGTATGTTGACTTGTGTATGCAGTTCTGTGATGAACACCCTCTTGATAATTACCTTATGGAAAAAGAAATTTTTGGAGCAATACCACCCTCTATGGGAGATTATATTGAGGACAGAGGTGAAGAGTATGGGCTTTCAATAAAGACGAGCTGGAATTGGTACAAAGGCAGGGACCAATATGACACTATGAAAAAAATGCTTGCAAACAATATACCAGTGATTTGGGGACTTTATACAAAGAGAAAGGAATTGACGTTTTACAGATATGAAGATGATAATTATGTAAAAAAGGATGAAGACGATGATGTAAACAGCCATTATGTTGTTGCAACGGCAATCTATGAGCAAGAGCAGGCTGACGGAAGATATAGGCGGATGGTTGAAGTTTCTTCATGGGGAGAAAGATATTATATAGATTATGATGAATTTCTTGATTTTGTAATGACTTTTTATGAGGAAAATCCTGAATATCGCGCGCTGGTAAATCACTTGAAACAGGACGATATCGATGGTGAAGCAATTATAAACTCTATAGGGTCTAATATTATGGAAATAAAGCTTGACTGATTTTAACATATAGTAAGTGATTATATTTTAAAGGAGATATGGAATGGGAAAAGGGAAACATCTGAAAAAAACAGGTTTGTATTTTGTACTATCTATGGTTCTTGTCGCATCTCTTACAGGCTGTAAAAGAAAGGTAGAACTAAGAAGTGATAGATTCAGTGAGTGGGTGGATGCAATCGGAATCAATGAATATCCCCATGTGAGCTGTCACAGGTATCGTGAGTATGATAATGGACTTAGACTCACTATTGGATATTACGATTGTGAATCCGCAGATGAGTTCAAGAAGATACTTGACAACCATAATGCATTTGTTACAAGAAATCCTGATTATTTTCCAGAGGATTTTGATATTAATATATCATTTATAGAAGGAAGTCAATATATACCGCTGAGATTTTCAAATCGTACCGATTCAGATTTGGAAAAGGACTATGGGGTTTATATAGAACTGTCTGAAATTGAAACGGAAAAAACGCATCGTATGAGATATGTCTATCCAGAGAATTTGGAAAATATAAAAGATAAATTTGAAGCGGAAACAATAATAATATCGATAGGACCATATATGGATGAGGCTGAAAAAGCCGACGTTTGGTCTGAAAATTTTGAAAACTTTGACACAATAGTTGTTAAGATTCCACTGGAAGTTGAAAGAGAAATTAATGTTGAGGAGGCTTTGGAAAAGATTCAAAGGGCAAATCCTGATGCAGAAATATATTATAAAACCTATTCCAATGAATTGAGAAAATATGTTCCTGATGAAAATTCAAACTGACGGATTTTAATATGTGGTAAGTGATTATATTCTAAAGGAGATATGGAATGGGAAAAAGTAAACATTTGAAAAAAGCATGTTTGTATTTTGTACTGTCTATGGTACTTGTGGCATCTCTTACAGGCTGCAGAAGAAAGGTAAAGCTAAGAAGTGATAGATTCAGCGAGTGGGTAAATGCAATCAGAATCAATGAATATCCAAATGTGAGCTGCTGGGCTTATCATGAATATAAGAATGGGCTTAAACTTTATATTGAATGTTTTAATTTTGAATCAGGCTATGAAGAATTTAAGAAGGTTATTGCCAATCATAATGCATTTGTTACAAGAAATCCTGACTACTTTCCTGAGGATTTTGATATTAATATAGTACTGAAGGAAGAAAGTCAATATGAACCACTGTACTTTTCAAACTGCACAGATTCAGATTTAGACAAAGGAACTGGGGAATATTGTAGTGGGCTATCAGTAATCGAAACGGAAAAAACCCATCGTATGAGGTATGCTTTTCCGGATAATATGGAAGCTGTAAAAAACAAATTTGAGACGGAAGTAATAGTAGGGTCGCTAGGACAGTTTATGTTATATCAAACCGGAAAAGCCCGCAATATGTCAGAGCATTTTGAGAACTTTGATATAATGGTTATTGAGATTTCATCAGAGGTTGAAGAAAAAGAGGATTTGGAAAAAATCCAACAGGCGAATCCTGATGCGGAAATATATTATATAATATATACAACATATCCCGACGAATACGAAATAAAAAAATTTACACCGAATGAAAATTCAAATTAAGTGATTTATCTATATTATGCAATGTATGTTGGGAAAACGAAATTTTACAATCAATTATTGGCAAGTGTTTATATTTTAAAGGAAATATGGAATGGAAAGAAGAAAATATCTGAAAAAAGCAGGTTTGTATCTTGTACTGTTTATAGTGGCTGTTGCCTCCCTTACAGGCTGTAAAAGAAAACTAAGAAGCGAAAAATACAACGAGTGGGTAAAGGCAATAGGAATCAATGAATATCCTCATGTGAGCTGCTATGGATATTATGAGTATGATAATAGAATTAGACTCGTTGTTGAATGTTATAATCGTGAATCAGCTTATGATGAGTTTAAGAATATCATTGACAACCATAATACATTTGTTACAAGAAATCCTGACTACTTTTCCGAGGATTTTGACATTAACATAACACTTAAAGATGGAAGTGAAAAATGGATGTTGCTCTTTTCAAATCGTACAGATTCAGATTTAGATAAGGAGTATCACAGGGATTTATCAGTAATTGAAACGGGAAAAACTCATCGTATGAGATATGTATATCCAAATGATTTGGAAACTGTAAAAACCAAATTTGAGGCGGAAGTAATAGTAGGGTCGCTAGGACAGTTTATGTTATATCAAACCGGAAAAGCCCGCAATATGTCAGAGCATTTTGAGAACTTTGATATAATGGTTATTGAGATTTCATCAGAGGTTGAAGAAAAAGAGGATTTGGAAAAAATCCAACAGGCGAATCCTGATGCGGAAATATATTATATAATATATACAACATATCCCGACGAATACGAAATAAAAAAATTTACACCGAATGAAAATTCAAATTAAGTGATTTATCTATATTATGCAATGTATGTTGGGAAAACGAAATTTTACAATCAATTATTGGTAAGTGTTTATATTTTAAAGGGAGATATGGAATGGGAAAAAGTAAACATCTGAAAAAAACATGTTTGTATTTTGTGCTGTCTATGGTGCTTACAGGCTGAATAACTTTTATTATGAAAGGAAATATGGAAGGATGTCAAATAAACAAAATTATTTTAATAACATACTCGTATATTTGATTTTATGTATTGTTTTTGCCTGCTCTCTGACAGCATGTGGAGTTCAAAAAGAAATTAAAATAAACAGCAGCTACAGTGAGTGGATAGACGCTTTAGGCATAAATGATTATCCTCAAACAAAATGTTGCGGCTATCATGAGTATAATTATGGAGTTGCTCTTTATATTATGTCATTTGATTATACTACAGCCCCTGAATTTAAAAAAATAATTGATAATCATAATGCTTTTGTTAAAAGAAATCCTGATTACTTTCCAGAGGATTTTGATATTGACTTGGTTTTTACATGCAGTGGCGGTGATACCCCTTTATCTTTTTCAAATTTTACAGAATCGGTTGATTATGGAAAAGAAAGTGATTACATAGATTTGTCCTCAATTGAAACAGAGAAAAGCCACTGTATGAGATACGCTTATTCGTCTGGTTTGGATGATAGAATACAAACCAAATTTGAGGCAGAGACAATAATCATATCGGTAGGAAAATATATAAATGATGTTGAAGAAGCCCGTAATTGGTCTGAAGATTTTGAAGGCTTTGACAAAATAGTTGTTCGGTTTGTATGGGAGTTTGAAAAAGAAGAAATTAATGTTGAGGAAGCCTTGAAAAAGATTCAAAGAGCAAATCCTGATGCGGAAATATATTATACGACTGATTCCAATGAATTAACAAAGTATGTTCCTGATGAAAATTTAAACTAAAAGCGAGGTACATAATGGAGAAAAATATTTCAATTGACGAGCTTAACAGCATATGCAAAAAAATGAATGAGCTAAATGACAGGATGAGCAACCATGACCAAAACGGCAGAAAGTTATATGAAGAAATAGGATGGATTTGGAGAAATGATGATTATATTACAAATATTGCAGAGGAAAATCTTATTATTTCCCGCCGCAACCAACAGGAAAGAGAAAGGTTGATTGAGGAAATAAAGGATAAACAGGCATCCGAAATACGAAAATATGAAGAAAGCATTGAAAGAAATCATAATAAAAATAATGAAACAGATGAGGAGATGGACAAATGACATTTGAATGGGATTGTCAGGCAGCAATGGCAGCAAGCGAAATGTTAAAAGCCATGGCTGAGGATACAAGCTGTGAAGCAGCCGTATGTGAAGGCACGGGCATACCAAATGTAGTAGAAAATGCCGAGGTTTATTCTCAGGAATTTTCAGACATGCTTAACAAGTATGCCGAAGCTTTATATGCAGATGGCGCAAATCTTGAAAAGAAAACAGTATATATAAATATTATGGATGATGATATAGGACGAAACCTGTCATTGCCGTCCTGAAAAGTGAAAATAGTATGAAATTAAACTATATTAGCTTGACTTGGCAAAAAAAATGTCGTAACATTGTTCCATAACTTTGCAAAAAAATATTGCAAATAGTGTATCGAATTGGAGGATATAATGTTACAGTTAAAGAACATTGTAAAAACGTATAAAACGGGTGATACTGAGGTTCAGGCACTTAAGGGTGTGAGCATAAATTTTCGTCCCAATGAATTTGTTTCAATACTAGGACAGTCAGGCTGTGGAAAGACGACACTCCTTAATATTGTGGGAGGACTTGACCAGTATACGAGTGGCGACCTTGTTATAAAAGGAAAATCCACGAAACAATATAAGGACAGAGATTGGGATGCATACAGAAACCATTCCATTGGCTTTGTATTCCAAAGCTACAACCTTATTATGCATCAGTCTGTGTTGCAAAATGTTGAGCTTGCATTAACACTTTCCGGTGTATCAAAGGCAGACAGAAGGAGAAGGGCGAAAGAGGTTCTTGAGAAGGTTGGTCTTGGGGACCAGTTGAAAAAAAAGCCAAATCAGATGTCCGGTGGACAGATGCAGAGGGTTGCTATTGCAAGAGCACTTATCAATGACCCTGAAATACTTCTTGCAGATGAGCCGACAGGAGCGCTCGACACAGAGACAAGTGTGCAGATTATGGAGCTTTTAAAGGAAATAGCCAAGGATAGGCTCGTAGTTATGGTTACTCATAACCCTGACCTTGCAAATGAATATTCCACAAGAATCGTAAAGCTTCTTGACGGAGAGGTAATTGATGATTCAAACCCATACACGGATGAGGAAATTGAAAAGGAGCAGTATGAGGAGCTTGACCATAAGAACTTAAAGCATAAGAGAATGTCATACCTTACCGCTCTTAACCTGAGCTTTAACAACCTTCTTACAAAGAAGGGAAGAACAATACTGACCGCATTTGCAGGAAGCATTGGTATCATAGGTATTGCTCTTATTTTGTCATTGTCTGACGGCTTTCGGAATTACATTAAGGGAGTGGAGGAGGATACATTATCCACTTATCCTCTTGAAATAACGGATGAAACCGTTGATTCCTCAGCAATGATGACTGCAATGATGGGAAATATGCAGCCTAGCCAAAATGAACATGATATGGACAAAATATATTCGAATGATTTTGTGGGCAACTATATTAACACTCTCATGGGAGAGGTTAAGATAAATGACATGAAATCCTTTAAGAAGTACATAGAGGAGGGCGATGGACAAAAGGTTAAGGATTATACCTCCGACATTAAATATACCTATGGTATAGAGGTTAATGCATATCAGATTAAGGATAATAATGATATTTTTCAGGCAAATCCTTCCACTGTCCTTGACAGCATAGGAATGGGCACGTTTTCGGATATGGCATCCATGAGTGTAGGTTCAGGAAACAGGTCTATGAATTTATGGTCCCAGATGATTGGCAATCAGGAGATGCTTGAAAACCAGTATGATGTGATTGCAGGTGAGTGGCCTGACAGCTATGATGAGCTAGTGCTTGTTGTTTCAGAATATAATGAGATAACTGACTATGAGCTTTATTCATTGGGACTTCGTGACATATCCGAGCTTCAGGATATGGTTACGGCATCCATAATGGGTGGAACAAAGGAAGTTGAAAGTACCTCATATACATATGAGGAGCTCTTAAATGTGAGATATAAGGTTATTCCTTCTTCGGATTTTTACGCTTATGATGAAGCGGCGGGCTGTTATGTTGATAAGAGTAATGATGCAAAATATATGCGGGAAAAGATAGAAAACGGAATTGAGGTTAGAATATCTGCCATAGTGCGTCCGAGTGACAGGGCTACGGTACATTCTATTAATACAACCATAGGTTACCGTAAGGATTTGGTTGATTACCTTATAGCAGAGGCTAAGGAAAGTGAGGTAGGTAAGGAACAGCTTGAAAATCCTGATATAAATGTATTTACGGGCTATGAATTTGGAACGGACTTAAGTGAGGCAGCTATGGAGGAGGCAGAGGAATCTTCTCAGGAAATGTATGAGCAGATGGGTATTGCCAATATGTCCAATGAGGAGCTTGCCTTGATGATGTCAAATATGTCGCCGGAGGAAATTGCCGCCATGATAGATGCCATGGAGAAATCAACGGCAGAGATGATGTCCAGCATATCACTGACTGATTTAAAGACCGTTGAGGATGCAACCTATGAGGAAAATCTTATATCATTAGGAATCGCATTTGAAGATGACCCTATGGTTATAAGCATGTACCCGATTGATTTCGAGTCCAAGGAATTGATTATGGATATTATAGACGATTATAATCAGTCGGTTATGGATGCAGGCGAGGAGGAAAAGGAGATTACATATACTGACATGATTGGAACGATGATGAGTTCAATCAGCACCATTATAAACAGCATTTCCTATGTGCTTATGGCATTTGTGGCAATATCACTTGTTGTATCCTCCATAATGATTGGAATTATTACATACATTTCCGTTCTTGAGAGAACGAAGGAGATTGGTATACTGCGAAGCATTGGTGCTTCAAAGAAGGACATATCAAGAGTATTTAATGCCGAGACAATAATTGTGGGATTTGTTGCAGGACTTTTGGGTATAATAGTTACAATAATACTCAATATCCCTGTAAATAAAATAATTGAGCATTTTTCAGATTTGAAGAATGTTGCAAAGCTTCCGGTCGCAGGGGCAATTATCCTTATTGTCATAAGCGTTGTGCTTACGATGATAGCGGGGTTACTCCCGTCAAGGGTTGCATCAAAGAAGGACCCGGTTGAGGCGCTTAGGAGTGAATAAGGCTTTATGCGTTATGTTAAACAGTTTTCAATTATTATAATGATTTCATTTGCGGGGGAGCTCTTAAAAGAGTTCCTCCCTTTTTCCGTGCCTGCAAGTATTTATGGACTGGTCCTTATGCTGCTTGCACTTATGACGGGAATTATCAAGGTGGAGCAGGTAAATGATGTGAGCACATTTTTGCTGGATGTTATGCCGGTTATGTTTATACCTGCATCTGTAGGACTTATGGAAAGCTGGCATGTTATGCAGAGCATACTTATCCCTGCCGCCATATTATGTATTGCGGGAACCCTTGTCGTTATGGTTGTGTCGGGACGTGTTACACAGCACATAATTATCAGACTGGAAAAAAGTAAAAATAAAAAAGTCAAAAATCATTAAAGTATAGTCAGGCAATGATAAAATACAGGTAAAAGAGTGCGTAGCGTCCGCCCAGGAGTTCTCGATTTACAAAGTAAATCGGAACATATGCCAAAGGCAAATCTGGAATGGGCTGATGTTCAAAATTGTGGGGAGAACGTATGGAACGATTAATTGGTGTAATTTCAGATTCGTTATTTTTTGGCTTGGGAATAAGCATTATCTGCTATTTTGCAGGCGTATTTATAAAGGACAGGACAAGGCTTGCCATTGCCAATCCCATTTTAATCGGCTTTCTGCTTGTCATAGCTGTTTTGAAAATATTTAATATTTCCTATGACAGTTATATGAACGGTGCAAAGTATTTGTCATATCTGCTCACACCTGCAACCGTATGTCTGGCTGTACCTCTCTATGAAAAGCTAAAGCTGCTTAAGGAAAATGCTGCTGCAATATTGTTAGGGATAATGGCAGGCATCGTCGCAAATGCATTTACCGTATGGCTTATATGTATATTGTTTACCCTTGATGAAACCATATTTGCAACCATTCTTCCACGGTCTGTCACAACAGCTATCGGAATGGTCGTATCGGCGGAAACCGGAGGAATTGAAAATATAACGGTAGCCCTTATATGCATAACGGGAATCGTGGGAAATGTCATTGCGGATGTTGTGTGCAGGGTATTTAAAATAAATCACCCTGTGGCAAAGGGTATAGCGATAGGAAACTCATCGCATGTTTTAGGTACGGCAAAGGCTGTGGAAATGGGTGAGACAGAGGGTGCTATGAGCGGGCTTGCCGTGGCTGTATCGGGAATACTAACCGTGATTTGTGCGCCTCTATTATTAAATATGGTGTATTGAGCCTTGCGGCGGTGTGCGCTTGCGGACATCGACATAAGGCGAAACCGGACACGGAGACGTCAGGCGACGTGGTGTATTGAGCCTTGCGGCGGTGTGCGCTTGCGGACACCGACATAAGGCATGCATATATAAATCAGACAAAGCATATTTTTATAATAATAAATACAAATAGGGAGCTGTCATATTAGGAATATTTATATCATAATATAAAAAAATCGTTTGAAGACGTCGGTACTTAGGTGACGTATTTTGGCACCTTAGTACCGTTACGTCGGAGACGAGCGAAAGCGTATTTTTGTTATTATGATATAAATATTCCTAATATGACAGCCCCGTCATGTATGGTGTATTATGCTTGACTACATTTGGGCTTTTATGATTATTGCAGGCGTTATATTCGGCGGCTTTCAGGGGGCGGAAGTTGTTAATCTTGTGGCTGAGGGTGCAATTGATTCCGCAAAGGAAGCCATAGAGCTTTGTATTGTTATGCTTGGCGTTGTGGGCTTGTGGAACGGGATAATGAATATTGCAAAGGAATCAGGTCTTATAACCAAATGGACAAAGGGAATTAATCCTGCCATATCCTTTCTGTTTCCGAGAATACCAAAGCAGGACGCCGTAAGGCAGGATATTGCCATGAACATGATTGCTAACATGCTTGGACTTGGGTGGGCTGCAACTCCCGCAGGCCTTCGTGCTATGAAGGGACTGAAACGGCTTGAAGAGGAAAGAAGGAACAGTCATGTAAATGATGATAAGAAAGAAAAAAGTGATGAAAAAAAATCTAAAACAATTGCTGCCTCAAATGAAATGTGTACCCTCATTGTACTTAACATATCTTCACTTCAGCTTATTCCCGTAAACATAATAGCATACAGAAGTCAGTATGGGAGCGCCAATCCGACTGCCGTTATAGGGCCGGGGCTTGTGGCAACCTCTGTTGCAACATTAGTAGCAATAATTTTTTGCAGGCTGATGAGCAAAAAAAGATAACATACCTCCACATTTATTAAAGCATTGAAAAAACGTCATTAATGTATTAAAATTATTTGCAAGTTACAAAGTGCAGAAAGCAAATTTTAAATGGGATGACGTTCAAAGTCGGGAGAACTTTGTTATGGATGGAAAAACGCTTTATATTGTGGTGCCATGCTACAATGAGGAAGAGGTTATTGGCGAAACTACAAAAAGGCTGACTGTTAAATTAAATAAAATGATTGATGCAGGACAGATAGACAGGGACAGCAGGATTATGTATGTGAATGACGGCTCCAAGGATAGAACGTGGGAGATTATTGAGGAATTATATGCCTCAAATGAGTTTGTTACCGGTATCTGTCTTTCCAGAAACAGGGGACACCAAAATGCCCTGCTTGCAGGTCTAATGACTGCAAAGGAGCATGCGGATATTGTAATATCCATGGATGCGGATTTGCAGGATGACATAGAGGTTATAAGTGAATTTGTAGAGCAATATAAAATGGGGGCTGACATTGTCTATGGTGTAAGATGTTCAAGAAAAAAGGACACATTCTTTAAGAGGCATACGGCACTTGCATTTTACAGGTTTATGGAAAAAATGGGCGTGGAGCTTGTATATAATCATGCAGATTACAGACTTATGAGCAGACGGGCTCTAGATGCACTTTCCGAATTTAAGGAGGTCAATCTTTTTCTGAGAGGTCTTGTTCCCATGGTGGGCTTTAAGACTGCAACTGTTTTATATGACAGAGGCGAGCGGTTTGCAGGAACGTCGAAATATCCCCTTAAGAAGATGATGGCTTTTGCCATAGACGGAATAACCTCATGCAGTGTAAAGCCAATTAGAATGATAACTGCCCTTGGGTTTATTATATTCCTGTTTAGCATAGCGATGCTTATTTGGGTAGTTGCAGGACATTTTTTAGGCAACACCATACAGGGCTGGACAACCGTTATTGTGCTTATGTGCTTTTTCGGGGGCTTTCAGATTATGAGTATAGGAATTGTGGGAGAATATGTAGGAAAAATATATTTGGAGACAAAGGAACGACCGAGATTTATAATTGAGAATACTCTTATAAAATAGCAGCTTATATTTCTTTGAAAGGAAAACAAAGTGAGTAATATGGAATCAAAAAATAAATTTAGGTACAAGCACTGCTTTTCAATAAGTGCATATAAGGAATCGCCATATTTGGAGAGCTGTATAAAATCTCTGATGGCGCAGACTGTAAAGACAAAGATAATTATGTGTACCTCCACGCCAAACAGGCATATAAGTTCTTTGGCGGAAAAATATAATATAAAGCTGTATGTGAGAAACGGAAAAAGTGATATAAGGTCTAACTGGAATTATGCATATGATATGGCTGACAGTGAATATGTAACTGTGGTACATCAGGATGATATTTATAGCAAAAGGTATGCGGAGGGATTCTTAAAATGTCTGTCAAAATATGAAAAGACGGGTAGGGGGAAAAATGTGCCGGTAAGCATTTTTTTCTCTGATTATCTTCCGCTAAAAGGTGGGAAAATAGGGGATAAGGATATAAATTGCAGGCTGCGCAGACTTCTGAGACTGCCTCTTAAGAATGTGCATTTGGCAGGAAACAGAATGGTAAAAAAAGCCATATTGTCCTTAGGAAACAGCATATCGTGTCCTTCTGTTGCCTATAATAAAAAGGTGTTGGGTAACAGTATATTTACCTCGGACCTTCAGTTTAACATTGATTGGGATACGTTTCTTAAGATTGGAGCATTAAAGGGTGCGTTTTTATATTGTGATTATCCTCTTGTAGGGTACAGAATACATGAAAATGCAATCAGCAAGGAGTTTATAGAAAGCAGTAAACGATATGATGAGGATTTGCTCATGTTTAAAAAAATTTGGCATGAAAGAATTGCAAAGCTTATAATGCGCTTTTATGTTAAGGCATATGATACCTATAATAAATGACAGCCATGATAAGGCGATAATAAAAAACGAAGGATACAAAAGGTGGTTTAAAAGGGAAGGACAATGAAGGAAGATAATAAGACAAAATCCCGCATAATGTCTAATTTGATATGGAGATATGCTGAAAGAAGTGGAGCTCTGGGAGTTGAAGCGATAGTTGCCCTTGTTTTGGCAAGAATTTTGGATCCTGAGTTGTATGGCACAATAGCCATTGTAATAATACTTATGACAATTCTTCAGGTTTTTGTGGACAGTGGCATGGGAAATGCACTTATACAAAATAAGGATACAGATGATTTGGACTATTCTACCGTATTCATTTTTAATGTAGTATTATGCTGTGTCCTGTATGCCATTACGTTTTGTACGGCGCCCCTTGTATCAAAATTTTTTGACAGACCGGAGCTTACGCCTATCGTGCGCGTTTTGTGTCTCACAATCATTTTTTCGGGCGTGAAAAATGTTCAGCAGGCATATGTGTCAAAGACAATGCAGTTTAAACGGTTTTTTTATGCAACTCTGGGCGGGACCATAGGTGCGGCGGTAATTGGAATCGCGATGGCACTCAAGGGCTTTGGCGTGTGGGCGCTTGTAGCACAGCAGGTTTTCAATGTTGCCATAGACACACTGATACTGTGGATTACCGTCCATTTCAGACCAAAGCTTATGTTTTCCTTCCAGAGGCTTAAACGGCTGTTGTCTTATGGTTGGAAGATTTTTGTATCCTCATTGTTTGACACGGTATATACAAATGCATTTCAGTTATTAATAGGTAAGTGGTATACATCGGCGGATTTAGGGTGTTTTAACAGGGGAAAACAATTTCCTGAGATAATTATTACATGTGTAAATTCATCAATAGAAAGTGTCATGTTTCCTGTGGCGTCATCAATTCAGGACAGAATCGACGATTTAAAGCAGCTTACAAGACGTGCCATAAAGACAAGCAGCTTTATTATATGGCCTGCTCTTACAGGACTTGCTGTATGCAGCAAGCCTCTTATAACAGTGCTGCTTACTGAAAAATGGCTTCCGTGTGTGCCTTTTTTGCAGATTTTTTGTTTTTTCTATGCATTTTGGCCTATATACACTGCGAATTTGAATGCAATTAAGGCTGTAGGGAGAAGCGATATATTTTTAAAATTGGAAATACAAAAAAAAATAATAGGAATACTACTGCTTATTATAGCGTTTCCACATGGAGTGCTTGCAATTGGAATTACTTTTTTGGTGACTGCTCCTATAAATGCAGTGATTAATGCGGCACCGAATGTAAAGCTTATAAATTATTCCTGGAAGGAGCAGATAAGGGATATAATGCCGGCACTGCTGCTTTCACTTGTTATGGGAGCTTTTGTATTTGCCATATCATTTATAAGAATTAATGTCATTCTTGTTTTAATCATACAGATTATGGCAGGGATATGTATATATGTGGGAAGCGCAATATTGTTTAAGGTTGAAAGCTTCGGATATATTTTGAATTTAATGAGAAGGAAATAAAATGCGGGAGATTTATTATGGGTGAAAAAATTGCAGTGCTAATGACTGCTTACAACGAGGAAAAAGAATGGGTATGCGAGAGCATGGACTCTGTCTTAGGGCAGACCTATGGTGATTTGCACTTATATGTGTTGCTTGATAATCCTGAAAACGATGCTTTGAAAGACTTGCTTAAAAACTATGAAGAAAAGGATTCACGTGTAAGCTTTTTTGTAAATGAAAGAAATCTTGGACTTGTCAAGTCGCTCAATAAGCTGCTTGGTATTGTTACCGAAAAGTATATTGCCCGCATGGATGCAGACGACATATGCCAGCCGGACAGGCTGGAACGGGAAATGAAATTTTTGACAGATAACAATTTGGATTTCGTGATGTCGGATTGCAGCTTTCTCTACCCAAATGGTGAACGGGGTTGTGGACAGTCCCTTCCTGTCTTGATTGGTGAAGTATTTAATGAGGCTTCGGCATACGGAAACGTTTCGCTTCATAATACGTGGCTGGTGAAAAAAGAGGTTTATGCTTCGCTGAAGGGGTATAGGGATGTCAGGTTTTGTGAAGATTATGATTTTGTACTTCGTGCAATTCAGCATAAATTTGCCATTGGAAGAATGTCGGAGGAGACTGTTGTTTACAGGTTGAGGGAAAGCAGTGTTTCCTCGCTTAATGCAAAGGAGCAGTTTGAAAAGGCAAGGCTGCTTAGATATATGTATCGAAAGGGCAGAAGCGTAAGCGAAATATCGCCTGAAAAATTGAACGACAGGTTTTCAAACTACAGCGATAAGGAACAGGCGGATTTTGTGTTGGCAAAAGCAGAGACAGACGTTTTTGCAGGGTATCTTTACAGTGGTAATTATATAAAAGCAATGGGTAAAGCGATAAAAATATTGTTTTCGGGCAATGAGGGCAGGCGATTTTTTTTCAACCTGTTTCTTGGAAGGTGCAGGTTGTCCGCAGTTTATAAAAAGGCAAAAAATAAGGTAAATATAAGTGAGGATATAAAATGAAAAAGGTGTCAGTTATAATACCGGTTTATAATGTTGAAAAATATTTAAGAAGATGTCTTAACAGCGTACTTGCGCAAACCTATGATGATTATGAGATTATATGCGTCAATGATAAAAGCCCCGACAACAGCGACAGAATACTTGCCCAATATGCCAGGAAATTTCCGGATAAGATAAAAGTATATACAAACGAAGAAAATCTCGGTCTGGGAAGAACGAGGGAAAAAGGCTTACGGTATGCAGAGGGCGAATATGTAATGTTTATAGACAGCGACGACTATATAAGAGGCGATTATATAGAGGCCTATGTACGTGCCATGGAGAAAGATTCATATGATATGGTTATTGGCGGCTACATAAGAGACGTGGAGGGAAGAAAGAAGGTGCATTATGTATCGGACAGCATATGGAGCGTTATTACCTATCCTATAGCTTGTGCAAAAATATTCAGGAAAACCTTTATTTTGGACAATAATATAGAATTTTCAGATATAAGATGCGGTGAGGATATATATTTCAGTCTTTCCCTTGCTTATCATAATGTAAGGTATAAGGTTATAGACTATGCCGGTTACTACTATTATTACAATAAAAAGTCCATAACGGGTTCACTGGATTACAGTAAAAACCATGAGCAGTTTGTTGCGAGTATTTACTTACGGTTTATGAAAAATCATGACATGTCAAGGCTCGATAAAAATACGCGGTACGCAGTTGAGTATTCCTATATTGCAAACATGGTAAATGCACTTATAACATATGACCACGGTGCAGGGATAAAGCTTATGAAGCAGAAGTACGAATATGTGATGAGAGACCTTGAACGGAAATTTCCCAACTACAGGGAAAACCCTTATATCGGAATATTAAGGCCAAAGGGACAGACACTTAAAATACGCATGGGAGTAGGTGTGACAATGCTGCTTAACAGAGTGGGATTGGACAGGCTTATGTTTTATGTTATAGCGCTTATTTGATAAATTAAGTCAGATAATATGTCAGATAACATATAAATTGTTCAAAGACGGGAGTAACATATGGACTTGGATAAAAATAATAATGGAAAGAAAAATTGGATAAGGTGGGCTGTTATTATTGCTGTGTCAGTATTTGCCTCTGTTTTGATGGAGCTTGTATTTAATTATAAATTAATTTCCATTGGAGCATCAAACCGCGGGGTGTTTTCCGCCGATATGGAGGAGATATCCTATACAGGCTTTCTGCTTAAGGGAAATACTTTTGTGGCTACGGGAGAGGAAGAGGCGGTTATAAGAATTGAAAAGCCCATAAAATATTTAGGTAAGCTTTCCTACAACCGGAGCACGGGAAAGGACACACGTACGTTTATAAAGGTTTATTCAGGCAGCGGGGTGCCGAATGAACTTATTGATGCAAACAACAGATGCATCAGTCTTTCCGAGCAGGTGGTAAACGGACCTGTGGAATCTATAGAGATGGTGTTTGAAAATCCATATGAGGGCATGGAAATAAGCGGTATTACATACGATAACACAATTAATTTCAGCTGGAGGAGAATGCTGCTTTTTGCTGTAGGCGTATCCATAGTCATGTTTTTGATTTTGTTCAGAAAGACCGTTGGGGACCATATAGAATATGCCTTTGCATATATTGCACTTGCTGTCGGACTTGTGATGGCATTGGGATTTCCTGTGCAGAAGGTTTCGTGGGACGAGGAATACCACTTTACGTCCGCATATAATTTGAGGTTTTTCAAGGTTGTCATGACCCCTGAAATAATATATTATGGTGACGCTTACGAAACGGGCTCCCTCATGTACCCAAAATCTGAGAAGGAGTTTACCCAGTTTAAGGAATTTTTGGACGGCAGCGATATATATAACTACGATAATGCAGAACAGGTGAAAAAGGGCGGACTTATGGGTTTGTCAAGTATAGGGCACATTCCGTCTGCAGTGGGAATGAACATAGCGAGATTATTTAAGCTGCCGTTATCATATCTTTATATTTTCGGTAGAGTATTTAATCTGCTGTTTTATGCTGTCTGCTGCTTTTTTGCCATAAAATATATGAAGCTGGGGAAACGGCTTCTTGCAGTGGCTGCTCTTATGCCTACAAACCTTTTTCTGGCAAGTGTTTATTCCTATGATGCCATGGTAAACGGACTGCTTTTCCTTGCGACTGCAATAATTTTATCTGATATTGCGAATGAGAAGGCAGTATTTAACTGGAAAAAATACGTGTTTACAATGGGACTTATTTTCATGGCATCCGCTATAAAAATAGTTTATATTCCTTTCGTGTTGCTTATATTAATTATGCCAAAGGACAGATTTAAAACGAAAAAGGACATGCTTATTATGAAGGGGCTTATTATCGCAGGAGTTGTTTTTGCGGTGGCACTTTTGCTGTTCTTTGTGGATTTGGCAGATTTTATGTCGGCAGATTTAAGAGGCGGAGATACAAATGTGGCAAGACAGGTTGAGTATATATTGGATAACATTCCTGCGGTTGCGGGGCTTGTAGTAAAGAACATTACATCGTCGTTTGTAAGCTACTCCGTCGGAAATGGCGCATATGGCTTACTGGGACATTTGGGGGCATTTCCGTATGAAATACTCATTATTGCTTCTATATGTGTAATTGTCCTGACGGATGGCTCGGAGCTTATGCTTGATATAAAAAGCAGAGCAGGCGTGGCGCTTATAATGCTTGCAACGACAGCGGTTGTTTGGTTAAGCATGTATATTGTATTTACACCGGTGGGAGGCTGGTGGATTGCCGGTGTTCAGGGAAGGTACTTTGCACCGTTAAGAGTTCCGTTTTATCTTTTGCTTGCACTGCCCTTTGTAAAATTAAAAATACCAAAAGCACTTCACAATGCGGCAGTGCTTTTGGTACCGGTTGTCTTAAATTGTGGAATTTTGGCTGTGGCCTTTTGCAGCTGGGCTAAATAAAGTTCGGAACTGTCGCACTAAAGCGTAGGCTCCCGAGACGGGGGCATGCAGGGGCATACACAGAAAACACGCTTTCGCTCGTTTCAGACGTAACAGTACTAAAAATTGCCCGTCTGACATGGTCTGTATAGTAGTTGAAAACCGTTTGAGGACGTCGGTACTTAAATTGCCAGCCTAAGATATCCTTATATAGGAATGTTTTAAGCTGGCAATTTTTAGTACCGCTACGTCCGAGTCGAGCGAAAGCGGGTTTTCAGTTACTATACAGACCATGTCAGACGGGCAATTTAAGTGCTGACGTCTTCAAACGGTTTTCTGTGCATGCCCCTGCATGCCCCCATCTCGGGAGCCTATGCTTTAGTGCGACAGTTACAACAACTCAAGCATTGTATTTACAAGCAGGTCATTTTGGGCGGGATTCATGAAACAAAAACGGATGTATTTTTCATCAAGCCCTCTGAAGTCATCGCATTTTCTTATTACCATTCCTTTGAGGTTGCAGGCTTCGGCAACACGTCCCGCAGTAACGTCCTCCTTTAGAATTTTAATGAGCATGAAATTGGCGTAAGGCTTAAACAGCCTTACGTTTTTGTTTGTCGCCATAGCGGAGTAAATCAGATTCCGCTCCGTGAAAATCTGCGAGCCCGAATTCTCTATATAGGTTTTATCCTTGAGAAGCTCGGTACAGGCAATTGCAGTGAGCGTTGAAATGGAATTAGGTGTTGAAATAATGTCCACCATATTTAAGAATTCATCATTGGCAATAAAGCCGTAGCTTACTCTAAGTCCCGGCACGGCAAAAAATTTTGATATGCTTCTTAAAACTGCAATATTGTCATAGGAAGGCAAAAGGGTGGTGCTTGTAAGCTCCCTGTAATTTTCAGTAAATTCAATGTACATTTCGTCAATTAACAGGAATATGTCCAGTGCCTTGCAGGCTTCGGCAATGGTTTTCATATCCTCCCGTGCTATAATCTGTGACGTAGGATTGTTCGGATTGCCGATTATAATCATGTCGTACGAGGAATCCAGCCTTGAAACAAAATCAGAAACGTCAAGCCTGTAATCAGCCTCCTCCGACAGGTCGTAGTAATCTATCTCACAGCCGTATATGGAAAGCGACGATTCGTATTCCGTTGCTGAAGGAGTGAGAAGTAAAGCCTTCTTAGGGGAAACAAGAGAGATAAAAAGCCTTATCAGGTCCGTGGAGCCGCTGCCTAAGACAACGTGTTTTTCATCACAGCCCGCATATGCCGATATGGCTTTTTTGAGACCAGGATAATAGTCTGCCGGGTATCTTCCGATGCCGTCTATGCTCTCAGATAATATTTTTTTCACGGATTCGGGAACACCCATTGGATTCAGATTTGCATTGTATAAAACCGTATCAAATTGTCCGATACGTAAAGAAGAATTAGCCATATTTTGCCCCCCTAAAATAACTTTTTGATAAATAACCCCAAATGTCTTTTAAAATTGGATTGTTTTTGTTATAATGTACTCTGTATTATCAGATTTAGTTATATTTTATTATAGCATCATAGCAGATAATATCAAGAAAATTTTGCTTTAGACATAAATACATAAGTATAGCCAAAAGCTATGGAGGAACATATGAAGGGTATTGTTGAGCATTATGCAAAGGGCGAATTTCAACTGGACAGACCAGAGGTTGAAATATCCGAACAGTTTTTAAAACTGAACATAGAAACCGGTACGACATATACGGGAAGCTTTCGTGTGACAAGTCCAAATGACCATGTTATCAAGGCGATGGTTTATGACAGCCGGTATATGATACGGTTCGATAACCACACATACATAAACAGGAAGTTTGATGTCACGTATACATTTGATGCAACCTGTCTTGAGGCGGGAAAAAACTATAAGGGTCATATAAGTATTATATCTGATGGTGGAGAATATAAGATACCGTATGACATAGATATAACAACTCCGTATGTTAAGTACGGAGATCAAAAAATAGATGATTTATTTAAATTTGCAACTCTTGCCGAGAGCAATTGGGCGGAGGCTGTAAAGGTTTTTGTGCGGGATGATTTCAAGAGAACCTTTATTGATAAGGACCCTCTCATCAAGCAAATATACGGAAGCCTTCTTGAAAGTCAGTCCGTCAATCAGTCGCTTGAGGAGTTTTTGGTGTATGTACACAAAAAGAGAGCCCTTACATTATCCGTATCAAAGGCGAAGATAAATGTTGAAATGCCTACTGAGCTTTCAAAAATATCAATTAATATAAGCAAAAATACATGGGGCTACACGAATTCAAGCGTAAAGTCTCTTGATGATTTTATTATACCTGCAAAGAAAAATATTTTAAGCGGGGATTTCTGCGGAAATCTCTTTTCCCTTGATGTGCTTATTTCGCCGGAAAATGTTCCTGATGGCGTAAACACCGGAAAGCTTATTATTGAAAATATATATCAGCAGATAGAGGTGGAAATTAACCTTTCAAGACCTCAGACAAAGACCCATATTTCTCCTCGTGCTGCAAACAAAAATCATATGATAAAGCAAAATACAGAGAAGCTTATAAACGCATACCTTGATTACCGCATGGACAGGATGACGATAAGGGAGTATGTGTCAGCGTCCCTTATGGCATTTGGCAATCTTGCAAGATATGTTCCTGAGGAGGATTTATACAGGCTTGGAACAATGCATATGAATATTATGCAGGGTGAGACGGAAAAGGTTGAGCAGGAATTTTTGCGAATAGAGGCGGATGTGGACAACAGCCACATGGACAATATGCAGGAGTGTTATTATGCTTACCTTAAGGCTATGGTTAAAAAGGACTCGGATTCTATAGAGCATGCAAAAAACATGATAAGAAGAAATTACAGAACACAGAAGGAAAAAATGTTCTATTTTTGGCTTCTCATGTTTATTGATGATTCTTATGTGCAGGATCAGACTGCGCTGTACAATGAGATAAGAGAGCTTTATGATGATGGCTATAACAGCCCTGTCATGTACCTTGAATTTTGTGAGATGATTAACAATAATCCGTTGCTTCTAAAGAAGATAACAGGATTTGAAATTACCGCAATCAGGTGGGGAATAAGGCATAAATTCATATCTGACGAGGTTATAAATGAATTTATAAGACTTGCAGGCTCTTTCAAGAATTTTGATACACAGATATTCGGTATTTTGGAGGCAATATACGACAAGAATAAAAATATCGAGGTGTTAAAGAGCATATGCTCCATGCTGATAGGGGCAAACAAGCTTGAGAATAAATATCACAGATTTTACTATGATGCAGTTGAAAATTCACTTAAATTTATAGGCTTAAACGAATGTTTTGTAAAGAGTATGAATTTTTCACGATATGACGTTATTCCTACATCTGTGCTTATGTACCTGAATTACAAAAACACGCTTTCGGAGACAGAGCTTGCTTATCTTTATGCAAACGTTATATACAATAAGGCACAGCATTTAAAGGTCTACCATGAGTATTGTACTACCATGGAGGATTTTATGGAGAACATGATTATAAAGGGTGAGGTAAGCGACGACCTTACCGTGCTTTATGATGAGTTTTTGGAGCCAGGCTCCGTAAGTCCTCTCTATGCAGGAAAGCTTATAAATATAATATTCAGGCGTAAGCTTGTATGCTTTAACAAGAAGGTTAGGGCGGTTATCGTAACACACAGGGAGATTGAGGAGGTACAGAGAGTACCTATAATTGACGGCGAGGCATATGTGGAAATTCTCTCAAACACTGCCTCCATTATATTTGAGGACAGTGAGGGAAACAGGTATGCAGGCTCCATTCCTTACAGGCTGGAGAGGATTGTTGATGAGAAGGCATACATTCCTATATGCTGCGAATACAGTCCGAGAGATTACAGGGTACTGCTTTACAACTATGAGAAAATAGGCAACTTTACCTACAAGAGCGCAATGGAAGTAAACGCTGCAAGAGACATAGTAAACTGTGACCGTATTTCATATTACTATAAGCAGCAGGCGTACCTTAACATAATTGAATATTACCATGAAAATCTTGATGCGGACGTGCTTACAAAATATCTCGGCAAGCTGGATATCGAATACTTAAATCACTCCAATGCAAGAACGCTTATCGCATACATGGTAGACATGAATTTGTTTGACAAGGCATTTCAGGCTGTTAAGCTTTACGGCTTTGACGAGATTGATTCCGAGGAGCTTTATCAGCTTGCAGATTATGGTGTTGAGGATTCAAACGGATTTTTAAATGAGGATTTGCTTGCCATATGTGTCCACCTTTACAAAATGGGAAAGACAAACGAGAGAATACTTGTCTATGTCATGAATAATTTTAAGGGCGATTTGGAGGAGCTTGCAACACTGTTTAAAACTGCAAGAAATAGAATAAAGGATGTATCCTTCTTAGCCGAAAATACCTTGGCACAGATGATGTTTGCAGAGGGAAATGTTGAGTACATATACGATATATTTACTGCGTATTACGCAGGTAGAAACAGAGGACTTGTAGTGAAGGCATTTCTTAGATATGCGGCGTACAATTTCCTTATAAAGGACGTACAGACACCTGGAAGCATATTTGACTGCCTGTATCAGGAAATCAACAAGGGCAATATAGATGATGAAATATCAAAGATGGCACTTATATCGCAGTTTTCTAAATTGGATAGATATACGGATGACCAGCGTGAGTGGATATCGGAAACCGTAGGAAAATTTATGGACGCAGGAAAGCTGTTGCCGTTCTATAAGAGCTTCCGATCATTTATCAAGCTTCCGCAGGATGTATTCCTTAAAACGTATCTTATCTATAAGACCGATGCGGCAAAGCAGGTTATGGTAAGATATGCCTTTGACACAGGCTCACGTCAGAATTTGGCTTATAGGATAGAGCGGCTTGACGAGATGATACCGGGACTTTACATTAAGGAATTTGTAGTTTTTCATGGCGAAAGACTTGTGTACAGCATAGATGATGATATAGACGGAAGCGCATATGTGGTTGAGAGTGAGGTGCTCAAGACGAAGGCGTTTAACCGTAAGGGCAGAAGCCGGTTTGAGGTTATTAACAGCATGCTTGTAAATCAGGAGATGCGTGAGGATAATGAGCTTCTCGAGGCTCTTGATGTTTACCTTAACACCGTTCATCTCTTTGAAGAAAACTTAAATATCTTGTAAGGAGGCACTATGGCAGAGGCATATTATATTGGAATGGATTTATGTCCGGACTCAACACAGATAAGCTTTTACAATGACATAAAGCGTGAGCCTGAGACAGTAAACCAGCTAAATAACAAAGAAACATATATGATGCCAAACATCCTGTTTTTCAGTAAGGACACGGGAGACTGGTATGTTGGCTCGGAGGCGTCCGAGGCTCGTTTTAAGGAGGATGGTATCATTCTCGATGAGCTTTATAAGAATGCCGCAAATGAGGAAATGGTTGACGTGGATGGCATAATGTATACCTACAGACAGCTTTTTCTTATGATGCTCAAAATGCACATAGATTCTTTCCTGTACAGGTATGAGGGAGCTACGGTAAAAAAGCTTGTTGTCACCCTGCCGGAATATAACAAAAATCTTTTTAAGGTTGTGTCGACACTTTACCGTGAGCTTAATATTCCTTCCGACAACGTCAGCATAACAAGTCATTTGGACAGCGGTTTATATTACATATTTAATCAAAGCAGCGAGCTGTGGATAAACAGTGTGGGACTATTTGATTACAATGTAGACGGCTTACACTACTATAGAATTGATATATCAAGAGGAAAGGAGCCTGCCATAATAAGCGTCACCCATATGGATTACAGCAAGGATTTCAATATGGCACTTTTTACGGGAGACGATATTCTCATGGACAATACATTTGCAAAGATTGCAGATGCTGAGATGAAAAAGACACATATTTCCTCCGTATTTCTCACGGGACTTGGTTTTTCGGAGGACTGGATGAATAAGTCACGCAATATCTTATGTCAGGGAAGAAGGGTTTTTGCAGGACAGAATATTTATACAAAGGGTGCCTGCTATAAGGCAGTTGGCGGAGAGTACGAAGAATTTTACAATAAATATTTTGTTGAGACAAAGGAAAATGTCATTTTTGATATAGGCATTTCAAGCGGAGATGAGGAGGACAAGTTCATTTCTGTGGCAAAAGGCGGAAGACAGTGGTATAACATAAAGGGAAAAATAAATGTCATACTTGACGATACGGACATCATTACGCTTATTTACAGAAGCAGAAGGACAGAGCAGGAAATAAGGGAAACGGTCAAGCTGCATGGTATTCCAAAGCGGCCGAACAAGACCTCAAAATTTTCCATTGAGGTTGAGTTTGAGGATCCCCACAGAGGAGCAGTAATCATTAAGGACGTTGGTTTTGGAAAGCTTTTTCCAACAACCAACAAGGTTTATCGTAAGGAGTTTGAGGTTTAATGTCGAAAATAATTTTATGTACATCAAAGGAAGCATCTCATCCGTTTATATTTCTTAATACAAAGGTTGAGATAAATAATTATGAGGAGCTGTGTTTTTATATATATAACAATACAGTCCTTATAAGCAAATCCTCTCTTTCCGAGCGTCTTTTTGACTGGATAAGAGATGAGCTTGATATGCCTGCGCTTGCGTCAAAGCTTGCCACGCTTTCAAACAAGACCTCATATGCCCAGGACCTTCTCGTGGAGATACTCAACGAGGGTAATTATTATGAGCCTGAGGAGATTAAGACCTATGTTGAGGCATGGCAAAAGTACAGAAAGCTGTCATCACATCAAAAGAAAAAGCTTAAGGCAGACGGATATTTGGGGTATAAGAGGTATATTAAGGCGGCTTCCATATATGATGATATATTAGAGAACACAGAGGGGATAAACGATAACATATTTCTTGGAAATGTTTACCACAACCGTGCTGTTGCAGCGGCAAACAATCTTGATATTGAGGATGCAAAAAATTATTTCAAGATGGCATATGATTTGAATAATAATGAGGAGTCTTTAAGAGGATATCTTATTGTGTTTGCGGCAGGCAATGATTCTGCCAACATAAGACAGGAAATGAGAAGATATGATTTTGACGATGACGAATTTGAAAACCTTATGTTAGAAATAGGGGACTCAAATGAGGATGTAAGGGAAATGACTATCTACTCAATGCTTCAGAGGGCTGTTTATAACAGAATGAACAAGGATATGATAGATTATGACAAGAGAATGGATATAATCTTGGGTCAGTTAAAGGATGAGTTTAGGGAGCAGGCAATTTAATGGGTTTAATCGATAGAATCAGGCAATATTTAAATGAAGAAGATATCGAAACAAATCAGGAGGATAATGGGGAAGCTGAGGCTGATTGGATGGAAAAGAAGCCTGCAAGGAGTTTTTTCTCAAAAAAGGAAAAAAAGAAGAAAAAATTGCAGGAAAAGCCGCAGGAGGAGCAACAAAGCGCTTCCTCAAAAAAAGGACCATTATCCTCTGACGTTAGTTCTGAGCTTTATCAGAGCTTAAGTGGCGGAGCCTCGGAAAATGAAAGAAAAAATGCGACAGACTTTTGCGAGCAGTTAATTGACATAACATATTATGCCGAGGATATGAAAAGGGAATATCAGCTTGTCACAAGCTATCTTACTGATATACAGCGCTTGGAGGAACTGCCGGAAAGCATAAAAAATGATTTGGTGGACACTTCAAGAAAAATAGAAATGCTTGACAATAACAGACAAACATACCTGAAATCGGAAAATCTTCTTTCCATGGAGCGCTACAATAAAATAGCTTCCCTTGAGAAAAGTGTTCCTGATACAATAAGGAAGCTGATTGACATGGAGCAGCAGGATACGCTGCTTAAAAATGACATGAGCTATCTTGAGGGTGAGAAGGAGGATCTCAAATTCCTGCATACGGAATATGCGGCAGATATTTCCAGAACGAGAAGGGTTATAGCTGCCATACTTGCGTTGTTTCTTGTAGTTGCAGGTATTCTTCTCATAGTTTCTGTTGTCACAAAAAAGAGTGTTACCATTTATTGTCTTGGAATCGGACTTTTTGCGATGCTTAGTTTTGTTATTGCATACGTCAGGTATCTGGGCTTTAAAACGGATATAACCGAAAATGATGCAAAGCTCAAGAGGGCTGTTTCATTGCTGAATAAGGTTAAGGTTAAATTTATAAATAATACAAATGCCTTGGATTATATATATGAAAAATATGGGATAAATTCCTCAAAAGAGCTTGAATATGAGTGGGATTTGTACAATACGATGGTAAGGGATTCCATAAAATACACCCAGGCAAACAGTGATTATCGAGTCTACTGTGACGAGCTTGTTGAAAGGCTTAAGAAGATTGGACTTGTGGACCCATTCGTGTGGGTAAAGCAGACAATGGCAATTATCGACCACAGGGAGATGGTGGAGATTACTCACGGTCTGAATGTAAGGAGACAAAAAATACGTGAGAAGCTTGCCTCCTGTGAAAAAATAAAAACAAATGCCAGTGTGGCTCTCAGGGCTGCAATTGACGCAAATCCGGGACTTAAAAGCTTTATAAAGGAGCAGCTTGCATCCTACAATATTAAGCTGGATGAGATAGAAAATAAATCGGATGAGACATAAAAATAATATGGAATTTTTGGAGGATATAAACATCATGGCTAAGGAACTTGAAAAAAACTATAACCCTTCCGAGATAGAAGGAAGGCTTTATGACAAATGGGTAAATAAAAAGTATTTTCACGCTTATGTGGACAGAAGCAGAAAACCATTTACGATAGTTATGCCGCCGCCAAATATTACGGGACAGCTTCATATGGGACATGCCCTTGACAATACAATGCAGGATATATTGATAAGATTTAAAAGAATGCAGGGCTACAATGCCCTTTGGCAGCCGGGAACGGACCATGCGGCAATTGCTACGGAGGTAAAGCTTATTGAAAGCCTAAGGGCGCAGGGGATTGAAAAGGACGACCTTGGACGAGAGGGCTTTCTTGAAAAAGCATGGGACTGGAAAAGGGAATACGGTGGACGTATTATAAATCAGTTAAAGCGTCTTGGATCATCTGCTGATTGGGACAGGGAGCGCTTTACAATGGACGAGGGAAACAATAAGGCTGTTACGGAGGTTTTCTGTAAGCTTTATGATAAGGGATATATTTATAAGGGCTCACGTATAGGAAATTGGTGTCCTGTATGTCAGACCTCCATTTCCGATGCGGAGGTTATACATGAGGAGCAGCAGGGCTTCTTCTGGCATATCAACTATCCGGTAGCAGGCGAGGAGGGACGGTTTGTTGAGATTGCAACTACAAGACCTGAGACACTTCTGGGCGATACTGCCGTAGCCGTAAATCCTGAGGATGAAAGATATAAGGATTTAGTAGGTAAAAAGGTTATACTTCCTCTTGTAAATAAGGAAATCCCTGTTGTTGCAGATTCTTACGTTGACATGGAGTTTGGAACGGGCGTTGTAAAAATTACGCCTGCACATGACCCTAACGACTTTGAGGTTGGCAAGAGACACAACCTTGAGGAAATAAACATTATGAATGACGATGCCACCATAAATTCACTTGGCGGCAAGTATGCAGGTATGGACAGATACGAGGCGAGAAAGCTTATTGTGTCTGACCTTGAGGAGCTTGGGCTTTTGGTTAAGGTTGAGCCACATACCCATATGGTTGGAACACATGACAGATGTAAGACTACGGTTGAGCCTCTTGTCAAGCCTCAGTGGTTTGTTAAGATGTCAGAGATGGCAAAGCCTGCAAAAGAAGCGGTTGTAAACGGCAAGCTTAAGCTTATACCTGAGAGGATGGACAAGACATATTACAATTGGCTTGACAACATAAGAGATTGGTGTATATCAAGACAGCTTTGGTGGGGACACAGAATACCTGCTTACTACTGTCAGGACTGCGGTGAGGTTATGGTTACACGGGAAGCACCATGTAATTGCGCTAAGTGCAACAGCACTAATATAAAGCAGGACGAGGACACACTTGACACATGGTTTTCATCAGCACTTTGGCCGTTCTCAACACTGGGATGGCCTGATAAAACCGAGGAGCTTGATTATTTCTTCCCTACGGATGTTCTTGTAACAGGCTATGACATTATTTTCTTCTGGGTTATAAGGATGGTGTTCTCATCAATTGAGCAGATGGGAGAACTTCCATTCCACACCGTTTTGTTCCATGGTCTTGTAAGGGACGACCAGGGACGCAAGATGAGCAAGTCACTTGGAAATGGAATTGACCCCCTTGAGGTTATTGATAAATATGGTGCAGATGCCTTAAGATTTACTCTTGTAACAGGAAATGCACCTGGAAATGACATGCGTTTTTATTGGGAGAGAGTGGAGGCAAGCCGAAACTTTGCAAACAAGATTTGGAATGCATCCAGATTTATTCTTATGAATATAGAGAAGGCTGACATAAGCGATGTTGACCTTAAGAAGCTTACAATAGCAGACAGATGGATACTTTCCAAGATGAACGACCTTATAGCCGAAGTTACCGAGAATATGGAAAAGTACGAGCTTGGCATTGCCGTTTCAAAGTTGTACGACTTCCTCTGGGAGGAATTCTGTGACTGGTATATAGAGATGGTTAAGCCGAGGCTTTGGAATGATGAGGATGATACAAAGGCGGCGGCTCTCTGGACTCTCAAGACGGTGCTTACAAACGGACTTAAGCTTCTGCACCCATACATGCCGTTTGTAACTGAGGAGATATTCGTTACGTTAAATGAGGCGTCAAATGCAAAGCCGGACGGAAAGGTATATGAGGGAGGCTTGACGGATATAGCGGATTCAATTATGATTTCTGCATGGCCGATATACAATAAGGAATACAGCTTTAAGGAAGATGAGCTTGCAGTTGACAAGATTAAGGAAGCTGTAAGAGGCATCAGAAACATAAGAAGCGAGATGAATGTTCCGCCAAGCAAAAAGGCTACCGTATATGTTGTCTCACAAAAGGAGGAAATAAGAAATATTTTTACCGACTGTAAGACATTTTTCGCCATGCTTGGCTATGCAGGTGATGTTATTATACAGGAGGATAAGACGGGTATAGCTGATGATGCGGTATCGGTTGTTATCCATGACGCAGCTATCTACATGCCGTTTGCGGAGCTTGTTGACATAGCTAAGGAGATAGAGAGATTAAATAAAGAAAAGTCAAGGCTTGAGGGAGAGATAAAACGTGCCGAGGGTATGCTTGCAAATCCGAAATTTGTTGACAAGGCGCCTGCTTCCAAAGTTGAGGAGGAGCGGGAAAAGCTTAAGAAATACACGGAAACCTTAGAGCAGGTAAAGGAGAGGCTTGGCCAATTGGGAGCATAATATGAACAACAAAGAAATTCTTAAAAGGAAACTAGAAAATTATTTGCTTAGACCTATGTTTGCATCGCTATTTTTAATAGTGATGTGCGTTGCATTATTTTTTGTTGATAAAAAATGCGGCTTTATAGCATGTGTCATTGCATTGGTCACAATCCTTGCGGAATTTATAATTTATTTTGTGTCAAAGGCAAGCATTATGCCCACGCTTATGAGGTTTGCCCTGGAGCAGGGACAGATTCAGAAGGAGCTTTTAAACCAGCTTGCTGTACCGTACGCATTACTTGACACAGATGGTAAGATTCTTTGGGGAAACAAACAGTTTGTGGACCGCATAGGCGGAGGCTCAAAGAAGAGGATAAGGAAAAATATCGGGATGTTTTTCCCACAGCTTGCATCTGAGATTGCAAATGTCAAGGAGCTTATGAATATAAATCTGGAATATGACGGGTCAAGCTATCATGCGGAGGTTAAGAGAATAACAATCGACGAGGTGTTTGATGATGAGGATACGGTTGTAAATACAAAGGGAGAGGCGCTTATTGCTCTTTATCTCTTTGATGTGACCGAGCTGAATCATTACAAGCGTGAGAATAAGGAACAGAAATTAGTTGCAGGACTTCTTTATATAGATAACTATGACGAGGTTATGGAAAGCACAGAGGAGGTTCGCCATTCACTTGTAGAGGCGCTTGTTGACAGGCGTATCAATATGTATTTGGGAAGCATAGATGCCATAGTAAAAAAGATGGAAAAGGACAAATACCTTTTTGTGTTCAGGCAGAAATTCCTTCCTCAGCTTAAGGATACAAAATTTGCTATATTGGATGAGGTAAAAAGCATAAATGTGGGAAATGAGATACCTATTACCTTAAGTATCGGTGTAGGAGCTGAAACCGACAGCTTTATGGAGGCTTATGAATATGCCCGTGTTGCAATGGGACTTGCCCTCGGCAGGGGGGGAGATCAGGCTGTTGTAAAGCATGGTGACAAGATACTTTATTTTGGCGGTAAGAGCGGCGGAACCGAAAAGACAACAAGGGTGAGGGCAAGAGTGAAGGGACAGGCGTTTACCGAGCTTTTAAATAACAAGAACAGTGTTATCATAATGGGACATAAGCGTCCCGATGCAGATTCCTTTGGTTCAGCTGTAGGTGTTTACAGGCTTGTAAAATCCTTTAACAAGGATGCTCATATTGTCATAAATGAGGTTACATCTGCTATAAGCCCCCTTATAACCAGCTTCAAGGGAAACAGCCTGTATGGTGATGACATGATATACAACAGCGAGCAGGCGATAAACAGTATAGATGACACGACTCTTGTTGTGGTTGTGGACGTAAACAGACCGAGCATGACGGAATGTGAAGATTTACTTGCACTTGCAAAATCAGTTGTCGTATTTGACCATCACAGACAGACAAATGAGACAATTGAGAACGCAACCTTATCCTACATTGAGCCGTATGCGTCCTCAGCCTGTGAGATGGTTGCTGAGATGATGCAGTATATAGACGTTAAGGTTAAGATAAGACCTGTGGAGGCTGACGCCATGTATGCAGGTATTGTAATTGACACGGATAATTTTGTTACAAAGACCGGTGTCAGAACCTTTGAGGCGGCATCATATTTGAGAAGAAACGGCGCAGACGTTGTACGTGTAAGAAAGATGTTCAGAAGCGACATGTATGCGTTTAAGCAGCTTGCTGAGGGTGTTGTTAATTCACAGATATATTTGGATGCATTTGCACTTTCAAAGGTAAGGCCGGAAAACTCCGATGCACCTACAGTCATTGCGGCAAAGGTGGCAAATGAGCTTTTGGATGTTGAGGGTGTAAGGGCGTCATTTGTTGTTACGGAAAGCGGTGGAACAGCTTATATAAGCGCCCGCTCAGTAGATGACGTAAACGTTCAGGTTATTATGGAAAAGCTTGGCGGCGGTGGACATGCAAATATTGCAGGGGCGCAGCTTGCCGGTGTTTCGGATGATGAGGCAATACTTAAAATCAAGGAGCTTTTAGAGGAGCTTAATAAAGCGGGAGATATTTAAGATGTGTTAAATTTTATACGGAGGTATAGATATGAAGATTATATTGCTTGAAGATGTAAAAAGTCTTGGTAAAAAGGATGAAATAGTTGACGTTTCTGACGGATATGCAAGGAATTACGTGCTTCCTAAGAAGCTTGGAGTGGAGGCGACTTCTAAGAACCTAAATGATCTTAAGCTTAAAAAGGCACATGAGGACAAGGTTGCGGCTGAGATTTTAGCACAGGCAAAGGAGCTTGCCGATAAGATGAAGGATGAGAGCATTACCCTTTCCATAAAGGTGGGTGAGGGCGGAAAGACATTTGGCTCTGTGTCTTCAAAGGAAATTGCAGAAGCTATGAAATCGCAGCTTGGACATAATATTGAGAAGAAAAAAATAGTGTTAAAGGAGCCTATAAAAAGCCTTGGAACACATATTGTCGATATTAAGCTACATACAAAGGTAACAGCCCAGATGAGCGTTAAGGTTGTTGAAGGAAAGTAGAGTAAATTTTATGGATGAGAACGTCATAAGACGAATACAACCGCATAATAACGATGCAGAAAAGTCTGTTATAGGCGCTATGCTTATGGACAGGGATGTCATTTCAGATGTAGCGGATTTACTGTCAAGGGAAGACTTTTATAATGCACAGTACGGAATACTGTTTGAAAACATGGTGGAGCTTTACAATGAGGGACGGCCTGTAGATTTGGTAACTTTATCTGACAGATTGAAGATGAAGGATGTTCCTGAGGATATATGTAGTCCTTCATTTATCGGGGAAATTATGTCGGAGGTCGTAACGTCTGCCAACGCGAAAAACCATGCGCAGATCGTTCAGGATAAAGCTGTTTTAAGAAGGCTTATCACCTTGAGCGAGGGCATTACAAACGACTGCTTCAGCGACAGCGACAAGGTGGAAAATATTCTTGAGGACGCAGAGGGGAAAATATTCCGGCTTGTTCAAAACAGAAATGGGTCGTCTGATTTTACGCCTGTGTCCCAAATAGTTGTAAATGTAATCGGCGAGATAGAGGAGGCGGCAAGAAACAAGGGCAAGGTTACAGGGCTTTCCACGGGCTTTACCGATTTGGACAACATGCTTACGGGACTTCACGGAGGAGAGCTTCTGCTTGTGGCGGCCAGACCTGCAATGGGAAAAACTGCATTTGTGCTTAATATAGCACATGATCTTGCAGTGTTGCATAAAAAGCCCTGCGCCATATTTTCACTTGAGATGAGCAAGGAACAGCTTATATCACGTATGATTGCAATCGATGCAATGGTTGATTCTAAAAGCATGAAACTTGGAAACATGCCCGATGAGGATTGGGATAAGGTTATTGAAAGCGTGGACGATATAGCAAGAGCCCCTCTTTTTATAGATGATAATTCGTCGATAACGGTTTCGGAGCTTCGCTCAAAGTGCAGAAAGCTGAAACAGACACAGAACATAGAGCTTATTATAATAGATTACTTACAGCTTATGAGCTCAAACAGACCTGTCGAGTCCAGACAGCAGTTTATATCTGATGTTTCGAGAGCACTTAAAAATATTGCGAGGGAGCTTAATGTTCCCGTTATTGCACTGTCGCAGCTAAGCCGTGCAGTTGACGGAAGAACCGACCACAAGCCTGTGCTTTCTGACTTGCGAGAGTCGGGAGCCATAGAGCAGGATGCGGATGTTGTTATGTTTATATACAGGGATGAATATTATAATCCTGAGACAACCACAAAGCCTCAGACGGCAGAAATTATTATAGCTAAGCAGCGTAATGGAGAAACGGGAAGCATAGACCTTAGATGGATAGGTAAGTATACAAAATTTGCGGATCCGGAGAAACATTACAGAGAGTAAAAAAATAAGTGACTGTGGAATTGTGAAGCAGTCACTTATTTTTTTATAGGAAATTCCTCCGAATTTCCTATAGGCACGGTCCTTACGGACCCTGCTAAGATGCGAACTGCAGTGCCGTAGGCACTTTGTTCTGGAATCTTTTTAAGCCATTCCGTTTGCAGTTTTGTATTTCCAGAGCATGTCTGCGTGGTTCTGCTCCTCAATCTGAATGTCTGCTAAAAGCTTGCGGAGCTTTGAATTTGAAAATACAAACACATCTGTATTGTATTCTGATGATACAAGCTTTTCGGTTCCTATACAGTCAGTTGCAAGAAAACAGTCTGCCTGCTTATCTTCTGAGTTTGTCATTGCATCATAGGTAGCTTTAGGGTTGTAATTTGCACCGTCTGAATCGTTGCAGTTGCTGTCTGGAACGGTACCGTTTAAAACCTGAGTAAGTGAATCGTAGTGTTTGCGCTCCTCCTGCTGTAACTTTTGAAATAACTTCTTTAATACAGGGTCTTTTGCCTGCTGTGCATATTTGCCGTATTTGTCAATACAGGTTTCTTCCTGAGTCTGAAGGTCTGTTATTGCAGCTCTTTCTTTTTCCTTAAGAATCATCATGTTACGTCCTTTCGTAATGTTTAGTTGTTCTGTTACAATGGGAGTATAGACACATTTAAAAGGATTAATACATAAAAAGAATAAATACAAAAAATGAAATACATAATCAAAAATTCAGATGTGATTAAATATAGTTGATATTTTGATAATATTTATCATTATTTAAAGATGCATTGCCCGCATAAAAAATAAGTGTTACACTAGTATTCTGTAAGGTTTATGTTTAGGAGCTCTTAATATCAGGGATAATAAGGGTAGTCGTTTTTAATGGTTGATACAGGGTGGTGATTTTTTGCAAAATGGTGAAAGCACTTCATTTTCAGTAACCGGAATGACCTGTTCTGCCTGCTCGGCTCACGTTGAAAAGGCAGTGAGAAAGGTGGAGGGTGTAAGTAATGTTACGGTAAGTCTGCTTACAAATTCAATGACTGTTGAGGGAACTGCTTCGGCAGATAAAATAATTGGTGCAGTGGAAAAGGCAGGATATGGAGCTGCCATAAGAGGAAGCGGGACAGGAAATGTACAGGCGGATGGCTCCTCTGTAAATAATCTGGCAAACGGCAGTACAAATACTGATAAGCCGTCAGCAGGTAACGGCATGGCAAACAGCCTTGGGGAAGCATTAAAGGATAAGGAAACTCCAAAAATAAGAAGACGTTTTATTGCATCGCTTATTTTATTGCTTCCACTTATGTATATTTCAATGGGACATATGATGTGGAATTGGCCTGTTCCTCATATACTGCATGATAATCATGTGGCAATGGGGCTTATACAGCTCATTCTTACAGCCGTTATAATGATTATAAATCTGAAATTTTTTGTCAGCGGATTTACAAGTGCGGTTCATGGTGCTCCCAATATGGATACACTTGTCGCCCTTGGGGCAGGAGCATCATTTATATACAGTGTATATGCTCTTTTTGCAATGACGGATGCCGTTATACACGGAACAAATGATGACGTAATGCTATACATGCATGAATTTTATTTTGAATCTGCGGCAACGATATTAACTCTTATAACGCTTGGCAAAATGTTGGAGGCACATTCAAAAGGCAGGACAACGGACGCACTAAAAAGTCTCATTTCTCTTGCACCGAAACAGGCAACGGTTTTAAGAAATGGTCAGGAGGTTAATGTAAGTGTTGATGAGCTTTTGGTAGGAGATATATTTGTCGTAAAGCCGGGTGAAAGTATTCCTGTGGATGGGATTGTCATAGAGGGTGACAGTGCAATAGACGAATCAGCACTTACAGGAGAGAGCATACCCGTGGATAAGGCTGTTGGTGATACGGTTTCTGCGGCGACAATAAATCAGTCAGGGTTTATAAAATGTGAGGCGACCCGTGTAGGTGCAAATACAACATTGTCACAGATAATCAAAATGGTGAGTGATGCGGCAGCGACTAAAGCACCCATTGCGAAGATAGCCGATAAGGTGTCAGGGGTGTTTGTGCCATCGGTTATGGCAATTGCAATTCTGACGATTGCAGTGTGGCTGCTTGTGGGAGAAACGGTAGGCTTTGCACTTGCAAGAGGCATATCCGTACTCGTTATAAGCTGTCCTTGTGCCCTTGGACTTGCGACACCGGTGGCGATTATGGTTGGAAACGGTGTTGGGGCGAAGCAGGGTATTCTTTTTAAAAATGCAGTTTCGCTTGAGATGGCAGGACGGACAAACGTCATTGCTCTTGACAAAACAGGAACCATTACAAAGGGAAAACCTGTGGTGACGGATATTATTCCTGCTGACGGAATAGAAAAAGATGTGTTGATTGATTACGCCGTGGCGTTGGAGGGTAGGAGTGAGCATCCGCTTGCAAGGGCTGTTGTGGAGCTTGTACAGAAACAGGAGGATAGAGGAGCTATTGTTGCATCTGATTTGAAAGGCGAGGATGCCCGCTTTCAGGTTGAGGAGTTTAAGATACATCCCGGTAACGGGCTTGAAGCTAAAATTGGTGGCAGATACATTTACGGAGGTAATGTAAAATTTATTGAACAGCATTGTACAATAGATGAAAAAACGAAAAAAGATATAGAAGCACTTTCAGAAAATGGAAAGACGCCCCTTATTTTTGCGTCAGACAGGTTGCTTGGAATTATTGCAGTAGCGGATGAGCTTAAGGAGGACAGTGCAGACGCCATAAGAAAATTAAAGCATATGGGGCTTAAAGTTGTTATGCTTACAGGTGACAATGAGAAAACAGCCGCTGCAATAGGCAGACAGGCAGGAGTTGACAAGGTTATTGCAGGCGTTCTTCCTGACGGCAAGGAACAGGTAATAAGGGATTTAAAGGTAAATGATAAAACCTATGTTGCCATGGTGGGTGATGGAATAAATGATGCACCTGCATTAACACGGGCTGATATTGGAATTGCCATAGGTGCAGGAACAGACGTGGCAATTGATGCGGCGGACATAGTTCTTATGAAAAGCAGCCTTGCGGATGTTGTGACGGCAATAGAGCTAAGCCGAAAAACTCTTAGAAATATTCATGAAAATTTATTTTGGGCATTTTTCTATAATGTTATAGGTATTCCGCTTGCAGCTGGAGTATGGTATCCTTTGTTCGGATGGAAGCTTAATCCTATGTTTGGTGCTGCGGCAATGAGCCTGTCAAGCTTCTGCGTTGTAACAAATGCACTTAGGCTTAATTTGTTTAAGCCAAGCATGAAGATGGGATATGAGCAGGATAAGCGTGATATAAAAGACGTGTCAACAAAAAAAGAAAATATATTTAATAAGGAGGAAAATAAAATGACAAAAACAATTACTATTGAAGGTATGATGTGCGGACACTGTGAGGCGTCCGTTAAGAAGGCGTTGGAGGAGCTTGATGGAGTAACGGAGGCTGTTGTAAGCCATGAGAAGGGAACAGCTGTAGTTACGCTTTCGAATGAGATTTCTGACGATGTGCTGAAAAAGGCAGTTGAGGATAAGGATTACACTGTTAAGGGGATAGAGTAATTATAGGTGGTCGAATAACTTGGAGTTCAAGTTATTCGACCAAATTAATTATATTGAGCAAACGGCGTAAAGTTGCCTATGTTTATGACTTTATATTTCTCCATAATGTTGTCTGCTGTTTCCTGATCTATCTGTGTATAATCCACATATGGGCCTTTTGTTGTATAAAAGTACGGGTTATCAGGGTTTAAATTAGAATCGAAGGCAACACACTCTATATATTTTAATTCTTTTGCACCTGCTTCAAGTACATAAAACTCATAAAATGTAGTTGCTGCTCCACTTGAACCTGTGGTTGATAGTTTTCCGTCTTCACATATATTGTACCAACCACGTTCCGCACTTTGAGCAATAAGAATTGCCTGTTCATCCTGATATGTGTAAACATCAAATATAAGACCTTCAATTTCACCGACAATTAATTCCTCAATCCCATCTGAGTTTATGTCATAAAATGTATATCCAATAGCATCTAGTCCAGTTCCCTTATGATTATGATAACGACACATATAATTAAGTTTGTTTTCTTTCAATACGTCATATTCCCATTCCTCAGATAGTGCCCTTTTATATAAACTCAAAATATTACCATACATAATTTCAGGGCTGACAGTTTCTGAATCACTTTTTGATATAATAGTTATAAGGCCATAGATTATAACACCACACACAGACATGACGGCAATAGATACCATAATAATTTTAATTATTTTATTATCCTTCAATTACAAATTCCTCCTTTTTAAGCTAAACAGATTATAAAATTATATTGCATTTCTGTATATTTCCTGCTCTTGTTCCGGGATTTTTAATGCTTCCATTGCCTGCTCTAATGATAAATGTAATGTTTCCATCAAATTTATTAATGCTTCTAGTTTTCCCTCTCGTCGTCCCTCTAGTTTGTAATCCTCAAATGCTTTACACATATCTATCTCTCCCCCTTCTGTTTCTTCTTGATATTTACATAGTCCTTTGTTTTTTGTAAGTACCCTTATTAGCACTCCTGTTTCCATATCTAAATGACGATACCGTTCTTCATTTTCTTTAAGAAGCTTTTTGAATTTGTCAGCCTCGTTTGAATATCGTAGACACTCAAATACTGATTTAACTTCTGAGTTAAACTGTTCAAAGCTATTATATTTATGGTATCAAACAGATTAATTTTATAATTGTTTATATATGTCTTTATATCGTCAGCAAGTCCTGCTCCCAAAAAATCGTGTAAGGATATGTTTGCATCCCATTCACGTTCAGTCCCGTAATATATGACAACCGGCACTATAGGATAAAAGCTGTCACTTTTCTTAATGCCGGAAAGAAACTCATCATTCGATGTATCTTTATTTCGTTCATGCTCACGCTTATATTTTTTCCATTGTCTGTAATATCCCATAGCTTCCATCTGCATACAGCGTATGACCGTCGCATAATCTATGTAAGACAAATTTTCAACTGAATATAGGGCATAAACTATATTCTGCTTTTTCCAAAGCTTAGCATTATCAGCAATAATTTTTCTCTCATGCTGTTCATTTGTATATAGAAACTCTTTGCTGACATCTTTAAGTTCATCAGCCTTTATTCTCTGCGTGCCTTTATACAACGTGCCGTTTATAAGGTTTGCAAATCTTATGTTATCGTCAAAATAATTATTAGTATGTATATCCTTCTTTCCCAATAGCGTTCCTCCTTTATCCTGAATATAAGCCCATTTCAAATTTGCCTTTGTCAAATGGGCTGACAACCTAGCAAAAATATCGCAGGAGGCTTGACAGCTATCCACATAATCAGCAGCCGAACAACCTCTTTGCACAATTTAAATTACTGAACCTAAAGCATCGAAGTCCCCGAAACCTGCTGATAAATTGAATGAAATATAATTCATAAAAGAAATAAACAGATATATGCTTTAATTGAATAATACTATAGATAAATGCGTATGTCAAGAGAGATGCTCAAATATTAATTATATTTTCCATGTTCAGGCATTTAGGTAATACCCAAAATTAGCAGGTAAAGTGTTAATTTTTACATATAAAGCATAGTACACCAAAAAGTGAGATAGAATCGCCTCTCTTTTAATCTGTACCTTATATACCACACAAAACAGCAGGTAGTTACAGAAAGACTGTAATTGCCTGCTGTTTTTGTGAAAAGTATTACTATTTTTCTAGTCTATTCAAAAAGTCCCTTTTTCAGCTCCTGTACCTGCTCAATTGTAAGTCCCGTATAGGAAGATATTTCTTCAACAGATAGTTTGTCGGCTTTAAGCATATTTAAGGCAGTTTGTGCTATGCCCTGTGCTATGCCCTGTTCTATACCCTGTTCTATACCTTGTGCTATGCCTTGCTCAAGCCCTTGTTCTAGTCCTTGCTCCAACAATTCTCTATAACGCATCTCTAAAGTCATATATTCCACCCTCCAGTTTTCATTATTCTTTATGCTTCTTACTGCTGATTCTAGCTCATTTGTAAATTCATCGGATGCTTCCTGTCCATCAATATAATCTAGCAGTCGTTTCATTTCCGGACATATGTCATTCATAGTTCCCTTTGTATTTAAAATTATTTTTGTTGTTTCGTCACCTAGACCTATTTCATAGTCCTGTAGGCATCGGTTTTCAAATGTATAGATATGTCTTCTCTTTCCAAATAAATCAAAGGTGCAGATAAATATTATATAGCTTCGTTTCAGGTTTTTGTAATCCTGGCCTTTTTTCAGAATATTTAGGTCAATCATTCCCTGATAATATCTTGACTTTTTGGGTATGTTTTTATTTAATGTTACCTGCATTTCAATGTTATAGACTGTGTTTTGTTCGTTTTCTACATACACATCCAGTCTTACACTTTTTGCGTTTGCCGTAATATCTATGGTTTGCAGTATTTTGGGTTTCGCATAATCACCCCAAACAGCTTCTTCTCTGCCAATATTTGTTGTGAAATAAAGCATCGAAGTAGCTTACTTATTAGACTCGAATTACAGCACAGATGTGCCCTTTTCTTTGAATGTCTGAAACAGGTGTTACCCATAAAAGAAATACTATAATAATGCTTTAAAAATATAGTACCATATGCGTGTTTGGAATTCAAGATGTTTTTGGAGATTTTTATATTACTGGAAATATATAAGAAAAACTGCATAAGGCATAAAAACTGAATTAGATGCATGACCTCATTTTTGGCCCGTGATGATTCTGTAATAATCGCAAAGCCTATTATGGAATATCTTAAGTTTAAGCGTCTTTATGAGGATATGGAAAGGGTGATGAATATGATTCTGACGAGGTAAAGATATCGGAAAAATACAGTCGGCCAGAAAAATATATCTTAAAAAGGGGCATGCCACATATAGGTAAAAACCTAGGTGCGACAGCCCCATTTAATATGCACTTCACAGCATCTTCCTTTTTCTTAGCACAAGCAGAACAATTGCACATATGAGTGTTGTAATTCCACATATAATTCCAAAGCCATATGGGGTAGTGGAAAGTGGCATCCATCTTCCGTCCACGTTCATACCATACAATCCGGATATAATGGTAGGAATAGACATAACAATCGTTATGCTGGCGAGATATTTCATTATATTGTTAAGACGATTGTTTATGATTGTTGTCATCAGCTCTCGTGTACCTTTCAAAATGTCGCGGTAAATCTGTGTCATTTCAATCGCCTGCTGGTTCTCGATAATAAGGTCATCCAAAAGCTCCTGATCCTCAGGATATTTCTTTACTCCGCTATACCTTGTGAGTCTGTCCACAATCAGCCTGTTTGCACGAAGTGATGTATCAAAGTATACAAGGTTGGATTCCATTTCATGAAGGTTTATAATATCTGCATCTTCAGTTGCACCGCCCATTCTTTCTTCCATCTCAAGTCTTCTTCTGTCAATAATACGAAGATAGGACTGATAAAGCGTACTTGCTCTGTATAATATCTGATATGTGAATCTCACCTGCTTTTTTGTGGTAAAATTTCGTATTGTATTTAAAAGAAAATGCTTAAGCACGGGAGTTTCCACGGAACAGACGGTTATTGTAACATCGCCCGCCCAAATAACGCCAAGCGGAATGGTTGTATAAGCCTCCTGGTTGTGTCTTATCTCTACGGTTGGTATATCAAAAATAATAAGGACGTATCCGTCATTTACGTCTACACGAGAGGATTCTTCTTCATCAAGAGCAGCCCGCACATCGGAAAGGTCGATGTCAAACTGTTTTGAAATTTCAAGAATTTCCTCCTGGGTGGGAGCAGTGAGATTAATCCACATTCCGGGAATATTTTCGTGTGTTTCTTTTAAGAAACCCTGTTCAGATATATATTTGGTAATCATATTCTGCTCCTTTTCTTTTCGTATTAGTTATGCACATTTTATCATGTCGCCTGCGGCTCCATGTTTATTTCGCATTATAGACCTTTTTGTGCAAGCACAAAAGCTCTGCAATGCTCATTTTATCATAACAATAATATTATTGTAAACTTGAAATAATCTTTATTCAAAATTAAAAAACATGATTTATAGTATTTGAAGGTTATTAATAATATTACCTTTTTACAATTTGTTTTCCTCATCAAAGGTTGGTATGCATCCTGTATCAAACGGACTTGCAATATCACACCTGCCGTGATGGTATCTTTCAGAAATGCTTCCTGCCTCTCTGTCCTCATCAATTTCAATTTTTATGCGGCTTATGCCTGCCTCGACCTTAGAATCTAAAATATTTACTATGTTATCTATATCTGATAAACCTGAGCTGTTGTTTGGATTATCCATATATTGCACCCTCCTTTAAAAGAAAATTTAGTCATGAGCAAAACTCTACTTTTGCAGACATCCGTTGTACAATATAGACAAATCACCGCAAGGCACGCTTTTGCTATGCGTCGCTCGTAACGGTCTATGTCGTTATTTTGCGGAGCAAAATGATGATTAAAAAGCGAAGCTTTTTAAGTATCGACGGCTCCACAATGCCTTGCTTGCGATATTGCCTATATTGTACAACTACATTTCAGAAATAGTGCGTTTTGCTCATCTCTAAAGAAAAATATGTGGTAAAAGACATATAATTAATATAATTTATACTATAAACAATTATAATGAAATAAACAGAAAAAACAATAAATATTTAAAAAGAAAATATATAAAAAGTATTAAACATATCGCATTAAATGTACATATATTCTGTCCTTTTTGGTTTTGCCTCCGCTTCCCTCATATTTAAATTTGCCATATCCCCTTGCAGAAAAAATATCGCCCTCCTTTAGCTGCATACTGTTATTTTCACACAGCCGTCCGTTAAGGGTTACCTTTCCTGAACGAAATAGTGAAAGTGCTTCAGAGCGGGAGCATTTTATAGCTGCCGCAATAATGGCGTCAAAGCGTGGGGCTGAAACGATCACGTTTATATTTATAAGCTGAGGGCGAAGTTCACATAAATCCTGCTCCGCTTCAGCAATGGTGCAGCGTACATTTGTATGTTTCACCTTTATAAGATTTTCCATAAGATATTCGGTCATATTATCCTGACATATGATAAAAGCACGCTTTTTATTCTTTATAACAATATCTCCGAGGACATTTCTTTCTAAGCCCAAATTCATAATAGCACCTAGAAAATCCCTGTGGGAAAGCTCGTCGGCAAATTTGTCCATGAGAGGTTCGACTTTTAGTATAGATATGTGCCATGGTTCCTCGTACCCAAACATTTCCGCAGAGCCAAAGCGAACCATCTGACGTTCGGCAAGTTCGTAGCCTCCGTTTGTCTTGTAGTCTACAAAATTAAGCTCGTCCCGCAGAGTGTCAAGAATTGCAAGCTCGCCTGCATTCAGAAATCCGGTGTAGGTGTATATATTCTGTTTGTATGCCTTTTCTGCTAAATCCAAAAGGCGGGCTTTTAATATTTGTAGTTCGTCCATAATATTCCCCATAATACTTCGTACTCAATCTATCAACAGAAAAGCGTGTACTGCTTGAGTACAATTTCGTTCGTAGCCGACGCTATTATAGCATATGCGTTCGCATAAAGCGAGTATCCCTTTATAAATCCTCCCAAGTGTGATAAAATGAGCATTGGGCTGTCGCACTAAAAATTTTTAGTGCGACAGTCCCATACGAAAAACCAAGGAGAACCACAATGTCCGGAAATCTAACAAAAGGAAGTGTGCTTAAAAACTTAATAGTGTTTTCGCTTCCCTATCTGCTGTCCAGCTTTTTACAGACATTTTACGGGTTGGTGGACTTGTTTGTTGTGGGGCAGTACAACGATGCAAGCAGCAGCTCTGCCGTGTCGGTGGGAAGCCAGGTCATGCACATGGTTACTCTTGTCATTGTGGGAATAGCAATGGGTTCAACGGTTATGATTAGTCAGTCTGTGGGGGCAGGAAACAGGGAACGGGTGTCAAAGGCGATAGGCAATACGGTAACGCTTTTTTTGATACTTTCCATTGTTTTTACGGCTGTACTTCTTATTTGCACAAAACTGATAGTCAGGTTAATGTCTGCTCCCAAGGAGGCAGTTCATGAGACGAGACTGTATCTTATGATTTGTTTCATAGGAGTCCCATTTATTACCGCATACAATATTATAAGCTGTATATTGAGAGGCTTGGGTGATTCCAAAAGTCCATTATATTTTGTTGCAGTTGCATGTGTTTTTAATGTAGTTATAGACTTTCTTCTCATAGGACATTTTAATATGGGTGCGGCAGGGGCTGCTCTTGGAACGGTTATATCGCAGACAATAAGTGTTTTTGTTGCATTAATCGTATTGTCAAAAAAGAACTTAAATGTTAAACTGTCTCCGAGGGATTTTGTTTTGGATAAGGACACGCTGCTTTACATCCTTAAGGTTGGCATTCCTGTATCAGTTCAGGATTTGTTTATTCAGATTTCTTTCATTATAATTACTATAATAGCCAACAAAAGAGGACTTATCGTATCGGCATCCGTTGGAATAGTTGAAAAAATTATAGGCTTTTTGTTCCTTATTCCATCTGCCATGCTTGCATCGGTTTCCGCCATTGCGGCACAAAATATTGGTGCAGGAGAACACGTGCGGGCAAAACAGACGCTTAAGTACGCAATTATTATATCGTTTTCCTGTGGAATAATATTCAGTATCATATGCCAGTTTGCATCACCCAACATTATTGATTTGTTTACGGATGATACAGAGGTAGTCCGAATGGGGGCTCAGTATTTAAGGTCCTATGTGTTTGACTGTGCATTGGCAGCCATACATTTTTGTTTCAGCGGATATTTTTGTGCATATGGGCGGTCAGGTTATTCATTTATACATAATTTAACGTCGGCTGTACTGGTAAGAATACCGGGGGCATATTTTACATCGAAGCTTTTTCCACAAACACTGTATCCTATGGGATGGGCAGCACCGGTAGGTTCGCTTTTTTCAGCGGTTATATGTATAATACTATATATGAGGATGAGCAAAACGTATTATTTCTAAAATATAGTTGTACAATATAGACAATATCATAAGCAAGGCATGGGGGAGCCGTCGGTACTTAAAAAGCTTCGCTTTTTAATCATCATTTTGCTCCGCAAAATAACGATATAGACCGTTACGAGCGACACATAGCGAAAGCGTGCCTTGCGATGATTTGTCTATATTGTACAACGGATGTCTGCGAAAGTTGAGTTTTGCTCATAACTAAGTTTTATATTAAAGGAGTAATGCTATGGGGACGTTTTCACTTAAAGGCTCAGGCGGCGGGCAGAAGAAAAACCAAGGCTTGGCAAGTAAGGAAGATATAGAACGATATGAGACGGTTGGTTATACACATATTGTATATGAAGGTACGTCACATTTTGTTTATGTAAATGATATAACAGAGCGTGAAGTATTTCAAAAAAAGATAGGTCTTATGGATTACGAATGGTTTGAAGAAGGTACCGGAAATAAAAATTGGGTACTCTATAATCCTGTTCAGTTCAAGCCGGACAGAAACTGGAAGGGTAAGAAAATTCTTAAGTTCAATAAGGATGATTATAAGGGTGGAAGGTTTGAGGTGCCTATCAATTCGAGCAGCTGTTGCGGTATGTTTTCATGGACTACGCTGCCGGAGAATTTTACCTTAAATACGCTTTTTAACACTAAAAATATCGTGGACATGAACCTAATGTTTGCAGGAAGTATTTTACCGGATGGGTTTAATCTCAGTGAAAAATTTGACACCTCAAATGTAAGGGATATGAGATACATGTTTTATGAATGTGTTCTGCCGGAGAAGCTTGTACTTGGAGATAATTTCAATACAAAGAAGGTTGAAGACATGGACTTTATGTTTTCGGAATGCAGAATACCAAGAAATTTTAAGCTGCCCGATACGTTTGATACATCTGCGGTAAAAAGCATGGACCATATGTTTTATGAGGCTGTTTTTACGGGTAAATTTGATTTTGGTCCTGGGTTTAAAATTAATCCTGAAGTGAACACAAATCTGATGTTTATGGACTGCGTTATAGGCACTGATAAAATTGCCCTTGAAAAATGCGGGGATTTTGAGTTTATAAAAAGCTGTCTGTCAAATTAAAGAATAGCTTGTATGTTAAAGGATGCCTTGATGATGCGGTTTATTACATTAGACTGGCATCCTTTTTTAAGACCAGTATATATTATATCATTTCCAATTAATTGTATTTAACGTTAATAGCATTGACAAATGATAAAAAATGTATTATTGTAATAATCAAGTAGTACAATTTGCTTGATATATAATAAAACAGTTTTTTGTAAGAATTTTGTAATAAACGGATGATATATTCTTCTTAAGAAAAACTTAAAATAATTGAAGGTTTAATGTTAAGAAATTATCTGATAATATACTCAGCGTAAAGTGAAAAGATGACATAAAAGGACACCGGCAGCAGGAGGAAGGGTATCGATGAACAATGTTTTGGAATACTTAGAGGAAAGCTATAAACGCTACCCAAATAAAACGGCGGCAATGGATGAACGTATATCATGTACATACAGACAGCTTATGGAAGAAGCTAAATGTATAGGAACGATGCTTTTAGGAAAAACGGATATGCGAAAGCCCATTGTGGTATTTATGGATAAGGGCGTTACGGCTCTGAAAACATTTATGGGAATTTTATATGCAGGGTGCTTTTACACTTTGCTGGACCCTTCCTTTCCCGCTGACAGAACCCGGCTAATTCTTAAAACACTGAAAAACGATATTGTAATTACCGAGCCGGACAAGGAAGCCAAGCTTAAGGAAGCAGGCTTTGAGGGCGAAATAATAACCGTATCTGATTTGTATAGTGATGTGTCTGTGGATGAGGAGGCCCTTGAGGCTATCAGAAATAAAATGGTGGATACGGACCCTGTCTACTGCAATTTTACTTCAGGCTCAACTGGTATTCCAAAGGGAGTGCTTATATGCCATAGGTCCGTAATTGACTTTATAGATTGCTTTACTGATATTTTTAACGTAACAGGAGATGATGTAATCGGCAATCAGGCACCCTTCGACTTTGACGTGTCGGTAAAGGATATTTACAGCACCATGAAAATGGGAGCAACCCTTGTTATTATTCCAAAAGCATATTTTATGTTTCCGAACCGTGTTGTGGACATGCTTGAGGAAAATAATGTGACAACGCTTATTTGGGCTGTATCGGCATTGTGCCTGTTAAGCCGTCTCCATGGCTTGAAATATAAAATACCTTCCCATATAAATAAGATTTTATTCAGCGGTGAAATGATGCCCATAAAGCAGCTTAATGTGTGGAAGTCATGTTATCCCGACGCACTGTTTGTAAATCTTTACGGACCTACAGAGATAACCTGCAACTGTACCTATTATGTGATTGACAGACCCTTTGAGGAGGGAGATATCCTTCCTATGGGAAATGCATTTCCAAATGAAAGGGTAATGCTTCTTGATGAGGCGGATAATGAGATAACAAAAGAAAGTACATTTTCACATGGAGAAATCTGTGTTGCAGGAAGCTGTCTGGCTCTTGGGTATTGCAATAATCTGGAAATGACGGCGAAAAGCTTTGTGCAAAATCCGTTGCAAAGGGAATTTCCGGAAACAATATACAGGACAGGGGATTTGGCGTATTATAATGATGAAGGGCTTCTCTGTTTTGCGGGAAGAAAGGATTTTCAGATTAAGCATATGGGACACCGCATAGAACTTGAGGAAATAGAAAGCGTCTTAAATGCCGTAAGCATTGTGGAGCATGCCTGCTGCTTTTATGACGAAGAAGCGGGCAAGGTTGTTGCCTGCTATGTGGGCGGAGATGACAAAAAGCTTATTGTATCAGAAATGAAAAAGCGTGTACCTGAATACATGGTGCCAAATATATTTAAACGCATGGATGAACTTCCACTTACAAAAAATGGTAAGACGGACAGAAAGCTCCTTAAAGAAATGAGGTGAACCTGTGGATTACGAAAAAATAACGAAGCTTGCACTGCAATATGGAACACCCACATATGTGTTTTTTGAAGATATACTTCTTGACTTGACAGAAAAAATCAGACAGAGCCTTCCGGATAACACAGGGCTGTGCTTTGCCATGAAGGCAAATCCGTTTCTTGCAGGAAGCCTTTCACACATGACGGACAGACTGGAGGTTTGCTCACCGGGCGAGTATGAGATATGCATAAGGGAGAATGTAGCTCCTGAAAGACTTGTAGTGTCAGGCGTAAATAAAACGGAAGAATCCATGAAAAGAATTTTATCCTACAGTCAGGGAAAGGGCTTTTATACAATTGAATCCCCGATGCAATACAAAATTTTAAGGGACTGCTCAAGGAATATGGACACGAGGCTTAAGGTATTTTTAAGGCTGTCTGCAAAAAATCAGTTTGGAATGGACAAAGAGACACTTGAGAGCGTGCTTAAGGAGCTTATTGCGGACGATGTGCTGGAGTTTGCGGGAATTCACTATTATGCAGGCACACAAAAGAAAATTGATAAGGTGGAAAAAGAGCTTGCAATGCTTATGGAATATGCCAGTTACCTTAAGGAAACGTATGGTGCCCGCGATATGGAGCTCGAATATGGTCCGGGACTTGGGATTTCGTATTTTGAAGGTGAAAATTCTTTGGGACAGAATGATCTTTCGGAATTTGGCGAGCTTTTGAAAAAGGTTAGCGGATACGGAAGTATTACAATAGAGCTTGGACGTTTTCTTACAGCAGAGTGCGGCATCTTCATGACACGTATTATGGATATAAAAAAGTCGGACGGCATGGGTTATATGATAGTGGACGGAGGCATTCATCAGATAAATTACTACGGACAACTTATGGGAATGAAAAAGCCGTATATGAAGCTTCTGAAAATGTCTGAGGAACAGGGGGATGCTTCCATAACGAAATGGACAATCTGCGGTTCCCTTTGTACTGCAAATGATGTTCTGGTACGTGGAGCGACACAGGAGGATTACGCTGTGGGCGACGTTTTGGTTTTTGAAAAATGCGGCGCCTACTCAGTAACCGAAGGAATGGCACTTTTCTTAAGCAGGGAGCTTCCACGGGTTATTCTTGTGAGGCAGGATGGAAATGTAGAAACTCTAAGAGACAAAATGGAAATAAATATATTAAATAATAAATTGGAGGATAAATAAATGGAAAAATTACTTGAAATTTTGGAGGAAATTGCACCGGGGGAGGATGTAGAAAACTGTACTACACTTATTGATGACCACATTTTGGATTCTTTTGCCATACTTACATTGGTTTCCGAACTTGAGGAGGCATTTGATGTTGAGGTGTCTCCTGCGGAGCTTATACCGGATAATTTTAATTCGGCAGCAGCGCTTTGGGATATGATTTGCCGTTTGAAGGAGGAAGGTTAAGGTGTCTTATCATCTTCTTACCTACAGCTTAATATTTTTGCCTGCTGTGATGCTTCTGTATCAGCTGGCACCTGAAAAACACAGATGGACAGTGCTTCTTGCGGCTGATTATGTATTTTTTTGGATGATAAGCAAAAAGCTTATTATATGCCTTTTGGCGGCAACTGTTATTACATATGCAACAGGACGTGTTTTGGGCTTTGTCACGGAGAGTGGGAAGGTTAAGGGCAAAAAGCTTACCGCAAGAAAACGTATTATTCTTGCCTGCGGAATTTGTCTGACCCTTGGTATGCTGATTGTGTACAAATACCTGAAGGTATTTGGAATAAGTCTTATCGCTCCAATTGGAATATCCTACTATACACTGCAAACCATCTCATATATGATGGATGTGTACAGAGGTACGATTAAGACAGAGAAAAATTTTGCAAAGGTTGCACTTTATTTAAGCTTTTTCCCTCAGCTTATGGAGGGACCGATAAGCAGATATCATGACGTTGCCGAAGCACTTTATTCAGGCAAGCAAATAGAGTTTGAAAATCTTGTTTTTGGGTATCAAAGAATAATTTGGGGACTTTTCAAAAAAATGCTCATTGCAGATAGGATTGCCCCAATGGTTGGCAAGGTGTTTAACTCATATGAGGACTATGCAGGTTCGGCAATTGCTGTGGGCGTAATATGCTTTACGATACAGCTATACATGGAATTCTCGGGCTGTATGGATATTGTCATTGGAAGTGGACAGATATTCGGTATTAAATTACCTGAAAACTTCAGACAGCCTTTTTTTGCAAAGAGTGCTTCTGACTTTTGGCGAAGGTGGCATATTACGTTAGGAACATGGCTTAAAGATTATATTTTTTATCCGGTATCTCTTGCAAAGCCTGTAAAAAAGCTTGGGAAAAAGGTCAAGGGAATATGGGGAATGAATGTCAGCAAATTTGTTGCCCCTACAATAGCTTTGTTCTTTGTTTGGCTATCAAACGGAATATGGCACGGTGCAGGGTGGACATATTTATTTTATGGCATGTATTACTTTGTGATTATATTTTTGGAAAATATACTGGAAAACCCAGCGGCAAAGCTTATGGAGCGCATGAAGCTTTCTCCGGAAGGGATGACCGTAAGGCTTCTTAGGGGTATAAAGCTTTTCTTCATTGTAAATATCGGTGAAATGTTTTTCCGTGCACCAACATTATCCCAAGGCTTTGGGATGTTTGGACGTATGCTGACAAGCTTTAACATATCGGCGCTTTTTGAGACAAATTTCGGAGTGGACGGATATGATATAATTTTGGCAGTCGTATGCTTTGCCATTGTCATGATTGTGGATGTGTTGCATGAAAAAGGCATATTCATAAGGCAAAGAATTGCCTCACAGAAGCTTGTTATACGATGGGGATTTTGGTATGCGGCAATTTTATGCATTGTAATATTTGGGGCATATGGTGCAGGCTATACCATAGTAGATATGATTTATGCCGCATATTAATATTTTATCTTACGAAAGAAGTGATTGACATGAAAATAAGTAAAAACATTATAAAGGTAATAGGATTTTGGCTTGGTCTTTTTGTAATGCTTGTACTCTTGTCGTTTGTATTTAATAGAGATAGAAATATATATGACATGAATTCAGTAAAGTGTAAAGCCAGTGAGATTGAGGCTGAGGCAGATAACAGCATTGAGGTGATTTTCTGCGGAGACAGCGGATGCTATTCCAGCGTATGTCCGTTACAGCTGTATCAGGAATATGGCTTTACGTCTTATGTATGTGCCACATCTGCACAAAGACTTTGTGATACATATGCCATATTGGAGAATACCTTTAAAACGCAATCTCCAAAGGTGGTTGTTCTTGAAACAAACTGTCTGTACAGAAATCCCACATCAAAGTGTGAGGATGGGGACAGTGTAATGAAATTTCTTTTAAATCATATGCCGGTATTTGCGTATCATTCCGATTGGAAAAATATTGGAGGCGGATTTTTTGAACAGGGAAAGAGTATGCCAGGTTTGTCGGGACGTGATTTAAAAGGCTTTGTTTTAAGGAAAAGTGTCATTCCTTACACCGGCGGCACTTATATGAATGAAACCGATATTGCGGAAGAATTCCCAAATGATACATATGAATATCTGGACAAGATTCTTAAATTGTGTGAGGAAAATAATGCAAAGTTTATGCTTGTCAGTGTGCCATCACCGAAAAACTGGAGCTACGAAAGGCATAATGGCGTAACAGAGTGGGCAAACAAGTATGATGTGGTTTATATGGATTTAAATTTAGAAAATACCATTGATATAGACTGGCTTACGGACACAAAGGATGGCGGTGACCATTTAAACTTTGTGGGGGCAAAGAAAGCGACACACTTTATAGGAGAGTATCTCTTTGATAAATATAGCCTGTCGGACAGAAGAAAAAACCCTGACTACAAGGCATGGGATGATTGCGTTTCTGCATCAGGGGTGTTTTCTTTAGACATGGATTAAATAATATCAAAGCATACTGGTATTTTCATGTATTTTGAAATATTATCACAGCCTGTTGAAGCAAGCAGCCAAAGCTTCATGTACATGGCGATTGGGGATGCCTTTGGCAAAACATTTATCTTCAGCTCGTCATAGAACTTAGTGCTTTCATAGCCCGCTCTTTTTTCTGCACCTGTCAGAAATACGGGAATATTTCTTGATTTAGCATCAAAAAGCATATTTCTTAATTCGTTGCTGTCCGTACAGAGTGTTCCTGAGTGGTAACTGTCTAAAAGTATTGCATGTACATACTCAGGGGCTAAGGAATACGTTTCGCCAGGGTACGGGCGTATAAATGTTATAGGTGAATGTTCTGAAAATCGTGGTTTGTCACCGAAAATAAATCCCACATCAGTTTTATCTATTTTACATGGCTCTTTGCTATCCCTGTATGCCGTGAGATTATCCACACTGTATATTTTATCGCTGTATGACATATGGGGAAGAAGTCTTGCACCGTAGTGTATAACGGCAGACTCATTTTCATTTTTATATGCAACGTAAATGCCTTTGTGATTTTTTTTAGCTGTTTTGTGGCAGGTCATAATAAAATCCATTGCCGCTGAAAAGTTATCATAACCATTAGCCCTGCTGTCACCAAGTATATAGTTGCTTGATACCAAGACTATGGGAATGTTAATATCAGAATAAATGTATGACAGTCCGGCTGCCGTGTATTGGAGGGTGTCCGTACCGTGAGTTACGATAATGCCATCGCAGGTATCAGAGGATACTGCTTTATCTATACAGTCTGCAAGCAGGTTTATATGCTTTCCTGTTAGGTTTTCACTTAATATATAGTAGGGCTTGGCTGTGTCAAAGCTTATACTGTCGCATTTTTCGGGATTGCGCTTTCTATATTCATTTATTAATCTGTAATTGTTTTCTTCGTTAGGTCCGATGTAGCCGTCGTTTTTTGATGAGCTGATTGTTCCGCCTGTAAATATTACGAAAATGTTCATGTGAGCCTCCTTTTTAGGTGTTTGTATATAAGTATACCATGATTGCTTCTTTTATATGATAGTTTGTCTAATAAGTTATAAAGTCTATTCTAATTGATTTTTAAAATAAAATACCATAAAATAAAAAACAAATCCATTTATTCTAATAGCAGGGAGAAAAGATGATATGATTATAAACACCGGAATGAGAACGGATATTCCTGCGTTTTATGCCGAGTGGTTTATAAAACGCATAAGAGAAGGATATGTGTACACAAGAAATCCTTATAATAATACACAGGTAACAAAGTATCGTCTTTCTCCTGATGTTGTGGATGTGCTTGCCTTTTGCACTAAAAATCCTGCTCCCATGCTGCCGTATATGGAAGAACTAAAAAAGTACGGACAGTATTGGTTTGTGACCATAACGCCTTACGGAACTGACCTTGAGCCAAACGTTCCGCCGAAGGAAAGGGTAATGGAGGACTTTTTAAAGTTGTCCCGAATTGTGGGTGCAGACAGTATGGGATGGCGTTATGACCCTATTATTGTTACGGATAAATACACTGTGGAAAGACATATATCGGATTTCAGTATGATGGCGGAAAAGCTTGCAGGCTATACACATACCTGCGTGATAAGTTTTATTGATTTGTATAAAAAGGTGCGGAGAAATTTTTCAGAGGCAAAAGAGGTTGCATATGCAGATAAAATGGCTCTGGGAAAAGAATTTATTAGAATATGTAAAAAATATGATATGGTTGTAAAGCCCTGCGCAGAGGGTGACGAGCTTGCCGGGTACGGTGCAGATTGCAGCGGATGCATGACAAAGCACACCTTTGAAAAAGCTATACACTGTAGATTGGACGCTCCAAATATTAAGTCTCAAAGGTCTGAGTGTGCCTGTCTTTTAGGAAAGGACATCGGGCAGTATGACACCTGCGGTCACCTTTGCAGGTATTGCTATGCAAATGTAAATTCCGATGCTGTAAAGAGAAACATGAGGCTGCATAATCCACAATCACCATTTTTAGTTGGAGAGCTTAGAGAGGATGATGTAATACATGAGGCAAAACAAAGCAGTTGGAGGAATGAGCAGATAAATTTGTTTGATTCTGTTGAATTTCAAATATAGATTATGCATTTTTTAAATATAATCTGACAGATTTTTCTTTATTAGGAGGATATAAAAATGACGGAACGTGAAAGAATGTTAAGCGCAAGGCTGTATACGGGGGACGCTGAGCTTGGTGAGTTAAATGCAAATTGCAGAAGATTAATGGAAAAATTTAATGCTACAAGATATGAGAGAGGCAGTGACAGAATGAAATATATTCGTGAACTGTTCGCACACGTTGGGGAAAATGCATACATAGAGCCTGAGGTATATTTTGATTACGGCTGTCACATATCAGTGGGGGACAATTTCTATGCAAACACAGGACTTATCATACTGGACCAATGCAAGGTTACAATCGGTAATAATGTTTTCTTTGGCCCAAGAGTAAACATATACTGTGCAGGGCATCCCATTGATGCAGGGGTAAGAAACAAACAGCTGGAGTACGGAAAGCCTGTCACAATAGGAAATGACGTATGGGTTGGAGGAAATGTTATATTTAATCCCGGCGTAACGGTGAGAGATGATGTGGTTATAGGAAGTGGCGCCGTTGTAACAAGGGACATACCGTCACATGTTATTGCAGGAGGGAACCCATGTAAGGTTATACGGGAAATAACGGATGAGGATAGATTGTATTGGGAGGAGCAGGAAAGGGAGAGGAATACCCTGTAATAATGATATATCACAACCTATGGTGCAGTGCTTTTTTTCGGAACAAAAAATGTATCTTTGAAGCCTTTTTCAAGTTTCAGAAGTGCAATCTTTTTGTCAATTCCGCCTGCATATCCTATAAGGCTTCCGTTTCCGCCAACAACTCTGTGGCAAGGTATTATAATGGATATCCTGTTACGTGCCACTGCACCGCCGACTGCCTGTGCCGACATGCGTTCAAGTCCTTTTTTCTTGGCAAGCTGTCTTGCAATATCTCCGTAGGTTGTAGTCTGCCCGTAGGGAATATTATAGAGAATTTCCCAAACCTCGTTTTGAAAGTCACTTCCGGTAAAATGGAGTAGGGGCTTGAAATCGGGCTCCTTCCCTGAAAAATATATATCAAGCCATTTTTTCGTCTGATTAAATATAGGAAGCTCCTTTTCTTCATGTTCCTTATCCAAATAGAGGGCAAAATATTTCTGCCCCTCAAACCATAAGCCTGTTAATCCGATTTCATTGGCAGCAAGCAAAATGTTGCCGAGGGGGGATTTATATTTATATGTATATTGCATTTTTAACGCCTTTCCGCATAATCCTTCATTTCAGGAATGGCACCTCCTGCCACAGCCCAAAAATATAAGCTTGCCACGCTGCAATATGGGCTGAATCTCTTTCTGTATCTCTCAAATCGTTCCCTTGGAATATCCTTGTGATGATATACCATCCGTATGCCGCGCAGTATTGCCAAATCTCCAAAGCTGAAAACATCAGGTCTTTGCAGGCAGAAAAGTAAAATCATCTCCGCCGTCCACACGCCTATGCCTTTCAGTGACGACAGGGCGGTAATGGCTTCCTCGTCTGTCATGGTATTTATTGCTGTCAAATCAAATTCTCCCGAATTTACCTTTTCAGCAAATGCCATAATGTAATCAACCTTTCGCCATGTAGTACCATAGGACTGCAGCTTTTCTCTACCGAGAGCAAGAATTTTTGGTGCGTTAAGCGTTCCCAAATCATCCTTTATTCTTTTCCAAATCGCCACATGCGCCTTTGTGGAAATCTGCTGTCCTATGATGGAATTGACAACAGCCTCAAAAAGATTATCCATGCAGACCCGGTTAATGTGTCCAATACGTTCGATTACCTCTGCAAGCTTTTTGTCTTTTGATTTAAGATAATTTATTTCCTTGTCCCCATATTCAAAATAGCACATTGTATTCCTCCGTCATATCGCATAAACGTGCGCTGTTTGCATAACGCATAAACGCGCACCTCAAAACCTTCGGTTTTTCGGTGTTCGTTACACTCACATAGGTCCGAGAACATTCGCATGGCTACAAGTAGCCAACGAATGTTCGTCAGACCTGCGTTCGCGTTTATGCGTTCATTATACCATCGTGGGGAGAAAAAACAATTATCTAAAATTTTTATTGACAAATATTCATATTGTGTATATTATAATGATATCAAAATGATATCATTATATTTTGATGTTGCAAACATTATATGAGAAATATGAATGTGTTTCAGTTTATTACCTAAATTGAGGAATAATATGTGGTGATGTTACAAAAAAGGGAGGAAAAGATTATGAGTAATGAAAATGCAGAACAAAAGACGATTATTCACGGTGACGTAACAGAGAAGGAAATTACAAAAGCAAATGGTGCGGGAGCATTAGTAGGACTTATTTTCGGGGAGCTTATTTCCATAGGGATAATTATCCTGTCGGCAATACTTTTTGACGGCATGGGGAATGGCGCAGCACTTGGCATGGGTGTAACCCTGGGAGTTATAGGAATGATTGTGTTTTCCGTTATGTTTGCGGGTCTTAAGGTTGTTCATCCTAATGAAGCGGCAGTATACACTTTTTTTGGACAATACTATGGAACAATCAAAAAAGCGGGATTTTATTATTTAAATCCATTTGTTTCAATCTATAATCCTTCGTCCGCTTCTCCGTTTGATGCGTTTCAAACAGCGTTTACAACAGGAACAAATGAGACAAAGACAGGAACAACCACTACACCAAAGTATGATAAAAAGGTGTCAACAAAGACAATGACATTTAATAATCACAAGCAGAAGGTAAACGATGCTCTTGGAAATCCAATTGTTATCGGCGCAGCAGTTATATGGAAGGTTGTAAATCCTACAAAGGCAGTATTTAATGTTGAAAACTATAATGATTTTCTTTCAATACAGTGTGATGCGATAGTAAGAAATAATGCAAGGCTTTATCCGTATGACGTTATGGAGGATGACGTTGACGAAAAAACGCTCAGAGGAAGCAGTCAGGAGATTGCCGAAAATATGAGAAATGAGCTTCAGGCAAGAGTGGAGGAAGCAGGTATTGAGATAAAAGAGGTAAGAATAACACATCTTGCATATTCAGAGGAGATTGCGGCAGCAATGCTTCAGAGACAGCAGGCAGTGGCAATTATTGCTGCAAGGCAGAAGATAGTTGAGGGAGCTGTCAGCATGGTTAAAATGGCGATTGACCAGCTTAGTGAGGAAGAAATAGTTTCACTTGACGAGGAGAGAAAGGCGGCTATGGTAAGCAACCTTCTCGTAGTGCTTTGCGGAAATAAGGACGCACAGCCGATAGTAAACAGCGGTTCAATATATTAATGGGGGTGCGGACTATGAATGTGAATACTGTCATAGGGAATACAATTACATTAAATGACATAATGCCTAAGTTGCTTATTATAAGCATACCTGCCGTTGTTGCACTTCTGTTTTCTCTTGTATTTATTTTAATAAAAAGCAGTCAGTGTAAGCAGGTGGGGGTAAGCATATCAAAGCAGGCATATGACTCAAGGCTTTCTGTTATTTTTGCCATAAACGTTACGGGATTTATGTATGCCCTTGTTGAAGTATTACTTATAATAACGGAAAATGTAAGCTACGATGAGGTAAATGAAACTTCAATGCTATATATGCTGGCAATAGGACTTTTATGTGCCCTGTCGGGAATTTTAAAGGCAGTTTTTGCAGGAAACAGCCTTATAAAAATTGCCAATGACACATCGGCTCAATCTCCTGCAATGAGCAGGCTTATGATTTTCCTAGCCGTGGCAGAGCTTCCGGCTATTGCTTCGCTGGCAATGTTTGTTATAAAATTTTTTGCCAATAAATAAAATATTCTGAAGGTTGAAAATAAGGCAGTAGCTTTGGTGATGTTTTAACATGGTTATGAATGGGAGTGACCGGATGGATAAAAAACCAGATAATATAAATGATAAATTGAATATAGATGAAGAAACCATAGCCTTGAAGGAACAGCTTTTGTCTGAACGCATGAAACGGCTTGAGGCAATGGAGCAGGACATAAAGCAAAAGGAAAAGCAGATGAAGGACAAGGAAAAGGCAAAAAAACAGGTATTATTAAGGCTTGCTCCATCTCTTTGGGAGGAACTTGCCGCCTGGGCTGAGGACGAATACCGTTCCATAAACAGTCAGATAGAATTTCTGCTTGCCGAGTGTGTGAAGAAGCGTAAGAAGCTATAGATAAAATGTATTACAGATAAGGGGCATGTCGCATATAGGAAAATTCTTAATGCGACAGCCCCTATTTTATTGTTTCTCCAGTTTATTTATATAATAAAAATATGCAATTAAATTTACAATAAGTGCTCCCGACCAGGCGGCAACCTCGGCGTATGCCGTAGCATTAAAGCCCACTGACTTTGTAAATATGACTATAACCGAAATTCTGAGCACCATTTCAAACACACCTGAAAGCATTGGAATTAGAGGTCTTTCCATTCCCTGACAGGCACTTCGGAATACAAAAAGAAAATCCACTGCAAAAATTGCAATACCGCATCTTATGAGGAAGCCCTTGGCAAGCTCAATCTGAAAATCACCATTGAGCATAAGTGATGCCAGCCAATCAGGGAAAATAATCATTAGGGAGCCTAGCAATATATATGATATGGCGGCTATGGAAAGGCACACTCCTAAACCTTGACGGATGCGGTCATATTTCTTTGCACCGTAGTTTTGTCCTGTAAAGGTGGACATTGTATTTCCCGCTGTGCAGGCAGGCTGCATAAACAAATTAATATATTTGCTGCATGCGGAATAAGCGGCTGTGTAAGCAACACCCATTCCGTTTACAAAGCTCTGTACAATCATACAGCCTACAGCAGTAACCGAATTCATTGCGGCCATGGGAATACCGTTTTTTAAAAGCTTGAGATACATTTTGCCGTTGCCTTTGAAATCATCTCTGCAAAGTCTGATAAGCTCAATTTTTTTCAGCTTAACATAGCATATTGCTACAGAAATAAGCTGGGAAATAACCGTTACAATGGCAGGACCCTCAACGCCTGATTTCAGTCCGAAAATAAATACGCAGTTAAAAACAATATTAAATATAGTAGAAAAAATAATTGCAATAAAGGGTGTCCTGCTGTCCCCCAGTGAACGGAGAACACATGAACAAAGGTTATAGGCAACAGTCGCAAAAAATCCGCCAAAAATAATATATCCGTATAAAAGACTGTCCTTTATAATAATATCTGAAGTTTTCATAACAATAAGCATTGGCTTTAACAGTGCTATGCTAAGTGTCGTAAAAATAACAATAATAATCCCCGAAAGTGTTGTGGAGGCAGCTATTGAGCGCCGAAGTCTTGCTGTGTCATCAGCACCGTAATATTGTGATATCATAACTGCAAAGCCGTTTGACAGACCAAGTGCAAAGCCCATGACAAAAAATGTAAGGGAGGACATGTTTCCAACTGATGCCAAAGGATTGTCTCCAAGTCCCTTACCGACAATTGCAGTGTCGGCAATTGTATAAACCTGCTGGAGCATGCTTGTAAGCAACATGGGGAAATAAAAATTAAGAATTATTTTTAAGGGTCTGCCTTCTGTTAAGGTATATGTATGTGCCATCTTAATACACTTCCTTCCCATAATACAATTTGTCTGACTGACTTGTATTATTTCAGTATCCTGCACTTCCTTCGGTAGCACATTCAATATAAATATTTTTTATGAGGAATTATATCAAAAAAGTGGTGTTTATATCAAAAATATGGTATTGTTAGTGAACCCATATTATCAATTGTTTAGTGTAAATGTGGATAATAACGAAAAATAAAAAAGGGGCGCTGCAAGGTGAACACAACCAAGGATTTAAACTACAGATTATATGTACAGAGAGAAAGCGGATTTAAAAGAACATCACATGACAGTGAATTTGAACAATATAACTGTATAAGTTCAGGTGATGTGGAAAAGGTTAAGAAAAATTTTACTGACTTGAAAAAGGATTATCTTGCGGGAAAGGGTGTATTGTCTGATAATCCCATAAGAAATGTACGATATCATTTTATTATTGCTGTTGCTCTGATTGCGAGAACCTGTGTTGCTGATGGCATGAGTCGTAATGTAGCTTATACACTAAGCGATATATATATACAAAAGGCTGATAAATGTAATTCCAGTGAAGGAGTTATGGATTTGTGGGGTGAGATGCAGCTTGATTTTGCAGAAAGAATGAGAGAAATTAAAAAGGCAAACGTAGTTTCAATTCATATTAGAAAATGTATTGATTATATTTACGACCATTTGGACGAAAGGCTTACAGAGGAAATGCTTGCATCGTATTTGCATATAGACGAGTCGTATCTCTCAAAGCTTTTTCTGAAAGAAACTGGCATACATTGCAAAAAATTTATCACCAATGCACGAGTGGATGCGGCAAAAAATATGCTTATTTATTCGGATTATTCATATTTGGAAATATCTCTTTCCCTTGGCTTCTCCTCGCAAAGTGCCTTTATAAGTACTTTTAGAAAGGTTACGGGAACTACACCGGGGAAATTCAGAACTGCATATAAGGGAAGTTTGCATATTGACAAACCGGGGATAAAAAAAGATAATTAACTGAGGTGAATTTTATTCAAATATATTTTTACGGAGGGTTTAACACATGGAGCTTAAAATTTCAGACGGAATAAGGTACATAGGGGTAGACGATAAGGACATTGATTTATTTGAGAGCCAATACGTTGTCCCAAATGGTGTAGCATACAATTCATATCTTATAATGGATGAAAAGATTGCGGTAATGGATACTGTTGACAAGCGTGGACAGAAGGAGTGGGAGCAAAAGCTTGTACGTGAGCTTGGTGGAAGAACACCGGACTACCTTGTCATTTCACATTTGGAGCCTGACCATGCGGGAAGCATTGCAAGAATTATTGAACTATTCCCTGATATAACGCTTGTTTCAAATGCAAAGACATTTTCTATGCTTCCACAATTTTTTGATGCACCTGCCGAGGAAAAAACCGTAACCGTTAAAGAGGGAGATACACTTTCACTTGGAGTGCATACGTTGAAATTCTTTATGGCACCTATGGTACATTGGCCTGAGGTAATGGTTACATATGAGGAAAGCGAAAAGACGCTTTTTTCCGCTGACGGCTTTGGAAAATTCGGTGCACTTGATACTGACGAGGATTGGGCATGTGAGGCTAGAAGATATTACTTTAACATTTGCGGAAAATATGGAATGCCTGTGCAGGCTCTTTTAAAGAAGGCTGCTACTCTTGACATACAGAGAATATGTCCGCTTCACGGACCGATTTTGGAGGAGAATCTTGGATATTACATAGACCTTTACAATACATGGAGCAACTACACTCCTGAAAATAAGGGTGTGCTTATTGCCTATGCATCAATACACGGCAATACACGGAAAGCGGCTGAAAAACTCGCAGAGCTTATAAGGGCAAAGGGCGAGGAAAAGGTTGTTGTAAGTGACCTTGCGAGAGAGGATATGGCAGAGGTTATAGAGGATGCCTTCAGATACGACAGAATGGTGCTTGCGGCAGCAAGCTATGATGCATCGGTTTTCCCATGTATGCAGACCTTTCTTTCCAAGCTTCAGGTTAAAGCATACCAAAAACGTACGGTAGGCATACTTGAAAATGGTTCATGGGCGCCTACGGCTGCAAAAACCATGAAGGCAATGCTTGAGCCTATGAGGGATATAACATTGCTTGAGCCTGTTGTTACAATAAAATCCACATTGAAGGATGAGAATATGGCAGATATGGAGGCACTTGCTGACGCTGTATATAAAGCTGGAAACAAATAATGGAAGGAGGAAAATAAAATGTATGACATGATGGAGCTTATTCTTGCAGTGCTAATAATTCTGTATGGAATTTTTATGATTGCATGTCCAAAGCAGTTAACAAAAAAACAGTACAGAGATGATCCTGCAAGGGTAGCAAAAGTGCGTAAAGCAGGTATTGTATGCGTTATATGTGGTATACTTCTTTTTATTCTTCAATTATCATCAATGTAGTTATAAGCACTGGTACAAAACATATTAGATGATTGCGAAGCTCTGTTTTGAAAATAAGGAGTTTCGCAATTGTCTGCAAAATATTTGCATAACATAGATGTGAAACGAAATAAAAGTGCAAACCTTATCTTAGAGTGTCTCGACAAGAACTGGCCTACGAGCCGGAATGTTCGTCCTCAACTATAAGAATTCTAATCATAAAAACGAATCTTCTCGTAAAATAATTCCAATATACTGAATACATAAAAATCTGCCAAAAATTTTTTGATGCATTTGGAGGCACTTGGATGCATTTGGATACATTTTTGATGCATTTGGGTTTTATAATGACATTAAATTGCTTGTACAACTAGGTTTTATAGAAACTTATTAACAAGTAGTCTTGATTGACTACACTATTATTATATTAGGGGGAGTTTCATGAAGTTTATAAAAAGGATATACTTGTTAAGTGTTATTATGAGTGCCGTATTTTTATTTACTGCATGTGGAAAGGCAACAAAGGACGACATAGCAAATGATTTAAAAGAAAATGCAGGTATAGTCGCAAGTGACGGTAATGCGGTAGAAGAAGAGGTTAGTGAAATACCGGATACGATTTCTTATGTAGTTGTGGCAGGGGGAAGGTCAACAAATGTTGATGCCAAAATATATGCCGAAGGGTATGGTGATGTTCCTACGTTTGCAGTTGCGGAATGTGAAGACAAAGATGAATTTGTCTTGAAATATGCCAAAAAGCTATTTGATAAGGGTGAGTTCGAGAATATTAAGCCATGTGAAATATTAAGCAGGGAGGAGCTTAAAAAGGAACTTGAGTTTTATGAGGAACGGTATTCGGGAAGTAATGGGGATCGCCCAAATAGTTATATAGGGAATTTAGAATGGAGATTTGAAGACTTCGATGATATAAAACATGTAGATTATCATGGTGATAATATTGTGTATACAACAACAAAAGAACGTGATACAGGGGATGGCACTATCACTTATGAACAATCAAGGCTCAGGGGTTACGTTGATGGAAGATTGTGGATTATGAATTATATGGATATGTATGAAGATTCTGTGATTGATGGTGAAATATATCACAATGCAAAAATACCATATTTGGAGGCATATTGTATTGATGACGAATATCGAATTGCAGATACATTGGGAATGGACGAGACGAATATAGATAATCCGTGTGACCGTGAAAGTGCGGAAAGACTGGCAAGACAGTTTCTGAGCAGACTTGGGATGGATAATATGGAGCTTTTGCATATTGTACATAATGATATCCTGTTAACTGAGGAAACTTCTACTGTGGATGGTTATACGATGATTTTCGGTATGTCAGAGAATGGGGCACATCTTTTGTTTTCGTATGAGGCATGCGAAACTAATATGGAGCCTACTAATGTAAGTATTATTTTTGCTACACAGCCTTATGTGGAGGTTAAGGTGAGCAGTAAGGGGGTATATGGCATTGTAATACGTGGAAATTATAATGAACCGGAGGTTCTGTCGGAAGAAAGTACAATGCTGTCCTTTGATCAGATAAATGAGATTGCTAAAGTGGAGTTGGCAAACACTGTAACACGCGATATAGGTTGTATAGAGTTTGGGTATTTGTATATCACTTATGACGGACTTTCCTATGCAATTGTTCCCGCATGGCGTTATTATGAAGTTGGGAATGAAAGGAACACCATTGTCAAAACTCCTGTTTTAACAATATGTGCTTTGGATGGTTCTATAATTTATAATGATAATTTTGGTGTGATTGGACCGTTTTATACGGGAAATATTCCATATTGATGAAATGATTTAATTAAAAAAGAAGATTTGTTAAGAGAGGATATGACTTTGATTGTAAAATTAGAAAACCCACAAAAGGCGGAGAAATTATTTGCTGACTGGCAGGAAGGATGCGTATGGTCTGCATTGCAGGGTATTATGGGGGATATATACGTTGATGATGAGGCAGGTCCTGCCAGTGGAGCGGTAGTGTTAGGTGATTTCGCTTTCCTTGCGGGAAAACCAAATAGAGATATTCTGCTTTGGAAACCGTTGGTCGGAGAGAAAAATTTTATGATTTTTGTTCCACAGAATGATGGTTGGAACGGAATCATTGAGGAGTGTTACGGACATAGAGCAAAGAAGGTGGTTCGCTATGCCATAAAAAAGGAACGGAACATTTTTGACAGGGAGCAGTTGGAGAATGAGGTTTTGGGCCTATCTGATGAGTACAGGGTTTCCGTTATTGATGAGAAATTGTTTAACCGGTGTATGGCTTTGGAGTGGTGCAGGGATGGAGTGGCAAATTATCCGGACTATGATTTATATCGTCAGTACGGACTGGGAGTGGTTATTCTGAAAGGAGAGGAAATTGTAGCAAGCTGTTCCTCTTATTGCGGCTTTAATGACGGAATTGAAATTGAGATTGATACCAAGGCGAATTATAGGAGACAGGGTCTTGCCTATGTATGTGCGGCAAAGCTTATCTTGGAGTGTCTCGACAGGAATTGGCTTCCGAGCTGGGATGCTCAGAATCTGATGTCGGTTGGATTGGCAAAGAAGCTGGGGTATCATTTTGACAGGGAATATATTGCGTATGAGATAAGGGACTGCTAATGTGGGGTGGAACATCTGGATATGATGTACAAAATTACAGTATCGTTTTTTTAAGGACGCAAAGTGAATCTTACACAAATTGAATCGGAAGAAATTGTAAGTAATAGGTTTGTTTTTGGGAATTTGCCTATTGGTGCATTTGATCTTCTAAAGTTCTATATAATTATATTTCTAAAGTAAATATAATCCAATAACAATCATCATATTGTGTACAATCTATGCCAATGGTTCCGTTATATATTGTAATTTCATTTGAAAGATAATATAATCCCAATCCATGTTCCAGACCATCTTCTTTTATATGATTGATTTTTGTAGAAAAGTCTTTCTGGAAAAATTGGGATAGTTCTGTTGTTGATAGTTGCTGTTTAATTGGATTTCTTATTTCAAAATGCAGTCTGTTTCCGGTGGAAACAATGCGTGTATAAATCTTATCTCCATGTTCGCAGGCTTCAATTGCATTTTGTGTAAGGATGCTGATAAAGTCGGATAATTCATATTCAGGAGCACAGCTTGTTATATTGGGTGAACTGATATCAAAAAGGATTGTAATATTTTGCTCGTGCGCCTGTATATATAGATTGTAAAGAGTTGCAGCCAGCAAAGGCATGTTTAGTTGGAGTAACGAATATGCACGCAAAGGCTTCTTATAATCGTTTGTATTTTTCAGTAAGGCAGCACATATAGAATCATAATCCTTGCAAATATATGGGAGACGTTCCAAATTTTGAATTCTATTGGAAAATTCATGCTGGCTGGCACGAATCTCATTAATTAATGATTTATAGATAGGAAGATTCCTCTGATAGGAAACTAACTGCTGATGTTCTAAAAACAATCTCTGATCATAGTATAAAATGCAGACATTGAAAGCAATAATCAGAGCCACCGTTGTAATAAAATATAAGATATTCTGATAAAAATTGGATGCCATTAATTTCATATAAAGTAATGTAGCAGCACAAACAAGATATGTATTAATTAATAGAACCTTATATATATTTGCAGTTTTTGAAATAAATAAATACAATTTTCTATAAGGCGTAAATGAGAGTATTATAAGCAGCATGATAATTGTTAATGGATTACCAATAAGAGAAATAAATGGGTCATCATATGCAATATCACAAAAGGAAAGGATAAAAGTTATTGTGACTTGGATTAGAAAAATTGTTATATAAGAGATACAATATAACAGCAGTCGATTAATCAACCTTTCTTGAGTTAACGAGAAAACATATATAAGATAAAGCCCAAGTGTCAATATCCAGACTAGGACTGTATGTTTATAACCAAAATAGTTAAGAACAGTAATGATAATACAAGCTAACACATCCTTTTTATTCGGTTTGAGGGAAACGCACAAGAAGAATTTTAAAATAATATATAGCGAAAAAAATTCTAATAATAATGAGCAAAGTTCTCCAATTTTCATGTGATTATATCTCCTATTCTGTTAACAAATTGTATGCAATTCTATTTTTATGCAACGACTTAACAGAAAGATTATCTATTTTTTGACAGATTTTTTTTAAGCAGTAAATCCTCAACTTGTTTCTTATATGTCCGACTCACTGGGATAGAATGGATGTCTAACCGCAAAAACCGGTTGGTCTTATCATAATTGTCTATGTAATTCACGTTTACAATATATTTTTTGTGGCATTGTATAAAGTCACCGGTCAACTGCTCTAAAAGAGCCGAAAAATTTATTTTCCGAGATGTAATGCGTCCGCTGTTTGTTTCAAATATTACCATATGTGATTTTGACTCTATATAGAGAACATCCTTTTGGACAATTCTGTGTTTGATTCGGTTTGTATCCGTAATGATAATGGAATTTGCTTCCAAAAAGCCTGTTAGCATCATCTGCTGAATCTGGCAGATCACATCATCAGAAGAATACGGTTTGGTGATGTAATTATAGCAATGAAAATTCGATAGTGCATACTCTGTTTTTCCTGAAATAGATGTAAGAAATAAAATTGGTACAGTATAATATGCTTTTTGTGAACGAATTTCATTAGCCAAGACGAAGCCGCCAAAATCACAGGGATCATCCTTTAATTGTATATCTAATAAAAATATAGAAAAATAATTATTTGAAATAATGGATTTTTCTAACATTTCTTTTGCTTCTTCAAAGTTGTAAGCACTGGATACATTCCAATTTGGATATGCATTATGTATGCATTCGTATAGTTCTTTGTTTTGCTCTGAATTGTCTTCTACTATTAAAACATTGTGCACGATAATAATACCTCCGTCAAAATCATAGGACATGAAGATTCTGTGGTATTTTTTATATTATACCATATTGTATCATTTCATCATAGGGAAAAAATTGTATTTGCGGTTGTTTAAGCTGCATTTGCGGTCATTTTAATGAAAAGGTATTGAATTTCTATATTGGATATTTTATAACCAAAACAGGACAAGGAGATGTATATTTTAAATAAAGGAGGAATGCAAGATGTCGTATGCAGTTGAGACGATTGATTTATGTAAAAAATATAAACAGGGAAAAGATTTGATATATGGCGCCCGAAATATTAATATAAAAATTAAAAAGGGTGAATTAGTAGCTTTGACTGGAAGAAGTGGTTCGGGAAAATCGACGCTTTTAAATTTAATAGGTGGAATAGATAAAATATCATCTGGAAAGATAATGATTGCGGATAAAGATATCACGGAATTGGATGACAGCGGCCTGACCAGGTTTAGGAGCAAACATATTGGATTTATTTTCCAAAATTATAATTTGATAAACGATTTATCTGCAATAGAAAATATCCGATTGCCATTAGATCTGACAAATCAGCCGTATGATAGAGAATATGAAAAAGAAATAATAGAAATGCTTCACATTGAAGACCGATTGAAGTTCAAACCATATCAATTATCTGGTGGACAGCAACAGAGAATTTCAATAGCAAGGGCGTTAATAACGAAACCGGATATCATATTGGCAGATGAACCCACAGGAAATTTAGATAGAAAAACCGGGGATGTTTTTGTTGATTATATCCTCAAGGCAAATAAACGGTATAATCAAACATTTATTATAGCGACCCATGATTATGAGTTGGCAAATAAAACAAATAGGATTATATCAATAAACGATGGTCAAGTGATTTCAGGGATATAAAAATAGTAGATAGGAGTGGAATGTATGAAGATGTTATCACTGGCATTTCGGGATGCTGTTAAATCAAAAAATTCTATTTTGCTTTTCTTTGGGATAGTAGTGGCAGTCATTTTTCCAATTATCATATATATGACAACCAATTCATTTATGATTTCTGCTGATGAAAAAGCTTCTGAAATATATGGTTACTTTGATAATATATTATATACGGCGGGTGAGGATATCCAAAATAAAGAATCCATCAATTATGATGAATATTTAAATAATTATGCTGATTTGTACGGAATTATAGATGTATATGAAGTTTTTGGAGATAAAAATATAATTGTCGGTGATATAGATGAACAGGCAAAACTATTAGGATGTGTGCATTTGATAGAAGGGCGTTATCCAGAAAATAAAGATGAAATTACTATATGCAATTCATTGATTTATAAGAATAAATGGAGTGGAAAAATAGGCGATACCATTGTCATTGGGGACAACAAATTTATCTTAGTGGGAATCATTAATGATTATGCTGCATTATGGAACAAGCCTATTGATAGTGAGAGGATATTTTTGCCTAATGTCTTGATTTCGAAAGATAATATTGAAAAAAGTTACAAATCTATATACCAGCAGCACCTATTGATAGAAAATAAAATTCCATTTAGTGAAAATGAATATATGGAGAATCTTAATCTCATAGCTAATATAAACAGGATTGCAAATAACAGGAGTGAAAAATATAAAATTCCCCAATTTGTAGTCTTTTTAACAACGTCTTGTGCTTTATTGCTGAATATATATATTTTTATTTTTTATTTTGAAGCAGAATATCGTAAAATGTCCTTGTTAAGATGCTTAGCCCTAACAAAGAAAAAACTGATGTTATATATTTTTATTAAAATAATGATTATTCTAGTAGGAGCGGTAAGCTTCAGCATTATTACAGGAAACGGTATTTCATTTTTGGCTGTTAAATTATCCAATAAAATGTTAAGCATGAATAATCAATATATTATAAAAAAATCTTATATGTATTATAGTGTAGGAATGGGCTTGATTGTGATAATGATATCTTTGGCAATTGTTTTTTACAACATCAAAAAATTAAGTCCTATGGACATATATAGAAGATACAGCAGCAATAAGAAAAACAGGTTTAATATATTGGGGTACTATGGAAAGAAAACGAACAAGACTACACTCGCTCTAAGGGAAATAACATCCCATGCGGGCAAGACGGCTATATTTATGCTATTATCAACTTTTTCAATTACACTCTTTGTAACATTATTTGTGTATATGAATAATTATGCTTCACAGAAGGCGGATGTTTTTGGGAGTATGTCTATTGATTTTGATTACGAGTTTATGACGGATCAGAACCTTTCTGATGCATCGTATATCAATGAAGAAGGTACGGTGGTTAATACAAAAATTCTTCCGGATGACAATACTATTTTTTATTTGCCTGACTACAGTAAGGTTATCCCGGATAATATCATTGATGAAATAAAAGAAGAAAAGGATGTCTATTCCGTTAACAAATATCTTGAAATGACAAGGCTGTATTTATGTGACGCACCAATGGAGTCAGATAATGCTTATCTTGAAGCGTTTAGAAACGATTCCATATTGGATGAACGTGTTGCTTCAAAGTTTGATATTGTTGGCAATGTAAGAGGAATACAATATATGGGATATTCAGAAGCTGAGATATTGGCATTGGAAGATTATGTAATACATGGAAGCATTGATATTGAAAAAATAAAATCTGGTGAAGAAGTGATATTAATGGCTCCGGTATATGAAATCATTGATTTAGGTGAAGGGTATTACAGGCAGAATTTTATTTCGTATGACCATTATAAAAATAAAAGTAACCAATATAAAGATTCATATTATTCAGTCGGCGATAATTTGACATTTCTTCAGTTTTATTCAGCCGATAATAGACTAAGAGGATATATTGACGAGGAGCAAGTAAATAATTACCTAAAGTGTAGCAAGCACTCTACTAAAATTGGTGCAGTAATATATGAACGGATTAATTGGTTTGATAATGCAAGTCAGCCACCTACGGCATACACAATTATTGGACTTAATGAGACAATATCAAATATCAATATGCTGCCAGATATTTCAAGACTGCAGATTTATTTAAATAATGATGTAACATATGAAGGATTTGATTCAACCATCCGGTATTATCAAGAAAGATTAAGCAATTTTACATTTCGGAATAATGCTGCCGAGATGCAGGATTTTAGAGAATTTAAGTTAGTGATAAATTCTATTTGTTATTTACTAATCGGAATCATTTTTGTGGTTATGATAGTTATCGTCATGGTTGAAGACCGGATTAGCTTTGAAAACAATAGAAGATACTATGGGTTATTGCATATTAATGGCTTAGATAATCGAAAATTGGTGGGTATGATTTTTCTAAAATCCTTATATGTTGAATTTTTCTCAGTGCTATTATCAATTCCTCTTATAATGGTCATTGCGAATTATATGTATGGAAATATTATGGATTTTGTAAATTTGGTAAATATCTCTAGTTTTGTATTTATAGTACTTTTTATCATTTCGATATCCTTTTTTTCATCAATTATTTCAACAATTTTGATTAGAAGAAATACGATAATTCAAATGATAATGTAAAGATGTGTTGAAGTTTTTGATTGTAATATTAGCAACAGTTCCGCTTTTATCTTATAAAAATATAAATGATAAAGCAGGAGTTTAATTAAACAAGCCTTCACTTGGAGATTTCATTCTTCAGCTCCATTATCTGTTCAATAGCAAGCCCTGAGTATTCGGAAATTTCCTCCACAGATAACTTGCCTGATTTCAGCATCCTCATTGCCATCTGTATTTTTTCCTGTTTCGCACCCTGTTCCAAGCCTTGTTCCAAGCCTTGTGCTAAACCCTGTTCCAAACCTTGTTCCAAACCCTGCTTCGCACCCTGTTCTAAACCCTGTTCTAAACCCTGTTCTAAACCTTGTTCCAAACCTTGCTCTAAACCTTCCTCTATAACCCTGTTGTAAAAATTCCTTATAACGCATCTCCAAAGTCATATATTCCACCCTCCACTTCTCATTATTTCTCACGGATTGTACCGCTGTTTCCAGTTCCCTTGTAAATTCATCTGATGATGCCTGACCATCTATATAATTTAACAGTCGTTTCATTTCGGGAGTCACATCATCCATCGTTCCTTTTGTATTTAAAATAATTTTTGTTGTTTCGTCGCCCAATGCAATACCATAGTCCTGTATGCACCTGTTTTCAAAGGTGTATATATGTCTTCCCTTACCAAACAAATCAAAGGTGCATATAAAAATTACATAGCTCCGTTTCAGATTTTTATAATCCTCGCCTTTTTCCAATATATTAAGGTCTATCATTCCCTGATAATACCTTGACCTTTTCGGCAGGTTTTTATTGATTGTCACCTGCATTTCAATGTTGTATACCGTATTATGTTCATCTTCTACATATACATCAAGCCTTACACCTTTTGCATTTGCTGTAATGTCTATGGTTTCCTGCGTTTTCGGATATACTATATTTGATATACTGATACCCAGTATTGTCTCTAGGAAAGGTTTGCAATATTTAGGGTTTCTCATAATAACCCCAAACATAAAATCATCTCTAAACTCCAATTCATCAAAGTTTTTAACATTTGTCTTTTGGTTCATATAATCTCCTCCTGTAATTAACCATTAGGCAGAGAAGATTGCATGTGCTTAAGCTCAAACCAAAGTATCAAATATATTTTGCACAAACCAGTTTCTCCTCTGCAAATATTTGTTGTGAAATAAAGCATCGAAGTAACCTGTTTTGTTAGACTCGAATTACAACGCAAGATGCGCCCTTTTCTTTGAATGTCTGAAATAGGATTTACCCATGAAAGAATAGTATAGCAATGCTTTAAAAAGATACTACCATATGCGTGCAGAAAATGCAATGGTTTTTAATATAAAAAACGACTCCTCCTGCAAATAACTTTAAATCTGTATTGCAAAAAAATAGTGTCCTAAATATAATATAGAATCATATAAGAAATATAGTTGTGCAATATAAGAAAAATAAGGAGTTTGCAAAATGAGCTCAATATTGATTATTGAAGATGACGAGTCTCTGGCACTTGGGCTTTGTCGTGCACTTGGTTCTGCGGAGATAACGGTACAAAGCTGTAATTGTGTGCTGCATGCAAAGCAGAAATTAAAAAATAATGAATACGACCTAGTAATTCTGGATGTTAATTTACCGGATGGAGATGGTTTTTCCCTGTTGGAGGATATAAAGAAAGAGAGTGACAGCTCCGTTATTATGCTGACAGCCAATGACTTGGAATCGGATATCGTTGCTGGACTGGAGCATGGGGCGGATGATTATGTTACAAAGCCTTTTAGTCTGGCTGTTTTGAGAGCCAGAGTAAACACACAGCTTGGAAGAAAACAAAAAAGTGATGAGAGCAGGATAAAAGGGGAGAAACTTAGAATCGACGATTACGTTTTCGATTTTGACAGAATGGAATTTGCTCACAATGGAGAATCTATAGAATTAAGCAAAACGGAGCAGAAGCTGCTTAAAATTCTGACGGCAAACGTGGGGATTACGTTGTCACGTGAAACGCTGTTAGACAGAATATGGTCAGACGGAGCAGAATATGTTGAGGAAAATGCGTTGTCTGTTACCGTAAAAAGATTGAGGGATAAGCTTTCTGCCCACGAATACATTAAGACAGTTTATGGGGTAGGGTACGTATGGCAGGCACATGGCAAATAGTAGCAGTTACTGCAATCGCAGTAGCGCTTATAGCAATAATTGTTGCAGTATATGAGCACATAAAGGCAAGAAAAATATTAAATAGAATAGATGCGATGATTACGAATGCGATAAATGGGAATTTTACCTATCGTACAATAGATGAAAGCCTGTTGTCTGAGGTAGAGTTCAAGATGTCAAAGTATCTTGGAAATTCGGAACATGCCGCCAGTAATGTCAGGGAGGAAAAGAGAACACTGACAGAGCTTATATCGGATATTTCGCACCAGACAAAAACACCATTGGCAAATATAAAGCTTTATGCGGAAATGTTGCGGGAAAAAGATTTATCGGAAGAGGATAAGGATAACGTAGAACGGTTGTACAATCAGACGGAAAAACTGGATTTCCTGATTCGGAGTCTGATTAAAATGTCACGTCTTGAGACAGGAATATTAAAGCTGAATCCCACAAGACATTCTGTGGAGGGCATGCTGCGTAAAATCAGAGATCAGTATATTGCAATTGCACGTGAAAAAAATCTGGAATTTAACGTAGACATTGTTGACGAATATGCATTGTTTGATGAAAAATGGACCGTTGAGGCAGTTGGAAATATTGTGGATAATGCCATCAAATATACGGATAACGGTACAGTTTCAGTGACAGTTGACTGCTATGAAATGTTTTTGTGCATTAAGGTTACAGATAGTGGCAGAGGTATCAGTGAGGAGGAGCATGGAAAGGTATTCCAACGCTTTGAGCGTTCTGCCTCCCATGCCGATTCCGATGGAGTAGGAATCGGACTGTATCTGGCAAGAGAGATTTTACAGCAGGAAAACGGATATATCAAGCTGCATTCTGAAGTCGGGAAAGGCTCTGCTTTTTATGTGTATCTTCCTTTCGCCTAAATCTTTCAAAACTGACAGAATTGTTTTTTGTATGGAAAGAATTTGGAAAGAATAATTTTTTATAATTGGGTTATCGTTTTAAAATGGCTTTTATGCAAAAGAGTATAAGGCTGTCATAAAACGACAGCCCAATTTTTATGGCTGGTATCAGATAATTGCGAAACTTCTTATTTTGATAAACCAGTTGTACTATATAGACAATATTGCATGCAGGGTACTTTGGAGCCGCCGGTACTTAGCGAGGTTATTTCGAGCTTAGTACCGTTGCGAGCGACAAGTAGCGAAAGCGTGCCCTGCGGTGATTTGTCTATATTGTACAACGGATGATAATAGAAACAAAGTTTTGCAATTATATAATGGCTGACGTTCAAAACAAGGAGGAATGAAAAATGGCTGTTTTAGAGACAAATGGATTAAAGAAGATTTATGGAAAAGGCGAAAATGAGGTACATGCACTGGCGGGAATTGATATCAGTATTAATAAGGGTGAATTTGTCACCATTGTAGGTACATCAGGAAGCGGAAAGACAACACTCCTGCATATGCTGGGAGGTCTGGATTATCCTACAGAGGGAAAGGTTTTTGTGGATGGCAGGGATATATTTTCCTTAAAGGATGAGGAGCTTACTATTTTCAGAAGAAGAAAAATAGGATTTGTTTTTCAAAGCTTCAATCTGATTCCAAGCTTGTCGGTATACGAAAATATTGTGCTGCCGATTCATCTGGATGGCAATAAGCCGGATGAGGAATACGTGAACCATGTGATTGAAATACTGAAGCTTGAGGAAAAAATAAAAAGTATGCCAAATCAACTGTCAGGGGGACAGCAACAGCGTGTCGCAATTGCGCGTGCACTTGCAACAAAACCGTCAATTGTTCTGGCAGATGAGCCTACGGGTAATTTGGACAGCCGGACCTCGCAGGATGTCATTGGACTGTTAAAGGTAACAAGTGAGAGGTTTTCACAGACAATTGTTATGATAACCCACAATGAAGAAATCGCACAGATAGGAAACCGGATTTTAAGAATTGAAGACGGAAAATTAGTATAGTCAGGAGGGCGAAGATATGAAGGTGGCAAATAAAAAATGTATTCGCCGACTGGCGATTGGTAATATGAAGGTTTCAAAAACAAGAAATATTATTTCTATCATAGCAATTGTATTGACAACAATTTTGTTTACATCAATATTTACCATATCCATGAGCATTATTGATGGCTTTGAGGAAGCGGGCTTCCGTCGGATAGGAACATATGCACATGGAGCATTTACAAGGCTGTATAAAAATCAATATGAGCAATTGGCAACAGATGACAGGTTTAAGGAAATAGGAACAAGAATACATGTGGGTACTGAAGCAGATGCCCCACTTAATAAATGCAATGTTGAGGTCAGCTACTGTGATGAAAATCTTGCAAAATGGATGTATATCGCACCAAAATACGGAAACCTGCCAAAGGAGGGAACAAATGAGGCAGCAACCGATACAAGGCTGCTTCGGCTTTTAGGTGTAGATCCTGTAATTGGAAATGAATTTACGGTTACGTATAAAGTAAATAATATTCCGGTAACAAGAACCTATGTATTATCAGGATACTGGGCGAATGATCCCCTTGCTCCGGCAGAGCATATCCTGATTTCGAAAAGCGAGGCAGAAAGTGTTTGCAGCATGACGGAGACAAACATATTGCAGGGAATGTCTGCCGGCTCTTATGACCTGTATTTTATGGTTGATAATTTGAAAAAAATTGATGAAATAGAGCTTGCTGTTTTGCAGGAAAACGGATACCAGAATGATACTTCAGGCAGGGAGGATTATATTCAGAGAGAGGTAAATAATGGTTATACTGTAAGGAAAACCAACGCAGCGGATGTGGAAACAATGCTTGTAATTGCAGGAATTGTTTTGCTTGTTATGATAGTTGGATATCTTGTAATTAACAATATATTTTCCATATCTATATCAAATGACATTCAAAGATATGGACTACTTAAGACAATCGGAACAACCTCCAGACAAATCAGGAGGATTGTCCGGATTGAGTCGTTACTGCTGGCTGTGATAGGTATTCCCATTGGTCTGTTTGCAGGTTACTTTATTGGAGCACATCTTTCACCAATCGTATCAGAGCAGATGGCAGGAATAAATGTTTTGGTCTCAATCAGCCCTTGGATTTTTATTTTTTCTACGGTTTTTTCATTGATTACAGTTTTTGTTTCAAGCATGAAACCGGCAAGAATTGCAGCAAAGAGCTCTCCGGTTGCAGCGGTACGCTATACGGAGGATGGTGTGAGAAATGTAAAGCGGAATAAAATAAGAACCGTAAAGGTAGTTATATCATTGTTGCTTGCCATACTTATTTTTAACGGAGTCATCAATTTTGTAAACGGATTTAATGTAGAACGATATTTAAAAGATGTGAAGTTTGATTATATATTTGCAAATTACAAATATTTTCAGGTAAACGGACATCTGTATTCAGAAGAAAATGGTGTCATGGAGGAAAGCATAAAAAATATTGAGAATACGGGAATGGTGTCTGCTGGTGGAAGGACGTACGGAATTGGTGTAGAACAGTATATTTATGCATATATGCCAAAAAAAATATTTGAACAGGATTTTTTGGATGAGGAAAGCAAAGAATATTTTATAAACAACACAGAACAGATAAATGGCGGATATGAGGTTGATATTGATTTGTATGGTATGGATGACTATTGTATCGATAAGCTGGACTGTTTAGAGGGTGACTTGTCACTGCTGAAACAGGAGGGCAATATTGCAGTGGTTTATCATGATGTGAATGAGAGTTGGGTAAAGCCCGGTGATACAGTTACATTGCGTTACGTATATGAATATGACTACTATAACCCTAGTACAGGGGAAAACTATAAGGAGGAGGAACTGGAAAATCTGCCATATGATATACCATTATGGCGCAGGGCAGTAAAATATAAGGATGTAACGTATAATGTCTGTGCAACTGTCAGCATATCTGATGAGATGAGTTACCGGTATGTTATATGGGACCAATTTATACTTCCGTCTGAGGAGTTGCTTGAAAATTATCCGGATGCCACTGTGATGTATTATGCGTATGATGTTGATGATAATAATATATCTGATATGGAAGCCTATATTAGCGATTACACGGACAATACCGATTACGGCTATGAGAGCAAGCAGACATATATTGATGGATTGGATTCTTTCAGAAAAATGTTTTTAGTGCTTGGCGGAATACTCAGTGGCATTATTGCATTGATTGGAGTGATGAATTTTATAAATATCATGATTACAAGCGTGTGTGCCAGAAGAAAAGAACTTGCAATGTTGCAGGCAGTAGGAATGACGGGCAGACAGCTAAAGAAAATGCTGATTATGGAGGGAATGACATATGTTGGTGCTTCTATTATAATTGGATTAATCGTATCCATTGGTACGAATGGCATTGTAAAAAACATAGCGGAAAACATGTTTTACTTTATATCGTACAAGGGCACGCCAATCCCAATTATATGTATTATGCCGATTTTTGTAGTAATTGGTATTTTAGTACCTGTGATTGCTTATCGTCAGGTGACAAAGAAGTCAGTCGTGGAACGGCTTCGTCAGGAGTAAAGTTCTTGACAAACTACTTCTGTGGAAGTATAGGAGGACAACAGAGAAAGGTACTCTCCGAACAGAAAATAGCACCGTCAAACGATTAAGCTGGCGGTGGCTACATAGAAAATAAGCCAATGACCTGAAAGAAATTGTCACAAGTCATTGGCTTATTCCGTATAGAGTTTTTTCTACGTTCCTAGTACGATTACATCATCGAATAGGCGCAGTTTTTCCTCCGAAAACTGGTGGGACACAACAAGCAACAGTTTCCCGGAAATGGACAGGAGCAAATCTTCAATCTTCTTTGCAGTGCTTTCATCGAGATTCGCAAGTGGCTCGTCAAGGATTAGAACGCTGGTATTTCGAAGAAGCGCCCGTGCCAAACAAATGCGCTTTTTTTCGCCCCCGGAAAGGTTTGCACCATTCTCTGTGATAACGGTATCTAACGACTGCAAATTGGCAAATCGGTTAAGACCGAGACTTTTTAGCATCGTCACGAGTTTATCATCACTCATATCGTTGTACATCGTCAAGTTGTTTCTCAGTGTGTCGTGGAACAAAACTGCTTCCTGCCTAACCACAGTTATAGCCGAATAGGTTGTATCATATTCGGCTATAGGCACTCCATCAATCGTGATTTCGCCGTTTGCCACATCATAATAGCGCAAAAGCAAATTGATAGCGGTCGTTTTTCCGCAGCCACTGGGTCCCTTAACCAAAAACTTTTTGCCCTGTTCTGCCGTAAAGCTGAAGCCCTGCAAAAGTGGGTGGTCATCAGTATAGCCGAAAGTAACGCTGTCATAGCAGATTCCTTTTTCAATGCAAGCCAGAGATTTTGTATTGGTGTCCTTTTTACTTTGTGAAACGAACTGTTCCATAGCTGTGCAGGACGGTCTGATAGCAATCAACTGACGAATAATCTCCGCCAAAGAGATAAGCGGATAGGAAAGCTGATCAATCATGCCGATTGCAACAAAAAAGTCGCCTGCTGAAAATTCTCCTGATAAGACAAGCCATGTTGAACAGGCAAGAACGATAAAATACGACAGGTAAGAAATTAGAGCTGTAATTAGCTGCGCTGTCGCCCCTAAAATCGTATCACGGAGAAGTTTGTCCATAGACATGGTATTGGATTCATCAAACTTCAAAAGGATTTGCCCCTCAATTGAAAAATTCTTGATGATTTCAAAACCACTGAGCCAATCGTTTACCTTTGCCAGATTTTCCTCGACCGCTTTCAAATACTCCGTTTGCGCTTTTTGCAGACGTTTCTCAATGAGTTTTGGGATATAAAGCGGTGTTGTTAAAAGTAAAATCGTGATCAATGCAATTCGCCAATCCAAAACGAATAAAGCAAGGCTTACGAAGATGATTTTCAGCAGGATTTCCCAAAATAGGGGCAGCATCTGAAAATAGCGGGATTTTATTATATCGGTTTCGTTGGTATATTTCGCCACATACTCTCCCTGCTGCTTCTCTTTATAAGTTACATAGTCCTGCTGGATGATGCTCTCAAAAATATCGTGTTTCAAAAGCCTCGTGCAACCAACAGAAAATCTTGAGCTTAATCTCTTATAACAGTAGTAGAGCAGCACTTCACCGAGAATAAACCCGATTAACAGGACTGCATATTTGAGTGTTGTCCCTGCATCACCGGCGATTGCATAATCCAGAACATCGCCTTTGAAGAATTGCAGCACAACCGCAAAAATCGTGCTGATGAATATAAAAACCAAAGCCCCTATATAATAGGTGCTATTCTTTCGCTGATATTTTTTCATTTTAATTATCCTTTCTATTGTTTCATTTTCCTGAAAACGATAGAAGGATAGACTATATTTCCTTCTATCGCTTAGAAGGAAATCCAACGTTTCACCATAGTGAAGAACCTCCTGTGCTTTATTTGATTATACTATACCATATAAATGTCAAAAAATCTACCGACGCTTAATGAACTCCATCGACTAATTTTATATTTGTAAGGTATATTTACATTCCGTAACAGGGCAATGAAATAATATAATATAAAACTATACGGTCTCCGATAAATGTTATGTGAGAAAACAACAAAGTGAGGCTAAGGATAGCGACATTTTCCATGGATGGAGATACTGTGAAAGTGTCGCTATTTTTATTTGAAACTTTATTTTTTAAAATTCAATCGGGAGGGAATGGTTATGAATTACTTTAATACAGGCATGTATGCAATGGAGCTGTACGGGTATACAGCGACGAAAACAGTAAATACACAAAAAACCCAGGTTGCAAAAACCAATAATCGCAGCTTTTCTGATACTATAAAAAAAGCTGAACAAAAGGAAAGTGTAGTGGATAAATATAAGAAGAAAAATCCTAAGGATGCAATGGTGGTTGAAAGTATGGTCAGGGCAGGACAGCGTGTTCTTGCAAAAAATAATGCAGAAAATGTGTCAAGAGAAGATATGACTATGGAGGAATATAAACAGTTTTTTACACAACTTATGAATAGTATTCCTTTCGACTCATCTCAAAGAAATGATGTGGAGGTGTGGACCATATCGGAAAAAGGATGGGAGCAGATGAAAAATGATCCCCAATATGAAGCATGGGTGTTGGGTTATACCGCACAGGATAGGGCGGTACATAATCCTTGGGCATCTATGCCGGGATATTCTCCGAACTTTCATACGGAGAGCTTTGGCGCGTCAATTGAAGAACATTTAGGTCAGTCCAGTCCAATGGGTGGTATTGGCAGTATGGGTAAAAGAAAAACACAGTCTGATGATGAAGAATCGTGGTGGAAAAAGCGTCACAAAAGAATGGAAGAATTATTAGAAGAATGGGAAAAGGAAACACAGAAAAAAGTGCAGGCACGTAAAGCACTTAATGCAGGTGTATTAATGATGACAGCATATGAGGACACGATAAGTACATTTAGTAATAGCGTAATAGGAAGCCAAAATATATAAAATATGTGAGTATTTTGAAGTGAAAATTTGCCCGGACTTATTTAAGGGGGCATAGGTGGTTCTGAATGACAGAGGAATCGCCAATAAAAATGGATAGCATATGCAGAAAGGTTGGGGACATGGATATTCAGGCAATTTTGCTGCAAATCAATAATGCTGTAAGTTTTTCAAGTAACAGCATAAAGTGCGGAGATGAATTTGAGAAACTTTTACAGCAGTTGAATGAAGAAACAGAAATTGCAGAAATGAAGAAATTTCTGGACGAAAAGTTTAATGTTAATACAGTTGTTGTAGATTACAGTTGTGAAAAAACAGATACAGAGGCAGAAATATATGATACCGCAATGCTGGAAAAATATGATATGCACGGCGGTAGGAATGTGATTATCTCAAAGAAAGCCTTATTAAGGATGAAAAAAGATAGTGCCTTTAGGCGTAAGGTATATAAGTCAATCGAAGATATACCGTGGTCAAGTAAGATGGCTGGAGGTATTGTCAAAGGCAATGGAGTATTTATTCATGAAGACGGGACAGGTGGCTACTATATGGAGTTTGATTGGGGTGATGAGGACGAAAACACAAAATCCCCAAAATATAAGCCGATGTACACTGATAGGTTAAGGATAAAAGAGTTAAATGCTTCGGCATTAGATGAACTAAGTAACATGGGATTACAGGCAGATATTATGTCTATAATGGGGGCAAGTTTTAATTACAAGAGGAAAGAATATGAAGTATGATAGGAGAACTTGAAAATGAGTGTTAATGGAATTGGAACAACAGGTTACCCGATGGCAGAAGTTTTTAGGACTTCTGGATAAGTAAACTGCTTGGACTTAAGCAAATAGAGTCATACACTGTTCTGTGATAAACACGGCAAGACATGCAAACAAAGCCACAGTAAGCAGACTTTTTTCACGGTAAGCGGCAATAAGAGCGACAATGAAGCCTATCGTGGCAGAGAGCACACTTGCCGTGGAGGAGAGTATGGCAGGAAATGTCATTGCAGCGAGGCATGCATATGGCACATAGTATAAAAATGATTTAATAAAACGGTTTGTAAGTTCCTTTTTGGAAAGAAGTAATGGCAGCATACGAATCAGGTATGTAACGCCTGCCATGACCAATATATATAAATAAATGTTATACTTCAATTTCTGTATCCTCCTTTGTGTGATTTCCGTCCTCAATTGGATGAAGCAATGCTGCCACACATGAAACGAGCAGTGTCACAATAATAATTACGAAGCCTGAGGATATCTTCGCAAGCAGTGGAGTTATGCGAAACAGGCCGCTTATCATCATCGCTGAGACAACAACTGCCAGAATGGCACGGTTCGTTTTTGCAGGCGGAATAATAATAGCGAGAAACATACCATAAATGGCGACACTAAGGGCACTCATTATAATGCCCGGCAGTATATTTCCTGATATTGCACCTATTAAGGTTCCCATTACCCAGCCCGGAATAGCAATGCACATGCAGCCATAGTTGTAAAATGGGCTGATTTTGCCTTCTTTGGATGCACTTAAACCGAATATTTCATCGGTAACTCCATATGACATCAGACATCTGTGATACCATGAAACCTGTGGCTCAAGCTTTTGAGCCAGTGAAAATGACATCAGGCTGTAGCGTAGGTTTATGATTAGCTGTGTGAGTGCTATTTCCAAATATGAGCCGCCGGCAGCAATGATGGAAAGTCCGGCAAACTGTCCTGCGGATGTGACGTTTGTAATTGAAATAAGCACTGCCTGCCATGTGGTAAGTCCCCCTAATATTGAGGCAATGCCAAATGTAAATGAAACGGCGAAATATCCAAGTGCAACAGGAATTCCGTCCTTTAGTCCTTTTTTGAAGCTTTCGGTATTCATGGAAAGCCATCCCTTCTTTTCTGATTTATAAGAAATTCTTTTTAATTCCCTATAGGTGTAATCGCAATTTAACATTTTAACATTATGTGAGAGGTATTTCAATGGTAGTATGTCAACCAGTAGTATAGTGAATCCTACAAAGAGTTTATTGTAAAACCTAATTGGTTACATTATCATAAAACTACTTAAAAGGAGGGCTGACTATGGATCAGGAAAAAATCGGAAAGTATATAGCAGATATGCGAAAGAAACAAAATATGACCCAAAAGCAAATGGCGGATGTAATTGGAGTTACTGATAAGGCTGTTTCTAAGTGGGAATGTGGTAAGTCGTTGCCTGAAATTTCAAAAATTGAACCGCTGTGTAATGTTTTAAAAATTAGTGTAAATGAGCTGCTTTCGGGAGAACATATCGAAGAATCACTATATCCTGAAAAAGCAGAGGAAAATATGCTGCAATTGATTTCAAAGTGTGAAAAAAACGAGAAAGCAGGTGGTTCATCTAATGTGATTACAATGTCAATATTGGCGGTTTTATTCTGTATAGTATATACAATTGCAATAAATATAGGTTTTGAACGCATAAACAGATGGATAGACATTACTTCGATAATGACTATTTTATTTGTGACATTGATATATTTGATAAGCACAAGAACACTAAAGCCTTTCATAAGTTCCTTTGCAATTGGCAGTAAAAAAAGGTCGTATTCCAAGAATGAAATTTATTCATCTTTAGTTTCAGTTAAATTAGTTCAACATACTACAATTATAACTGGCTTTTTGGTTAGCATGCTTGGCTATATATCCATTGCCATGACGTTTACCGAGGCATCTTTTGATGGGTATATTGCTTCCAATTTTGCTGTAGCCTCACTAGGCCTTTTATATGGAATAATTGCTTATTTATTATTAATACCGGTAAGGTCAAAATTGGAATTGCATTTAATAAGATAAATATCAGGGGAGAAAGATAGTATGCCGGAATGTATATTTAAATTGAACGACATAGGAAAAAAATATAAGAAAAAATATGTATTAGATTCCGTTTCACTTGAAATTCAGAAAGGTAAAATATATGGCTTGGTAGGGAATAATGGTGCAGGTAAAACGACACTTATGCGGATTATTACAGGTGGGTGTAAACCAAGTGAAGGGCAGATTGCTTTATATGATAATAATGAGAAATTGAGAGTAAATGAAAAGGAAATGGCAGCTTTTCGAAGTAAAATCGGCAGCTTGATTGAGGAACCGGCAGTGTATGCGTCTATGTCTGCATGGGATAATTTGTACCTTCATAGTATAATATGCGGAAAAATAAACAAGGAACATATAAAAAGCTTACTTAAAATGGTTGGTCTGACTCATGTGGGAAAGAAAAAAGTAAGAGACTTTTCAATGGGGATGAAGCAAAGACTTGGCATTGCAAAAGCTTTAATTAATGAACCGGAAATTTTAATATTAGACGAACCTGTAAATGGATTAGACCCAATGGGAATTATTGAAGTGAGAAAACTGTTAAAGGAATTAAATGAAAAATATAACATTACAATAATAATTTCAAGCCATATTTTAAGTGAGTTATATCAACTTGTGAATGAATATATTTTTATTCGTGATGGAAAGATTCGGGAAATAATAAATTACGAGGCATTAAAAAATAAAATAGAAGAAAAAGGGTGTGATTTAGAAGGATATTTTGTAGAGCTAAATGGAGGAGAATAAAATGCTTAAACTGATAAGGGCGGAATTTTATAAGCTAAAAAAGTCTGTTAGCTTTAAAGTGATTCTTACAGGTGTATTAGTGTATGCGGTAACTGACATTTATTCCGTTTATACCGGAGAATTTGAGGCTTCCAATGGATTTGAAACATTAATAGATTCATTTTCATTTTGGGGAAGGTGTTTAATGTTGTGTGGTATATTTGCCGGGCTGTTTCTTGCAGGTGACTTTAATAATCGCATTTTTTATTCTGAAATTGCAGTTGGCAATAATAGAAGAAAAATACTGTTAGCAAAATCTTTTGTCTATTGGGTAGCATGTTTGATAATAGAATTGTTTTATCAGGGGATTGAATTTATATATATGACATGTACATATGGTTTTGGACACTCACTGTCACCGATACAGCTTGTCAGTCTGCTGAAACTGGAATTTTGTTATTTGCTGATTTTCAGTGCGTTTGTATCTATATGTATATTGGTATCATTTTGTTTTAAATCTGTTTTTTCGGTTACAGGAATTCAGATTGCATGGATTATGTTTGGGACACAAATATTAAGTACGCTGGCAATAAACAGTAAACAGGTGAATTACATATATTACAATAGTATCTTTTATAAAATAAATGAGCTGACAGTATCTCTATATAATGTTTCAATCAATGAACAAGGAATACCATCATTAAAATTATTACCAATAGACAGGATTTTTCAGATTTTAGATAATCAACAATATACAGGGTTTGTTTTAATAAGCTTATTTACAATTATTTTTACAATGTTTATTTCTATTTATATTTTTGATAATACAGAGCTAAAATAGGGGGAAATATGAAGCTTTTTAACAAAAATAATTTTATAATAGCTTGTATTCTATTTCTATATATAATTTTTATAGAATTTCCTGATATATTTATTGTGGGACCTATCGGCATATTTGGTAATTCCAAAACAGCTATAAATATCATTAATTTTATAGGGAAGCTTGTATATATGGTGCCTATAAGTATTGAAAGCTTAGATGAAATTTTTTACAGCAGAATTATGTCCTGTGAAAATCCGTGTGCACAATTATCCAGATTATATGCTGATATTTGGGGCTTTGTAATATTAGCAGCAGTTCCGTTTTTGTCTTATAAACATATAAATGATAAAGCATCTGAAATGATAAAAATTTCACAGCTTGTTAAACTTAATTTTTATGTGTCAATGTATATAGCATTGAATGTTTTTATTATATCAATTATTCCACTTATCAGTCTTTTTAAATTAAGTATAAAATTTAATGGGGGTTCGGCTTTTGAATTGTTTAAATATATTATTGTCTGGCTTATTCCGTCGATTTTGGTATTGGTAAGTCTTGAAACTTTTTTTGTTGTGATAACCACAGAAAAATTTGCTCAGGTTTTATTATATTTATTAGCTATTGCACCATCTTTGCCTGCATCAGTATCAAGTTATCCTTTTTATAAGCTGGTAATTCGGTTTAATGGTAAAACGGAATCGTTCTATTATGAGATGAGTACAAAAATATTGATTAACAGATTATTTGTAATTGGAATTATTATAATATTAATTTTACTTACAAGAGCTTCCGTGATTTTGCTGTCTGAGAAGACGGAGTACAATAAGCTCTAGGCTTGGAGTTCAATTAAACAAGCCTTTACTTGGAGATTTCATTCTTCAGTTCCATTATCTGTTCAATAGCAAGCCCTGAGTATTCGGAAATTTCCTCCACAGATAACTTGCCTGATTTAAGCATCCTCATTACCATTTGTATTTTTTCCTGTTCTGCACCCTGTTCTAACAATTCCCTGTCATGCATCTCCAAAGTCATATATTCCACCCTCCACTTCTCATTATTTTTCACGGATTGTACCGCTGTTTCCAGTTCCCTTGTAAATTTATCTGATGACGCCTGACCATCTATATAATTTAACAGTCGTTTCATTTCGGGAGTCACATCATCCATCGTTCCTTTTGTATTTAAAATAATTTTTGTTGTTTCGTCGCCCAATGCAATACCATAGTCCTGTATGCACCTGTTTTCAAAGGTGTATATATGTCTTCCCTTACCAAACAAATCAAAGGTGCATATAAAAATTACATAGCTCCGTTTCAGATTTTTATAATCCTCGCCTTTTTCCAATATATTAAGGTCTATCATTCCCTGATAATACCTTGACCTTTTCGGCAGGTTTTTATTGATTGTCACCTGCATTTCAATGTTGTATACCGTGTTATGTTCATCTTCTACATATACGTCAAGCCTTATGCCTTTTGCAGTTGCCGTAATGTCTATGGTTTCCTGTGTTTTCGGGTATTCTATATTTGATATACTGATACCCAGGATTGTCTCTAGGAATGGCTTGCAATATTTAGGGTCTCTCATAATAACCCCAAACATAAAATCATCCCTAAACTCTAGTTCCTCAAAGCTTTTAACTGTTGTTTTTTGGTTCATATAATCTCCTCCTATAATTAGCTATTGGGCAGAGAAGATTGCATGGCTCAAGCCAAAGCATTAAATATATTTCGCACAAAACAGCGTCTTCTCTGCAAATATTTGTTGTGAAAATAAAGCATCGAAGTAACCTGTTTTGTTAGACTCGAATTACAGCGCAAGATGCGCCCTTTTCTTTGAATGTCTGAAATAGGATTTACCCATTAAAGAATAGTATGGCAATGCTTTAAAAGAATACTACCATATGCGTGTGGAAAAGGCAATGTTTTTTGGGATAAAATTATAAATATTCAAGAATTGTAAATAAGTAAAATTATCGTTAAAAAAAATATCACAGCACCCAAAGCAACCATTGTTTGATTGCTTTTTTTCTCATTTAAAAATTCCTGTAATTGAGCTTCAGGTATAAGTGCCTGCTGTTTTGCCATTTTAAAATGACGATAAATACCCGTAATTATCATAATAATGGCAGAAACACCAAAAAAACAAAAATGCGTGTAGTACATTATGTTATCGGTAATTTTTTCAAGACTTTCAGAGTAGGTTCCAGAATTAGGGCTATAGTTAATATTACCTGCAATAATATAAATTCCGTAAACAAACAGTCCCCATATCAATATGGTTGTAATAACACTGAAGGCTGGTTTCCTGATTTGTTGTTCAGAATTTGCTGTATTGTCCATCAAATCGGCTTTTTTACTTTTATTTAATTTGATAAGGGACTTAATGCCTGTCACAACAGCTAATACGGATAAAAATATTCCAAATAATATCCCGACAATTGTCTCAAAGGAACGTAGGCCATCTGAAAAATTACTCATTTTGTGTCTTCCTCCTTGGAACATCAGCCATTCTATTTTTGCCTTTGGCAAACGAAATTTTATCATAAACAGGTATATAATTCAATTGCTGCAGACAAAACCAGCTACAAGGTAAAGGTAATACAGCTTTTTGTATCCCATATTACTCGTTATAACTATTACTTATAACCAAACATAACCTTCATGTATTAGACAAAACATTATCGACCTTTTATAATAAAGACAATTCAAGGAACACCTTGCAGGAAAAATAAAAAACTAATTATACGGAGGTAATGATTATGGCAAATATTAATGATTCAAAAAATTGGAGTTTTGAGACAAAGCAGTTACACATAGGACAGGAGCAGCCTGATGCGGCAACAGGTGCAAGGGCGGTTCCGATATATGCAACCACATCATTTGTGTTTAACAATTCAGAGCATGCAGCTGACAGGTTTGGACTTCGTGATGCGGGAAACATATACGGAAGGCTTACAAACCCTACACAGGATATATTTGAGCAGAGAATTGCAGCACTTGAGGGCGGCGTTGCAGCACTTGCACTTTCTTCAGGGGCAGCGGCAATCAATTACACCATACTTGCCCTTGCAAAAAGCGGAGAGCATATTGTAGCATCCAAAAACATTTACGGTGGAACATATAATCTTCTGGCACATACATTGCCATTATCATCGGGTATTTCTACAACCTTTGTAGACCCGGAGGAGGAAAACAGCTTTGAAAATGCAATAAAGGAAAATACAAAGGCGATTTTCATTGAAACGCTTGGCAATCCAAATTCTAACCTTATTGATATAGAAGCTGTTGCAAAGATTGCTCACAAGCATGGAATACCCCTTGTTATAGATTCCACATTTGCAACCCCGTATGTGCTCCGCCCTATTGAGTATGGTGCAGATATTGTTGTACATTCAGCAACTAAATTTATCGGCGGACACGGAACAGCCATAGGCGGAGTTATAGTGGATAGCGGTAACTTCGATTGGAAGGCTTCAGGAAGGTATCCTTGGATATCTGACCCTAATCCGAGCTATCATGGAGTGTCCTTTGCGGAGGCGGTAGGACCGGCTGCATTTGTTACATACATAAGAGCGATACTGCTTCGTGATACGGGAGCAACCCTTTCACCTTTCCATGCATTTATATTCCTTCAGGGGCTTGAAACGCTGTCCCTCAGAGTTGAAAGACATGTGGAGAATGCCCTGAAAATAGTGGAATATTTAAATAACCATCCACAGGTTGACGCTGTGCATCATCCATCGCTGCCGAGTGAACCAAGTCACAAGCTTTATGAGAAATATCTTCCAAATGGCGGCGGTTCGATATTTACATTTGAGATAAAGGGAGACGGGGAGACGGCAAAGAAGTTTATTGACAATCTTGCAATATTTTCACTTCTTGCAAATGTTGCGGATTCAAAATCCCTTGTAATTCACCCTGCAAGCACCACCCACTCACAGCTTACGGAGGAGGAGCTTTTAGACCAGGGTATTAAGCCAAATACAATACGTCTTTCTATAGGAACGGAAAATGTAAACGACCTTATTGCTGCTCTGTCGCAAGCATTTGAGGCGGTCAGCATTTAAAACTTTTGATGCGGTTATGTCCAATACCATGGAGGAAAATATATGACCCTTACACAGTTAGAATATGCTGTAAAGATTGCAGAAAAAAAGTCCATGAATAAGGCGGCGGAGGAATTGTTCGTGTCCCAGCCTGCACTTTCGGGTGCGATAAAGGATTTGGAAAATGAGATAAAAATAGAGCTGTTTATAAGGACGAACAAGGGAATTGTTATAACAACCGAGGGCGAGCAGTTCCTTAGCTATGCAAGACAGATGGTGGAACTGAATAAGCTGATTCGGGAGCGATACGATAAAGAAAAGTCTTCCAAAAAGAAATTCAGCGTATCAATGCAACACTATTCCTTTGCCGTTGAAGCATTCATGGAGCTTGCGAATACATTTGCACTTGATGAGTACGAGCTTGCAGTGCATGAGACAAAAACCTATGAAGTTATTGATAATGTAAAAAATTATCGAAGCGAGCTTGGAGTTTTGTTTATAAATGAATTTAACGATAGGGTTATGAAAAAAATATTTTCAGAAAATGACCTTGAATTTATTTCTCTTTTTGAATGCGGTATATCCGTTTATCTTTCCGGAGAGCATCCGCTGGCAAATCAGAAGAAAATAAAATTTGAGGAGCTTTCGGATTATCCGTGCCTTTCCTTTGAGCAGGGGGATAAGAACTCTTTTTACTTTGCCGAGGAGGTGCTCAGCACGCTGGATTACAAGCAGATAATAAAGGCGGATGACAGGGCGACTATGCTAAATCTCATGGTGGGGCTTAATGGATATACCCTTTGCTCAGGTATTATATGTGAGGATTTAAATGGAGGGAAATATAAGTCTGTTCCCCTTGATACGGAGGACAAAATGACAATCGGATATATTAAGCGTAAATATATGCCTTTGAGTATTTTAGGGCAGAATTATGTAGATATACTAAGCAGATACGGAAAGAAATAAAAGAAAGACTATATTGCCGAAGGCAAATATGGAATGGCTGACGTTCAATTATGAAGGGAGTGTAAAATATGTCAGAAATAAAAGAAAGTACATTAGAATTAATAGGTGAAACACCATTGGTTAAGGTTGACAGATACAGTAAAAAGGCGGGTGTTTCTGAAGCAAATATTATCGTAAAGCTTGAATGCCTGAATCCCGCAGGCTCCGTAAAGGACAGAGTTGCCCTTGCTATGATTGAGGATGCGGAAAAAAGCGGTAAACTAAAAGAAGGAGCAACAATTATAGAGCCTACAAGCGGAAACACAGGAATTGGTCTTGCGGCAGTTGCAGCAGTAAAGGGCTACAGGGCAATTCTTACGCTGCCTGATACAATGAGCGTTGAGAGAAGAAATCTTCTTAAGGCATATGGAGCCGAGCTTGTGCTTACAGAGGGAGCAAAGGGAATGAAGGGTGCCATTGAAAAAGCTGAGGAGCTTGAAAAGGAAATTGACGGTGCCGTGATTTTAGGTCAGTTTGTAAATCCTGCCAACCCTGCAAAGCATAAGGCGACAACAGGACCTGAAATCTGGAGGCAGACAGACGGAAATGTGGACATATTTGTGGCAGGAATTGGAACAGGTGGAACAATAACCGGAGTGGGAGAATATCTGAAAGAAAAAAATCCTGATGTAAAAATTGTTGCCGTAGAGCCTTCTGCAAGTCCCGTTTTATCAAAGGGAACAGCAGGTCCACACAAAATACAGGGAATTGGCGCAGGCTTTGTGCCTGACACCCTCAATAAAGAAATATATGATGAGGTAATTACAATAGAAAACGAGGACGCATTTGCTGAAGGAAAGGCATTTGCACAGGCAGAGGGAGTTTTGGTTGGCATCTCATCGGGTGCTGCACTTAAGGCAGCAACAATACTTGCAAAAAGACCTGAAAACGCAGGTAAAAATATTGTTGTACTGCTTCCTGATTCAGGTGACAGATACCTCTCCACACCATTGTTTTCATAAAATGGGGCAGTTCTGATTGAAAAGCAGTTATGACTAGACATGAATATTTAATATAAATATCTCCAGCTTGACTGGCATTATTATAATATCTAAATTGGATAATTTGATAATGTCAGTTTTGCATTGTACCGTTGCGAGCGACAAGTAGCGAAAGCGTGCCCTGCGGTGATTTGTCTATATTGTACAACGGATGATAGAGACAGAGCTTCGCAATTACCTAACTTTAAATGATATAATGCAAAAGAGAAAATATTGTGATAAAATTATCTTTAAAGTAGCTAAGAGGGAGAGCCTTAATGGAAGATAAATACGAAGCTGACAGGCAATATAATATACTAAAGGAATATCTTACCGAGCTTGAAAGTGTTGCAGTTGCATTTTCAGGCGGGGTTGACTCTGCGTTCCTTCTCAAAGTGGCAGCGGATGTGCTTGGGAAGGATAAGGTTGTTGCGGTTACGGCAGTCTCCTCCCTGTTTCCTGAGAGAGAGCAGAGAGAGGCAGAGGAATTTTGCAATAAATATGGCATAAAACAGATTAAGTTTCACCATAATGAATTTGAAATAAAGGACTTTAAAAATAATCCGCCAAACCGCTGTTATCTTTGTAAACGCCGTTTGTTTGAGCAGATTATAAGCATAGCAGAGGAAAACAATATAAAACATGTCGTTGACGGCTCCAACATGGATGACAATGGGGATTATCGTCCGGGTATGGTGGCAACAAGGGAGTTAAATATCAAAAGTCCACTGCAATATGCAGGCCTTTACAAGGAGGATATAAGAGAGCTTTCAAGGAAGCTTGGGCTTTCTACATGGAACAAGCCGTCTCTCGCCTGCCTTGCCTCAAGATTTGCATATGGGGAAACAATCAGCGAGGAAAAACTTGCCATGGTTGATAAGGCGGAGCAGCTTCTTTTTGATATGGACTTTAGCCAATTTCGTGTGCGTATTCATGGACAGGAAAACGGACTAACTGCAAGAATTGAGATATTGCCTGAGGAATTTCCGAGGCTTATGGAGGAGGGCAACCGTAAAAGGATAAATAATTATTTCAGGGAAATAGGTTTTTCTTATGTGGCCCTTGATTTAGAAGGCTACCGCATGGGAAATATGAATAATGTCATCAAAGCAGCTTGTGAAGGAGAGACAAAATGAATTGTAAAAAACTGATGCAGAATATCATGGACGTTATTGCCGAGGAACAGATAAAGCTTGGATACCGCAGTGAAGTAATATATCTGTACTATCCTCTTAAATCTCTGAACAGTCTTCTCGGCACTGACAGCAACATTTATGGAATGAATATAAATTTATCTGAATTTTCGGATTATGCCAAAGAATATTTAGGTAAAATCGGAATTTCAAACAGAAAGGAACGGTTTTGTATTGCTATTCCGCCTGAGGGCGCAGATTATGTTCATGAGCATATGGGCGAAAATGATTTTTTAAAAAGTTTTATTGAGGTAGTATCAAAGCATGGCTGTACCTTGGAGGATATTGTGGGTGTTTTTGGGCAGTATTCGAAAAACGTGATGGTAAAGGAAATAGAAGATGAGGAATTTGACTATCTCATTTATTTTACGGACGGCAAACCAAATGACTACATGTACTGTATTAAATTTGAGGGATGCCATGCCAGTTATCACCGTTTTACGGAGGATGATTATTTAAGCTTAGGAATGGGCTGATGTTCAAGAAGGAGGTTGAAAAATGAGTGAGGAATGTACACATGACTGTGGCTCCTGTGGAAAGGATTGCGCAGACAGAACGGTGCAGAGCTTTCTTGCACCGGAAAATGAAAAATCAAGCATAAAAAAGGTAATAGCGGTTGTAAGCGGAAAGGGAGGCGTGGGTAAATCTTTAGTCACATCACTTCTGTCCGTGCTTTCCCAAAGGGCTGGAAATAAGACGGCGATAATAGATGCGGATATAACGGGACCATCCATACCGAAAACCTTTAAGCTTGAGGAGGAAAACGCATATGCAAAGGAGGACAATATAATTCCCGTTCAGACAAAAACGGGAATAAAGCTTATGTCCATAAATCTTTTATTGGAGGATGCCGGTGCACCTGTTATATGGAGAGGGCCAATACTTGCAGGAACAGTAAAGCAGTTTTGGAGTGACGTGCTCTGGGGAGACATTGACTGTATGTTTGTGGATTGTCCGCCCGGAACAGGGGACGTACCCCTTACGGTATTTCAGTCACTTCCCATAGACGGTATTATAGTGGTGACCTCACCTCAGGATTTAGTGTCAATGATAGTCGGAAAAGCTGTCCGTATGGCGGAAATGATGAATATACCCGTGCTTGGAATAGTGGAAAATATGTCGTACTTTGTATGTGATAAATGTAATGAGAAGCATTATATATTTGGAGAGAGCAATCTTTCTAAGACGGCAGAGGAATACGGCATTAAAAATATTGCTAAAATCCCTATAGAGCCAAAATTGAGAAAACAGGTAGATGCAGGCGACATAGAGGACTTTGAGGGTACATGGCTTGATGAAATTTATAAGGTTATTGAAAATATGGGATTAAAATAGTGGAAAAACGTCGAAATTTGTGATAGAATATGTATTTGGGGTAGTATGTAAAATGTTGTAGTTGCATTTGGAGGCATGTTATGGATGTAAACAGGGTACTTTTGGAATATGACAGCATGTTTGGCAAGAATTCGTTGGAGGAGATAGAGAGTTATTTGGTTTCGTGCATAGAGGAAGCCTATGAGGAACCGGATTATTATTCCGTTATAACGCTCTTAAATGAGTTTATAGGCTTTTGCAGGGACACAAGCCAAAATGAAAAGGGGAAGGAAGGCTGTCGTTATACCATAGATATCATGAACAGAATGGGACTTGCAGATACGGTTGAGTATGCTACAAGTCTGCTTAATGTTGCAAATGCCTACAGAGCTTATGGAACGCTTAAGGAGTCACTTGAGCTTTATTCCAAGGTTGAGAAAATTTACAATCAAAATTTATCCCCAAATGAATTCAATTATGCCAGTTTATATAACAACTGGAGTCTTTTATATCAGGAGATGGACGATTTTGACAGTGCCGAGGATATGCTTAAAAAGGCACTGAGAATTGTTGACAGATACCCAAATGCAGTAGTGGAGCAGGCTACAACAAGAACGAATCTTGCAGTAACTATGTTCAAGATAAGTCAGGATGAAAAAAACGGATTACATGGCAGTGAGAGGGAGCGGGAAGCCGAGGCAACATACAGGGAGGCTATGAGCTATCTTAATCATGCGCTTAAAATATATGAGAAGGACGGCGGAAAGGATTTCCATTACAGTGCAGCCCTTGCAGCAATGGGAGATGCGGTATATATGAAGGGGGACTATATTGTCGCAACCAAGTATTACGGTAGAGCCATGGCGGAGCTTGAGAAGCATGTTGGAAAAACGGAAGCCTATGACAGAATACAGGAAAAATACGAGAACGCATTCAGGAGAGCCGAGATGGAAATGAATGTGGCTGATTCGGCTTTTTATGATGACGAAAAAACTACACGTGAGCAGAACGCAGAGGAACAGGGCACAGAAGAAAAAATAATGGCAGAGGAGGAAACGATTTATTCCGAGACTGCCGGAAATGAAGAAAATGCTGAGAATAAAGCTTTGAATGAAACAGATAGTGAGGATGAAGATGCACCTGAAATAAAATATTACAGGAATAATATGCAGAGATGCAGGGCATTTTACAGGGAGCAGGGCGCTCCTATGATACACAGGGTTTTCCCACAGTATGAGGATAGAATAGCAGTAGGCCTTGTTGGTGAGGGCTCAGACTGCTTTGGCTTTGACGATGAAATTTCAATGGATCATGATTATGAGGTCGGTTTTTGTATGTGGCTTTCTGATAGTGATTATGATGCCATATCAGGAAGATTACAGTTTGAATATGAAAATTTACTTACAAAGTACGCAAAATACTATGTGATGCAGAATGATAATACTGAGGAAAACAGCGAAAGCTCTTTAAACAGATTTATAGACGGTAGGAGAGGCGTGTTTAGGATTTCAGAATTTTATAACAGGCTTATTTTTGCATATTCCCCTATAGCAGATACAGAAAAAAACACTATAACAGACTTTTCAAATATATCGGACTATACTTGGAATGTTGCAGGAGACGAGGGCTTGGCGGCTGTCGTAAACGGTCATATTTTCAGGGATGATTTAGGCGAGTTCACAAAAATAAGAGAGCAGCTTCTTAACTATTATCCAAGAAACATATGGCTTCTTAAGCTTGCAGGCGAGCTTCACAATTTTTCCCAATATGCACAGAGCAACTATGAGCGCATGATGGCAAGAGCAGATTATCCTACTGCCATGATATGTATTGCAAAAGCATCTGAAAGCGCTATGAGGATTGCTTATATTCTTGATAAGCAATATGCACCTTATTACAAATGGATGCGCAGAGGTATGAATACGCTGCGTAAACTGAAGGATTTGTCAATTATGCTTGATAATATTGCAAAGCTGCCTTGTCAGATTGATGCATGGGAAAATAAAAAATATAATCCGTATTCCATAAATGAGGATGATGCAGTGGCTGTGTCCTTTGAGGCTGTTGCCAGAAGAATACAGGGAGAGCTTGTTGCACAAGGTCTTATAACGGGGAAAAGCACATTTTTGGATAATTACTGTCAGATGCTTGTTGATAATGCGACAAAGGGAATGGCATCAAGTCAGCAGGAGAACTTCGCTGTAGAGTCTGACGAAAATATATTGGTGGACGAGATTACTGATGAGCTTGAAATCGAAAAAATTGTCAGTGAAAAAATGGAGAGAAGAAACAAAAGAATGACAAAGGATGAGCTTGTTCAGGATATTATAAGTCGTGAATGGCAGCAATTTGACAAGGTGAAAAATGAAGGCGGAAGGGCAGAATGTCAGGATGATTGGAATACATTTTCACTTATGCGTCGCAGTCAGTATGACGCATGGACGGAGGAGCTTTTGGAGAGCTTCCGCAATGATTTGATTGATGCCGAGGAAAGAGGCTGGAATCTTATAATGGAGAAGTATGCCCGCATGATGGAATCAACGGCACCGGTAAGATTTGAGGAGCTTAGGGACAGCCTTCCTGTAAGAGATGAGTCACGTATAGCCATTCAGGAGGAAATCATTAAAATACAGGTGGAATGGATGGAGGAGTTTGCAAGGAATTTCCCTAAAATGGCAGGAAATGCAAGAGCAATCCATACATCTGAGGATAATGTGTTTGATACCTCATACGAGACATATCTTCGTGGAGAGCTTGGAACATACTCCGACGAAACGCTTGTGCTGTATGGACGGTTTATTGTGGATACACAGAGACAGGGCAAAAATCTTGCATACATTATTATGAATAACACGGCTAAGGGATACGGATATGAGTCTGTGACGGTGGCAGAACTACGGTTGGAGCTTGCAGAGGGTAAATAATATGGAATATAAAAAATATGAAGCAAATGCAGTTGCCGTGCTTAAAAAGGGTGAGGGAAGAACCATAAAGGCAGGCGGCGCATGGATATATGACAATGAGCTCGAAAGCGTTATGGGTGTTTGCGAGGACGGAGATATAGTAATTGTCCGTGACTTTGACGGATACCCTATGGGAAAAGGCTTTATAAACAGAAAATCAAAGATTATGATAAGAATGCTGACAAGAAATGCGAAGCAGGAGCTTGACAGCAATTTTTTGCGTCTGAGAATAAAAAATGCATGGGAATACAGAAAAAAAACTGTGGATACAAGCTGCTGCAGACTTATATTTGGCGAGGCTGATTTTCTGCCCGGGATAGTTATAGATAAGTTTGAGGACGTGCTTGTCGTTGAGTCTCTTGCACTTGGAATTGACAGGCTGAAGCTTGACATTGTTGAAATATTGAAAGAAATTCTTGCTGAGGACGGCATTTCCATAAGAGGTGTTTATGAGCGAAGCGATGCCAAGGTAAGGGAAAAGGAAGGCATGCAAAGAAGCAAGGGCTTTATTGGTGCACCCTTTGATACAAAGGTTCGGATAGTTGAGAACGGAGTAAAATACATTGTTGATGTTGAGGACGGGCAAAAGACAGGCTTTTTCCTTGACCAAAAGTATAACAGAAAAGCTATACACAGCATATGTAAGGATGCGGAGGTATTGGACTGCTTTACCCACACAGGCTCTTTTGCATTAAATGCAGGAATTGCAGGTGCAAAGGATGTTGTCGGTGTTGACGCTTCGGAGCTTGCAATCAAGCAGGCAAAGGAAAATGCAAGGCTTAATTTTCTTGAGGACAGAGTACATTTTGTATGTGACGATGTGTTTGATTTTCTTCCGAGAATGGAGCAGGAGGGTAAGACATATGATGTGGTAATACTTGACCCACCGGCATTTACAAAGTCAAGAAGCTCCATAAAAAATGCGGTAAAGGGATACCGAGAGATAAACTTAAGAGGCATGAAGCTCGTCCGTGACGGCGGCTTTCTTGTGACATGTTCCTGCTCGCATTTTATGGATTACGAGCTTTTCACAAAGACAATCCATCAGGCGGCAAACAATGTACACAAAAGACTCAGACAGGTGGAGTTTAAGACACAGGCACCTGACCACCCGATACTATGGGCAGCAGAGGAGTCATATTATCTGAAGTTTTTTGTCTTTCAGGTTTGCAATGAGCAGTGAATTATGTATTCTTATCCTTAAGAAACTCAATAAACGCATCAGCATCAAGTGGCTTTGAGAAATAATAACCCTGAATATAATCTATTCCAAGACTTGAAATAACCTTAAACTGCTCGGCGGTTTCCACACCCTCGGACACGATTTTAAGGCGCATGTCATGTATCATTTTTGCAGATGCTTCCAGAACAAACTTTGCCTTTTCTGTCTTGAAATATGCCTGCGTCATATCAAAATCAAACTTAACGATTTGGACAGGCATATCCACGATATAATTTAAATTGGACTGTCCGTTTCCAAAATCATCCAACGCAAATTTAACGCCGTAGTCAATAAGGCGGTTCATATTTTCAAGCATAATATTCTTTTTCATGGCTGCTGATGACTCGGTAATCTCCAGGTTGATATATTTAGGAGGAAGCTCGCACTTTTCCATAATGTTGATAAAGGTATCAGCAAGATTTTCATTTTCACACTGTATAACTGAAAGGTTTACATCAATAAATTGTATGCCATATTTTTCAATATTTTGTTCCTTTATAAACCGGCATGTCTTTTCAAATACAATCTCGCCTATCTGTGATATAAGTCCTGTTTCCTCGGCAATTGGAATAAAAAGATAGGGCGGTATTATGGTGCCGTCATTGTTTATTATGCGCACCAATGCCTCGGCAGACACAAATTTCTTTTCTGCAACTGAGTATATAGGTTGGAAAAATACCTCGATACGATCCTCCTTGATGGCGCTGACAGTTGCCTCAAGCATCTCATCGCGGCTTTTTTTGCCTGCAATCATAGTTTCGTCAAGTATCATTGTGTAGTCGTCAAGCGTATCATCACAGTGCAGACGGAAATATCGCAGCAGACCTAACATTTCTTCGGCATTTTTGGCTATGTCGCCGGTAGGGATAACTAAATAATTTGGTTGTAAAAAAACGGAGCCGCCATTTGCAATATTGTCGTTTCCGGTAAGCCATTCCTTCTCAAAGCGTTCTTCAATGACGGGACGTGCTTCCTTCAGGTCATTAATGCTTTCAAATAACAGCGTAAATTCCCTTCCGTCGGTTTTAAAAACTGCCGCATCAGATATTTGCTTTAAAAACTGCTTTACCTCCACCATTGCAAGCTCTATCTGGGTTATCTGGAAATCTTTTTCATGAATATCCTCCAATGAAATGACCATTCCGTATATATCTTCACCTAATCTGTATTTTTGTCTGATAAATTCTCCAAATGCATAGCTGTTATAAAAACCTGTGCCGCTGTCTATATATAATTCAGGATTTTCAAGCTCAAAAAACAGCATGGCTATACCAAGTGATGCTGCAAAGCCAACAAGGAGAAATTCCTTGTTAAAAAACTGTATAAGACATGCCACAACCCATATGATAAGCCAAAAAGCGAGGGTACTCCTTCGTTTTGGGTTCATGGTTTTTCCGTGTACAATCAGTTCGAAAAATGTAGTCATAATAAGAAGAAATGCACCTACATATGTGATGTTACATGCCATTCCGTAGGTATAGGTTGCATTGCCTTCCTGATGAAAGCTTATTGGCGATAGAGCAACAAACATTGAGGTTGCTATTACAACAGCAGAAATACAGATGGTAAATCTGTCAGCCTTTGCAAGGTGTCTTATATCTGCGCTTGCATATATGAGCATCATACCGCATATACTGCCGAGAGAAATGAGGTATGCCTTACATTCAATGTTTACAAGCCATAATGGAAGAACGTTTCGATTTACAATAAGAATGATAGACAGAATATCCAATACAACACAGCCAAAGGTAAGATACAAAATCATCATAAAAAGCTTACCACTGTAAAAGCCCAGAGTTTTACGGCGCTTACAGCAGTAGAAAACAAGCAGTATAAGACATAATCCACCTATTTGCATTTGAACATTCATAGCCGAATTCTTCCTTAAAAGTAAATATAGTATCTAATTATATCATATTTAAAATCATTTTGGGGAAATAATTTACAAAAACAATTTTTCTTAATATAATAAAGATATGTTAGGAGGGATTTTCAATGAGCAGTAAAAAGGATTCCTTTAGGACGCAGCTTGAGTCCGGTACACCGAGGAAAATGCCGGACAGCATGAAGAAGAAGCAGGCAATGGCATTCAATCAGAATAATCTTGCCATGGAGCGCACAGAGCTTTCTAAAATACGAACGGACCTTGCCTTTCACAACAGCCGTTTATCGGCAGAACAGACACATCTTGCATACCTAAGGACGATAGTTACTTTAGTTGGAAGCGGTGCGACAGTATATAAGGCGTTGCCTGTTCTTGGTATTTCCGAGATTTTTTCTACGGTTTTGGCTGCTTTTTTGATTATATTTGCGTTGTATTTTATTTACAAGGACGTTACTACTTATCCGAGGATGAAGCGTTATTTGGACGAGTTTGAGCAGAAAGCAAATGAGCTTGCCACAAAAGCGGAAAATCAGGTGTATCAGATTCAAAGCGAGGAAGAATGATAAGGTCTTATAACACCGCAGGCGATTTTACTGCCTGAATTTCCGGCAGGCTGTGATGTGAAATCGTCTGCCATATCGTGAATGACTACAGACTTATCCATAATTTCCTCAATAGTTAAAATAGGGTCATAAAAGACAGACCATGCATATCCGTCTGAAGAAATAAGGGGTGGCATATCTCCTGCGTGATATGGATGCTGTCTGTCTAAAGGATTATAATGCCCACCTGTTTTCTCAAAATTTTCTGAACAGTCACCATTTTCATGTATATGGAAACCAAAAAAATTCGCCGAGCCCTCAGGGGCTTTTTTTGGGAGATTAAACATTTCTGATTCAATTAAAATTCCACCATAGGTTGTGTGATAAAATTTTACCCTACCCTTTATCTCCGGATAGGACTTTCCTCCAAGTATGTCCGCAACGGCGTCAGGACAAACGGAATACAGTATATTTGTTAGTACATGGTTATTTGGCAATGTATTCATGTATATACCTTATAAGCTTTCTTATATGTATATGTTTCTTGTTTTTAAATGTTGCATGTCCATTTACGTCCATTTAGCGTCCATTGACGTCATTTTGGTATTGATATTACATTTATTTGACGATAAAAAAGATAGAAAGTAATAAAAGGAGATGGAAGTTATATGAGAGTTACATCACAGATGCTTAATCAAAATATGAGCAAGGCAGGCGTAAGTCTCCAGCATCACAGTCTTTTGGATTATATGAGGGATCAAAATGGCGCTGGTTCATTATTTAATGTTATGAACTCAAAGGCAGGAACTGCCGTTTCTTCTGTAAAGCTTGGAAAATATGAGGATTTGAGTAAGGCGGCAGATAAGCTTATCAGCCATGCGGATAAACTTTCTGATGACAAAAAGGACAGTGTTATGAGCAAGGCAAAGGAGAGCGGTGATACAAGCGAGCTCTATAAGGAAGCAGAGGCTTTGGTAGAAAGCTACAATGATATGCTTTCTGCAATGAAGTACACACCTGGAACGCTGAATACATTTTACCGGAACAGTCTAAACGAGCTTACTGAGGAAAATAAGGAGGAGCTTGCGGAGATTGGAATAACGGTTGAGAGTAATGGAGAGCTTAGTATAGATAAATCTAAGTTTAATGCGGCGTCCATGGAGAAGCTTGAAAAAATATTTGGAGGCAGTAATTCATTTTTGAAAAAGCTGTCTTATACTGCGGCTCATATTGGCGATAATGCTGCAGCTAATTTAGATAATTCCTCAAGCAGTTATCTGCCGGGAGGCAAATCAACCAGTGGATATACAAGTAAATATGATTACAAGGGATAAAGTCTATTTGTACACAAAATATATGCGGCATAAGAAATAGCTGGAGGTGGATAAGGTTGCTTATAACGAGGGGTGACGATGGCAGGAAGAAAATTACCATAGGAAAAGGAGAAAGTGCCCGAACGATTTATGCAGAGGATATTTATTACATTGAGAGCAACGACCATAAGATTTCTATATCATTGGCAGATGAAAGTATTGAGTGCTATGGAAGAATAGGTGATTTAGAGAAAGAACTGAAGCCTGATTTTTTCAGGATACATAAGGGTTATCTGGTAAATGTGAACTATATCGAGCATTATAATCGAACGGATGCATATATGAAAAACGGCGATATGGTATCAATATCAAAATATAAATATTCGGATTTTGTGCAGGCGTACACCAAATATTTCTCCAAGTTGTAGTTATATGGGATGGGTTGTTACCCATCCCGAATAGCTATTATTGCATCGACGCAAACAGTGCGGCGATTTCTTCAGGAGAAAGTTGTTTATTAGAGTCGTCACTTACAGCTGCTGTAGGTGACGATTCTTCTGTTTTATCATTAAGAATATCGTCTAATGATATATCAGGCTCATCATTTGCCGGTTCAGGCTCCGTTGCTGGTGCTGCCTGAGCAAATAGTGCAGCGATTTCATCCGGTGACAGCTGCTTGTTAGAATCGGCTGCCTCGTTGGTTTCAGGAGAAGGAGCAGGCGAAGGCGTCTCCGCAACAGCATCATCCGTCTTGGCGTTCTCATCACTGCTTGGAAAAGGTATTACATCAGCCTTAGCTGCTGCCTCTATAGCCTCCTCAACGGAAACCTCATCAGCGTCTGTAATCTCATCATCTGTGGCAAACTCTAAATTCTCTTCCGACTCATCCGTAGCGTCCAACAAATCCTCAAATTCAGGGAGGTCTTCAGTATCAACATTTTCCTCAAATATATCAAGGCTGTCCTTGGACACGTCAGAAGCGGTGTCCACTGAAAGTCCTGAAATTTTACTTGACATGGAAGCAATTCTGTTTTGTACCTGCATGACATCATCTGAAAGGGCACTTATGGCTTCTGCAAAGGCAGCACGCTCATCCTCTGAGCATTTGTCTACAAGTGAAGTCAGTGTCTCCAAATCACTTGTGAGAGTTTTTACGGAATCCACAAGTTTATTCGTGTTTGCATCATTATATTTTAATAAAAACTTCAGTGCTTTATTGATTGATTGTGTTGTGTTTTGCTTTGAGGAGGAGGTTGTTCTCTTTATAATACGTTCAAGTCTTTCGGAGCTTACGACATTTGAGTCCTCCATTCGTGTAATAACCTCTGATATATTGCGTACCTGAATATAGGAAGCCTTACTGAGCTTTACGGTTATGTCATCCTCCTTTGAAAGGAGAGATGCCACTGCGTTATCTATATATTTTCGCATATCCTCCTCTTTTGCACTGTGTAAATCCATGAGAGCAAGTAATAATGCATAAACGGATATGACAAGTGCAAGTGAAACTACGATAATGTATGCAGGAGACTTACGGTATTCTGCCATACAGTATACCCAGCCGAGAATTAGAGTTGCACTTATCATGCCAAGAGTTACGATTCTTTTATATAAAGCCTTCATTGAAATGTCCTCCAAACCTTTAACACAAGTTTACATTAAAACATTTTATCACAGTACATTAAAATATTCTAGTATTTTGTTGCTATATTTCGATATAAAAAGTATAATATAATTAAGAAAATAAAGCCGAAAGCAGAAGGGGTAGCTGAGTATGGGTCGCACAAAGGTTATGGTTGAGTTTTATTCTGAGGAACCCTTAGAAAATGTTATGGCTATGATAAAGTACAGACCGGAAAAAATCATTTTTTTAGGGCACAAGGATAATATGATAACAAAGCGTATAAACGATATTAAGCAGTTTCGTGACAACAAATGTCCCGATACGGAGCTTGAATTTATTGAGGTGCCAAAGGATGACCTTGACGGTGCTATTGCTATGATGACGAATATTATAAGGGAAAATCCGGGCGTCAGATTCGAGCTTACGGGAGGAAGCGAGATTATACTTATTGCGCTTGGATGTATTGCGGCAAGAATGGATATAAGCAAGCTCAGAATCGACCCGTTTACGGGAACGGAGATTGACATAAGAGGTTCAGAGGTTGTGACCTCCGATTACCATTACAATTTAAGCATAGCGGACGACATAATATTACATGGAGGCGTGCTTACAAAGCAGACAGGTAATTATTCTGTATGGAATTTCAATGATGAGTTCAGACAGGATGTAAGAGCGGCATGGAGGATTTGCCAAAAACACAAGGGGAATTGGAACAGATATTGTGCACGTATAGATGAGCTTAGAAAAAGTATGCCCGACCAGTATGACGGCTGGGTAGAGCTTTTCAGAAACCCTTTGGGGGAGGCGATACAGCTTCTTCGGGATTTACATCAGGCAGGGCTTATCCGGGAATACAGTGAGGCAGGTAAGCGTGTTTATTTTAAATATAAAAACAATATGATAAAAAGGATAATCGGTAAGGCAGGAAATATTTTGGAGTTGCACGTTTACGAGGTAGCAACCAGGGACGGATATCTGTTTTCCGATGCGCTTATAGGTGCACATATAGACTGGGACGGCGAGTTGCATGATATAAATAACCCGGGGTACGATACGATAAATGAGATAGATGTCATACTTATGAGAAAGGTCTGTCCGATATTTATCTCCTGCAAGAGCGGTAAGGCAGGCGGACCGGCACTCCATGAGCTTGAAACCGTATCGAGAAAATTTGGTGGAAAGTATGCAAGAAAGGCACTTATACTTGCAAGACCATGTGATGATACAACGGGAACACAGTTTTTCAAGCAGAGAGCTAAAGATATGCACATTTGGATTATAGATAACGTTTTTAAATTAACGGATGAGGAGTTGCTTGAAAGATTAAAACGGATATAATTTTTTGTTATTAGGGTTTGGATTATAAAACATATGGCACTTTAGCTGCATATTATGTCTATAAAAAAGGCTTTTTTATGGATGATTTTTGTTCTGACTATATATATTCAGATGAATATTTCAGCTTTCTTGTCAAATATGATAATGATATGAACAGAGTCGATGACATATTTAATCCTGCCTGTGTTTCAAGAATTAATAATCGGTTTCTTGTGGCTTACACAAAGCCGGCATCTATGAGTATAGACGAGATTTTAAAATATGGATATGCTTCAATTCCCAAGTGCTATGGTCTGATGGACAGTGACGTAGTTCAGGTTATTGGCGCAGACAGGATAAGAAATCTTCCCGGACTTGGATTTGCGGGAGAGGGAGTTCTGATTGGATTTGTTGATACGGGAATCGATTTTATCTCTGACGCATTTAGAAATTCTGACGGCACAACAAGAATATCGTCTATATGGGATCAAAATCAGGAGGTATACGGACAGGGAGCCTCCTCTTATGGATATGGTGCAGTTTTTACGGAGGAAAAAATAAACGAGGCGCTTCAATCTGACAGCCCGTACAGTATTGTTCCATCTATTGACGAGGACGGACACGGAACATTTATTGCCTCGGTTGCAGCAGGAACGGAGGGCGTTTCGCCTAAGTCAGACATAATTATGGTAAAGCTAAGGCAGGCTAAAAGCTTCTTAAGGCAGTTTTATCTCATACCTGACGAAGTAAATTGTTATAGCGAGGACGATATAATGTTTGCCATAAAATATCTTGTTGAACAGGCAGCTGTTCTTGGCAAACCGCTTGTAATATGTCTCGGCATCGGCACAAACCAGGGCGGACATACAGGGAACACATATATTGAGACGTATATTAATGCTATTACACAGCTTAGGGGAATAGGAGTATGTGTTTCCGCAGGAAATGAAACGGGTTTTGGAACGCATTTCCATTCATCGGGAATATCAGGTGACAGTCAGGATATCGAAATTTCAGTGGGCAGCAATGATAAAGGCTTTACGCTGGAGCTTTGGGGCAAGGCTCCCGGCGTTTTGGATGTGAGTGTTGTCTCGCCGACGGGAGAAGTATTTGACAATATTTCAGCATTTAAATCAATGACCTACAGCAGGACATTTCTTTATGAGGGAACAACCATTTATGTGGAGACAACTATTGTGGAGGGAACAACAGGGGACCCTATGGTTTTGTTCAGATTTGAAAACCCAACAGAGGGTGTTTGGATTATAAGGGTTAAGGGGGAAGGAAGTACCGCACAATTGGGCTTTGACGCATGGCTTCCCATACATGGATTTAACAACTCGGATACAAAATTTGTCTCGCCGACACCTGACACTACTATATGCTCGCCCGGAAATGCCAGAGGTATTATTACGGTTGCAGGCTATGATTACAGAAATAATTCCATTTATGTAAATTCCAGCAGGGGATATACGAGAATGGACGGTATCAAGCCTGACATTGCGGCTCCGGCAGTTGATGTGCAGGGAGTGTTTGCAAGGAGGATGGATGGACTCGCCAGCGGAGGATTATATATACGTCGAAGTGGAACAAGTATTGCTTCCGCAGTTACGGCAGGAGGCATTGCACTTATATTGCAGTGGGCAGTCGTGGAGGGTAATTATATAAACGTGACGAACGAATCCATAAAACGGATTCTTATGACAGGAGCAAGGAGGACTACGGCAATGGCTTATCCAAACCGCCAGTGGGGGTATGGAGCGATAGATTTGTACGAATCCTTCAACGCACTGAGAAGATAACTAGGCGATTGCGAAACTTAAGTTTTTGCGAACGTCCGTTGTACAATATAGACAAATCAACACAGGCACGCTTGCGCTGCTTGTCGCTCGCAGCGGTGCTAAGCTCGAAAATACCTCGCTAAGCACCGGCGGCTCCAAAAGCACCTGCTTATGATATTGTCTATATTGTACAACTAGGCATTGAAAATAGGGAGTTTCGCAATTCCTAATTAAGAAAAAAGGGGGAAAAGCTATGGAAAGAGATTGGGTATATCTTAAAATTGATGACGATCGTATGAGGGTAGCTCTTTGCATTAAGATTCCGGAAGGCGAGGAGGCACCACACTTTTCCCCTGAATTTATTGAGGCTTATCTCCACGAAAACGGAATAACGACAGGCATAGATGAAAATGCCATAGCGATGCTTTCTCAATATGTGGAATACGGAAAGGAAGTTGTTGTTGCAAGGGGAAAGCCGCCTGTCAACGGGAAGGATGGAATGTACAGCTTTAACGTTGCAATGGAGGATATTAAGGACAAGCCCATTGTAAATCCTGATGGCTCGGTGGATTATTACAATTCGCTGAAGCTCGCAATGGTTAAGAAGGATGAGCTTATTGCAGTGTATATCCCACCTACACCGGGGGAGTACGGATATACGGTGTTTGCAGAAATGCTGCCGCCGGTAAAGGGACGTGAACTTAGACCTTTAAGGGGAAAGGGCTTTACCATAAGCGAGGACGGCAGGGAGTATAGGGCGTCAATCAATGGCAGAATATACAGAAACGGCGAGCGTATCATAATTGAAAATGTATATGTTGTCAAAGGTGACTTGGACGTTGAGATGGGCAACCTGAACTTTAACGGTGATGTTGAGGTAAAAGGCGATGTAAGAAGCGGTCTTACAATAAATGCCGATGGCAATATTTATGTACATGGACATGTAGGTGGCTGCCGTCTCATTTCAGGTGGAAAAATTACCATAAGAAAAGGTATTCAGGGAAGGAATAAATGTACCATAGTTGCAGGGGGCGATGTAATTTGCAGCTTTATGGAGCGGTGTACAATAAATTCAGGTGGAGATGTATATGCGGATTCAATACTTGACTGCGACATTGCGGCAAGAAATAAGGTGTATGTCAACTCAAAAAAAGGCATGATTATAGGTGGCAATATATCAGGCATGCAGGGGATACTGGCAAAGCATGTAGGAAATGAATTAGGTGCAAGTACCATGCTTATTGCAGGTGTTACACCTGACCATATGAGGGAGGTTGCAATTCTCACCGAGACACTTGAAAAAGTTAATGCAAATGTTGAGCTCCTTGACAAAAGTCTTAAAATGTACGACCGGATTCCGGGTGCCAAATGCACCAAGGAAACGGAGGCTCTCCGCACAAAAATACTTCGTGCAAAGGTTATGGAGGTTGCAAGGCAAAAGAAGCTCGAGGAACGGTTTGAAATTGTTAATGAGGAGATAGATAGGGCAAAAGAAGAAGCAAATGTAAGAATAACCGGAGTTGTACACATAGGTACAAGGGTGAGTATGTTCGGAAATGTCTATACAGTTAATGAGGATTTTAAAGACGTTAAGTACATATACACAAATTATCAGGTGGAGCAGCTTCCAGGGGATGAGTAAATTTTAATAAAGAAATAAAAAAAGGGCTTACGCCCCTTTTTTATTGAATATTTACGTTTACCGCACGTGACTTGCTGGCATCCTTTGGATCAGCCTCAGTATCAAATGTAACCTTCTGACCCTCGTTTAAGGTCTTAAAGCCATCAACCTGAATGGCTGAAAAATGTACAAATACATCCTCCCCTGTCTCGTCATTTGTGATAAATCCATAACCCTTTTCAGAGTTAAACCATTTTACTGTACCGTTGTTCATCATGGTACCTCCTAAATAATATTTTTTGACAAAAAATAACTCACATATCTGCATGCCATCCAATCGCACAAACAAAGAGTAAACCATGCATAATGTGAGGACAAAAACTATTTATTGCTAACTTAATATAGCACAAATGCTAGAGGGTGTCAAATAAAAAATAAAAAAATAGAAATATAAAACGGAAACATTTTAAAACTATGTACTACCTGTCGTGGGTTGCTCATAAAATGTACAAACAGTCATTTGAGGTTGTTGTATTGAGAGATTATATTGAGGAGCGGGCAATAAGCGTGGCTCAGTATATTGTAGAAAATGGCGCCACAGTGAGACAGGCTGCAAAAAAGTTTGGTGTCAGTAAGTCTACAGTACATATGGATTGCGCCGAAAGGCTTGTTTACATTAATGCTTCACTAGCGGAGGAAGTGAGAAAGGTGCTGGATGTAAACAAGGCGGAACGGCATATACGGGGAGGGATGGCGACAAAGGAGAAATATCTTCACGTACAGTAGATGGCGGTAGATTCAAAAAAATACAGCCATAGAAGCGGGCATGCCGTGCAGGATGAAGCTCATAAGGCTTTGGCGTGGCAGCCCCTCCTTATTCTGATATTTTCCTGTCAATTATGTTGTAGATTATATTTATGACGAAGCACAGGATACCACATATGAAGAAGCTGACGGCATGACCAATTGTGTTGTCGTAGTGTATGTCAAGCATAATCAGCTTTACCACACTGAAAATCGACAGGGCTAATCCATATATTCTAAGTGGCTTTCTCTTTATAATAAATCCGATTAAGATGCTTATGATGGCGAGTAGAAAACATACTATGCTGAGAATATAGTTTTGTGCATGGAAGGACTTGAATATGGCTGACACAAGGACCGTAAGCTTTGCACCAACATATATATCAGCAACAGGTTTGTTGTACTTTCTGATTAAGCCTCCGGAGTTTAACAGGTATATTGCAATTGCGAAGCATATAACAAGCATGTGCTGAATTTCATTGTCGTAGCTTGTAAGCCTTGGAAATGTGGCAAGCATAAGTATAGCGTTTGTTATATTTGTTACAATTACCGTTGCCGTATCTTCGGTATTTGTTTTAAAATTAAGCCTGAACACGGATTTCGCCGCAAACATATTCAGTGTGCATATTGTAATAAATGCAAGGGTTTCATTCCATCGTCCTGTAAGAAGATCAGACAGATAAGGTATTGCATCAAAGGATATTGCAGTAATAAAGAGAAATACCATATATGAAAAGCATTTTATAAAGCTGCTATACTGCTCTCTGTATTTTGTGAGAAGGAGTATAACAAGTGCAAAGGTTATTATGGCACCAATCAAACAGGGAAAAGAAATTGGATTTATGACAGGGGTTGAGGAAAAAAGATAAAAAGCAAGTGCGATGCCCTTATAGATTTTATTGTCCTTCTTAAATCCAAGTATAAAAATCGGAATTGCCCATATAAACAGATGGCAGTATTTATAAATGCTGTCAATATTAACCGTGCATATTGACAGCGTTACCGCCGAGAAAATCGTAAGCGTCATATTTGCAACTGTAAGCAAATTTCCATAGTAATAATAAGTGTAAGCCATCGTTCCGATAACAAAAGGAATGATAACGGCATATGCAAACGCATCCGTACCTCCAAGCATCCTTGTGCATTGATACAGCATAATGTAAAATGATATTAGGTTCAGTGTTGTAAAGACTGCAAAGTCTGTGTCACTTTTATTTTCCGTTTTAGATGTCCAAAAAATGTCAAACAATATATAGCCGAGCATAAATATGGCGATGAGAAGGGAAGTGGATTTGAGCATATCAGGTATAACCGCACCATTGCGAGAAAGCAAGCTATGGAATATTGAAATTGAAAATGTATATGTCAGGGCATTCAGTGTAAAGAATATGTTGTTGACGATATTTTCTTTATGGCTCTTATTCAGGTGTGAAAAGAAGAAAATGCAATAGGAGATAATAAAGAAAACTGCAAGTATAAAATATTTTGATGCATCCCGATGCTCCACACATAAATTATGACCGAAGTACATGGAAATGAATATGCCTAGTTGTCCAATTATAAGGAATATTTTTGAGTTAAGCTTGGAAAGGATGCATACTAAAACAGACCACAGTAGAATAAAAGTATATAAGACAATATCACCGATAAGCTTAAAGTAGATATTTGTCAGAAGTATGCATATGTAAAGGGCGCCTATGCCACAGCCTGTAATGGAAATGAAAAGCTTGCTTGATTTATTCTTTTGAAGCTTGACTAATCCAACTGTAATAAATGTGAAGCTTATTGCATACATGCAAAGTATTTTTATTTTCGTGCCTAAAAATGGGTATACTAAAGTGGCAAATAAAATCAGACTGATAAAAATAAGAACTGATGCAAAAATGCCCATGAAGGATTTACCGATAGCTTTTTCAAGGTCTTTCTTTGGTTTGTTTGAAAAACGTGGTGCATATGCGTGTGGCAAAACCTGTGGGGTAAGATTAAATTGCTCGTCAGGCTGTATATAGACACTGTGACTGAGATTTGAAATATTGCTATCATGAAAAGCATTATAATTCGGTTGAAAAGCCTGCTGCTTTTTTTCATGTTCCGTTGGTGCATGTTTCACTATATTTAAGGCTGCCTTAAGCTCCGCCAGTTCCTTTTCCACATTCTGGATTCTGTTTTCTATTTCTGCAATTCTGTTCTCCATACGGTTCTCCCAAATAAAACAATTAACATATGTTAAAAATAAATTTCATACAGTGCTCTTATTGACAAATATATAATGAATATAAAAATTATAACAGATACAAATTTTTTTTTCAATTTAATGTCGACGGGGGAAGCTACGATGAGAGTAATTAACAGTATATTATAGGGTGCAGATAAATTATAAAAAAATAGAATGCAAATGAATTGTAAAGTAAAAATTTAAACATGTTTACAATAGTGAGAAATAATGGTATCATATGTGCAAACGTATATAATGCATCGCAAAAAAATTTTTATTAAAGCTTTACGGAGGATGAAAAATGCTTATATTTGTACTAATCTACATAGTTATTTTTATTGCCATTGGCTTTTACGACATGAGAAGGGTAAAAAGTTTTGAGGAATATGCTGTTGCAGGTAAAAAGCAGGGAACATCAAAGGTGCTTCTTTCCATACTTGCAACGGCAATAGGAGCATCAGCAACCATAGGAATCGTTGACAGGACTGCAAATATCGGTTTTCCTGCCGTGTGGTGGCTTTTGGTAGGCGCTGTGGGACTTGTTTTGCAGGGCATTTTTCTTTCTGAGAAGGTAAGGGCGTTGGATGCGGATACATTGCCTGATGTGGCAGAAAAAACGATAGGAGCGCCTGCAAGAAAATTTATTGCGGCAATCATTGCCGTTTCATGGATTGGAGTTATTGCGGCACAGTATGTGTCCATGGCTACGGTAATGTCTGCCGTGATGGGCAGTGAAAACAGCAGAGCAATACTTATAATCGTCGTTGCAGTTACGATACTGTACTCTGTGGTTGGCGGACAGCTGTCGGTTGTGAAAACTGATATGATACAGGCGATTATTATGGCGGTGGGCTTTTTGCTTGTATTCGCATATCTTTTCTTTGTAAACGGGGATGTAAACAAAGCCGTATTTGAAAATATTGAGCTTACAAATGAAAGCTTTGGAAAAATGGGGTTGTTTAATCTTCTGTTTGTTGTGGGAGGAACATATTTCTTAGGACCTGATATTTTATCAAGAAACCTTGTGTCAAAGGATGGTAAAACTGCAAAAAAAGCAGCAATTTCTGCAGGTATTGCACTTGCGGTTTTTGCTGTAATTATTGTGCTTACAGGTATGTGGGTTATAAGCTATAAGCCCCAGCTTGACGGAAAATCTCCCCTCATCTATCTTCTTGATGAAATAATACCTCGTCCTCTTGCAGTTATTTTGTGTCTGGGACTTGTATCAACCATTCTTTCCTCCTTAGATACCTGTCTTGTAAATGTAGCATCAATAATAGAGCATGACATTATAGGCAGAAATAAGGTAAATGAGGTAAGGCTTATTGTTGCAATAGTAGGTATTGCTTCTTTGGGTATTGCGCTTTTTAAAACAGACATAATAGGGCTTCTCACAGGCGCATACTCCATATATGCACCCGGAATTGTATTTCCTCTTTTTATAGGCATTATCTGTCATGGAAAAAGAGAAATAAAAAGACCGCTTCTCTACATGGGAATTGTAGCAGGAACGGTCATGGGACTTTTAAATACATACATGCATATAGGAGGAGAGTACCTTCCGCTAATGGGAATGGGGGTATCTCTTGTATTTGGTATTTTGTCGGTATGCATTCCTCCTACCAAAATTTAAAGATGCGCATCAGCTTTAACATAACATTATAATGAAACGGCTGTAATGCCTTTCTTGCCTTTTTAAGCTCCTTGCGAATTTCAATATGCTGAGGGCAGTGCTTTTCACATTTGCCACACTCCACACAGGACTTAATATCCGTTCTGTCCTTGCTGTATGCAAGACATTGAAGATACTCAAAACGTCCTGAACCTTTGTTTTCGGTGTACATCTGATTGTAGCATCTGAAAGCAGTAGGAATGTCAATTCCTTTTGGGCAAGGCATACAGTAGCTACAGGCAGTGCAGCCCACCTTTGTTTTCTTTTTTATCTCATTCTTTACCTGTTCGATTAAGGCAAAGTCCTCGTCTGTAAAGCTAAAAGCACCTGTGTCAGAGGCTATACGGCAGTTTTCCTCAATCATGTCAAGGCTGTTCATGCCTGAAAGGACACAGGTTACCTCAGGCTGGTTAAAAAGCCAGCGGAACGCCCATTCGGCAGGAGTGCGTTTTGTTTTATAATCAGCAATGATTTTCTTTGCAGTTTCAGGAAGCATATTAACAAGCTTGCCGCCCCGCAGCGGTTCCATAATAATTACGGGGATACCCTTTTCGTGAGCTGCTTTAAGTCCTGCAACACCCGCCTGGCTGTGCTCATCCAAATAGTTGTACTGTATCTGACAGAAATCCCAATCGTAGGCATTTAAAATCTCCAAAAACTTTTCTGTATTGCCGTGAAAGGAAAATCCCAGATTTTTGATTTCTCCTGATGCTTTTTTTTCGGCAATCCAATTTTCTATTCCAAGACGCTTTAGTTTTTCCCATGCACCTATGTCGGTGAGCATATGCATTAAATAGTAATCAATGTAATTTGTCTGAAGTCTCTCACACTGCTCCTTAAAATACTTGTCTATGCCTGACTTCGATTTTATAAGATACTGCGGCAGCTTTGTGGCAATGTTGATTTTTTCACGGCAATTGTTTTTTGCAAAAATTTTGCCGAGAGCAACCTCACTTCCGCCATAAATGTATGCGGTATCAAAGTAATTTACGCCAAGCTCCATAGCCCTAAGCAGCTCCTTCTCGGCTTTCTCCATATCAATTGAATTTCCCTTTTTGGTAAAACGCATGCAGCCGTAACCAAGTAATGATATGGGCTGTCCGTTTCTATCGTTGCGATATTGCATAAAGTGCCTCCCTTTTTTGAACATCAGCTGAAACCTTGTGAGCATTATAGCAGTTATAATTTTTGGTGTCTATTGGGAAATATGATAAAAGTAGGTGTTGCATTATCACCTACAAAGTGTTAATATATTTTTATACCTACAAAGTGTTAAGATAAAAGGAGAACAAAATGGTACAGCAAATTTCTGAATCTGAACTGGTACTAATGAAAATTATTTGGAAGAATGGAGGGGCAGCTTTATACTCCGTTATCATGAAGGAATTGGAAAAGGACAAAAACGAATGGAAGAACAATACCGTACTCACGCTACTTTCCCGATTAGGAGAAAAAAAGTTTTTGAAGGTCAAAAAAATCGGCAGACGGAATGAGTATGTGGCTACGGTAACGGAAGCAGAATATCAGACCATGCAGACACACAACTTTCTCGATAAAGTTTACGGCGGGAATGTAAAAAACTTAGTATCAACATTGTTGCGGCAGGATATTCTTTCGGCAGGCGAGTTGAAAGAAATAGAAATCTTTTGGAGGAAAGAAAATGAATGAGTTTATGAAAGTATTATTATCGCTGTCTGTTTCCGGTACACTGTTATTGCTTCTCACTTTGGGATTGAAATCGTTATATAAAAATCAAATCGGTAAGCGTTGGCAGTATTATATTTGGATAATAGTTGTGTTACGCTTTTTGCTTCCTTTTACTCCCGATACTACGATTGTTGGAAGCCTGTTCCAAAAGTTCGGCACAGCAACAATAGAGAAGGAAATCCCTACAATCCCTAATGTACCCGTTTCTATTAATCCGGGCAGCAATGTAACAGAGCCGATACAGACAGATTTAGATAACATAACCGCCACTGTCAAGCATGAGCCATTTGATATATACGCCTGCCTATTTTTTATTTGGTTAGTATTGGCACTGGTTCTGCTTGTCCGTAAGATAACGATTTATCAAAGCTTTATTCAATATATCAAAGCGGGAAATACAGAAGTATCGGATATTAAAATCTTAAATCTATTGTCTGATTGTGAAGAAAAATTGAATATTAAAACAAGAGTAGAACTTTCTTATAACCCGTTGATAGCCTCACCTATGATGATTGGTTTCTTTCGTCCCAAAATTGTTTTACCTGTTGGCGAAATGAAAGATAAAGGGTTATTCTATATCTTTATGCATGAACTAATTCACTATAAACAGAGAGATATGTTTTATAAATGGCTGATACAAATTGTTGTGTGCGTCCATTGGTTCAATCCTTTTGTATATCTGCTGGAAAAGGAAGTGAATAAATCTTGTGAATTGTCATGTGATGAAAAAGTTATATCTATACTTGACGATAAGGCAAGGCGTGAGTATGGAAATACACTATTTTCTTTTTTGAAGTCAAATAATCTTTATAAAAGTTCTTTAGCTTCCGTTACTTTAACGGAGGGCGCGGAACAATTAAAAGAAAGGTTAGGTGCAATTATGAATTTTAGGAAAAGACCTAAATGGGTGATTTTTATATCCTTGCTGTTTACAGCTATACTCATTTGTGGATTTACCGTTTTGGGAGCATATGTAACCAATAGACATAATCAGACGAAGCCTAATGATGGGATGGACACCATTGCTTTATATACAAATTCGGCTGAAATCATTAGCTTTCAACAAGGCGAACAGACAACAACTAAAGAGGTTGCAATTCGTATTAAAGAAAATGATGTTAAAATGCAGTTAACTGCAGTTGCTGATGGAGATAGCCAAAGAACAGTTGAAGTAATAACTCCGACCGGTGAAGTGGTACGAACATATACCTTTGACCAAAATGGATTTATAGCAGGAAATGAAGAATATCTTTATGGAAATGATATGATTATGGTGACAGATATTTTGTATCCCGGTACTTGGTATGTACGGTTAAGTACAAGCCAAACGCCAGCAGAAAAAACGGTTGTATCTGCAAAGCTAATTGACCCATTTGTGTGGGGATTTGCATCTGATACAGTTATACCCTCTACAGAAATTGAAGAAGAACAAATTACTGATAATTCTCCGTTGGTTACTCAGATGTACGATTATTACAGAACTTACGAGCAAACAAAGACGGATATTCAAAACGGCTATATAGTTAATACGGGTGTTTCTTTTTCCGAACGAGCTATGCCCATAGTAACCGGCGGGGGAGGAACCAGCTTTTATGTGAACCACGATAATAGTATAAGTATTTCAATTACTCTAAAAAATCTTATAGATGGGACTGGACATCATTACTGGGAACCTATTACCGATGTATCCTTTGTAAGTTTTGAAGTATATGATCCAACAGGGAAAGTCGCCTATTCTTTGTACAAGGAGGGAACAGAGATACAAGACACTGTTGACATAGACACAGAACTAGCAGTATATCCGGGAGAATGGCGGTACAAGATTTCTTTTGCATATACTACGAATGGAACCGACCCGTCAGACATGAGAATTGCATTAAAATACAAAAGCATATATGAAGACGATATTCAATGGCTTGTTGATAACAAACTTAATAAGGTCAATTAAATCAATATGGTTATATTGTTGGCAAGCGATGCAGAAAAATACGGACCCTGCTAGGATGCGAACTGAAGTGCCGAAGGCACTTTGTTCTCATAGGCTATTCTTAGATTTATGCAAATATGCCCACGCAATCAAAGAGAAGAAACGGACTTCCGCAAGGCTCTTGGATAAGGCTGTGGGCAGTATTTAAAAATTCACGTCAATTCATTTTGAACACCATAAAATTAAGATAAGCAGCAAATATGCACCATACAAGGTACGGAATTTGCAGATAGGCTGCGAGGCGACTTATGTGATAAAACATGTAAATCATAAGTAGAATAAGCATAATAAGAGCAATGAGCCACAAAAAAGCAAAAAGATATCGGGAAAAGCCAAAGAAAATTATGCTCCAGAAAAAGTTAAAAATAAGTTGAAGTGCATAAATACCTAGGGCTTTTTTGCTGTTCACGTCACCCGAAATGTAAATCAGGTAGGAGGATATGCCCATTAATATGTAGAGAATTGTCCACACGATAGGGAAAAGTGCAGCAGGAGGGCTTGATGCAGGCTTGTTTATGACAGAGTATGCCGAGGTTCCGCCGCTTACCACCGTGGAAAATGAGCCCACTGTAAGAGGGATTAAAATAGCGATTATAAGGGCACTTTTGTCTTTAATCTTCATATTTATAACCCGTTTTTCATACTTGTTAAAATTATATGAAAAACGGGTTGTAAATATGAGCAGTGAAATGTATATATGCCATATATAAATTATTCTGAAATATCATCCAAGGTGTTAGTCAGAAAGCGTCCGTCGTTAAAATATGTAACTGCTACAACCCTGTTAGAGTTTCCGTTGACGGTTACAACAAGCAGCTCGTTTGTATTTTTATTATGATAGTAGACACTTGTTGAGCGTGTATCAATAAGGTCATTCAAAATGCTGAATTCATCGTCATATGTAAATGTAATGTTGTCAGCAACTTTATATTCAGGGTCGCCTATTTTAATTCCAAAAAACTTATAGCTCTTACCGTCTATGGCTATGCCGAACCGCTTATCATTTTTGTAAATAATGCCAATGCCGCCATTGGATTTAACCGTAATGCCGCCGCTTACATTGCTGAAAATAGGAAGACGGCTGCACCATGCGCTGTCAGATTCAAAGCTTCCTTTTAGCTTAAGCTGTGTTACAATTGTTGTCTCATCGGATTGTACATAATCCGTAATATCCGTCGTAGTAAAGTTTGGCTTGATTACTTTGTTGTAAACAATCATTAAAACAGAAGCCAAAATAATAAATATAAATATTCTGATAATTATCCCTACATGTGAATTCTGCCGGGATTCAATAGGTGTAGGAACCTCGTCAAATTTAATCACAACGGGATTTGGGGCGATTTTATCCGACATTCCGCCGTAAACATTATTTTGGATAGATTGTGTATCATCTTGTTTATTACTGCTTTCATTTTCTGTGGTATCCTTAAGCTTTAATTCCATAATTTTCTGTCCTTTGTTTTTTTGTTAGGATACCACATGTTAAACTCTGCCTGCAAGTATTTTCACTTGGAAGCTCTTTTCTTTGAACGACATATGGTTTCCGTTTTATCAGTAAGACAAATAAGTGTATACGGCACATACACAGACCCAACAAGGAATAATTCAACGTACTCAATAAATGTCCATTCATCTACATCAAGAATTAATGTATCGAATATTGTGACCAGAAGAACAAATCCCACATTTAGCAAAAACAGGACGGCTCCCACCTTGATTGCACCCATAACCAGATTGACAGCATATTTTGCAAATGACATACCGCTGTTTTTTATCAGCTTATGAAATCCAAGGACCGTACATAAAATAATATACAGACAATCGGTCTTGAAAAGCACATCACTAAAAAATATATCATCTACGTTCCATGAGAGAATATCCAAAACAATACTGATAATTCCAAGCAAAATATATGGCAGGACAAGTTTTTTTCTGTTATTGCCATCTTCGGTAAATACACTCTCCACAAAAAAGCTTCCAACTGCAAACAATTCAAGGAACCCAAATATATAATCAACCGTGCCGTTGCCCCAAAGATGAAGATGACCACTCTTCCTATAATAACCAGTGGCATCAAGAAATATCTGAAAAATACATGCCACATTTACACAAATAAGTGTTACGAGATATCTCTTTATAATCCCCTTGATAGATGCCTTCTGTTTGTCAATAGCAATTCCTAATTTGCCCATTAAATTCCTCCTTGTATTTTGCTTTTACTTCTAATTATATAAGCTTTCACACGAATAGTCATCTTACCTATCAGCCGTATCAGCTCAGTTACCAGCTTCGTTTGAGTTGCTTTGTGTTTGCGCAGCTTTATCTGATTCAGATGCATTTGCCGAAACCGTATTTTCTGTCTGTATATTCTGAACAGTCGTGCCGGCATATTTCAAGGCTTTTTTCTTTCTTTTCTTCTTTATAACGAATATTACTGTGATTATAATGGCAGCTATTATAACAATGTAATATATATTTAAAATGACGAAGAACAGAAGGTTTTCTAATACTTGTAAAAAGCTCTCCCATGAATCCTTGCAGGTGTTTTTAAACCTGTCCCCGAAGGTGTCGGTCTTTTTAGGTGCATCCTCGTATTTTGATACCTCTTTAATTGTTATGTTTATGTAGGAATATGCCACATCATTTTCAATGTTGGTAATACTCGATTTAAGGGTGGCTATCTGTATCTGAATATTAAAAAGCTCGTTTTCAATCATAAGTGCATATTCGTCCTCGGTAGCCTCCTCGAGTAAGGCAAGGTATCTTTTATACTCTGTCTCGTAGATTTCCAGCTGTGACTTATATGTTCCGTATTGCTGTGTAACGTTTGTGGCATTGGAGGATTTGTTCCTCACATCGCCAAAGCTGCCTGCCGAGTTCATAACAGCATCATATTCTGAGCTCGGTATTCTTACCATGGCGGAATATACGTTATGCTTATCCGATTCCTCTATGGCATAGTAGCCGCTTGTGGAACGATTGTCCGAGTATGATTCTGATTCGATAAAGCCGCCTTTTTCATTTACAAGGGACTTGAAATCGTTTACGGAGGTGTTAAAGTCTAATGTGTCAATGGAAAGGTCACCGCGGTAAACAAGCATTTCCTTATTTACAACTCCTGTAACCTCTTTTGTTGGTGATACACCGGATTCTGATGGCATTTCACCGTTTACGGCCGTCGCAGTATCCTTAGACATATATTCATCAGCCATTTCACTATCATAATAGGCTTCCTGACCGTTTGAATATGTCGTGTCAAAACCTCCCTGTTGGCCGGCTGCGGCGGTTGTGTATGCATATTCACCGTAGCTGTTGTCTGTCAAATCGTCTGATTTGGTATTTCCGCAGCCTGTGCAGATTAATGTAAGTACCATTGCTGAAATTAATAACTTCTTTCTCATGGTTAATCTCCTTCCGTTAAAAAATTTATTTATGCTGAAAAACCACATGCAAAGTTTCGGTTTTTCAAGGTTATGTATTATATACGAATAATAATTTGGTTTTTATGGAAAAAAATAAAATTTAAGGAAAAAGTTTTTCTTATTCCCCATTACGAAGAAATTGGGAAAATGTAACCCTACACTATAACACCAGACTTTTTGGCTATGGTATATTGGGGAAGAATGGAGGTGGGAAAAAGTGAATACTTACAGAACTGCGGAAGTTGCCGCAATCATTGGAATACATCCAAACACAGTACGATTATATGAAAAACTGAAGCTGATACCGAAGCCGGAACGACTGTCAAATGGTTATCGTGTGTTTACAGAATTTCATATAAAGCAATGTAGGCTGATACGTCTTGCATTTCAAGTAGAGGTCTTGCAGAATGGATTAAGGAAGAAAATTGTACAGATGATTACGGTATCGGCAACAGGGGATTTTGACACAGCTATTGCACTTACGGAGGACTACTTGAAACAAATCAGACAGGAACACGGGAACGCAGAAGAAGCCATTGAGATTGTGAAGCATATTTTATCCGGCGATATTGGAGTAAGTTCCCAGCATCTGAAACGAAAGGACGTATCAGAACTGCTTGATATTTCTATGGACACGCTCCGAAATTGGGAAATGAATGGCTTACTTACGGTAAAAAGAAAAGATAACGGGTATCGCGTCTATACTGATAATGATATACAGCGGTTAAAAATCATCCGTTCATTAAGATGTGCAAATTACTCCTTAGAAGCAATCCTGCGTCTATTGCAGCAGCTATCCCAAAATCCCAATACCGATATTCGAGCCGCACTGAATACACCGAAACAGACGGATGATATTATTTCTGTCTGCGACAGGCTAATCGTGTCACTGTCAGCAGCAGAGAAAAATGCGATTGTCATTTTGAATATGCTACATGATATGAAAATTGAATTTTCATAAACCCTACACTTTGCCACCAATGTTTTTATTGGTGGTATTCTTTTTGTACAAAAACAAAGGAGGTTTTCATTATGCAGACTGTAATTAATGTAGAGCGGTTGTCAAAATCCTATGGCAATCTGCTTGCGGTAGACCAAATCAGTCTATCGGTAAAAGGTGGTACTGTCTACGGACTTCTTGGCGCAAACGGTGCGGGGAAAAGCACGACGATTGAATGTATCTTAGGTACAAAAAATGCCGACAGCGGTACAGTATCTGTCTTGGGCTATAACCCAAAAAAGGATAGACATCGCCTGTTTCAAAAGGTGGGCGTCCAGTTTCAAGAGGGCGATTATCAGCCCGAAATTAAAGTTTCTGAATTGTGTGAGGAAACCGCTTGCCTTTATGAATCACCTGCCGACTGGAAAAAACTTTGTGAGCAATTTGGAATAGGCGATAGGCTTGATAATGCGGTGAAGAGTTTGTCCGGCGGGGAGCGTCAATGCTTATTTATTGTACTTGCCCTAATTCCGAATCCGAAACTGGTATTCCTTGATGAATTGACTACCGGGCTTGATGCAAAAGCCCGGCGTGATGTCTGGAAGATATTATCTGGATTAAAAAACAAGGGATTGACTATTTTGCTAACTTCTCATTTCATGGATGAAGTAGAAGCCCTATGTGATGAGATATGTATTTTGAAAAGAGGAAAAGCCGTATTTTTCGGAACCATTGAACAGGCAAAGAAAGCCAGTGACTGCAAGAAGTTTGAGGACGCCTATCTTGTGCTTTCTGGAGAGGAGGTTGAGAAAGAATGAAATCATTTATAACACTTTTGAAAATTGAATTAAAGTTGAACATCAGAAACATGAATATGGTCATTTTTGCCGTTATTATGCCGCTGGTTGTCTTGACCATTCTTGGATTCATTTACGGAACAAAACCTGCAATAGACGGAGCGACATACACTTTTATGGAACAGTCCTTTGGAGCACTTTGCTGTATTTCCATTTGCGCAGGCGGTCTAATGGGGTTGCCACTTGTCGTATCAGAATATCGGGAACGAAAAATTTTAAAGCGTTTCCATGTTACTCCTGTCAGTCCGACAAAATTACTTTTGGTAGAATTTTTGATTTACGTTATCTATTGCATAGTGTCAATGTCTACTCTGTTTCCTACCGCCATGCTGTTTTGGAAAATAAGAATACATGGTTCTTTCCTTTTGTTCTTGGGAAGTTGGTTTTTGACCATGATATCGACTTTGAGTATCGGCTTGTTGGTTGGGGGAATTGCTAAAAACATGAAAAGTGCAAGCGTGATTGCCTGTATCTTGTATTTCCCCATGCTGATTTTTTCAGGCGCAACGCTTCCCTTTGAGGTTATGCCCATTGTCATGCAAAAGATTATCAGCATCTTTGCGTTGACACAGGGTATTCAGTTAATGAAAGCGGCATTTCTTGGATTGCCGGTTGAAAATATTTTGCTTCCGGTTACTGTTATGAGTGCCGTTACAGTCATTTGTTTTGGTATCTCTGTAAAGTGCTTCAAATGGGAATAAGCGTTTTGACATGAAATTCCGTTTCAGTTCTCTGCTCTTATTTGCCCTCTGTTTGTCAGCGTTATTGATAAGTTGTTGTAATTGCTTCCTTATCACTGTAAACCCAAGGTTGAGCTTGTTTTTTGTTTTTGATATAATTTGAATACATATAGGGATTTACATACATTTTGTTTATGATTTTAAAGGCATGGGTGAGGTTTTTATGGCAGGAAAACGACAGATAGTACATTTTACTCCTCAAAAGGGATGGATAAATGACCCAAATGGATTGATATATGTTGACGGTGAATTTCACATGTTTTATCAGCATTATCCTTATGACACAAAGTGGGGACCAATGCATTGGGGCCACGCTGTAAGCAGGGATTTGCTCACATGGGAGCATTTGCCTGTTGCACTTTATCCTACAGAGAACGAGTACATTTTTTCAGGCTCGGCAATTATTGACAGGGAAAATATTATGGGCTTTGGAAATGGTGAAAAACCGCCAATGCTTTTGTTTTACACAAGCCATAATCCAGAAACAGGTGAGCAGATGCAGAGTATGGCATACAGCACCGATTATGTGCATTTTGAAAAATACATGGGCAATCCCATTATAAAAAATCTTATTGGGAAAGCTGATTATAAAAAGGATTTTCGTGACCCGAAGGTGTTTTGTGATACGGTGCGTGGCGGTTTTGGAATGGTGCTTGCAGCAGGCTGCGCAGTGGAGTTTTATCATTCTGATAACCTGACGGAATGGACATTTACGGGAGCGTTTTATCCGAAGGAGTACGGATACGGAGGACTTTGCGAGTGCCCCGATCTATTCCACCTTGAGGTAAATGGCGAAACGAAATATATTTTGTCCATGAGCATGATATTGACCGAAGAGGATTCCTCTGAGGAAGCTCACATTATGCAGTATTTTGTGGGGCAATTTGACGGATATGTTTTTGAAAATGAACAGCCTTTTGACAAGGGGCAGCTTCTTGACTTTGGAAAAGATAATTATGCAATGGTTTCATTTACGGACAGTTCACACCCTCTGATGCTTGGATGGGGCGAGGATTGGAATGCTGCAAGGCAGAATGAAGAAAAGGATTTTTTCGGAAAAATGACACTTGCAAGAGAAATTGAGCTTTGTGAAATAAACGGCAGATATGTAATAAAGCAGATACCCATATGTCCAACGTCAGACATGGAGACTTGCGAGGTTTGGGAGAGGAATTTGATGTTAAAGGAAGGAGAACGGATAGTAGTTAATAGTATTATTGAATTTAAAAATGCCGGGGAAGCATTTTTCATAAATCAAGAAAAGATACAACGAAGGTTAAGCGGAGACTGCAAAATCCGTATTTTTTATGATAACGGATATTGTGAGGTTTTTGCTGATGAGGGGATGATTGTGTACAGCTGTAATGTTTCATAACCAAGAAAGGGAGCCATATAGACATTTTTTATAAAGGTGAAATTTCTGATATTTACAAATAATATAAAAATATATTAAACTGTAAAAAAGGTTATTCATACATGTAAGGAGTAATATTATGGAAAATATTTATGATAAATCTGCTGCAAATTACAACAATGCAGGTGAGGTTGAAAGGCGAAAGATAGACAGAGCCAGGAAATACTCAAAGGCTGCCATTGTTTTGTCTCTTATAAGTCTGCTTTACATAGTAATTCTTATTTTCATGCCACCTGTCAGACTGTTGAGTATTATGAGGGTAGTTATGCTTGTGCTTGATAAAATTTTTTTGTATGCTTTCCCTATATTTGCTGTTTTGTTTGGTATATTTGGATTTCAGGAGCGGGAAAATGAGCTCAGATTTCCGGCACTTATATTGAGCATTGCTTCAATCATTGTCGTAATAATTGCAGTTATTGTACTAATACTGGCTTCGGCAGGTGTGATAATAGATTTTTTCAAGAATATCATAAACAGGTTTTCGTAGCAAAAATGACCTTTATGTAAAAAACAATGTATATGACAGCCTTAATTTACAACAGAAATTGGAGATAACATGGAATGAATAATATAAATGAACATGAAGCGAATGACAATATAGGCAATCATAAAATGAGTAAGAAAGAGCTTGCAAAGAGGTACATACTTTTCATAATAAGTCTTTTTGTGGTGGCACTTGGGGTTGCGGTAACAAAGAAAGCGGAGCTTGGAGTATCGCCCACCTCCTCCGTTTCAAACGTTCTAAGTCTTAAATTTACCTCACTAAGCCTTGGTAATTGGCTTTTTATATGGAATTTAATTCTTATTGCAGGGCAGATTTTAATATTGCGTAAGAATTTTCAGCTTATACAGCTGTTGCAGATACCTCTTTCATTTTTGTTTGGGTATTTCACTGATTTTGGAATGTGGCTTGTGTCGTTTATTGAGGTTGACGCATACATATTGAGAATACTGTTAGTTGTTTTGGGTACGGTTATTCTGGCATGGGGCGTGGCTCTTGCCGTCATAGCAAATGTTGTTATGAATTCGGCAGAGGCATTTATAAAGGCAATATCAGACACGACGGGAAAGCAGTTTGGAAACTTAAAAATAGCCTTTGACTGTACCTGTGTTGTGCTGACAATTTTATTGTCCCTTATATTTTTTGATTTCACCATCAAGGGAACAAGAGAGGGAACAATTATTGCCGCAATATTTACGGGAATGATTGTAAAATTCTTTCAAAGTAAGTTTGGGGATAAGATAGAAAAGCTTTTGAGGTGATTATCCTCTTGTGGAATAGAACATAATTGTTGTATTGATAAAGAATTAATTGAGAAAATTATGGGGTGTAAAATTCAAGCAGATAAAGAAAAGAATCGAAGAAAAGAATCAAAGAAAAGGGAAAGGAGGGTTAGGAAATGAAATTCATGCTGATTTTACTATCAATGGTATTCTGCCACATTGCAGATGATTACTATTTACAAGGTTGGCTTGCGTCTGCAAAGCAGAAAGAATGGTGGGAGAAAAATTCACCCGATAAACTTTACAAAAATGATTACATAATGGCTTTGTTTATGCACTCATTCAGTTGGAGTTTTATGATTATGATTCCAATAATCACTTACAGTTTGGTAAGCGGTATTGGCTTGAAAGAATGGCTTGTAATCCCTTATTTTGCGAATATGGCTATCCATTGCATTGTTGATGACTTAAAGGCAAATAAGAAGAAAATCAACCTTATACAAGACCAGATAACGCACTTAATACAGATTATCGTAACTTGGGTTGCATTTATGATTTTGATGTGAAACGGAGGTTTAGAAAATGATATTTTGGTTTTTGTAGGCGAGAAAGAGGTGATGACTAAATTGATATATATTATTTCAAATGTATCTGATAAAATAGAACGTTTTGCTGGTAGCCCTTATTGTATTGTAAATGGAAAACCAGAAAGTATTGTTTCTATAAGATAAAAATTGATTCACAAGATATGTATTTAATAATACGTTATTTCAATTGGTGTGTATCATTGCATTAATAATTGTAAAAGCATTATTATGAATATAATGTTGTATAATATGCAATTTTTCCTTGTATTTACGAAAGATGCACATAATGGAAAAACCTAAGGCAACAATTGTCGCCGCAATATCCCCTTGCCCTTATTTTTATATTTTTTTATGATAAAACCCAATACTATCTTCGGTGGTAAAACCAGAAGCATTATAGAATTTTCTTCTCCAATCGTAAGAATTAACATAACATTTTTGTATTCCTAATTCTTTACATTTAAGCATAACTCCATGCATCATAGCAGTCCCGATACCTTTGTGTCTATATTTTTCTCTTGTACTAACTGGTTCAATAAATGCAGTTTTAGATTTTTTATCAACATATACAAAGCAATATGAGCAAACATCATTTTTTTCTTCGGATTTCTCATCTACTATTAGACATTCAAAGCTATCAGCATACAATGAAGATTTTTTCCTTGAATTGTATGCACCCATATCATTTTTATAGTTTGGATTTTCTAAATCAGGATGAAATCCTAAATTACAAGCACTCCATTTATTTTCTTCGTTAGTATATTCATCACCATAAACCAATTTATATCCTTCTGGCAAATCAATAGAAACATCTATTTCTTGAGGATATACATAGTTATCATAATCTTCTTCTTTTTGTCTTGTATATCCGCATTGTTCTAACACTTCTTTTCTATACTTTAAGCTATCATTAGCGATTATCAGGAAATCAATAGTTCCATCTTCCTCTTTGTTAAATAATGGCTTACAATTTTCCTCTGCATAAGTAACGATTGATTTGTATAGTTGTTCATATCCTTCTTTGATGCTCATATAAATTGCATCACCATCAGGTAAAATACAACCTACTATTTCATTATTATCTTCCCATAAAAATATAAAATCACTGGATCTATTATTCCCGGTATCAACATATTGTGTATCCATTCTATAAATTAAATCATGAAGTCTCTCCGGTAACCATGAAGTCATATTTTTATTTGTTAGATATTGCTCTCTTAAATATGATTCTAATCTTTCTAAATCTTTTGTTAAATCAAATTTTGTTATTTTCATTTTATCACCATTTTTTAGTTAGCCATTTTAAATTCAATGCATAGCAATATTCCATTATCATTTATCACATAAACTTGCATTTGCCTATTATAACAAATAAACACCTAATGTGCTACTCATATTTTGGATAAAACAATATAGACCAGCTTTTTGATGCGGATAGAAGCGTAGTTACTAAGCATTTGTAAAACATCTACGAGAGCGGAGAATTATCCTAAAATGTAACTTGTGCAAATTTTGCACAAGTTGCAGATAATGAAAAAACCTAAGGCAATAATTATCGCCACAATATCCGCTTGTCGTTATTTTTATATTTTTTATGATAAAATTATTAGTGAATTTAGATCATCTCTTATCTTTACCCTTGTTTTGCTCTTACATATAGGGCATAAAAGCCACTCACATTTCATTTTCTGCTCCTTACAGTTTTTGATAAATATGAACTCCGCATTTCATAAACCAAATGACCATGACACACACGATCAGAATGATAAGAGTACATACTATAAAGCTGCCTAATATTAGCATATTGGAAAAGCACCTTAGAAGTAGATACGCTGTACCACAAGTTGCGAAAGTACCAAGCAATGCGCTCAATATTGCTGGCAGGCTTTGTTTAATAATATGTGTAACATTGTCCCATTCAAAATCGGGTAAAAGCAGATTTAATATATATCCTGCTACCCCAATAAAAGTTGTAAATGATAACGGCATAACATATCCCAATAAGGCAATATACCAAGGCAAATGTAGAAATAATGTCATAGCAGCATTTAAGGTCAAAATAAGCGGGATAGATAAAGATAAATGAAACTGTATTTTTGCCCTAAATAAATCCTGTGCGCTTATAGGTAATGATTTCAATATTTCTATTTGCTTTCCCTCAATCGAAATACTAGCGTAGGTTATGCTGGATAGAGAAATAAGTATAGTTAGCATGTAAACATAAAGTATATCGGTTGCAGCAGAAGCAATTTGAAAATAATTGCTGAACAGGTCGATATACGGAGCAACTTTATCATTTGCTATACCAATGAGAATTACATAGATTACTGCAAATAGAAAACCGCAAGCAGTATTTGCTATATAAACAGGTATTGAAAAATATCTGCGACATTCTCTTTTAATTAAGGTGGATATAGCGTTATTTGGAATAAACACCTTTGAATCAATAACCGTAGATATTTGTTTGCGGCTGTCAGAATTACAATACCAGTTCCAATAGATAGTTATTAAGCCGTACAGTAGCAGACCACCAGCAATCAATATTATTGTCCAGTATGTGACCAATGACAGTACATTATGATGAAGCAATGATTTCGTATATCTGCTGCCAAGACTATATAAAGCAGTAGTTGTAAAACTGAAATGAATACCTTCCTTTGATATATCGGGAAATTTCAAAAACATAAATCCCATAAACCCAAACAGAAATGATATCGCAAGAATTGTTTTCAAACGGGCAAACAGCGCGGACGGACTTTTTAAAATGCGATAGATACCTGTTCCAATAATTGTCCCCAAAAGACAAGGAATAGTTGGTAACAGCAAAACATTTCCCACCATTACCAGATAAAATAGTATTCCTGCCCCGGCTGTCATTCCAAATAAAACTATCATAGGAAGAAGTAATATTATGTCCAAAAAGGCTAAAACCATATTTAAGACAAGCAGCTTAGAAATAATCAATATAGACAAGCGAATAGGCAACCCAAGCTGTATGTCGGCATTTGTATCAGAAAGGAGTAGCCCGCTTCCCCAAAATACACTGATTGAAATATTAAGTATCAGACAGACCGCTGCCATCGGTACAATAAGATTGTTAATTATCTCTTCCTCCCCCCAAGAGAGCAAGAAAATACTGCCTATCTCACGTGCAAAAGGAATAAGCAATCCAAGTGCAATGGTGCAAATAATCAGATATAACAGTAGTGCCTTTTGGCGTCTTTTCGTATCTGCATATCGTATCTGGTTGACCTTACTTATTCGTAGCAATTCATTTTTCCAAAGGATTAGTAACATTTTCATAATCTCTATTCATCTCCATAAACACTTTTTCCAGTCCGTTTACATCGATTATGTCCGAAGTCAAGCCCGTAAACAGCAGCGTACCGTTTTTAATGAGTGTCACCTTATTGCATACTTTCTCAACAACATCAAGAATATGACTGGAAAACAAAACTGAGCTGCCACCGTCACATAGCAGGCACATTTGCTCTTTGAGGATAACAAACGCTTCGGGATCTAAACCTACAAATGGCTCGTCCAAAATCAGCAATTTGGGCGTATGTGAAAATGCTGCAATCAACGCAAGCTTCTGCTTCATCCCATGAGAATAAGAGGAAATCAGTCCATTTAGATGTTTCTCCATTTGAAATTCATAGGACAATCTTTCAATAGACTTCTTACGTTCTTTATAAGGAATTTCATAAATGTCGCAGATAAAGTTAAGGTACTGTATTCCAGTCATGTATTCGTCAAGCTGTGGGTTGTCGGGTACATACGCCATTTTCTTTTTACAGGCAATCGGGTTTTGGGATACTGAAATGCCATCTAAAAATATCTCTCCACAATCAATTCCGATTATGCCAAGGCAAGATTTCAATGTTGTTGTTTTTCCAGCCCCATTTTTGCCAATAAAGCCCATAATGTCACCGTCCTCAACTGTAAAGCTAAGGCAGTCAACAGCAAGCTTTGTGCCAAAAGTTTTTGATAGGTTTCTAATTTCTAACATTGTTCCTCCATTTGTCATTTTGAAAAAAATCGAAATGATAGATAAAAAAAATAACCGTTCCGCTATTACTTCTTATTTCAAACCTAAAAAAATCATAACTACTGTGACAATTATCGCTATAACAGGTATGATGTAAAACATAAATGGTGCTTTGTTCTCCTGCTTCTTGAGGTAAAATCCTGCAAGCAAGTTGAGCAGGACACAAGCTGCCGGGACACCAAATACCACAATGTTACGTGACCAGTAAGAATTGGCATTTCCCGCAGAGTCAAAATGGACGGGAATGGATTCCGACAGTTTACTATAAAAAGCCAGAAAAATCACCAGCGTCAGCGCACATATTACGGTGCTGATGATAATGTGCTTCATTGAAGATTTCATAAATAAGCCCTCCTAATTTGTTTTCCTTTTTTTGAAGTAAAGAGTGAGTGAGTAAATAAGTGGAACAACACCAGCCAAAAGAATGATTAGCGGAACGGTTACAAATGCCAACCCATGCAGCGGATGTACAATCATAATTACACCCGATAGCAGCCAAGTATAGCTGCCCAATTTGTGTGTTTTATACCAACCATCTTCATCATTGAATAGCCACGGAAACTTTAGTCCAACATAGGGATTTATATGATTTTTTGGGAAGTAGTTGCCGCTTATGATAAACAAAATTCCTACAAAGACGTAGACAAATGCTTCCATAATATTTTGTGCAGGAAACAGTAATAAATAGATTTGCGGAATTAAATACGCCAAACCAGTGATCGGCATAATCCATTTACCCAAGGACACCAATTTTTTTGCACCATTGATTGAAACGGTTTCCGCATTTAATCCCAAATTCAATACAATATTCAGCAGAACAGCACACACATAAAGCAATACATATGTATCTGCATTACTGCCGCCTATTTTATTAAGCACTACCGCTAATACAAAGAATGTAAAACAAAGAATGGTAGAGCTAATCATTGTACATTTATCCTTTCGTTTCATCTTAATCCTCCCGAAACTGCATGAGCCACATAACCGCATCTTCAAATACGGAAGTGTTGATCTCGTAATAGATGTATTTTTGATACCGTGTTTCAAAAATTAAGTCTGCCTTTTTTAGAATAGACAGATGATACGAAATTGTGGCATTAGACAATTCAAACTCCGCAACAATCTCTCCCGCAGACATTTTTCGCTTTTTCTTTAGTTTTAGTAATATATCCCGCCGAACAGGATCGCTTAATGCTTTGAATATATTTGGTAAGCTCACTTTATCACCTTTGCTTCTCATTTTGAAAAATATCTAAATGACATTTTCCATTATACTTTTGAACCCCAATTTTGTCAATATGGCAAAACGGTTTTGATTTAGGAATTATTTTAGCTAATCAATAAACAATCTGTAAAGATTACAGTATTTTTCTTATATGCCCGTTTAGAATTTCCGAACCTTTTTACGTCGAGATTGTAAAAGTCAACATTATAATCTTTGCCGTCAGAAGCAGTGTAGGCAAATTTTGCCCATACTGAATTTTTATCCAATTCCCCTTCCTTGAAAATGTTACGGACATGCTTTCCTATTACGCTTCGGTCACGCTGAAACAGTTCTGCCATCTGGTCAATAGATAGCCATACAGTATCCCCATCAAAAGTGGTTTCTATTTTCGTCAAGCCGTCTTCAGTTGTGTACATAATAATATTAGGTTTGTTCGGTTTTAAGAAACGGGATTTTGAGAGGAGGATTTGCTATGGTGGAAAATGGCAACAGCGTTATTCCTAATGCAAAGGATTATTTTAAAGTAGAAAAAGTACAATACAGTCGACATGTATTGTGTTATAATGTATTATATGAAAAAGTAGGAGCTATAAGTATGTCAGACAGAAAATACAAAATTAAAATATGCGGCTTGACTGATGTCTCGGAAGCGGAATACCTTAACAAGAATAAGGTTGATTTTGCAGGAATTATTATGTTTTACGAAAAGAGCCGACGCAACACAAACGTGGAGACGGCTGAAAAAATAATAAAGGCACTTTCTGATGAAATAAAATCAGTTGCTGTTATGGTTTCACCAACATTAGAGCAGGTGAGGCTTGCGGAACAGGCAGGCTTTGACTATGTACAGATACATGGTAAAATAGCTGATGATATTATAAATGAAGGTGGCTTGCCAATATTAAAAGCATTTAATATAGATGATATGAATATGCTTGATTTTTATAGTAAATGTCCACGGATAGCAGGTTATGTCTTTGATGCACATGAGCCGGGAAGCGGGAAAACATTTGACTGGAATTTGCTGAAAACCATGCCTCGAGATGGTAAGCTGTTTATGCTTGCAGGCGGTTTAAACGACAAAAATGTTGCAGATGCCATAAGGTGTGTAAAGCCTGACGGGGTTGATGTTTCCTCAGGTGTTGAATATACTGACAGGCAGGGAAAAGACCCAAAGCTGATAGATAGTTTTGTTGCAGCAGTCAGAGAGGAAGGTATGTGAAAATATGGATAATTTTAATCAGATACAGACAACACAAAGTGGACCGGTGGCAGAAGCACCTAAAAAGAATAAGCTTCCAAAGATAAGCTATAATTCACCTGTTGTGCTCACGTTTGCAATTGTAGCCCTTATTATACTCATATTGGACAAGCTGTTTAATGGGAAATTGGTATTAGCAGCCTTTTCCGTGTATCGTTCTCCAATATCCTTTGGATTTTTTATAAGGCTTTTCGGACATACATTGGGGCATGCAAGTTGGTCGCATCTTTCGGGAAATATGATGCTGTTTCTGTTGCTTGGACCTATACTTGAAGAAAAATACGGAAGTGGTAGGTTACTTGGAATGATAGCCACAACGGCAGTTGTGTCGGGACTTGCAAACATACTATTTTTTCCGCATGTTGCACTGCTTGGTGCAAGCGGAATCGTGTTTATGATGATTGTACTTACGTCAGCCGCATGCATAAAGGGCGATGGTATACCGCTGACAATGATTTTAATAATAATTATTTATCTCGGTGCAGAGGTTGTAAGCGGAATATTTGAAAATGACAACATTTCACAGCTTACACACATCATCGGCGGTATTTGTGGCGCTGTTTTTGGAATTGCCTTGAATAAGAATAAAGAATAAAAGCAGCGGCATCATAGAAGGTGCCGCTTTGTTTTGAGGTATATAAATGAAATATAAAAACATAGTAAAGGGAACATTTATAGAAAGACCGAACCGGTTTATAGCTTATGCAGAGATAGAAGGCAAAATAGAGAAGGCTCATGTGAAGAATACGGGCAGATGCAGGGAGCTTCTCTTGCCGGGGAGCTCCGTATACCTTGAAGTGTCGGATAATCCTGACAGGAAAACAGGATATGACCTTGTTGCAGTGGAAAAATTAAGGGACGGAAAAGCTACACTGCTTATAAACATGGATTCTCAGGCACCAAACAATGCGGTGGAGAAATGGCTTAAAAAAGGAAATATATTTTCTGAAAATGCCATTATAAAAAGAGAGGTTACATATGGAAAATCACGGTTCGATTTTTACATTGAGGATGGAGAAAGAAAGGCCTTTCTGGAGGTTAAGGGTGTGACGCTTGAGGAAAACGGACTGGCATTGTTTCCGGACGCACCGACAGAGAGAGGCATAAAACATATAGAAGAGTTAATATCCTGCATGGATGAGGGATACGAGGCATACATACTTTTTGTAATACAAATGAAGGAAATGTATGCATTTTCTCCGAATGATAAAACGCATCCCGATTTTGGCAGGGCACTGCGGAAGGCAGCAGACAAGGGAGTTAAGGTACTTGCAGTGGACTGCAATGTAGGGACAGACTATATGGAATTGGATAGGTTTATTGAAGTAAGGTTATAGCAGGAGACACTATTCATGCTTAAGCTTTCCGAGAAACTCCTGCATACGTGTATTGTCAGAATTGAATACATCATCAGGTTTGCCCTCGACAGCAATAACGCCGTTGTCCATAAATATAACCCTGTCAGAAATATTTTTTGCAAAGCTCATCTCATGTGTAACGATAACCATTGTCATTTTAAGCTCTGCAAGTGACTTGATAACCTTTAAAACCTCGCCTGTAAGCTCAGGGTCAAGTGCGGAGGTCGGCTCGTCAAAGAAAAGCACCTTTGGATTTAATGCCAGGGCTCTTGCTATGGCAACACGCTGCTGCTGACCGCCTGAGAGCTGACATGGATAATAGTCCTCCTTGTCGGCAAGCCCCATCTTTTCTAAAAGTTCTTTTGCTTCCGCCACAACATCCTTTTTGTTCCTTTTCTGAACATGTATAGGCGCATCAATAATATTCTGCATAACGCTCTTATGTGGAAATAAATTAAAATTCTGAAATACAAGCCCAAAATTCTTTTTTATTTGAGTAAGCTTTGCCGGCTTTTCATATACGGATACTCCATTTACCATGTATACCGCCTTTTGCTCAAGGTAGGAAAGGTCGCCGCAGTCCATGGTTTCAAGCAGTGTAGCTATGCGAAGCAGTGTGGATTTGCCTGAACCGGAAGGTCCGATAATGGAAACAACTTCACCCTCATTTACCTTAAGTGAAATTCCCTTTAACACCTCAAGCTCGCCAAAGGATTTTTTAATATCATTCATTTCAAGGTATACCATAGAACCCCTCCTAGCTGTAGTAATTAAGCTTTTTCTCACATTTTCTCATTATAAACGCAACCAACAAGTTGAATACATAATAAAATACAGCAGCGACAACAAATGGCATAAATGTTGTATCTCTTGCAGCTATTTGTTTCGCTATTGTAAACATTTCCATATAGGAAAGTGAAAATGCAAGTGATGTGTCCTTTACCAAGGTGATAATCTCGTTCGTTATGGACGGAAGAATTATCTTGATGACCTGTGGCAAAATAATCTTTGTAAATGTCTGGGCTTTATTATATCCAAGTATAGTTGCCGCTTCATACTGTCCCTTTGGTATCGCCTCGATGCCTGAACGATAAATTTCCGCAAAATAGGCGGCATAGTTAATGGAAAAGCCGACTATGATTGCAGGGAATCTCCAGTTCCCGATTGACCAACCAAACAAATAGTAAGGAAAAAAGTAAACGACAAGAAGCTGAAGCATAAGAGGCGTACCTCTTAGTATTGATATAAAAAGACCAATAATTCCGCTTAATATTTTATTTTTGGACATACGTCCAAGGGCCACGAAAAGCCCTAAGGGCAGGGAAAAAAGCAGTGTGAGGAAGAATATTCCCATGCTTTTTCCCATACCTGCCGTAAGCTGTTCAAGCATAACTGAAAAACTCATTTGTTAAGGCTCCCTAATAATAAATAAAATTACTCAAGGCATGTCATGTCGGACAGACCATATTTTTCTGCAAGCTCATCAAATTTACCGTTTTGCTTAAGTTCCTTTAAAGCTTTATTTACATCATCCCTAAGCTCTGTGTTACCAAGCTTAAAGCCGATACCATACTGTTCGGCGTTAAGGTGCTCATCAAGAATAATATATCCACCTCCACGGCTGTCAATCTGGTACTGGGCAACACCGATATCCATAGCAATTGCATCGACGGAGCCTGCCTCAAGTTCAGCAAAAGCAGTGTTGTAATCGCCAAATTCCTGAAGCGCTCCAAATGTATCTGCAAGTGCTTTTTGACCTTCCTCGTCAGATAGAACATCAAGCGCAGCAGAAGCAGCCTGAACACCAACCTTTTTACCTTTAAGGTCAGTTAATTTAGAAATACCTGCGGAATCTTTGACAACGATTACCTGACTGTTATCAACGTAAGGTACAGACCATTCGTAGTCATTCTCACGGCCATTAATTGTAAATCCACTCCAGATACAATCAATCGAGCCTGAATTTAATTCGTTATCCTTACTGTCCCAGATAATAGGCTGTTTTTTCAGCGTCCATCCGTTGATCTTACATACCTCCTCGGCAAGCTCCAGGTCGAAGCCGGTGTAATCACCATTTTCGTCCATGTATCCGTAAGGCGGATATTCTGCGTCAAAGCCGACTGTAAATGTTTTTGCAGCATCATCCTTCTTGCCGCATCCCGTGAAAGCTGTTGCCACAAGACCAAGTACAAGAAGACCGCTAAAAAGTTTCTTTTTTAATTTCATTTGTCTAATCTCCCTATTTAAAAATGGTTTATTATGATAAAGCACTAATGCAATACTAAGGTATAATATCACAAAGACCTTGGGATTTCAACGGAAAGGTTGTTTTATCAGTTCCCCATTTTTAATCGGATTCTTCTTCAGGGCGTTATATGCAGAAATCCGTCCGGTTAGCCGTGAGTGGATTACGAATTTATCACCATTAGGATGTGTTATGTTTATAAGTATAATCACTACCGGAATAATTCTATTTATAATACCTCTGATTTGGTTAACTGTAAAGGCAGTAAGGGACAGGATAAAAGTAGTACAGATATTTGTAACTTCTTAAATATAAGTTTACAAATAATATTTTAAGTATTAAAAAAGGAGAGAAGCGTCAATGCAGTTGATTCGAGGTGAATACTCGGTGCAGTTGTAAATTCTGACAACAAGTTACATCGAGGTTAATATAATGATTACGTTATCAGATAACTGCACCGAATCGTAGAAAATATCAAATACGAAAAGGAGTAGTTAAAAATATGGTTATGTGAGGAGAAAACAGCGCATATATACGGATGGGATTTCGTTGAACGATGTACTATTTGCTACTTTTCTATCAATTCGATGAGAGAATCTAAATATTCTGGATTGTATGGATTATTTTCAAAACTTTCTATTTGTGCCCAAGAGCCATCCTCAAATGTTACACGAATATGCCACATGATTTTTTGATCGTCAAGTGTTTCGTTATTTGATTTCTTACCTTTTACATGTAATTTCTTATCCGCTAAAATATTGTCTCTTGTGAAATTTTCAAGTTCATCAAGATATGAGTAATCATCTTCTGATTCCAGCAGTTCTGAACCATATATAGTCACTAAACGTTTACTTGTGATAAAATCTATTTCTACTCTACAGTCGACGCCTTCTTTAGTGTAGTTGACGGTTATGTTTTTAATCGTCTTGTTCAAATCCATGTCATTATCCTTTCCACATCCTGCTAATACAATCATCAATATCAATAATATGATCCATTTTGTCTTTTTTATCATCTAATCACCCTAAATCATCCACCAACATCTGATGAAACTCATCATACGCTGTAGGAAAGACCTCCTTAATAAAATCAAGTTTTGTAGAATCTGTACACATACCCGCTTCAAAGAAATGTGCAAAAGCTTCATTTTCTATATAAGACATATTATAATAGTCGGTGTCATGTCCGTAAGGTCCGTAAATATCTCCATCACTCAAGCCTCTAATTAAATCAGAAATTCCATTCTTGTCCCCTGCATCAATGTTTAGCCATTTTTCAATATATTTATATGCTTCCTCTCGTGTTGAATATCCTTGTTCTGTCATTACTTTGTCCACATAGTTTTCAAAATCATTTTGAAGACAATCACCAAAATCATAACTCCAATCATTCGATGTTTCATCATTCCAGTCCGAAAAATCATCTACCATATGACCAAATTCATGGAAATATGATTTTCCTCGTCCAGCAGAATTCACATTATCAGCCTCAGCATTAAAATTTATTGTATTACTCCATTGATTGTATACTCCTGATTCTTGATCGCTTCGCACTTTATATTTTTTATCTTTATATTTCTCATATATCCTACGTGTTGTTTCATCAACAGCGTTTTCTGCACGATACTCTAAATATTCATCATACGTCATTTCATCTGTATTTACTGTATCATGATTAGCCTGCGCACGATGGTATTTATTACTTTTTTCCATTCGGAGTATCTCAATAATTTCTGGATTATGTAAAATGGATCCCCCCGTTAGATTTGTTTCGGCTATTTTATATCTAAGAATAATCTTGTTTAAATCAGTGGACATAGTCTTCATTTTTCCGCTATGAATCCATAATAAAAATACTATATTTGCAATTGAATCTTTAACATCACCCAATCCACATTTGTCCAATTCACAACCAATATCCTGTACTTTTTTCATTACAGCATTCATTGAGTTGCTGATTTCTACCATATATTTTGTTTGCTTCATCGTTTCTTGGGTATTTATGCTAAATTCAGTCATACTTAACTTCCTTTTATAATCTTCAAATATATAGATACGATACACCATTTTGGAAGGAACGTTTAGGCGAAGTAATCTTCCAAAATTCATAAATCTAGAAATATTACATTAACTGATTTTATAGTATCAGATATTTCTTTAATCTGTTTTTTTTTCGATGAACAGCACGTTTCTTACGACGAATGGCCAGGTACCTCGTAACCAACTTCAGACTTTGATCGATTTGCAATCGATCCTTAAAGGTTTGTGTATTGGATAAAACTGGTCATTCGTCAAAAAAAACTGGTTATTCGTCATATATTTTTTTTGCTTAATGAAAAATTTGATATTATGATTATGTTATTTGTCATATTTGTTTTGGTTATTTGATTAAGATTACATTTGAAAGGAAATGGGATTATGGGAGAGTTTTATATTAATACACAGGCAATTACAGGACAGTCTGGCAGGTTAGTAGAGGTAGGGAGCTCCATAAATGGAGTTAAGTCCAAGGTGGCCGACGTGGCAAGCGGTCTTAACAGTATTGGACTTGGAGGTATGTCTTCTACTCTTGAAGCAATTCAGACAAAGCTCATGATGCAGGTGAATACCACAGATACATTGTCTACCACGTTAAGCAGAATTGTACTTAAATATATTGCTGCCGAATCTGAGATTATGGGAATTCCATTTTACCTTAATCCCAATTATATAGCTGCATTTGTGGCAACTGCAGAAAATTCAGTTGGGATTATGCAAAATGAAAGGGATGCATTAATCGGATATTATTCCGGAGAGTATTGCGTATATGGAGAGACAGATGACGATGGTTTTGTATTGTGGTCTGAGCATTGTTGGCAAGAAGATGGCGTTGTTTACACTAGAAGTCGCGGCTTGGATAATTTCGAGTCTGAAAGTTCGTGGGGATCTTCAAATGATTTATTTGACGAATATCATCAGAATGAAAGATATTTAGATGATGATATCCATAATGATTATGTAAATGATTTTGAAAACCGTACACGTGATACATTGCATCTGATACAGGTAGATAGCGGCGCTAGTCAATCACGATATTATGACGGTATTTCTGCGGAAGGAGCATATGGAAGTGGAAGTGCATCATATGGTTTCCTAAATACTGAAGCCCATGCAGCTGTATGGGGAGGTATTTGTGATAAGGATGGTAATTTTGCACCGGGATTTGGTGCAGAGGTAGGAGCATCTTTTTCAGTAGTTAGTTTAAATGCAGAGGGCAGACTTGGAAATGATATTTTTGGAGTTTACGGCGAAGCAGGAGTAGATGTGGGCAAGGTTGCAGCTGAGGCTGCAGTTACCGTAGGTTTAGTGGACGCAGACGGTAAATGGAATCCATCACTAGGTATTGAAGGAAGTTTAGAAGCGGTTCTTGTACAGGCAAATGCCTCTGCAGGATATAGAATTATGGGAACTGATATAGGTGTATCAGGCTCAGCAGGTGTTGGTCTTGGTGCACATGCTAACATAGGTATTATAGATGGTAAGCTTTCGGTTGATGTTGGAGCATATTTGGGTGTTGGATTAAGTGGTTCATTTGAAATTGACTTTAGCGATACATATGATACAATGGTAAGTGCATATAATGATGTTACAGAATTCGTAAGCGATGGCTGGAATGACTTTACAGATACCGTAAGCGATGGCTGGAACAGCATTACAGATTCTGTAAGCGAAGGTTGGGACACCGTTACGGGTTGGTTTTCTTGGTAATAAAGTATAAGAAAGATGAGGCTTGTTATGACAAAAAGATATTTACCCATTGGTACTGTTGTTAAGCTTAAAAAGGCTGACAAATTAGCTATGATTGCAGGGTATTTTCCTAAGGGAGTATCCAGAGACGGATATGTGTGGGATTATTCAGGGTTTCCATATCCGGAAGGTATGATTGACAATGATAAAGTACTTCAGTTTGATAATGAATCAATTGAAAAAGTTATTGTTATGGGTTATCAGGATGAATTGCAGATGCAGTTTATGAGAGCTGTAATCAATAAAGCAGATGAGATTAAGTCGGGTGGAAAAAAGGACAGTGCTCCGGCAGAGAATGGTAATAAAGATGAAGATAAGGATAGCGAGGTGACAGAATAATGAAGGTTCTTTTGCCGCTTGGAACGGTTGTTGCTTTATCAGGTGTAGAGCATAGAGTTATGATTGTTGGCTATGCCAGATATAAAGATGGAGATAAATCTCATATATATGATTATGTGGGTTGTTACCATCCGGAGGGTTTTGTTGGTGCAGATAAGACCATGATTTTTGATCACTCCATGATTGAGAGTCTCTTTTATATCGGGTACAACAACGATGATGCAAATCAATTTATGAAGAAGGTTACAGATATTATGTCGGAGGCGTCAAATGGGATGCCGAAGGAAGCTGTAATTGGAACAGACATTTAAAATACATGAAAACGTAAAAAAGCAATCATCAAATTGATGATTGCTTTTTTATAATTGTTTTTTGTACAAAATGTTGAAAAAAGATGTAGAAAAATGTAGACGCTTGTGTAATTTTGAGATACAATTATATTAAATAATGTAAGCTCTTTATAAACCGTTTTAATGGGGTGAAGCGGTTAAATACAGGGCTTTAAGCTGTATTTTAATGTCGGAGGGTAGTATGAATATGAATATAGATTTAAGAAGGTCTGCCAGAGCTTTGATATTGGCACTTGTTTTGTTATTGTCTGTAATGGGAAACTCGAATGTTTATTATATTCATGCAGAGAAAACTGCCGGGGAAGACGAAGAGGAAGTTCCAAACTATAATGCACAAGGAAGCATTGTTCAAGTTGTTCTTTTATATCAGGATGAAAACGCCATTTTTCACATTATTCAAAGCGGAAGTGGAATATTATTAGATTCCAATACAGTTATAACCAACCGACAGCTTACTGTTCTGTCCGAGGAAAACAAAGCTGCAGCAGGGGCATATCTCACTGAGCTTTTGGGACAGACAATTACCTTTGTCCCTTTGGAATCTGAGGAAAATATACAGATTGCTACATATCAGATTGCAGTTGTAATAGAAGCTGATATATATAATTTTGCAACATGTTCATTTTCCAGTGCAGATTGGGATGTTGCAACACTTTCTCTTTCAGCGCCTATGAGTAAAGAATGTGCTGTTCTTGGTGACAGTGATCAGATACAGTCAGGAAAGCTTGTAAAGATGTTGGGATTTCCTGATTCATACTGTACGGACCCACACTCTTTCCAACTCGGAGACCTGATGATAATTGAGGGCGTTTGCTCTGACCGTTTGGGTGGAAATATCAATCATACAGCGGTGATGCAGAGAGGCAATACGGGCGGTGCACTGATTGATGAATATGGACGTGTCATAGGAATTACAACGTATACGGGAACAGAAGCTGAGATTTATTCTGCACTTCCCATTAATCAGGTAAAAGCATATCTTGACCGTGATGGGGTTGCATATAAGGAGGATATGATAGATTATGCGGCAGCCGCTGAGGAGATAGTAGCCTCTGATACAGATACCGCAAATACACATACAACGGTAAAAACGGATTTGTACCGGACAATACAGGAAGCAAAGATTATATGCGAGGAGGGCAATAACGGAGTATATACAGAGGAAAGCTTTAGGGCACTTCAGGTTGAATATGATGTTGCATTAAGTATTTATGATGATGAATTTGCTGAACAAAAAGCAATAGATGATGAGACGGAATGTCTTAGGAATGCCATAGATGAATTGAAGAAAGTTGAAAAAACTGATAAAAAATTCGTTATATTGATTGTGGTCCTATCGGTAGTGTTTGCCGTATTATTAGCTATACTTATTATATTGCTTGTGAAGGGACATAAAAAGAAAAAATCTGAGAAGGAAGATAAACAGAGAATAAAAACAATTGAACGTGATACAGAAAAAACAAATTCCGGAAAAAACAGGTTAGAAAAAAATAAAAAAGATTATATGGCGTCATATCAGGGGAGTGTTTCTGTAATGAAGGATTCAAAGAATATGGGATTGCCAAGCTCCCAGCTCTATGCGCAGTTTGATGCAAAGGCAAATAGTAAAAAAGGCATATCCTCAAATTATGGAGAAAATGCCGGTACCACCGTTTTGCAGGCAAGCGAAGGGACAACTGTTTTAACTGCCTTTGTGCAGGGCTCGATAGATGCATATCTTTATCATTCTGAAACAGGTGAGAGCATAGCCGTAACAAAAGAAAAATTCATAATAGGAAAGAGCAGTGAGGGTGTTGATTACCGAATAGACGGAAATACAAATGTAAGCAGAAAACATGCTATGATTACGAGAAGCTATGACGATTATTATATAGAAGATTTGGGGTCAACTAACTGTACTTATGTGAATGGGGTTCGGATTACTCCCGGAAATAAACAGATACTGGAAACAAATGACGTGATTTATTTAGCTGACGAAGAGTTTATATTTATGAAAAATTAAATATAAGGAGGTACATATGTCGGGACAGTTGCCTTTTATAATTATAATGCTTGCAGAGGCAGTAATAATAATATTTCTGATAGTATTAAACGTTAAACTTAATAAAAAAAATAAAAAGAATAATTCTCTGCTTTCAATATACAAGGAAAAGGTTCGTGATGATGAACTTAATGAGGCAATTAAAAATCAGTATTACAAGCAGAACAAAGCTGAAAATGATTGGAAAAATGTGCCTTATGAGGTTGAATTTACTGATGAGGAGGATGTCAGGGCTGCTAATGCGATATGCGTGCATTTGGAGTGCATCGGAAGAATTGCAACCAAAAAATATCTAATAAACGTGGATGACGAGCTGTATTTAGGTCGTTCAAAAAGTAATGGGGTAGTTTTTGATGAGGAGGATATAGCTTGGAAACAGCTTCATTTCGTCCGAAAGGAAGGAGAACTGTACATCCAAAATATATCTGTTGAAAATCAGGCTGTGTTTGTCAGGAAAAACAGTAAATATGAACTGACGGATGTCATGGTTAAGGTGAATGATGGAGATGCAATAGAGTTTAAGGACTCGCGAATTGTAATCAAGCTGGTATAGCTCGGAGGTACGGCAAGTGATAATTATATCAATATACACTAATACAATATACAGGGAAATGCGGCTGCCTGTTATAAATAATTCTGATTATTCACTAGTTTTGTATGGTGATGTATTTGGAATAAGTGATGATTTAAAACTTGATTTAGAGGTAATCGACAATACATGGAACATAAACGGCACAGACTATTATTATGTCTTAAAGGATGGGTATCGCTATGATAACTATTACCTTAAAAATAATGATATGTTCCAAATATATACTCAGAATAGGGAGTCTCTTGCAGTAATTGTAAGAGAGGTAATGTATCCTTTTGCCGTGTTTGATAAATATGACCTAAGATGTTGTCAGCAGGTTACTATCGGTAAGCGTGAGGATATGGACATATGCTATGATTATTTGGGACTTGTTTCCAGAGAGCATACGGTGATTTACAAGACAGAGGCTGGCTGGACAATCAGCAATAAGAGCCAAAATGGAATTTATATTAATTCACAATTGATTTCCGATGATAAAAAACTTGAGTTTGGTGATCATATAAGTATTATAGGTTTAAATCTTGTCTATTTAGATGATATTCTTGCAGTTGATAATTCCCAAGGAAACATAAAAATAAATAATGCCGTACTTGTTCCGTATGAAAGGGAGCAGGAACAGACGGAAACGGACAGCGAGCTTCTTTTTAAGGACAGCAGGGTGCTTTTACACAGGGCACCTAGAAATATTATGAAAATTGATCGTGAGCCTGTTGAGATAGAATCACCGCCTGAAAAACAAACCGTGAAGGAAACTTCCGTATTAAAGTCGATAATTCCTTCTCTTACCATGGCACTTCCAATGCTGCTTTGCGGCTTTTTGATGGTGTACTCAAGTAGAAAGACAGGCAGCAATGGAAGTCCTATGATGTACATGGGTATAATTATGGCTATTTCCTCTGCTCTCATGTCGGTAATTACTACAATTTTAAATACGGGAAAGCAGGGCAAGGAGGCTTGTGAGGCAAATCTAAAAAGGTTTGACACCTATAGTAAATACCTCATGGACTTAACTGAAAAAATCAGAGACAAATATAATAATAATATGACTGCATTAAAAACAATGTATAAAAGCGCAGAGGAATGTACAATGTTTGACGAGGATTCCGGACTTTTGTGGAATCGTAATGTTAAACACAAGGATTACCTTGCTTACAGGCTGGGAATAGGTGATTTGCATTTTCAGGCTCCTATTGTGGTACAAAAGGAAAAGTTTACTATGAATGAGGACAGCTTGGCAGACAAGCCTGCTATTATAAAGAAAAATTTTGAAATGTTATATGACGTGCCTATTGCAATTGATTTGCTTGCGCACAAAACGGTTGGTCTTATTGGAGGAAGTGATTACAAGGGTGCCATACAGATAATAAGGCTTTTGGCGGCTCAGGTTGCCGCAAATAACTGCTACACTGATGTTAAAATGATATTTGTCTATGACAAAAATAAGTCTTACAATGCCGGAACATGGGATTTTGCTAAATGGTTTCCTCATGTGTGGTCCGAGGATAAAAAGGTAAGATACATGGCATCGGATAAGCAGGAGGCGGGCGATATATTTTATGAGCTTACAAAGGTTTTCAGACAGAGGGACGAAAATGATTTTGCAGGGGAGGCGGTAACGCCTAATCCATACTACATTATGTTCCTTATTAATCCTGAGCTTATTGAGGGCGAATTGATTTCAAAATATGTGTATGGTGCAAATCCTAAATACGGACTTTCAACGGTTTTTGTGGCAGATTTCTATGCCAATATACCAAATGAATGTGATTACATTATTGAAAATGATGATATATTCCAGGGGATGTATGCTGTTTCACAGGAAAATGAGGAAATGATCAACATAGGCTTTGATGAACTTGCTGATGAAAAACTGGATGGATTTGCAAGAAAGCTGTCCAACATTTATGTTACTGAAACAGGTACGGGCGGAGATATTCCGTCTTCCATTACATTTTTTGACATGTATGAGGTTAATAAGCTGGAAGAATTAAATGTTTTGGACAGGTGGAGAAAAAACAGAACATATGACAATATCAAAGGTCTTTTGGGACAGAGAGCAGGAGGTGCTGCGTGCTATCTGGACGTGCATGAAAAGTATCATGGACCGCATGGTCTTGTTGCAGGTACTACAGGCTCCGGAAAGAGTGAAACGCTTCAGACATATATGCTGTCGCTTGCAGTAAATTACAGCCCTGATGATATTGGATTTTTTATAATAGACTACAAGGGTGGAGGTATGGCAAATCTTTTTGACGGACTCCCGCATTTGATAGGGCAGATATCCAATCTTTCCGGTAATCAGGTTCGTCGTGCAATGGTTTCCATTAAGAGTGAAAATCGAAGAAGACAGAGAATATTTAATGAGTATGGAGTAAATAATATAAATCTTTACACAAAATTATATAAGAATGGAGAGGCACAAGTTCCCGTTCCGCATCTGTTCATTATAATAGATGAGTTTGCCGAGCTTAAGAGGGAAGAATCTGACTTCATGAGAGAGCTTATAAGTGTCGCACAAGTTGGACGAAGTTTGGGTGTTCATCTGATTCTTGCAACACAGAAGCCGAGTGGTACGGTTGATGATAATATTTGGAGTAATACCAAATTTAGATTGTGCCTGCGGGTAGCTGATAAGCAGGATAGTAATGATATGCTTCATAAGCCGGATGCGGCATATATTACTCAGTCTGGAAGATGTTATTTGCAGGTTGGAAGCGACGAGGTTTTCGAGCTGTTTCAGTCAGGCTTTAGCGGGGCCGTTTACAATGAGGAGGAAACAGGCGTAAGTGTAATTGCAAAGATGGTTTCACTTACCGGACGTGATGAGCTTACAGGTAGTTACACCAAGACTGCGCTTAGGGATAGGGCGCTTTATAAATGGTATGCTGTAATTGGCAGTATACTTGGAACTGCCATGCAAAACAACAATGTGCTGCTGGAGGAATGTCTTGAAAACCATACAAAAATGCAGCTTGTTTTGGATAGCGCCTTCGAGTTGTTTGAGCAGAACTCAGTTGAATATACTTATAGTGAATATAACCAGGCACGTCTTTGTGATTATATAAAAACATATGCCGAGGCCGCAAAATATGAGGGAGATGTTATATCAAACCTTATTGCTTTAGCAAATCAAAACAAGGTAAAACTGCCGCAGAATAAAGAAAAAACACAGCTTGATGCGGTGAAGGATTATCTTGCCGTAGTTGCAAAGGAAAATGGTTATACTCATGAATTAAAGCTTTGGATGCCTGTGCTGCCTACACATTTATATCTTGATTCTTTTAGGGAGTTTACAGATGCCCGCTTTGACGGAAATAACTGGTCGGAGCATAACGAAACATGGAATATAAATGTGGTTATCGGTATGTATGATGACCCTCAGAATCAGGCGCAGATGCCGGTACATCTTGATTTTTCAGAAGATGGAAGCCATGCTGTGTGCGGTATGGTTGCAACAGGAAAAAGTACGTCCATACAGACTATTACATATGCACTTATTAATAAATATTCTCCGTCATATATAAATATTTATGCGTTGGATTTCAGCTCGAAAATTATGTCTGCATTTGAGAAGGCCCCTCATGTGGGCGGTGTTATGTATGAGGGTGAGGACGAAAAGATTGCTAAATTCTTTACTATGATATGGGAAATTCTTGAGGAGAGAAAGCAGCTGTTCAGAGGTGGAAATTACAGTCAATATGTACAGGTAAATGGAGTTGTTCTTCCGTTTATAATCATTATTATAGATAATTTCGGTGCATTTAATGAAAAGACAGGTGAAAAATATTTACAAGATATAATAACGCTGTCAAAGGAAGGAATAAGTCATGGAATATGTCTGCTCATTTCCGCAAGCGGTTTTGGCTCTGCCGGTATTCCAAATAGGATTGCAGAAAACATAAAAACAGTTGTAACAACAGAAATGGCAGATAAATATGCATATGGTGATGTAATCCGCTCGTTTGGTATAGACGTTCTTCCTGAGGCAGGCGTAAAGGGGCGAGGACTTGCTCTTTATGGCAAACGTATCTTGGAATACCAGACTGCACTTGCAATTGAGACTCCTGACGATTACAGCAGACTTGACCGTATAACCGGCATATGTGAAACTATGCAAAGCGCATGGAAGGGAAGAAAAGCAAGACCTGTTCCTCAAATACCTGAAAAGGCTGTCTGGTCAGAATTTTGTGAGCTTGAAGAATTTGAGAAAAAGGCTGAGGATAAATCGCTTCTTCCTGTGGGTTATGATGCAGAAAATGCATCTGTTTACTGCGTTGATTTGAGGCAGATATACTGTTATCTTGTCACGGGACTTGCAAGAAGCGGAAAGAAAAATTACATGCGTGTCCTTATACAGTCGGCTCTTTACAAGGAAAGTGATATATGTGTAATTGACGGCAGCTCTCCGACTATGAGCATGTATGCTGACAATGAAAGAATAAATTATATTGATACAGCGGAAGAAATGTTTAATTATTTCTCATCGATTATTCCGGAGCTTAAAAGAAGGAATCAGCTCAAACAGGAATATCTTGCAAAGGAGCTTGAGGAAAGTGAAATTTATGAGAAACTCAGTGAGGAGAAACCAATATTTATCTTTATTGCAGATATGGTATGGTTTATAAATCAGGTGTACAAGAGCGACTACAAGATGGATGGCTTTTTGGAAAATATTCTGGAAAAGGGACGTTTGATTAACGTTTACTTTTTCGGTGTGGCAGGCACTGAACAGTGTGGTGAAATTGATTATCAAAAGGCATTCAAGCTGTTTGTTAAAGATAAAAACGGAATACATTTCGGAGGAAACATTGGCAGTAACAGAATATTTAATTACAGTTTTGTTCCTTACAAGGAACAGTCAAAGCTGTATAAGGCAGGAATGGGTGTGACAGCTACTTCTGTGGGTGAGCATTGTGAAACGGTTGTTGTTCCTATTGCCAGGAGGTAAGCCTAATGATTAATATGCTTATATATGGGTGCGGTAAAGAGGAAACCGAGACTGTAAAAAAACTCAGCAAATCGGCGGTGGCGCGCATATGTGATAAAAAGCTTAATATTGTTGTTGATAAGATAGATGCAAAGAGTGCACCTGACCTTGCAGTTATCAATATATGTGAAAATGGGGAGCTGGACAATGCTTATAGTGTAAGAGAACACTATAAGGATACAGCTATACTGCTTATATCCGGAACAACCGTTTCTCCCATGAAATACCTAAATCCATACATACATCCGCTGTCGCTTATTATTAAGCCTTATGAAAAAAACGAAATGTATAATGTGTTGGAGGATTTTATACGGAAAATCATTGATGAGAACGAAGATGGATTGTGGATTGATACATATGGTGGTAAAATAAAGGCACTGTTTTCCAATATCATTTATATAGAGGCAAGCAACAAAATGTTGGATGTCAGATTAGATGCAGTTAAATACAGTATTTACGGAAGCTTGGAGCAGTACGAAAAACGTCTCCCCGGTTTCTTTGCCAGATGTCACAGGGGCGTTATTGTAAACACAAGATTTATAGAAAAAATCAGATTTTCAGAAAATTACATAAAATTGAAAAATGGTGAGCACATTCCGCTTTCCAGAACGTATAAGCAAAATTTTAAGGAGATGGTGAAGCTATGAACAGTAAAAAATATTACTTAACACCAGATGAATTTTCCGTTATCTCTGCGGGCTTTGAGATACCCATGATATATGGTTTGAAACAGATTGACGGAAGGGTCAACGAGAAGGAAATTTGTATGGCGCTTCATAACATGTATGTTAATCAGTTGATTACAAACAATGACTCAAAAGAATTTGTTGCCGATGATGATCTCACTGAAATTATGAGAGTAATAAAGAATTCAAGAAAATTTATATCCATTGATTTGTCAACCTCCGATAAAATGAACACTATATGCTGTTATTGCAGTAAAAAATGTGTGGTGATAGAAGAAAGCTTTCAAAATCCGGGTAAGCTTGTGCTTTACTTTGATGATTGGGAAAAAATTTGTGCTGATGCCGTAAGGTTTGCTGCAGATACTTCCGTAACAATTACCTTGATTGATGCGAAAACTGGGCAAGGAATAAAAAAGACCACCATACTGCCAAAGGAGGAAGTTGACAAAGGAGAAGTGCTTAACAGTTATTATAAGGAGGTAACCGATTTATGATTTTGGTAGATATATATGTTGCTTCGTTGGGTGAAAGTTTTGATTTTCGTGTGGACGAAACCGTTAAATTAACACAGGTGGTAAGTGAGATTAGCGAGATGCTCTGCATAAAATACAAGACAGGTCTAAACAGAAAACTTGAGGACTTTATGCTTTGTGCATTTGAGGATAAAAAGATACTGGACAGTAACACAACTCTTTGGGAAAATAACATACGAAATGGAAGTAAGTTACTGTTGGTTTAAAAACTGGTTGTTCGTCATTAAAAACTGGTTGTTCGTCAAAAAATAATATATAATGTCACTGTTTATGTTAGTGTATTAATGTGGTTAGGTAAAAGGAATATGGTGAAAAAAGTGGAAGAAAATCAACATACGGAAGTTCTGACAAAGAGTGTCAGTGCACTTGACGGTTGTTGTGATAATGAAAATGATAACAAATCGAAGGACACCTCGGCAAAGGGTGTGTCAATTGAAAATTTTGATTCATTGATAGAACATATGACATCATTAAATGTTAAATTTTTCAAATAAAATTTTAGGGGGTATGAAGGTTGGCAGATGTTATTAAGTGTAATACAGGTACATTGTCGTCTGATGAGGGCGAAGTAACAAGCAACATTAATCAGATACAGGATAGCGTTGCAAAGCTGAAGGAGCTTTCAACAAAGCTGGACAATATGTGGGATGGTGAGGCAAGTGATGCATTTAAAATCAGGCTTGACGGATATATTAGTAACCTTGAGGAGGCTTGTGTAAGCTTGGAATCTGTTGCAACTTACGAAAGAACCGCGGTTACAGAATACGATAGGTGCAGCAGTGATATATCCGGAATGATTGAATCAATTGCGGTATAGAGTGTTGGAGGTGGAATAAATGGTTAGTTTGAGAGTGACACCTGAGGAGCTAAAGGCTGTTGCAGGTGAGATCACCGCAGAGGTACAGAGCATAAAGACATACTTAAGGAATATTAACAGTAAGGTCACAAGCACACAGAGCTATTGGCATGGAGATGCAAGCGAGAAGCATATTTCCAATTATCAGGAAATGAAGCCGAATATAGACGCTATTGTCGGGGAACTTGAAGCAGCGCCATCTGATTTACTTGAAATAGCAGGTCTTTATGAAGAAACAGAAGAAATAAATGTTCAACTGGCATTTGAACTTCCAACTGATATTTTTTAACAGGAGGTATTTATGGCACTTTCAGAATCAACAATTTATTTTAATTATGGTCAGGCAATGGGTAAGGCTAGTCAATTGTCAGCAGCAGCAGGAGAGTTGGAGTCGGGTGCAATTAATGACATGGGCACAATCATAACAGCAGTTAAACGTGATTGGTCAGGTTTAAACGCTGATGAATATACTTCAAAATGTGCAGCCGAGCAGGAAAATCTTAGACAGATTGCTAATGACATGAGAGCTGCGGCATCGGCTATGGAAACAATGGCTGAAAATGTCAAGGCAGCCGAATTAAGAGCGCTTGAAATTGCGAGAGCAGAGGCGGCAGCAAGGAGAGCTGCTGAGGAAGCCGCAGCAAGAAGAAATAACATACAAGTATAATTATTTAAAGGAGGAATATGTATTATGGGACAGATTCAGATTACTGTATCAGAGCTTGAGAGCAAGAAGGCACAGCTGCTTAATCTTCATTCGGCAGCTATGGATGAGGTGGAACAGACAAACACTATTGTCCAAAATTTAAAGGCTGAGTGGGAAGGTGATGCATCTGATGCTTTTCAGGCATCCTACCAAGAAAAGAGCATGAGGCTTATACAGGCTTTAGAGGTTCTTAAGGGGATAATTGACTCTCTTGATAGAATTATCGCAACCTACAGTGAAACAGAAGCAACAAACACAAGGCTTGCATCACAATAACAATACGTGGGATATAAAAACAAAAAATAGAAAGGCGGTAAAAATATGGAAAGATTAAGAACAACCCCTGCACAGCTTAGAACACAGGGTACAAGAATACAGCAAAACGGAGAGGATCTTGCAAGCAAGATGGAGCAGATGATTGCACTTGTTAGTGAGATTGGAGGTACTACCTGGTCCGGAGATGCAGCTACGGCATATAAAACAAAATTTTCTGAAATGCAGGATGATGCAAACAGAATGAAGGATTTGCTTATAGATGCAAATGAAAGGTTAGACAATATTGCAACGCAGTATGAGCAGGCTGAGGAGGCAAATGCAACAGTAGCACGTTCGCTTCAGTCAGATATTTTCTAATGACGGATTTATATTAATATAATAAGTTATTTTATTGGGAATGGATTGCTAGGTTAGTGATCCATTCCTTTTTTAAGAAATTTTTTTAACATAAGTGTTGGTTCTTTATGCCGAAAATACTTGAATTATACTACGAAATTAGAGATAATGGAAAAAAGTATTTTAGTGGTACGGATATTGTGTTTTGCAGGGAGGATATGATGATACGGATTAAACAAATGAGCAAATTCGGATTGATGTGTATATGCATTCTTTTTTTCACGGTTTTTTGGAAACCGATTACGGCAAATGCCCAAAATGAAGTAGAGGATATGGAGAGTGATAAGCCTGAACAGTCTGATCAGGATGGTATTGTAAAAATCATCACTGCATATACAGACGAGTCGGGAAATATATATTATGCAAAGCAGGGAACCGGCTTTGTTGTTGGTATAACTAACAATGACTCGCGGAATAAAAAATATGTGGTGTCGGACTATGGTAATGTACAGGGTGAGTCAGTGTATTTAGATGCCATAAGAAAAAAATATGGTCTGTCTGAGGAGGTAAAGCTTACAATAACCTACTATGCAATAGGAAATATGGGGGTATTGTCTGATTTAAAGATATATTCATATAGCAATGAAACAAGATACGTTGTGCTGGAGACGAACAGTCCTTTGCAAGATAAAGATTGTCTGAAATTGGGCAATGGTGATTATATTGAAAAAGAGAACAGAATACATATTGAAGGTTACAGTGGTGCAAGAAACATAGTCACAGACACAGCTGTTAATGAGCGAAGCATAAAGGTATATGATACAATTATTACTGATGTCACAACGGAAAATTATTATAACGATGTTATAACATATTTTTATGTTGGAGAATTGATAGATGAGGGTATGGCAGGTGCGCCTGTTTTCGATAAAAACGGTTGTGTTGTGGGTATGTTTATCATGCAGAATGGAAATATAAAGGCAATATCCATAGAAAATATTAGAATTATTCTTGATGCATTAGATATAAAATATCTTATTGCGGAGGATGATACTACGTATGATGTACCGACACAGAAACAGGCAGATGAACTTAAAAAATTAATAGTTGATAACAAGGAATATATCAGTTCAATTTCTAAAAACATGTATACAGATAAAACATGGAATGCTTTGTACACTGCCATATCAAAAGCGGATTCTGTATATTTAAATTCAAACTCAACCGCTAAGCAGTATGACGATTCCATTATTGAGCTTACTAAGGCAAGAAAAAAGCTTAAGACAAAAGCATTTAAATGGAAGCTGATTAATATTATTGCAGGGATAGTAGGTTTAATTCTTGTGTTGATATTAGTGAAGAATTTGAAAAAACGAACAAAAATCAATGCCCAAAAGAAAAAAATTAAGAATGTGCATGGGTAACTGACATTTTAGATTGATTATTATAGGAGAATTTATATGATTGAAAATATACTTCCTCACGTTGACCACACGCAGCTTAAACCTTATGCAACATGGAATGACATAAAAAAGCTGTGCGGTGAGGCGATTGAATATAAAACGGCATCCGTATGTGTGCCACCGTGCTATATAAAGCGTATACATGACATATACAAAGATAAGCTTAACATCTGTACCGTAATAGGGTTTCCTCTCGGTTATTCCGTCACTGCGGCAAAGATTGCTGAGGCAGAGCAGGCAATTACTGATGGTGCTTCGGAGCTTGATATGGTTGTAAATATTTCAGATGTAAAAAATGGTAATTATGAAGCCGTGGAAAATGAAATAAGGGCACTTAAAAAGGTTGCTGGAAATAAAGTTTTAAAGGTAATCGTAGAAACGTGTTATCTTACGGAGGATGAAAAGAAGGCTATGTGCCGTGCAGTCACAAATGCAGGGGCAGATTATATAAAAACCTCCACTGGCTTTGGAACGTGCGGAGCAACAATGGAGGATGTTTTGCTTTTTAAGGAAAATATAGGAACCGGTGTTAAGATTAAGGCGGCAGGCGGAATTAGGTCTGTGGAGGATATGGAGGCATTTCTTGACGCAGGCTGCGACAGGCTTGGAACAAGCTCAGCGGTAAGTCTTATTAATGAAAATCAAGCCGCTGACTATTAATGGGTGACGTTCAATATATTGTGTCAAGTTTTCTATGAAAACTTGACATGTAGCGTCAGCCCATTTGCCGAAGGCAAATATGGAATGGATGACGTTCAATAGAAGGAGGGCATTTTGTATGAACGAGGTTTATGAAAAATTGCAGCGTTGTCTTGCTGCTGTTAAGAAAAAGGTTACATTTGAACCAAAGGTTGCACTTATTCTTGGCTCAGGGCTTGGGGATTACGCTGAACAGATGGACATAAAAGCAATGGTAAATTATTCGGACATAGATGGATTTCCCACATCGACGGTGGCAGGACACAAGGGACGTTTTATATTCGGATATGTTGAGGAAGTTCCCGTTGTTGCAATGCAGGGCAGGGTACATTACTATGAGGGATATCCGATGTCAGATGTGGTTCTTCCTGTAAGGCTTATGGGGCTTATGGGTGCAAAAACCGTAATACTGACAAATGCAGCAGGAGGAGTAAATTACAATTTCGCACCGGGAGATTTGATGATGATTACCGACCATGTTACTTCATTTGTTCCAAGTCCTCTGATTGGACCGAATATTGACGAGCTTGGGACAAGATTTCCGGACATGAGCGAGGTGTATAGTAAAAAGCTGCGAGAAAAAATAAAGCAGGCAGCAAAAAATACGGGAGTATTAATACAGCAAGGTACGTACATGCAGTTTACAGGACCTAATTATGAAACACCTGCTGAAATAAGGCTTTGCAGGTCTCTTGGCGGTGATGCGGCAGGAATGAGTACGGCATGTGAAGCCATGGCAGCACGGCATATGGGTCTTAATGTCTGCGGAATATCCTGCATTACAAATATGGCAGCAGGGATGTCAAATAAACCGCTTAATCATAAGGAGGTTCAGGAGGCAGCAGACATGGCTGCGGACAATTTTAAAAAGCTTGTTACTGAGCTGATACGGCTGATAGGCGAGGATGACTATTCATGTGAGAGTTTATATAATTAACAAAGTATCTGATGGTGCGTAAGTCATCAGCCTTCGGACGGTGACATTAAGGAGGAATTTAATGGGTAAACTGGGAATTACTATTGACAGACAAAAGGAATCTATAAAGGGAATTATAAAGAGATATCTCATAACACTTATCTGCGCAAATGCAGCATGCATTTTTCAGATATTTCTTGATGCCACTGGTTATTATACGAAAAGTGGGGATGCGACTTCATTTTGGGGCAACAGCGGTGTAAGGGACATGGTTGATTATATATTTGGGTTCCTTATAATGTTTGTGGTTGGGTGCTTTTTTGTGGAGAGTATATTTACGGAGGATGGCAGTAACAGAAAAAAGCTTGTCCTGCCATATATTCTACTTGGAATTATCAGTGTTGTTTTGGATATTCTCGGAAATAACGCAGAGGATATATTTTCGAAAATGGGCGAGGATATGTTTTTAAAGACCATGTGTCTGTATATTATTTTATGTACGGTTCTTGGATTTCATAAGCTGATAAAAAGCAGCGGTATGTCATTTGCAAAATATGCTGTCAATCTGCTTGTGGGTGCAATCAAGGTGGGAACCGTCCTGTTTTTGTTAAATGTGGGATTTGTTCTTTTGGTCACAATATTCGATATATTAATTCTTGATATAAAAGAATGGAAACTTATAGGTTACGTTGAATTATTCCTCGTTGGAGCTGTTTATGTGCCATATACACTTATTTGTCTTACCGATAAAACGGAAACCGAATCCAAATTTATAAGAAGTCTTTTGCTTTGGGTACTTATGCCAATGGTAAACGTAGCAATGATTATCATTTACATGTATGTACTAAAGATTGTTGTTACGGGATATATGCCGAAAAATGAAGTGTTTGGCATTTGTGCGGGGCTGTTTTGTTGCGGAGTGGTTATTTGGACAATGGCATATCCGTTTGTGCCTGATGAATATAAAGATTCAAAGGGAAAGGCATTATATCGAAATGTAATAAAATACGCAAAATATATTTACGCACCTTTTATACTGCTTGAATGTTATTGTATCGGTATCCGTATTAATGAATATGGAATTACCGTTAGCCGTTATTTTGCCATTGTATTTATTATTTGCCAGATAATCTATGTGGCATGGGAACCGCTTTACGGACTGGTGCGTAAAATGTTCAAGAAAGAAAAAAGCGGATATGCGGAAGGCTATGAGAATCTGCTTTATGTCGGTATTGCAGTTTATGTGCTGTGTGTTATGCTGCCGTTTTTCAGTGCGGAAAAGGTGGAATTTCTGTCGCAGAAAAAGCGGTTTGAGGCTGTTATGAATGGATATTCTGTAGATGAATTGAATTTGGCTAAGGATGACCTGCGGAGTGCAGGAAGCACATATCGGGTTATAGTCTGGAATATTTACGGCGATGAATATTTAAGAGAAACGTATACGACAGACGAGAGAAAACAATTAAGTGAATATTTTAACAACAATGAGTATGGAGCCGTGCGGTGGAATTATTATAAAAGCACAACAAAAGATGCAATTTCTGTTTCGGGCTACAGCTATATGTATTCGTTTACGAAAAGTTTGCCTAGCCATGAGGAATATGATATTGACAATACAATACCTGTGAGTATCAATATTCAGAACCTTCAGAAGGTCGAGGAAGCTTGGGATTTGGATGTCCGGGAGCTTGTTCAGCTTGTTATAAGTCGTGGATGCAATGGTGATTACAATGATGGTACACTGCCATATGAAATTCAGATGGATAGTGGAAAAAAATGTGTGGTATCCTATATCTCTTTTAGCTACAACGAGATGGATGGAACGATTAAATATCTGGATTTGAAGGGTTATATTTTATGGTAGGAGGTTTTCTATGAATATAGATGAAAAGGAGCTTGTACGGCTTGCAAAAGAAGCAAGAGAACATGCATATGCTCCCTACTCTCATTTCAAAGTCGGAGCGGCACTGTTGACACATACAGGAAAGATTTACAAGGGCTGTAATGTGGAGAATGCATCCTTTGGAGCGACAAATTGTGCGGAAAGAACAGCATTCTTTAAGGCAGTGTCAGAAGGTGAAAATTCATTTGCTGCGATAGCCATTGTGGGAGCGCCTGACGGAACAGACACTGCAGATACATGTGCACCCTGTGGAATTTGTCGTCAGGTCATGAGAGAATTTTGCCGGCCGGAGGATTTTAAGATTGTGCTTGAAGATGGACAGGGAGGCACGATTTCCATGACATTGGAGGAGCTTTTACCAAGAAGCTTTGCGGGGGAAAGTATGGGCTGATGTTCAAAGGGGTGATTTTAAATGAATAAAAATAAAATGCCAAGAGTTGAATTACATTGTCATCTGGATGGCTCCATATCGAAGGTCTGTATGGAAGAACTGTTGGGAAGAACAGTAGATAAAGAGGAACTTAGTGTTTCAGACGATTGTCGGGATTTGGCACAGTATCTTGAAAAGTTTGATTTGCCACTCAGTGCACTTACAAATGAAGAAGGGTTAAAGCTGGCTGGCAATGATTTCATGAGAACGGTGCACGAGGAAAAAATGGATTACGTCGAGGTACGGTTTGCTCCGCTTTTATCTGTGAATTCCGATATGACAACAGAAAAAGTAATACAGGCGGTAATAAACGGACTTGAGGCAGGGCGGCAAAGGTACAAGGTAGATTATGGCGTTATCGTGTGTGCAATGAGACATCACAGCTATGATGAAAATTATGCCATGCTCAAGGTGGCCCGTGAATTTTTAGGAAATGGTGTCTGTGGGGCTGACCTTGCAGGAAACGAGGCGGCATACCCAATGACTGAATTTGTGGAGCTGTTTCAACATGTGAAAAAATGGGAAATGCCATTTACAATTCATGCCGGCGAATGTGGCAGCTCAAAAAATATTGAAGATGCAGTAAACTGTGGTGCGTCACGTATCGGACACGGCATAGCGATGGCAGGACATGACGATGTTATGAGGCTTTGCACCCAAAAGAAAATAGGCGTGGAAATGTGTCCTGTAAGTAATTTGCAGACAAAGGCTGTAGAGGATGTTTCAAAGTATCCTATGAGATTGTTTTTGGATAACGGAATAATGGTTACCGTAAATACGGACAATAGGACCGTAAGTAACACAACACTTGACAAGGAATTTGAATTTATAAAACAGAATTGCCATATTACAGATGAGGACATAATTAAAATGATGAAGAACGCAGTCGAGGTTTCATGGGCTGACGATGACTTGAAGGATAAACTTATGAAAAAGTTTTTATAAATAGGAGGAATGGCTATGCAGAATTATTCAGGCGAAGTTGGATTACAATATCATTTACAAATAAGACCCGGTGATGTGGGACGGTATGTTATACTTCCGGGAGACCCAAAAAGATGTGAGAAAATAGCAAGCCATTTTGATGAACCGAAGCTTATTGCAGACAGCAGGGAATTTGTAACATATACGGGATATCTGGATGGAGAAAAGGTAAGTGTTACCTCAACCGGAATCGGAGGACCGTCAGCGTCAATCGCTATGGAAGAGCTTGTGCTTTGCGGTGCAGATACATTTGTAAGAGTAGGCACGTGCGGTGGAATCGACATTGATGTAAAGGGTGGTGACATAGTAGTTGCCACAGGCGCAATCCGTATGGAGGGAACGAGCAGGGAATATGCACCAATCGAGTTTCCGGCAGTTGCTAATCTGGATGTGACAAATGCTCTTGTTGGGGCAGCAGGGAAGCTTGGGTACACATTCCATACAGGTGTAGTGCAGTGTAAGGATGCATTTTACGGACAGCATGAGCCGGAACGGATGCCTGTAAGCTATGAACTTCTTAATAAATGGGAAGCATGGAAACGTCTGGGTGTTAAGGCATCGGAGATGGAATCAGCGGCACTCTTTGTAGTGGCAAGTCATCTTGGAGTAAGATGCGGTTCGAATTTTCTTGTGGTCGGCAATCAGGAGCGCAATGCAGCAGGGCTTTCCAATCCGATTGTCCATGACACGGAATCGGCAATAAAGGTCGGAATCGAGGCAATTCGAATACTGATTGAACAGGACAGAAAATAGGTGCTTATGGAATGGCTGATGTTCAATGATAGGAGGCATTTATGGGAAGATTTAAACGTATATTTACAATAGTGATAGATTCCTTGGGAGTCGGCGCAATGGAGGATGCGGCAGATTTCGGGGATATAGGAACTGATACGCTGGGACATATTTCGCAGCGTATGGACAATTTTCAGATACCAAATCTGCAAAAGCTGGGGCTTGCAAATCTTCACAGCCTAAAGCAGGTTATGCCTGTTGACAAGCCGATGGGTTATTACATGAAAATGAATGAGGCCAGCACAGGAAAGGATACCATGACGGGGCACTGGGAAATGATGGGACTGCACATTACCAAGCCGTTTCAGACATTTACGGATACAGGATTTCCGAATGCGCTTGTTGCGGAATTGGAGAAGCGTACAGGGCATAAGGTCATAGGAAACAAAAGTGCAAGTGGGACAGAAATACTGGATGAGCTTGCTGAGGAGGAGATTGCAACAGGAAATATGATTGTTTATACATCCTCTGATTCCGTGCTTCAGATATGTGGAAATGAGGAAACATTTGGACTGGATGAGCTTTACAGATGCTGTGAAATAGCAAGGGAGCTTACCATGAGGGATGAGTGGAAGGTAGGACGTGTTATAGCAAGACCTTATGTGGGAAAGAAAAAGGGAGAGTTTGTAAGAACAAGCAACAGGCACGATTATGCACTTGAGCCGTATGGTCAGACCGCATTAAATGCTCTCAAGGATGTAGGCTATGATGTCATATCGGTAGGAAAAATAAATGATATATTTGCAGGGGAAGGCATAACAGACAGCAACAGGTCAAAATCCTCCGTTCACGGTATGGAACAGACAATAGAAATTGCAGAAAGAGATTTCACTGGTTTGTGTTATGTAAACCTTGTTGATTTTGATACTTTATGGGGACACAGAAGAAATCCAATCGGATATGGACAGGAACTGGAGCGTTTTGATGAAAAGCTGGGGCAGTTTCTGGAAGCTATGAGAGAGGATGACTTACTTATTATAACGGCAGACCACGGTAATGACCCTACACATACAGGTACGGACCACACAAGGGAACGAGTGCCGTTTATTGCCTATTCACCAAGTCTAAAGGACAGTGGCAGGCTGCCGGACTCTGATACATTTGCTGATATAGGTGCAACAATCACTGACAATTTTAATGTTGCAATGCCGGAAGGAACGATAGGAAGGTCTATATTGGAGAAAATCGTGTAGTGTTGACAAAATACCACTTATTATGATATAAAATACAAGGACAAAGGTGTCTAGAGTAGGATAATACTGTATCTAGGCACCATTTTTTGTTTAACTTAGACGATTGCGAAACTTCTTATTTCGATAAGCTGGTTGTACAATATAGACAATATTGTACAACGGACGTTCGCAAAAACATAAGTTTTGCAATCACTTATTTATTTAATTATGTAAAAGGAGAGGAAACATGGATTTAATTGCAAAAATTAATTCTGCCGTAAATGATGTGGTTTGGGGTCCGCCTATGCTGATTCTCATGGGTGTGGTAGGTATACTGATGACCATACTTACAAAGTTTTTTCAGATAAGCCATTTTGGGTATTGGATGAAAAATACAATCGGAGGAATTTTTAGAAAGAAGAATGTAACTGCGCATACCGAGGATAAATCTATATCACAGTTCCAGTCGCTTTGTACTGCACTTGCGGCAACGGTAGGTACAGGTAATATTGTAGGTGTTGCAGGAGCTATAGCAGCAGGTGGCCCGGGTGCAGTTTTCTGGATGTGGGTAATTGCATTTTTTGGAATGATGACAAACTATTCTGAAAACGTATTAGGTATATATTACCGTAAGAAAAATGAAGCAGGAGAGTGGTCAGGCGGTGCCATGTACTATCTTCAGAATGGACTTGGCTCTAAAAGGGGCTGTAAAGGAATCGCAACATTTCTCGCTGTATTATTTTCAATATTCTGTTTCCTTGCCTCATTTGGCATAGGAAACATGACACAGGTAAACTCCATATCCTCAAATGTAAATAAGGCGTTTGGCGTGCCAAAGCCTGTAATAGGTGTTATACTTGTAATAGCTGTCGGTTTGGTTGTAATCGGCGGTCTTAAGAGAATTGCAGCAGTTACTGAAAAAATTGTTCCTTTTATGGTTATTCTTTACATAGTCGGTGCAATTGTAATAATTGTTACACATATAACTGATATACCTGACATATTTGTATCTATATTTAAGAGTGCGTTCGGCATGAAGGCTGTAGGCGGTGGTATTGTCGGCTTTGGTATAAAGCAGGCCGTAGTGCTTGGAATGAAGCGAGGAGTGTTCTCAAATGAGGCAGGACTTGGTTCCTCAGTTATGGTACACTCAAATTCAAATGTTAAGGAGCCGGTTGTACAGGGAATGTGGGGCATCTTTGAGGTATTTACAGATACGATTATCGTATGTACCCTTACGGCTGTTTCAATACTTGCATCAGGTGATATTGACCTTGTAACGGGTAAGGTTGTTTCCGGAGTTGATTCAAATAATCTTGCATCAGAGGCATTTGGAAAAATGTTTGGTACGGCGGGAGAAATGTTTATTGCAATAGCGATTCTTCTCTTTGCTTTTTCAACAGTGCTTGGCTGGAGCCATTATGGCAGCAAGGCATGTGAGTATCTTTTTGGTTTAAAGGCAACATATGTTTACAAGGTAATATTTACAATCGCTGTTTTTGGCGGAGCTGTTATGGGACAGAACCTTGCATGGGATATAGCAGATACATTAAATGGTCTTATGGCGATTCCGAACTTGATAGGTGTGCTTACACTTTCGGGAACTGTAGCAGCGATAACTGCAAACTATGTAAAGAGACATTTTAAAAATGAGAACATAACACCAATGCTTTCCGCATATAAAGATATACAGGATATGCAGGAGAAGGCGCTTAAGGAAGAAGAAGACTAAAATTAAATAAAAGAATATAGTCAGGCTGTCACGCAATGGTAGTATGTATATAAAATGCCATTATGTGACAGCCTCTTTTATTGCTTTTTATTTTTTAAGTTGATATAATTGTATTATCATTTGTATGTTTTATGCATTATAAAAATGAATGAAAGGATTTTTAGATGAAAAAAGGATTAGTGCTTGAAGGCGGCGCCATGCGTGGCATGTTTACTGCAGGAATATTAGATGTTTTAATGGAAAATGATATAGACTTTGACGGAGCAGTGGGTGTTTCGGCAGGAGCGGTGTTTGGGTGTAACTATAAGTCCAAACAGATAGGCAGAAGCATAAGGTATAACAAGAAATATTGTACGGATGACAGATATGTGAGTCTTAAATCATGGATTACCACAGGTGACCTTTATGGGGTAGAGTTTTCATATCATACTCTGCCGAAGGAGCTTGACGTATTTGATACGGACACATTTTCAAAAACTCCCATGGAATTTTATGTTGTATGTACGGACATGCTTACGGGAAGGGCAGTGTATCACAAATGCACTGACGGAGGAGAAAATGATATTCAATGGATGAGAGCGTCAGCATCCCTTCCCTTTGCTGCAAGACCGGTAGAGCTTGCGGGGAGGGTTTTGTCAGACGGAGGAACCGCTGATTCAATACCGGTAAAATTTATGGAATATAAAGGATATGATAAGCTTGTTGTCATTCTGACAAGACCAAAGGGTTATGTTAAGCATCAGACTCGCATGATGCCTGTCATGAGTAAGGTACTTAGGAAATATCCGAAATTTTTAAGTACAATGTCAAGGAGATACATTAAATATAATAAAACCCTTGAGTATATTGAACAGCAGGAAAGACTTGGAAGGCTGCTTGTCATAAGACCGGATGCCGATCTTGCAATTGGAAAGGTCTGCCGAAATCCCGATGAGCTTGAGAGGGTATATCAGATTGGACGGGAAAAAGGGTTAAACGAGTTGGAAAGAATAAAAAAATATCTTGAAAGATAAAATCTTGATTTGAAACTTTAATATTTTATATGTATTAAACTAAAGCAAATTAGTAATTTGATTCATTGTATCAGGAGGAAGGATATGCGAGGTATATACACATCTGTAAATGATATTAGAAAAAGAGTTTATGCGGAGGTTGCAAGGCTTTCATATGATTACAAGGACGGAGATTTATCCCAAATGGAGCAGATACCATACAGGGTAATTCCCGGTGAGGTTTCGGTATACAGGGACAGTGTATTCCTTGAGAGGGCAATCGTTAAGGAGCGTATGAGACTTTCCATGGGTCTTCCCCTCCGTTCGCCTACAGAGCATGCACCTGTATCAACAGGTGCTGAGGAGTGTGTAAAGCCTGAGAAGTATTATCAGCCGCCTCTTATAAATATAATAAAATTTGCCTGCCATGCCTGCCCGGACAACGTTGTTAGGGTTACAGATGCTTGTCAGGGATGCCTTGCACATCCGTGTAAGGAGGTTTGCCCTAAGGGAGCAATAACATTCCATGGCGGCAGAAGTGAGATAGACCAGGAAAAATGTATTAAATGCGGTAAATGTGTAGGCGTATGCCAGTACAATGCCATAGTAAAGCAGGAAAGACCATGCGCAAAGGCTTGTGGCATGAATGCTATTTCTTCAGACGAATATGGACGTGCAGAGATAGACCAGGAAAAATGTGTGTCCTGTGGAATGTGCCTTGCAAATTGTCCGTTTGGAGCAATCGCAGATAAGGCACAGATATTTCAGGTGATTCAGGCAATAAAAAGTGATGTTCCGGTATATGCTGCAATAGCCCCTGCCGTTGCAGGGCAATTCGGACCAAAGCTTACACCTGAAAAAATCAGGTCGGCATTTCAGGCACTTGGGTTTACGGACGTCATAGAGGTTGCCATAGGCGCTGACCTTTGCACAATACAGGAGGCAAAGGACTTTGTGGAGGAGGTTCCCGACAATCTTCCATTCATGGCTACATCCTGCTGTCCTGCATGGTCCATGATGGCGAAAAAGGAATTTCCTGAAATAGCAAAATGTATTTCCATGGCGCTTACGCCTATGGTATTTACCGGAAGACTTATTAAGAAAAAATATCCGGGCTGTAAGGTTGCATTTATCGGACCGTGTGCCGCTAAAAAGCTTGAGGCGAGCAGACGTACAATAAGAAGTGACGTTGATTTTGTCCTTACCTTTGAGGAGGTAATGGGAATGTTTGAGGCGAAGGAAATAAAATTTGAGGAGCTTAAAGATGATGATACAATGCATGGTGCAAGCGGTGACGGACGAGGCTTTGCCGTCAGTGGTGGTGTTGCCAATGCAGTTGTAAATTGTATTTCAGAGCTTTATCCTGACTGTGAGGTCAAGGTACAAAATGCTGAGGGACTTGCAGAGTGCAGGAAGCTTCTTGCAATGGCAAGGGCAGGAAAATATGACGGATATCTCCTTGAGGGAATGGCATGTCCCGGAGGCTGCGTTGCAGGGGCAGGAACAATACAGCCGATTGCAAAATCTACAGCCGCAATCAATCTACATAAAAAGGTATCAACAAATGCACATGCGCTTCAAAGTGATTATAAGGATTTGTTTGAAGAATTGGAGTAATAAGTATTTCGAAATTATATTGGAAGAATGCAAATGTGAACATTTTAATAACAATTTGATAACATTTTTATAAATCTATTTCCAATTTCTTGTTTTTTGTGTATAATGTAACACGATTTTCTGAGAAAAGGACAAAATTTTTGCAAGCAAGTGAGTAATTATGGATATTGATAAATATGTAAATACTAACCCAACAAAGGAAGAAATGACAAAACAACTGCGCCTTGACGCCGCTCTTATGGAGTGCGTGAGGACGCTTTGTTTTAGTGATGACGTAAATGCCGCAATAAATGAAATATTAAAAATTATCGCAGGCTTCCACAATGCTGACAGAGCATATATATTTGAGTTTGATGAGGAGCGTTCGGTTGTAAACAATACCTATGAATGGTGCAGGGAAAATGTTGAACCGCAGATAGATGTGCTTCAGGGTGTGGACATTGCCGTTATCGACAGATGGATGGTTCAATTTGAGACAAAGGGGGAATTTTACATCAATTCCCTTGATGCGGAAGCAGATAAGGATTCTGACGAATATGAGATTTTAGCTTCTCAGGATATCGACAGTCTTATGGCGGCGCCACTTAAGCTTGACGGTAAAATCATAGGCTTTATAGGTGTTGATAATCCTGCCGACAACACAGATACACTTTTCCTTATGCAGTCTGCCGCTGCATTTGTCATAAATGATATTCAAAGGCGTGTTACATTAGAGCAGAAAATGCTAGGCGCCATTTCCAAAATATACACTGTAATGCGTCTTCTGAATATTCCTGAAAATACACAGATAGAATTCCAGAGTAATCCGAATGTAAGGGAATATGTAAACAGACCTGAGGATGCTGATGTACAGATACATGATGCTGTGTTGGCAATTACGAGTAAGGAATATGTTATGCAGATGCTTGAGTTTACAAATCTGCACACCCTTAATGAGCGTATGAAGGGACAAAAAATAATAAGTCAGGAGTTCATTGGAACTGACGGACATTGGTGCAGGGCAAGTTTCATACATGTAAGCAGGGATGATGAGGACAATCTTATACAGGTTATTTATACTGTGAGGTATATTGACAGGGAAAAACAAAAGGAGCTTGAATATCAAAGGGCGCTTAAAAAGGCACTTGAAAATCAGAATGAAGTATATACCGAAATAATGAATATGCAAAGCTGCGGACTTATAGCAGTTATTCCGGAGAATCAAAAGGTGCTTATGATTAACGACGTGGCAAAAAAGCTGTTTGAGTCCTCTTATATGGATCAGTTTGACATTGATATTGACAGGGATTTTATTGAAAAGATAATGTCTGACGAAAAGGAGGAAATGTTTGTTAATATCAGAAAGCTCACGGAACCGGGAGAAAGCTATGTATGTGAATATATGCTGCCTATCGGCAAGGATTACATTTACATAATGTCTCATTCAAAGGTAGTTGTTTTGCAGAATGGTACAAAAGTACGTATTTCCTCCCTGACGGATATTACGGAAAAAAAGAAGCAGGAGCAGAGACTTATAATGCTTTCACGTATAGATGCACTTACAGGCATAAACAACAGAGGAAGCGGAGAACGTGAGATTGAAGAAATGCTTGCAGAGGATATATGCGGAATGTTCTGCCTGTTTGATATTGATAAGTTCAAATCCGTAAATGATGATTACGGTCATATTGTAGGCGATAAGGTTCTGATAGAAATTGCGAGCTGTCTGAAAAAATGCTTCAATAATGCAGATATACTTATGAGACTTGGTGGAGATGAATTTGCAGTATATGCCATAGGCATTGATAGCGAAGAAAAAGGAGAAAAAATAATTAAAAGCTTCTTTGATGAGGTTGATAAAATATCCATACCGGAAATGGGTAATCGCGGCATCTCTGTCAGCCTGGGTGCTGTAATAAGACATAAGGGCAGCAGTAAAAACTTTGACTGGCTTTACCAAAAAGCGGATTCTGCAATGTACATATGTAAGAAAAACAAAGGGAATTATTATAGCTATTACAAACCGGAAAAATAAGGGGCTGTTGCACAGCCCCTCCTTTATGCTTCGTTATTCTTCCACTGTTGCATACATCATGCCGGTAAACATACGCTCTAAATCTTTTGAAATAATTTCTTCATCATATTCCAATGAATTGTTTGCAAACATACTTGCATACCCATGAACAAAGATAAACAAGGAACTGAAAATTATTTTTGCCTGTGTAATATTGACATTTGCCGCTTCACTGAGAACTTTTATAATAGGTGTAAGCTCTTCAGCGTCAAACAATCCATAAATGCTTTTTCCGTCAAATTCATTTGATTGGAATAGTAATCGAAAAAGATGTTTTTCTGTTTTGGCAAATCGGATATAGGCAAGCCCGATGGAAAGCATTGGATTATCACCTTGAATATCAGTAATATATGACGAATGATATTTGTCTGCCTTCTGATAAATCTCTTTTTTAATTTGTTCTATTGTCTTAAAGTGGTACATAACAGGCTGTGTAGAGCAATTAAGCTTTTTAGAAATAGTCCGGGCGTTTACATGCTCCATACCATATTCCCTTACTAATTCAAAGCCTGCGTCTACAATCATTTCCCTTGTTATCTTAGCTACTGGTGGCATAACAACCCTCCTTTTATAACATAAGTTATATAATGAAAGTTATGATTTGTAAATAGTCGTAGTGCATGTTGACAAAAATATTTTAGTACGACAGCTTCATTTTGATTTTGAAGTTCACAAATTTTTCACAATTTTTATTAGCACTCGCTATTGACGAGTGCTAATAAGTGTGTTATAACAGTTATAGAACAGGGGCATGGATATTAAATGAATAAAAAATCCATTATCTGTTCAGAGTAAACAATAAAATCTTTTTATATATGAATGGAGGAATGACTTATGATGTTACCTAGTTTATTTGGAGAGAACCTGTTGGATGATTTTTTTGATATACCTTCCTTTAAGAGCTTTGGAGGCAGCGGAAAGATGCCACAGAATATTATGCACACAGATGTAAAGGAAAAGGAGAATGGCTTTGAAATTTACATGAACCTTCCGGGAATTAAGAAGGAGGACGTAAAGGCAGAGCTTAAAAACGGATACCTTACGGTAAATGCTTCCACAAATTCATCAAGTGATACTAAAGATGAGGACGGAAAGTATATCCGCAGGGAGCGTTACAGCGGTTCATGCAGCAGAAACTTTTATGTTGGAAATCAGATTACGCAGGAGGACATTAAGGCGAAATTTGAGAACGGCGTATTAAGAATTGATGTTCCTAAAATTGATCCCAAGGCTGCCGTAGAAACAAAAAATTATATATCCATTGAAGGATAAAGACGAATATTTATAAATGCTTATAAGGACTGCCGCACACAGATTTCAGATTGATTTTGTATATCTGTGGGCGGCGGTTTTTTGTACTTAGCTAAGGCTTTTGATTGAGATTTCAATTTGAATATGGTATGATTTTACTAATAATATTTTAGGTAATTGCAAAACTGGGTTTTCATGTAATACGTTGTAGAAAATAAGGAGTTTTGCAATTGCCTAAATAATATACGAGGGATAATATGCTTGGAAAAGAACGAGGAAAAAGAATAGATAAATATGTGAGTGAATACGTTGTTTTTGATTTGGAAACAACGGGAATATCTCCAAAACGTGATGAGGTCGTAGAGATTTCGGCAATAAAGGTAAGGGAAGGACAGATTGAGGGGGAGTTTTCCACACTGGTCAATCCCCAAAGACCCATTCCATATAGTGCAAGTGCAGTCAATAACATAACGGATGACATGGTTATGGGTGCTCCTTATTTTTCTCAGGTGTTGATGGATTTTTTTGAATTTATCGGGGATATGGTGCTTGTAGGACACAACATACACACCTTTGACATGAATTTTATATATCGGGATGCGGAAAAATTTTATGGAAAAATACCGAACAATGATTACATAGATACTCTGCGAATGGCAAAAAATATATTACCTGAGCTTTCTCATCACAGACTTGTTGATTTGTCTGATTATTATGGAATTTCCACTGAGGGAGCCCACAGGGCGCTTAATGACTGCCGTATGAATATGCAGGTATTTGAGCTGCTTGCAAAGGAGCTTTCTCCCGAAAAACTTAAGGAAAAGGGAATGAAGATATGCCCGCGCTGCAAGAACATTATGAAGAAAAGAAATGGGCGGTACGGCGAATTTTGGGGATGCAGTGGATATCCTAATTGCAGATACACGGAAAATATTGAAAATGTAACAATTTTTTAATATAATATACAAAGATGTATTTATAAAGGAGGTATGTCGTATATGGAAAGGATTTATTTAAATAACGACTGGAAATTTACGGAAGAATTTAGCGAAAAACTGCTTGATAAGTCGTATGATGACAGTGGGCTTCTTGACGTGCGTCTGCCGCACACATGTAAAGAGGTGCCGCTGCATTATTTTGATGAAAAGGAATATCAGATGGTAAGCGGTTACCGCAGGGTAATTGATGCTCCAAAAAAATGGAAAGGAAAAACGCTTCTTCTTACATTTGAAGGGGTTGCACACGACAGCAAGGTTTATATAAATGGTGAGCTTGTGGGTGAGCATCACTGTGGATATACGGCATTTACAATAGATATAAGCGATAAGCTCGTTTTGGGAGAGAGCAATGTAATTACCGTAAGGGTTGACAGCAACGAGAGTCTCAATATACCTCCTTTCGGTTTTGTAATTGATTATATGACCTATGGGGGAATATACAGGGATGTATACCTTGATGTGAGAAATACAACCTACATTGAGGATGTTTTTGTTATGACGAAGCTTGCTAAGGAGGGGGCAAATTCCGCCACTGTTTCCGAGGTTGCCATCAAGGGAATCAAGGAAGAGGTAAGTATAAGACAGTCTATCCGCAAAAAGTCGGCAAACGAGGATTTCAAAGTATTGGACGAGGATTATCCGGCAAATATTAACGAGGCAGATAAATCTGACTGTGATAATGCGGCATGTGATAAAATAAAAACATATACCATATCACATAATACGGGAAAAATTGATTTGTGGGATGTGGACAATCCTGTGCTGTATGAGCTTAAAACGGAGCTTATTTACAAGGAAAAGGTAATTGACGAAAAAACGGTTACATTTGGTTACAGAAAGGCCGTATTCCATGAGGACGGATTTTACTTAAATGGAAGAAAGCTTAAAATACGAGGTCTAAACAGACATCAGAGCTATCCTTATGTGGGCTATGCCATGCCTGAGAACATGCAGAAAATGGATGCAGATATTTTGAAATATGAGCTTGGATTAAATGCGGTGAGAACCTCCCACTATCCACAGTCCCATTATTTTATGGACAGGTGCGATGAGCTTGGACTTCTTGTATTTACGGAGCTTCCGGGCTGGCAGCACATAGGTGATGAGGAGTGGAAGCTTCAGGCAATAGAAAATGTTAAGGATATGGTTAAGCAGTACAGAAATCATGTCTCCATTATTTTGTGGGGTGTCCGCATAAATGAGTCGGTTGATGATGATGAGTTTTATGAGAGGACGAATGCAGCTGCGAGAGAGCTTGACCCTACAAGACCTACAGGAGGTGTGAGGTGCTACAAAAACAGTAATCTTCTTGAGGATGTTTATACCTACAATGACTTCCTTCACAACGGAAAAAATAAGGGCTGTGACAAAAAATCGGCAGTTACCTCCGATATGAGTAAGCCTTACCTTATAAGTGAGTATAACGGACATATGTACCCTACAAAGTCTTTTGACTGGGAGGAACACAGGGCAGAGCATGCAATACGTCACGCCAATGTCCTTGACGAGGTTGCTGCACAGGAGGATATAGCGGGAAGCTTTGGATGGTGTATGTTTGACTACAATACCCACAAGGATTTTGGAAGCGGGGACAGGATATGCTATCACGGTGTTATGGACATGTTCAGAAATCCAAAGCTGGCAGCAGCAGTATATGCAATACAGCAGGAGGAACATCCTGTTCTTGAGATAAGCTCCTCTATGGATATTGGAGAGCATCCCGGCTGCAATAGAGGCGACATTTATATTTTGACAAATGCAGACAGTGTAAAAATGTATAAGAACGACAAATTTATAAAGGAATTTTTTGCAAAGGATACAAAATTTAAAAACCTGAAGCATGCGCCAATTTTGTTGGATGATTATATCGGTGATGCCCTTGAAATCGGTGAGAATATGAGCCATAGACAGGCTGAGGATTTGAAGCAGATTTTAAACGAGACTGCAAGGGTAGGGCTTTACAATCTGTCAAAGACCATGTATCTTAAGGCAATGAAGCTGGTTGCCCGTTATCATATGAAAATGACGGATGCAGTGGAATTATATAACCGCTATATCGGAGACTGGGGTGGAACCTCCACCGTATACAGATTTGATGCCGTTAAGGACGGCGAGGTTGTAAAGACCGTATACAGACAGCCGATGAAGAAGGTGTATATTAAGGCGGACATAGACCGCAAGGAGCTGTCCGAGAATAACACCTATGATGTGGCGGCGGTGAGAATAACTGCTACAGATGAATATGGCAATATACTAAACTTCTTCAATGACCCTGTATGTCTTAGCGTCGAGGGACCTGTGGAGCTTATAGGACCAAGTATTATGTCCCTTTCAGGAGGTATGGGAGGAACCTATATAAAGACAACGGGAAAGGCAGGCAAGGCTAAGCTTACAATAAGCAGTGGTCAGGCGGACACTGTTACTATAGATATCACTATAATATAATCAATACGAAGATAAGGGGTGAGAAAACATGAAATTATCGGGGAAAGAAAAACTTTCATACGGATTGGGAGCAGTAGGCAAGGACATGGTTTACATGCTTTCTGCAAGCTATATTTTGTATTATTATCAGGATATACTTGGAGTAAGCTCTGTAGCCATGGGCGCTTTACTTTTGGCTGCAAGGGTGTTTGATGCATTTAATGATCCGATTATGGGGGTGCTTGTTGCAAAGACAAAAACAAAATGGGGCAGATTCAGACCTTGGCTCTTTATAGGAACATTGTTAAATGCAGTTATGCTTTATCTTTTGTTTGCAGCACCGCCATCATTGAGTGGAAACGGACTTGTTGCGTATGCGGCAGTAACGTATATTCTGTGGGGAGTAACCTACACTATGATGGACATACCATATTGGTCAATGATACCTGCATTTACTGAGGGTGGAAAGGAAAGGGAAAACCTGACGAGTCTTGCCCGTTCATGTGCAGGTGTAGGCTCAGCTCTTGTAACAATACTTACCATGATGTGCATACTTGCACTTGGCGGAGGAAATAAAATTTCTCCTGACTTTGACAGCCTGAGTGCTGAAGACCAGGCAGTACAGCTTGCTGCCCAAGCCGCAGTAGAGCGGGAGGGCTTTCGCATTTTTGCTCTTATAATTGCAATAATTTTTATTGTATTTATAACAATAACCTGTATATGCGTAAAAGAAAAATCCACTGTTGACATGGAAAGTCCGTCTGTAGGGCAGATGTTTAAGGCGCTTATACAAAATGATCAGGCAATGACGGTGGTTATAACAATCGTGCTTGTAAACTGTTCGCTTTATATAACGTCAAATCTCCTTATATACTTCTTTAAGTACGATGTTGCAGGAACTAACTGGTATGGTACTTACACGCTGTTTAATTCATTTGGCGGTGGTATTCAGATTATTTCCATGATGCTGTTTTACCCGTTGTTAAGAAAATTTTTCAGCTCCATAAAAATATTTAATTTAAGTATTATATTTGCAATTGCAGGGTATGGCGTTTTATTTCTGTTTATGTGTTTGGGTGTTCATAATCTTGTGGCATTATGCGTACCTGGTTTCTTTATATTTGTTGCATTTGGAATGCTTACGGTGCTTACAACCGTATTCCTTGCAAATACCGTAGATTATGGTGAACTTAAAAACAACAGAAGAGATGAAAGTGTCATATTTTCCATGCAGACATTTGTTGTAAAGCTTGCATCGGGAGTGGCAGTATTTATTGCGTCCATATGCCTTCAGTTAAGTAATCTTTCAAAGGATACGTCAGATGTGGAGGAGATAATTGAAGCTGTTGATGGCTCACATCTTATTGTACTTCGAATGACTATGGCATTAATACCTATCATTGGATTTATTATTGCATGTATTATTTTCAGGAAAAAATATATTCTTACTGACGAGAAGCTTGCGGAGATTTCTGAAACGCTGAGAGGATAAAACATGATTATAAAAAAGGATAACGCTTTTATATTGAATACAAAATACACAACCTATGCTTTTCGTGTTATGGATACAGGACATTTAGAGCATTTGTATTACGGACGGAGGGTTACGCTTCCTGATACTCTTGCAGTGGAGGAAAAGCATGCATTTTCTCCCGGAAATACAAATCAGTATGACAAGGAGCATCCTGAGTTTTCGCTTGAGGACGCGGCACTTGAAATGTCCGCCTATGGCAAGGGCGATATAAGGGAACCGTTGATTGAGGTTGTGCATAAGGATGGAAGCTATACCTCTGATTTCGTTTATGAGAAGGCAGAGATTTCAAAGGGTAAGGCTGAGCCTGTATTTGCTGACGATAGTGCCGGAAAATGTATAACGTCAGGAATGTTACCTCGTTCTTATGCTGACATAAATCAGGCTGATACGCTTACAGTTACATTAAGGGATAAGTCATATAATCTTACGCTTAAGCTTTATTACCATGTTTTTGAGGAATGTGATGTTATTACAAGAAGCGTTACGTTTATAAATGACAGTGAGGATAGTGTGCATTTGAAACGCCTTTTAAGCATGCTCATTGATTTTGATACATCTGAATATGTTTTTACAACCTTCAACGGAGCATGGGCAAGGGAAATGAAGCGGACGGACATAAGGCTCATGGCAGGAAGGCATGTAAACGAAGCTTATACGGGAACATCATCCAACAGGGCAAATCCGTTTGTTATGCTGTCTAAGGAGCATACTACGGAGAATTTTGGTGACTGTTACGGCTTTAATCTTATATACAGCGGCAATCACTATGAAGCAGCTTCTGTAAGCGGTTATGGAAAGACAAGGTTTGTGCAGGGAATAAATCCACGCTCCTTCGATTTCCTTATTGAGCCTAAAGCATCCTTTGAGGCACCTGAGGCAGTAATCACATATTCCCACGAGGGCTTTAACGGTATGAGCAGGCATATGCATGATTTTGTAAGAGAGCATATTGTAAGGGGCAAATGGAAAAATAAGCTGCGCCCGGTTTTGTTAAACAGCTGGGAGGCGTGCTATTTTGACATAAATGAAAATAAGCTTTTAAAGCTTGCAAAGGCAGGGAAGGAAGCAGGAATCGAGCTTTTTGTTATGGATGATGGCTGGTTCGGTGAACGGGATGACGACACGAAATCCCTTGGAGACTGGGAGGTAAATAAGAAAAAGCTTCCGAACGGGTTAAATGGTCTTTGCGGAAAAATAAAAAAACTGGGAATGGATTTCGGCATATGGGTCGAGCCGGAAATGGTAAATGTAAACAGCCAGCTTTACAGGACGCATCCCGACTGGGTATTGCAAATTCCCGATAAACCACATTCTGAGGGACGCAACCAGAGAATTTTGGATTTGACAAAGACAGAGGTACAGGATTATGTAATAGAGGCAATGAGCCGTGTATTTGAAAGTGCAGACATATCCTATGTGAAGTGGGATATGAATAGAACATTTACGGATTACTATTCTGGAAGTCTTGGAAGTGAGCGTCAGGGTGAGGTGGCACATCGCTATATTTTGGGACTTTACAGATGCATGAAGGAGCTTACGGAAAAATTTCCTGATATTTTGTTTGAGGGCTGCGCCGCAGGAGGCAATAGATTTGACCTTGGTATTTTGTGTTATTTTCCGCAGATTTGGGCGAGCGATGATACGGATGCCCTTTGCAGGGCTGAAATTCAGACGAGCTACAGCTACGGCTACCCAATGTCTGTGGTGAGTGCTCATGTGTCAGCATGTCCAAACCATCAGACCCTTAGAAATACACCTCTTGAGACAAGATTTAACGTGGCAGGCTTCGGTGTGCTTGGCTACGAATGTAATTTTTGCGACATGAATAAAGAGGAAATAGAGGCTGTAAAAGCACAGATAAGTCTGTATAAGGAATGGCGTCAGGTTTTGCAGACAGGAGATTTTTATCGTGGCAGAAGCTTTTCGGATAACAGCATGGTAACAGGAAGTGTGCTTGCCGGAAATACAGGGAATATTACTGAGTGGACCTGCGTTTCAAAAGATAAGACAAAGGCGGTTGGTTTTATAATGCAGAAGCTTGTAAGACCAAATACACAGTATGAGTATTACAAAGCCTGCGGATTAAAGCCTGACAGTCTGTATCATTTTTATAACCGCATTTTAAAATATAATGTTAAGGAGTTTGGTGACCTTGTAAATACGGTGGCTCCTTTCCATATAAAACAAAATTCATTTGCACATAATATGCTTGCAAAATTTGTAAAAATGCCGGGTGAAACTGAGGAGTATGATGTATACGGAGATACGCTCATGTATGTGGGAGTAAAGCTTAAACAGGCATTTGGTGGAACGGGTTACAGCGACAATGTGAGATTTTTTCAGGACTTTGGGTCAAGAATATATTTTATGGAAGAAGCGAAATAAGTCGGAGGTAAACAGGTGATTTATACTGCACTTACAAAAAAAGCAATGGAAATTTGCTACAGGGCGCATGCGGGGCAGCTTGATAAGGGTGGTATGCCCTATGTATTTCATCCTATCCATGTTGCCGAGCAGATGGAGGATGAGTACAGTACATGCGCAGCGCTTCTGCATGATACGGTTGAGGATGGCGGCATAGAGCTTTCCGAGCTTTATGAGGCGGATTTTCCTGAGGAGATTGTAAGAACGGTTGATATTCTCACACGACGGGAGGACGAGCCGTACATGGAGTATATACAAAGACTTAAGGAAAACAATCTTGCAGTAAAGGTTAAGCTTGCAGACCTTAACCATAACAGTGATATGTCGAGGCTTAACATCATAACAAAGTGGGACATAGAGCGCAAGGAAAAATATGAGAAGGCGATAGCTATACTTAAAGGCAGTCAGTTATAAAATGTTCAAATTAATATCTGCATATATGAAAAAGCAATTTATGTGATAAGAAAGGGAAGATTGTTTTAGGTTCCTATGGGAACTTTAAAGCAGGTTGTGGGAAATGGAAAAAAAGGAATTAATTTACTATAAGCTGGATGCCATTGACGAACAGATACTTACAATGCTTCAGGAAAATGCCAGAGTGTCCCTTAAGGATATTGCTGAAAAGGTTTTTATGTCGCCTACGGCAGTTGGAGCGAGGATAGACAAAATGCTTCAGGAGGGTGTGCTTGAGGGTTTTACCACAAGAATAAACCCTGAGGCAATGGGACATTACATAAAGGCATTCATAAATCTTGAGGTGGAGCCAAACCAAAAAAAGGAATTTTATCCATATATTGACAGTGTTATGAATGTAGTGGAATGTAACTGTGTAACGGGAGATTATTCAATGCTTATAGAGGTTCGTTTCCCTACAACCGCTGAGCTTGATGGGTTCATTGGCGAGCTACAGCGCTTTGGAAAGACAAAAACACAGATAGTATTTTCTACCTGTGTAAAACACCGTTGTAAATACTGGAAGGAAACAAATAGCTTATAATACGTGTATTTTAATGTATTATCATAAAATAACTTGTTTTTTTCAAGTAAAAGCAACTTTTTTCTTTACAATCAAAAGTCGGTGTAATATAATTTTTTCATCGGTTTTATGATACATAATAAAATTAAGTTCTAGGAGGAAGTAAAAAGATGTCATATGTTGATGAAGTGCTTGAAATAGTACAGAAGAAAAATGCAGACCAGCCTGAGTTTTTGCAGGCCGTTACAGAGGTTCTTGACTCACTTAGACCTGTAATTGATGCAAATGAGGAGCTTTACAGAAAGAACGCAATACTTGAGAGAATTACAGAGCCTGACAGACAGATAATATTCAGAGTACCATGGGTGGATGATAAGGGACAGGTACAGGTAAACAGAGCGTTCCGTGTACAGTTTAACAACGCTATCGGACCATACAAGGGAGGACTCAGACTTCACCCTTCAGTAAACCTTGGAATTATCAAGTTTTTAGGCTTTGAGCAGATATTTAAGAATTCACTTACTACACTTCCAATCGGTGGTGGTAAAGGTGGATGCGATTTTGACCCTAAGGGTAAATCAGACAGAGAGATCATGGCATTCTGCCAGAGCTTTATGACAGAGCTTTGCAAATATATCGGTGCTGATGTTGATGTTCCTGCCGGAGATATCGGAACAGGTGCAAGAGAGATTGGCTTTATGTTTGGACAGTTTAAGAGAATCCGTGGCTCATATGAGGGCGTGCTTACAGGAAAGGGACTTACTTACGGCGGTTCACTTGTTCGTACTGAGGCTACAGGTTACGGTCTGTTATATCTTACTGAGGAACTTATGAAGTGCCACGGCGAGAGCATGCAGGGCAAGACTGTATGTGTTTCAGGTGCAGGAAATGTTGCTATATATGCAATTCAAAAGGCTCATCAGATGGGTGCAAAGGTAGTTACATGCTCTGATTCAACAGGCTGGATATATGATCCGGACGGAATAGATGTTGAACTTCTTAAGGATATTAAGGAAGTTAAGAGAGCACGTCTTACAGAGTATGCGGCAGCAAGACCAAATGCTCAGTACCATGAGGGGCGTGGTGTATGGCAGATTAAGTGTGACATTGCACTTCCATGTGCAACACAGAACGAGCTTCTTCTTGAGGATGCAAAGCAGCTTGTGGCAAACGGCTGTAAGGCAGTATGTGAGGGCGCAAATATGCCTACAACTCTTGATGCTACTAAGTACCTTCAGGAGAATGGTGTATGGTTCGTAGGCGGCAAGGCTGCAAATGCAGGTGGTGTTGCAACTTCAGCACTTGAGATGTCACAGAACTCAGAAAGACTTTCATGGAGCTTTGAGGAGGTAGATGCAAAGCTTAAGAACATCATGGTAACAATATACCACAATATAGATGATGCAGCTAAGAGATACGGCGTAGAGGGAGACTACGTTGCAGGCGCAAATATCGCAGGCTTTGAAAAGGTTGTACAGGCAATGCTTGCACAGGGCGTTTGTTAGTAGTCTTGAGTGAAAACTCAAAAACCGATATAATATTTATTGATAGTTACAAATGGGCAGAACCAAATTCTTTGGTTCTGCCTATGTTTTATGCAATTTGTGCTGAGGATGTTTCAGATGTCCGCATAGAAAATTAGTAAATTTTTTATGCGGATTTTTAATTTAAAGCAAACCTTTCAGCACTTTTTTTTGTCTATATAGTGTATAGGCATTTGCCAAAATACTAGAACCAATTTGAGAGGAGGATATTATAAGAATGAAGCTAAGAAAAATGAAACGCAGTCTTGCGGGATTTTCTGTAATTGCTGCTATGGGAATAAGCCTGTTTTCAGCAGGTACAGATGTATTGCCCGTAAAGGCGACAGAACTAGAGGAAACGGTAACTATAGAGGAAGCGGTAACAACGTCTGAGGAGGCATCCGCAGAAAGTCCGGCAGAGACAGCAGCTACAGAGGAAGCGGCAGCAACGTCTGAGGAGACACTTACAGAGGAAGTGTTGGCAGCAACATCTGAGGAGACAGCGACAGGGAAAGCAGCAGAAAATACAATCGAAGTTGCCATTGATGAAACAAATTTCCCTGACAGTGCATTCCGTAGTTGTGTGATGCAATTCGATACCGATGGAAACGGTAGCTTCTCAAGTGATGAGCTTTTAGCGGTAACGAAAATTAATGTAAACGGTAAAAAAATTGCAAGTTTGAAGGGTATAGAGTATTTTACAGCTCTTGAAGAATTATGGTGCATCTCTAATCGGTTGACAAGCTTGGATGTAAGCAAAAATATAGCTCTTGAACGCTTATATTGTTGGTATAATCAGTTGACAAGCTTGGATGTAAGTAGCAATCCTGCACTTGAAGACTTAATATGCACAAATAATGAGTTAACAAGTCTGAATGTAAGTAACAATCCTGCACTTAAAGAATTAGGTTGCTACATGAATCAGTTGACAATCCTGGATGTAAGTAACAATCCTGCACTTGAAAAGTTAAATTGCTACGGTAATCAGTTGACAATTCTGGATGTAAGTAACAATCCTGCACTTGAAGACTTAATATGCACAAATAATGAGTTGACAAGTCTGAATGTAAGTAACAATTCTGCACTTAAAAAATTACATTGCTACGGTAATCAGTTGACAAGCCTGGATGTAAGCAGCAATCCTGCACTTGAAGGCTTAAGCTGCGGCTATAATCCGCTGACAAGCTTGGATGTAAGCAGCAATCCTGCACTTGAAGACTTAAGGTGTAACAATAATCAGTTGACAAGCCTGGATGTAAGCAAAAATATAGCTCTTAAAGAGTTATATTGCGAAAATAATGAGTTGACAAGCCTGGATGTAAGTAACAATCCTGCACTTGAAAAGTTAAGTTGCTTCAACAATCTGTTGAGAAGTTTGGATGTAAGCAAAAATCCTGCACTTGAAGAATTAGGTTGCTACATTAATCAGTTGACAAGCCTGAATGTAAGTAGCAATCCTGCACTTAAAGAGTTAAATTGCCACACTAATCAGTTGACAAGCCTGGATGTAAGTAGCAATCCTGCACTTAAAGAGTTAAATTGCTACAATAATCAGTTGACAAGCCTGAATGTAAGTAAAAATATAGCTCTTATACGTTTAAATTGCTACAATAATCAGTTGACAAGCTTGGATGTAAGTAGCAATTCTGCACTTAAAGAATTATATTGCAACAATAATCAGTTGACAAGCCTGGATGTAAGCAAAAATACAGCCCTTGAATACTTATGGTGCAACAATAATCAGTTGACAAGCTTGGATGTAAGTAGCAATCCTGCACTTGAAGACTTAAGGTGTAACAATAATCAGTTGACAAGTCTGGACGTAAGTAACAATACAACTCTTGAACACTTAGATTGTTCATATAATGAGCTGACAAGTCTTGATGTAAGCAAAAATACAGACCTTAAATGGTTAGATTGTTCATATAATTATTTGACAAGTCTTGATGTAAGTAACAACACAAAACTTGAATATTTAAAGGATAAGCCGCAGTATTCTAAGGAACCTGATGCAGTAGTTGTTAAGCCACAGCCGGATGCAAACCAGCCGGACGCAAATCAGCCGGATGCAAACCAGCCGGATGTAAGTCAGCCAGATATAAAACAGCCGAATGCAAATCAGCCAATTGTAAATCAGACAACTGTAAAAGCAGAGACTTCACCGAAAACTGGAGACGCAGTACCGATTATTCCTATTGTATGTATGTTTTTCCTTTCTCTTGCAGGAATTATTACATTAAAGCGTAAAGGCTCAAAAATTTAATTTTAATAAATTTTAATAGTTTAAAATCAAAAGTAGCCAAAAGCACAGAACAAAAGCTCGGATTTGTTCTGTGCTTTTCCTTTTTTCATGCTTTAAGTCAAGGCGAATGACACGCTTTGGCTTATTTCCTGCGCTGATAAGTATTTATGTATTATATTCCTATATTACTGGTATTATACTATTGAGTATTATACTGTTGCAAAAAGTACCTTGCATTATATACGCTATTGTGCTATCATTTCTCTAAAGCATTTATCTTTCTATTCTGTTTTGAAGCATAGGCTTCGTTCAAAAAAATCAGAAAAATTCGGAACTTCAATGCTTTAAGTTCATTTACATTACAATTTGAGCAGTGAGGTTATCCGTATGGAAGGATGATGTATTCCGCATGATTCACAGGGACAAGAGAAAACTGCTTGCACTTTACAATGGTGTAAACGGGACGGATTATGATAATCCTGATGATTTGGAAATTGTCACACTTGAAAATGCCATTTACATGAGCTGTAAAAATGACGTTGCATGTGTCATAGACTTTACCCTTGACATGTATGAGCAGCAGTCTACGGTAAATCCCAATATGCCACTTCGGTATCTGGGATATGTTTCAAGGGTATTTGAAAAGCTTACGGTACAACATAATATTTATTCCAAAAAGCTGATTAAGCTTCCCATGCCAAAGTTTATCGTATTTTACAACGGAAGGGAAGAACAGCCGGAGTGTAAGGAATACAGATTATCGGATGCATATAAGACAAAGACGGAACGGGTAAGTCTTGAGCTTGTTGTGACGCAGCTTAACATTAATCCGGGTTACAATAATGAGCTTATGGAAAAATGTCCTGACCTTTTTCAGTATATGCAGTATGTTTCAAAAATCCGTGAGTACAATAAGGGCATGCCGCTTGAGGCAGCGGTAACAAGAGCTGTTGATGAATGTATTGATGAAGGAATATTAAAGGACTTTCTTTTGCAGAATAAGGCAGAGGTGGTAAGTATGAGTATATTTGAATATGATGCGGAACTACATATGAAGATGGAGCGTGAAGAGGCATTTGAGGATGGACAAGCAAAGGGAGAAACGAAAAAACTGATAACTCTAATTTGCCGAAAAATACAAAAATCAAAAACTCCCGAGGTCATAGCCGAGGAACTGGAGGAGGATTTGGAACAGGTAAAACGGATATATGACATAGCCGATGGGTTTGCACCTGAATATGACGTAGAAAAGATTTATGAACGGCTTATGTCAAAATAATATAACATTTCTCTTTTTTAATTCATCAATTATATTTTTGATAACAGGCTTTTCACATTTATGCTGACTAAAGCTAAAATGGTATATAATTAACTCTTAAAGAAATATAGCGCTAAATCCTAAAGACGGGTTCTCGTTCGTGGGCATTCGCCCTATTATAAACGGAAATATTCGCTTTTTCAGTGCCCTCCCCGATAGTATAATGTTTATCAGATATATGCTCAGACCCTTGTCTGACGATATGGTAAAGCTTTATAGCCTAAAATTAAATCCACATTAAGGATTATTGATTATGATTAAGGGAAGGATAGGAGGATGTTATAAGAATGAAGCTAAGAAAAATGAAACGCGGTCTTGTGGGATTTTCTGTAATTGCCGTTATGGGAATAAGCCTGTTTTCAGCAGGTACAGATGTGTTGCCTGTAAAGGCGGAAGAACTAGAGGAAACAGTAACTACAGAGGACGCGGTAACAACGTCTGAGGAAGCATCCGCAGAAAGTACGACAGAGACAGCAGCTACAGGGGAAACAGTAACCACAGCCGAAGCAGCAACTACAGAGGAAGCGGCGGCAATATCTGAGGAGACACTTACAGGGGAAGTGTTGGCAGCAACATCTGAGGAGACAGCGACAAGGGAAACAGCAGAAAATACAACCGAAGTTGCAATTGATGAAACAAATTTTCCTGACAGTGTATTCCGCAATTATGTGATGCAATTCGATACCGATGGAAACGGTAGCTTTTCAAGTGATGAGCTTTTAGCGGTAACAAGGATTGATGTAGACAATAAAGAAATTGCAAGCTTGGAGGGTGTAGAGTATTTTACAGCCCTTGAAGAATTATGGTGCATCCGTAGTCGGGTGACAAGTCTGGATGTAAGCAAAAATATAGCTCTTAAAAAGTTATATTGCTACCAAAATCAGTTGACAAGCCTGAATGTAAGTAACAATCCTGCACTTGAAAAGTTAATTTGCGACTATAATCAGTTGACAAGCCTGGATGTAAGCAATACTATAGCTCTTAAAGAGTTACATTGTGGGGATAATCAGTTGACAAGCCTTGATGTAAGTAACAATCCTGCACTTAAAGAATTATATTGCTACAGAAATCAGTTGACAAGCCTGGATGTAAGCAAAAATCCTGCACTTGAAAAGTTATATTGCTACAGTAATCAGTTGACAAGTCTGGATGTAAGCAAAAATATAGTTCTTAAAGGGTTAAAGTGTGGGTGGAATCAGTTGACAAGCCTGGATGTAAGTAGCAATCCTGCACTTAAAGAATTAGATTGCTACGAAAATCAGTTGACAAGTTTGGATGTAAGCAACAATCCTGCACTTGAAGAATTATGGTGCTACAATAATCCGCTGACAAGCTTGGATGTAAGTAGCAATCCTGCTCTTGAAGAGTTAAGTTGTGGGGCTAATTCGCTGACAAGCCTAGATGTAAGTAGCAATCCTGCTCTTGAATGGTTAGCTTGTGGGGGGAATCAGTTGACAAGCCTAGATGTAAGCAAAAATATAGCTCTTAAAAGGTTAAATTGTGGTGGTAATCCGCTGACAAGCCTGGATGTAAGCAACAATACAGCCCTTGAAGAATTATATTGTGCAAATATTGAGCTGACAAGCCTGGATGTAAGTAGCAATCCTGCACTTGTAAACGTAAGTTGTAACAATAATCAGTTGACAAGCCTAGATGTAAGTAGCAATCCTGCACTTGTAAACGTAAGTTGTAACAATAATCAGTTGACAAGCTTGGATGTAAGTAACAATACAACTCTTGAACACTTAGATTGTTCATATAATGAGCTGACAAGTCTTGATGTAAGCAAAAATACAGACCTTAAATGGTTAGATTGTTCATATAATTATTTGACAAGTCTTGATGTAAGTAACAACACAAAACTTGAATACTTAAAGGATAAGCCGCAGTATTCTAAGGACCCTGATGCAGTAGTTGTTAAGCCACAGCCGGATGCAAATCAGCCAACTGTAAACCAGCCGGATGTAAATCCGCCAATTGTAAATCCGCCAACTACAAATCAGACAACTGTAAAAGTAGAGGCTTCACCGAAAACGGGAGACACAGCACCGGTTATCCCTATTGCATGTATGCTTTTCCTTTCTCTTGCAGGAATTATTACATTAAAGCGTATAGGCTCAAAAATTTAATTTTAATAAATTATAACAGTTTAAAATCAAAAGCAACCAAAAGCACAGAACAAAAGCTTGGATTTGTTCTGTGCTTTTCCTTTTTTCATGCTTTAAGTCAAGGTGAATGACACGCTTTAGCTTATTCCCCACGCTGATAAGTATTTATGTAATAAATTTCTTGCTTAACTATTCGTTTAATGTTATATTATAGGTTGCGATAGAATGTAGACATAATATAGATAGAATGATAAGTCTGACGACAGACTTTATTTTGGAGGAAGATATGAGTCTCATTGAAAAAATATTTGGAACACACAGTGAAAAGGAATTGAAAAAAATAAATCCTATAGTGGATAAGATAGAAGCTTTGGATGAAAAGATGCAGGCATTATCAGATGCCGAGCTTAAAGCTAAGACAGACGAGTTTAAAAAGAGACTGGAGGAGGGCGAAACCTTAGACGATTTGCTTGTGGAGGCCTTCGCTGTCGTTAGGGAGGCGGCAAGCAGAGTGCTTGGCATGAAGCATTATAGGGTGCAGCTTATTGGTGGAATATTGCTTCACCAGGGACGTATTCCTGAGATGAGAACAGGTGAAGGTAAAACACTTGTGTCTACACTTCCGGCATATCTTAATGCCCTTGAGGGAAAGGGTGTACACATTGTAACCGTAAATGATTACCTGGCAAAGCGTGACTCCGAATGGATGGGACAGATACATGAGTTTCTCGGACTTAAGGTTGGTGTTATTTTAAACGGAAATAAAAATGACGAGAGGCGAGAAGCGTATAACTGCGATATAACATATGTTACAAACAATGAATTAGGCTTTGATTACCTTAGAGATAATATGGTTATATATAAGGAACAGCTCGTTCAGAGAGATTTGCATTATGCAATTGTGGACGAGGTTGACTCTGTACTTATTGATGAGGCAAGAACTCCTCTTATTATATCGGGGCAGAGCGGTAAATCCACAGACCTCTACAAAATGTGCGATTACCTTGCAAGACGTATGAAGCGTGGCAGCTCCGACATGGAGATAAGTAAGATGGATGCCATTATGGGTACACAGATTGAGGAGGACGGAGATTACCTTGTAAATGAAAAGGATAAGCAAGTTGCTCTTACCGCACAGGGTGTAAAAGAGGTTGAGCAGTTCTTCCATATAGAAAACTTTTCGGATGCCGACAATATAGATATACAGCACAACATGATTATGGCGCTTAAGGCGCATGCCCTTATGTTTAAAGACAAGGACTATGTTGTTAAGGATGATGAGGTTCTTATCGTAGATGAGTTTACGGGACGTATAATGCCGGGAAGACGTTTTTCTGACGGTCTACATCAGGCTATTGAGGCTAAGGAAAATGTTAAGGTTAAGAGAGAGAGCAGAACACTTGCTACAATAACCTTCCAAAATTTCTTTAATAAATATAAGAAGAAAGCTGGCATGACCGGTACGGCGCTTACGGAAGAGCAGGAGTTTAGAGAGATATACGGTATGGATGTTGTTGAGGTACCTACAAATCTTCCTGTTCAGCGTATAGACCACAACGATTCCGTATTTAAGACAAAGAAGGAAAAATTAAATGCAATCATAAATGACGTTGTAGAGTGCCATAGCAAGGGACAGCCGGTGCTTGTGGGTACAATAAATATTGATTCCTCGGAGGAGCTTTCACGGCTTCTTACAAAGAGAGGTATTCAGCATAAGGTGCTTAATGCAAAATTCCATGAATTGGAGGCGGAGATAGTTGCCGAGGCAGGGCAAAGAGGAGCTGTTACAATTGCGACAAATATGGCAGGCCGTGGTACTGACATAAAACTTGGCGAGGGAGTGCAGGAGCTTGGCGGACTTAAGATTATCGGTACTGAAAGGCATGAGTCACGAAGAATAGATAACCAGCTCAGAGGACGTTCCGGACGTCAGGGAGATCCGGGAGAATCCAAGTTTTACCTTTCACTTGATGATGAGCTTATGAGGCTTTTCGGTTCGGAAAAGGTAAAGGCTGTTTACGATGCCCTTAAAATTCCGGAAGGTGAGGAAATACAGCACGGAACCATAACAAGATTCGTGGAGAAGGCTCAAAAGAAGATTGAGTCAAATAACTTTGCAATCAGAAAAAATCTTCTTGAATATGATCAGGTAAATAACGACCAGCGTGAGGTCATTTATGCCGAGAGAAAAAGAGTTCTTGATGGTGAGAGCATGAGGGATGTTATATTCAAGATGGTGCTTGACACGGTGGAAAGCTACATTGACAAGACCTGTTCACCTGACCTTCCTGCAAGTGAATGGGAGATAGAGGAGCTTAACAGACTTCTTATTCCTATTATTCCATTTTCACGGATTGAGCTTACGGAGCAGGAGAAATTATCAGGTAATCTTATGGAATTTAAGCAGAGACTTAAGGAGGAGGCTGCCAAGATATATGAATCGAAGGAAGCAGAATTCCCTGAGCCTGAGCATATAAGAGAGGTTGAGAGAGTTATCCTTCTTAAGGTAATTGATAAGAAGTGGATGGCTCATATTGATGACATGACACAGCTGAGACAGGGTATCGGACTTCAGTCAATCGGAAGCAAGGATCCTGTTGTGGAATATAAATTTGCAGGCTTTGACATGTTTAATGAGATGACTGCATCCATAAGAGAGGATACAGTCAGGATGATACTTCACGTTAAGATAGAGCAGAAGGTTGAACGTGAGGAGGTCGCAAAGGTTACAGGTACTAACAGGGATGATTCTGCCAAGAAGGGACCTGTAAAACGTCAGTCTGCCAAAATAGGAAGAAACGACCCATGTCCGTGTGGAAGCGGCAAGAAATATAAAATGTGCTGCGGACGTAATTTGTAGCATATGCAAAGGGAGTTGTCGTATTAAGAATATATTAAAAGTGTGGTGATATAAGTGATAGAGCTCGACAATTTTAAATTTACCATAAATGAATATAGAACTCCACTTAAGGAAGTAAGGGATTCACTTTGACACGGCAGGTAAAGAGCTTCGTGTTAAAGAATTAGAAGCAAAGCTTGAGGCACCCGACTTTTGGAACAACACTGATGAAAGTCAGCTTGTCATGAAGGAATTAAAGGGACTTAAGGATGCTTTGGAATCCATAAATAATCTTGAGACTCATTTTGAGGATATAGAAACGCTTATTGAGATGGCTGAGGAGGAACAGGATGACAGCCTTATAGAGGAAATAAGCGAGTCCATAAATGCATTTACGGAGGAATTTGAAAATTTCCGAATAGAAACGCTTTTATCTGATGAATTTGACGCAAACAATGCGGTCATAACGATACATGCGGGGGCAGGAGGCACCGAGTCCTGCGACTGGAGCGAGATGCTTTACAGGATGTATGTAAGATGGGCGGAGAAAAAGGGATTTTCTGTAGAGGTACTTGATTTTCTTGACGGTGATGAGGCAGGCATAAAGACGGTTACGTTTCAGGTGAACGGAACAAATGCTTACGGCTACCTAAAGTCTGAAAAGGGTGTACACAGGCTTGTGCGTATTTCGCCTTTTAATGCAGCAGGAAAAAGGCAGACAAGCTTTGCATCACTTGACGTTATGCCGGAGCTTGATGATAATATTACCGTTGAGATTAATGAGGATGATCTTAGGATAGACACATACCGTTCAAGCGGTGCAGGAGGACAGCACATTAATAAAACCTCGTCGGCGGTCCGCATTACCCATATCCCTACGGGGGTTGTCGTTCAATGCCAAAATGAAAGGTCACAGCACAGCAATAAGGATAAGGCAATGAAGATGCTTATGTCCAAGCTGTATCTCATAAAGAAGCAGGAAAATCTTGACAAAATTTCTGACATAAGAGGCGAGATAACGGAAAATGGTTTTGGAAGTCAGATAAGGTCTTATGTATTACAGCCTTATACAATGGTTAAAGACCACCGAACCAATTTTGAATCAGGAAATGCACAGGCTGTTTTGGATGGTGGGATAGACGGATTTATAAATGCGTATTTAAAGTGGATTAATACCGGACAGCAAGATTAATTATATGATTAAGGGGTGTTTATGTATGGCGGAAGTAAAATATTTAGTATTTTTGTTAGGTAATCAGAAATATGGAGTAAGATTATCCGTAATTGACGGTATCGAAAGGACATATAATGTCGTGCCTGTTCCGCTGGGAGCAAAGCACATCAAGGGAATTATACATTTGAGAGATACAATAGTTCCTCTTTTTGATATTAAGTCAAATTTCGAGATTACTGAAGAACCTGATATTATTGAAAGACAGCTTCTCATAACAGAAACACACGGTATTAAGCTTGGAATAGAGGTAGACAATGTGGTGGGTATCGTTCCTGTTGATGATACGGACATTAAAACAATCCCTATAATTGTAAAAAGCGATGAGACGGGATATCTTGAAAATGTGGTAAAGATTACTGAGAATGGAAAAACAGAGATTATAATGAGTATTTCCGTGGATGATATTATGTCGGACAGAGATTTTGAAAATGTATCGGATGCACTAAACGAGGTGGCATCAGAGGATGAATAAAGCGGGAGGAGTAAGCTGAAATGGTAAATATAGCAGTACTTGGATATGGAACGGTAGGCTCAGGAGTTGTAGAGGTTATAAATAAAAATCATAATAGTATTAACAAAAGGGCAGGTAAGGAAATAAATATAAAGTATGTTTTAGATTTAAGAGAGTTTCCCGGTGATCCTGTCATGGATATACTTGTACATGATTATAATGCTATTTTAAATGACCCTGAGGTTGAGATTGTAGTTGAGGTTATGGGAGGAATAAATCCGGCGCTTGAATTTACAAGGTCTGCTCTTTTGGCAGGTAAAAGCGTATGCACCTCCAATAAGGAGCTTGTGGCAGCCCATGGTGCAGAGCTTCTTAAGATAGCACACGAAAAGGGAGTTAATTTCCTTTTTGAGGCAAGCGTGGGCGGAGGCATACCTATTATACGTCCGCTTAATCAGTCCCTTACTGCGGATGAATTTACGGAGATAACAGGAATATTAAATGGAACAACCAATTATATTCTTACGAAAATGGCTGATGAGGGAAGTGACTTTGATACAGTGCTTAAAGTAGCACAGGAAAAAGGCTATGCGGAGAGAAATCCAGAGGCTGACATAGAGGGTTATGATGCGTGCAGAAAAATAGCAATACTTACTTCTCTTGCTTATGGAAAACAGGTGGATTACGAGGATATTTATACTGAGGGAATAACAAAGATAACTGGTGTGGATATAGATTATGCAAAGAAGCTTGGGGCGAGCATAAAGCTTCTTGGAAAAAGTCAGATGATAGACGGAAAGGTATACTCCATGGTAGCACCTTTCATGATAGACGAGGAGCATCCACTTAAAAATGTAAACGGGGTGTTTAACGGAATATACATTGACGGAAACATGCTTGGCGGAACTATGTTTTATGGAAAGGGTGCAGGAAAGCTTCCTACGGCAAGTGCAGTTGTATCAGACGTTATAGATGCGGCAAAGCATCAGGGCACCAACATTATGACGATATGGGATGAGGAAAAGCTTTCTCTGGGTGATATTAATTCCTACAAATGCAATTATTTTGTGAGAATTGACGTTGAGGGCACTGACGAGGAAGCAACGGAAAAAATTGAGAAGGCATTTCCGAAAGCACGTATATTACAGGCTGAAAATATCCATGAATTTGCCTTTATGACAGGTGTAATCACTCAGGCTGAATTTGAAGATAAAATAAAAAATTTCGACCTTATAAGCAGGATAAGGACAACTGAGGCACTTTACTGATTTTTCATATTATAAGCGTTGCTTTACATATCAAAGGGCAGATGTCCTTTGGATATTATTATATCAATAAGACATTTTATAGGAGGAAAACATGCTGATAGTTAAGAAATTCGGCGGAACTTCAGTCGCCGATAAAGAGAGAATTTTTAATGTAGCTAGAAGATGTATTGAGGATTATCAAAAAGGAAATGACGTGGTAGTGGTTTTATCCGCTATGGGCAAATATACAGACGAACTTATTGCCATGGCTAAGGATATAAATGAGATTCCGCCAAAGAGAGAAATGGATATGCTCTTTACGATTGGCGAGCAGATGTCAGTTGCACTTATGGCAATGGCAATGGATAAGCTGGGAGTACCGGCAATATCACTTAATGCATTTCAGGTTGCTATGCATTCAACCTCCGTTTACGGCAATGCAAGGCTTAAGAGAATTGATAGCGAGAGAATAAGACATGAGCTTGAACAGAGAAAGATAGTAATTATTACAGGCTTTCAGGGTATAAACAAGTATGACGATTATACTACGCTTGGCAGAGGCGGTTCAGACACGACTGCTGTTGCTCTTGCCGCAGCGCTTCACGCAGATGCTTGTGAGATTTATACGGATGTGGACGGTGTTTACACTGCTGACCCTCGTAAGGTTAAAAATGCACGGAAGCTTAATGTTGTGACCTATGATGAGATGCTTGAGCTTGCAACATTAGGTGCAGGAGTTTTACACAACCGCTCAGTGGAGCTTGCAAAGAAATTTGGCGTACAACTTGTTGTACGTTCCAGTCTAAATACTTCAGAAGGAACAATAGTCAAGGAGGGTTCTAAAATGGAAAAAATGCTTGTCAGTGGTGTAGCAGGAGATACAAATTCAGCAAGAATTGCGGTAGTTGGATTAAAGGATGAACCGGGAGTAGCTTTCAAGCTGTTTAACAGCCTTGCAAAGCACAATATAAATGTTGATATGATTTTGCAGTCAGTAGGAAGAAAGGGAACAAAGGACATAAGCTTTACAACTACTGAGGAAAGCGCAGATGAAGCTGCAAAGATAATAAATGAAAACTTCAGCAATTTTGAGAGTGTTGACGTTGAGAAAAAGGTTGCAAAGGTTTCAATCGTCGGTGCAGGAATGCAGACTAACGCAGGTGTTGCGGCAAAGATGTTCGAGGCGCTTTATGACTGCAATATTAATATAAGGATGATATCTACATCCGAGATAAGGGTTACTGTACTTATTGATGAGGCAAATACGGAAAGGGCTATGAATGCAATCCATGATAAGTTTGATTTAGGAAATTAATTTTCTGGTATGGAGCTGTCCACTCGGATTCGGGTTATATGGCTCGCCTGCGGTGGTCACATGCTGCTATATAGATATGAAACCGTTTGAAGACGTCGGTACTTGAGCTTTGATTTGCTGCGTATATACATGCAGCAAATCAAAACTCTTAGTACCGCTACGTCTGAGACGAGCGAAAGCGTGTTTTGTATCTATATAGCAGCATGTGACCACCGCAGGCGAGCCATAACCAAATCCGAGTGTAACACAGCGTTATTCAAAGAGAGGTGGCAGTAATGAAAAAGAGGGATGACTATATTACATGGGACCAGTATTTTATGGGTATAGCCATTATGTCAGCTGCAAGAAGCAAGGATCCCAACACGCAGGTCGGTGCATGTATTGTTGATGAAAGCAACCGTATTCTTTCAATGGGCTATAATGGCATGCCATCGGGCTGTAATGATGATGAGCTGTCCTGGGACAGGGAAGGTGTAGGTCTTGACAGCAAATATTTTTATGTGTGTCATGCCGAATTAAATGCAATTTTAAATTACAGAGGCGGTGGGACACTTAGAAATTCCCGTTGCTATGTTACCCTTTTCCCCTGCAATGAATGTGCTAAGGCGATTATTCAGTGCGGTATAAAGGAAGTCATTTACATGTCGGACAAGTACAGTGATTCAGAAAGCACCCTTGCGGCAAAGAAGATGTTTGAGATGGCAGGGGTGGAGTATACACAGTACGAAAATGCACACAAGAAGATTGAATTTGAGATATAAAATGGATGGAGTACTATGGTAGATACAAAAACAATAACCGTAAAAATGACATATCAGTCCTTATGCAGCTACATAATGAACACGTATTACAGAGGTTTTCAGGGTATAAGCGGTCTTATACTTGGCTTTGGCTCCCTTATACTTATCGTTATAGGCTGGCAGGGCTTAACATGGAAGCAGAAGGTTATTCTTAGCATTGTTGCGGGAATTTTCCTTGTAATTAATCCCCTTATGCTTATGTTTAAGGCATTTCAGCAGTTTAAGCTAAGCCCCTCATATAAAAAGCCTCTTAACTACACATTTTCCGATAAGGGAATAACGGTAAGTCAGGAGGAAGCATCTCAGGAAATTCCTTGGGAAAATATTTGCAGATTATTTATAACGGGGAAGATTTTAGCAGTATATACAAGCAGACTGCATGCCTTTGTTATTCCTCTTTCCGATTTAGGGGCAGAAAGGGGCAAGATAATTGCGTCCGTTGTTCAATTTACGGCGGGAAACAGACCACGTTTAAGCCGAAATTTAGTGAGGTATCAGAGTGGAAAAGGATTGTAGGGTATTTGAAAGCTTTCGTGCAGAGGAGACATTTGATATTGGGAAAAAGCTTGCCGAGGAATGTGAAAGGGGACAGGTGTACTCTCTTTACGGAGATTTGGGCACCGGTAAAACAGTTTTCTCACAGGGCTTTGCAAAAGGGCTTGGGATAAGTGAGCCTGTAAGCAGTCCTACATTTACGATACTTAAGGAGTACCATGAGGGAAGAATACCATTTTACCATTTTGACGTGTACCGTATAGGAAGCGAGGAAGAGATGGACGACATAGGCTATCATGACCTTGTGGGTGGTGATGGCGTGTGCCTGATAGAATGGGCGGAGCTTATTAAGGATATACTTCCTTCAGATTGCATAAATGTTGTGATTACAAAGGACGTTGAAAAGGGCTTTGATTATAGAAGGATAGAAATTACGAGGGTTAGGAGTTTATGAAAATACTTGGCATTGACAGCTCAGGAATGGTTGCAGGGGCTGCTGTTGTTGCAGATGATATAGTCCTTGCGGAATATAACGTAAATTTTAAAAAGACACATTCAGAGACGCTTCTTCCCATGATAGACGAAATAGTGAGAATGACGGAGCTTGACCTTGAGGAGGTAGATGCCATTGCCGTTGCGGCAGGACCGGGTTCCTTTACGGGACTTAGAATAGGCTCTGCAACGGTTAAGGGCTTGGGACTTGCACTTTCCAAGGATATAATTCCCGTGCCGACCTGTCATGGACTTGCATATAATCTCTGGGGCACTGAGGGGCTTGTGTGTCCAATTATGGATGCAAGGAGAAATCAGGTTTATACAGGCATTTATGAATTTAAGGGTGATGAGCTTGTTGTTATCTGCGAGCAAAAGGCAGTAGATATAAAGGATTTGCTTAAGGAGCTTGCGACTATGAAAAAAAACGTCACATTTTTGGGTGACGGCGTTCCTGTATATAAGGATGTTATTGAGGAAAATGCAGCTTTTGATTTTAAGCTTGCGCCTGCACATATGAACAGACAGCGGGCTGCATCAATTGCGGCGCTTGGGGCTGTATATTATGCAAAAGGAATGACTGAACCGGCAGAGGAACACCATCCTATATATCTTAGAAAGTCACAGGCTGAAAGGGAACGGGAGGAAAAAGGGTTAGATGCTGATTGAGATTGCAAATTTGGAAAAGGAATGTTTTTCTGATGCATGGTCTGAGCAGAGCATAGAACAAACCTTGAGTAAGGAATACAATCTGTTAGTTTTTGCAGGTATGGATAAAAGCGGGAATCCATTTGAGAAGATGATTTGCGGAGGCTTGGATTTTCAGGAACGACTTGCCGAAATATGCGAAAATGAATTTGATTTAAGTAAATTTGAGGGCTATATTATCGCAAATGTGATAGGTGATGAAAGCGAGCTTTTAAGAATAGCCGTTGTGCCTGACCGAAGGAAAATGCACGCAGGCTACAGGCTCTTAAAAAAATATTTAAAAAATGCAAATGCAGTCTCGTATTTTCTTGAGGTAAGGGCAGGAAATATTCCGGCAAGGGGGTTATATGAAAAGCTTGGTTATAAATCGATAAACATAAGAAAAGGCTACTATCAAAACCCTGCAGAAGATGCGATTGTATATGAATTAAAATTTTGATTTTTTTTAACAGCAATTTACATTTATACCATCAATTCAGTATTTAAAAAACGAATAATCTCTAATATAATGATACATGCAACGAGCTTAATCTACAACGCTACATTAACAAAAGGCAGAGTAAATGTGCCGCAATATCACAATATTGGAGGAATTATATATGATAATATGTAATAAGTGTGGTCGTGAGATAAAAGTAGTGAATGATATTCCGAGAGAGGACTTCCTTGAGGTTTCAAAGCAGTGGGGGTATTTCTCAAAAAAGGATGGAAAAAATTACAAATTTTTTATGTGCGAAAAATGTGTGGATGAGCTTGCCGCTACGTTCAAGGTACCGATTGAGGTGACTGAAAATACGGAGCTTGTCTAATATATAGAAATATAGAATAACATAAATTTATAAACGCACATGTAGCAGCATAAGCATGTGCGTTTTATTTTATGTTTGGAGATGAGCAAAACGTAGTGTTTGCGAAAGTTGAGTTTTGCTCATGGCAATTTATGTTTGGAAAAGAGGGATGAAATGTTAGATATATGTCTGCTTGGAACAGGGGGAATGATGCCCCTGCCTTACAGGGCGCTTACGTCGCTCATGGTGAGATATAACGGAAGCAATATTTTAATTGATTGCGGAGAGGGGACACAAAATTCAATAAGGCTTCAGGGCTGGAGCTTTAAGCCTATAGACGTAATATGCATAACGCATTTCCACGCAGACCATATAAGCGGTCTGCCCGGACTTTTGCTTACAATGGGAAATGCCGAGAGAACCGAGCCGCTTACAATGATTGGACCAAAGGGACTTGAGAGAGTGGTTAATTCACTTCGTATAATTGCACCGGAGCTTCCTTTTGATATAAAATTCATTGAGCTTTCAGAAGGCAGTGAGGAAATAGAAATATGCGGCGTTAAGCTACAGGCATTCAAGGTGAATCACAGAGTAACCTGCTATGGCTACAATATCATTTTGGACAGGGCAGGTAAATTTGACGTGGAAAAGGCCAAGGCACTTGGACTTCCTGTACAGTATTGGAACAGACTGCAAAAGGGCGAAAGGGTAGTGTATGAGGAAAAGGAATACACAAGCGACATGGTAATGGGTGAAAGCCGTAAGGGACTTAAGCTTACATACTGTACGGATACAAGACCTGTTGATGCCATTGTTCATGCGGCAAAGGATGCAGATTTATTTATTTGCGAGGGCATGTACGGCGAGGAAGAAAAGCTTGACAAGGCAAAAGAACACAAGCACATGACCATGTATGAGGCTGCAAGGCTTGCAAAGCAGGCGGACGTAAGAGAAATGTGGCTTACCCATTACAGTCCTGCAACTACAAGACCGGCAGAGTTTGAGGATAAGGTAAAAGGTATATTCCCAAGGGCGAAAATGGGAAGGGACAGAATGAGCGTGGAGCTTAATTTTGAGGATTGATATAAAATATTTGGTTGTGTTATACTCAAAATGAAACCTCATACTACATTTAAGGAGGATTGATACTATGGCAAAAAAATCAAAATCAGGAATATCAATAAAGTCAATCGTAATAGCTGTGCTTTGCATTGCTCTTATTTTGTTTTACTTTAATTATTTAAGCGACCGTTCCTCCAAACAAAAAACCCAAAGGCAGCTTGATGAGCTTGCCGCACTTAGCGAGCATGACATGTTGAATGAGTACCCAAAGACTCCGAGGGATGTTGTGAAAATGCATTGTAGGTTTTTCAAGGTGTTTTATGGACAAAGTCTTACGGATGATGATTTATATACATTAAATAAGCAGATAAGATATTTGTACGCTACAGAACTCCTAAATTATAATAGTGAGGATGCTATGCTTAAATCCTTAAAAAGTAACATTGAAAAGACGAGTAAAGAAAAATATAAGTACAAATCATACATACTTCCTGAAGCAAGCCAGGTAAAGACATACAAACAAAACGGTCAGGAAATGGCAACGATGGAGGTCCAAATTATGGTTGACACAAAAGATTCCAGCGGATATGTTTATATGCAATATGTACTGGTAAAGGAAAATGAGCAGTGGAAAATACTTGCATGGGGCGAGTCAAACATGGGTGGAGGACAGTAAAATGAGTACCACTATTTTAGCCATAGAGTCCTCCTGTGACGAAACTGCCGCCTCAATTGTAAGGGATGGACGAAACGTAAAATCAAATATAATTTATTCGCAGATAGAGCTACACAAGCTGTATGGCGGTGTAGTTCCCGAGATTGCTTCAAGAAAGCACGTTGAGAAAATTAATCAGGTTGTTCAGACCGCAATCTGTGAGGCAGGAGTATCATGGGATGATATTGATGCCGTTGCGGTGACATATGGACCGGGACTTGTTGGTGCGCTGTTAGTCGGTGTGAGCTTTGCAAAGTCTCTTGCATATGCGAAACATAAACCCCTTGTTGGCGTAAATCACATTGAGGGGCACATAGCTGCAAATTATATAGAAAATACAGACTTAAAACCGCCGTTTATGTGTATGGTTGCGTCCGGTGGACATTCGCATTTAGTATATGTAAAGGATTATACGGAGTTTGAAATTGTGGGCAGGACGAGAGATGATGCTGCAGGGGAAGCCTTTGACAAGGTTGCGAGAGCCATAGGCTTAGGATATCCCGGAGGACCGAAGATTGATAAGCTTGCAAGGGAAGGAAATGCGGAGGCTATTGCATTTCCAAGGGCATATATGGAGGATGCTCCTTACGATTTTTCATTCAGCGGTCTTAAATCTGCCGTATTAAATTACTTGAATGGATGTGAGATGAAGCATATAGAGGTAAATAAAGCGGATGTTGCCGCCTCCTTTCAGCAGGCAGTTGTGGATGTGCTTACGGATAATTCGGTGAGGGCGGCAAAGGAATACGGCTGCAAATATCTTGCGTTGGCAGGTGGGGTAGCATCAAACAGTATGCTTAGATCCTGCATGGAAAATGTGTGCAATAAAGAGAATATTAAATTCGTCTATCCGTCACCGATATTTTGTACTGACAACGCTGCCATGATTGGAGTTGCAGGATATCATGACTTTATAAATGGAAAAAGAAGCGGATGGGATTTAAATGCAGTCCCTAATTTAAAAATTGGCGAGACGTGTTATTGATTTATGCGGAAAATCGATCACAAAGGTAATAGCGGTCAAAGCTTTGTTAAATGGATGGAATAGTCAGTTTTTTTATTTGGGATGTGGGACTAGGAGGATATGATGGCAGTTGCAATTGTTCTTGCAGGTGGAAGCGGCAGTCGCATGAATAGTGACGTTGCAAAACAGTATATGCTTATTCATGGGAAAGAAGTAATTTTTTACTCACTTAGCACATTTCAAAAAAATGAGCATATAACTGATATTGTGCTGGTTGCAAGAAATGAGGACTTGGAATATTGCAGAAATGAAATTGTAAATAAATACGGTTTTGACAAGGTAAGACGTATAGTTTCCGGTGGAAAAGAGAGATATGCTTCGGTGTATCAGGGACTTTTGGCTGTAGGCGATATATTTAGAGCTGATGCAAATCAAGCTTGTGTATGTGGCAAGCAGATTGTGCTCATACATGACGGGGCAAGGCCATTTGTAACGAATGAAATGATAAACTCCTCCATTGCATGCGCTGGTGAGACAGGAGCCTGTACAGTTGGCGTTCCTGTAAAGGACACAATAAAAATTGTTGATGAAAATATGAATGGCATTGAAACTCCCGACAGAAAATTTCTCTATCAGATTCAGACACCGCAGACATTTAAATATAAGCTGATTATGGATGCATATGAAAAAATGTATTTGGAGCGAAATGCCGCCCGTACTTGTGAAAAGGCGATTATAACAGATGATACAATGCTTGTGGAAATGTATTCAGGCATTAAATCGAAGGTGATTTTAGGGAACTATGAAAATATAAAAATTACTACTCCTGAGGATATAAATATCGCTGAAATTTTTTCTGAAAATTTTTCAAAAATTTGATTAGAAAATTTCAAAAAAATTATTGACAAGAAACAATGAGTTTGTTACTATTAGTAAGTCGCTGACAAAACAGCGACTTTTAATTGCATAAAAAATAAGGAGAGGTATCGAAGTGGTCATAACGAGGCGGTCTTGAAAACCGTTTGTCCGCAAGGGCGCGTGGGTTCGAATCCCACCCTCTCCGTTGCTCGAAAGAGCGCAGGATACTACTTGGAGAAGTACCCAAGTGGTTGAAGGGGCTCCCCTGGAAAGGGAGTAGGTCGTTAATAGCGGCGCGAGGGTT
>CAZWNL010000002.1:0-202655 GCA_964635615.1 uncultured Bacteroides sp.
CCGGCAATTTTTAGTACCGTTACGTCGGAGACGAGCGAAAGCGTGTTTTTATCTGTCATGTACAGATGCATCGAACCCCCAGTTCAAGTACCGACGTCTTCAAACGGTTTTATGTATATAGCAGCATGTGACAGCGATAGGCGAGCCGTACACTCAAGTCTTAGTGCGACCGCCCTATCTAACTGAATTTGTCCAAAAAGCTTGTTATCTTATCAGCCTTTTCCATAGCCTTCATTCCGGCAGTTGCCGTCGCAGAGCCGGTACCTCCCGTAGATGCATTTTCAGTAATATCTGTCCTTCCTGCACCTGCTATCATTGTAGTGACAGGAGCCATCCATATTTTGCCCGTGCCTCTGTATACGTTTACAAGTCCCTCGCCTGACACCGCTGAACCGAGCAGGCTTTTTCCTGATTTTTCAACGGTAAATTCAAGGCTTCCCGACCATGCAATTGCCATGTTTCCGTCAATCTTCATAACATCGTTCTCAAGATTAATTTCTATAAGCTCCTCCATAGGAACAATACTCTCAAGTGCCGCAACACCCTGTCCATTAAGGGAAAGGTTAAATAAGCCCTCTCTTCCGAACAGTGCAGAGGATACATTGCTTCTTGCAACAACCTTCTGCTGCACCGTGTTGTCACATGCAAGAAAAAGTCCGTCATCAAGGACAACCGAACCGCCCCAGCTTGCTATGTCAGTAAGAAGTATGTGCCTGTATGTAGGCTCAAGCATAACCTGTCCGTAGCCCTCATATATAGGCTTAACTGCCGACTCACCCGTAACTGCACCACTTACCATCTTGCCAAGAAAATTTCCTACTCCCTTAACACCTGTAGACATCTGTACATTTCCGCTTATCCACTGCATGGCTCCTGCCTGTACGGTATAGCCGTTTCCGTTTAGATTAAGGAGAACCTGTCTTTTATTGACATTCATTTTTGCACTGTAATATTCGACCTTAGCGTTAAACGGCGATACACTCATATCCCTTGCATACTCTAAAACCTGCATACCGCCAAGCTCACTTTTTACAACTATATTCTGATTGTTTGAATAACTCTGATATACCATTTTAACCTCCTACGCCGTTGGAGCCATAAGTATTGTTCCGGTTCCGCGATATACATTGACAAGTCCTTCCTTTGATATCGCTGAGCCGATAAGGCTCTTAGTTGACTTTTCTACAGTAAACTCAAGTGATGCTGACCATGCAATTGCCATGTTTCCGTCAATCTTGACAACATCATCCTGAAGGTTAAACTGTATAAGCTCTGCCTGTGGCACAGGACTTTCAAGTATTGCAAGTCCCTGACCGTTAAGTGAAAGGTTAAATAAGCCCTCCCTGCCGAATACAGCGGAGGATACATTGCTTCTTGCAACAACCTTATGCTGCAGTGAGCTGTCGCTTACAAGAAAAAGTCCGTCATCTAATACGATACTTCCACCCCACTGACCTACATCCACTGAAATAAGATGCTTATATGTAGGCTCTAACATAAGAAGTCCCTGTCCTGAATATTCAGGCTTGACAGCTGACTCTCCCGTAACGGCTCCTCCTACCATCTTACCGATAAAGTTTCCTACTCCCTTAACACCGCTGGACATCTGCACATTTCCAAGCATCCACTGCATTTCCCCTGCCTGAACGGTACAGCCCGTATTGTTGAGCTCAACTAATACCTGCCTCTTTTTTACGTTCATCTCTGACGCAAAATAAGCAGTCTCAGCCATATGCGGCGATACGGATAAATCCTTCTGATGCTCAAAAATCTTGTACTGTCCGAATTGGGCAATACAAATCATGTTCTTATTGTCATAAAAATTATTTAATTGAAACATTGTAATCCTCCCTATAAAATGTGCTGTGCATGTTGTAACATATTTACATTCTGCATAAACGCTCACCTCAAAACCTTCGGTTTTTCGGTGTTCGTTACACTCACATAGGTCCGAGAACATTCGTCTGGCTGCAAGCAGCCATCGAATGTTCTGCGTCCCTGCGTTCGCGTTTATGCGTTCATTATATCATTTTTCAGAGCATTTGTCAGTTTTATTTACGCATTCTTTCGTCGTAAATTTATGCTTATACATTCTGTTTTCCGTGCAGATAAATGAGTAATACCGATATATCCGCCGGGGATACTCCCGATATTCGTGATGCCTGACCTATGGAAATCGGTCTTATCTCCGATAATTTCTGACGTGCCTCCTTCCTTAGATTTGACACATCATCATAGTTAATATCCGACGGAATCTTCTTTTTCTCAAGCTTTTTGAACTGCTCTACCTGCTGCCTCTGTCTTGTGATATATCCCTCATATTTAATGTTTATGTTTATCTGATTGATAATCTCATCATCAAGAATTTTATTTTTATCCCTGCCCTCGTCAATGGGCTCTACAAGCTCATAGCTAAGCTCAGGCCGTCTTATAAGCTCACCCAAGGACACTGCCGTCTTAATCGGTGTGCTTCCATTTTCCACAAGAAAATCCTGTATTTTCTTTCCCGCACCTATCATAAGTGAATTGACACGCTCAAGCTCATCATTGATAAGCTGTCTTTTTCTAGAAAATGCTTTATATCTTTCCTCGTCTATGAGCCCTATATCATGGCCTATATCCGTAAGTCGAAGGTCTGCATTATCCTGACGCAAAAGCAGTCTGTACTCCGCACGTGACGTCATCATTCTGTATGGCTCAAAGGTTTCCTTTGTAACAAGGTCATCTATGAGAACACCGATATATGCCTGTGAACGGTCAAGAACAAGGGGCTTCTCACCCTTAAGCTTTAATGCGGCGTTTATGCCTGCCATAATGCCCTGTGCCGCCGCCTCCTCATACCCTGAGCTTCCATTAATCTGTCCTGCAAAGAAAAGTCCGTCCATCTCCTTAAGCTCTAAGCTTGCCTTTAAATTAACGGCATTTATGCAGTCATATTCTATTGCATATGCATTTCTTATTATCTTGACATTTTCCAGCCCCGGTACCGTTCTTATCATTGCATACTGTACATCCTCAGGAAGCGAGGAGGACATTCCGCCCATATACATTTCATTTGTAAATTCCCCCTCAGGCTCAATAAAAAGCTGATGCCTGTTCTTGTCGGGAAACTTCATAACCTTGTCCTCGATTGACGGACAGTATCTTGGTCCTGTCCCCTCAATAAAGCCTGAAAAAAGAGGCGACCTGTCTATATTTGCCTTTATAATTTCATGTGTCCTTTCATTTGTATATGTGAGCCAGCAGGATATCTGCTCTCTTGCGATGTCACAGGGCTTATTCGTAAATGAAAACGGGACAATTTTCTCGTCACCCTTTTGCTCCTCCATCTTGGAAAAATCAATTGTCTTTTTGTCAAGCCTTGCAGGTGTTCCCGTTTTAAATCTTCTCAGCCCTATCCCTGCCTCAAGCATAGAATCAGAAAGATGGTTTGCAGCCATAAGCCCGTTTGGTCCCGTATTATTTACTACATCACCGTAAATGCATCTCGCCTTAAGATACGTTCCCGTGGCAAGAATAACCGCCCTACAATAATACTCCGCACCCGAAAATGTTTTCACACCGCAAATACGTTTTTTGCTCTCCTCCGTTTCATACATAAGCTCCGTGACCTCCGCCTGACGAAGGGTAAGCATTTCCGTATTTTGCAATGTGAGCCTCATCTGCTTTGTATACTCAACCTTATCCGCCTGTGCCCTAAGGGAATGTACGGCAGGCCCCTTTGACACATTGAGCATTTTTGACTGTATATAAGTCTTGTCGATATTTTTTCCCATCTCACCCCCAAGAGCGTCAATTTCCCTTACAAGATGCCCCTTGGAGCTTCCGCCTATATTGGGATTGCACGGCATCATTGCAATGCTGTCCATACTTATTGTAAATAAAATTGTTTCAAATCCCATTCTTGCAGCCGCAAGTGCCGCCTCGCAGCCGGCATGTCCTGCTCCAACAACGGCTATATCGTAATGCTCCTCTATATGTGTAGTGCTCATTATGTTTTCCCTTTCATATTTTTATGGTCTAGTGCGATATTCGCAGGAGACTTCCAACAAAACAGTAGAATAGAAAGATAATTATTTTAGGAAAATGATAGCACAATAGCGTATTCAATGCAATAAAAAAAGCTGTTTGCAATCCGTACATAATATGCTAAAATTTCATATAATAATTAACAAGGAGAAGCATCCATGACAGATACAATAGCAGCCATTGCAACAGGCATGGGCGGTTCAGGCATTGGCATAATAAGAATAAGTGGAAGTATGGCAATCCAGATAGCAGACAGGATTTTCATACCAAAAAGTAAAAATAAAAAAGTATCCGACATGCAGACATATACCGCTGCCTTCGGTCACATCTCATATGACGGTCACATTTATGATGAGGCAGTCTGCCTTGTTATGCGCAGCCCACATTCATACACGACTGAGGATGTTGTTGAGCTTGACTGTCACGGAAGCATTATTGTGTTAAAACAAGTTTTTGACCTTGTAGTCCGCATGGGTGCAAGACCTGCCCAGCCCGGCGAATTTACGAAGCGTGCGTTTTTAAACGGACGTATGGATATGTCACAGGCAGAGTCGGTCATGGATCTTATACATTCCAAGAATGAAATGGCAGCCGCCTCCTCCCTGAAACAGCTTACCGGCGGACTTCGTGATGTCATAACAGATATGAGGGAAAAGCTTTTATATAATATCGCATATATAGAATCAGCCTTGGATGACCCTGAAAACTACTCTCTCGACAATTTCCCCGCAGAACTTATGTCTACTGTTGATAAGCTGTTGATAAGTGTTGATACGCTCATAAAATCAAGCGCTTCGGGACGTATCATAAGAGAGGGCATACGCACTGTAATCTTAGGCAGACCCAATGCAGGTAAATCCTCTGTTTTAAACATGCTTTTGGGAACTGACCGAGCTATAGTAACAGATATAGAAGGCACTACAAGAGACACGCTTGAGGAATATATTAACATTGACGGAATCACGCTTAATATCGTGGATACGGCAGGTATACGTGATACAGATGATGTAATTGAACGCATCGGCGTTGATAAAGCTCTAAGTATAATTTCTGATGCCGATTTAATACTTTATATAGTTGACGGAACTACCGTTTTAGACGCAAATGACTACAAAATCATGGATGCCGTAAAGGGCAAAAAAGTTATTACGTTAATCAATAAAAATGACCTAGAAATCATTGTGGATAAAGTGTTGATAAGTTCAAAAATTGATACTGAAATCCTTGAAATATCAGCCAAATATGGGGATGGAAAGCATGCCTTGCACGACATTTTGAAGAAAATGTTTTTTAAGGACGAAATATCTTATAATGATGAATTATATGTCACAAACATGAGACATAAATCCCTTCTCTATGATACCAAAAACAGTCTTGAAGCTGTTAAGGAAAGCATAGAAAACGGCATGAGCGAGGACTTTTTCACCATAGACCTTATGGCAGCATATGAAAGTCTAGGCAAAATAATCGGCGAAGAGCTTGAAGACGATTTGGTAAATAAAATCTTCTCTGAATTTTGCATGGGAAAATAAGCCTATAGGGCTGTCAGTGAGCAAACTGCGCATTGTAAAGCTGATGATAAAAGCCCTTAAGCGCAAGCAGCTCCTTGTGGGAGCCTTTCTCTATTATATTTCCGTCCTTCATGACAAGTATTACATCAGCCTCACGTATTGTCGAAAGCCTGTGTGCCACAATAAAACTTGTCCTGCCCTCCATCATCTTGTTAAATGCCTTCTGTATTCTTATTTCCGTTCTCGTATCTATGGAGGAAGTCGCCTCATCCAGTATAAGCATAGGCGGCATAAGAAGCATTACTCTTGTAATACACAAAAGCTGCTTCTGCCCTTGGGAAAGATTGCCTCCATCCTCCGTAATAACCGTGTCATATCCTTGTGGAAGCCTCTTTATAAAGCTGTGAGAATGCGCCTTCTTTGCAGCCTCCATTATTTCCTCATCCGTTGCGTCCGGCTTTCCATATGCAATGTTTTCCTTTATTGTTCCTGATTTAAGCCACGTTTCCTGAAGCACCATTCCATATCCATCCCGAAGGGACTCTCTCGTCAAATGCTTTATATTTGTACCATCAACAGATATTGCACCCTTGTCAACGTCGTAAAATCTCATTAAAAGATTGATGAGGGTACTCTTTCCGCAGCCTGTAGGTCCAACGATTGCAACCCTCATACCGGGCTTCACATCAAGACTTAAATCCGTAATAAGCTCTCTGTCGGGAACATATGAAAATGCCACATTTTCTATTTTTATTTCACCTGACGGCTTTTCAAGAACAACAGCATCCGCATCCTCAGCCACCTCACACCTTTCATCGATAAGCTCAAATACCCTTGCAGCACATGCAATTGCATTTTGAAGCTCCGTCACAACATTTGAAATCTCATTAAAGGGCTTTGTATACTGATTGGCATAGCTAAGGAAGCATGTAAGCTGTCCAATTGAAAGACGTCCCCTTATTGCCGAAAGCGCCCCAATTATTCCCACGGCAGTATAAACAAGACTGTTTACAAATCTTGTGCAGGGATTTGTAAGTGAAGAATAAAACGTAGCATTCATGCTGTCCTTCTCAAGCCTGTCATTTATAACCTGAAAACGGTCAAGTGCGTCATCCTCATAGCCGAATGCCTGAACAACCTTCTGCTGCCCTACCATCTCATCTATAAGCGAGGTCATTTCACCTCTTGTTTCTGACTGGCTTCTAAAAAGCCTGTATGTTCTCTTTGCAATAAATGCGGCAACAAAAAGCGAAACCGGTGTAAGCACGACAACCACAAGGGCAATGGGAACATTTATTGTCATCATAAATATAAGTGTTCCTCCGATAGTAACAACACCCGTAAAAAGCTGTGTGAAGCCCATGAGAAGTCCATCTGCAAACTGGTCTATATCTGCCACGATACGGCTTACAATATCTCCGTGCTTGTGTGAGTCAATATATGAAAGCGGAAGCTTCTGCAAATGGCAGAATGCCTCATCTCTCACGTCCCTTACAACATGATAAGTTATATGATTGTTTATAATATTCATAAACCACTGCGAAACAGCAGTTACGGCGATTACAATAATAAAGGTTTTAATAATCCCCTTTATTCCCTCAAAATCAACCTTTCCTGCCTCTACAATAAGGTCTATTGCATTACCCGTCAAAATCGGTGCATAAAGGGTTGCCGCAACGGATATTGCCGCACATATAAAAGACAGCACAACAAGGAAACGGTATCTTTTTATATGAGTAAGTATACGCTTTATAACTGCTTTATTTTCTGCATTTTTATTTCCTGACATTATGCAAACACCCCGCCTTCGTAAGCAGCATCCGCCGCATCTTTTTTATCCTCATCATCCTTTGCCTTATTCTGTGATGAGCATATTTCCTGATAAACTTCACAGGAAGCAAGAAGCTCATCATGTGTTCCCATACCTACAATCTTACCATCGTCAAGAACAAGAATTTTATCGGCATACATAATTGAGGAGGACCGCTGTGACACGATAAAGACCGTCGTATTATCCGTTTTTTCCTTAATAGCCATGCGAAGTGCAGCGTCAGTGGCATAATCAAGTGCCGATGAACTGTCGTCAAGTATAAGGATTTCAGGCTTCTTAACAAGGGCTCTCGCTATTGTAAGACGCTGCTTCTGTCCGCCTGAAAGGTTTTTTGCACCCTGATTAAGCAAAAATTTAATACCGCCTTCCTTTTCCTCCACAAATGTCTTAGCCTGTGCTATTTCAAGTGCAAGGTTTATATCTTCCTCACTTGCATCTGCCTTTCCCCATCTCATATTATCCTCTATAGAGCCTGAAAAAAGCACTGCCTTTTGAGGAACAATTCCAATTTTTTCTATAAGCTCCTCCTTTGGATAATCCTTTACATCTATGCCGTCAATAAGCACCTTACCCTCGGTACAGTCGTAAAATCTCGGAATCAGATTTACAAATGTACTCTTTCCTGAGCCTGTGCCTCCGATAATACCGATTGTTTCTCCCTTTTTAACCTCAAGATTAACGCCCTCTATGGACGGCTCCTTTGCATTCTTGTAGGTAAGCCCTGCGCCTACAAACTGAACCTTGACATCACTGCCTGCATATTCCCCGTTTTTGCTTCCTGTCGTATCAAATCCCACCGCATCAGGATATATCTGTGAGCTTTCCGTGAGAAGCACCTGCCCCACACGGTTTGCACAGGCAACCGCCTTTGTCTCGGTAACGATAAGATTTGCGAGCTTGACAAGCTCAATCAGTATCTGTGACATGTAATTTACAAGGGCATATACAGAGCCCTGCAAAAGCAGTCCCTCCTCTACTCTGCCTGCGCCAAGCCATATAATTGCAACAATGGAAAGATTTATAACCGCATAAGTAAGGGGATTTAAAAATGATGATATTTTTCCTACAAAAATCTGCTCCTTCGTAAGAAGCTCCGTTTTCCCGCAAAAATCATTTTTCTCGTTTTCCTCCTGATTAAAGGCACGTATAACCCTTACGCCTGAAAGGTTTTCCCTTGTGGATAAAAGCACGCTGTCAAGCCTTGACTGAACCTTCTTATAAAGAGGTATTGTGATAAGCATAATACCGAATACTATAACGATAAGCACAGGAAGAGTTATAAGAAATACTTTTGCCACGTGAGCATCTACCGTAAAAGCCATAATTGCCGCACCAAACACAATAAAGGGCGAGCGCATAAAAAGACGTAAAAACATATTTACACCTGTCTGAATCTGGTTTACGTCGCTTGTCATTCTTGTTATAAGGGTTGATGAACCGATTTCGTCTATCTCCGTATAAGAGAGCGTCTCAATATGCTTAAACAAATCATATCTCAGCTCCTTGCCAAAACCCATTGCCGTCTTTGCGGAAAAATACTGTGCCGTAATTGAGCAGGCAAGACCGATAAGCCCGAGTCCAATCATAAGCAACGCCATTTTGTAAATGTATGGCTTATCGCCGTTCTTTATACCGATATCAATAATATTTGCCATAACAAGAGGCACCAAAAGCTCAAAGCTTGCCTCAAGCATTTTAAAAAGAGGTGCAAGGATTGCCTTAACCTTATAGTTTTTAAAATACTTCATAATCTGCTTCATATCTTAAATCTCCATTTTTTCTTTATCCTGATGCTTATTTTTCCCTGAAAGTTGACATTATACAAAACATCACTTAAACTGTAAGTATACACCATTTAACAATTTATGGAAAGGATTATGTAATGGAAAATAATAACGAAGAATTTGATGAGCCAAAAATTTCAATGACCCTTGAGGACGGCACGGAGCTTGAATGTGACGTAATAGCAATTTACCCTGTAGGTGACAGGGAATACATTGCTCTGCTGCCTGACCAGGTAATTGAGGGCTATGAGGAAAACGAGGTATTTCTCTACCGCTACAAGGAGCTTGAAGGCGATGACGTGGAGCTTACTCCCATTGATGACGAAGAGGAATATGAAGCTGCCGCAGATGCCTTTGACGAACTTTTGGATGAGGAAGAATTTAACGAGCTTGAGTAGCTAATCCAACCCCAAATCCACAATGCCAAGTATAATAATATTAATTGCCACGGAAAGCATGGCAATACCTATCAAAAGTCCGATAAGCACATCCTGTTTACGGGCTTTTAATTTATTTATACATTCATATGTAATAAGCATAATTATAATAATCATCGCAAAATAGAAAAATGTAAAGGTTCTCGCAAAAGGCATCCAGCCAAGCTCACCAAAGCTTGCGGTCATTCTTCCCCCAAAACCTCCTGCAAGAAGGCTTACAAGCAATATGGTCTTTTTATCCTTGCCAAAAATAAATACAACCGAAGCCGTTATACATACAATAAGAATTATGGCAACAAGCAACGAAATCCACGAGGACAGGCTGTTATATTTTCCCTCTGAAACAAACAAGGGGCCCGCAAATTCAAAGCAGTACATATTCCTGTCATATAAACCGAACATCTGCTTATCCGCTCCAAAGCAGTTAATAATCCAAACAGCAAGAGGAATTACCGATATTAAAATATGGCTTACCTTTTTGGACATAATACATACTCCTATGACAAGAAAAAGACAGAGCCATAATGCCATAAAGGAAAAATTATCAAACAAATGTATAATTGTTGAGCTGAAGCCAAGCTCTACTTTATCCAAAATAGAAAAACTTCCGCCCTTGCTTACTGCCCGTGCCTGATTATCCTGGGACGTTAAATGAAATACCAGCTCTCCTGCCGATACAAGCCACTGCATAAGAAAAACATATGATATTTTCTTTTCCTTCACTGACATTACAAACATTGTAAGGAAAATTACAAACATCATAACGGAAAGTTCTTCCTTGTTTGTTGCATAAAGCGTCAGAATAATGCTTATTACCGCCTGCAATATCCCTGTTCTTTTACCATCAAAATAATTTCTTATTGTAAAGCATGCCGCAATAACAGCCGCAAGAGGCCACAGGTATGTCATTGTGGTGACAACCCAGCCCGCAGTTATGTCAATATAAAATGGAAAAAGCAAAAACACAAGCAATGTAATATATGTAAATTTAATGTCCTTTCCCTTAAATAATAATCTGTTAATGCCCCAAAATGTAAAAAGTATAACGAGAATGTCAAGCACCAGCCACACAGAAACACCGAAAAAGGAAACAATCCATATAAGCGGATTTACAAGCACTCTTGAGCTCCAGTTTTCATAAGCCAACACATCAATATTTGCAATAAGCTCGGAAAAGGTGTCAGGCATTTTATCCGCCACCAAAATATCATCATACAAAACCTCATACCCTGCCACATGATAAAAAATCATAACCATGCCGTATATTATGTATGGTAAAAAAACAGAAAACCTTTTTAATTTATCCTTCACAAACCTTCCCTCCCATTTGGAAACTTTTTTATTATTCCAGCCACAAAAAATTATTATCAGTAGAAAGGAACTCAAGATTGTTGATAAACACAATCCTTTCTATACCCTCCGCCCTTGCAAGCCCGCTTACGCTCTGATGATAATATCTAAGGTCTACAACATATATCTCACTGAAATTATCCGCCAAAAGCGGCAAAAGGCAGTGTGCATAGGAATCCTTAACGACAAGCAGCTTTTCCTTATTGGAACTGTTGCTTGATATTTTCATTATAGCGTGGTTTCCGTCAAGATACGTGGTATATTTATCCTTTATATTAAGATTATCATAATTGTAGAGGCTGTCCGATACAACGCCGGTATCCATATACTCAACCTTATATTCACCCATAGGATTTTCATATAAAATTATGCTGTCTGCTTCCTGCGAAAATGTAGGTGCAGAAGAATACAGGGTACCTAAAAATTCGTCACTTGCCACACTTACATTATACATATCCTTGGAAAGAGCATCTACCGACAAAGCCTCACAGAGAACCCCATAACCAATATAAGCCCCGTTCATGGTCCAATGGTGATCCGTGTTATAATAAATGTATTCCTCTCTTGCATCCATAAGCTCTCTTGTACAATCCGCAACATTAATATTATCCGATGCAGTTCCGATAATATATGCCATAACCTCATTTTGATTATAGCACTGTGCGTAATTTGGAAGCCTGTCCTCATATATCAGACATGCGTTAGGCACAATAAGCCACGTAAATTCAAATTCAGGATTTGCATCCACAAATTCATTTATATACCCGATATTTTTTCCAAGCTGATTATATGGATTAACATATTCCTTAATCAACATACCGCCATCGCCAAAAAAAACGTCCTCCACCTTTGTCTGTCCCAACACAAGATTGGAGCTTACCTTAAGCTTCATAAGAAAATCCTTGCAGATAATTTGATCGCTTAAATAGGTTTCAAAATCCTCAAAAAATTCCCCTGAAGCAAGAGTTTTTCCATTAAGCTTCGGCATATCAGCCAGTTGGCGGTTTTCCATATCCGAAAAATCCCTATCTCTTGCAATAAGAGAGCCAACCGCAAAGAACAAAATATATAAAATAAAAATTAAAGTTAATATTTTATTTTTCATAAAACATTGCTCCTTCCACCCTGCAATTCATGACAGCTAAAATCTAAAGTACAAAAACGGATTAAATGCCTCACTTGCCAAAAATGCAGTAGACAAAACAAGAACGCACAGTATAAACACCGCATTTAATCCCGTCACAAGACCTTCATTCTTATTATTCAGTAATTTTGTCACAAGCTTTTTAGGCAAAGGCGTAGCCGCCACAAATGCAATTACAAAAAACAGTCCGAAGGAAATAAGGTAATATATTGTAAGGTCATTTGAAAATGCAAGTCCTGAGCCTCCAAACATATTTAAAACTGCATTTTTCAGTGCAGACATTTTGTCATAGGCAAAAATAACCCATCCCAAATTTATAAAAAACAAAGAATAAAGCCTTGAAATTACACTTGGGGCTTTTTTAAGCCATTCAAGTAAAAACAGCTTTTCAAGCATAAGAAGAACAAAATAATAAAATCCCCAAATTATGAAATTCCACTCTGCTCCATGCCAAAAGCCCGTAAGAAGCCACACAATAAAAATGTTTAAAAGAGTTCTGCCCTTTCCCCTTCTGTTTCCTCCAAGAGGAATATAAACGTAATCCCTAAACCACGTACTAAGAGAAATATGCCACCTTCTCCAAAACTCGGTTATGCTCTTTGAGATGTAAGGGTAATCAAAGTTTTCCAAAAACTCAAACCCGAACATTTTTCCAAGACCTATGGCCATATCCGAATAGCCTGAAAAATCAAAATAAATCTGAAGTGAAAAGGCAATGGCGCAAATCCACGAAAGTATGACCGTATTCTCACTTGCGGAAAGTCCTGACAGCTTATCAAATATCTCACCGCACATATTTGCAATGAGAACCTTTTTTCCAAGACCTGTAACGAAACGGTTTACACCGTCACCAAACATGTTAAAGCTTTCCTGTCTTTTGTCAAGCTGTTCGGCAACCGTCTCATAACGCACAATCGGGCCTGCAATCAGCTGTGGAAACAATGTAATATATGCAGCAAGGTTTATTATATTTTTCTGACATTTTGCCTTTCCCCTGTATACATCAACCGAATAGGATAATATTTGAAATGTATAAAAGGAAATACCAAGAGGAAGGGCATGTCCTAACACCTTAAGCTCTATCCCCGGTATTTTGTTTAAATTTTCAGTAAAAAATCCAATATATTTAAAGAAAAATAATATTCCAAGATTGACAAGAACAGAAATAACCATGGCAAGCCTTGCAGTCTTATCCTTGTCCTTTTTTTTGTAATAATCTGTCAAAAGCCCCATGACATATCCAACAATAATGGAAGCCAGCATTACAAAAATATACTTCGGTTCGCCCCAAGCATAAAAAATCATGGAAAAAAGCATCAGAATAAAATTTCTGATGGATTTTGGACTTATGTAATATATTAAAATCACACATGGTAAAAATGTGAACATAAATGTGATACTTGAAAACAGCATAATATCTTTCCTTACATAATAATTCTTAATGTATTTTAACCATAAAATGAACGATGTGCAACATTAAAATAAAATCCACGTTGTCATCAATTACAGATGTAGTTTTTCAAGCCCTTGGAAAATCTGCTTATTGTGCAATCCTTTGAGCCCTTACGCAAAGGAGAATAAATATAAAGCTCATGTCTTGCCCTTGTCATTGCAACATACATCATTCTTCTCTCCTCCTCAAGCTCCTCAGCAGTTTTTGCTTTTTTGTAAGGCACTATACCCTCAATGAAATCAATGATGTAAACCACATCAAATTCAAGCCCCTTTGAGCCATGCATAGTCATAAGGTTAAGCCCCTTTTTTTCCCTGCCTGCTTTGTTGCTATTTTTTAATATGTCCCCATATTCAGCTATAAATTCAAACAGCTCACCATAGCTTTCCATATTATACACCATTTCAGAAAGCTCCTCCATAAGCTCCTCAATTTCCGACTGGTCAATTTTTCTTTCTCCGCAGTACCAGCTCACATAGTCATCAAAGCCAATTCCTTTTCTTATAAAATTCACCGCCGCATAGGGTTTCATCTTTTTTAAAAGCTTTAAATCCGCTACAAACTTATCCAGCTTATCAACTATATATTGCTTATACCGAAGCCGCCACCTTATATCATCATAATCTATGGGGTCCTTTACCAAAACATCACGGCTTAAATATCTCCCGGGCTTATTCATAATCCGTAAGAAAGCCGCCCTGCTTGTATCTCCTGCTGCCACCCTCATATAATCAATAATACTCCTGACAAAATAGTTTTCAAATATATTTGGCAGCAAATCATTCATTGTAAATGGTATTCCCATTCGGTTAAGCGTAAGCGCAAGCCTTCTCGGCTGTAAATTTGTCCTGTATATTATGGCCTGCTTTTCCAATGGAATGCCGCTTTTTACATGCCTGTCAACATTTAAAAGCACAAGCTTGTACTCCTCCTGCTGATCCTTCGTAAGCTGAATTTTTACAAGCCCCTCATCCGTGCTCTGTGAATGCAGCTTTTTCTCAAATCTGTTTTTGTTTCCGTTTATCACCACTGCGGATGCCTGTGTAATATCTGTATCACACCTGTAATTTTCCCCTAGAAATACTAGTTTTGTATCAGAAAAATCCTTTGTAAACTGTCGCATAATTTCAGGTCGTGCTCCTCTGAAGCCGTATACTGACTGGTCATCATCTCCCACAACAAAAGCATTTTTCCGCTCCCCTAAAAGCAGCTTAAAAATTTCATATTGAATTTTGTTGCTGTCCTGAAATTCATCCACCATAATATATTTAAATATATTGTTACACTGAGAAAGTATATCTTTTCTGGATGTTAAAAGCTGAAAGCACATAACCTGCATATCATCAAAATCAATTTTACTGTTCCGCCTCATACCTGCGTCATATGCCTTGTAAATCTGCCTGAAAATGTTTTCCGGCAAATCGCTGCTGTAATAATTGTCTATGTCAAGCATATCCGATTTAACAATGCCAATCTGTGATATTATACTGCCTATTATATCCTCCTTATTGTCAAGCAGGTTATATTTTTGCCTTGATGAAATATCACTTACAAGCTTTTCTATCATTATTCTTTTTTCACCCTCTGATATAACGCTGGAATTGTCAAGATTATAAGCAGTTTTTATAATCCAAAAGAAAATAGAATGAAACGTTCCGAACCTTACAGGATAATGATTATCCTCCGTCATAGCCTTAAACCGATTTTCCATCTCGTTTGCAGCAGCCCTTGTAAAGGTTATAACAAGAATATCTGCGGGATTCACTCCCGCAGATTCTATGAGATATTTTATTCGTCTTGTAATAACGGCAGTTTTCCCGCTTCCCGGTCCTGCAACGACAAGCATAGGACCCTCCACATGCATAATTGCATCTGACTGTTCCTTACTGTATTTCATATTAGTTTGCCCCACAGCACTTCTTGTACTTTTTACCACTTCCGCAAGGACAAGGATCATTACGGCCAACCTTTGGAGGCTTAACAATCGTCTTTGAAGATTTTTCAATCTTGTAAAGCTCTTTTCTTCTCTCCTCCGTAAGAATATCATCCCACTGAGGAAGTGTATAAAGCCACTCGGCATTGCAGCCCACCATATTCATGTAAAGCTTTTCAACATCATATGCAAGAGATACTACCGTATCCTCATCAGCCTCATCAAGATTGTTTGAGTTTATAAGACTATCATCAATACCGTCAAGAACGCCTACCATAATTTCAATGCTTACACCGAAAAGCTCTGCAAGCTCCTTTATGGTTCCTTTTATATACTCCTTAGGATTACCGAGTATTTTTTCATATATAGATTTTTCCTGCTGAAAATAGTCATACCAAAATTTTTCACCTTCCGGTGTTCTGTCATCAAGACCATATGCATGATCACGCCAATCCTTTAATAATCCCATTTTTGTTCTCCTATCCATATTTATCTACTGTTCAAGTATTTTCATACAATGAATAAGTATAGCAAAAAACCTATTTTTTTTCAATGCTTTTATTTATTCGAATTGAACAATAGCTTTCCTACCCATAAAAAAACATACATAAGGATAGGGATGATGATACACAGAAATAAACAGCCTGCAAAATATTTGCTGCCGGTTACACCAGTTATAATGGTAGCTATAATGACAACAGCTATAATGACAAGACAAATCCAGGCAACAACCCTTGACCCCTTGCGTTTTCTGAGGGATGATAAATATTCCATGTCCTCATTATCAATATTTGTTTTTTCCGTATCGTTTTCCATTTTCATAAACATTATCTATCCCTTACTCATATCTTAATGCATCTATCGGGTTAAGGTTTGCCGCCTTGATGGATGGTATAAGTCCAAATACGACGCCTATAATCATGGAAAAGGCAACTGATATAACAATTGCAGGTCCGCTTATGGCCACAGGAACCTCTGCTATTCCTGATATAAGATACGCAAGTCCGATTCCGGCTCCTACTCCTATAAGTCCGCCTAAGCTTGTAAGCACGGAAGCCTCTGTGAGAAACTGAGCCAAAATAACCTTTTTTCTTGCCCCAAGTGCTTTTTTAAGACCAATTTCCCTCGTTCTTTCCGTTACGGACACAAGCATGATGTTCATAACACCGATTCCTCCTACAAGAAGTGAAATACTTGCAATCCATATAAGCTGCTGGCTTGTTGATGCGGAAAGATCCTGAAGTGCCTTGGCCTTTTCAAGCAAATCCTCACTCTTATATTTGTAATTTGATTCTTCGCCCTCGGCGGAAGGTATATATCCGTTTAATATATCTGCCGTTTTCTTTCCCGCCTGTGTCATTGCCTCCGTGTTTTCTGCCTTTACAACAACATTGTAAGGCTCATCAAAGGCATAAATCATAGGCCATACGTTTTCACAGAAAAACAGCTTTCCCCGTGCCGAATCGGAAAAGTAAGTATAGTAATCATCCATGGACTCAATTTTAGGTGTAAAGGTGTCAATCTTATCTACCACACCTATAACGATAAACGGGTCACCCTTTATCTCCATTGTCTTTCCAATCGGTTCCTCACCTGCAAACAATGCATTACTTGCAATACTATCCAAAATAATAAATTTTTTGTACTCTTTTCTATCAGTATCAACAAATAATCTTCCCTTTACCGCACGGTATCCCATTAAATCAAAATAATTATCATCAACACCATATACCGACACACCTTCAAGGCTTGTTCCCTTATAATTAATGCCTTCATACATGGAGCCGTATCTATAGGCAGCTACTGCAACGACCTCATCAATTTCAAGTATCTCATCCTTTATTGTCTCATTTATGATAGGCATATTTTCAGGGGTATTATTTTCGCCTGAATAATAATTCCAATCTCCTTCATAAAGCTGAATTTGTACAACATTATCTCCTGAACCTACCAGATTGTCCTTTATCTGCTCACTTGTTCCCTTTATTGTGGAAACAATGGCTATAATGGCAGCAATTCCTATTATTATTCCAAGCATAGTAAGGAAGGAACGCATTTTATGCGCCCAAATACCCTGAAAAGATAATCTTATATTCTCTAACATAGTCACCCTCCTCACATCATCTGTATAACGAACTTTCGTATAACGAAATTTCCATGGTTTTTGTTCCCTCTACAGCACTGCTTAAATACGGAAATGCCACATAATCATCCTCATTAAGTCCGGATAAAATCTCAACATATGAGCCCCAATAGGTTTTACCTGTTTTTACATAGCACTTTTCCAGTTTCCCATCCACCTGCTTCATAACATAGCTGTTTCCGTTCTCGCTCATGACAAAGGCAGTCCGAAGGCAGAGCGTTCCTGTATCTTCATCCGAAAATCCTCCATTAAGGCTTACCTCCAACCACATATTCTGAGTGAGACCGTCAGGGTTATCAACTGCAATCGTAATAGGATAATATGTTTCAACCGTTCCATAGTAATAATAATTATTATTTGAAGGAATATTTGATATTTCGGTTATTGTACCTGTATATGTCATTCCGTTTTCGTAGCTATATATGGTAACGGTATCACCTATCCCTACGGTCATAAGGCTGAATTCTCCGATATCTGACTGAACCGTATATCCGTCATCTGTTCCTATGACTATAAACGGCTCATTATTCAATATGCTTTCTTCCTGGTCAGAAAGTGTTTTTACTACTCCATTAAAATTGGCAAGCACATCACCGTTGGCACTCTGATAGCTTGCAATTTCATACTTAATCTGCTCAAGCTGATATGCCGTCCTTAAGGATTTTATTTCATTTTCCTTATCCTTAATTGCCTTTTCAAGCTCCTCCTTCGTATAGGTCTGCTCCAAATCCTCAGGCGGAACCGGTTCAGGCACTGGTTCAGGAGTTGGCTCAGGTGCAGGTGCAGGCGCCGGATTTTCCTGTGGCTTGTTATTTTGCTCCGCATCCATAGGCGTAGCATCAGGGTCCTCTGTAGAAGGTGCCTCAGTAGTTGGCGCTTCTGTTGCAGGTGCTTCCGTTACGGGTGGTTCCGTTGTAGGCTCTACAGGTGTTGTATTTTTAAGCTTGTCAAGCTGCCTTTCAGCAACGATTACTGATACTCTTGCAATCTCAACATCGGCAGCCATAAGCTCAAGCTGAAGGTTCTGTGAGGTTGTATCATATCTCATAAGCACATCTCCTGCCTTTACCTCGTCCCCCTCCTTAACAAGCACCTCAGCTACCTGTTGCCCGGAATTCAAATATATCTTCTGTTCATTCTTTATAATTACCCTTCCACTCATGGTGTTCCATGAGCCGAAGTCTGAGCTGTTTTCAGAAAGATCAGATACGGGATATACCTCAACTGTCTTTTTATTTTTTGTTTTCTTTTTAACAGCAAAAAGTATTCCCGTAATAAGACCTATAATTACAACAGTTACAACAAGTGATATAATTATTTTTTTCTTTTTGCTCATTATATCACCTCCGAATCCGCAACATTTGTTTTTTCGCTTCCATCCAAAAGCTCTCCGTCAATAATCCTTATCACCCGGTCTGCATAGCCCGCTATCTCGTCAGAATGGGTAATCATAATAATTGTTGCTCCATCCTCATGAAGTCGTCTAAAAAGCTCCATAACCTGAAGTCCGGATTTTGAATCAAGGGCACCTGTAGGCTCATCGGCAAGAAGTATCATAGGCTCGTTGACTATGGCTCTTGCTATTGCAACCCTCTGCTTTTGTCCTCCTGAAAGCTGTGTCGGTTTAAAATCAATTCTTTCCTCAAGTCCAACCTTTGTAAGGGCATCTATACATTTTTGCTTTCTCTCCTTTTTAGGCACCTTGGCATATTGTAGCGGGAGAGCCACATTGTCAAGTGCTGATTGTCTGGGCATAAGATTGAAAGTCTGAAAAACAAAGCCTATACTTTTATTTCTCACAAAAGAAAGCTCCTTATCCTTGTAGTTTCCTATATCCTCCCCACCAAGCAGATAAGTTCCTGAGGTAGGCTTATCAAGACAGCCTATAATATTCATAAGCGTAGTTTTTCCTGATCCTGAAGGACCCATGATTGCCACATATTCGCCCTCTTCTACAGATAAATTAATATCCTTAAGTACAGGAACATCCATACTTCCCTGAATATAATTTTTGTATATATTCTTTAATTCAAGTATCATCAGCGTTCCTCCCCAGGCAGCTCACCTTCATCATCAATAATTTCTCCCTCAGGCAGTTCACCGTTATCATCTATAATTTCTCCCTCAGGTATATCAACGTTATAATCAATGATTTCTCCTTCTGGTATATCGTTACCATCAATGATTTCTCCTTCTGGTGCTTCAGGCATATCAAAGTCATAATCAAAGTCTTCAGGCATTCCGTCACCACCCTGCATATTCTGATTGATGACATCCTCATAGTTCTCCGTAACCTTCATTCCCTCCTTAATATAGCTGTCAGGGAACGCTATCCTATCCTCCGCTGAAAGTCCTGACAAAATCTCATACCTCATAAGATTTTCGTCATATTCTCCAAGCTCAACCTTACGTTTTTCAATTCTGTCCTTCTTATCTGCAGCCCATACATAAGGAGCTCCATCATCCGTTACAATATAAAACTCATCAAGCCACAAGCCCTCTTTCGCTGCACTCTGTCCGTAATCAAGTTCAATATATAAATGCTGTCCAAGCATAAGTCCGTCTATGGAATCAAGCTCAACATAAAACGGATATTTTGTTGTCTGTGTTCCTGATGAATAAAAATAATTATTGTTATTTTGGTCCGGATGCTCTGTATCAATCTTTGTAATAGTTCCGGTCCACGTCTGTGTTTCATCAATACGGGAGCGCACAATTACAGGAGTTCCCTCGGACATGCTGTAAATGTTCATTTCATTTGCCGTTCCCTTTATACGATAATCTCCCATTGCCATTATCTGTATAAATGCATTGGAATTATTATCATCACTGCCATAGGGATCATAATAATCCATATCCCCTGAGGATTGTGAGCCACCGCTTTCATTTTTTATTTCCTTTATAACTCCGTCCATCGGGGAATACACGATTGAATTTTGCATGGCTACTTTCTGTCTGTCGATTTCAAGCTGCTTTGCACTTGCATCATAATTATACTGATTAATCTGTGCCTGAAGGCTCTGTATCTGACTTGTATACTCTATACGTTCCTCTGCCGGAACCTGTTCCTTCTCACTGTTTAATGTGGCAATCTGCTGATTTGCCGTAGTTATACTGTTATTGATACTTGTAAGCTCAAGCTCAAGCTGCTTAAGCTTAAGCTCCATTTCCTCAGTGTCATACTCGAAAAGAGGGTCTCCCTCCTTTACTGTGTCCTGAACCTCAACAAAAACGGTTTTTACCGTTTTGTCAGATGCTTTTTCCACACCCTTCGTTTCCTGAGATTCCACAATTCCCATATATCTGTTTTCACCATAAAAGCCCGCTCCGGTTATGTTTTTAACAGATTCAACATATACAACACCTTCAGCATCATTTTCTTTTTTCTTTTTTGCAACTATCACACCTATAACCACACCGATTACTATAAGTAATAAAATAATTATAGGTATAACGGCTTTCTTCTTTTTTTTCATAACATCCTCCCTGTTTGTTTAATTATTATACGTTTTTCCTTAACTCTTTAAAATTTTATATCCCGCATAAACGCTCACCTCAAAACCTCCGGTTTTTCGGTGTTCGTTACACTCGCTTTGAGCTTTATATGTCTTTTCTTCCCGCATAAACGCTCACCTCAAAACCTCCGGTTTTTCGGTGTTCGTTACACTCACATAGGTCCTTGAGCATTCGCTTGACTGCAAGCAGTCATCGAATGTTCTTCGGACCTGCGTTCGCGTTTATGCGTTCACCTTACCATAATTTTGTGTCCAAATTGTAACCAATTTTTTTATTTATACTTATCAATTTATTAAGAAATATTTAACATTCCTTTATATATTCTAACCACTTTTTTATATCCTCCTCATATCCAATGTCTCCCGGATGATAAAAGGTCTCATCCACAAGCTTATCAGGTAGATATTGTTGATTTACATAATGTTTAGGATAATCATGTGCATATTTGTAGCCTATATGTCCAAGCTCCTTTGCCGCCTCGTAATGAGCATCCCGAAGATGGGGTGGCACATTACAGTTACCAACATTTTTTACTGCAGAAAATGCCTCATCTATAGCGTTTATTATGGAATTGCTCTTTGGTGCACACGCCACATATATGGCAGCCTGTGCAAGTATGATACGGGCTTCCGGCATTCCGATTCTCTCAACCGCCTGAGCACATGCCGAAGCCACCACTATTGCCTGTGGGTCTGCATTTCCCACATCCTCACTGGCACATATCATTATCCTTCTTGCAATAAACGTAACACTCTCGCCCGCATAAAGCATTTTTGCAAGATAATATACTGCCCCGTCAGGGTCAGAGCCTCTCATGCTTTTTATAAATGCCGATATGGTATCATAATGATTATCCCCATCCCTCTCATATCTGAGGCACCTTTTCTGAATACACTCTGATGCCACATCAATATCTATAATTATTTTGCCTGTTTTTTCGTCAGGCTTTGTGGATAAAATTCCAAGCTCCACGGCATTTAATGCATTTCTTGCATCACCCTCGGAAATTTGTGCAAGAAAAGAAGCTGCTTCATCCGTTATTTCAGCATTATATGCACCCATCCCCTTTTCAGTATCATATACTGCGCGCTTTATAAGAACTTCTATGTTTTCTTTTGAGAGAGGGTTCAGTTGAAATACTGTAGAACGGGATATAAGAGCACTATTTACTTCAAAAAAAGGATTTTCGGTAGTTGCCCCAATAAACACAACTGTTCCGTCCTCAACAAAAGGAAGCAGAAAATCCTGCTGTGCTTTATTAAACCTGTGAATCTCATCGATAAAAAGAATTGTCTTTTTACCGTACATTCCAAGCCTGTCCTTTGCTTCATTAACGAAAGCTTCTATATCCTTTTTACCTGACGCCACCGCATTTAATTCCTTAAAAACAGCACTGGTGGAATTGGCTATAACGGCTGCAAGGCTTGTCTTGCCTGTACCGGGAGGTCCATATAAAATAATGGAGCCCAGCTTATCCGCTTTTATAAGACGATACAGGAGCTTGTCTTTCCCAAGAATATGCTCCTGTCCCACAACCTCCTCAAGCGTTTCAGGTCTTAACCGTTTTGCAAGAGGAGCCGTATCCTTCATATTATTTTTACGTACATAATCAAATAAATCCATAGCGAAATTCTACGCCAAGCCAAGCTTCCTTACTAAATTATCAAATTTAATAACGTCTATTGGCTTACATATATACTCCTCATAATCATCACTTGCATAAGCTGCATCAAAGCCCTCGTCAAGTGCGCTTATCATCACAACCTTGCATCTTGAATCCCTTGCAAGTCCAAGCTTTCTTTCAGCGTCCCGAATAGAGGCAAGAGCCTTATAGCCGTCTATCTTCGGCATCATAATATCCATACATACAAGGTCAAATTTCTCATTGTTATTTACCGCCTTAACAAATTCGTCAACAGCGGCAATCCCATCTCTTGCAACAACTACTTCCCCATATTTTGAAAGAAGCTTCTCCATGAATTTTCCACTTGCCATATCGTCCTCAGCCACTAAAACCTTCATAAATAAACCCTCCTAATCTACCTTTATTAACATAAGCCACTTATGAATATTCTCCATAAGCTCAGTTTTAAATGATTTTTTATGATATACAATCCGCCTGCTCAATGTGTGTGACATTATTATACCCGTAACATTATTTGCAAGCTCCCATGCAGAAAACGAATCCGTAATCTCATGACTGTCAATTGCATTTTGAAACAGTTCTTCTATGTATCTTAATCTATCCGTGATACATTCTGCAATTTTATCTCTTGTATACATATTATGCAAAAGCTCCTCATACTGTAACATAAGAGTTGATATCGCATAATAATTATCATAATATGTAGCATATGCATCCAAATAATTCTTTATCTTTTGAATATACGTACCTTCCTTTGACCTTATGGTACTTTGTATGCTTTTGTCAAATCTTGAATAAAAATCAACAACCTCAAGCAAAACATCATCTACCCCGCCAAAATACTTATAGAGGGTTTCCTCCGCAATGTTCTCTCTCGCCGCAAGATTGCTTGTTGTAAGTGCCGATAGACCTGACTCACTTATAATTTCAATTGCCGAGGCTATAATTCTGTCCTTCCTCGATACAAAGCTCTCTGCCATGTAAATGTACCTCACATATTGAATATTTTTCTCTCTTAACTCTATGCTATTTACAAGATTTTGTCAACTAAAAAATGGGGCATGCCGCAAGCAGTAAATCCTTAATGCGACAGCCCCTTTTCAGTGCATTTCTTAGTTTTTTTATATTACAGAAACGTTTACAGCCTGTGGTCCTTTTTCTCCGTCAACAACGTCAAATTCTACTGACTGATTTTCTTCAAGGGTTTTGAAGCCTTCCATATTGAGTCCGGTAAAATGTACAAATACATCCTTACCCTCCTCAGTTGTTAAAAAGCCGTAACCTTTCTGACTATTAAACCATTTTACAGTACCTTTTGTCATCATAAATCCTCCAATAACTATATATAAAATAATGCAATTCCTGCTTATTTAAAATATCATAGTAATAATCATTCGTCAAGCAACGATTTGTCCCACATCGGAATCATAAAAATATACACTGTCTGACAGGTATTCCGTATCTGCAACTACATATCTGTTTATCTCCATAACCATCTCCGAAAGCTCCTCTCTCGCCTCGTCCCGCTCCTTTGGAAAAAGAATAACCTCATGAATACTTGAGGGAAGAATATAAAAGCTGCCATGCTCCTTTGCAAAATCACTTATTATATCCTCGTATGACATATATACGGCACCATTTATTCCCTGATTATTCGTCAGAACATATAAATTCATGTCATGCGGAGACTCGCATATATCTGAATATTTGTCAAATATCATTTTGTCAAGCCTTTGCAAAACCGGAGGAAAAAGCCTTCTTGTATTCTCCTTTGCAATATTATACAGACTGTCAATATCCATATTAAGCTTGTCAAACTCTTTGTTGCGCATACATGCCGAGGCAATTCCGCTGTCATCTGATTTTAAAAGTATTCGAAAGGTTATGGCTAAATCCTCATATTTTATGTATGGACAATCGGCAAGTATTTCCTGATTTTTTTCAAAATTAATAAGCTTTAAAAAAATATGGTTTTGTATATCCATGTTATCAATGGACTTGATATCATAGCCATCTATGTTCTCTCTTGCTTTTATATATTCCTCCGCGATAAGCTCCAATATATGATTCATGTCCTTCTCCTCTGAATAAAGCATATAATAATAATCCATATATATATTGGGAGAAATCTGTTCATCTCTCACTGCTATGGCAATTCCCGTGAATTTCCTGCCGTTATTTTTACTGACCGTATTTACATGGATATCCTCAATATCATATTGCAATAAGTAATCAGGCAGCTTATCCTTCACAACATTTAAAAATTCTTTAAATTCCATATATATAACCTTTTTGTGCACCTTCCTTTTATTTTTGCTGAATACACTTATATTTTATTTTCACTGTCATGTACACTTCAACACAAAATATAAAAAAAGCAGTGTACAATTTGTACACTGCTTTTTGGCTTAAATACAGAGCTTTTTATGTAAGTTTTTTCAAAAACTCCAAAAAAGTTTCCATTTGTTCATCTGTTCCTATCGTAACGCGAAGATAATTGTCGATGCGGGGCTTATCAAAATATCTCACATATATGCCTTCCTTTTTTGCCTCCTCAAATATATACTTGGCACTTAAGGCTTTGTGAGTTATAAACAAAAAGTTTGCAGAGGACGGAAGGCTTATAAATCCAAGCTTTTCTATCTCTTTCTTAAACCACTCCCTTGTGCTTACCACCTTTGCTATAGTATCCTTAAAGTATGCGTCGTCCCCTAAGCTTTCCGCACCCAGAATTATGGAAGGCATATTCATTGTATATGAGTTAAAGGAATATTTTACGTCATTCAAATACTGAATCAGTTTAGCATTTCCCATGGCATATCCTATTCTTATGCCTGCCATTGAACGTGACTTTGAAAAAGTCCTTACAACCACAAGATTATCGTAATCGTTAATGAGCGGAAGAACACTCTCACCGCCAAAATCCACATATGCCTCATCAACTATAACTACCACATCCCGATTAGCTTTAAGTATATCCTCCACAAATGAAACAGGCTCTGCAATACCGGTAGGCGCATTCGGATTCGGAAAAATGATTCCTCCGTTTTCCACATAATAATCCTCTTTGCGAAGCCGAAAATCCTCCATAACAGGCACAGCCTTATACGGAATTTTAAGCATATCTGCCCACACATCGTAAAAGGAGTATGTAACATCCGGAAAAAGTATGTCCCGTTCCGAATTAAAAAACGTCATAAATAACATAGCTATAACGTCATCCGAACCCACGCCGACGAATACATTTTCCTGTGACAGTCCGTGATACTCAGCAATTTTTTTCACAAGCAGCTCTGCCTTCGGGTCAGGATAAAGCCTTAAATCCGAAAGACTTAAGCTTTTATTTACCACTGCCGGGGCAGGCGGATATGGATTTTCATTTGTATTTAATTTAATAATATTATCATCCTTCGGCTGTTCTCCAGGAACATACGGAACAACCCTTCTTACGTTTTTTTCCCAAAATTCCATTTTTCTTCACATGGTCTGCCACACTAAGAATATTTATATTTTGATATAAATATTCTTAGTGTGACAACTCCACATTTTCTCCCTTCCTACAACTTAATATTTTTCAGTACCATAATAATATATTCCCACGTTCGGCAAGCGCTGTCAATATAAAGCTTTTCTTCCGTAGTGTGTATATTTTCTATATTCGGACCAAAGGACACACAGTCAAGCCCTTCCAGCTTCCCTGCAAATATTCCGCACTCCAGCCCCGCATGTATTGCAATAAGCTCTGGCTTTTCGCCATAAAGCTTTTCATAACAGGATACCATAATATCACGAAGCTTAGAATTTTCCTTGTACTCCCACGCAGGATAATCGCCTGAAACGGTTACATTTCCTCCAAAAAACTTCATCAGGCATTTCATCCTGCTGATAAGCTCCTCCTTCTCAGTACCAACACTGCTTCTTACCGAAAAACTACAGTCTACACACTGCTTATCAGAAATGTTTGTCTTTAAAACTCCCAAATTAAGCGATGTCTGTACCAATCCTTGTATATCCATGCTGTATTTCATAACTCCGTTTGGAAGCCCTGCAAGTGCAGCAAGCACCTTTTCCGAGGAAGCTTTAGTCATAACACATGCAGGTGCGCTATCCTCATCCTCGGTATAGCATACCCTGTCAACAAATTTCACTGGTCTAAGACTTATACTTATAGCCTTATCCGTATGCCTGTATTCCTTTCTTAAAATGCTTTCAAGCTCGGAAAGCTTATTTTCTATTTCATCCATGCCATCATAAGAACTCTCCCTGAAAAGTAGATGGGCATACGCACTTCTCGGTATGGCATTATCCTTATTTCCGCCCCAAATATAAATAAGACCGATATCATTATCCTCAAAAAGACTATACAGCACACGTCCCAAAAGCTTTACTGCATTGGCTCCCTGCTTATCTATGCACACTCCCGAGTGACCTCCCGTCACTCCCTCAACAGTTAAACAGTAAGCCTTCCCCTCATCTGAAACTCCATTTGCAAATTGCAGATTATCATATTGTACGGGAACACTGCAACAAGCCGTTACACCTCCTGCACAGCTTGTAAGTAACTTGCCCTCCTCCTCGGAATCAATATTTAAAAGTATTCTGCCCCGAAGAACCGAACAGTCAAGTGCATTTGCGCCAAGAAGACCTATTTCTTCATCGGAGGTAAACACACATTCAAGGGCAGGATGCTCAATATCCTCCGAGTCAAGGATGGCAAGCATATAGGCTACTGCTATGCCATCGTCTCCTCCTAAGGTTGTCCCTTCCGCATATATTACATTTCCATCACATTTAAGCCTTAAGCCTTCATTTTTAAAATCAATGTCCGTTTCCGCAGTTTTCTCACACACCATGTCTATATGCCCCTGCAAAATAACAACAGGCGAATCCTCATATCCTGCCGACGCTTCCTTATATATAACGACGTTATCATGCTCATCCTGTATATATTGAAAGCCCTTAACCTTGGCAAAAGAGACAAGATAATCACTTATTTTTTTTGTATTTCCCGAGCCGTGGGGAATACTGCAAAGCTCCTCAAAATATTTAAAAACCTTCTGTGGTTTTTTACCCTCTAAAACCATGTCTGCCTCCCATAACATTTTTATTTAATATTTAGGTTCTTATAGTTTCTTAGTATTATTTATCCATCAAGGCTTCCTGATATGCTTTATTTTTTCCATAAATTTTTCATCAAATTTCTTTATATCCTTCTCATCATCCATGGGAATAATATCCTTTAGTTTATTGCTTGCAGTATACTGATAATTTGAGCTTAGTATTCCCTCCTCAAAGCCGTAAATCTTCCACAGCTCAAATAAAGCCTGCTTTAATTCTGTATGCTCATACAAGGTTTTAATCGTAGAGTTCATTCCATAGCTGTACGGCGACTTCACATCAATATATACTCTCTCCCTGCCGAAAACATCACACTCCGCAGATGAGACGGCAGCATACACATCATAAAAACCTTCCTCAACGAGCCACGTATCAAAATCCATGTCAAAATACGCAAGCTCCTTTATGCCTATATCGAAGGAAATACTCCGTTCCTCTCCTATATCAAGCAAAAGCTTTTTAAATGCCTTCAGCTCCTTTATCGGTCTTGAAACCGTGGAATACACATCTCCAACATAAAGCTGAATAACCTGACCGGCCTTAAATTTTCCCGTATTTTTAATGTATACTTCTACATGAATATTGTTATCCACTACACAAACATTATCCAGCCTACACAAAAATGTAGTGTAAGTAAGTCCGTAACCGAAATGATATTTGGGCTCAAGCTTCTTCTTGTCATAATATCTGTAGCCAACATAGATTCCTTCCCCATAATTAACATTATATCCGTCACCCGGGAAATTAATGTATGTGGGCGTATCCTCATATCTTGCAGGAAATGTAAGCGGCAGCTTTCCGGATGGTGAAATTTTCCCAAACAAAATATCTGCTAATGCATGGCAACCCTCCATACCCGGAAGAAACATTGCAAGAATGCCATCGATTTCCTCCTCATTTATACCTGTAAGCTCAACAGGCCCGCTTGTATTTAATATAACCACAAGCTTTTTTTCCACTCCAAAGCCTTTCTTTTTCCCGCATAAATCATTGATTGCCAATATATCATGATCTGACATTCGGAGAGTCTTTTTGTCATTGCCCTCCATACCCGGAATTTTAACGATATAAAGCATTACTTCCGTGCTTTTTCTCACCTCTCCCAAGCTTATATTTTCATTTGGTATATAACAAGAGATACTTTTTACTAAATCTCCCACTCTGTCCGTATTTATGCCTGCACTTCCGTTTCCGCATTCAATAATCCTGCTAAGAGGTCTTAAAGCCCCACAGTTGTCATAGGATGGACTTCCCATAATGGACACACTCACATTTTCTTTCATCGGGAGCACGCCATTATTTTCAAGAAGCACGATCCCCTCTGCTGCGGCAGTGTAAGCAGCCTCATCTGTAAAAGACTTTATCTCGTCAACGGAAAAATTTATCTTCTTTCTGTTATTGGCAATCCAGTTAATTGTTTTTAATATTCGTTCCACTGCCCTGTCAAGAACACGCTCATCAAGAATATTTTCAACATTCCCACTGTCCTCCTTACTATTTAAAACGGCAGAAACTATCGGCATATAATCCATAGGTCCCGGCATGGCAAGATCATTTCCTGCTTTTATGGCCTCAGGCAGATTTTTGACAGCACCCCAGTCAGATACAACCATTCCGTCAAAGCCCCACCTACATTTAAGCTTATCCGTAAGCAAATCGTAGTTTTCCGTGCATGGAACACCATTTATCCTGTTATATGCGCTCATAACACTCCTTACGCCTGCACGGACACATGCCTTAAAGCCCGGAAAATATATCTCCTCCAACGCTCTTTTTGATATATGCTCATTGATTCCCATCCTGAAGGTTTCCTGATTATTTGCGGCAAAATGCTTAACATTTGCTGCAACACCATGCTCCTGCACTCCCTTAACAAGCTGTGGGGCAAGCGCCGACACAAGAAAAGGGTCCTCGGAATATCCTTCAAACAACCTTCCGTTTAGAGGGTCTCTGTGAATATTCACATTTGGGCTTCCCAGAAGAATATCAATACCATAAACTATAGCGTCAAGCCCAAGAGCCTGCCCTACCTGAAACACAACATGAGGATTCCATGTTGCACCTAAAACAATACCGGGAGGATAACATCCCGGTGAATACATCAGCTTTTCATATTCGCAAAAATTCTTTTCTGAATTACACTCTTTATTACAGTAGTTTTCAATATTATTTCCTACTAGTTTACATAATCTTGTATTTATATTGTTATAAAGCGGCAAATCTTCCTCATTCAGCCTTTCAGGCTCAAAAAAATACTCAATAACACGGACAAGACTACCTTCGCCAACCATTCCATTTGTGCTATTTATTTCCCTGTCATCAAGCATATCGCCGAAAAGCTGTTCAAAATTAATTCCCGTTCCACCATCAAGAAGCTGCATCCTTGGAATATTCAATCTCTCTATCCCTGCTGAACCAAAAAAATCAGCTCCTGCTACAAGCCTTGCCTTCTCCTCGATTGTCATAGAAGATATCGTACTTGCTATATCCAAAATTTTTTTATTACCTGCTGACATGCTGTATCCTCACATTTAATACTCATTAGACGGTTACGAAACTCCTTATTTTGGCACTATAGCACAATTACCCTACAAGCGCAAAGTAAAATAATACAATAACTCCCAGTGCAATTCTGTACCATCCAAACACCTTAAAATCATGCTTTTTAATATATCCCATAAGGAATTTTATAACGAACAGGGAAACTAAAAAGGCAACGATTACACCTACGCTTAGTATAACCAGCTCCGAGCCCGTAAAAGAAAATCCAAACTTTATAACCTTTATAAGGCTAAGTCCAAGCATAACAGGCACCGCCAGGAAAAATGTGAATTCAGCCGCCGCAACCCTTGACACGCCTATAAGGAGCGCTCCGATAATAGTTGCTCCCGACCTTGAGGTTCCCGGTATAATGGAAAGCACCTGAAACAGACCTATTATAAATGCAGTTTTATATGTAATATCCTGCAAGGCTTCTACTCTTGCCGTCTTTGCTTTATTCCTTGCCTCTATAATAATAAAAGCAAAACCGTAAAATATAAGTGCAATTGCAATAACCGTAGGCGTATGCAGATGTGCCTCTATGTAATCGTCAAACAAAAGTGTGACAACAGCTCCCGGTATACAGGCAACAACAACCTTAAACCACATGGAAAAAATATCCTTTTTTATCACGCCTTCCTTTTCCGGATTTTTTGAAAAATCAAAAGGCCACATCTTATTCCAAAACAGCAGCACAACAGCAAGTATTGCTCCAAGCTGTATAACAACAAAAAACATTTCCTTAAATTCATCACTTGCAGTAAGGCTTATAAATTCATCCACTAAAAGCATATGCCCCGTACTGCTTATGGGAAGCCACTCTGTAATTCCCTCAACTATTCCCAAAAACAATACCTTTAACAATTCAATTATACTAAGCTGCATTTTTTCTCTCCTTGAAATTAATATATTTTTTAACTACCAAAATGGTAATTAATATTCCAACCAAAGCTCCCACGCTATCTATTAAAACATCTGACAACTTTCCGCTTCTGCCTTTTACAAACAACTGGTGAAGCTCGTCAGTCATTGCATAGCATGCAGAAATTCCAAGACTTAATCCTCCATACATAACTATACTATGCTTTTTATCAACAAAACAGCCCATCAGGAGTATTCCAAGTATACAATATTCCGTTGCATGTGCCAGCTTTCTTATGGGAAACTCCACGGATGCTGCAAACCGGCTCTTTTCCTCCTCTGTATATTTGTCGTAGTCATGAAACACAATATGTCCTATTACATCAATGACTGCGTTGCTGTCTGCTGATGATTCTTCTGCAACTCTTGCAGAAAACAAAAAAATAACTGTCATCCAAAGACACGTGCATATAATAAAAATCTTTTTTCTAAGTGTCAGCATACAAATCTTATTCAATATGACAAAACCTTTCTGATGTATTAAAGCATAAGCATTGTAACATTCACTTCATAATAATTCAAGTGTTGGTGACTCAAGTGTTGATGACAAATGAAAAGCATCCACTTTAATATGCCCCTTGTCAATCAGACAGGAAGCTTATCACTTCAAGCGGATGCTCACAAATATTACATAGTTCTAACTTAGTTGATGCTTTTAAATTTCATCTTTAAGCTTCAACACCTGTTCAACCGTAAGTCCTGAATATATGGAGATTTTCTCAACAGGTAATTCGCCTGCTTTAAGCATTCTTAATGCAGTTTCCATTTTCTCCTGTTCTATTCCCTGTTCTATTCCCTGTTCTAAGCCTTGTTCTAATGCCTCTTCAAACAATTCCCTATAGCGCATCTCTAAAGTCATATACTCCACCCTCCACTTCTCGTTATTCTTTATGGTTCTTACCGCTGTCTCCAGTTCCCTTGTAAACTCGTCTGATGCCTCCTGTCCGTCTATGTAATCCAGCAGCCGTTTCATTTCCGGACTTACATCATCCATCGTTCCCTTTGTATTTAATATGATTTTTGTTGTTTCATCACCAAAGCCTATTTCATAATCTTGTAAGCATCTGTTTTCAAATGTGTACATATGCCTTCCTTTACCAAACAGGTCAAAAGTGCAGATAAAGATAACAAAGCTTCGTTTCAGGTTTTTATAATCCTCACCCTTTTCCAAGATATTGAGGTCTATCATTCCCTGATAATATCTTGCTCTTTTGGGAAGATTTTTATTTATGGTTACCTGCATTTCAATGTTATAAACGATTCTTTGTTCATCCTCTACATATACATCCAGCCTCACACTTTTTGCGTTTGCTGTAATGTCTATGGTTTCCTGCGTCTTCGGATATTTTATGTTTGATATTTTTATGCCAAGTATTGTTTCTAAAAACGTCTTACAGTATTTAGGATTTCTCATTATAACCCCAAACATAAAATCATCCTTAAATTCCAGTTCCTCAAAACTTTTAATGTTTGATTGTTGATTCCTTTTCTCATTCTTTTTGTTCATCAATTTTCCTCCTTGTAATTGCAGGCAGAGAAGGCTGTGCTTTGTCCGAAGGACATCAATTGAAACAAAAAGAAAATAGCAAGTTATATTACTAATATAATCCTTATTCAAACAGCAACTTCGCTGCCTATTTTTTTGTGAAATAAAGCATCGAAGTAACTTGTTTACTAGACTCGAATTACAGCGCCGGACGCGCCCTTTTCTTTGAATGTCTGAAATAGGTGCTACCTATATAAGAAATACTGTATTAATGCTTCAAAAGAATAATATCATATATACACGCAAAATGCAAGATGTTTTTTATTTTAATACAATGTAAAAAATTAATTATGTAAAAGGGTAAGTAGAAATGAGTTCCGCAGAATTACGTTCATAACAAAAGCGGCTGTCAAAAGACAGCCGCCTTAATTATTTAATCTGAACCGCATCCGAAAAGATGCCTTGTTCTTTTTATATTATAGGTTTACTTATAATATTAGGTCAAATTGAACAGATAATCTCTAAGTCTTATCTTTATACGCTGGTAAACCTTATTACCATTCGTATCCTCAGCTTCAATTACAAGATATGTGTACTCACCATTATATGGGTCAAAATACTCAGGTCGTAATCTCAGCCTTGTCGCCTGACGCGTAATCGGACTACCATCTGCATTATAACCAACAGTATCCATAACTGCTGTACCATCCGCATTTGTCAGTGCCAGTAAACCTGCAATGTATCTGCCTACATCAAACCTTACTCCCGACTTAACATCAGGTGCATTCCACTGTCCGATAAGAACGTGATATTGATCTGCACTGTAAACATTAGTTCTGTTAGTATCCGTGTAATCAAGGTCAAAGAATAATCTAACAGTCTTTAATGCTGCATCGTTATCTGTATTTACCTTAAAGCTGAATTCCGGATAGTCATCCGTTGAATCAACCGTCATATAGTATGAGCCGCCTTGCTGCTTAACCTTATCACCATATGTATCCTTCTCATAATCGTATATATGGATGGAAGGCTGGTTTGCGCTAGGTCTTACAGAATTACATATAATGTTTATGTAGAGCTTACGCTCATCATTATTGTTCTTACCAACTCCGGTAACCTTTGAATGACCGGCACCACAGTAGTATACATTCTTGTATGAATATATAAAGTAGTTATCCATACCATCGTTCGGCGATGCCGCATACATGGAGGAGCCCTCCTGATTATTATATCCACCTGCCAATGAGTACCATACGGTTGTACTGTCATCCTCAAGGTCTAAGGCATAAGACTGTGCATGGGTTCCTGATACATAAATCTTCTCACTGAGAGAGAACGGATACATGGTTACAAGTCCCTGATTGTTTCTTGTGGCTCTGTCCGTACCATAACCCTTCGACTTATCTGCCCTTGCATCAGAGTCAGACTGATTTGACCAAGCTGCTGCATAGGACCATGATAGCTCTGCATACCGGTATGGAGATGCAATATTATTAACTGACTTATCAGCCGCAAGCACCGAATCCGTGTAGGCAACTGATGTCAAATATTTTGACGGTTGCGGATACCATGGAGTCACTGACTGAGCTATCTCCTTCGACCATGCCTCATACCATGCAGTGTCCCTGCTTGCCACAGGTGTATCCTTATAGTTAAGATTCATGATAAAATATTTATCTTCATCATAACCCTCAGCCGTCTTATATGGCAAATAGTTTGTATTGGCACTCATCTTAGAGGTATCCACCACCTGATGGTTTTTATCCAAACCGACATATGGTCTTAAAGCATCCGTAAGATTTGCCGAACCTGCATTTGAAAATCTTGTAAAGGTATCGTGGAACATAAGCAGGTTTCCGCCGTCCTTCGTATAGTTTACAAGGTCTCTTAAGCCGTTACTTCCCTTCGTGAAATCATCAGCGGCAAAATCCTCGGAAGGACCAATTATTACAGTGTCATAGCAACCCTTTATCCAGTTATCAGCATGTGCTATCCTGTCATACCTCTTATACATCTCAAGATAGGAAAGCTCAAGATCCTTAGCTTTAACATAATCCTTCAGATAAGTTGTATACTTTTTACCACTTCTTTCAGCGCTTGTAAGGAATGCCGACACAGCGTCATTATTATCCAAGCCGACTCTTCGCAAGGCGAAGTAATTATAGTACTTTCCCTCATCCTTAATCTGCTGCAGCATCTGTGCAAGTTCAGGACCAGACATACCAGTACCACCAATTGTTGTATTTGATGCCTTTAAATTCGTAATAAGCTCGTCAATTGCTCCGTCAAGCTCCGCCTTTGCATCAAAGGTTGTCATTGTAGTAACATTTGCCCCCGTAATAGGATCCGTGTAGGTATCTGCTGCATTGTTATTTGACTCATCACGCATAGCAATGTATAAACTCCAATAATCAGACGCCTGAACCTCTGCCTCGTACTGAATAATATATACAATTTTTTCGTCAGGGTCAGTAAGTGCCTTATAGTCATCAAAGTCAGTTGAATTTGCTACATTCGCATCAAAGTTTGCTATCTTAGTGTTTCTTTCTGCCTCAGAAATATTGTATGCAGCCCTTACCTCATCAGAAATGGCTTCAACCTCACCTCTTGTATATATATCAAGCTGGAAGTCATACATATCCGAAATCTCATCGGCAAGATTGTAATGCCAGTCATCTGCACCCGGCTGCCCCGTCCAGTTGCCAGGATGATCATTCTGTAACCATGCATCATCAATTGTACTGTCATATTTCACAATACCAAAGGTATGCTCATGCTTTCCTACAGATGCACCATCCACAACTGCATTGTTCTTATATGAATCATAGTAAACATGTGAACCCTGATAATAAAGGCTGAACAGACTTCCCGTATTGCCTACCGGATTATACTCAAGTCTCTGGCAAGCCTGCTGACATGTCGTACAGAAGTAAAGTGCATTTTCTCCCTGTGAGCCTTCACCTGCAGGCTTCTCACCTTCTCCCGGCATAATCTGAAGAACTCTTACAAGCTTTTTCTCATCCGAAGGCATATCAACCTTGGAAACTCCTGTAATGGAAGACATTGCCATTGTCTTATTGTCTATGACCTCAAGCTTCCATGCAAAAGCTCCAAAATAGCTGTCCGGCAACGTATAACTTCCTGAATTCTTTCCAAACTCCTGATATATATCACCTGAGCTTGTTGTATATCTTCCATTGCCATCATCATCGATATAGAACATAACCGTGTAATCACCGCTTGTTCCTGATACCTCGTACTCAAATTCAAGAACATACTCGCCATTGGCATTCTTCTTAAGCGAGGAATCCTTCTGTGTATCATCATATAGCTTAGGAAGCTTTGTCGCTTCAATCTTAGGTCTCTTAATTGAGTTACTGTAAAGAACTACGATATTATCCTTCTGACCTATAACCACACCATCTGCATCAGCAGAAGGATTATTATCATCCGTACCCTCTATGCTTGTATCACCAGTTCTTGATGCATATACTCTTACATAACCGGTAAGCGTACTTCCAAGTCTGCCTCCTTCATTATCTGTTGTATAAGTAGCATCCTTGTCAAAATTCCATAAAACATTTCCTGCATTACCCTTTTCTGACTGTACATCATAACATGCCTCAAGGACATCCCTCATGTTACTGTCAGGGTCAAGGGAATTTTGCAAATACTCACTGCCGGCATTCGTCTTAGCATCCCTGAGTGCCTGATATGCCACGGCAGCATCATCACTTACGATAACCGGCATGCCTGACTCAATATATGCAATCAGCTCCTGCGCCTTATTGTACGTAATGTCATTACCGTTTAAGACGGCAAATGTATTATCTTGACCATATAACAAACCATATGGTGTTGTTGCAGCAGCAAAGGATGTACCCCCGCTTATCTGTCCACCAGACTCGCCTGTAGTACCAAGGTTTACAGCTGTCATCTCACCGTTATGTGAGTATACCGTATATATAGGCTGCCTTTTTATATCATCAAAATTTGGTATTTCTGCCCATCCAATAATACCATTAAGACCTTGATACTCCGTTATATTCTTCTTTGCAGATATGTTACCGCCGATATAAATCAGGTCGTAAGTTCCCAATATAGCTGATGTACTTGCAGCAAGCTCCTCGGTTGACATATGCACAATATTGATATTAGATGCATCAATATTTGCATAATCACCAATTGCATCTATAATCTTTGCATCCGAAACTTCCCATGCATAGTACTCCTGTCCTTCAGGAACCTGCTCCTTTGTTGCATTGTTTACAACATTTGCGGGTACCGTATAGTAATTATCATAACCATACACTTTAGTAACTGCATCACCACGTATAGATTTCCTCTTAGTAGCATCATTCTTACCTAATTCCGCAGCAAGCTCTCTGTCAATCGGATAACACGGCTGAATCTCAAGTACGGTAAATGTACTTCCCGAAGAATTAGCACCACCAAATGTTCTGAATGCGGACCTGTTAATCAAATCTGCAATTGTTTTACATGTAGCTGCACTCTTACTTAATGCAATTACTCCAAAATCATCTCTGTTCGTAACCATAACATTAGACATCAGAGATTCGCCTTTGGATGAAGCAATCATTGAAAACAGCTTATTATAATTGCTTGCCGTAGGATCAAAGCCGCCGGAACCTGAACCACTGCTGGAACCTGTATCCATTTTACTGTTATAAACAATGGATACATTTCCAATCATGGCTGCAGAAAATTTTCTGTAAAGCTCAGGTGTGATTTGCACGGTCTCCAAGCCATCCTCGATAACAATCATGTCATACTGATCAAAATCAACATTTACAAGCTCCGTATCACCTGTCTGAAGCTGATATGTGTCAACCGTCATAACAGTAGGTCTGTCATATTTTGCATTGTAACCATAATCATACATTATTAATGGTGCAATACCATATGCTCTTATATCATTACCATCATCATCCTCCATAGTGATACGATAATCCACATCGTCCCCCATAGTTGCTCCCGAAGGCGAAGTATATGTTGCCAAGAAACCATACGCCATAGGATAATCCGTCGACTTTATATATTGTGACTCAGAAAGAACAGCATTTGGACTGATGACAAGCATCTTGGAGGTGTTTATTCTTGAACCATCAGCACCCAATATCAAACTAGACCAATTTCCGGTTTTTCTTGAACCATTAATACCAAGGTACAATGAACCGTTTTGATGTCTCAAAAACTGCTCAGCAGTTTGTTTACTCGTATCCCATGCAAAAGTATAATATCTGCTTCCCTTTGGCGCAAACACGTCATGTGCAAGCTTAGACATAGGTACGGTATTCGTTTGAGTACCGCCTATTGCAGCTGTATCAATAGGACTGTCAATGATAAGAGGCTTTTTCTTGTTGCTTGTATACGTGTGCAAAATAGCGCTGTAAAGCTCCTCACTAAAGTCCTTTGAGCCTGCCTTATATGGATCATTCGGATCATTGCTGACATAAATCAAATCTGCTGAAGATATGTCCTCTAAATCATCCTCTGTTATGTCAGCCACATAATAGTATGTATACTTTATTGTATCCGCTGCCATAACCTTATCAATTATTTCATCTGCATCTGACTTATGACTGTCAATTACATATTTTTTGAAATCGCTCTCCGAGCCATTTGCAAGAGCACCCATATAAGAAACATTTGTGCCGTCTGCTAAGGTCGTATAGCTTGGTGAAGCCGTAGAGCCAATTTCAACAATTTTATATTCTTTGTCTTCACCATCAATAGAATTAAGTATGATTCTATCAATAATTGTAAGCGATGTGTCCCCTGCCGCATATAAAATCGGCTCAGTAGAGACTTCTGACTCATCATTGTTACCAGCAAGTGAGAAGGATACGATAGTTGCTGCCAGAACCATCAGAAGCATTGCTGATAAAGCTGAAATCATTATTTTCGTTTTACGTTTCATTATGCTTTTTACCTCCTTCTTATTGCTTTGCCTTTAAAACGTATGAATTTCTTACGTTTACCATTCCAAGTGACGTATATGTCATATTTTTGTCACTAAAGTATAAATCAACTGCCAATGACCCCTTATCAGGATTTATGTTTACCACACATCCTGAAAGTGGCTCATCATCCGTAGTTACATAGGACAATGAATTTGAGAAAATATTTCTCCTTACGATATCCGAATCAGTCCAATCAGACACAATATCATTTTTTCCTGTCATAAGTGCATGTTGTTGCTCGTAGTAAAGATTTCCCTCATCAAAGGTAAAAATATTTACCACTGTGTCATTTTCAGAAAAGCCGGAACCGCTTGGTGCTTTTTTTACTGTTATCATCTGACTTGTAATAGCGTTTGTACACTCCCACTCATCAGGGTTAACCAAATTCGCTGATGGAACCTGATCAATATCTAATGTCTCTGAAGTTACAACAATGAGCTTCTTAATGTATATATCCTGCCCTGCCAATTCATGGAAGAACTTAACTTCACCTACATTTGCAGAAATGCCATAAAGACTTAGCTTATTAACGATAGCCGTCTTATTAGCATCCTTTGTAGCATCAACCTTAAGCTCACCAGTCACAACATCTCTTACCGCATACGTTTTTTCGTCGTAAAGACCTGCCACAAAGTATGACGGCGAACCACCTGCCGATTCCCCTGATTTTGAAAAATTAGGTGTGCCGGAATAGGTATATCCCAAAACATAAATCGACTTTGCCTGCATGAGTGCATCCGTAATCTTGTTATAAGTCTCCTGAGCCGTTGTCTGAACCACTATGTCAGCCTGTGTCCTTCTGTTACTAATAAGACTCGAGGTCATCAAAGAGCTTATAGCCGTCATAAGAAATGCAAGAACCGCTATTGCGATTATCAACTCAATAAGAGTGAAACCACGATTATTATTTAATTTTTTGTTCACAGTTTATCACCCCTATCCTACCTAATCTGATGACTACCATTTTTGTTAATAGTTACAGTTGCAATAACACTTCCATCTTTTTTTAGAAATCTATAGACTCCTGCACCGTCAACACAGGCACCGGATTTGTCAAACCTTATAATATGCCCATCTGTAACGGTGGTGTTCACATAAGTGCCATCAAAATCAGAATACTGAATCCTCACATAGGCAGAAAGATTTCTTCTCTTTGTAGCCGCCTCACTGTGTGTACCTCCCGGCAAATAGTACCAGTTATTAATATAATACTTATCATTTTCATAAGATATACCCATCTCATATTTATAACCCGGCAGTTCTTCACCGGCATCCATAATGCCATTATTGTTAGTATCCTGATAAACATCCTGATTTCTTGTTCTTGCAATCAAATCAGTAATTTCTGCATCAAATGTGGCCGCAGCTTCCTTTACCTTTGCAGTACGCATTACGGTCATAGTCACAAGTGCCGCAGTTGTAAGTACCACTATGATAGCCAATACTATAATTAACTCTGCTAAGGTGTAACCACTGTTATCATCAATTTTCTTCTTCATAGGCAACACCTCTATTCTACATTCTTCATCCAGTTGTCAAAGCTTACAACATCTGAATATTCTATTGTGTCAATAGTTCTCTTATCCGTACCAGGCTGTGTAAGATCCTCTATGGAAGAGTCCTCATAGCCCTTGAACAGTGACAAAAGGTATTTGCACTTGTCATCCGAAGAAAGCTGACACTCTCTGATTATGGCTCTACATATCTCAGGGCTTGCCGTAAAGGTTGAAAGATTATTGTTTATGTATACCTTTCCACCTGAAACAATAAGGCCCTCAAATGCAGTAACTGATGTATCAAAGTACACGTCTCCTTTTGTTATAACAATACCCTTAACTACTCCATCAGGTTTTGTTGTTGATACAGTTACGGAATCGCTGTCGCCAGCTCCTGATGAAACACCATTGTTGACCCATACACTATATCCGGATTCAAGCTTTAATACTCCCGGTTCACTTCCTGTCTCATTTGATTTGGCAGGTCGCAGGTCACCGATTGTACCTCCATCACCTTGAACAAGTCTCATATTTATATATCTGTTTATAGGTGTAATGCTTCCTACACCAAATGAGCTGTCACTTAAAAGTGCCTTTATATACAGAACCTCAGGGTCAGTTGCAGAATCAAAGTGTCCTAAATTCCACTTCATAAGCTCATACTCAATATCAAGGTCGTCAGAAAACCTGAGAGCCGTTCCTGCAGGAGTTGCCGCTACTGTTGTCTGCGTTACACTCTGACTGCTGAGCAGGCTGTTTATATCTGCCTGACTGTTTTTTGTAATCATATCAAAGCTTGTGCCATTCTTTGAAGTTATGGCACCACTTGAATATACATTTACAGGATTAACGTTAAGAGTATTATCCAGCTCTGGAAGAAGTATCTCTCCTGCCTCAAAATCCTCATAGTCCCTTATATCAACAAGATAACCTGCATAGTTTTCATCCTCAGGGCTGAACGTGCCATTTAATACGGCAACATAGTCCTTAATGAAGGATGCTGCATAGTCCTGCGCAGAATCGTAATTCGATATAGCACTATAATTGAAACCTTTAAGCATCTCATATGCCGTTTCAAAATCAATGTAATAATATTTCTTTCCGGAAACCAGCTGCATTACACAAGGGATTTTAGTGCTTCTAGTACCGCTTCCATCTATACTTACAAATGGTATATCAGGGAAATACTTATCAAACAAAGGCGTATCCTTAAGTGCAGGGTGCAGCTTCGCCTGATAACGTCTAACAGGGGCTGCCGAAGCACTAGTATATATACTATCAAGGGTAGGCACACCTGTGTACATTACCGGAATGTAAGCCTTCTGATTGCTCTTTATGGAAATACTCTCACCTGTCTTATAATCTCTTATATACACTGTGTCGTTTTCTTCGGCGGTAAGCAGGTTATCCGCAGACATAGGAGTGTAGGTATATGTCTGTCTTATAACTTCTTCCCTTCTGCCATTCTCATCACTTTCAACAGACTCTGTCTGAGCAACCTGCTTGGAAAGCTCAATATATGAACGTCCTGCAAGATATATTGTATTTGTATCCTCTAAGTTAAGGAGAGAATGCTCTCCGTTTACTATAATGGCACTACTGTTGTAATGTCCCCTGTTTTCAACAGTTCCGTCAGCATTTATAATCTGGAAATTTTCAGTTAAAACAGTAGGAATAAAATCTCTTTCATCCTTTGCAGTGCTGTCACCATATCCATAATAGCTTCCCTTAAGCTGGAAGGTGGCTCCCGTTGCATTTATCTCAGTATCATCCTTTACAAAAAGGTCTGCTCTTATAAGTGCCGTAGCTCCCTGATAGTTAATCTGCGGCTGTCCTGTGACAGTCTGCGTAGTGATTTTTCTGCTTGTGCCATCCAGAACAATATTATCAGTCCAAACTTCTGACTCAGAGGTTGCAGTACCGCTCTTACCATATATGGAAAGGTTACCGCTGTTCATAACTGCAATTGTTCCCGGTACAATAACGGTATCAGCCAGTATTGAAACCGTAGAACCGTTTACATATATACCTGAATTTGCACTTCTCTGATTAACACCATCATAATAATCACGGAGTCCCGGATTTTCAGGGTCATTCAGCGTTGAATAGGAATTGAAATATGTATTCACAGGGCTGGCACCCTCAACATATCTCTTGGATGTAACGCTTCCATGGTCATATGACACACTCTCACCTGAAAAAGTACCCGCAAAAGTCTTACCACTGTCATCTACACCGGCTTTATATGTACTCTCATTGTACTTTTTATTGTAGTAATCTGAGCCTGCATATACATTACCGGAAATTGTAAGTGTATTACCTGCCGTCTGATTTACCTCAAGTCCCATATCTGCAACGGTTGCAAACTGAAAGAGATTTGAGTAACCTGACGTTGAAGTATTAAACGCAACATTAAAATCAGGCTCACCGATAACAATGTCAGTTGACAATCTCTGGGTGTATGCACCATTTGCCTGAGAACGGTTATAATTTGCCGTTCTTGTGAGAGTCACGTTTTTTATGGTAATAGATTTTACTTTTCCATCAACATCATACTCTCTCTCAACATAAAGCCTTGAAGCATCCAAAACTACCGATGAATTCGTTATATACTTTGAAAGACTATCTGCAACAACACTGTCAACAAAATCCGGATTTGCACTTAAAAGCTCCATAAACTTTTCTTTAAACATATGGTTTGCTTCTTCATCCGTTCTGTTTCTGTAAGTTCCTGTCTGCAGGTCAAAATATACCATATTTTCAATAGTGTATATATATGCCTCCTGCATATTTGCTGCAGTTTTAGAGCCTACACCTGCATAAATCTCATTCATCGCCTGCTCTACATAATAGAAGTTGTCTCTGGCATTTAAATCCTGAAGCTTCTGCTTATAGGTATATCCGGCAGCCATCAAAAGGGCTCCTACGATTATACCTATAAATCCAAGTGCCGCAACAACCATAACTACACTAGAGCCTTGATTATTTAGTTTTTTAAGCATTTTTTTAATCTTTTTCAACTAATTTTCCCCCTTTGCTCCAGTAAGTTTTATTTGAGTTACCATTTTATTATCGTCATCCTTAGGCGTAAGCTTTACCGTTACGGTAAGCAGCCTGTCGGCGTATCGTGTATCCTCCTCAAGCAGCTTTATGTTGCTGTAGCTGTAATCAGTTCTTACAGTAGCTGCCTGATTTTCAGGTTTTGGAGAATCCGTTTCAATACTAGGTATTGTATTACGAACATCAACCTTAAACTGGTCATGGTCAATCTCTTTCGTGCCTGTATGGGTTGTAGCATAAAGATTCGTGTAAATATCTACAGGCTTTACATTGCTGTTTATATTGTAAATATTTATCTTTACCTTTGTGGAGCCACCATGACTTGTATAATATGCATGTGCATCATCTATACCGTCATTATTATAGGCAGTATTGCTTTGATCCGCCGTAGGCTTATAGAGATAAAGCTTAACCGGTCCGTCAGTATTTTCAACATAATTATCTATAATTATGTCATCATTAGATGCATATGCAACATATGCACTTGCACCATACCTGTATTCTGTAACATATGGCTGATACTCAAAATATATATCAGGACATCTGTCAGTGTAAAATTTCTGTGAAAATACATTGTAGCTTAAGGTTTCATCTATACTTGCACTTCCACCATTTTCCATCAGTCGTGATATCGAGTAAGCACTGTGATAGTATACATCCGCCTTTACAATATAATAATCATCACTTTTATTAGCAGGTGTGCCATTATCATTTTCGTCTATATATATCTTTGTTACCTTCTGTAAGGAACCGGCATAATCAACAGTGTTAAGTATACTGTCGTTTGACTCATGCATCATTGCCTGCAGCCACGAATCATAGTCTGCCTCCTTAAGTTTATCCATAGTTATTGAGAAAAACTGTGATTCTGCCTGAGCATCAAAGCTCTGTGCAGTTCCCGGTATAATGGCTACCTTAGTCACGTCAAGATCCTGCATGTTACCAAGATTTGTGTCATTAGGGTTATTAACCGTATCAACCCTGTTGCAGGCTACTGCCGTAACAAAGCCGTTATTGTCATATCGTACAATACTTCCTTCGTTGGTAAGCTCAAAGTCAGCTGGAAAATTAGTCAACTCCGCATTAGTCAGTCCATATGCAACTTTATAGCCCTGTCCTAACACGTCCTGAGCAGCGAGCTTAGCAGAAAGGTCGTCAGTTATAACTTCCCTTCCATACACATGTCTTTTTGCTCCAAGCTTAGCATCATTTAACACGTAATGGGTTGCGGCATATTGAACCTCACCATCAGAACCACCCACAGCCGTTCCATCCACATTATACACCTCACATGTTATTGAGGTATGTTTTGTTACCGTGTTAATTTTGATGTCATCAGCCACGTCAGCAGCATCTGAGCCACTGGCAATATTGCTTAGGTCTGTTCTTTGAGACAATTCCAAAACATACGCAGCATTTTCATTTATGTACTGTAATTCTTTAGCCCTTCTGCTTGTTTCAAGCGTCTGTGTAAACTGTCTCATAATAGGAACAAGAAGTACTGTTAATATGGCAATAGCTATTATGATTTCAATAAGCGTAAAACCCTTATTTTTATTCTTTGCCATAAATCCCATCCTCTCTTAATATACCTTTACGGTACCACTCTTGCTTCCAACACTAAATCTTGGAGATGTTGCATCATCATCAACAACCTTAAAGAATACAGGAAGACTGGTCTTGTTATCAACAGTAACCTTTACTCCGTTATTGTCGTTACCATCAACCCTCTTAGAGGACTCTACATATATCTTAAGGTCTGAAGCTACTATCTCCTTCTTATATGACTTATCTCCTATAGCATATGTAACAAAGTTCTTACCTTCCTCACTGTCAATGGTAATAACTAATGTCTGAACCTCGTTAGCTCCGCTTGTTACATATGTGTCAGATCCGCCTGCTGAAACAATTATTCCGTCTGAGGTATCATTGTTTGCATTGTTAAGAAGAATATTAACATCATGGTTGCTTACAATTGCTGCTCCGTTATCTGCATCATACTCAAATGATGAAACAGAAACTGCACCGTTTCCTCCATGGAATATATTGTCCACTCCGTTATTTACATTTACGCTGATCTTATCAGCTTCTCTGTCGCCTCCTGCAACACAGTAAGCGTTAATGCTTACAGTACCTGTAAATGTGTCTGTTTCTGAATTATATGACATTGTAACAGATGAAACATTCATCCTATACTTGTATGCCATAATATAATCAAGCAAATCCTTTATACCCTCATAGGAGCCGGTATAGGAAACAGGAAATGCTGCTGAGTAGCACAAATAGGAATCATTTGTAATGGCAACATCAGCACCGCCCTGTACTGCACCTGAACCAAGCACATAAAACAGGTTAGGCCTTCCCAAGCCCACATTGGTTATATCAAACTGCTTTACACCTTCATCCTTGTTTATGCCCTTCATGAACATAACACTTATCTCCTGATCAAGAGTTGCAGGGAAGTATTTTACCTCATCCTCAAACTCAGCCTTATACATTGCAGTATCTGCAATATACTGATCCTTTTTCTGTGCCTTGGCACTCAAGTCATTATATCTTGCCTGAAGTGTATTTATCTCAGCCTGTATGGCATCCTTATCATCCATGTTAGGCTTATACACATAAAAGTAAACTCCACCAATTATAGCTACGGAAAGTATTACTAATAATATACTTATATTTGCTTTTGACATGTTCTATTCCCCCCTTTTACTCTGCTGTTTCTTCCGTGGCAGGTTCTTCTGCTGTTGCTTCATCAGTTGCCAAAAGAGCCTTCGGGTTTGTATTTACATATATCGCCGTAACAGAAAATTCATATGATTCCTGTCCTGTTGCTTCATCAAACCGCTTAGCAATGGATGCCACATATGCATCATCAATACATTCTATCGTCTTAAGCTGCATAATAAAGTCGGCAATCGAATCATAGTCAGCAGATACACACGGAATATTTACACCATCATTGGTAGATGTAAAGCCTGTTACAACTACTGTCGTAGGTATCTTTGATTCAAGCTCGCTTATAAATGTCCTTACATTTTCATTTAACTGGTATGTAGCATTATACATGGTTACAACATCCATATATTCAGCCTTAGCCTGATCATGATCCTTAATAATCTGCTCTATATCCGATATGGCGGCAATCTTTGAATTAAGGTTATCCCGCTCCGCCTCAGCATCATTTTTCTGCTTGATTGAGTAGAAGGCAAGGCCTGCTCCTGCAATTGCTGCTATAACGGTAAGTGCAACAAAAGGTGCAACACTTACGCCCGAACCGCCCTTTACCTTTGCAGTTGGGTCAATCACATCAAAGCCCATAGGTGCAAACGCAGCTCCTATGGAGGTTACAAGATATACCGGATTATAAACCTTAAGGTCGATGCTCGGGTCGAACTTGATATTGTAAAGACTGTCCATAATACGTGTATTTACATTTAACTGTATCTTGAAAAGTCCGTCTATACCCTTTATCAGGGCACCGTCACCTGTAAGGAAAACATCATCAATCGGCTTTTCCGGATTCTTACTTGCGTAATAATCCATAACACGCCCGATATTGTTAATAAGGTATCTGAATGCACCCGTTGCCTCATTATCATCAAAATCAACCGTTATAAGTCTGTCATTTTGAAGAAGCGTCATGGCTGTGGTTGCATCCACACCCTTTTCATCCATAATTACATTTACTACTGAATTTGTACCGTATGGTACCGTTCTTTGAAGAAGCAGATTATCGCCCTGTACTATATTAAGTACGGTTGATTCACTTCCTAACTGAATTACCATGGTTGTCGCATTGGCGCTTGTCTGTGTCTTAATAAGCTGAAGCATTGCATTACCTATGTAGTCAACACTCACTACATTTAAGCCTGCAAGACCTGCAAGCTCATAGTAGGATTTAACCATCTGAGTAGGTGCAGCAACAGCAAGAACTCTTATCTGCTTATTGTTTTCCGCGTCCACTACTGTCTCAAGGACAGAATGAGAAACCACATAATCCTCTATATTTACAGGGAAATACTCTGACGAGTTTGCATTTATGATTCCTCTGATTTTATTCGGTTTTACGAAAGGTACTACAACCTCTCTGTTTACAATCTTCGCAGAGGAAAGAACAAATATCGCATTTTTGTTGGTAATGCCTCTGCTAGAAAGCTGTTCCCTGATAGCGGCTGCCATTCTGTCGGCATCCTTTATAATGCCATCCTCGTAAGCATCCTCAGGTGTTTCAAAAATAAGTACATTGTGAATGTTTGTCTGTTTTTTCTGAGAAACAGTTAACTCGATAATAGTGATACTTTCATTTGTGATATCGATAGATAGCACTTTGTTTGTTTTCGCCATTCCTTATAGCCTCCCTCGCTAATCAGTGATTTAAAATTTCAGTGGATTACATAATCGTCCACATACTCAGGTACCAGCTTACAAGCTGCTCACCCCATATCATTGCTATATATACGCCCATGGATAAATACGGGCCAAAAGCCAACACTCTGTCAGCCTTTTTAACAGCCATCAATGTGAGATGTATAATGGAGCCCACGACACATCCCAGCAAAAATGCTATAATATTAAGCTTCCAGCCAAGTAGTAAGCCGGTTGCTGCCATAAGCTTTATGTCACCACCGCCCATAGCCCTTCCTTTTGAAAAAAGCAAAAGCAATAGCAAAAAACCGCTGACCGCAAATAAACCGATTACATACTGACTCCAGTTACCAAAATCGGTAACGAGTCTAATCAGACCTAAAAGAAAAATAAATATATTAAATCCCAAAGGGATTTCCTTCGTGCGCCAATCAATAAAGCTCAGCGCTATCAAGGCAGAAGTACACAGGCAGTAAAGTATCGTATCCATGCTAAGACCATGTGCGAGGTAAATCCCTGCATACAGCAATCCGTTCAGTCCTTCGACTATTGGGTACTGACAAGATATATGTACTTTACAATACCTGCACTTTCCACCTAAAAACAAATAACTAAAAAGCGGGAACAAGTCATACCAAGCAAGGGTATGCCCGCATTCCATACAGTGAGACCTTTTTTTCGCCAGACTCTCCTTTAAAGGAGTGCGTATTATAACAACATTCAGGAAGCTCCCGATTACTATACCATATATAAAAAATATAACAGAAAAAAGTATCAGTTCTCCCATGACATGCCCTTCGTCTCACTTTTTTAAATACAGCTAAATTCCACCTGGCGAATCAGGTGGAATTTAACTATACTATAACCTACTTACTGATAATACTTGCTGATTTCTGGAACAAGCTCATAACCATTTTGAAGTACTCCAGAAGCATTAATTGTAGGAGCAGTAGCACCACCAAGTACAACCTTAACCTGACCAGTTGATGAGCAGATTACATACCATGTAGTTGGTACAAGAGTACCATCAGCTGCTTTCTTATACTTAATCTTTGGAATACTCTCACTGAGGTTCTTGAAAATTTCATCCTGAGCCTCTGCCTGTGTTGTCTGTGGGTTAGTAGGCCAAGTAACAGTGGAAGCAATTGCAACGTCAGTAGCAGCAGTTCCACCAGGAGTAAGTGTAAGACAAACGGCATTGTTAACACTTGTCAATCCTGCATAAGTGTCCTCATTTGACATAGCAGTCTCAACTGCAGTCTTAATCGTCTTAGCTGCTGAAACGTCATTTGACTTTCTTGACTTATCAATATATCTGATAAGTGCTGGTGCAATTGCTCCTGCAAGAATAGCCATGATAGCTATAACGATAATAAGCTCAACCAATGAGAAACCTTTGTTGTTTGATTTTTTCATAAATAAATCTCTCCTTTTCTTTTTTTTATGATATAAAACCGCTGTCCTCGCCCAGCGATGTATATCCAACTCGGATATATTTTAGTAATTGTCAATAGCGTCGTACATACTAAGCATAGGTGAGTATATAGCAAGAACGATACTACCAACCGTAACACCCATAACTACTATAATAATTGGTTCCATCATAGCTGTAAGGGCATCAGTTGCATTATTTACCTCCATCTCGTAGTAGTCTGCAACCTTATCCATCATGTCCTCAATATTACCTGTCTCCTCTCCTATCTTAGTCATCTGTGAAAGCATAGGAGGGAAAATCTCCATATCCCTTATAGGTTTTGAAAGAGGTACACCCTTAGCCACCTGTGTCTTGGCATCCAAAAGTCCCTCTCTGATTATCTTGTTGTTCTGCATCTTGGCAACCTGCTCTATGGCATCCATAAGCGGAACACCGGAGCCCATAAGCGTACTTAAGGTTCTTGCAAAGGTTGCTGCTGCCGACTTGACCGTAAGGTTACCAAACAGCGGAGCCTTAATAGCTATGCTTGAGTAAAGCTGTGCACCTGACGGTGTCTTGCCATACTGTACAAGTGCAAATATAACAGCCGCAATAACAATCGCAAGTACAATTCCATGATGCTGAAGGAACCCACTGAAGTTGACAAGCATCTGTGTAGGCTTCGGAAGCTCCGAACCCAAATCCTCAAACATCTCTGCAAATGTAGGTACAACTCCTACAAGAAGAACTACCACTACGGCAATGACAACTATAAGTATAACTATAGGATATGTCATGGCTCCCTTAACCTTGGATTTTAACTTGTTGGCATTTTCAAAGTGAGTAGTAAGTCTCTCAAAGGAGGTCTCTAAGCTACCTGAAATTTCACCTGCTGCAACCATGTTTACAAATATAGGAGGAAAAACCTTAGGGTTAAGTCTGAATGCATCCGCAAGAGTTCCTCCCTTTTGAACATATGTCTGTGCTTCCCGGACTGCCCTTTGCAGTGCCTTGTTCTCAATCTGGTCTCCCATCATCTCAAGTGCTGAAATCATGGTAACACCGGCATTAAGCACGGAACCGAACTGTTTACAGAAAACCGCCAAATCCTGATCCTTTACTTTCTTGCCTTTCGCCTTCTTGCCAGTTCCCTGTTCCTTAATCTCCTGGACTATATAGCCCTCGGATTTAAGCTTTTCTTTTGCTTTGTCTTCGTTTACGGCCTCAACGGTACCTTTTTTGGCTTTACCGCTTTTGTCCATAACCTTGTAATTATATTGTGCCATCTCATATCCTCCGACCCAAATTTAAAAATGAACAAAATGTTAACAATATGTATCTAAACTGATAATACACCATTTTAATATTTTTTGCAATAAATATAAAGATAAAGATTATATTTTGTGCAATTTTCACAGAAATATCACAAAACACACCTATCAAAGCCTTTCTATTATGTGATTTTTCCTACATTTGCTTCTTCATGGTAGCCTGATCCTGAGCATATATAAGCGCATTATCTCTTGTTATGGTGCCATTTCGGTAAAGCTCCATAATAAAATCATCCATCGTAACCATACCCTGTGCCCTGCTGGTCTGTATTGAAGACTGTATCTGATGCGTTTTTGCATCTCTTATAAGGCTTCGTATCGCAGAGCTTGCCAGCATAACCTCAAATGCCGCCACTCGTCCGTTTCCGTCAGCAGTCGGTATAAGCGACTGGGATATAACTCCCTCCAGAACCATGGAAAGCTGTATACGTGTCTGCTGCTGCTGGTGAGGTGGGAATACATCAACAATACGGTCAATGGTTGATGCTGCGCCTATTGTATGGAGTGTGGAGAATACAAGGTGACCTGTCTCTGCTGCTGTTATGGCAGTAGATATGGTCTCTAAGTCTCTCATCTCTCCTACAAGTATGATATCAGGGTCCTCACGAAGTGCAGCTCTTAAGGCATTGGCATAAGAAAGTGTGTCCATGCCTATCTCTCTCTGATTTACAACTGACTTTTTGTGTTTGTGTACATACTCTATAGGATCCTCTAATGTTATTATATGATCCGTAAGGTTTTCATTTGCCTTATTTATGATTGAGGCAAGTGTTGTTGATTTACCTGATCCTGTAGGTCCCGTTACAAGAACAAGACCTCTCTTTTTCTTGTAAAGCTGTACAACCGAATCAGGTATACCAAGCATATCAGGCCTTGGTATCTGAGTATCTACCTTTCTGTATGCAGCCGCCATATTTCCTCTATCCATAAATACGTTTACACGGAAACGTCCGGTCTCTGCGGAAGCATATGAAAAGTCAACCTCTCCTCTTTCCTTTATGATTGCTTTGTGCCTTTCATGCATAGTAGAACCGATAGCCTCTGCCACGTCAGCCGGCATAAGAGGCGGTACCTCAACCTCAGTAAGCTTACCATTTATACGAAGCTTCGGAGGTATACCGCAGGCAATATGTACGTCTGATGCATTCTGCTCCACGGCAAATGCAAGTAACTCCTTCATGTCTAACATTATATTTCCATCTCCTTCTCATTTTATAGTAACCACAGCAGATGCCGCAGTATTTTTAGTATTCATCACCTGTCTCGTAGGTTATCTTCTTCATCTCATCAAGAGATGTAATACCTGCAAGTACATGCTTTGCTGCACCCATCTTAAGTGTAATCATACCTTCGGAAAGTGCCTGTTTTTCTATAACGTCCGCTGTTGCCCCCTTGGCGATAACTGCCTGAAGCTCCTTAGATACAGGCATCATTTCATATACACCGATACGTCCTGCATAACCCATATCTCCGCAAAGTGTACAGCCAACTGGCTCATAAACTACTACGTCATCTTCCATATCCTTAACACCCAATATAGCCTTCTCCTCCGGCTCAGCAAGTCTCGCCTGCTTACAGGAGTTACAAAGCCTTCTTACAAGTCTCTGTGCGATAACACCCACAAGGGCATCACCTGCAACGTACGGCTCAATACCCATATCTATAATACGTGTAACCGTAGATGCGGCTGAGTTTGTATGGAGTGTGGATACAACCAAGTGGCCCGTGATAGCCGCCTGAACGGCTATACCTGCAGTCTCACCGTCTCGAATCTCTCCTATCATTATAATGTCAGGGTCCTGACGAAGTATGGAACGAAGTGCCGCAGCAAATGTCATATCCGCCTTAACGTTTACCTGAACCTGATTGATACCATCGATATTTGCCTCCACAGGGTCCTCAACAGTGATAATATTAACATCCTCAGTGTTAAGCTCACTTAATGAGGTATAAAGTGTTGTTGATTTACCGGAACCTGTAGGTCCCGTTACAAGTATAATTCCGTGAGGATTACTTAAAATACCATCAAATACCTTAAGTTCTTCCGGTCCAAATCCAAGGGCGCTCTTAGGCTTTGTAAGACCATCCTTGGAGGTAAGTCTCATAACCGTCTTCTCGCCGTAAACGGTTGGGAGAATGGAAACACGGACATCAAACTCACGCCTGTCAACCATAATGGTGATACGTCCGTCCTGAGGTTTTCTTTTCTCCGCTATATCCATGCCGCCTATAATCTTAATACGGGCGCTTATAGCGGAAAGAAGGCTATAGTCATATGTCATAACCTGCTTTAAGGCACCATCTATTCTGTACCTTACACGGACACTCATCTCAAGCGGCTCAATATGTATATCAGATGCTCTCTGTCTTACACCGCCCTCAATAATCTGCTTAACAAGAAGAACGATAGGTGAATTCTCAATATCTTCATTGAGAGCTTCCTCCTCAGCCTCACCGATGCCGTCGGCCTCACGTTCCTTACGGTACATCTCAGCAGCCTCCATAGCCTGTGCATTACCGTAATATTTGCCAATGGCTTCATTCATGTCGTCCTCCATGGCAAGTAGAGGCTCAACCTGAGTATTTGTTGCTATACCAATATCATCAATAGCATTAAGATCCATCGGATCTACCATTGCTACCCTTAATATATTAGGATTCATCTCGTCGAATCCTATTGGTAACGCCTTGTACTTATTGACAAGGTTTTCCGGTACAAGCTTGAGTATGTCCTCATCCAGCTTACATGCTTTAAGCTCAATGTAGTCAATACCCATCTGTGTCGTAAGAACGGTAACAAGAAGTTCTTGACTTATTAAGCCCAGTTCAAGAATTACATTACCGATTCTGCCCCCGTTTTCCTTTTGGTAGGCAAGTGCTTCCATAAGCTCGTCCTCGGTAATGGCACCGGCTTCCACAAGCAAATCGCCTACACGGATTTTCTTTCTTCCACTACTTATTCGCATCGCAATTCCCTCTCATTTTTTAGTATAATTAGCTGTATAAAATTATACCACATAACAAAATATATGTGAAGAAATTTTTTATTTTAAATTATGCTAAGTGTTTCTCCTTTGTTATAGCCTATCCTTTTTATGAAATGAAGTTTTGGAAAAGCACTTTTTTTTCTTTTTTTCATATTATATATAGAGAAAAGGATATATGAGGTTACCATTGCAGACTTTCAAGCGCCCCCTATCACCTTCTGAGGAAGCACATTATCTGGCTCTTAGTCGCCAGGGTGACCTTAACGCAAGAAATACGCTTGTGGAATACAATCTTCGCCTTGTCGCCCACATAGTAAAAAAATATCAGACACCATACAGAAGCGTTGAGGATTTACTTTCCATAGGTACAATCGGGCTTATCAAGGCAGTGAACACATATGACGAAAGCAAGGGCAGCCGACTTGTGACCTACGCTTCAAGATGCATCGAAAATGAACTTTTGATGCGCCTTAGGCAGGAGCGAAAGGAGTCAAGGGAGGTATCTCTTTATGAACCTATTGGTACGGATAAGGAGGGCAATGAAATAAGCCTTATGGATATAATAAAAAGTGATGATGAGAGTGTGCTGACAGGCATTATAACAAATGACAGCATAAGACATATTTCAGTAATTTTTAAGCGTGTGCTTGATGAGCGCGAGCAGCAGGTTATATCCATGCGGTACGGACTTTATGGCAATCATCCAATGCCACAACGGGATATAGCAGCAATACTCGGAATATCACGTTCCTATGTCTCACGCATTGAAAAAAAAGCATTGTTTAAGCTTCGCAATGCTTTAAACGGATAACCATACCGTTTTTTACACCTGTGATATCATCAAGCTTTATAAAAAGCTGTTGCTTCGGATGTGGTGCCGATGGCATGGGACTTAGTCGTTCATCATATATTGCCTCTACCCTAGCCATAATATTTTCTCCCGAAAATGCCATTATTTCAATATCGTCGCCCACTTCAAATTTATTTTTCTGATGAAGGCATACAAGTCCTTCATCAGTTATATCCTCAACCATTCCAATATAGGTATAGTTTTTTATATATGTGTTATTGTCATATATCTGTGATTTTTCATCCGTTTTTCCAAAGTAAAAGCCTGTTGTAAAATGTCTCATGGTGCAGGCGGCAATTTCCCTCCTGTAATACTCCATATGGCTTTCATACAGCTTATCCGATTCCATATAGTCGTCTATTGCCTGCCTGTAGGTTCTTGTCACTGCGGCAATGTAAAGAGCCGTTTTCATACGCCCCTCAATTTTAAAGGAATCAATACCCGCATCCATCATCTCAGGTATATACTCTATCATACATAAATCCTTTGAATTGAATATGTATGTTCCTCTGTCATCCTCCTCTACGGGAAGATATTCACCGGGACGTTTTTCCTCCACAATGGAATACTTCCACCTGCACGGATGGGTACAGGCCCCTTTGTTTGCATCCCGTCCCGTAAAATAGCTGCTTAAAAGACATCTGCCTGAGTAGGATATGCACATTGCTCCATGGATAAATGCCTCTATTTCCATATCTTCAGGTATCTTTTCCTTTATTTTTTTTATCTCTGAAAGGGAAAGCTCTCTTGCGGCAACCACTCTTGTGGCACCAAGCTTATACCAAAAATTATAGGTCATGTAATTCGTATTGTTTGACTGTGTGCTTACATGCACGTCAATCTCAGGAAGCATTTCCTTAGACAGCGTAAATATGCCCGGGTCTGATATTATAAATCCATCTATGTCATGGTGAAGCCCCGCATTTTTTATTTCACCAAAATATTCCCTTACACCTTCTATATCATCATTATGCGCAAATATATTTACCGCCACATAAAGCTTTGCCCCTTTCGCATGCGCATAAGCTGCCCCCTCTTTCATCTCCTGAAGGGTAAAATTATCTGCCTTTGCACGAAGTCCGAATTTTTGTCCACCGATGTATACGGCATCCGCACCATAATCCACTGCACATTTAAGCACCTCAAGGCTTCCTGCCGGTATGAGAAGCTCAGGCTTTTTTTTGTTATTTTTTTCTGTCATTTCTCAATCATCCTTCTATATCAATTCATATCGCCAATCGCAGATTGGCGATGCGCTATTTGCAGACATATGTTACCGCAAGTCCGTCCCCCACGGGTATAACCGCAGTATGAAGACCATCCTCATGTGTGAGCTTATATAAATATTCTCTCATTTTGTCATGTATCGTTCTGTTTCTTTTTTCCACAGCAAAATGGGATTCTAATATTTCTCCCTCCTGAAGCACATTGTCCGATATGAGTATTCCCTCATTTTTTATGACACGGATAAGCTCAGGGAGATAATTTATATACTGCCCCTTTGGTCCATCCAAAAATATCATGTCGTACATATCATCCTCTAATCCCTTTATGACGTCAAAGGCATCTCCATGTATGGGCGATATGACATTTTCTTTTCCCATCAGCCGTATATTCTCACAGGCCTGCATGAATCTGTCCTCATCAAGCTCTACAGTTTTGATTTTTGCATCACCGCCCAGAAACATACTCATATAAAGTGAGGAATAGCCTATGGCTGTTCCAATTTCAAGAATGCGCATAGGCTTTTTTATAAGAAGCTCATGTTTTATATATTCCCTTGTGTCGGTTCTTATTACAGGCACGCCTTCTCTGAGGGCTTTTTTGTATATTTCTCCCAAAATACCTTCATCATCCCTGTATAAGGATTTTACAAATGACGACACTCTTATTTCATCCAAACCATCCAAAGGTTATTCTTCCTCCTCTTTCTCAATGTGACATATAATATCTATTATTTCGTCATATGTCATGGATGCCGAAAGACCATATTTACCCGGAGTTATGCGATGACCATATCCCTTTATGCGTACCTTCGCCATAAAAACATATTTGCTCTCAATGATTCCCCTATCCTCCAATGCCTTTCCTATATCCAGTGAGGAGGAATCCGCCGGTATTTCTATGACAACATATTCCCTGCTTGAAGGGTCACAGGCAACGTCTGCAAAAACGCTGTATGCAAAGTTAAAGGAATATGAAAAAAGCTTTATTACAATGTATACTATAAGTACATTTATAAGCAGGCTCCATGTAAAGCCCGCTGAATGCTTTAATCCTTTTCTTACTGTTTCTTCTATTGGTTTTTTCTTTTTTCTTTTTGTATTACTCATCTAAATAGTCAAACTCCAATCCTTCTGCAATCTGGTTATAAACTGTTCCTAATATGCTGCATATGCGTTCCTCTGCCCTAAGAAAATCACTGACAACAGAGTTGTGTAAAAGCACATCGTATTCCTTTGCCAAAGCCACAATCTCATCATATGGGTTCATCCCCACAAGATTTTGCAGCTCATAGTTACGCCTTCTGTACTCCTTAAGCTGATTATATAAATCAACATGCTCACGCAGCTTTTTATTTGCCCTTATATACCATTCGTATTCCGGTGACCTTTTTATAAGCTCGTTTATATGAATACTTTGATTTATTATTTCATCCATAAATTACACCTCAGATATTATCGGCAGTATCATAGGACTTCTCTTTGTCCGTTTCCACAAAAACTCTCCCAGTGAGTCCCTTATTCCGGTTTTTATTCTTCCCCAGTCGGACACGCCTCTCATAAGACATTCATCCAATGCATCCTGCACAACTGCCCTGCAATCATCCATAAGCGTCTCCGATTCCCTGACATAGACAAATCCTCTCGAAACAATATCCGGTCCGGATAAAATCTGATTACTCTCCTTTTCCAATGTTACAACTATAATAAGAAGTCCGTTTTGTGAAAGATGCTGTCTGTCCCGAAGAACAATGTTGCCAACATCTCCAACGCCAAGACCATCAACCAAAATGCCCTGCGCCGGCACCCTTCCCGTTATATCAAATTTATCATCCGATATTTCAAGTACATCCCCTGTTGAAAGTATTTTAACATTTTCCTTCGGTATTCCCATCTCAACAGCAAGCTCCGCATGACGCTTAAGGTGTCTGTACTCACCATGCACCGGTATAGCATACTTTGGCTTAGTAAGCGCATACATAAGCTTAAGTTCTTCCTGACAGGCATGTCCCGAAACATGAGTGTCCTGAAAAATAACATGCGCTCCCTTCATCTCAAGCTCATTTATAACCTTAAAGACCGCCTTCTCATTTCCCGGAATCGGATGGGAGGAGAATATAACCACATCTCCCGGCTTTATGGAAATCTTGTTGTGTATGGAGGCTGCTATCCTTGAAAGTGCAGCCATATTCTCACCCTGGCTTCCCGTTGTGATAAGCACAAGCTGCTCGTCAGGATAATCCTTGACACGCTCTATCTCAATAAGTGTATTGTCAGGTATGCTTATATATCCAAGCTCAGAGGCAGTCTGTATTATATTTACCATGCTTCTGCCTTCCACAACAACCTTTCGCCCATACTTGTATGCCGAATTTATTATCTGCTGCACCCTGTCCACATTAGACGCAAACGTAGCTATTATTATTCTGTGCTCCCTATTGTCCGCAAAGAGATTGTCAAAGGTTTTTCCAACGGTCTTTTCCGACTGTGTGTACCCCGGTCTTTCAACATTTGTAGAGTCTGCCATAAGTGCAAGAACACCTTTTTTGCCAAGCTCTCCAAATCTCGGCAAATCTATAACCTCACCAAACACAGGCGTATAGTCCACCTTGAAATCTCCCGTATGGACAATAATTCCTGCCGGTGTATATATGGCAAGAGCTGCCGCATCCACAATCGAATGGTTTGTCCTTATAAATTCTATTCTGAAGCAACCTAAATTTATTATCTGTCCATGCTTTACTATTTTTCTTTTTATATTGTTTATATTATCATGTTCCCTAAGCTTATTTTCAATAAGACCCATTGTAAGCTTTGTAGCATATATGGGCATATTAATCTCATTTTCAACATAAGGTATGGCTCCTATGTGATCCTCATGTCCATGAGTTACCACAAGTCCCTTAACCCTGTCCGCATTCTCCTTAAGATAAGTCACATCAGGAATAACAAGGTCTATTCCAAGCATCTCATCCTCAGGGAAGGATAAACCGCAGTCTATAACCACGATGGTATCCTCGTACTCTATTGCAGTGATATTCATTCCAATCTGTTCAAGTCCGCCCAATGGAATGATTTTCACCGGCTTATTTGTGCCGTCCTTCAAAACTATACCTCCAAATCAATGTCTTCAAGCAGCTCATCAAACACAGACACCACTGCCCTTAATTCGTTATCATCCTCAAGAATCTCATAAGAAGCGATATCTCCCTCACCGCCGGTTTCCTTAAGTATAAGGAAATCTCCCTCCTCAGAGTTTTGGTCATCAGTTACTAATATATAATTTATGCCTCTGAGCATCGTCTGCTCCAGGACAAAAAATTCAACATTTCCGTCTTCTGTTTCAAATACTATCTTTTCTTCCATCATTATTTTCCCTATCCAGATAATTCTGCAGAATAATGGCTGCCGCCATCTTATCAATATGCTGCTTTCTTGCACTCCTTGCAACTCCCGTTTCCTCAAGTATATGGTCTGCCTCCACGGTAGTAAGCCTCTCGTCAAAAAGTATAACAGGAAGTCCGGTTCTTCTTTCAAGCGCCTCTTTAAATTCTCTCGTACTCTGTGCCCTCTCGCCCTCGGTATTGTTCATATTTTTGGGATAACCAAGCACTATAAGACCAACATTATATTCACTTATTATTTGTTCAAGCTGTGCATACGTCCGTCTTAATTTCGTCGGTCGTTCTCTCTCAATTGTCGTGTAGGGACTTGCAATGATGCCATTCTCATCGGAAAGCGCCACTCCTACAGTTTTTGTTCCGTAATCTAACCCTATCGTCCTCAAAGCCTTGTCCTTTTACATTTTATTTTAATCTTGTCTCAATATAATTTTCCAGCAGTACTTCAATAATCTCATCACGCTCTGCTTTCATAATGAGACTTCTTGCATTTTTATAGCTTGTAATATAGGTAGGATCGCCACTCATAATATAACCGACTATCTGACTTACAGGATTATATCCCTTCTCTGAAAGTGCTTCATATACCTGTGCCAGTATTTCCGGAACCTCTATCATGGTTTCTCTGATCATGCCTATATCTTGTGTATTTTGATTATTCATTTCATCACGTCCTTCAAACATATAGACCTATTTTAATATATTTATGGAAAAATAGCAATCTTTTTTCTAATTACAATTGACATGTGAGATTTGAAACAATAAAATATTGGTATTAAAAACCTATTATAAAATAACCAAAAGGAGAATATATAAACAATGAAACCACCTATGTCCAATGAAAAAAGAAGTAAAATAATAATGTGGGCATTTCTTATTGCCCTTACCTTAACACAGATTTTTTTCCTTATATCAAATATAACCTCGCATGGCTTGAGTATGCATTCCATAATACCAGGCTATTACGAAGGTGCATATTTAGATTTTTTTAAGCCATTTTATGACTCACAAAAGTATAATCCATACAGGGACGGACTCACGGATACCCCTCTTGTGGTTTTACTTTGCAAGCTTTTAAGCAGCTTTACAAAGCGTGATGTATTTAACTTTGATGTTTCATATATGCAGCATTTTTCTGAGGCAACCCTTGTGCTTTTCATGGCAGTCTCCTTTTCCGCTGTCCTTTTTGCCATTACTGTATTTTCCGCAAAGAAAGGAAACGGACTATTTAAGGCATGGTTTCTTTTTCTTATATTTTGCTCAACCCCATTCATATATTTGTTTGAACAGGGAAGTATAGTTTTGTTTACGGTTACACTTATTATGCTTTATATATCAGGATATGACAGTGATGACAAATTCACACGTGAGTTTGCACACATAGCCCTTGCAGCAGCAACAGGTTTATCCGCCTATCCTATTATATTCATAATTCTTTCCTATAGGAAGAAGCGTTTTGGAAATGCATTCAGGTGTCTTGTCTACTCTTTCGTCATATTTTTCGCACCAATTTTTGCATTTGGCAGTATAGGAAGGCTTGGCTATTATTTTAATAATATTAAAGCGATTATTACCGATGCTCTGGACTCAGGTATCGCTTACAGAATTGACATTATATCAGGTCTTAATCTTATAAGTCTCTGTCTTGGAAAGGGACTTATTGAAAGCAATGCATTAAAGCTTGTTCTGTGGGGACTTATATTAGTCATATTGCTTGTCTGTGCATGTATCTCAAAATCAAAGTGGCGCACGGTGCTTGCACTTTCACTTATGGTTTCCTGCGGACCTTTCATTTCAATGCAGGCAAACATTGCCTACCTTATAATTCCTCTTATCATGCTTATTGATTCTGATGAGGAACGCATTGAAGCAGACTTTATATACACTATATTTTTCATTCTGATGCTTGCACCTATCGCCATAAGGGATTGCGTAGTTAATCTTGCAGGCAATACAGGCAATGAGGTATATATTTATTCACTTATATGCACGGTATCCGTTTTCCTTATGATACTTATGCTCTGTATTGAAACCGTTGCCGCACCGCTTTCAGGCATTGAGCTATCAGCTAGAAAGCGTGAGTATGCCAAACAGCAGGCAGCAAAACAGGAAGAAGAATAAAACAAAACGTGGCTGTCACGGATAGGAACGACTGTACCGTATGGCTCACCCGGAGCTGTCGCATACTGCTATATATGACAAAAACCGTTTTGAAGACGTTGGTACTTGAATTGCCTGTACGGATACAGCCTATACAGTACGAAAAACATGCTTTCGCTCGTCTCAGACGTAGCGGCACTAAAAATTGCCAGTTTAAGACATTCCTATATAAGGATATCTTGGGCTGGCAATTTAAGTGCCGACGTCTTCCAACGGTTTTTCGTTACTGTATAGTATATCCGTACAGGCAATTCTTAGTACCACTACGTCTGAAAAGAGCGAAAGCGCGTTTTTGTCATATATAGCAGTATGCGACAGCCACAGGTGAGTCATACGGTGCAGTCGTTCCTACTTGCGGCTCCCTTTTGTTTTATTGTAGCATGCTGAAAAAGTCGTATTGGTTTGTATCAGGCAGTTCCCCTAATATACCAAGCTCCCTCATGTCGTCAAGTATTGTTTTTGACACCTTTCCCCTTTGACGTATATCATCCTTAGAGGTAAAAGCTCCTTTAGAAGCCGCCTCCTCCAAATCTGTTGCCGCCTTATCTCCCATTCCTGAAAGGGCACTGAAGCTCGGCATTATTTTTCCGTCTATAATCTGGAATCGGTCAGCCTTTGCCTTATATAGGTCTATAGGCAGAAATTCTATATTTCTTGCATACATCTCCTGTACAATTTTCATATCCCTGATTGTATCCTTTACCTTTTGGGTCTGTTCATTCTTGTCTATCTTTTGTAGCTCTGCAAGACATTCCTCAAGGTAATCCTTTCCAAGACACATGGTCTTATAATCAAAGGCAGTGGCTCTTATACTGAAAAAAGCAGTGTAATATTCAAGTGGATAGTTTACTTTAAACCACGCGATTCGCCATGCCATCATAACGTATGCCGCCGCATGTGCCTTTGGGAACATGTATTTTATTTTTTTGCAGGACCATATGTACCAATCGGGGACGTCATGAGCGCGCATTTCATCCTCCCATTCAGGCTTTAAGCCCTTACCCTTCCTGACGCTCTCCATAATCGTAAATGCCGTTCCCGATTCAAGTCCCATATGCATAAGATATATCATTATATCATCTCTTGTGCATATTGCAGAAGAAAGCTCACAGGTTCCCTCCGTTATAAGCTTTTGGGCATTTCCAAGCCACACATCCGTACCGTGGGAAAGCCCCGCTATACGGACTAAATCCGAAAAGGACTTTGGATTTGTGTCAATAAGCATCTGCATGGCAAATTCCGTACCAAACTCAGGTATTCCAAGGGAGCCAAGCTTCGTGCCCCCTATCATGTCAGGGGTTATGTTAAGTATATCCGTGCTGTGAAACAATGACATGACATCCTGATCATCAAGGGGGATTGTCTTTGCATCTATTCCCGTAAGGTCCTCAAGCCTTCTTATCATTGTCGGATCGTCGTGTCCAAGTATGTCAAGCTTTAAAAGGTTGTGGTCTATGGAATGGTACTCAAAATGTGTAGTAATAATGTCCGTTGACATATCATTTGCAGGCTTCTGTATGGGCGTAAAGGAATATATCTCCTCATGCCTAGGAAGAACGATTATACCACCTGGATGCTGTCCCGTTGTCCTCTTGACACCCGTACAACCCACGGCAAGACGCTCCATCTCGCACCTTCTTTTTTCCTCATCCTTATCCTTGAAATAATTATAAACGTATCCAAATGCCGTTTTGTCTGCCATTGTGCCGATTGTCCCTGCACGGAATGCCTTTCCCTTTCCAAAAAGCTCCTCCGTATAGGCATGTGCATTAGGCTGATACTCTCCCGAAAAATTAAGGTCAATATCAGGCTCCTTATCTCCCTTAAAGCCAAGGAAGGTTTCAAATGGTATATCATGCCCCTCCTTCTTCATGTTGCAGCCACACTTAGGGCATGCCTTGTCAGGCATGTCACAGCCGGAACGTCCGCTGTATTTTTTCACATCCTCAGAATCAAAATCCGTGTAGTAGCACTTTGGGCATATATAATGTGCCGGCAGTGGATTTACCTCCGTAATACCTGCCATTGTTGCCACAAAGGAGGAGCCAACGGAGCCTCTTGAGCCTACAAGGTATCCATCCTCATTTGATTTCCACACAAGCTTTTGGGCAATTATATACATAACCGCAAATCCGTTCGTTATAATTGAGTTAAGCTCTCTCTCCAGCCTCTCAACAACAACGTCAGGAAGCTTTGGCCCGTAAATTTCGTACGCCTTTTCATAGCATATGGTTTTTAGGGTTTCATCGGAATTTTCTATTATAGGCGGCTGCTTGTCAGGTCTTACCGGCGAAATTTTTTCTACCATGTCAGCAATTTTATTTGTATTTGTTATAACGACCTCCCGTGCAATGTCGCTGCCAAGATACTGAAATTCCTGAAGCATTTCCTCCGTTGTCCTAAAATATAGCGGAGGCTGTCTGTCAGCATCGGCAAATCCCTGCCCTGCCATAATGATACCTCTATATATTGAATCCTCAGGGTCTAAAAAATGAACATCACAGGTCGCAACAACAGGCTTGCCCATCTGATGTCCCAGCTCCACAATTTTCCTGTTTACGTCCTCAAGATCCTCAACTGTTTTTACGGGAGCACTTTCCTTATCAAGTAAAAACATATTGTTTCCCGTAGGCTGTATCTCATAGTAATCATAAAAGTTTGCAAGTCTTGTTATCTCATCCTCACCCTCATCATAAAGCACAGCCTTATAAAGCTCTCCCGCCTCACAGGCAGAACCTATAATAAGTCCCTCACGGTACTTATTAAGGAGACTTTTCGGTATTCTCGGACGTCTTGCAAAATAATTTATATGGGATTCGGATATAAGCCTGTATAAATTCACTCTGCCTATATCATTTTTTACCAATATAATACCGTGGTATGTCTTGGCCTTTTTAATTGCCTCGGGTGATGCAGAGCCCATAACATTAAGCTCCGATATTGTGTGCACATCACGCTTATGTATCATGTCAAGCATTTTTATGAATATTTCCGCAGTTGCAGCGGCATCATCACATGCTCTGTGATGGTGCTCCAAGGATACATTAAACTGCTTGCAGAGTCTGTCCAACGTATATTTTCCAAGCTCAGGTATGAGTATGTGTGCAAGCGTCATTGTGTCCATAATCGTATTGTCACATTTTAAACCGAGATTTTTTGCAAATTCTCTTATAAAACCTGTATCAAACGAAGCATTATGTGCCACAAGCACAGCGTCCCCAACATACTCCAAAAATTCCGGAAGAACTGTTTCTATGGTGGGCGCATCCATTACCATGCCGTCATTTATTGAGGTAAGTTTTGTTATTGAATATGGAATTGGAATTTCAGGATTTACAAAACGGGAATATGTGTCACATATTTTTCCGTCCTTTATTTTTACGGCGCCAATCTCTATTATTTTATTGTGTCTCGGACTAAGCCCTGTCGTCTCTATGTCAAAAACCACATATTCAGTATCAATGTCCTGACCCTTGTCATTTATAACCAAATCCTTAAGGTCATCCACAAAATATCCTTCAACACCATAAATGATTTTAAAATCCTCGTCCTTATCCACGCAGTGATTTGCAACAGGAAATGCCTGTACAACACCGTGATCGGTAATGGCAAGAGCTTTATGTCCCCATTCCTTTGCCCTTTTTATAACCTGCTTTATATCTACAACGCTGTCCATTTCACTCATCACCGTGTGAAGGTGAAGCTCCACACGCTTTTCCACGGAGGTGTCCATTCTTTTCTCACGAAAATCATTTGCCGGCTTTATTCCCGTTATGGAGGAAAGAGACACCTCTTTTATGTAGCTGTCATAAAGAGGAATTCCTTTTATTATGTAAAAGCTTCCCTTTTTTAACTGCTCATACAGGGCTTCTTTTTCATCCATCTCCACAAATATCTTAAAAACAATTGTGTCCGTAAAGTCAGTTATATGTCCCGTCACAAGCAGCTTCCCGCTTCTTGTCTCCTTGTCCTCAAGAAAAATAACCTGTCCGTGAACACATACGGTACCGATTCCATCATAAACGTCTTTTATGGCTACAAGCTCACCCTCACAATTTCTTCCGTAAAATACATCAGGGTCACTGCCGTATGACCTTTTATTTGTGCCGTCACCCTTTTTCCCGTAATAATCTGATTTGTTCTCCGATGAGGATTTTATCTTTCTCGCAGTCTTTTTTTGTGCGTCCGTCTTTGCCGCGTTGGCATTTTTGTCAGTCTGACCGTCTGCCTGCAACGTTCCATCTGATTTATTATTTTCTCCTGCCTTACTTTCATCACCTAAATCAGAAGCCGTATTTTCATTTTGTTTATTCATGGCTTCAATTGCCATAAGCTCCTGCCTAAGCTTACGTTCATTAGCCGCCCTGAGGCTTTCTTTTTGCTCCTCGGTATAGTCAAAGCCAACAACAACCTCCATGCCAAATCTGTTTTTATATGTAGTCTCAAGATAGCTTTTTATGATGCCCGACTGGCTTCTTGCAAGGCTGATATCCTCAAGGGCAAGAGTTAAAATATTACCGTCAAAATACCATTCCGCTTTTTTTAACAGCCTGTATCCTACATGACTAAATGACTTTATCTCCTCTAAAAAGCTGTCCTTATATATGTTTGTCAGTGATTTTAGGTTGTACTGTTTTGAAAGCTCATACCGATCCTCTATGACACAGCTTCCTATTCCCCTGCCGAATATATGCTCCGACAGAGCCTGCTCAGCCTTAAAAATGTATTGCTTTGCAATAAGTACCTGACTAACTAAAGAGATAACCATTCTCTTTTCCGATTTGAACATGGTTATCTTCTCTACCTCAGTATTACTTATTAATTCTTCAATTTTCTTATCAAGCCTTAAATCAAAAAATACATCTTTAAAAAGCCTTTTATCCATAAAAATTAACTCCAATCTTGAACATCAGCCATTCCATATTTGCTTTCAGCAAATGGGCTGATGCTACATGTCAAGTTTTCATAGAAAACTTAACACATTGTATCCAATTCATATTTTAATGCACCGAGAAGCTCATCCTGAGGAAGCTTTTTTATGATTTCTCCATGCTTAAACAACAATCCTTCCCCAACTCCTCCTGCAATTCCAAGGTCTGCCTCTTTTGCCTCGCCGGGACCGTTTACCGCACAGCCCATAACGGCAACCTTTATATTCAAATGGTCGTACTCCTGCACAAGCTTTTCAACCTTATCTGCAAGTCCTATTATGTCAATTTTAGTTCTGCCGCAGGTAGGACATGAAACAAGCTCTATTCCATCGGTTCTAAGGTCCAAGGCTCTTAGTATTGTCTTGGCTGATATAATCTCATCCACGGGATTGCTTGTAAGGGAAACACGTATTGTATCACCTATACCCTGCCCAAGTATTATTCCAAGTCCCACGGCTGACTTTATATTCCCCCTGTAAAGTGTTCCCGCCTCTGTTATTCCAACATGAAGGGGATACCTTGTCCTGTCTGCTATCAGCTCATGTGCATGCACACACATCATAACGTCCGAGGATTTTATGCTTATAACAATATTATCATAGTCGCACTGCTCAATCATCATAACCTTGTCAAGTGCGCTTTCCACTATGCCCTCCGCAGTGACTCCGCCATATTTTTCTACTATTTCTTTTTCCAGTGAGCCGGAATTTACTCCTACCCTTATAGGTACATTGTGTGATTTTGCAGCGGCAACAACCTTAGAAAGATTTTCTCTTCCGCCAATATTACCCGGATTTATTCTTATTTTGTCCGCACCGTGCTCGATTGCTGCAACAGCCATTTTATAGTCAAAATGTATGTCTGCAACTATAGGTATGTTTATTTTTTCCTTTATTTTGTCAAATGCACATGCCGCCTCCATAGTGTTTGCAGTGGAACGGACTATCTGGCAGCCTGCTTCCTCAAGCTCATGTATCTGATTTACTGTTGCGGCTATATCTGCCGTATCTGTATTTGTCATGGACTGTATCAAGACAGGATTTCCCCCTCCTATTTCCACAGAGCCAATCTTTATAATCTTTGTTGTTTCACGATGCGGTTTACCCATAGCAACCTCCATATTTTATCTTTAGAAAAATACATTTTTAATATCATTGAAAAATACAACTACCATTATTCCAATAAGGATTACAAAGCCCACAAAATTTACCAGTGCTTCCTTTTCCTGTGGAATTTTCCTGCGCCTTATTGCCTCGATAAACAAAAACAGCAGCCTTCCTCCGTCAAGTGCAGGTATAGGCAAAAGATTCATAATTCCAAGATTGACAGAAAGCAGTATGCACCAGTTTAACATGTTAAGGAGTACATTTATAACTGCCTCCTTTGTTGTGCTGCTCTCCGCCTTCACTTCCTCAATAATATCGTTCATCTGACCGCCTACACCTACAGGACCCATGACATCATCACCCGTTACATGCCCCGTAAATATAAGCTTAAGACTTGTTACCGTTGCTTTCATCCAATAGCGAAGCTCAAGTCCTGCATATTTCAAGTCCATTCCTATACCATCTGAAGGGATATAGCCTCCTGCAACACCAAGCTTATATTCTCCATTTTCATCTGCCTTAGGTGTGACAACAGCCTTGTAGATCTCTCCGTTTTCCCTCTGCATAACAAGAACTACGTCAGCCTTTGGGTTGTCTATCTGCCTTGAAAGCAGCAGCTCCCTGTAATTGTATATTCTGCCCCCGTTTAATTCTATTATTGTGTCACCTTCCTCAATTCCTGCAAGGTCGGCGCCGCTTCCATCTTCCACATAGGTAATAACCGCCGGGTCACAGCCTGTAAAATGTATAAGTATAATGGAAAAAATAAATGCAAGTATAAAATTAAATACAGGACCAGCTGCAATTACAAGTATTCTTGCAAGCAGTGGCTTGTTTCCAAAAGCATTTTCATCCTCGCTTTCCTCGTCTTCTCCCGCCATAAGACAGTATCCTCCTAATGGGAGTATTCGGAGGGAATATTTTGTTTCCTTTTTCTTTGTGGAAAATATGGCAGGACCCATTCCTATTGAAAACTCCATAACTGTTATATGATTCATTTTGGCTACAATAAAATGTCCAAATTCGTGGAAAAATACTATTACGCCAAATACGAGAATGATTAAAATTATGTTCATATGTTGTTTCCTTTCTAATCTAATCCGGGATTGCGCTTTTAATATAAATACATATAATAAAAGCACGCTTGCGCTCTCCTCCGACGTAACAGTACTAACTCGTTAAAACCTCGCTAAGTACTGACGTCTACAGAAGGCTTTTTGTTATTACAACAAAATTGCAATTCTTCTGTTATAAACTATCAATAAATTTATATACGTTTTTTTCAACCTCAAATATATCCTCCAAGGTTGGGTGCATTATGTTTTTGTGCTCATTCATGCAGCGCTCAATTATGTTGTATATGTCGAGAAGATTTATTTTTCTGTCAAGGAAAAGTGCAACAGCCTTTTCATTTGCAGCGTTAAATACTGTCGGCATCGTCCCGCCTTCATTTAATGCATTATATGCAAAGTCAAGCCCTTTAAATGTCTTTCTGTCGGGATTTGTAATTGTTATTTCGGAAAGCCTTGTGAAATCAAGCCTTTCTCCTGACAGGAAACGCCTTTCCGGATAATAAAGAGCATACTGTATAGGAAGCCTCATATCAGGAGTTCCAAGCTGTGCCTTTATGGAGCCGTCCTCAAATTCAACCATTGAATGTATGATGCTCTGAGGCTGTACAACAACCTCTATTTTGTCGGGTGATACGTCAAAAAGCCACCTTGCCTCAATAACCTCAAGTCCCTTATTTACAAGTGTAGCCGAATCTATTGTTATTTTTCTTCCCATTGACCAATTTGGATGCTTAAGTGCATCTTCCAATGTAACATTTTCAAGATATGCTCTGTCACGCCCCAAAAACGGTCCCCCTGATGCCGTTATTAAAAGACGGCTTATTTTGTTTGGAATGCCACTTGAATTTTCCCCATGTATGCACTGAAATATCGCCGAGTGCTCGCTATCCACGGGAAGTATTTTTACCCCGTGTTTTTTTGCAAGAGGCATTATTATTTCACCAGCAGTTACAAGCGTTTCCTTATTTGCAAGGGCAATGTCCTTACCCGCTTTTATTGCCTCCACGGTAGGTCTTACACCTATCATTCCCACAATTGCCGTAACTAATATATCGCTGGAGGACATTCCTGCAATTTCTATAAGTCCCTCCATACCTGAAACTATCCGTATATTAAAGCAAGACAAGGCATCTCTTAGCACATCTGCCTTGTCCTCACTCCAAATTCCAATTATTTCCGGTTTAAATTCCCTTGCCTGCTCTTCAAGAAGCTTAACATTTGAACCGGCTGCAAGAGCAACAACTTTTAAGTCGGGATTTGCTCTTACAATATCAAGCGTCTGTGTTCCGATGGAACCGGTTGAACCAATAATCGCTATATTTTTCATTTCGTTCTCCAATTTAATAAACAGTTAAAATCATATAATGAAATATTCCTAATGTACGATTACATATTAACGTTACGAAAAGTAAGGAATAAGATAATAAAGTCCGTAGTAAATCATAGGTGCGGTAAAAATCATACTGTCAAATCTGTCCAAAACGCCTCCGTGTCCCGGAATAAGCTTTCCATAATCTTTTACGTCATTGTTTCTTTTAATGCCTGACGCTGTCAAGTCTCCGATAACTGCTACACCTGCTCCCAACAATCCAACGATTGCAAAAATAAGAGGACAGTTTTTTATGTCATAGACCTTTGACTGAAAGAATATCCCATAAAGAGCACCTATAATCGTCGCTCCTGCAAGTCCTCCAATCAATCCCTCTATGCTTTTCTTTGGACTCAGTTTCGGGCACATTTTATGCTTACCCATGGTAACTCCCGTAAAATAAGCAAAGGTATCATTAATCCATGAACATATAAATATAAGGACAACAAAGCCCCCTCCATATTCCATTTCCCTTATCTGATAAACAAAGGAAAGCATTATGCTTACATAGAAAACGGACACAAAGGCTACCATTACGTCCCTGTCCTTAAACTTAGGAAACGTAAGAACATATGCAGTTAATATTGCAATAAGATACGCAATAATAAGCATAACTACATGTTCTTCCTTGTCAAAACAAATCAGCCCATAATATGCAATTGTAAATGCATATGCTATATATCCCATGGCTGATTTGTGGAGCTTATATACCCTAAGCAGTTCGAACACTCCGCCAAGCGACAACAGAAACATGGCCGCCCCTGTCACATAACCGCCTGCATATATAATTCCTATGGCAAGTACAACAAGCACTGCACCGCTTATAATTCTGGTCAACATTTACTTTACCCCGCCGTATCTTCTTTCTCTACCATTATAATACCTGACTGCCCGCTTTAATTCCTCCACGTCAAAATCAGGCCATAAAACATCCGTGAAATAAAATTCCGTGTATGCAAGCTGCCAAATAAGAAAATTTGAAGTCCGAAGCTCTCCGCTTGTTCTTATAAGCAAATCAGGGTCAGGCAGCTCCTTCGTATCAAGGTATGAGCCTATGAGTTCTTCGTCTATATCCCTGTCAGATATAATGCCGTTCTCTGCATCCGCCGCAATTTTTTTTACAGCTCTTACAAGCTCATCCCTGCCTCCGTAATTTAAGGCAATTGTAAAATTCAAGCCGTCATAGCAGGCTGTTTTTTTCTCAAGCTCATCTATACGTTCTACTATATCCTTATCAAGGGCAGATCTATCACCTATAATTCTTACTCTCATATCGTTTTTTGAGGCGCGTTCTATACAATCCTTAAGATAATTTCTTAAAAGATTCATAATGCCTGTAACCTCTTGGGTTGAGCGTTTCCAGTTTTCCGTAGAAAATGCATATACCGTAAGGTATTTTATACCTAAGTTATATGCATCCTCGCAAATCTGCTCCACAACCTTAGCCCCTGCCTTGTGCCCCATGTTCCGCGGAAGCAGCCTCTTTTTAGCCCATCTTCCGTTACCGTCCATAATTATGGCAACATGCTGTGGTATATTCAGTATTTCGCCGTCAATATTTTTTTTCAATATTTCCACCTACACCGTAAGGATTTCCTTTGATTTTTCTTCTATTGTCTTATCGATTTCGGCAACATACTTATCGGTAAGCTTTTGTACCTTATCCTCGTTTACCTTTAATTCGTCCTCGGATATTTCATTTGCCTTATTCATCTTCTTAAAGGCATCGTTTGCATCACGTCTTATATTACGCACTGCAACCTTTGCAGCCTCGCCCTTTTTCTTTATGTCCTTAACCAATTCCTTTCTTCTCTCCTCCGTAAGCTCAGGGAAATTAATGAGGACGTTTTTTCCGTCATTATTAGGATTCACACCTAAATCGGAATTTATGATGGCTTTTTCTATCTCCTTAATCATACTCTGCTCCCAAGGAGTTATCATAAGGGTTCTCGCCTCAGGAACAGTAACATTGGCAACGCCCTGAATAGGCGTAGGCGCACCATAATAATCTACCTTAAGCTTATCAAGTATATGCGGATTTGCCCTGCCTGCCCTTATGCTTCCATACTCCGTTACAAGATTTTCAAGAGTTTTTTCCATTTTAGTTTCATATGCCGTCAACATAACATACCTCCAAATTTATTATCATTAGACACAGTTTAAATATGTTCCTTTAAAGTTATTATTTATAGACTTTATAATACTGTCTGTCTTTTTTAATGCAAAAATCCTAACCGGCATTTTATTTTCAATTGCAAGTGCTGCCGCCGCAGTATCTATAACTCCAAGCTTTCTTTCTATTACATCACTCATAGGCATAAAATCATACTTTTTAGCCTTAGGATTTTTCTTAGGGTCACTGTCATATACACCGTCTACTGCCTTTGCCATAAGCACACACTGTGAATTTGTTTCCACTGCCCTTAAAATCGCCGGAGTATCGGTTGAGAAAAACGGATGTCCCGTTCCTCCTGCAAAAAAAACGATTTCTCCTGCCTCAAGGTATTCTATTGCTCTGTCCCTTGAAAAAAGCTCTGTCATAGTTCCACAGTAAAAAGGCGTCATAATCCGGGTTTTTGCCCCTTCGATTCTCAACATTTCTGACACGTATATACAGTTCATAATGGTTGCAAGCATCCCAATGTAGTCTGCCTTTACCCTGTCCATATCCTCAGAGGTTCTTCCTCTCCAGAAATTCCCTCCTCCTATAACTACGCTTATCTGTAATCCCATATCGGACAAAACCTTTATCTGCCTTACAACATCCTTTACAGTTGCCTCATCATAGCCTGATTTTTTTTTGCCCGATAACGCTTCGCCTGAAAGCTTAAGAAGTACTCTTTTCATATTTCCATCTCCTACTCAAAAAAGCTCTTAACATCAATTTCTGAATAGCACTGAGAACAGAAGCCTTCAATAACAGCGCCATTATTTATCTGTACTGAACGTGACTTAATGTTACCCATAATTACGGCAGTTGAATCTACGATAACAGAACCCTTAACATCTATATCACCGTTTACTGCGCCTGCAATAACTGCTGAAGTTGCAATTATATTTCCAACTACAACAGTTCCGACACCTATTTTAACGCTTCCGTCAGATTTTGTTTCTCCCTCAATCCTTGCGGCGTTTGCATATACCTCTCCGGCAACAACATTTCCTTTTACGCAGCCGCCTACTATAAGCTTTCCTTTACATTCCACGTCACCCTCAACGGTACCAATAAGGTCTATGCCGCCCTCTGTACTTATGCTTCCCTTGATTGTCGTTCCCTTGGTGACATACGTTGTATCCTCAGATAGGATGCTCTCGACATTCTCCTCCTTTTGCGAAATTGAAATGTCCGTATCTGCCTCCATAAGTTCCGCAATTATATCAGCCTCATTAATGTTATCATCTGTCTGCTTTTCTTCCATACCCTTTTCCTTACCCTTTTTGTTATTTTCTTTCTTTTCCTCCTGCTTGAGAACAGCCTCAAGCGCAGCCTTCTCCAAATCCACGTCAAACAGGCTGTCGGCCTTATCCTTTTTATCAGTTTCCAAGGCCGTGTCAGCATCCTCTGTTTTTTCAGAAGATGTATCCCCATCTTCCGACTCCTCGTTTTCGGAAGACTTTTCCTTTTCGAATGCTGCATCTTTTACTGATGCTGTATCTGCATCTTCCTGCGAATCATCTGCCAAGGTTGTATCTGTGTTTTCAGATTCTTCATCCTCCGAAGGTATATCTGCCTCCTCGGGCTTTTTGATTTTTGAAGGTGCTGGCCTTTTTCCCGAAGCAGCCGGTTTTTTTATGGCTTTTGGCTTTGCAGTTTTCGGCTTATCTTCCTCCTCTTTTGCTGCAGGCTCCTCATCCCCCAAAAATTCCTTAAACAGCAATTCCTCCACGTTTACATATTCCTCTGTGTCATCGTGGCTTTTCGCGCTCTTATCTAAATTATCTATTGAAATGTCATGCTTTTCTTCAATCATCTCTGCCTGAGGTATATCCTCTAAGTCGTCATCGTCATCATACGAAGCATCATCATATTCTGCATCGTCATCATATGAAGCATCATCATTTTCATAATCGTAATCATCATCATATTCACCTTTTTCAATGTCCAAAGAAAGGTCATCCAAATCCTCCAGCATATCCTCCGGTGCAATATCCATATTATCATTCTCATCGAATGTATTTACCATATCCTCATCATCATATTCATTTGCAAGCTCATCCTGATCCGGCATAAGCTCATTTACTGCCTGAGCAAAGTCTCTTTTAAAATCTTTAAAAAAACCCATAATTAACCTCCTTTGTAACTATTTGCCCTATCAAGTGATTATACACTAATAAATCAATTATGGCAAACAGCTTTTATTTATATATTTTCTATATTATCTATAATATCTATATCTCCAACATTGCAGATTATACTTGGAAGAACAATATATGTATATGCATGATACATACGCCTTCTGCTGTTAATAATCTGAATGTATGAATCTCTGCTGTGATATCCCAACAAATCCTGTATCTCTAAATATGACATATCCTCATATTCTATTCCCATTATTTCTCCAAGTCTTATAACTATATCGCTGATAAGACCCATGCATTTTGTATACTCCTCTATGCATTTCCTCATATCCGCTATGGAACCTGAAATAAATCCCGACAGCCGATTTGGATCAAGTCCTATATGTGCTTCTTCGATATATTTCATAAGAACGTCAGGTGCAATGGAAAGGGGCTTTTCTTTTTTATGCTTTGACACATGTTTATTGTGGGCGTTATTTTGTACCCTGCCGCGTATATCCATAATCCCCTTAAATTCGTCCGTCTTTTTTTCATTTGCCCAAAATTCCCGGCTTACATTATATAAAATCTCCCTGTGGCTGCTTTCACCGTTGGCAAGTGCCTTGTAAAAGCCCTGCGCTATAACCACACACCTGTCCGTAAATATCAGATTCGTCATCCCGTATTTTTTTACGGCACCAATAAGCTCCTCAATATACTTAAAAAGCTTCATGGAATTTTTTTCGTCATAAGGTTTTTTTTCTGTAATTTTTTCTCTTATACCGGATAGTGTTTCAATATCCTCATCAATATCTCTGCTTATGTTATCATATTCGTTTATAAGCTCCTCTACCTGTCCGTACAGTCCCTTCCTAAGCTGCCCTATCTCATCTACCGTAAAATCCTTTTCTATAAGTTTATTAAGCTTTTCCTCCGTGTCAAAACCATATGAACTTATTATAATTTCCTGCTCAAAATATTTTTCAGATTTTTTTAATTCCCCAATTTCCTTTTCGTAATAATTTTCAAGCTTATATTTAAGCAGTTCATCCAAATCCTTAGGCATAAGCGCTCTTACAATATTATTTATGGAGGCATACGGCTTGTTGCCGACCCTTACTATTATTTCCTCCGTTGTTCCCTCATAACCAAGCCTTTTTATACTCTCACTCCACGCTCCTGTATCAATAAGCTCCTTGTATATTGAGTACTCGAGAGGTCTTGGATTTGCTCCAAGCATCCTTCCCGTGTCACAGTAGGCACCGTCGGAAAGTACATGATGAAAATCCAGATAGTTGCATTTTGCATACGCCTTAGTATCCTTAAATTCCTTATCACTCATGGGACGCGCCATCCCCACAACGGCTTCCAGTTCTCTTATTTTACCTATTACCAATTCACCGTCATCCTTTATGACAAAATCAATTTCAAGTGCCTCATGCTCAACATGAAGACTCTCTATCTGCTTAACGGACTTTATAAGCAGTTCCGTATTGCAATCCAAAAATTCCCATGAAACGTTGTGCGCCACCCACTTTGTTGTTTCAGGCAGCCATCCGCCGTCCACCTCTTGTCTCGCATCAAACATTATAACATAGTATGGCCTGTTTTGAAGCTTATCCCTTGTATATATCTTGCCTGAAATCATTTGTATCACCAGCCTTACACTATAATCCGTCACATAAAATAAACTTATCAATAACCTCCACTATGCCATCCTCATCGCAGGAGGCGGTAATATAGTCGGCATTATCCTTTATTATCTGCTGTGCATTTCCCATTGCAACACCCACACCGGCAAATTTTACCATAGTTAAATCATTAAAGCCATCACCACAGCATATGCAGTCCTTTTGCCCCATGCCTATTACGTCAAGAAGTATGGAAAGACTTTTCGCCTTATCAACATCCTTTGTTGTAATTTCAATAAAATATTCTTCGGAGCGAAAAACATTAAGCTCACTGCCAAGCATATTATCAAGCTTTTTTTCATGCTCTGCAGCTATCTCAGGCTCTGCCGTAAGAAGGCATTTTACCATGTCAAAATCGACATATCCGATAAAATCCTCCACCTGCTTAATATTAAGGTTATTTAACTTTGCCTCATATTTCATATAAGCATCAACCGGCGTTCCCGTAACGACGTAGCTGTCCTTATATGTAATCATTCCGATATTATTTTCTTTTGCGTATTCGAATATGGGCTTTGCATAACGTCTTGATATCATGTTCTCATATACTACCTGATGAGTCTTACAATTTAAAATAATACCACCATTATAGGAAAGCGCATATCCTCCAAAACTGTCAAGCTCTATGGCTTTTGCATATTGCTCCATACCACTGTAGGGTCTTCCTGACGCAAGCGCAACAATATGTCCCATTTTTTGTATATCAATAATTGCATCCCTTGTCCTTTTTGTTATCTCCTTTTTTGAATTGACAAGAGTGCCGTCAATATCCAGTACCAAAAGTTTTTTATGTTTTGTATCTTTCATCTCTTATCCCCAACTAAAATTCTCACAGATTATAATAACATTTTTTTTGTTGTTTTAGAAGATATATGTTAGAATAAATTGTAATAAATTTCATGTAAAACAACGAGGTAAATATGGAAATTATACTGCACATTCAGGCAAAAAAGCTTGACCGCCGATTTAACAGCGCAATAAATGAATATGTAAAAAGGATTTCTCCCTTTGCCGCCGTTAAGGTAACCACTCATAGGGATATCAGGAATATTCCCTTTAAGGAGGGTTCATATATTATAAATGTAGCCCCTTCCCATGCACTTATATCATCCGCATACATGGCTGAAAAAATAAATGATATATGTGTAACAGGCTATTCAAGAATTGAACTTATAATTTCAAGCAGCTATTCTTATGCAGAAAGCCATTTTGATTTCGGCATCTCATACATGAATATGGACAGCCAGCTTGTGCTTGTTGCACTGGCGGAACAGCTGTACCGTGCCTTCACAATTTTAAATAACATTACCTATCACAAATAGCAGCTTTGATACGCTCCAAAAGCATAACACGCATAAGCTGATGGGGAAATGTCATGGGAGAAAAGCTAAGCTTAAAATCTGCTCTTTTTATTACATTTTCATGTAAGCCTAAGGAACCTCCTATGACAAAGGTAAGTGTGCTGCACATTTTATCCTCCGCCTTCTTTACAAATGAGGAAAAATCTCCCTCATTAAGTGCTTTCCCTTCTATACATAAGGCAACAACATAATCCCGTCCTCCAATATGGGATAATATGTCCTGCCCCTCCTTTTGCTTAATTTTATCGTTAATGCGCTCTCCTGCCCCCTTGGGAATAGGACAGTCATTTACAGTGATAAGCCTTATATCCATCTTCTTTTTTATTTCGGCGACATATTCATCTATTTTTTCTCTGTAATAGTTTTCCTTTACGTTACCTACAGCCAAAATGTTAATAATCATTTTCTTTCTTCTTTACATAATGTTGTTATTATCTTCATAATTTGTTCATATTTTTGATTTATATTATAACTATAGTTTTTCATAAATCCTCTCTTTAAGTTTATACACAGTAAAAGTGCCGGTTGCGTTTTCCGGCACTTTTGTTTTATTCTATATTATTATCTCTCACTGCCTCAAATTCATCTATTACGTCCTGTGACACAGGCTTTGTAATAAGGGTAAACACTACTATAAATATAAGGCTTATAAAAAATCCCACAAGCAGGGAATAAATACCCGTACTTTCAGCAAGAGTCTGCTTTATAATCATTTCCTTTCCCGTAGCATCTACAACGGTTTCCTTTATAAGCTTTATATAGTCCCACACGATTACGGTTATTCCACCACTGAGCATACCTGCCGCAGCACCTGCAATATTTGTCTTTTTCCAATAAAGGGACATTAAAATTGCAGGTCCAAATGCACTTCCAAGTCCTGCCCATGCATCAGAAACAAGCCCCATGATACTTGAATCAGGGTTCCATGCAATAAGGTAAGCTAAAACTGCCACAATTACAACCGTCACTCTTGCAATGATAAGCACCTGTTTGTCACTCATCTTTTTAAAGAATACACCCTTGCACAAATCCTTTGCAACCGATGAGGATGCAACCAAAAGCTGAGAGTCAGCCGTTGACATGATTGCCGCAAGTATTCCGCAAAGGAAGATACCACCTATAAACGGAAGCGTCAAATCACCCATGAACAGTTTTTTAATCATCTCAATAAAAACATTTTCATTTTGATTTTCAACAGTCGTAAGCACTGTAGGGAACAGATACGCCCTTCCGATAACACCTATGATACATGCTACCGAAAGTGAAAGAAGCACCCACACGATTGCAATCTTACGTGATTTTCCAAGTTCTTTCTCATCTCTTATTGCCATAAATCTTACGAGAATGTGAGGCATACCGCAGTAGCCAAGTCCCCATGCAAGCTGTGAAGCAATGCTCGTTGCTTTTATAGGCTCTCCATTTTCATAAAATATGTTTAAAAAGTCCTTTGCGCTTACATTAAGCCCGCTATCCACAAGATTTGGTATAATGTATCCGCTTCCCATTACCATAACGGCTACGATAGGTACAGTAAGTATACCTACAAGCATAAGCGTTCCCTGAATAAAATCTGTTGTACATACAGCTAAGAAACCTCCAAGAAACGTATAAATCAATATAACAACTGCACCGAGCGTAAGTGCCTGATGATAATCCATCTTTGTGATGGATGCAAAAAGTTTTCCTCCTGCCGCAAATGCAGATGCAGTATACACAAGGAAAAATATAACAATAACAATTGATGATATTGCTTTTAAAATATTTTTGTTATCCCTAAAGCGATTGCTTAAATATTCAGGAATGGTCATTGCATTCCCTGCCTTTATCGTATATCTTCTAAGTCTTCCCGATATAAAAAGCCAGTTTAAAACCGTACCGATGAAAAGTCCGATTGCAATCCATGCCTGATTTGCACCAAAAGCATATATAGCACCCGGCAGTCCCATTAAAAGCCAGCCGCTCATATCTGATGCCTGTGCGGAAAGCGCCGCAACCCAGCCGCCAAGATTTCTGCCACCTAAAAAGTAATCATCTGCATTTTTATTTTTCTTTGCATTTGCCGCTCCTATTATTATCATTCCAATCATATAGCAGGCAAATGCCGCCAAAACCCATACTGTCATGTTAATCCTTTGACTCTATCACCAAAAGCTCACCGCTTTCAAGAGTAATAAAGCCTTCCTCCCTCTCTATTTCGTTACTTATACCTATGGTTTCATTTCTGACAAGTGTTTTATCTGTCAGTTTATATTTAAAGCCATTAAGAGTAATTCCCGTCACCTTATCCGTAAATGGGATAAGCGAAACATATACTCCGTATTGGCATGTTTTTTTTATTGATACAGGTCTGTCAATAATTCTTATTTTATTTTTGGGGTCTAACATAAATGCCTGTACATTTTCCTTTGTGCAAATAGAAAGCAAGCTTATGTTTGCAAGCATATGATCCAGTCTTCCGCCTGTAGCGCCGACAAAAATAACCGCTTCGGGTTTTCTCTTAAGCGCCTCCATTACTGCCACATGTGTGTCGGTATAGTCCTTTTGCGGATTAAGCTTAATGATATGACCTTCATCATATATGTCTTTTATATGCTGCGGTGCAGAATCAAAATCCCCCACTGCCAAATCTGCCTTTATGCCCAAGGTATTAAGACTTTCAAGTCCCCTGTCAACTCCGATTATATATCTTTCTTTTTCAGCAATTACACACTGGAGAAAATCAAGGTCTGCATATCCACCTGATACGATTAATATTTCCCTGTTCATTACCTTACCTTATATGCTGTTTCAGGAATTTATGATTTCATTTAACTGCTTAACGTTTGCCGCTATGTCATTTTTAAATACGGCTGAGCCTGCCACAATGACATTTGCACCTGCACTTACTGCAAGCCCTGCATTGTCTGTATTTATTCCGCCGTCTACCTGAATGTATATATCCCTTCCAAGTCTTGTACATATTTCTTTTACCTGTTTTATTTTTTCAAGTGCTTCAGGCATAAACGCCTGTCCGCCAAACCCAGGCTCTACGCTCATCACAAGTGCCATATCAATATTGGGGATAAGCCTTTCTATTTCCTCCACAGGCGTTTTTGGCTTTATGGCAACTCCTGCCTGAACCGATTTGCTTTTTATATAATCTATTGTCTTTTCTATATCCTTACACGCCTCATAATGGACCGTTATCATATCTGAGCCTGCCGACACAAAATCATCTATATATCTTATAGGCTCATCAATCATAAGATGCGTATCAAAAAATGCATCCGTTGCCCCTCTGAAGGATTTTATAACAGGAGCGCCAAATGATATATTTGGAACAAAGCTTCCGTCCATAACATCAAGGTGAAGCCACTCGGCCCCTGCAGATGTTACTATATCAATCTCCCTTGCAGCATTGCAAAAGTCAACAGACAAAAGTGACGGGGAAAGAATATTCATTTACCATTTCCTCCTGCTTTTAATTTCATTGTAAAGCTGTATATAATTATCATATCTGAGCCGTGAAATACAGCCATTTTCAAGTGCAAACTTAACCTTGCAATCCGGCTCGTTTATGTGAAGGCAGCCATTATACCTGCAATCCGGACTATACGCGGAAAATTCACCGTAATATTCTTTCAGCTCTGTCTCCTCCATGTCAGGAATATACAGTGAACTAAAACCGGGCGTATCCATAATATACGTGTCTTTTTCTATGCATATAAGCTCGGAATGTCTTGTAGTGTGCTTTCCTCTTTTAATCTTCTCACTTAAATTCCCTGTCTTTGCCTCAGCTTCCGGCTTTAAGCTGTTTAGTATGGAGGATTTACCTACACCTGACGGTCCTGCAAGCACAGTTGTCTTATTATCCATAATTTTCTTTAGCTTGTCAATGCCAAGCATATTGTATGTGGAGCATATAATAACATCATAGCCTGCCTGCTCATATATGCTTTTTATTTTATCTGTATATTCCTCATCCTTTAAATCGCATTTATTAAGGCATATGCGGGTCAAAACACCCTGCATCGCCATCATAATAAGAAATCGGTCCAAAAGATTAAAATTAGGCTCCGGCTCACTTAAGGCAAAAATAATTACCGCCTGATCCACATTTGTCACAGCCGGCCTTATAAGCGTATTTTTTCTTTCGTGCACTGCGGTTATATTCCCTGTAAGTGCTTCCTCATCGGTGATATCTATCTCAACATCATCACCTACAGATGGCTTTATATTTTTACTTCTGAATATGCCCTTAGCCTTACATTCGTATAAAATATCATTTATATTATGGTGTGGGCGGACATAATAAAATCCGCCTACACCTTTCATTATCTTGCCCTGCATATTATTCTTCCGTGTATGATACCGTAATCGGTGTTGTTACAGGGAACTTTGATGTCACATCATTACCCGATCCATCTATACATACAACACTTGCACTGGCAGAGGAATCCTTATTGGAAAGACCCGGAATGGAAGCCGTAATAGTGTAGCTTGTTCCGTTCATAACAGTTTCCGTTTTTTCAGCAACCTTTGAGCCATTATAATATAACTGTATTGTAACTGCCATACCTTCCTGCTCAGGTTCAAGATTACTGCATGTAACCGCTCCATTTATATGAGCTGTATAAGTCGTAGCCTTAGGCTCCGGACCGTCACTTATGGTAAAGCCTATTGTATCGCCCTCCTTAAGTGTTGTTCCGCTTGTTATATCCTGTCTTATTACCTGTCCCTCAGGTACTGTATCGCTATACTCATGCTTTATTGTTCCAACGACAAGCTTCTTTCCCGTAAGGGTATTTTTAGCCTCCGACTCATTCAGTCCCTGAAGATTAGGCGCCGCAACCTCCTTAATCTGACTTCCGTTGCTTATGGTAATTGTAATCTTTGTTCCCTTAGGAGCCTTTGTTCCTGCTACCGGATCCTGCTTGATTACCCTGTCCTCCTCGATATCATCACTGTAATCATAAGCATGTGCCACCTCAAAATTACCGTTCTCGGTTAAAACCTTAACCGCCTGGTCATCAGTATAGCCTACAACATTTGGAACATCCATTTCCTCAGCGCCCTTGCTTACCTTAAGTATAATCTCGGTATCTGCCGGAATCACTTCGCCTTCCTTTACGTTCTGTTCGAAAACGTATCCCTCCTGAGTCTCCTGATTTTCTTCCTCAACTACCTTTACGTTTGTAAAGCCCTCTCTGTCGAGCATTTTACGCGCTGCACTTTCCGAAACACCTTCAACATCAATCATTACAAGTTCCTCAACCTGCTCAGACTCACTTTGCTTCGTATCCTTCTTCTTATCACCGAATTTGAACCAGCCCATAAATCTTCCAAGCACCACCATAATAACTATGGCAATTATAACCGCCGTGGCAATTCCCGCTGCAATAACCGCTTTTCTAAGCTTAGGGTCCATGTCGCCCTCATCGTCATAATCATCATCGTCATCATCATTGTCCTGAACCTTCTTTATGCTGCTTCTTACAGGCGGAACATATACGTCCTCATCCTCCTCGTCCTCCCAATCATCCTCCTCGGAAAGGAGCTGACTAAGACGTGAATTATTTACCGGTATTGTGGATATTGTCTGTATGGATTTAAGCTCACCCATCTCGTTTTGCAGAGGCGTATTGCTCTGATACATATCACCTGTACCTTCCATCTGGGAACTTCCGTCCCTGATTGCCTGTACATCCTCCTTTGTCCACTCCTGTGTAGGGCTGTTTGTGACAGCGGTAGGAGCCACAACTATATCTATATTAGGATTATTCTGCACCCTTCTAAGGTCAGCTATAAGAGCGCTCGCAGTAAGATACCTGCGCTCAGGTTTTTTCTGTGTTGCCTTTAATACAACCTTTTCAAAGCTTGAATATATATCCGGGTAATACTGTCTCGGCGGAATCATGTCATTTTGAATATGCATAAGCGCAATGGAAACATTATTGTCACCATCAAAAGGAACCCTGCCTGTTACCATCTCATACATGGTAATACCCAGGGAATAAATATCGCTTCGCTCATCACTGTAGCCACCTCTTGCCTGCTCCGGAGAAATGTAATGCACGCTTCCCATTGCTCCTGAGGTAAGGGTGTTTGGCGAAGCCGCCTTTGCTATACCAAAATCAGTAACCTTTATGTTACCGTTCTTTGCCACAATAATATTCTGAGGCTTAATATCCCTGTGTATAATGTGACTTTCATGGGCAGCCTCAAGACCTGCGGCAATCTGAATTGAAAAATCAATAGCCTTATCCATAGACAGCCTACCGTTTTGGTCAATATAATCCTTTAACGTAATTCCGTCCACAAGCTCCATGACAATAAAATACATACCGTCATCGTCGTACACATCATATACATTTACAATGTTAGGATGTGTAAGACCAGCCGATGCCTGTGCCTCAATTCTGAATTTTGTGACAAAGTTTTTGTCATTGCTGAATTCAGGCTTTAATACCTTTATGGCTACATTTCTATTTAATCTGTGACATCTTGCCTTGTATACGATAGACATTCCTCCTGCGCCTACAACGTCAAGAATCTCATATCTGTCACATAACATCATTCCCGGTTTTAACATACTTTTTACACCTTTCTTATTAAACCCTCATAAGGGCTTATAGCTTATTATTTATTCGGATATGATTACTACGGATATATTATCCGTACCACCATAATAATTTGCCCTGTCTATTAACGCCTCTGCGATGTCATCCAATCTTACATTATCCACTATAATATCCCTGATTTCATCATCCTCCACCATATTTGAAAGTCCGTCTGAGCAGAGCAGGAATTTCTCGCCCGGATGTATCTCTACCTCAAAAAAGTCAGGTATAACCTCCTCCTTTGAGCCCATCGCCTTAGTAATAATATTTTTTTCGGGATGATTTCTTCCCTTTTTTCGCTCAAGCTCTCCGCTTCGTATCATTTCCTCCACAAGGGAGTGATCCATCGTAATCTGCTTTATGTCATTTTCTATGGAATAAAGTCTGCTGTCCCCTATATTGGCAACATATAATCTGCCGTCCATGGCAACAGCGGCAACCATTGTTGTACCCATGCCTTTTAAGTCAGGGTCCTTGCTTGCCATTTTGTATATCTCATTGTTGGCATATATCATAGCTCTTTTTAATATGGCTATAGGATTTTCCAGTGTGGATTCCCTTATAAAATCAACCGATATATCTATAGCCATGCGTGAAGCACGATCTCCTGCCCTATGTCCGCCCATGCCGTCAGCAACTATGTAAAGATTAGGCAGCGCTCCCACAGGCTTATCACAAAAAAATATACTATCCTGATTGTTACTTCTCTTATTTCCCGTATCAGTTTTTCCGCATGATTTCATCAGCTTCCTCCTGATTATATTCGTTATACTTTCTTCTTAGCTGACCGCAGGCAGCATCAATATCACTACCCACACTCCTTCTTATAGTAACATTAATTGAGTTTTTTTCAAGAGTAAATTTAAATTTTTCGACAGAATTATCGTCGCTTTTCGAGTAATTCCTCTCATTTATGGGGTTTATCGGTATTAAATTAACATGACAATTCATACCCGTGAGCAGTGCTGCTAGCTCCTGTGCCTGCCTTTCGCTGTCGTTTTCCCCCTTAACAAGACTGTATTCAAATGTTATTCTTCTTCCCGTTTTTTCAAAATAATATTTGCAGGCATCGATTGTCTCGGCAATGGTGTATTTATTTGCTATCGGCATAAGTCTTTTTCTGTCCTCATCCGTCGAGGCATGTAGCGACAGTGCAAATGTAATCGTAAGCTTTTCGTCTGCCAATCTTTTTATCATCGGCACAATACCGCAGCTTGACAGGGTTATGTTTCTCTGACTTATGTTATATCCGTTTTCATCTGAAATTATTTTTATAAATCTTACGACATTTTCATAATTGTCAAGGGGCTCTCCCGTTCCCATTATAACGATATTGGATATTCGCTCCCCCTCTTTTCTCATTGTGGCATATACCTGCTCAAGCATCTCGGACGCTGTAAGGTTTCTTACAAGTCCGCCGATTGTGGAGGCACAGAAGCTGCATCCCATTCTGCATCCTGCCTGAGAAGATATACATATAGAATTTCCGTAATCATATTTCATAAACACGGTTTCTATCATCTGTCCGTCTGAAAGTTCATAGAGATATTTTACCGTTTTGTCGATGTTTGATACCTGTCTTGCCCGCTCCGTAATTCTTACAAAGCCCTCCTCAGCTATAAGTTTTCTTAAATCCTTTGGAAGATTCGTCATATCATCCGGAGATGCCACATATTTTTCATGCATCCACTTATATATCTGCTTTGCCCGAAACCCCGGGAGTTCCTTTTTTTCTGTCCACTCATTCAGTTCTTCCATATACATTGATTTTATGTCCATAGCTTATCCTCTTTGCAACACGGCATAATAAAACCCATCGCATTTATCCACTCCCTGAAGCAGTTGCCTTTCAGTGCACAGCTTAAACTCACTGTCATTCTCAAGAAACCACTTTGTATTTTCCTTATTTTCCTGAGGGTTTATTGTACAGGTTGAATATAAAAGCACCCCGCCTTTTTTTACATACTGCTTAACACTCGAAAGTATATCCCTTTGAAGCCTTATAAGCTCATCAAGCTGCTCTTGCTTTATCCTGTATTTTATATCATTTTTTCTTCCCATAATACCAAGTCCTGAGCAGGGAAGGTCTGCAATTACCACATCAGCCTTTCGGGCAAGCTTCTCATCAACTCGTTTTGCATCCCATTTTTCTATGCTGACAATATCCTGTATGCCTAGCCTCTCTACGTTTTCCTCCACGAGAATAAGCTTCTCGTCAGATATGTCCCTTGAATGTATTTTGCCTTTTCCTTCCATATAGCAGGCTGCATTTAAGGTTTTTCCACCCGGCGCAGCGCACACATCCACCACGGTTTGATACGGCTTTATACCTGCCGCCTTTATGGCGCACATAGAGCTTTCATCCTGAATAAAAAACAGCCCCTGTCTGTAACCTGGCATGTTTCTTATAAAATCATACCCGCTTACAAGGATTGCATTTTCATCATAAATTCCGTCCTCCATAACAATATCAATTACGGAACCCGCCTCGCTGTTATTTCTTCTTTTTCTGTTTTCTTCTTTTATATATTCTTTAAGCTTTTCTCTTGTTATTTTCAGCGTATTTACCCTCAAAGCGGTTTTTCTTTCATCAAAGGATGCGGCTATTATTTTTTCGCCCTTTTCCCCATAATCCTCCATTATCTTTTTACAAAGCCACTCAGGCATGGAATAATTTACCGACAAATACTCTGATATATTTTCTTTGTCAGGCATTGCTATATTATCCTTATTTCTTGCCACAGCTCTAAGCACGCCGTTCACAAAGCCGCCAAGGCTTCCAAAGTTATGTTTTTTTGCAAGCTTCACTGCCTCATTGCACACTGCGCTGTCAGGGACTGCATCCATATACATGATCTGATAAACTCCCATTCTAAGCAGTGCACGTATAAGAGGCTTGCATTTTTCGGAAGGAGTTTTGGAAAAGCCATCAATAATATAATCAAGCTTTATTTTTGTCTCCGTAATCCCTTGCGCAAGCCTTGTAATAAACGCCCTGTCCTTCTTAGCCTCAAACTGATGCTTTTTCAGAGCCTTTGTAATTGCTATATTGGAAAATGTATTATTTCCTTCTATGTCCAGAAGAATACTCAGAACGATATCTCTTGCATTTGTCATAATTACCTCTATTTCTCAATGTTGCAGGCTATTTCTCTACCAGATTATCAAATTCCTGCTTTTTTATTTCTAATTCCTTCATGTAATCTGCTTTCATACGCTCATGTCTTTTTATCTGGTACACATAATTGTCCAAGTTAGAAGAACCTCCCTTTTCCTCCTGCTTACAACGTATGTACATAGGAAAATGATTCATAACACGTCTTACTGTATATCCAACAAATGAAACGATTCCACCAAATATAACGATAGTAACATATGTATGTGACATCATATTCATTAAAAAGCCATTTGGATTTGAAAGTATCCAAGAGATTATCCAAATAAGCAGCACTACAGAAATCGCCGTATATAAACATGTTACTTTAAAATCATTATATAATTTTTCTAATGCAAGCTTTAAACTGCTTATCTCCTTTTGTTCAAGCTCAATATTTATCTCAAGACTCTCAATTCTGGTTTGAAGTGCTTTTACCTGATTGTATCGTTCATTGGAAGTCTCATCTTCCTTATGTGATAGCTGCATACCTATTCCTCCCATGTGCACCCAAAATATCAAGCTTCTAACCTAATTTATCTCCTACGGCAAGCGTGTTTCCATTTAAGTATGCTGCCGTATCCATAGGTTTTTTTCCCTCAGGCTGTAGCTTTTTAATTACAAGTGCGTCTCTGCCGCAGGCTACTGTAAAACTTTTCTTTGTTATTTCTATTATCTCACCCGGAGTGTACATTTGAGCGTCCGTTTCCTTAACTGCCGCACCATATATTTTAACTGTTTTTCCGTCAATTTTTGTATATGCGCAGGGCCATGGGTTAAGACCTCTTATCAGTCTTTCAAGCTTATGTGCCGTTTCGCCAAAATCAATATTGCCAAGCTCCTTTGTGAGCATTTTGGCATAGCAGCTTTTTTCATCCTCCTGCTTTACTCTCCTGGCAGTACCCTCCTCCAATGCCCTAAGGGTTGACAGTATAAGCTCAGCCCCTTTTTCGGCAAGCTTATCACGTAGGCTAAAACCTGTATCCGTATCCTCTATTTTTACCTCTGCCTTTTCTATTATATCTCCGGTATCAAGTCCTTTTTCCATGTACATTGTTGTGACACCGGTTATCTCCTCACCATCTATAATAGCCCACTCTATTGGCGCTGCACCTCTGTATTTAGGAAGAAGTGAGGCGTGAATATTTATACAGCCGTACCTTGGAATATTCAGTATGCTCTCAGGCAGAATTTGTCCGTAGGCCGCAACGACTATAACGTCAGGTGCAATTTTCTTTATCGTTTCAACCATTTGAGCATCTCTTATTTTTTCTGGCTGATAAACAGTAATACCATGCTTAAGCGCCTTTTCCTTTACAGGCGTAGGTATAAGAGCCTTGCTCCTTCCTTTTGCCTTATCAGGCTGAGTAATCACTGCCGCAATTTCGTGTCCTTCATCTATCAATGCTCCAAGTGCATTAACAGCAAAATCAGGAGTACCCATATAAATTATTTTCATGTTAAACCAACTCCTTAGTTTTCTTTTTCAGGTGGTTCCACGCTGTAAAGTCCATCCACGACTAAATCCTTATAAAGCACGCCATCCAAATGGTCAAGCTCATGGCATATGGCACGTGCAAGAAGGCCCTCTCCCTCAACGGTAATCTCATTCATATCACGGTCCAACGCTTTACATACAACGTGGTTTGGCCTTACTACCTTTCCAACAAGACCCGGAAGTGAAAGACAGCCCTCGTCACCCTCCTGCTCTCCGTCACTTGAAATTATTTCCGGATTTATGAGACAGTAAGCATCACCGTCACATACATCTATTACAACGATCCTTTTTAGTATACCCACCTGAGGCGCAGCAAGTCCCACACCATTTGCCTCATACATGGTATCAAACATATCGTCTATTAATGTCTGTAATCTGGGCGTCATTTTCTCAATAGGCTTACATGTTTTTCTGAGAACCTCATCGCCATCTACCCTTATGTTTCTAATTGCCATTTTTTATACCTCCCATATAGTCATGAGCAAAGATCTACTTTCTCAAACGTCCGTTGTACAAATATTACATATTACTTATCTTAATTAATACATATTCACCGGATTTATGTCAAGCATGACGCTTACATTGTCCATCTCAAAATCCTCAACAAAAGTTCTTAGTGCAACAAATTCCTCAGGCATCTTTGACTTTATGTATAGAACCCTTCTGTACAGGGAATTTATTTTACCTATTGTGGCATCTCCCGGTCCGATAATCCGTATACCCTTAGACACTGCAATATTTTTTAAGCCCTTGCAAAGCTCATCCGACGCATTTTTTGCAGCTTCATAATCAGAAGATACAAAAAGCACCACTGCCATAATAGCTGCCGGAGGATACGATAAAAGTCTCCTGTATGCCATCTCCATATTAAAGAAATCTTCATAGCTTTGCTTTGCCGCCGCAGCTATTGCATAATGCTCAGGCTGATATGTCTGTATAATCACCTGACCCTTTGCATCTCCACGTCCTGCCCTGCCTGCTGCCTGTGTAATCAAATCAAAGGTTCTCTCACCTGCCCTGTAGTCATTGGCAAAAAGGGAAATATCTGCCGCAACAACTCCCACAAGGGTTACATTTTCAAAGTCGTGCCCCTTGACAATCATCTGCGTTCCAATCAGTATGTCAGCCTCACCGCTTTTAAACTCTTCCAGAATTTTTTGGAAGGCATCTTTTTTTGTCGTTGTGTCCCTGTCCATTCTCGTTGTTTTCACATCAGGAAATAATCTTAATATTTCCTCCTCAACCTTCTCAGTTCCTGTTCCAAAGCCACCAATCATTTTCGATGAACAACTTGGACACACAGCAGGCTGCGGTGTCTCATATCCGCAATAATGACATACCATAACACCGCCCGTGGCGTTTTCCCTGCGAGACTGTCCTGTTTTTCTGTCAACATTATGAAGGGATAAGGTCACGTCGCATTTTGGACATTTTACAACCTCCCCGCACTGCCGGCAGGATATAAAGCTATTATAGCCTCTCCTGTTTAGAAAAAGCATTATCTGCTCTTTTTTGTTGAGTCTTTCTTCTATTGCATTTTTTAATTCAAGACTTATTATGCTTCTGTTTCCAAGGCGAAGTTCCTCCCTCATGTCCACAACCTTAACCTCGGCAAGCTCTCTGCCGTTCGGTCTTTTATCAAGTCTCCAAAGCTTATAAAGACCAAGTTTTGCATTCTGATAGCTTTCAAGGGACGGAGTTGCGGAGCCAAGTATGACAGCCGCCTGCTCAAGCCCTGCCCGTTCTAAAGCGACCTCCCTTGCATGGTATCTGGGAGATTGGTCGCTCTTATATGCACTGTCATGCTCCTCATCAATAACAATAAGTCCCAAATCACGGCATGGTGCAAAAAGCGCCGAGCGTGGTCCTATTACAACATCGACCTCACCATTTCTTGCCCGCTCAAATTCCCTGTATTTTTCACCCTTACTCTGCTTTGAGTTTATGACGGCAACCCTGTCCTTAAAATGCTGCTTAAACCGTGCAACATTCTGGTAAGTAAGGGCGATTTCCGGAACAAGCACTATAGCCTGCTTACCAAGACAGGTAATCTTCTTTATACAGTTAATATAAACTAAAGTCTTTCCACTTCCCGTAATACCATGGAGAAGATAGGTATTTGTGCATCCGTTATCAATGTCTGCGGAAAATTCCCCGACCATTTCCTCCTGCTCCTTGGAAAGCTTTGTTATGCAGGGAGTGTCTACGACATATTCCCGGGCCTTAAGCTTAGGCTCAACCTTTCTTATTCGCTCCTTTACCGGCATAACGGTAAGCAGGCAGTTTAACATTGTGGTGCCATATTTCTCCTTCATCCATGCCGCAAGCTTTATAAGCTTTCCCTCAATGGGAATGCTTTTGCTCACTATACCGATAATTTCCTTCATTTTAACAACATCATATTCCGGTTTTTCGGTTATCTGTATAACGTATCCTTTTCTGCTTCTGTTGCCCTGACCAAAGGGCACCGTAACCTGCATTCCAACGGTTACATCCTCTTCAAGCTCCTGTGGAATAATGTACTGAAACGTCTTATCTATTGCATAATGGGAAATATCTATTATTATATCCGCATATTTTTGTGACATCTTCTTCCTCCAGTATTTCCCTGATTAAATCTCTTTCATCCATATGGTATTTTACACCGTTTATTTCCTGATAATCCTCATGTCCCTTGCCCGCAAATACAATGACATCACCCTCCTCGGCATTCATTATGGCATATCTCATTGCATCTTTTCTGTCAAGTATGTCTATGTATGTGCCATCGGTTTTTTCAATTCCCGTTTTTATGTCGTTCAGTATAGCCTGCGGCTCCTCTGTCCTTGGATTGTCACTTGTGATAATAGTGAAATCCGCAATATTGCCCGACACCTCTCCCATCTCAAAGCGTCTGTCCCTTGAGCGGTCTCCCCCGCACCCAAACACCGACACAAGCCTTTTGGGATTGTAGTCCTTAAGTGCCATAAGCAGGCTTTCAAGAGCCATTGCATTATGTGCATAATCTATCATAAGGGTAAATTTGTCTGATATTGGAATCATCTCAACCCTTCCCCTGATTTTTACAGATTTAAGTATGGCTTTTATATCGTCAAATTTAACACCCGCCAGATGTGCTATGGCAATTGCAGCCAATGAATTATGTACCGAAAATTCTCCCGGTAAATCAACGTCTATATGTCCCGTAAGTCTTCCCAAAAGCTCATAGCTTATTCCAAGCACGCCGCCTTCCCTGTAAAGCGTAAGTCCCTCCGCCTTATAGTCAGCATCCTTATTCATTCCGTATGTTACTATGTCGCAATCCGATTCCCTGATAATGTAATCGGCATGCTCATCATCCACATTTATAATCCCTACATTACACATGGTAAAAAGCTTTGCCTTCCACATCATATATTCCTCGAAGCTTTTGTGCTCGTTTGGTCCGATATGATCCTTTGATAGATTTGTGTATATTGCATAGTCAAAATGAACTCCTGCAACACGGTCAAGCATAAGTCCCTGAGAGGAAACCTCCATGACAACATACATAAGACCGTTATTTACCATGTCCCGAAGCATCCGATGCAACTCTATAGATTCGGGAGTCGTATTTTTTGCATGAATATGGTTTTTTCCGTCGATTATCTCAATCGTTCCTATCAGTCCCGTTTTCTTTCCTGCCGCCTCAAGCATTTCACGTATCATGTAGGTGGTAGTAGTCTTACCTTTTGTTCCTGTTATTCCTATGACAGTAAGCTTCTTTGATGGCTCACCATAAAATTTTGAGCTTATGACCCCCATTGCATATCTGGAGTTTTTTACTCTTATGACGGTTACATCATATGGGGCATAATTTATTTCCTTTTCCACAACAAGAACAGACGCTCCTTTTTCCATAACGCCGTCGGCATAGCTGTGTCCATCCGTCTTAGCGCCTGAAATGCAGAAAAACAAATCTCCCCTCTCCACATATCTTGAGTCGTTTTTTATGTCATTTATCTCTGTTTCAAGGCTCCCGCATAAAAGCTCATATTCCAATCCCTCTACCAAAACAGATAATTTCATTTATACCCCTCCACAAAAAAAATAAAGAAACAGGCTGTCACAATAGATTATGAGACAGCCTGATATAAATAATTATATAAAGCCATTGTTGTCCATGCTGTTAATCTTCATCTCCAACAACTTTAACCTTTCCGCTGTAAAGCTCCTCAACAGCTATTGATAAAGGCTTTTTTCCAACACCATCAACCAAAGGCTCCCTGCCTGCTATAATCTCTCTTGCCCTCTTTGACGTTGCCATTACAATTGAGTATCTGCTCTGTACAACTGGCTGCTCGCCAGGCTCCACCTCGCTGTTTACAACTGCCATTAAATCTGTATATGATGGATGTAACATTTATTTATCCTCCTTTTTAAAGAGCCTTAAGCTCTTGTTTAATATTCTCCATAAAGCCTAAATTGTTGTTTTTAAGGCATTTATTGCTCACAATAATTGAATTAATAGTATCAACGCAGCTTTCAATGTCATCGTTTATTACTATGTAATCGTATTCCTTCATGTCGTCCGCTTCCTCAGAGGCTCTTTTAAGTCTCTTTGCAATGACAGTCTCGCTCTCCGTGCCACGCTCCTCAAGTCTGGACTTAAGGCTTTGCACATCAGGGGCAGATACAAATATGTGAATGGAATCCGGATACTGCTGCTTTACATTCATGGCACCCTGAACCTCTATCTCAAGTATGACATCACGTCCTTCCGCCATTTCCTTTTCAACGAATTTTCTCGGCGTGCCATAATAATTGTCAACATACTGCGCCCACTCAATAAAACCATTATAATCTATAAGATTTTGAAATTCCGCCTCAGTTTTAAAATAATATTCCCGTCCGTTCTCCTCGCCTTCTCTCGGGGCTCTTGTTGTTGCGGATATGGATAGGCTGTAGCCGTATTTTTCTACGAGTTTTTTTACAACCGTTCCCTTTCCTGCTCCCGAAAAGCCGGATATGACAATCAGAAATCCTTTTTCCATATTGCACCACCTATTCTATATTCTGTATCTGTTCTCTCACCTTTTCAATGTCGGTCTTAAGATCAATTCCAATATCAGATATCTGTAATGAATTTGATTTGCTTAAAATTGTATTGGCTTCCCGGTTCATCTCCTGAGCAATAAAGTCAAGCTTTCTTCCAATGGAGCCGCCTTTTATAAGTATATCCCGTGTTTTCGTTATGTGGCTTTTCAGCCTGACAATTTCCTCGTCTATACATATTTTGTCTGCATAAAGCGTAACCTCAGTGGCTATCCTCTGACTGTCAATTTGGTTATTTGCCATAAGCTCAGCAACCTTTTCGGTAAGCTTTTCCTTGTATTCCTCAATAAGCTTTGGTGAGTTTTCTTCAATGACGGACACAAAGCCTGCCATTTCATCAAGCTTACTTAGCAAATCCTCTTTAAGATGCTCTCCCTCGGTAATACGTGTTTCAACGAATTTGGTAACGGCGGTCTCAAGAACCTCCTTTAAGTGCTCCCATATAAACTCCTGATTTTTCTCCCGCTCCTCCAAGGAAAATACCTCGGGAAACCTTCCTACGACAGTCGCCTTCAAATCGGTTTCAAGCCCAAATTCCTCCGACATCTCCTTAAGGTGGCCAACATACTCCGCCGCTATCTCCCTGTTGTATTTTACACAGACATTTGACTCTGTATAATCCTCATAGGTTATAAAAATATCAACCTTTCCTCTTTCAATGTAATCCTTGAGAAAATTTCGTATTGATGATTCAAGGAAAAACAGCCTTTTAGGCAGCTTTATATTCATGTCACAATATCTGTGGTTTACCGCCTTAAGCTCCACAACAATTTTTCTGTCCTCGTTTATTATCTCGCTTCTTCCGAAGCCTGTCATACTTTTTATCAACTGTGTCACCTTTTTCTTTTAAAGTAAGGTGTATTATGTCTGGATTTATGCTCAGATTTGCATGGCAAATTAAAATCCAATCAACAACACACACCTTAAAATTATAATACATATACATGTAAAATGCAAGTCAAAAGGACATAGTTAAACTCACTATTTAAGCTCTTTTATGCCATGAATGTCAGGCTCTATGGTCATGGAATAATTCGTATGATATATAACATAGCCCGGCTTAGACTTTGGAGGCTTTTTTATATTCTTTCGCTCAGTGTAGTCAACGTCAACCTTAGGATTTGTCTTTCCCTCGGAATAAAAGGCAGCAAGCCTTGCCGCTTCCTCATAGGTTGAATCAGGAAGCTCATCTGCTCCCTCAGTTTTTACTATGACATGGGAACCCGGAAGCTTTTTTGCATGAAACCACATATCATTTCCCGACGCAAGCTTAAATGTAAGCTCATCATTTTGAAAATTATTCTTTCCGACGTACATGTGAAAGCCATCTTTTGAAATATAGTGGAGCGGCTTACTTTTCGCCTCATTTTTATTTTTTTCCTTTCCCTGCTTACGTTTTATATATCCGCTCTCTGCAAGCTCCTTTTTTATGTCTGAAAGATCCCACTCAGAGGCAGCAATGGAAAGGCTGTTCTTTACCGATAAAAGATAATCAAGCTCCTCCCCTGTACTTTTTATGAGCTCAGTTAAAGCCTCATAGGTTCTTTTCATTTTATTATATTTTTCAAAGTACCTTTTTCCTGTTTCCATTGCGGAAATATCAGGGTCGAGAGGTATTTTTATCTCCTGCCCCGTATAATAATTTTCACAGATAAGTTCCTTATCGCCCGGCTTTGCATTGTAACCATATGCGGTGATAAGCTCCCCGTACACCTTATACTTATCCCTTTTTTCAGTATCCTTAAGCTGGGCATACTGCAAATCATACTTCTTTGCAGTACGCTCTATGGCATTTGAAACTATTTTTCTAAGGTCAGTGGAACGCTGCTTTATTCTTGTCACAACATTTTTTACTCTATAATATTCCTCTATAACCGTAGATATTTCCCCGAAGGCTTTCAGATATTCCCCTTCAGACTGTAGGGTATCATCCGCTTTTACATCGCCATACATTGTAAGCTTTACAACCGAAAACTCCTGCGGCTCATATCCCCTGTATGCTATGCAGGGAAAATAATCCCCACAGTTTATACATTGCTTGAGGTTTTCAAAACTTTTAAAAAGCGTTTCCTTATCATTCATGGAAAGTGCGGCAGTGGAAATAGCGCCGTCAATTCCTGCCCTGTGGCAAAGCTCGTTTGCAACAACCGGAGATATTCCTGTCAGGGAAGTATATATCGCCTTTGACACGGTAACAGGCTTTTCCAGCACATGATTCATAAAAAAATTAACGTCTGTCTCAAGTGGATTTTTCTTATCCTGCGAAGGGGGAAGGATATATTTTCTGCCCGGGAGTACCTCCCTTACCGAGCTTATCTGATTTGATACATGCTTTATGCTGTCTATAATATTATAATCGTTATCAGTGAAAATAATGTTGCTGTGCTTGCCCATTATCTCAATAATAAGCTTTTTCGTACATAAATCTCCAAGCTCATCCAAATGCTCAATTGTTATCTCAACAATACGCTCCATATCGGGCTGCTTTATGCCCGCTATCCTTCCATTTCCTATATGCTTTCTCAAAAGCATACAAAAATTAGGGGCGGCAAGGGGATTTTCCTTTTGCCGCTCCGTCATATACATAAGAGGAAGACTTGCATTTGCAGATATTACAAGCCTTTTTGTAATATTTTTTGATTCATCCTCTACATTAATTCTGTTTTTTATCACTATGCAGATTTCATCACTTTCCGGCTGGTATATCTTATAAATCCTTCCACCTACAATACTGTTTTTAAGCTCATATACAATTCCCGATATAACAATTCCATCTAATGCCATGCCTATTCTCTTTCTATTTATACCTGGTCGTATAATCTCTGATATATTTCTGCCGAGTTGCTCCAACTGTAATTTTGCTGCATTGCCCTCGCCTGCATTTCATACCATGCTTCCTTATAGTCAAAGAATATCTTCTTTGAATAATTTATTGTATTGAGAAGTTCTATTGCGTCATAATTTGCAAATGAGAAGCCTGTTCCGCTACCCTCAAATTCATTGTATGGCTGCACGGTATCCTTAAGTCCTCCCGTTTCACGGACAATAGGAAGGGTACCATATCTTAATGCCATAAGCTGGGTAAGTCCGCAAGGCTCAAATCTTGAAGGTACAAGCATAGCATCACATGCCGCATACATCTTGTGTGACAACTCATCAGAATAGTAAATATTGGCAGATACCTTTGCAGGGTGTATACCCTGATAATATTTAAACATGTCCTCGTATCTTCTGTCACCTGTTCCAAGTACAACAAACTGTGTTCCGTCAGTACATATGTCATTCATGATGCGGTCAACAAGATCAAGACCTTTCTGGTCCGTAAGCCTTGAAATAATACCTATCATGTATGCACCCTTATCCTCCGGCAGACCAAGCTGTTTTTGAAGCTGTACCTTATTGTCAACCTTGTTTTTCTTATAATTTTTAATTGTATAATTCTTGTATATTTTTGTATCCGTTGCAGGGTCATAATCGTTGTAATCAATACCGTTTACAATACCCCAAAGTGATTCATGTCTGGCAGAAAGAAGTCCGTCTAAGCCCTCACCGTACTGAGGTGACTGTATCTCCTGCGCATATGTGTTTGACACAGTTGTTATCTTGTCTGCATATACAAGTCCACCCTTTAACATACTCGCATCCTTATACATTTCAAGCTTATCGGAGGTAAATACATAGTCAGGAAGTCCTGAATACTCCTTGATTGTCTTTATGTCCCATCTTCCCTGGAATTGCAGATTGTGTATTGTCATAATTGATTTCATTCCGCTGTAAAATGGGTTTGACGCAAATATTGTTTTAAGATATACAGGCACAAGACCTGCCTGCCAGTCATGGCAGTGAACGATCTCCGGCTGAAAGCCTACACTTGGAAGGATGGAAAGTGCAGCCTTACAAAAATAACAAAATTTTTCTATATCCCACTTAACGTCACCATATATATTATATCCGTTGAAAAAATATTCATTGTCAATAAAATAAACGGGAACACCCTCGTATTCAAGATACATAACACCTACATACTGCTGTTTCCAGCCTATGTCCATATGAAAATGTGTAAGATACCTCATCTTTGATTTATATTTTGCAGGAAGACATGTATAGTTTGGCATAATTATCCTTACATCGTATTCCTTTTTATCAAATATCTTCGGCAGTGTTCCGACTACATCTGCAAGTCCTCCCGTCTTTATAAACGGCACACACTCTGATGCAATATAAGCTATCTTCTTCATGCATTTTCCTCCCATGACCTATTTATGTCTGAAATGTATTTCATTTATTCTGTAACATTTTAGCACAACAATATAAAATATTCAATCTATAAACTGTCTGCCATTCATGCTTTTAATGTACATAAACTACCTGTTGCCGGTTATCAGGCTGCTTATTTTTTTTATGACATTTCTGTCAGTTTTTTTTTCGCCGTATCGTACCTCAGAATAAATTTCTGTAAGCTGCGACACGTCATCACCTGTCTCACTGTATATGTCACGGCAAATATCCCGACAGGTTTTTGTTTCCTTAAGCTTTATGTCATATCTGTATCCAAGTATATGTGCTCTGTACATTCTCCTTACTTTTTCCTCAGGGGAAAACAGAACACTGAATATACCTTTTCTTTTTTCAGTCGTTATTTTTTCCTTTTTCTTAACAGGAGCATCCTCAACAATATCCGACAGCCTATTATGACGTACAAAAAGCCTGCCAACTAATTTTATAATCAGCATTAACAGGAAAAATGCCATGGCAGCAACAAACAGAAATTTTAACAGGGCAAATATTGCCTGTCCATGCTCCGCATAGTTGTTTGCCTGCATTTCCTCACCTATCATATCATTTATCTGAGACGCTGGCATCCTCATTAAAAACATTTTAATTATATTAAATACAAACAGTATTCCAAAACCGATAAGTTTTATGACAGAAACTATCCCATTTACAATAATATCCACAAGATTTTGCCAATCATGTGCATTAACTACTGCTATAGCAATGACAAGAAACAAAATGATAAGCCCAACTATAAGGGAATTTGTTTTTGCAATATTTTTAAGCGGTATGCCCGATACATTTTTTGCTGCACTGAGATATTTTCCAAGCCCGTCAACATATAAATTAATCAGATATGTTATGATAAGAAGGACAACCACGATGTAGGAAGCATTTTTCAACTGTTCATTTTTCATGTATACGCCATACAAAAAAAATATAAAACAAAACAAAAAGATATACCATGGCACTTCTCCAACAGGCTTTAATATTTTTCCTGCCCTTATATAGCTATATCCCTCACAAAAAAGCACGAAGCTTATTATTGAAAATATAATTATGAATCTGCCTTCAATATTAAAAAAATAAAACGGAACAAGGACAGCCGCATGTGCAAATAAAATTGTTATTGCGGTTCTTGCAAGCTCCCTTATTATGTAAGCCGTGACATAAATCCATATTACACATGGCACAAAAAATGCTTTTGGTTCTCCCCTGAATAAAACTATAGTGGAAAACATTACAAAAAGCCACGAAAACAGGCAGCCGAAAATCAAATCCATCAGTTTTCTTACAAACACTATTTTACGTGTCATTTAATGGTACCTCCCAACCATACATATATGACCTGCTCACATCAGGCACATAGCTGTCATAATATGGCACTATCATATTTACATTCATGCCTCTTGCCTTCATTTTATCCAACCGTTCCATAAGATTACTCTTATGATATGAGGATATAATTATATATGCCGTATCATCTTCATTCTTTTTAAGCTCAGCATCAACAAGCTCTATAAAGTGTTCTACATTCGAATTTCCCGATATACATGCAAGCTGCTTATCAATTGTTATAAGATGACTTTCCGAGGCTCCCTCCGAATATACGTCAAGCTCCTGTCCCGATATGTCCGTACCATTTGTTATAAGCATAACCGGCATAGCCTTATCAATAAGCTTTTTTGCGGCGCTGCTTGCAAGCTCTATGGAAAGCTCCTTTATATAGTCAGCTTTAAGCATTATATTCGTGTCAAGATTAAGCATTATTTTCACCTTACAGTACGAGGTTTGGTTATACATATTAACCTTAAGGTCTCCTGTTTTTGCAGACGCTTTCCAATTTATCCTTTTCATCGTATCCTGACTGCTGTATTCCCTTATTCCCCGAAAAGTGTACGGGTCCTCTGCAATATGAAGCCTTGTCTCAATATCCCCCATAATATGCTTCATCAACACATTAAATTTTATGTCGTTATATTTTGGGGGAAACACATAAAATCCAGCCATTGGATGAACAGTTTTTGCAAAGGTTCCTGTCATAAATAAATTTTTTGCTGTCAGATTTATGTTTTCAATAATATAATATCCTCTTTTTTCCGTCTTAAATTCGAGAATCCTCGTAATTTTCTGACCTCCCATAATCGAGAAAACATCATTTCTGTAATATAAATCCGTAACGGACGCATTTACAGCATCATCAAATACAAATGACCTTGGTGCCGAAAACTTAACATGCAAAACCGGCAGCGGAAGTCTTTTTTCATTGCTTATAACTTCAAAAAGCTTTGCCCGTTCCCCGCGTTCCACATATGGACGGCTAAAATAAATTTCTGCTTTAAGCTCCCGGTCCCACAACTTACGGTACAACATATTCTGGATGGTATATATGATTGCTGCGATTAAAACAGCTATTACTATTCGCATCTATATCTCCCAATTTTCCACAGGTACATCCACCTGCGCTACAATTTCATTTATAACTTCGTTATTTCCATGCCCATAACCACGCCCTGAATCAGCCTGAATTCTATGTCCCAAAACATAAGGCGCAAGCTGTTTAACCGTATCAGGGGTTACATATTTTTCCCCTGAAATTGCACTATATGCCTGTGCACACCTTAAAAGTGCAAGTGTTCCCCTCGTACTTACACCATAGGCAGCCTTTTCACTGCGCCTGCTTTTCATAATTATGTCAACTATATATTCTCTTACACAGTCATGTACAAATATTTTTTTTACCATATTTCTCAAGTCAATTATATCTTCGGCAGTGCATACCGTTTTTATATTATCTAATGGATTTTCCTCTATAAATCTGCCTATTATGCTTAACTCCTGCTTCTTCGTGGTTTTTCCCATTGAAAGCTTCATTATAAATCTGTCAAGCTGCGCCTCAGGAAGCGGGTAGGTTCCTATCGTTTCAACAGGATTTTCAGTCGCTATTACAAAAAACGGCTCCTCCAGCTTTAATGTCTCACCGTCTATTGTAACCTGCTTTTCTTCCATCGCCTCAAGAAGACTTGACTGTGTTCGTGGTGTTGCACGATTTATCTCATCGGCAAGAAGAATATTTGTGAATACCGGACCCTTTATAAGCTTAAAATCTGCTTCTTTCTGGTTAAAAATATTTAATCCGGAAATATCTGACGGCATAAGGTCGGGAGTAAACTGTACACGTTTAAAATTACAGTCTATGCTTTTTGCAAGTGACTTCGCAAGCATTGTTTTTCCCGTACCCGGATTATCGCAAAGAAGCACATGTCCCCCCGCCGCAATTCCGGTAAGCATAAGCTTTATAAGCTCCTCCTTTCCCACTATTACCTTGGAGATATTTTTTATTATTTTATCTGCCGTATTTTTAATCTCTGATATATCCTTCATAATATTTCCTCCATTTAAATATTTTTTCTGTACTTTGCTGCGTTGGCGCTACCAATCACGGCTGTCCCATATTATTGTAAAGGGGCCGGAATTTACAAGGCTTACCTTCATGTTGGCTCCAAATTCTCCACAGTAAACCTCACCATATTTTTCCTTTACCCTCTGCTTAAAGTACTCATATAATTCCTCTGCCAAGGCAGGCTCTCCCGCATAAATAAAGCTTGGCCTGTTTCCCTTTTTGCAGTCGGCATACAGCGTAAACTGTGATACAACCATAATCTGTCCACCCACATCTGCTACGCTTAAATTTGTTTTTCCATCCTCATCCTCAAAAATCCTAAGTTTTATAAGCTTGTCAACATATTTATCAACCATATCCCTCGTATCTCCCTCTCCAACACCAAGAAGAACAAGAAGACCGCTATCTATACTGCTTATTGTGTTTCCATCCACATTTACATGAGCGCTTTCTACCCTTTGAATAACAAGTTTCATTTATGATACCTCTCTTAATTATAAAATCTTCTAATCATGAGCAAAACTCTACTTTTGCAGACATCCGTTGTACAATGGACTATCTATTTACTTAAATTATTATCATATCATATATTCCAAAATAAATATATCTCTTATTTTAATAAAACATTTACCAAACAGAAATATACGCAAAAGTTATTGAAAGGCGATTACTAATATGCTATTCTGTTGATGGGAGCAATCGTGTTGCAGGGTGGCTGACCTCTATTCTACATAGAATGGGGGTGGTGCTTATGGACAAGAAAAAGAAGAAAAACAAGAAATTGTTCGACTTCAAAGACCTTATGTCTTTTGGAATGTTCATTTTAGCATTACTGACATTCATTTATCTGATTTGTCACTGATGTATTAAGACATAGAAAGACCACCCTAAACTTTGACCGATAACGGGTGGTATTTCTATCATGCTACGAGGTCAACCCCTTGTGGGCGGTTGTTCCTTTTTGTAACTTAAATATATCATGTATGACATAATTATTCAAGTTTTATTTCTGTATAATTAACTATATCTTTTTTGTACCTATTTGTGATAAAATAATACAATAATATACTTTCAGGAGGATAATTTATGTATTGTGACGATTGTGGTCATGAACTTGACCCTTCAGGCAAATGCCCTATTTGCGGCTGGCAGCTTCCAGGCGGTGTTCAAAAGCCCCAAAGCCAGGTTCCGCCATACATGAACCAGCCGCCGAATCAAATAAATAATCAACAGAAACAAATGTATAATCAGCCTAATATGCAACAGGGGCAAATATACAATCAGCCTAATGTACAGCAGGGACCGATGTACAATCAGCCTAATGTACAGCAGGGACCGATGTACAATCAACCTAATATGCAGCAGGGACAAATGTACAATCAGCCTAATATGCAACAGGGACAAATGTACAGTCAGCCTAATATGCAGCAACGGCAGATGTCTAATCAGCCTAACAGCCCATATAATAATAAACCGGCAAATAACGGCACTCCGAAAAAGAAGAAAAAATGGCCTCTTTTTGTGGGTATCGGTGCAGGCGTAGTTGCAGTTGTTGTTGCTGTTATTCTGATTGTCAACGCTAATACGGTTGACTATACAAAGGACAAGCCAAATAATACCGGGCATACGGCAAGTGAAAAAACAACTGAAACGACAGAGGCTACAACCACGGAACATACTGTAAATAATGATGCAAAAAGTAAAACGATTATGGTGTACATGGTCGGCTCCGATTTGGAAAGTAACTACTATGCCGCATCAACAGATATTGATGAAATGCTTAATGCTGATTTTAATGATGACGAAATAAATTTATTAATATATGCAGGAGGATGTCATGACTGGTACAACAGCAGTATTCCTGATGGTGATAACTCCACTCATTTAATATCAGATGGCAGTCTCACCATGCTTGACAGCACTGACGGCAAGAACATGGGCGACCCTGATACACTGCTTTCCTTTTTGAATTACAGCTATGAAAATTATCCTGCTGACCAATACTCCCTTATACTTTGGAATCATGGTGGCGGAGCCTTGCTTGGATATGGCTTTGATGAAATAACCGGTGATTGTCTCACTCTTGAGGAGCTTGACAAGGCACTTTCCCAGAGCCCTTTTAATGGTGAAAATAAACTTGAGTGGGTCGGTTTTGATGCCTGTCTTATGGCAACAATCGAAACTGCTAATATGCTTTCTCCATATGCAAATTATATGATAGCATCACAGGAATCTGAGCCTGGCTGGGGCTGGGATTATATTTTCCTTAACAAAATTGATGATTTGTCAGATGGTTCGGAAATAGGCAAAGAAATCGTAGATTCATACATGAATTATTGCGAAGAAACATTTGATGCGGTTCCTTATTCATACGCAAGCGTAACCCTTTCTGTTTTGGATCTCAGCAAGGCGGAGGCTGCGGAAGCTGCCCTTGAACAAATGTATGTAAAAGCAAACGGTGAGCTTTCTGCTGAAAGCTATGGAGACTATTCGAGAATACGTGTAGCAACAAAGGAGATTGCTTCCCAGTTTACAGGTGATTATTCTTACGACATAATAGATTTGGCTGACTTATCATCTAATATGAAGCGGCTTTATCCAAGTGAAGCCCAGGCCCTTACGCAAGCGTTAAATGACCTTGTCGTTTATAATAAGGCAAATGAGGCAAAGGCAAATGGCGTTTCCATTTACCATCCATACAATTCTAAAAGCTATACGGAATATTACATTCCCGTATATCAAACATTTGACTTTGCACCTAATTATACTGCCTACATAACAACCTTTGCAGGTCTTTTAACATCAGACAGTACCCTTACGGCAACATGGGATGTAGCTTCAATGGTTCCTACTGCAAACGGCGATATGACATTTTCACTCCAGCTTACTCCAGAGCAGGCTGCCGTATGTCAGAATGTTTACTTTGTCATTTCGAGAATGGATATGGATAATCCTTCAAATTACATGTTCGTTGCAATGGGAAATGATGTGTCTATTGATGATTCGAATGTTGCAACAGCCAATTTTGACGGCAATATAATTTATATGCAGAATGATACTACACTTGCTCAGTATGAGGTAATGTACACAATTCAGGAGAAAACGGACAGCTATACAAGGTATCTCCTTTCAAGTATTCTCTTTAATGAGGACATACAGGAGGAAGATGCCGTGTATGCATACTTTGTAATGGACGTGTCGGCAGAGCATCCAGGTGGTGAGCTCATCGGAACATATCCGATATCCAATCTTGTTTCCGGTGACACGACTAATTTATTCCCTGAGAGATATGAGATTAATCCATATGATTACCAAAACATTGCGTTTGGCTCCCTCTCTCACGAATTTACCTCTGAGGAGGACCTTACCAATCTAAACGAAACTGATTGGAGCGACCTTATACTCCGCTACAATACACAGCCTGTATTGGACGGATTTTCTACTGTTTCAGGAAGTATGGTGCCAGGTATTCCATATTTTGGAATGTTTATATTCGAGGACACACAGGGAAACAGACACTGCTCTAATTTGGTACAGTTGCAGTAAGGCTTTTCATTTAAAATAGGATGCAGCATGGTATAACATGGAAATTATACCGTTAGTGCATCCTATTTTATTTTTAGCTTATTAAATATTAAACTGTCTATTATCTACTCACCGGTTAAAAGCTGCAAAATCAAATTTTCATAATCAATTGCATACACTAATCCGTCGAAAAATTCTATGTATTCAATTTTGTCTTTTCCGTCTGTCCACGCATATGCTTTCTCAACCGTTATCCTGTCCTCTCCTCCGTCTGCGTATGTGTAATTGTCATGTATTGTGTCTTCCCCGTCTCCTGTATTGAACAGATAGCTGTCATTTCCATATCCTCCGCTTAAAGCGTCATTGCCTTCTCCTCCACAGAGAATATCGTTTCCCTCTCCTCCAATTAAGTTATCTGTCCCTGTCTGCCTTTTCACTCTCAAAATCCTCCATGAACATTCTGCCTTCTTTCACATACTGCAAATCCCTCTCATCTGCCCCTTTAAATCTGTTTCGCTCCCGTTTACTGTATTCCTCAGCAGTAAATGCTTTAAAATGCAAAAGACCATCATTATGATTACATTGCTCTCAAATAATAAGACAAACATTAAAATAATCATCGATTAAAAAGACAAGGCACCATCCAATGCCTTGTCTTTTATAAATCGCTTTATTTAATTCCAATTACGGATATCGGCTCGCCTTTCCCATCATTGTAACTATTTACCGCATCAGCCAGTGAATCATAATACACATAAGTTCCATCGTCGTTAAATGTATCATCTCCAGCATTATGAATGACATATTTAGTCTCATTGTCTACTTCTTCAGTTGTAATACTAATGGTATGTATTTGTTCGCCTAAATTATCCCCATCATTGTAAGCGGTTAAAATATAAGTGTCATATTTTCCTTGCATTATATCCAACTTTGAGTCCTTAATTGAACCACCATATAACATGTCTACATCATATCCATTTGCATCAAAATACAAATATAATGCCGTCGGATCTGTTCCAAAATCACCCTCTAACATTATTCCATTACCCTCAAATGTGGCCAGCAATGTCGGGAAATCTACTGGCGACACACCATCATTCATTGCTACTAATGCATTATATACAGCAATAACTTCACAAGCATTGTAGTCTGCCGTATATCTACCATAGTATAGAAGATCCTTCATTGCACTCTGATACTCAATATAAACTTCATTTGAATGGTCCTCCATATATTTATTCCAGCCAACTAAATTAAGCACATAATGCTCCAATATAGTAAAACTAGGCATATTGTCCAACGTCAATAATGTAAAAATTGCTAATAACGATGCATCATTTACATGATTCGGAACATACTCATACAACCATTCCTCCCAATCATAACCATCTATCCATCCAGTCCCGGCCTCCCATAAACCGGCTCCAAAAATCTGAACCAAATCCAGGAATAAATTAAAAGTCTGCCATACTGACATCCCTAATATATCAGCTAATGTACAGATTTTATCCCATGCAGACTTGTCTTTTGATCTGGTTATCTTTAAATCACTCGTATCGTCACTCTCTGCAGACTTACCAGCCGTATCATCGAGCATATTGCCATAAACGTTGATAGACGAATTTCCTAAAATGTTATTCTCAGCAGTTTCATAGCGTAAAGCAATTAAATTTGCAATTCCTGCTATCTGTCTTACACTTTTCTGCACAGTTACCAACTTCATATATATGTCATTTAATGGCGCTCGTAAATCATTTGAAATATTATCAATCCCCTCTTGAACCATACAAATCGTATCAATAACATTCTTTATCGTTTCATCGGCAATTTCATTGATTCTATTCCCGTTCTGTCTTAATTCTCTTACATTTACTGAAAATTCTGCCATCATAATTCTCCCCTCTACTATTCATAAAATCCCTCGTAAACCGGTCCACTATTAATCCTTAAACCAACAGAAAATACCACGATTCCTTGTCCATAGCTTTCAAAAAAATAGGTTCCCCAATAGTCGTTTTCTTTAAATTTATTAGTTAACAACAATGTCTCCTCATTCGTTCCCAATTTCCTTCGGAACAGTCCATCCTCCGTTACAATAAATATTTCTGTTTTATCATCTGACAGTCCGACTATTTGCTCATCTTTCTTCGCTTCATATAACACATCGAAGTTGCTGTCTTCCAACGAATATTTGCACAAAATACTACCCTTAACAAAGTCACAGCTCGGATTTACACGATAGTCTCTTTTAGAATATTGTGCTATAAAATAGCATATTCCATCCTGTTCATTTATCATTTGGGCAGAAACACCTCCATGTCCTCCTGTGATATCCGGTAAGAACGATGGTTGCTGTTCAATCGAATAAATATCATTATTTGATTTCACATAATTAGCATTTACAGAAATACTAAATTGGTATGCATCTTTTTCAATATAAATAATATCCTTTCCGGATACAGCAATATCATACCCTTCCCATTGATAATATGCATAATTGCCATTCAACGGTTTCTGTCCCTCATTGTCAAGTTTCTCTCCCAACCATATATAACTATCCTTCATAACAACCATGACATCATATTCTTTTGCATGGATATTATTAGCCTGTGCTATAAAGATTTTGTCTTTGTCACCCTTCATAGCAAAAACCTTTATTTGATCAATCTTATTTAGCAAAGAATAATCTTTTGTCGAGTAAATATATAAAGTTCCATTGTTTTTACTTGAATAATAAGCCAAGGAAGAATCCGAGGCGGCCATAAATTGGAAAGAATGACTATCTTCAGTCGGAATTAACAATTCGCCAGTCTCATAATCGTATATTCCATAAACATCACCAACCATTTGATAAATATAGGTTCTTTGACTATTATCACATATAAAATACGTTCCGGTTTTGGCATCATTAATTGACAAAACTTCATAACTCACTTTTGATTTCGTTTTATTAGCCGTGCATCCAACATTCATACTAAATAAAACCACCATCATAATTAATACGATTTTTCTTCGATTCATGTTTTCTCCTTAAATATTAATTATTACAAAAATTTATTTCATTGTAGCATAATTTCCCAAATAAAAAAATAAAAGTGCCACCTGACACTTTTATTTTAACTTAAAATTTAACATTTTTGAATATTTTTTGCATGAACGACACGTTTTGTGCATGAACGACACGTTTTTACTGAAACAGCATATTTATGTTTGACAAAAAGTTTACATAATATGACCCATTCTCATAGCTTCAGCTTCTCCCCAACGCCCCTATTGCGGTAGAAGCCCTCACCTGTCACGGAACCGTCATATCCATTTTCTGCTTCCTCATCGTATTTGTGCATAAGTCTATCCAGCTCCGAATCTCCTTTTAAAACGGTATGGGATGGCAGCTTTATATGTACCTTGTTTGCCTCAAGAAACCTGTAGGCAATCATAAATGTTTGCTCATCAAATGCAGTTAAATACTTGTCATTTATTGCGTCAACACATTCATCTATGGTTGCAAACCTCCCAGGATTTATTTCCGTAAACACCTGAGTAAAAACATCTTGGCATATCTCCCTCTGCCTGTCAAAGTCAGATGACACCGACTGAATCGGGAATGCTCGAAGATATGCTCTCAGCCAGCCTGTATCTCGGTTGTACCACTGTGCTAATGCATTATAATCCTCCGTCATGTCATATATTTCACGTTCCCATGAATAAGACGTATATGAGGCATCAACGATACGATCCACTTCTTTTTCCGTAAGATTTAAGCTGTATTTTTTACTGAACTTCTCTACTATCTTACGTCTTTTTGGATATGATTTCGTAAGTCCGGTAAGAGAGCTTCCATATTTCTTTTTATTTTTGCTATTATCGGATGCTTTTATTTCTCTCTCGTATCTTGCCCTGTCATACGCACTGTTCAGACTTTTCTTTTCCTTATTCTTTATAAGTCCCAAAGATTTTAAGATAGATCCGATTATAAATACAGGCAAACCAAATGTAAACAATAATGTCATTACCACTACAAGTGAACCGATAAACAGACCCGGAATTGCAGAGCCAAAAATGCTCAATATAATAATTGTCGTTACAATTTTGCTGAATTTTCCATCCAAAGTCTTATATATCCTAGGATTATTTTTTCCTATTAAGTTATACCAAAAAAAGAATGCCACTATAAAACCCATATATTACCTCGCTTTATCAAAGGATTTATAATCTCTGTCTTTTACTCGTCCCAATTATGATATACATCCTGAACATCATCATCCTCATCGAGCATATCGAGTATCCTGTTCATCTTCTTTATGTCCTCCTCTGAGGTAAGCTCAACATAATTCTGAGGAATCATTGTCACCTCGGCAGATACCATAGGTATCCCCTCCTTCTCAAGAGCCTCCCTTACGGCAGTAAAATCATCAGGCGCAGTTATTATCTCATAGGAATCCTCCTCCTCGGAAAAATCCTCCGCACCTGCATCAAGTGCAAGCATCATAAGCTCGTCCGCATCCTTGTCATATTCCTCTTTCGCTATGATTATCTGTCCCTTCTCATCGAACATATATGACACACAGCCTGTTGTACCTACATTTCCACCGCCCTTTGTAAATGCATTTCTAACATTGGACGCTGTCCTGTTTTTGTTGTCCGTAAGGGCATTTACGATAATCGCCGTTCCGCTTGGTCCATAGCCTTCATATGTAATGGAAACATAATTTACTGCATTTGCATCTCCTGCCGCCTTTTTTATGCCTCTATCTATCGTATCATTCGGCATATTGTTTGCCTTTGCCTTTGCTATAACGTCTCTTAATTTGCTGTTATTTGCAGGGTCAGCTCCGCCCTCTTTGACGGCAACTGCAAGTTCTCTTCCTATAATTGTAAATATTTTACCCTTTGCCGCATCGTTCTTTTCCTTCTTATGTTTTATGTTTGCAAATTTTGAATGTCCTGACATTTTGTTTACTCCTTATCCTTATTTTCTTCTGCTGACTTCTCTATTTTTACAAGAGTTATCATTTTATCGCATATTCTTATGGGGATAAATTTGTACCCCTCATATTCTATCTCCGTTTTCTCATGCTCAACAGGGAGTCTTCCCAGCTTGTAGAGCAAAAATCCGTTGATTGTTTCTATATCTTCATCGGGAAATTCTATATCCATCTCATCCGCAAGCTCATTTAAAGGGGCACTGCCCTTCACAATAAGCCTTCCGTCTGTAAGACGTCTTATCTGAAGCTCCTCATCATCATGCTCATCAAAGATATTACCAACTATCTCCTCTATAATATCCTCCATTGCAACAAGACCTTCCGTCTGTCCATATTCATCTACGATAATCGCCATATGTATCTTCTCATTCTGCATTTTTTGAAGAAGCTTTGAAATGTTAAAGGTGGGATGAATAAATATAGGCTCATCCATAACCTCCGTTATCCTCGCCTCAGGGTCTTTTAAATAGGCGGCTATTAAATCCTTAAGATGTATAACACCTATTACATTGTCAATATCCTCCTCGTATACCGGGTATCTGGAAAATGAATTTTCCAAGGCATATCTTAGCGCCTCATCAACCGTTATAGTGTTTTCCACAGCTATTATCTTTTGCCTGCTTGTCATTATATCCTTTGCTTCCTTGTCAGAAAACTCGAATATGTTGGATATCATCTCTGCTTCTGTTTCCTCTATGATACCCTGTTCATGACCTTCCTCCACCATGGACAGTATTTCTTCTTCAACCTTTTCCTCCGCATTTTTTTTTGAAAATAATCTTTTCAAACTGGGACCACTTTGGGACATATTATTTTTTTCTCCTTTTTTATAATTCCAAGCTTACCTTTAGTGCTTCATTTACTCTTTTTATTACCTGAGCGTCCAAATGACACACCTTTTCTTTAAGTCTTTGCTTATCGATTGTTCTAAGCTGCTCCAATAGTATAACAGAATCCTTAGCAATATCGCAATACCTTGAATCAAGTTCTACGTGTGTAGGAAGCTTTGCCTTGTGTAATTGTGATGTTATTGCTGCAATTATTACTGTTGAGCTATGTTTATTTCCTGCTTCGTTCTGTATAATAAGTACCGGACGTATGCCGCCCTGCTCCGACCCTATAACGGGCCTTAAATCCGCGTAATATATATCGCCTCGTCTGATTATCAAATATTTCACACTCCCAATGTTATTTCTAACTATTCAAAGTATTTCCATTAATCAGATTGTATATACATATTAGCTTATCTTAAGAGCAGGTTGTCGCCCTCAGGATATTTATATATAATAACAAAAATACGCTTTCGCTCGTCTCCGACGTAACGGTACTAAGGTGCCAAAATACGTCACCTAAGTACCGACATCTTCAAACGATTTTTTTATATTAAAATATAAATATCCTGAGGGTGACAGACCCTGTTTATCATTAAAGTATACTCATACAAGATAATTCACGCATTTATCTTCTCTGCCTTCTTCTATATATATTCGCGGTACTCGTCTTGATATGTTGCATACAAGCTCATAATTGAAGCTTGCGGCAGGAGCGGCGACCTCCTCCACTGATATATTTTCATGTTTCGATTTGCCGATTAATATAACCTCGTCGTCTGTCGTTATGTCGGGTATATCCGTTACGTCAAGCATGAGTTGATCCATACATACCCTTCCTACAATCGGAACACTTCTTCCCTTTACTATAGCCCTGCCAATATTTGACATAGCACGCGGATATCCGTCGGCATAGCCTGCTGTAACCGTGGCAAGCTTTGTTTTTTTATCGGTTACATATGTCCAGCCGTAGCTTACCCCGCAACCTGCATCAACTTCCTTCACATGGGCTATGTGTGCAATAAGCGACATGACAGGCCTTAGCATTATTTCCCTTGAAACCTCCTCGGACGGATATAATCCGTACATTGCGATTCCAAGCCTTACCATATCAAACTCATCATCGTCAAGCTCCATTGAGCCTGCACTGTTATCTATATGCTTAAGTTCTGGCTTAACGCCAGAAGCCATAAGACCGTCTATAAAACGCTTAAACTTTTCCTTCTGCTCCTTTGCCGAAGTCTTATCTATTTCATCAGCCTTGGCATAGTGGGTGAATATGCCCTCAATATGTAAGCCTGCAAGTTCCTTTAAGGATGCGGCTTCACTTATCCCGTCAGTGCTTACGGGAAAACCTATTCTTGACATACCCGTATCAACCTTAATATGAATTTTTGCAATTGTGCCGTTTTTTACGGCAAGCTCAGACAGCTTTTTTGCATCGGAACGGCTGTATATTGTCTGGGTAATATTATATTTTATAAGCCTGTCATAATCCTCAGGGGATGTATAGCCTATAACAAGTATCGGTTTCTTAATGCCTGCATTCCTAAGCTCCACAGCCTCATCAACTGCTGCAACACCATAGTAATATGCCAGGTCATCTATGCGACGTGCTATTTCACATGAGCCATGTCCATATGCATCCGCCTTTATGACGGCAAGCACCTTCATATCCTTTTTATGTCGTGCCATTATGCTTTTTATGTTATGACGCAGATTATCTACGTCTATCCGTGCATAAATTCTGTTATACATTTTCCATCTCCAACCTACCTAAACGTCACAGCATTTAAAATTCAGATTGCTATAATTAATCAGTATAATATTCGTTTTCCAAAACTTTTGTTATGCTCCGGACAATATCTCCTGCTATCATGCTGTACCTTCCCATGCTTATGGATGCTTCCTGTCCTGCAAGCCCGTGCATGCATACTCCAAGCTTTGCAGCCTCAAATGCAGTCATTCCCTGCCCTACAAGTGCACCGATAATGCCCGTAAGCACATCTCCCGAGCCTCCGGTTGCCATTCCGTTGTTGCCTGTTATATTAATATATGCCTGCTCCTCACCGACAGATACTATCGTTCGTGAATCCTTTAAAACTACTACAAGCTTATGCTCTTTGGCAAACTCCTTGGCAACCTGAAATTTATTGCCTTTTATATCGCCTGTTTTCTGCCCTGTAAGCCTGGACATTTCAAGAAGATGCGGTGTTATTATCACATTTGCCCTTGTATCCGAAAGCCAATTAAGATTTTCTGCAAGTACATTTATGGCATCCGCATCTATAATTATTGTTTTATCATAGCCTCTTAATACTTTCTCAACTATATAATCTGCATATTCGCCTCTGCCGAGCCCGGGACCGACGATAAGAACATCAGACCAGGCAGTCATTGCCTTTAACGCCTCCCTGATGGATTCCGTCTCCGACGGGTCAAAGGTTGTAAGCAATGCTTCCGGAAGCTTTGTCTGCATTATTTCCCTATTATCAGCAACCGTGCATATGCGAACAAGACCGCAGCCCATCCTGTATGCCGATTCGGCAGAAAAGAGTGCGGCTCCCGCCATATTTGTGTAACCACCTATTACACCTATTTTTCCATAGCTTCCCTTGTGGGTATCTGATTTCCGAAACGGAAGAAGTCTGTCAACATCCTCACCTGTATATGCATAAAGCTTAGGTCTTACAAAGGAAACTGCCTTTTCAGGAAAGCCTATGTCAGCCAAAATAACCTTGCCGCTGTATTCGTTTCCTATTCCCATTATATGCCCAAGCTTTAAAAGACCAAACGTCACTGTTGCGTCTGCATGAAACGCCGTTCCCATAACAAAGCCTGTTGACGCATCTATTCCAGACGGAATATCGATTGCAAGCCTAAATGCAGGTATTTCATTCATCTGATTAATAGTCTGCGCATGCTTTCCCATAACTGCCCTTGAAAGACCAACACCAAATACGGCATCAACAATAATGTCATAGCCGTAATTTACTATCTCATCAACAAATTTAACATTTAACTTTTTTGCAATATTAAGCTGTGCATCAAAGCTTTTTGTAGTCTTTTCAATTGCATTTATATAATATACCTCAACGTCATATCCGTCATCTGACATAAGCCTTGCAACGGCAAGTCCATCCGCACCATTATTGCCGCCCTCAACAACAATAAGTGTCTTGGAATTTTTTGAATAATTTGATTTAATATAATCAAAAACAGAAAGGGCTGCACGCTCCATAAGCACCATCTCAGGAATACCTATATCATCTGTTGTGTATCTGTCAATCTGTGCCATTTCAGCACTGTCAGCTATATATTTCATCCTATCCTCCGAGGTATCGTTTATAACATTTTCGATGTGGCCATATATTTTGCAGCCACGTCAGACATGGAGGTTGTACTCACCTGTGCAGTTGATATGTTTATCAGACTATTCTCCGTGGAAATGTTTCCAAATCTTTGCTGCATGCCAAGCTTAAATAAATCCGTCAGTGAATCATCCTCCGAATCATCCGAATCCGTATCACCTATTTTTGATATGATTTCCAGCATATTTGTATAATATTCCATAAGCATTTCATATTCCGAATAAGTAAATCGGTCATCCAGCATTAAATTTTTATACAGGCTGTTTTCCACATAGATATTCTTTCCGTTTGTACTGGCAGCTTTTTGTTCCACCGATTTTTCCTCAGTATTTTTTAGTGCCGTACTTTCCGTGTTGGCTGCTTTCCCGCTTACACTTACGGTTTGACTTTCATTTAAAAAGCTCTCACCTGAATTTAACATTTCAAATATGTCCTTAATGTAGTTCTGTGTTTCAGAAAATGGAGGAACCCCACCATACTTTGCAACATTTCCCGTTCCTGCACTGTATGCGGCAAGGGTAAGCTTTAAATCTCCGTCATATAAATCAGACAGGTAACCTAAAAGCTTTGCAGCTCCCATTATATTGTCGTAAGGGTCATAAGCATCCTTAACGCCCATAGCCTGTGCCGTACCGGGCATAAGCTGCATTATTCCCATTGCACCTGCACTTGAGGTTACACCTGTCTGAAATCTTGATTCATGATACCCGATAGCCTCAAGAAGCTCCTGCGGTATATTATATTTTTCAGCAGCCTCTGCAAATATATCCTTTAAATTGTATGTTGTGTTTCCGTTTTCGGCAAGCTTTGCCGTCTCACTTGCCAGAAGGCTGTCAAACTGTGAGCTTGCGGTCTTATTTCCTGCAGCAGTGCTGTTAATATTATTTACCGTATAATTATCGTCCACATATCCAATTCCTTCTATAAATCTCATATGCTTCTCCTACCTTTGCTCATTCTTTAATCTTGTTAAAACTACTATGCTAATCCCTGCAAAAACAAATGTTACGCCAAATAAAAGTCCCCAACACCACGCCATGTGCTTTCCGGTTCTTATGAACATTTCGTCTTCTTCCTCGTCCTCCTCGGCGTCTTCTTCCTCCTCAGCCTCTATTACCACAGGCTCAGAAACATACTCCTCAAGGTTTTGAGGATCTCCTGCCACGGCAGAATATGTATTGACCGCATCCTGAAGGTCATTTATTGTGTCGTCATATGCAGACTGCATTTCAGCTATCTGTTCATTGACATCGCTTATAAGCTCATCCTGTTTTTCCTGTGCTTCCTCCTTTGCCTTGTCAGCATCCTCCTTACCCACAGGTATAAGCCCATTTAAATCATTTGTGCTTCCAAGCGCCTCCATGGACCATCTGCTGAAGGTAAAATATGAAACCTTCTCGGTAACACCGTTAAGAGAAAACAGTATACCTGAAAACAAAAGCTGTATTATAAGTATAAACGGTGCAATGGACATGGCTCTGTCTCCATTTTTGGAGATGGCAGAAATAAGAAGCCCAAATCCCGCAGACACATATATCGTGATGAAAATAGTAAATATCATCTCAAAGGCGGCATTTCCAAATACTACTCCGTCACATTTCGGTGCTCCCTTAACAAGCACAAATACGGCAACAAGTATAGCTGACTGTATAACCGCTATCATTGCCTGCACAATATACTTTGAAAGCATATAAAGGGGCAGCTTCAAATTTGCCATGTACTCTCGTTTTAGTATAACACGCTCTTTATAAATTTCCTGTATTGTATTAAAAAGTCCCATCCATATTCCCGCACTCATAAGTGCAAAAAGTATGGACCTTGTTTCAAACATTTTCTCATATATGCCCTTCTCTGCCACAAGAGCCATGAGAAGACCTATAAGCACAGGCTGTATGAATATCATCATAAGCCTTTCAATATCATTTTTAATGAGTGTAAGATATCTTCTCACAAGAACGGATAACTGATTTATGTTACTTACCTTTTTCGGCTTTATTTCCTTTCCCGTGTTTGTGCCCGTTGCCTGTCCAAGCTTGTTTATGCCCGATGACTTAAATCTGTTTTCCCATGATACGGTATCAGCCGTAATCATATCATATACCTGAACGATATCGTCAGTATTGAAGAAATCCTTTATACCCTCAGGCTTTCCGCAGTAGCACAGGCGTCCGCCATATCCCATTATGATAACCTTGTCGCAGAGGTGAAGGTTATTGGTTGTATGTGTAACCATAATAATGGTCTTTTCCTGCTCCTTGGAAAGTCTGCTCAGGGTGTGCATAAGGTGTTGCTCCGTTCCGGGATCAAGTCCGCTTGTCGGCTCGTCGAGGAAAAACAGTCCCGGGTTGGCAAGAAGCTCAACTGCTATGCTTGCACGCTTCTTTTGTCCTCCTGAAAGCCTCCTTATGTATGTGTCCTGATGGTCGGTAAGCTCAACCATGACCAGCACATCCCTGATACGCTCATCTATTTCTTCTTTCGTTGTATCCTCCGGCATCTTAAGCTTTGCTGTGTAGTAAAGCATTTTCTTAAGCGTTATGTTTTCGTATATAATATCTTGCTGTGGAACAAAGCCTATTATGTTCTTTAATGTCTGAAAGTTCTCACGCAGGTTTATTCCGTTGCAGAATACATCACCTGTTATATCCGTATCAAAGCCGCTCATGGCAGTCATAAGTGTCGTTTTTCCTGCACCTGAGCCACCAATTATGGCTACAAATTCATTTGCTCCGATACTGCAATCAACCTTGTTAAGTATGGTCTTTTTGCCGTTTTTGGCATCAACATCCTTGTTAAGCTTCCTTATCTCAAGGTTAATACCTTCCTGTCCAACCTTGTAAAAAATCTGATTGCCCACAAATATAAAGGTGGCATTTAATATTGTAAATATATCCTTATCCGAAAGCTTTACGGGTCTTTCGATTTTTATTCCATTTAAAAATACACCGTTTCTTGATTTGTTATCAAAAAGGTATGCTTCACCGTTTATGCATCTTACGCCTGCATGTATACGTGAAACCGCCACGTTCTTAACCCTGATGTCGCAGGACGCATCACGTCCTATTTTATTGTCCCCGTCATGCAGGTTATAGCATCGCCAGCTTCCTTCCGTTGCATCACTGTCATAAAGCATAAGAACGGAGCTTCTTCCCTCCATCGTCTGGGTAGTGCCCAGTCTTATTACCATGTCTCCTCCGTCACCGCCGTAATACTGCCCCGGTGCCGCCTGGTAAAACTGCTGTCCGCTTGCTATGTATGTTCCGTTTGAGCTGCCTGTATCCTTAATGTAAAATACACCACCGCTCATACATACTTCGCCGTGATGTCCCGATACAATTTCAGAATTTATAACTATGCTGTTGTCAGCCGAGCGTCCAAAGGGATACACGGCATCTGCATAACCACTTAAATCAATTTCATTTATACCCCCGTTATCTACAATAACAAGAGTTTTTTTCTTTGACCCGCCGCCCTGAAGCTGTTCCAACATGGAAGGGTCAAAATATACGGTTCTTTCATCATTTTCTCTGCTCATATTCATTCTCCCAAAAACGTGAGGGCTGTCGCACTAAGAACATTTATATCATAGTAACAAAAGCATGCATTCTGATATAAATATTATTAGTGCGACAGCCCCTATTTTTTATCTTTAGCCTCTTTTTAAGAAATCCGGAATTTTTATTCCGCTTGTGCTTCCTTGTGGTTTAACAGTAACCGGACTGGAAAAGTCAGGAGCTGCAGTCTTTGGAGTTGTATTGTATGATGTCTTAGGTGCAGAAGGCGCTAAAGGCTGTCCTGAATAGGTAGGAGTCTTAAGCGGTGTCACTGCCGGTTTTGAAGCTGGTGTGGCAGATGCCTGCGATGAAGGAACAGAAACCGCTGAAGCAGCTCTCTGATTGCCCTCAATACCCGTAGCAATAATCGTTATACATACATCCTCACCCATAACATCATTGTCAACCGTACCGAATATAATATTGGCGCCATCGCCTGCAACCTCAGTAAGGTATGTAATGGCATCGTATGCCTCAACAATTCCAATATTACCTGAAAAGTTTACAATGATATCTGTTGCTCCCGAAACAGTAGTCTCAAGCAACGGGCTGTCCATAGCTGACTTGATTGCGTCAACCGCCTTGTTATCTCCACTTGCCCTTCCTATACCGATATGAGCAACACCCTTGTCCCTCATAACTGTCTGTATGTCGGCAAAGTCGAGGTTGATAAGACCAGGCTTGTTAATAAGGTCCGTAACACCCTGAACACCCTGCTGAAGAACCTCATCAGCCTTCTTAAGGGCTTCCGGAATACTTGTACGCTTATCACATATCTGCAAAAGCTTATCGTTAGGAATAACGATAAGTGTGTCAACATTTTCCTTAAGCTTTGCAATACCATTTACGGCATTGTTCATTCTAGGCTTACCCTCGAAAGAGAAAGGTCTTGTTACGACACCTACAGTAAGTATGCCAAGATTTCTTGCAATCTCTGCCACAACAGGCGCAGCACCTGTTCCTGTACCGCCACCCATACCGCAGGTTACGAAAACCATGTTGGCATCCTTCATAATGTCAGTAATTTCTTCTCTGTTTTCCTCAACGGCGCTTGCACCAATCTCAGGCTTTGCACCTGCTCCAAGACCCTTTGTAAGCTTTTCACCTATCTGAATCTTTGTTGTTGCTCTACTCTGTGATAGAATCTGCTTGTCCGTATTTATGGCAATCAGCTCAACACCTTCAACATTTTCATCTATCATTCTGTTTACCGCATTGTTACCGGCTCCTCCCACACCAATCACAAGGATTCTTGCAGGGGTTTTTTCGTCGTTTGATTTTATTTCAAGCAAGGTTGATTCCTCCTTTTTCGTACTTCATATTAAAATAGTCACTAATTGCATTTTTACATTATTATTAATAATATAATTTTTTTTGAAAATAATCAATAGATTTTTATTATTTCTTGCTTTTTTTCTTGATTTTTCCTTACCTTTTCGGACTAAAGCTTGCCGTTGCATTATCCGAATTAAAATTCTGCATATGCAATGTGCCTTCCAGTCCCGAAAGTCTGTTAAGCATACTGCCTAAATTCATCATTTGTACTGCCAGGTACTCCCCCTCTCCAAGTTCTATGGTTATATTACCATGCATTAATATCATTTCATTTTCTGCCGTAAACTTTATGTCATCTATGTCAAGCTTATATTTTTCAATAAGCTGGGTTATTGTAAGAATTGACTGAAATTTACTTTCGTCCTTCACCGGAAGACCGCTTCCCTTTTCCCACTGACTAAACTCCATCCCCTTTATACACGGGATGCCGTCAATGGGCTCCTTCGCCGAGTCAAGAACGATACCATCCTTATCAAAGAATATATATGAGTCCATATATTCCACACAGCCTGCAATAGATTTTTCATAAACCGTCACAGCAACCTTGTTTTTTGATATGTATTCTATGTCTATCTTAGCCACAAATGGTATATTTTCTATTGGTTTTATTTTATTTCCAAGATATAACCATATGGTGTTTTTTGCATAGCCCGTATCACGGACGGCATCTATTATAATCTGCTCGTCCACCACATTACAGCCTGACACCTGTATGTCAGTTAATCTGAACGTGCTTATATAAAGCGATGCACCTGCAAGCATTGCCAACACCAATATGACAATAATACGCTTTTTCATATTTTTCTCTTTTGTCCTCCTTTTACTCCACAGGCCGCATCTGCCTTGATACGCCGAGAACAATTCCTACCTCAACAAGAAGAAACACCAGCGACGTACCTCCATAGCTTATGAAGGGCAGCGTAACTCCCGTGTTTGGAATTGTATTTGTTACAACACCCACGTTAATTATAAACTGTATTGCTATATGTGTAATGACACCTGTACAAAGAAGTCCTCCAAAGCTGTTTGGCGCATTGTTTGCTATGTATCTGAAACGGAGCAGCAGCATTACAAAAAGTGCAATCGTCGCAATTGCTCCAAAAAGTCCAAGCTCCTCACATATTACGGAGAAAATCATGTCATTGTGGGACTCAGGAAGAAATCCCATTTTCTGTATGCTCTCTCCAAGTCCCCTTCCAAAAAGCCCTCCTGAGCCTATTGCATACAGAGACTGCATTGTCTGAAAACCATTTTCACTCGTTTCAGGGTGAAGCCATGCATCTATTCTGTCACCTCGGTAGCCTACCGCAAAAATGGCAATTGCAGCAACCGCAACACCCACAAGTCCGAGAATAACCAAATTTACAATTTTAGGGCTTGCCACAAACATTATTATTATAATTATGGCAAAGCATACTATGGCGGTACTCAGGTTTTCCTTACCTATCAAAACAACACATATGCCCGGCAGAATTACCATCTGTATAATTCCCTTAATACTGTTTAAGAGCGATGACTTTGAAACGCAGGCATGAGCCATATATATTATAAGTATTGGCTTTGCCACCTCTGACGGCTGAAAATGTATCGGTCCTATAGGTATCCATCTCGTAGCACCATGGCTTGCCGTACCGATTATAAATACAAGTCCTGACAGTGCTATTGCCATATACATGAGAATTACGGAAAAGTTTTTGTAATATCTGTAATTCACATGGGATACAATAATCATGGCAACAATACCAAGGGCTGCGAACATTGCCTGTCTTTTCGCAAAATACGAGCTTGCCTCACCGCTCATTACCGCCCTGTAAGAGCTTGAGCTGTACACCATCATTATTCCAAACAGCACGATAACAATTATGATAAACAGCGTCTGATAATCAAAGTAGCCGCCCTTTACCCAAAAACTGTTATTTAATGTTCTGTTTTTACGCTGCGCATTTCTTTTTTCAACTTCATTGCTCACCTATACTCACTCCTTAAGTGCACGGACATAAGCTTTAAACATATCCCCGCGCTGCTCATAGTTTTCAAACATACCCCAGCTTGCACATGCAGGTGAAAGTAATACCGCATCTCCTGAAGCTGCATGCTCATGGCAAAATTTTACTGCCTCCTCAAGTCCCTTTACGATAACAGTATTTTCAAATCCATGTTTTTTTGCACAGAGTTCTATTTTTTCTGCAGTCTGCCCAAGCAGTACAAGATATCTGACCTTGCCATCAAAGCTTTCAATCCATTCGTCATATGAGGACTCCTTATCATAGCCCCCTCCGATTAAAAGGGTAGGTGCCGTCATTGCCTGTATGGCTTTTATTGCCGCATCGGGGTTTGTTCCCTTTGAATCGTTGTAATATGCTGCTCCGTTTATAGTATCAACATACTCAATTCTATGCTCAACTCCCATGAATTCAGTACATACTTTTTCAATGATATCAACCGGAACGCCCATATAATAAGTCATTGCAACTGCCGCAAGCACATTTTCAGTGTTGTGGGTTCCCAGAAGCTTTATATCCTTAAGGGCAAGCACGGTGTTCATTTCTTTTCCGTTGGAAACAACTATATTTTCATTCTTTATGTATACACCCTCCTCAAGCTCTTTTATTCTGCTGAATTTAATTACACTTGACGGGATGCAGTCTGCAAGTTTTGCGGCCTCAGGGTCATCCATGTTTATAACCGCATAATCCTCATCCGTTTGATTTTTTGTTATATCAAGCTTACACTTTGCATAATTTTCAAATGTGTAATGTCTGTTTAAATGATCCGGCGTAATATTTAATATTGCGCTCACATGGGGCTTAAATTTTATTATTGTTTCCAGCTGAAAGCTGCTTATCTCCGCAACCGTAAGGGTATCCTCTCCTGTTTCATCAGCTATACTTGTATACGGAGTTCCTATATTTCCTACAACAAACGTCCGTGAATTATAAGCCTTAAGTATTTCTCCCACAAGTGTTGTTGTGGTAGTTTTTCCGTTTGTTCCCGTTATGGCGCACACCGTTCCCTTTTCAAAGAAATAGGCAAGCTCTATCTCACTCCATACAGGAAGCCCTAAAGCCTTTACTCTCAGCACAAAGGGTGCATCAACCGGAATACCGGGGCTTATAACCATAAATTCACATTCTGATACAGCCTCATCACTCAGTTCTCCCAAAATAATTTCTATTCCCGATTTATCAACGCAATTAAGCCTATCCAATATTTCTTCCGTGCGGTTCTTTGTGTTTTCATCAAAAAGCAGCACCTTAGCGCCATTTCTCACCAAAAGCTCCGTGGCACATATTCCGCTTTTTCCTGTTCCCGCAACTATAACCTTTTTGTCAAACATATAATTTCCTCCTTTTCCTTGAACGTCAGCCATTCAATATTTGCCTTTGGCAAATGGGCTGACGCTACATGTCAAGTTTTCATAGAAAACTTGACACAACCCTTTCCATTGCTGCATCTCAAGTATATCGTACAATCAAACAGCAAGAATACCTATAAGGCAAAGTATGGCGGTAACGATTGAGAAAATGGAAACAACCTTTGTCTCAGGCCATCCGCAAAGCTCAAAATGATGATGTATCGGTGCCATTTTGAAAACTCTTTTACCCGTCTTTTTATAGTAGGTAACCTGAATAATAACTGATAATACCTCAGCAAAATATATAAATGCCACAATGATTATTATAAGGGGCATCTTGAGCACATATGCTGTTGAGGCAACAAAGCCTCCAAGTGCAAGAGAGCCTGTATCCCCCATGAATACCCTTGCAGGATATACATTATAAACAAGAAATCCGAGAAGACTTCCCACGGTTGCACATGTGATAGGCTCAACACCTGAATTGTAGCCAATTGCAACTACGGTAAAAAATGTTGCAATAAGCACCGTTACGGAGGAGGCAAGTCCATCAAGTCCGTCAGTAAAGTTTGCTCCGTTTGCCGTTCCAAGCATTACGAAGAAAAGAAGCACATAATAAATCCAGCCTATGTCAACCGTCTTACCCCAAAACGGTATTATCATCTCCGTACCCAAATCCGTATGAGCGTATATATAGTATGCGAATATTCCCGTAACAATAAGCTGTCCCAACATTTTCTGCCATGCCCGAAGTCCAAGGGAACGTTTCATCACAACCTTGATGTAATCATCCAAAAAACCGATTATTCCAAAGCCAAGTGTCGCAAAAAGTACCGGTATAATTCTCGGATAATCCTTTATATATATGAGTGACGTAACAACAATGCTTATGAGAATGATAAGACCTCCCATAGTTGGTGTTCCCGATTTTTTAAGGTGGGATTCAGGCCCATCATCTCTAACAAACTGCCCGAATTTAAGCTTTTTTAAAAAAGGAATCACTATGGGGCTAAGCACTACGCTTATGCCAAATGCTATAAGTACCGGAAGTATTACGTCATATTTAATCATAAATTTTGCTCCTATCTTTTGAACGCCACTGTATTTAAGCTTTGGTTTTGTCAAAGCCGTGACGCTTTCATTTATTTGTTTTATTGTCAGATAATGTATTTTCAGAAAACAGTGTCAACCCATGTTTCTTCTGTGTCATTATCATTATCTTCAACACTATGTTTTTGAATACCCATATAAGGCAATATATTTTTAAAAACCTCTCCCGCAACGGGAGCTGCTATTGTTCCTCCGTAATAGGCTCCTTGAGGCTCATCAATGAGCACCAGCACCATAACCTGCGGATTGTCCGACGGGGCAAAGCCCAAAAATGATGCAATGTACTTTCCGTTTCCACGTGGCAGCTTCTCGCTTGTAGCTGTCTTCCCCCCTATGTCGAAGCCTTCAACATAAGCCTTGCCGCCTGTTCCCTCCGAGACAACGGCATCAAGAAGATATTTCATTTTCTCTGAGGTTTCCCCGGATATGGCACCATCCGTTTCCGCATATTCAAGTCTTTCAATTATATTATTGTTCTGGTCGGTTACATATAAGCCAAAATGCGGTGTTATAAGCCTTCCTCCATTCACAACCGCCGATGCAGCTCTCATAAGCTGCAATGGTGTTATCTGAAAGGACTGTCCAAAGGACATTACAGCCATATCAACGGTTTTTACGTTTTCCTGTTTATGAAATATTGAGCCTGCCTCGCCGGGAAGGTCTACACCTGTTTTCTCAAAAAATCCGAGACTTTTCAGGTGCTTGTAAAAATTATCCTTGCCAAGTCTTAGCCCCACATCCATAAACACAGGATTGCAGGAATTCATAATTCCCTCCTTGAAGGTTTCCTGTCCATGTCCCGAAACCTTGTGACACCTTATCCTCCTGTCCTCAACAACTCTGTATCCCGGACAATAAAAGCTGTCATCCTCCTTTACAACCCCTTCCTCAAGTGCAGCCGTTGCCGTCACTATCTTAAATGCAGAGCCCGGTTCATATGTGTCGCTTATTGGAAAACATCTCCACATCTGATTCAGCATATCCTGTTTTCCCTTAGCTGTTATGCCCTCAGGAAGTTCCACATTAAGCTCAAACGGATTATTAAGGTCATATTCAGGAACATCTGTCAAACCATAAATCTCGCCGTTTTGAGGATTCATAATTATGATACAAACCCTTTTGGCTGATTTCTTATTCAGAATTTCCATCGCCTTTGTTTCAATATAGGTTTGTATATTTGCATCTATTGTAAGCACGAGATTGTTGCCGGGAATAGGCTCAACCCGTGTCTTAGCCTTATTTTTTATTTCTATCCCCTTTGCATCCGTAAGGGTATTTATGCTTCCGTCTGTTCCTGCAAGCACATCATCATACTGTACCTCAATGCCCACAATCCCCTGATTGTCTGCGCCGGTAAAGCCTATAATCTTCGAGGCGAGCGTGCTGTAGGGGTAGTATCTTTTGTAATCGTCATCTACCATGACGCCATCCAAATTAAGCTCACGTATCTCATCAGCAATTTTCTTATCAACATTACTTTTTATTTTTTCCCTTGAAGATACCTTTTCAACCCTTTTCCTTATCTCCGCCTTATCCATGTCAAGTTTGGAGGATAAAACCTCCATGACTCTTTCAGGCTCAGTTATCTGATTATGAATTACCGATATTGAGCAGACAGGCTTGTTTGATGCAAGGCAAACTCCGTTTCTGTCATATATAATCCCACGTCTCGCTTTTATGCTTCTCTCCCTTTCCTGTACAAGAATAGCCATCTCCCCATACTTTTCTGAGCCAGAAACCATAAGCATATAAATTCTTACGGATACTATTGTGGAAAAAATTATTATTACTGCCACAAAAAACGTAAGTCTTTTCATACTGTGGACAAGGAACAAATCTGATTTATTGTCTTCCATAAACATGACCTGAAACGAACATTATTATTAAATTGTATTTCACAAAACAAAAATGTATAACATTAAAAACTGTTATTCCGGATTTTCAGTGTTTTCCTCTGTACTGCTCTCCTCGGTATTATCCTCAGTGTCCCCATTTTCCGGATTTTCCTCTGTGTTTTCTCCTGTAGAACTGCTCTCCGGGTTATCCTCGTAAGGATTTTCTCCGCCTGCAATATCGTTCTCAGGAATCACATCCCCATATATTCCATCTATAACCTCATTTGTGGCATTTTCATAGTCAATATCGTAGTTGTCATTTGTCTTATATATATTCATGTAAGGGAACACTTCCTTTGAAATTTCCCTGAACAGATTTTTAGCCGCAAGGCTGTAGGACTGTTTTCCCGGCTCGTCAACAACAACATAAATCATTACCTTAGGGTCATCAACAGGGGCAAAACCTATAAATGACAGGATATATTTGCCATTTCCACGAGGAAGCTTTTCAGCAGTTCCACTCTTTCCTCCTACCTCGTAGCCCTCAACTCCCGCAAGCTCACCTGTTCCCTCCTCAACAACCTGAAAGAGTATGTTTCTCATTGTGGCTGAAGTTTCCTCGGAAATGGTTCTTCTTACAAGTACATTTTTCTTACTGTCGATTATATTTCCGTTTTCATCCTCAATGCGCTGCACTACGCTGGGTTCATAATAATACCCTCCATTTATAAGAGAACAGAATGCCGTGCCAAGCTGTACCATTGATACACACACGCCTTGTCCAAAGGAGGAGGTTGCAAGTTCAACCTCATTTAATGTGTTCTTATGATATACAACAAGACTGAAGGAATCCTGGTCAGGCTCTCCCGGTATGTCAACATTTGTCATTTGACCAAAGCCGAAGCGCACCTGATATTTATCAAATCTAGCTGAGCCTTCCTTTGCCGCAATCTGCATAAGCGCATCATTGCAGGAATTTTCCAGAGACTGCGCAATGGTCTGCTCTCCATGTCCCGCATGATACCAGCACTTTATATAATAGATATCCTTCTGCTCACCGCCATCACACAAAAACATGTCATTCTTGTCTATTACATTTTCCTCCAATGCGCCTGCAACGGTAAACGCTTTGTACGTGGAGCCCGGCTCATAAACATCACTTATTGCAAAGTTTCTCCAAAGCTTGTTAAGTGCGCCAATCCTTTCATCGTCAGTGGCATTTTTCATGTATTCCTTAAATTCCTCGTCTGTCATATTAGGAAACTGATACCTTGTAGCATCGGTATCATATGCATCATTCGGGTCGAAGGTGTGAGAGTTATACAATGCAAGTATGTTGCAGGTTTTTGGGTCCATTACAAGCACCGACACATTAAGGGCGCTTTCCTCCCCATTCATATACTCGTCAACCTTTTCCTGTACAATTGATTGCAGTTTAGCATCAATGCTTGTAACAAGGTTATAGCCGTTTACCGCAGGTTCAACAGTCTGTGTCATACTGTAATCCTCATTGAGATATGAGTACTGCCTGCCATTATAGCCATTTAAGTAGCTGTTATAATTTTGCTCAATTCCATACAGCCCCACATTTCCGCTTACGGTAAATCCCAGCAGGTGACATGCAAGCTCTTTATTGGGATAAATGCGCACATACTCTTCCTCAAGATATACGCCTGTTACAAGTTTACCCTCATCGGACTTGCAATAGTCCTGAAAGGGCTTAACTTCTTCATATTCAAGCTTTTTCTTTGCGATTTCATAATAAGAGTTTTCGTTTGACAAAAGCTTATTCAGTTCTGCATCCGTAAAACCGAAATACTGTTTTATGGCATTTTTTGTAACGTCTGTTGCATCCTTATTTATAGGATTGAGAATATTTTTTGGCTCCAGTATAAGATTGTAAACCTTTTTTGTAGAGGCAAGCACTGTTCCGTTTGTGTCTATAATATCCCCCCGTCTGTAGGGTATTACCGTGCTGGAATAGCCCTGCTGTGCCAAAACATTCTGTTCGTACTTCGCACCCTTACTTACAGTTATATGGATAAGATTAAATATAAGAACGGCAAAAACTGCTAAAAATGCCCCCATAGCAATTAGCAGTCTCTTTTTCATCTTTGTCCCAAACCTGCGATTCTTTTTTGCCACTCAACATTCCACCTTTGTCTTTTCCTAAACGCCAAAATTTCCCGAGGCTAATTTGCCTCAGGAACATCGCGATATTGCTTTACATAATCCTCATTTGCACTCTCATAATATATTATCTGTCCATTTCTTGCATAAACCATTCCAAGTTCATTTGTAGCCACATCATATATTTCATCTATCGTATACATGCTTTCTATACTTGACTTATACGCTGCGTTATCTGTCTGTGCTTCCTCAAGCTGTGCTTCCAAGCCATTTATGTTTCTTTTCTGCTCATTTACCCTTGTTTCCATATAGAGCATTACAACACATGCAGCAATCATTATGCATACAGATGCAACAACAAATATTGTATATTTGAGATTAAATGCAAGTGCCCTGTCAAGCGATGCAGGAACGCTCTGCTTCTTATTTTTATTTTTCCTTGGCGGTTCAATTTCAGGGCTAATCCGTCTGGCAGGTGCTTCATTTATCCTTCTTACAACGCTGCCCTCAACCACATAGCCCATACTCCTTGTTCTCTCGTTCATGTATTCATCTCCCTTTTTTTGAACATCGCCTCACCTATGGTGACACAATTGATTTTTCAAACACTCTTAATTTTGAGCTTTTTGCTCTCCTGTTTTCTCCCAGTTCTTTTTCGCCTGGAACAACAGGTTTTCTCGTTATTACCATTCCCGACGGTATCCGTCCGCATGTGCACACCGGAAAATTCGGAGGGCATATGCATGGTGACATATTTTTTCTGAATATATTTTTTACAATCCTGTCCTCCAAGGAATGAAATGTTATAATGGAAAGCCTTCCACCCGGATTAAGGAGTTCTATCATTTTATCTATGGAATTTTCCAATACACTAAGCTCATGATTGAGTTCTATTCTGATAGCCTGAAATGTTTTTTTAGAAGGATGTCCCGCACCCTGTCTTACCTTGGCAGGTATAGCCGCTTTTATTATTTCATTAAGCTCTCCCGTCGTTTCTATATCCTTTTCCTGTCTCGCTCTCACAATATGCTTTGCTATGTTTTTTGCAAAGCCTTCCTCACCATAGTCTCTTATTACTCTGAAAAGCTCCATCTCAGAATAACCATTCACTATATCCTTCGCTGTAGTTTCCATGCTCTGGTCCATACGCATATCCAAGGCTGTATCTTCCTTGTATGTAAATCCTCTGTCAGCATTATCAAGCTGATATGAAGAAACCCCAAGGTCAAGGACTATACCGTCGACACCGCCGACGGACAGTCCTTTTAATATGGAGTCTATGTCCTGATAATTACTATGGACAATTGTCACCTTGTCCTTGTAACAGTCAAGCCTTTTTGTTGCTGCGGCTATAGCATCCAAATCCTGATCGATTCCAATAAGTCTTCCGTCCTCACCGAGGCGTTTGCATATTTCCAAGGAATGACCACCACCGCCTAATGTTCCATCAACATATATTCCATTTGGCTTTATATTTAAGCTTTCTATGGTTTCATCAAGAAGAACCGAAATGTGTTTAAACTCCATTTTCCGTCTCCTATATTCCATATTTGGCACTTACATCCATTGATATCTCATTTATATCCATGTTGTCCATGCTGTTAAATTTCTCCCATGAATCCTTATTCCATATCTCTGCTATAGAGCCGTTTCCAACAAGGACAACCTCCTTATCTATGTTTGCCCATGCTCTTAAATTTTGTGGAATAACGATTCTGTACTGTCCGTCGACCTCACAGTCCGATGCTGAGCCCTGAAAGAAAAGCTTAAATTTACGGGCATTCACATCTGAAACAGGGAGTGCGTTAAGCTTTTCTGAAAAAGCTTCCCACTCGCTTTCCGGATAGGCATATATATTATGATCCATGCCCTGACAAAGCACAAAATTATCTCCAAGACCTACTCTAAGTCTTGCTGGTATAATTAATCTGCCCTTTGCGTCCAGATTATGATTTGATTCACCCTTCATGCCCTTTGTCATCTTCCGCTTTTATCCTTTCTACTCAGAGAACGTCTCCCCTAAGTAAATTTATGTGGTGTTATGTAACTCCACCAAGCTACACCTTAACACCACTTAGCATCCACTTCACTCATTTTATTACATAAAAAAAAGAATTGCAATAGGAAAATCGCAATTCTTTTTCCATTATCAATTTAAAATATCACAAAACATATGTTTTATTTTTGTATATATTGTACAATAGAACTTACTCATCAACATCCACTTTACTTTTATCTGCCGCTATTTTCGCATAATCCATACGCTTTTTTACAAGTATTATGGATGCGCCAAGAACACATATGGCAGCCAGAAGCTGGGAAACACGAATGTTAAGTGCCGAAATCATAAGGGAATCTGTTCTAAGTCCCTCAATCCACACACGTCCGAGTCCGTATCCCCAAAGGTACATTAAAAACAGCTCTCCGTCAAACTTCTTATATTTTCTGTATAGCATTATAATAATAAGAAGCGCAAGGTTCCACAGTGATTCATATAAAAATGTCGGATGAACGCTTATCCAATACATTCCGTCTATTTGAACTGTATTCGCAAGCATTTCTTTCGTTATGGCACCGGCATTACGATATTCCGTAAAATATTTCAATGGAATACACATGGCAAAAAGGGAATTTGTATATTCTCCGAATGCCTCCCTGTTAAAGAAATTACCCCACCTACCCATTATCTGACCTATAAGAAGACCCATGGATATTGTGTCAGCCATAAGTGGAAAGCTTATCTTCTTTTTCCTTGTAAATATAATTGTGACAATTACACCTGCAATTATTCCTCCGTAAATAGCAAGCCCGCCGTTTCTTATATTAATAATGTCTATGAGGGTTTTCTTCAAGCCCTTTCCTGCCTGAAAATAGTCCCTCCAGCTAAATATTATATAGTACAGCCTCGCACCTATGATAGACGGAATAATAAGCCAGAGAGCATAGTCAAGATAAAGCTCATCATTTTGTCCTGTTCTCTTTGCTTCCTTGGATACCAATATATACGCAAACAAAAATCCAAGCGCAATAATGATTCCGTAAAATTTAATTTCAACGCCGAAAATGGAAAAGCCATCCTTTACATTTTTCAGTATAATTCCAAGATTCGGAAATCTTATATCAAACATATTCTAACCTCTATACATTAAACTTGAACAGAATTACATCTCCGTCCTTAACAACATACTCCTTACCTTCCTGTCTTACAAGCCCCTTTTCCTTTGCCGCAAGCATTGTACCCGCTTCCATAAGGTCATTAAATGCAACAACCTCCGCTTTTATAAAGCCTCTCTCAAAATCAGTGTGGATTTTTCCTGCTGCCTGAGGTGCTTTTGTTCCATCTGTAATTGTCCATGCCCTTGTCTCATCCTCACCCGACGTAAGGTAACTGATAAGTCCAAGCAGCGAATAGCTCGCCTTAATAAGCTTGTCAAGTCCGGACTCGGAAACACCAAGTTCCTCCAAAAACATCATCTTTTCGTCATCCTCAAGCTCTGATATCTCCTGTTCAATCTGAGCACATACGGCAAATACCTCACTGCCAAACTCCTTTGCGTAGGCCTTTACCTTCTGTACATACTCATTTGAAGCGCCGTCATCCGCTATATCCTCCTCGGAGACATTTGCCGCAAATATAACAGGCTTGCCGGTAAGTAGATTGTATTCCTTAAGCCATTTTATCTCGTCCTCATCATCTGTCTCATATGTTATGGCAAGCTTTCCCGCCTCAAGGTGAGCCTTCATATTTTTCTGAAGCTCAAGCTCCTTTGCAAGCGTTTTATTGTTATTTGCTCCTCTTACAGTTTTGGCAATCCTCCTGTCCAGCACCTCTATATCTGCAAATATAAGCTCAAGATTTATTGTCTCAATATCCCTAACGGGGTCTACGGAGCCGTCCACATGGATTACGTTTGAATCCTCAAAGCATCTTACAACATGCACGATTGCATCCGTCTCTCTTATATTAGAAAGAAACTGGTTACCAAGTCCCTCACCCTTTGATGCTCCCTTTACAAGTCCCGCTATATCAACAAACTCTATAACGGCAGGCGTTGTTTTTGCTGAGTTGTACATCTTTGTAAGGGCATCCAGTCTCTTATCAGGTACGGGAACAACTCCAACATTAGGGTCTATGGTACAGAACGGATAGTTTGCAGATTCCGCCCCTGCTTTTGTCAACGAGTTAAATAATGTGCTTTTTCCCACGTTCGGGAGCCCGACGATTCCGAGTTTCATTTTATCTATTTCCTCCTGGTAAAAATCATAACTTAAAATACAAATATATTTTCCCATATATTTGCAAGTCCATGTAAGTATATACCATATTCCTTTTATTTTCCATACACAAATGAAAAATAATCCGTATTTATAATCATATCGGAAATATAAAGTCTGTTTTCCACATCCTCTATTTTTGTTTCTATGTAATCGAACGGCAGCTCATATTGATTTACATAATACAAAACATCCCCAGTAGAGGTATCATATCTCACCTTATCATTAATAAAGCTGTGGTCTGCAAATATTACAAGCGGCTCCGCATCCGATAATATATCCCTCCCTGCAAGCAGTCTTGAATCAAAATCAACGCCAAGTAAGTTTAAAACAGTCGGAAGCACATCAACGCTTGCGCAGGGCTTATCAATATACACAGGTTCTTCCATCCCCACATTCCATATTCCAAGACATGACCGGTGAAGTTCAAAAGCATCCTCTTCTGTTCTTCCACCTGAAAGCTCATTGTATGCATTTCTTGACAGTCCATAGGGATAATGATCAGGCGTTACAATAAACAGTGTATCTTCAAGCTTTCCCGCCTCATCAAGCTTATCTATAAGATGTCCCAGTGCCTTGTCAAGCTCCATCTGCCCTGCAATATATGCTACCGCTTCCTGGGAAAGTCCCATATCCTTTGTAAGCTGTTCTGCCTCCTCCCTGTTTTTTACACACATGGAATTATTCTTGTAATCATAAGGAAGGTGTCCGCTGAAGGTCATAAAGTAAACATTAAATTTATCCTTATCAATAAATTCCTCATAAACTGCTTCAACCATATCAATATCTGAATACATTACATAGCATGGTATATCCAGTCCGTAGCCTATCGCCTTAAAATCATATCCCATATTGGCATGGGTTTTGCTTCTGTCATAATAATAAAAATCGAAATCATGATATGCAAAGCTGTAATAGCCCTGCACATTCAATATATTTCCCAAAGCATAGGGCTGGTATGTCTCCCCTGACTTATAAAAGCTCCAATCTGAAGAAGCTGGATATTGACTTAAACAATTTACATATTCACCGTCAATCGTACTGTGGTACCACATGGGATTATAAAAATTATCAAATACAAATCCATCATTCATAAGCTTATAAAGCGTAGGCGTGCATATATCGGATATTCCATATCTGCTTAGACTCTCCGCAGTAACAAACACGACATTATAATCCTTAAACATTCCCGTATATTTGTTTTTATATGAAGGTTCAGCGTTAGATAAATACGCAGTGATATTTTTTAAATCTTCATCCTCTGTCTCGTCATACAGCATAACAAAGTCGATACTTTCATCAATTTGTTGTTCATATAATACAATTGGAGGTGTTTTATCTTCTGTTTCCTCAAGCACCATGCCTACACCACCTACACAGACCGGGTTTTCATTATCGGCCTTATCATCGTAAGCAAATGAGCTTTCATCTATATTACCATCAGTTTCCTGATTTTGTGACATTACAAACTTTTTCTCATCGTCCTTTCGTCCAAAGAGATACATTCCGTCCCTCACTGTGGTAACTGCAACTCCAAGCTTATTCATCGAAAGCTCAAGGACATATTTATCATGGAACAGGCAATACGGAGAGTATGCATTCCTTCCATGAATGTTGAGTGAAAGCACAGCAAACACAAAAGCTAATATACAGCTTCCAAAGCCCATAAGCTTCCCCTTAAGCTTTGTATTTTTTATGATATCCTTTACATTTAATAAGATAATACCTGCTACAGGAAGCATAAATGCAATGAGCCACCCAATATTTTCCCAAAGCTTATCAAACAAAACCGATTTAAAATTCATGGCATTTTCAGCCCCGCCAATTGAAACAAGGCTTAAAAATGTATTAAAAATTTTAAAATAAATGAGCTGTGCCATATAATAAAATGAAAATACAGCCACAACAGCACACCCAATAAGCTTTCCGGCAGGTCTCGGTAAAATATTTAAAAATGCAAAAATTCCCATTCCTGCCGCAACACCAAAAAGTATGGGGTAAATAATAAATATATCTACGGATTTATAAACAGAGATATGAAATATAAGCTCCAAATATATAATTATAACGGAATATGTAATAAACCCAATCATTTTTCCAATCCTTACACACCATAGTTATCAATGATTTTATAGTTTAACATACAGGTACAGCTACGGCAATCAGTTTAATTTTATAATTTTTACTTATAATCCATAATTGAAAAAGGTACTAACGGAGCAATACTTGACATGCTTTGTTATATCTGCCGTTCTCCACCTATAAGCTTTAATATACGCACAAGCTATTTATAAACGCTCCCCAAAAACAGCACAAATCAAACAAAGACACTATCATTTTAAAGTATCATTCCGCTAGTACCCACTAATAAAATACTATATTTGCAATTTAATTCCCATATTTTACATGCGAAACGACAAATTATAATATTATTTGTAAAATTTTATTTTGGGAGGATGTTTTTTCTATGAAATTCAGATTTATTCTGTTACATTTTGAATAAATTTCAATATTACACAGATTTTATCTATTTTAATTTGTTCATTGAGCAATTTAAAATTGATATGCTTACAATAAATTCTTGTATTGTAAGGAGCAATGGTTGAATTATGGTAAGTATCGAAAACTTTGGCAAAAATATAAAAAGGAGACGGAGCAGTCTTGGAATACCACAATATGAGCTGGCAGAAAGGCTTGATATATCTCCAAATCATTTATCTTCTTTGGAAACAGGAAAAACAAAGCCAAGCTTTGATTTACTTTGCAAGCTGTGCACGGAGCTTAATGTACCGCCTGATTATCTCATGCTTGGAAGTATGCACTCGAACAATGTACCACAAAATATCGTAGACAAGCTTAAGCTTTGTTCCAATGATACACTTTATGCCATAGACGGAATCATAGATGTTCTTATAGAGAAGCAGGACAGACAGAGATAGTAAGACAGAAGGAACTGCAGCACATGCAGGTTAACTCCAATAATTGCAAGGGGCTGTCGCAATAAGCTTTGATATAACTCAAAACTTAGTGCGACAGCCCCTATTTAACAGACGATTTGATTGTTTTATAACGAATTAATACTCAAAAGTAATTTTATGGTTATCGTAGGATGTCTGGCTTAATAATCCCTGTAGCTTTAAACAAATATTTTTATCCCTATCTACGATATTAGTCAAATTAATTGTTTTTCTTGCTCCATCCTTGTATAACCTGTAAGTACCATTAGAACAGGTTTTCCAATCTCCCCATGCATTAGTAGTGCATATTGCGTCGCAATATGTATAATTACCTACATAATTATAATTGGTTGCATATACCCTGCTTGTACTTTCTGACCTTGTATAAATTCCATGTATTACCCACACACCATTTGGCGGAACACTTACCGTCTTGGTTGTGGATGCGGCTTTTACCGGCATAAGGTTTGCCTCATTTACACAAAATGACATCATCAGTAAAAGAATCAATAGTTTTGCTTTCATAGAAACATTCCCCCTTATTTTTCGTATAATCTTAAATCGTCTGTTATTTTGTGCCTACTGGTTAATATAATTATCCGTATTACGGAAATAAATGTCATGACAAACACAAATACAAGTGTGTGTAAGATATAGTCCCTTCCTCCCCTCAAAACGATATTTCTTGTGATTTCAGGCAGATATTTTTTTTCAGCCAAAAATAATAGAAAGGTTGAAATAATGGAGCCAGCGGCACTTTTTACAAAGCAGGATACAAGATACGGAGCTGTTATAACAAAACTGGAATATCCGGCGGATTTAAATATCGCCATGTTTTTCCTTCTTCTTATGAACCTCAGTTCATTTATGTATACGATGGAAAAAATGTTAATGACAAGAATAAAAATCATGGCATACCGCATCCCAAGCTTTATTGTTGTGTTTCGATCCGCATCGTTTACATATTCCGATGTATTGTCAGTAAGTGCGTAATCGTATTTATACGACAAGGCTCTTAACACCTCTCCCGCCTCCTTTTCTTTTCCAGAGGTTACATTGATTGTTATAAGTATAAACGTATAATCAAATTTCTCCTTAAATAAGGTATCGGGTACAACAAATTCCACATTTGTCTGGTAGCCCCAGTTCAGGAATCGGCTTCTTGCAAATATGTCAAGCTCTCCCGCATCAAATACCGAAACATCATTTCTTGCACCATACCTTACCTTTTGGGGAAGCTCCTCCAGAATAACATCATCATCTGTCATATAGTTGTCTAATACGATTGCCCCGCCCGAAGCTGCAAATTCCTCATACGGCACGGTCTCGCTCAGTGCAATCTTTCTTTCATATGCCTGTCTGTCTGCCCCATAAATGCCACAGTACCTATATCCCTCCTCTATATCAGAATCGTCAAGATATTCCTCCTTTATGTTTAAATCCTCCAGCAGAAACGGGCCTGATGTACAATATACGACCTCATAATGTTCCACGTACGGAATCATCCGTTCAAAACCGTCCATGCTGTCAATGTCGCAGTTTTCTCCTGTTATCAGCGAAAACATAGAATCATGGGTTTCCCTTGTATTCATCACGTGCTGATTGTATTTTTCAACCTGAAGCGAAAGGATAAATATCATTGCCATCATCAGAAGCGCCATATATTCTGATGCTTTTTCACCAAAACGGTTATCTCGGAAATAGTATTTCAGAATAAGGACCTTCCTTACATATTTATCCTTCCTTGGGTCGTACCCGCCTGACTTATTTCTGTTATGCAGCACATCCGGTGACATCATGCTTTTTTCGATTGCAGGCAGCGCTCCGATGATAAATGCCAGCATGCAGATAAAAAGCACGATAATATACGATTTTTCGGTAAAGTACGGCCTGAAATTATCCAGCTTTACAATACGCGCATTTTGGATTGCACGAAATATTAAAATGGTAAACTGCCTTCCCATAAGTATGCCCAAGGCATATCCGCATACGATAAAAAACAGACATTCCCACAGATAAGATGAGGCTGTGTATGATTTTGAAAAGCCCAGGGACGTAAGAATATCCTGCTGGTTTTCCCGTCCGTTAAAGTACGCCAAAAATGTGTGTATGCACAGCATCATGGATGTTAAAAAAAGGATTACCGCCATGGCCTTTAAGAGATACCCCATGTTGGCATCATCAATTCCGCCCTCTTTCTGTACCTCAAGCATATTCAGGTCATAGTTTGTTATAATGGTGCATCCCTGCCGGAACCCTTCATCCTTGTCCCCGTTAAAAAAACTGCATTCCCTCAGCTTATGAAATGACATTATATTCTGCAGGGCAGACTCATATGCCCCGCTGTCATTCATGTGCAGGTATACGTTATAGCTTAAAGCCTCCGAGTCCGTAATGCCTATGGCGGGCATCCAGCTTCTGTTATAGGTGGAATAATCAAAGTCATCCAGTATGCCGGTAATTGTGTAATTGTTTCCGTTTAAATTAATCGTATCCCCGACTTCATATTCTGCTATTATGAATTTATCTTCATAGAGTGCCGTTGCGGATATTGCAACTTCCCCCTGTTCCTGAGGCATTCTTCCCTCATAAATATCATAGTTGTTCATCTCAATTGCATTGGCATCACAGGTTATCAGATTAAGCATCTCACCGGAAGCCCATATATTTCCTTCAATGCCTATCTGCGCCTTATCACTGTAATTTTTCACAATCCAGTCTCTTGTATCCGCATCAACCCCATGCAGGATTATGTTATATTTCCCATAGGCATCGTATGCATCCAGCGTCCGCATATGCTGATAGGATTCATATGTATTAAATGCAACAAATATAAGCATAACCGACAAAGACAGGCAGAAAACCGCAGCCAGGGTTTTCTTTATGTTTCCGGCTATGTTTCTGACTATAAGCTTACCTTTCATCAGCATCCCCCTCCACATGTCCATCCTTAAGACGTATATTGACATCAGCCTGTCTGCTTATGTCCTCGTCATGGGTCGCCATTATAAGCGTCATGTTATACGTTTTTGCCATGTCCATCATAAGTCGTACAACATTTTCCGAATTTTCAGTGTCAAGATTTCCCGTAGGCTCATCTGCCAGCAGTATTTCCGGCCGGTTAATCATGGCCCGGGCAATTGCCACCCGCTGCTGCTGTCCGCCGGATAACTGATTGGGATATTTTTTCATTATGTCCTGTATGTCAAGCCGCTCTAATATTTCCTCAAAATATTCCTTTTCATATTTTTTTGAAAATTCATTTGCCATCAGTATATTGTCCCGGCAGTTTAATACGGGAATCAGCTGGAAAAACTGAAAAACAATCCCGATTTTATTACGTCTGTAATTTAATATTTCTTTTCTTTTAAATTTGAAAATATCTTTCTCATCAATCAGTATGCTTCCTGAATCAGGGATATCAATCATTCCAAGCATGTTAAGCAGCGTGGTTTTCCCACTGCCGCTTTTTCCTGTTACTGCAACAAATCTGCCCTCAGGAATATCCACGGAAAGCTTGTCTAATGCAACACATTTTGTTTCGCCGTTACCATAAGTTTTCTTTAGATTTTTTACTTGAATCACTTATCCTTCCTCCTTAAACACTTATAAGCACAATATACATAATATATTATTTATCCCATTTATTTTCCATAAACCGAAGGTGAAAAGACATAAAACAGGGTTTTTTGTCTTTTTTATTATTAATAGTCTTTTTCTTTATGTAATATCCGATTTTTTCTATTGAATTTTGTACATTTAACAATATTTTACAGATTTATTCTATTTCAGTTTATTCATAGGGTGAATTAAAATTGATATGCTTACAATAAATTCTTGTATTGTAAGGAGCAGTGGTTGAATTATGGTAAGTATCGAAAACTTTGGCAAAAATATAAAAAAGAGGCGGAGCAGTCTTGGAATACCGCAATATGAGCTGGCAGAAAGGCTTGATATATCTCCAAATCATTTATCTTCTCTGGAAACAGGAAAAACAAAGCCAAGCTTTGATTTACTTTGCAAGCTGTGCACGGAGCTTAATGTACCGCCTGATTATCTCATGCTTGGAAGTATGCACTCAAACAATGTACCGCAGAATATCGTAGACAAGCTTAAGCTTTGTTCCAATGATACGCTTTATGCCATAGACGGAATCATAGATGTTCTAATAGAAAAGCAGGACAGACAGAGATAGTAAGACAGAAGAAGCTGCAGTTCATGCAGATTAATTCCAATAATTCTAAAAGAAACATATTTTTTTTAAAAAAGCACTAATGGGCAATACACTTATAATTTTTTAAATACAGTTTTTAAGTATAACGATAGTTTTTTGTTATTTTTTGTTTCAATAGCTTTGGAATGCACACTATCAGCATCAGAGCTCCCGAAGTAATGCCGATTGACAAGCAGACTGCAATAGAGTGATATCCTGCAATTGTACATAATACGTAAAGCAGGCACAGCACACAGACATTTCTCCTTGCAAGAAACCTGTAACGCCTTTTCTCCTCAGCATCCAGCCGCCTGTTTTCCGAATCAACCGGACTTAAAATAAAAACTCCTGCTGCAGAAATAGCTGTAACAATTCCAACGAACAATCCGTTTTTTACTATAGTTGAGCAAACAAAGCATATTGCAAGTACGGCTGACGAAATACACATACACTTAAATGGTGTTTTTGCATGAAAGCCGCCTGAATATCTTCTGACAGCAAGCAGTGCCGTCAGAAGCATCAAGCCTTTTACAAAGTATCCTAATATTCCGCACATTAGAATAAATGCCCCAAGAGGAATGGAGGTGAATATAAGGTTATATGCTGCGTATTCATATAATTCCCTATCTTCCTCCTCCACAGTTTTTTTTAATATCAGCCAATCTACAATATGCCTGCTGACACTAAGCAGCATTATTTACGAAAACGCTCAAGCCCGGCAGGGGTTTTAGGCTGATAAAAAATCGCACTTCCTGCTGAGTTTGCACTGTGCTTAAGTTCCCTTGTAAATAAGCCCGCAAGCTTTTCTGCTACCTTATTTTTTCTTTCCTTTTTCTCTGCCATATTTTCTCCTTTCGTGTATTTTACCCATTAGTGCCTAAAAGAAAAATATAATAAAAAGAAAAAATTTTCTACCGTTTAAAAGTGAAACGACATAAAATGCGTTTTTTTGTCGTTTTTTTCTTTTGGTAGAAAATGTATTTAATATTTTACAGAATTAATCTATATAAATTTTAAAGTGATTTTTTTGTACACAAAATATTTTAAACAAAAACCGTACTTTTATTCGACGAAAATCGCCCGTTTTCGTCTTTTCACTTTACCATATTGTTTTTTGTTTCTTTACTATGTAAAATGTAAATATAAAACGCAGGCGGGGAGAATTTATGGAACGAGTAATGGTATATGCAATTATATACGTTGTTCAGGGAATGATAGCCTTTTTCTATCTGAGCAGAATGTTTGTGCAACGAAAAAGCAATAAAATTGCTTTTCTTTGCTATTTTTTGACATACTTTGTCCAATATGTCACTTTCTTTTTTCATATCATTCTTTTGAATGTTTCCATGTTTTTAATTATGAATTTTTTGCTAATATTACTATGCTGTAAAACGAATATATTGTATGCATTTTTCAACTCATTAATCATGACATCCTTTATGTGCCTTTCCGAATATTGTATACTAAATTTTGCAGGTGGTATTATAAATACAATAACAGATGTTTTAGATTTAGGATACCCACTTATTATTATCTTTTTTATTTCAAATAAGTTTTTGTATTGGCTGTTGCTGTATATTGTAACTAAGATTACTGATTTCTCAAGCAAAAAAATAATAATTGACAACTCAACAATACTGCTGACGCTCTTTCCAATCTTCTCTTTCATTATGTTTGTAATATTACATATTATAACCATATCCAACAGCTTAACAAGAATGTCTGAATACCTTTTTGTTGCTGTTGACATTTTTCTTATTCTTTGCAATGTATTTATTATATGGCTCTATGATTATAATCTGGCACAACATGATGCGCTCACAACACTTAAGCTTGAGCATCAGCATGTAAATGATGCCGAAAATTATAATAAGCTTGTGACACAGCATAATGAAAATCAAAAAATTTTAATACATGATATTAAAAATCATCTGCAAACCATATATTCATTAAACATGAATAAAAATTACATACAGGCAAATTCCTATTTAGCCAATCTTTTAGATACGCCTGTACTTACACAAACATATGAACCAACCAACTCACATGACTTAAATTTGCTTTTATCAAGATATATAACAATATGCGATGAAAAGAATATAACATTTAATATAAATGCACGAAATACAGATATAAGCTACATGAAGCTTGAAGATATCACTGCACTTTTCTGTAATCTTATTGATAATGCCATTGAAGCTGCCGAGGGAACGGTACATGCACATATTAATTTACATATACAAGGCAGTGAAAATAACACTCACACTGTCATAACAGTCATTAATTCAAGCAGTCATGTACCTATTATCGAAAACAATCATTATCGTACATCGAAATCTAACCCATATATGCATGGCATAGGTACCTACAGCCTGCAACGGGTTATAGATAAATATAACGGAGATTCCGAAACTTATTATCTTGAAAATGAAAAAGAATTTCACGCAGTTATTTTGCTGCGTCATAAGGAGGTATAATTTTATGTTAAGCTTTGCCATATGTGACGATGATTTTGATTTCTGTAACGAGTTGGAGAAATATATAATAGAATATTTTTCCGACAAAAAATTGGATGCACCTGACATATCTGTATTTCATTCAAGCGAGGATATACTTGCATCATCTAAAATATTTGATATTGCTTTCCTCGACGTTGAGATGTCGGGACTTTCCGGTATTCACGCAGGAAAAGAGCTTACAAAAAGAAACAAGAATATGATTTTTTTCATCATTACGTCTTTTGAGGATTATTTGGATGAGGCACTTCGTTTTCATGCTTTTCGTTATCTCTCAAAGCCTCTTGACAAAAACCGGCTGTTTCGTAACCTTGATGATGCCATACATCTGCACATCACAACGTCAACAAAAATACCAATTGAAACAAAGGAGGGTGTACACACGGTATTGTCATCAGACATTATTATGGTTGAAGCCAGATTTGGAAACGTGATTGTATATACACCCAATAAAACATACTATACTACAACAAAGATAAATGAATGGGATGCACGCCTGTCTAAAGTCAACTTTTTCCGCTGTCACAGAAGCTTTATAGTGAACTTTAATTATGTAAACTATTTTGATAACTATCTTATTCACTTAAATCATAATCAATATAAGGCATATCTGACGGTACGCAAATATAGCCAGTTTAAGCATGAATATTTTGTGTTTTTGGAGCATGTCGGATAACCCATTGCTTATCAACCAATTTTACAAGGCTTGTTTTTACTTGTATTTTATTTTATAATTTAGCAAGTATAAAAGGCAGGTGATTTTTATGTCAGAGGCTTATTCTGATTTTGCTCTTGTTTATGACAGGCTTATGGACAACATTCCGTATGACGAGTGGTTTAGTTATATAAGTCTTTTACTTGAAGAATTTAATATTAAGAGCGGCATAATTGCTGAGCTTGGCTGCGGTACAGGAAATATTACTGAACGTCTTGCCACGGCAGGTTACGATATGATAGGCATAGACAGTTCTCCTGCCATGTTGGATATTGCCCAAAAAAAGAAGGAAACAAGCGGCTCATCAACGTTATATCTTAATCAGGATATGAGGGAATTTGAGCTATACGGCACTGTCGCCGCCATCATAAGCGTATGCGACAGTGTTAATTATATTCTTGACAAAAAAGAGCTTACGGAGGTTTTTAGACTTGTAAACAATTATCTTGACCCCAAAGGCATATTTATATTTGATTTTAACACACGCCATTACTATCTTGATATTGTTGCAGATGCCACCATAGCGGAAAACAGAGAAGATATAAGCTTTATATGGGACAATCTTTATGACGTGGAAGCTAATATAAATGAATTATATTTAAGCCTTTTTATCAAGGATAACAATATTAACTACAAAAGCAACGAAAATTTATACAGAAAATACGAGGAGCTTCATCTTCAAAAGGGGTATACTCTTAATGAGATGATTACTATCGTTAAGGCTTCAGGGTTGGAACTTGTATGTGCATATGATGCATTTACAAAAAATCCCGCTGACGAAAGCAGCGAACGGATTTATATAATTGCAAGAGAAAGCGGAAAATAAGCTGCGTTTTATTTCAGGAGGTTTGATTACTATGTCCGATTATATCGTTCGGGGAATGGCGGCAAACAATCAGGTAAGATTTTTTGCATGCCGTTCTACGGAAACAGTTGAAAAGGCAAGAATAACACATGGGACAAGCCCTGTTGTGACAAATGCCCTTGGCAGGCTTTTGACGGGAGGCGCTTTAATGGGTGCCATGTGCAAAAATGACACCGATAAGCTTACGATTCGTATCCAATGCCAGGGACCTATACAGGGACTTCTTGTAACTTCCGATTCAAAAGGAAATGTGAAGGGTTATGTAAGCGAAACCGATGTTATGCTGCCTGCCAAGGACGTTGCAAAGGCAATCGACCTTGGAGTGATGAGCGTCATAAAGGATATAGGGCTTAAAGAGCCTTATGTAGGTCAGACACACCTTGTAAGCAGTGAGATTGCTGAAGATTTAACTTATTATTTTGTAACAAGCGAACAGATACCCTCATCGGTTGCCCTCGGGGTTCTTCTTGATGATGACGCAGCAGTAAGCTCCGCAGGCGGATTTATAATACAGCTTATGCCCTTTGCAGAGGAGTCAGTTATAAGTTTTCTTGAAAACAGGCTTAAGGAGATTTCCTTTACTGCGATGCTTGAAAAGGGATTATCCGTTGAAGACATAATAAAAAATATATTTGACGGCTATGACGTAAGCATCACTGATACACTTCCCATGGCATATATGTGTGATTGCAGCAAGGAGCGTGTTGAGAAGGCGGTAATAAGCCTTGGAAGAAAAGATCTGGCAGACATGATTGAGGAGGGAAATCCCATCGAGATTGTATGTGATTTTTGCAGAACAAAATATACATTTTCCACTGATGAGCTTATTAGCTTTCTTACTTTAAAAAAATAATTTAATTTTTAATTTATTTGCTTATAATATTATGTCAACCTGTATAATCACCTCTGTCAACAGCAACCTTATACCCTATTTTTTCCATACTTTTCCTAAGCCCATCTATGCACTCGGCGGCTTCGTCGCCGGTGCTTATTTTATTGTCATATAAAGCATAATCCTTTCTATGGCTTAAAGGTGACAGATTCGGCATAACGACATTTGCACCTGCCAGCATTCCCCTCTCTCTTCCGTCAAGGGCGGCAGTTCCAAGCGCCGTTGTTGCAGGAAGAAGTACCCTTGGAAACATAATCCTTAATATTGCCAGCAGATACAGGGTAAGTGAAACGCTTCCTGCACTTTCATTTCCAAAGACCGTATCATGATGCGGAATAAAAGGCCCTACGCCAATCATATGCGGTTCAAGCTCCTTTAAAAATTCCAAATCATCGGCAAGATGTTCTACCGTCTGTCCGGGCGTACCAACCATAAAGCCCGCTCCCACCTGAAATCCAAGCTCCTTTAAATGAAACAGACATTGCTTTCGGTTTTCAAGGCTCATATTATCAGGGTGAAGCATTTTATAGTGCTCCCCATTTGCCGTTTCATGTCTTAAAAGGTATCTGTCAGCACCTGCCTCCTTCAGTCTTTTGTAGCTTTCATATGACCGTTCCCCTATTGATAACGTAACTGCACAATCAGGATAATTTTCTTTCATTTCTGATATTATGTCAACTAAAATATCATCTGTAAAATATGGGTCTTCCCCACCCTGCAACACAAAAGTTCTAAAGCCTAAGTCATATCCGCTCATACAGCATTCCAATATCTCATCCTTTGTAAGCCTGTATCTTTTTGCAGTCTTACATGCGGAATTTATACCACAATAAAAGCATCCATTACGACAGTAATTTGTAAATTCGATAAGTCCCCGAATATACACCTTATTGCCATAATGCATACCTCTAAGCTGCCTTGCCCTCACCATGAGTGTTTCTCTTATATTTTCATCCTCATAGCAGTTTATAAGCTTTACATATTCGCCATGTGTAAGTGTTTCACCTGAAATAAGCTTTTCAATTTCATTCATATCTTTAACTATTTTGTCTCTATATTTTTGACTATTTATTTTATTTGCATTTTTTATTGTTTTTCTTCAAAATTTACATTGTATATTTTATTCAAATTTTTTATCATATTAATAAATTGCTCACGAACATTACAGGGTTCAACAATTTCCACATTACCGGAAAGTCCTGCTATCCATCCAAGGAACTGTTCGCTTACTGCTACGTCAACATTTACGGTAAAATGCTCATTATCACTATTGGGATGAATCATAACATCACTGCCAAAGCGGTCTATGATAACCCCAGCAAGATTATTTGCCACCTTAAGCTTAACAGTACACACCTTTCCGCCGTACATACCAAAGGTTTTCTTAGAATATGACGCGGCATCAAACCGTTCAAACAGCTCTTTCCCGTTTCGCGGTATATCCGTCTCATCAAGCTCAAGCATTTTATCTACACGATAATGCTTTATTTTCTGTGACTTCTCATCAAAGCCTACCAAATAGTAATTTTCATCATCCCATATAAGTCCCCAGGGACTTACTCTGTATATAGCTCCCTCGTACTTTGGTACAAGCTCCTTCTTCACATTCCATGAAGTATACTTAAATGTAACTTGAACGCCATTATGTATCGCACGGTGAAGAACATCCACGGATATGTATATTTTCTCATTAAGATTTTTCAGCCTGTTGAGCACATATACCTGTCTCTGAAGCTGTCTTGCCTCATACTTACTTGTGAGGCTTTCAATTTTCTTAATAAGCTCATTTGTTTTATTTACCGTAATAAATTTTGAGGATTGCACGGCATCTACCAAAAGCTTAAGCTCAGCTAGCTCAAAGTCCCTTGAGACAAGACTGTAATACATGTTACGGTCATGCTTTTTCTTCATGATATCCATACCATACTCTGTCAGAGTATCTATATCATTATATAGACTTTTACGTTCTGCCTTTATGTCATGACTCTCCAGCATGTTTATCATATCGTTTATCGTAACACCGTGTTCCTCGTCCGTCTCACGATACAGCATGTCCATAATGTATATCAGCTTCAGCTTTTGGTTTTCATTTCTTGCCATACAATCCTCCGTTTTTTCATATGTCGAAAACAGCAATTGAAACAATTTTAAAGCAGCTTACTGAATTCAAGTACCTTTTCTATACTTCCGTCAATCTTAAGCTTACCTAATGTAAATGCAGCCACAGGATCAAGCTTACCCTCCATGAGAGCTAAGAAATTCTTTGATTTCATTGTAATCTTTGCCTGTCTGTCAAAATACTCATAAGGCTCAACGGAAAGAACTCCGTCCTTTACCTCCACGTAAAAGGCACCTTCGCCCTCTCCTGTTATATTTACCTGAATTGCAAGTAAATCCTTAACAGAGCTTGTGTCCACACCTTCAAGTCTCTTTCTTACTGTTTCTACTATTTCTTCGTATGTCATAATTGTTCCCCCTTCTTTTGAACGTAACCATATTGAAATTGAGTATCGTCATAATTATATACAATTTTGGTATAATATGTCAATGTAATTTTGTCTATTTTCACTATATTTTAGTCAATTATCATCGAGTTGTTTCGACACTACCCCTTTATTGCCACTCATTCTTTTTTCGACTGTCTTCACGATAATAACACCTAAAACACCTGCAACGATTCCTATTAAAATACCTGCAATGACATCGGAAGGATAATGTGCACCCAAATAAAGCCTGCTCCACGCCATAAGTGCTGATATAATAAGGGCAATTATTCCATATTTTTTAGACATCATAATCCAAATAACTGCCACTGCCACAAATGCATGACTTGCATGTCCTGAGGGAAAAGATGCGTCCACCGGCTCAGGTATAAGGCACTTCAAGCCCTCAACAACCTTATAGGGGCGTATACGCCCAACCATATTCTTAAGCCACACATTTACAATAAATGCATTTATAACAAGACCGATAGAAAGTGCAAACCCTGTTTTTCTTGTTGATTTAAATAACAGAAATAAAACTGTGACAGTTATCCAAAAAAGCCCCCTATCACCAAGTCTTGTCACTGCCTTCATGATGACAGTCATCAAATCCGTTCTTAAATTTTCCTGTATCCACAAAAGGATACTGCCATCTAATTCAAATAATTGTTCCATAATCTCCGATTTCTCATTGTATTTATTTTTTTGTTCTGCTATCATATATGTGCATATTTGTGTAGATATATGCAATTATAACTGTAATATGTGTAATTGTCTAACACATAATAAATATAAGGAGAGTGTCCGGCATGGATTTAATAGATTTACATGTACATTCAAATGCCTCTGATGGTTCATTTACACCAACACAAGTTGCTGACCTTGCAATAAATGCAGGTCTTAAAGCAATTGCACTTACGGACCACGACACAATTGACGGCATAGCTGAAATCATAGATTACACAAAGGACAGGCAATTGGAGGTTGTACCCGGAATTGAGCTTTCCTGCTATTACCAAAATCGTGAGGTTCACATACTCGGTTTTTACGTTGACTACGAAAATCCTGAGCTTAACCGTGAGCTTAAGGTTTTGAAGGAAGCTAGAGAAGGCAGAAATATTAAAATGGTGGAGCTTATGCAAAAGGACGGATTAAACATAACAATGGAAAAGCTTTTGCACGGAAATCCCGACAGTGTAATTACAAGAGCACACTTCGCAAGAGTTCTTGTAGAGGAAGGAATCTGTAAAGATAAGGATACTGCATTTAGAAAATACATCGGCATCGGCTGTAAATATTACTTGCCAAAGCCGCAGGTAACCTGCGAAACAGCTATGAACATCCTGACAAAATACAGCAAAGCATCTTTTCTTGCACACCCACTTCTCTACCACCTTGGCTATTCCCAAATAGAGGAGCTGCTTATTTATCTCAAATCATTGGGTCTAAAAGGACTTGAGGCATACCACTCCTCAAACAATGCATATGAAAGCGACAGACTCCGCCAGATAGCAGCAAGTCTTGACCTTAAAATTTCCGGAGGTTCAGACTTCCACGGAATAATAAAGCCAAATATCAGACTCGGTGCCGGCCGCGGTAATATGAGGGTTGATTACAAGCTGCTTGAGGACATAAAAAAGCTTTAAGTCATGTCAGGCAATCACATCAGCAAACTGAAATTTTATAACTCTTGCGAGGTCATCACAGGTCACATTGACCTGATATCCAACTTTGCCTGCACTAAAATAAATGCTGTCACATTCTCTTGCGGTCTCATGTACGGTGGTTTTGAAGAATTTCTTCATTCCTATTGGTGAGCAACCTCCATGTATATAACCGGTCAATGGAAGAAGCTCCTTTGCCGCAAGCATCTGTATGGATTTTTCTCCAACAGACTTTGCCGCCTTTTTCAAATCCAGCTCTTTATTAACAGGAATGACAAACACATAGTTTGTTCCTGTTTTTCCAACAGTAACAAGAGTCTTAAATACACAGTCCGGATTTTGTCCAAGTATGGCTGCCACCTTCTCACCATTTGTCTCCCCTGTTTCCACATAGCAATAGCTGTTGTATTTTATTTTCTTACTGTCCAATATTCTCATTACGTTAGTCTTTTCATTTTCAAGTTTTGCTTTATCAGCCATATATTTTCCTCCTGTGACTTGCCATCTGTTTAAAAATGTCATAGAATGATTGTTGACTTATTATACCATAAAATGAGGAGGTATACCATGAATAAGAAAGCACTTATAGCCATGAGTGGCGGCGTTGATTCCAGTGTAACAGCATATCTTATAAAGCAATCAGGCTACGAATGCATGGGCGCAACAATGAGCCTTTATCATGGCAGTGATATTGATATATCCGAAAACAATTCATGTACTACCTCACAGGATATTATGGATGCGGAAAATATCGCAAACAGACTTGGCATACCTTTTTCTGTTTTTAATTTTTCCACAAAATTTAAGGAATGTGTAATAGATAAGTTTGTTTCCGCCTATGAAAGTGGAATGACACCCAATCCATGTATCGAATGCAACCGACATCTTAAGTTTGAGGAGCTTTTTTCCCACAGCAGGGAGCTTGGCTATGACTTTATAGCCACAGGACATTATGCCCGGATAAACCGGAACGAAACCACAGGCAGATACGAATTAAAAAAGGCATCTGACATAACAAAAGACCAAAGCTATGTTCTTTATTCCCTTACTCAGGAACAGCTTTCCCATGCCCTTTTCCCACTGGGTTCAATGACAAAGGCAGAAGTTCGCGCACTTGCTGAGGAAAATGGTTTTATAAACGCAAAAAAAAGCGACAGTCAGGATATATGCTTTATCCCTGACGGACGCTATGCTGATTTTATAGAAAAATATACAGGCAAAACATATCCTGAGGGTAACTTTATTGATACAGAAGGTAACATTCTCGGTACCCATAGGGGAATCATCCGTTACACCATAGGTCAGCGTAAGGGCCTCGGACTTTCCTTCCCACAGCCTATGTATGTATCCCATGTTGACCCTTTCACAAATACAGTAACACTTGCACGCCATGAGGAGCTTTTTTCCCGCTCACTGACTGCAAAAAACATTAATCTTATTTCTGTGTCAGAAATAAGCGAGCCAATGCGCGTCAAGGCAAAGGCTAGATACCGACATAAGGAACAATGGGCAACTGTAACCCAGATTGATTCCGATACCATACATGTGGAATTTGACGAACCACAGCGTGCCATAACAAAGGGGCAGTCTGTTGTTCTATATGATGATGATATTGTGGTAGGTGGCGGTGTTATTTGCGGAGCTTAAATAATTAAAAGTTGATTATTCCAAGATGCTCCAACAAGATTTTCAGACCTATAAGAATCAGAATGATTCCGCCGGACAATTCTGCCTTTTTTTCATATTTTGCACCAAAGACATTTCCTACCTTCACTCCCACAAATGACAGTGTAAAGGTAGTCACGCCTATCATGGCAACCGCAGCAAATATATTCACTTGCAAAAATGCAAAGGTTACACCAACTGCAAGTGCATCTATGCTTGTGGCAACAGCCATGACAAACATAACTTTTACGCCAAAGCAATTCTTACCGCTGCCCTTCTCACCGCTATTTTGGGCAGAATTATTCTCATCTGTGTCTTCATCAGCAAATGCTTCCTTACACATATTAGCACCAATAAATACGAGGAGAACAAATGCAACCCAATGGTCATATTTTTTTATTGCCTCCGCAAAGGACTGTCCAAGAAAATACCCTATCCCCGGCATAAGCGCCTGAAATCCACCAAACCATAAGCCTGCAAGCAGCATCTGCTTTAAAGTTATTTTTTTTGTTTCCAGACCCTTACATATAGATACAGCAAATGCATCCATCGAAAGCCCGATTGCAAGCACAAGCAATTCTGCAATTCCCATTTAATATGTACTCCTTTTTATCAACATCTAAGCATTAACGTATCTTTTAATGTTATATATCTGACCTATATTATAAGGTTTGGTTCACAAGAACTGCCTTTATCTCATCCACAGTTGAATATCCGTTTTTTTCCATTATGTATTTCAGGGCTTCCTCAATGTCTGCCTCAGACAAAATAATCTGCTTGCTCTTGTCCGTTACAATGGTGCATCCGCCCTTCATATCACAGCATCTTCCCGTACAAACAGTCTTTTGCAGGTTTTTCCTGCTTATGGCACCAATCTCCTCCAATATATTTATCATCCTGTATACCGTGGCAATTCCTATATTGGGGTCTTTCTTATGAGCAAGGAAATAAACCTCCTTGCAGCAGGAAAATTCTTCATTTGCAACTATATTTATAATTAGTTTTCTAGGTTCGGTCAGCCTTAAGCCTTTTTCCTTTAATCTTGCAATTATATTGTCCTCGCTAAGGATAACCTGACCAATTGCCTGATTTTCATCTATAGCCACCTTTAAGCCTCCTTAATCCTTATCAGGTTGTTAGTCATTTATTTTGAATATTTGTAGCTTGCAGCTAAATCAAATATACTTTCAAATACAAGAATACCACCTATGATTCTTATAATCAGATTATTTGTTTTAAATGGATTAAATAAAATTACAACACCCACAACAAGCATTATAACGGCAGCAAGGAGCATAGGCTTCCATCTGCTGTCAGGAATATTTTTCTTTATCTCTAAGGAATACTGCAGCTTAATTATTCCGTTTAGCGCAATGATACTTCCAAGAAGTATTGGTATGATTGACATAAGCACCTTTGCAATAACAGCCGCCAAAACAATATATATTATTCCGATAACAATTACGGATTTTGACTTATATTCCATATACCCATAGGCATCCTGTTTCGGCTTTCCAAAGTAGCTTAGAATTTTTGCCACACCCATTATAACAAATGCTATTGCAATTATATTTGCAAGCGTTTTTTGTGCCGTGTCGGGATACACAAGAAACAAACCGCCCAAAACAAGCATGATAAGCCTCACACCGTGACCCTTTCTAAGGTCGCTTATGTATTTCTTTAAACCTTCCATATTAACCTCCTGCTAATCTTCTTCCTCATAAATACCAAGTATTTTTATTTCGTTATATTTATTTATATTTGCAAGTGCCTCCTTAATACTGCTGACCCGTCCTGCATATGCGTCTATCTCTATGTAGAAATTATATGTCCCAAGCTCCTGCTTTGTAGGTCTTGACATGATTGATATAAGATTTATCTGCTTGTCATAAAACTCTTTTAAAATCTCATACAAAAGTCCAGGACGGTCTGACTTTGGCATTATGTAAACCGGTATTCTGATTTTTTCCTTGTCAGAATACCCGCTAAAGCTTACTCTGTCATCCTTTTTTAACACAACAAATCTTGTATGATTATTCTCTGCATCCGTTATTCCCTCTAAAACCATACGATTTGAACTGCTGTTTTTTTCCTCTAAAGCAACATGTCCAGGAACAATTGCCGCCCTGCCTGCCACATCCTCCAGCATATAATAAGATTCCATATTACTTTCGGTCGTAACAATTTTTACGTTTTCAAGGGAGCTGATAAATTTTCTGCACTGTCCGTTTGCCTTGAACTGGACATAAAGTGTGTCAATGTCCTCTATTTTTTTTGCATTAGCCACTGCTGAAAACTGAACGGGAACCATATGCTCATCTATTATCCTCACCTGCTTTTCAAGAAGCAAATCCAATGTTCTTTGAACATATCCGTCCAAGGTATTTTCAAGGGGAACGATTCCCATTTCACATTGGTTATCTCCGTTTTCGTCACAGACGGCATTAAAAACCTCATCAATGGTAGGGTAATATGCTGCCTCTATATCATACCTTTTACCATTCTTATCTGAGTGCTCCTGCATAAGCTGCCTGTATTCCAGAAATGCCATGTCACTAAAGGTTCCCTTTGGTCCTAAAACTGCCACCTTAATCATATCCATTCGTAGTTGCCTCCCGTTATTGCAAGACTAAGCAGTGTATCCATTTTTTCTACATCCTCACCACTTACTACCTTTATGAGCCTCGCATTTTTATTTTCAGGGGACATTTCCTCGTCAGGACCTATCTCTAAGTCAATATCCTCTGCGCAGTACGGGCACACAATCTGACTTTCCTTCTCAAGGGAAAGAAATCTTGTTTTGCAGCAGACACATTCATAATAACCACATTCTGTTGTATCGTCAGGTACATAATACATTTTGTTTCTCCTTAGCTAAGCTCAACTTTTTATTTTTGTTCAAATACAGATTTGGGCTGTTTGCACACAGGACATACAAAGTCCTCTGAAAGCTCCTCAAATGGAACATCTCCCTCATAAATATATCCGCATATGGAGCATACCCATTTTTTGTCGAATGCTTCTTTTTCATCCTTTTCTTCAGGCAGATATGTCGGCGCATTCTTAGGGCTTTTACCATTTTTAACCTCATGATAATATGCGTAAGTCATAGGTGTTCCGGGCTTAACCGCAGCATCCTTAACCTCCACAAAAAATACCGTGTGGGTGCTTGTCTCATAGCTTCCTATAACATCGCCTGCAAAGTAACCGCATGTACTGTCTTTTAAGACAGGATTGCCATATGCCCATTCAAAGGGTATATTTTCAAATTTATTGATATCCTTTCCTGACTGAAAGCCAAAATTACCAATCAATGTCATATCAGCATTTTCTGTAAGTATATTTACGGCAAGACTCTTTGACTCCTTTATACATTTATTTGTATAGTTATCATGGTTTATGCTTACTGCGACAACGGCAGGCTCCGAAGTAATCTGCATACAGCTGTTGGCAACACAACCCGTCTGACGCATACCGTCCATGGTTGTTACTACATAAACTCCGTAAGACATATTTCTGAAAACATTTTTATCCATAAAAGACCTCCTTTATTTGAACATCAGCCATTCCATATTTGCTTTTGCATACATTATACGTCAATTTGCTTTATTTTACTATTATTTTGCCATTATTTTTCCTGTTTCCATTTGCGTATTTCCATCAAGCGCTCATAAGCTTTTTTTTCATCCCCCTGTTTTGTAGGATGGTAATATTTTTCCTCCTCCATACCCTCAGGCATACACTGCATATGGGTAAGCTTTTCCTCCGTATCGTGCGCGTACTCGTAGCCCTTTCCGTAATCAAGCTCCCGCATAAGCTTAGTTACCCCGTTCCGAAGGTTAAGTGGTACCAGCTGCGCCCCATTTTCCCGGACAGAGCGTTTACCATTCTCACAGGCAACATAAAGCGAATTGGATTTAGGCGCCATTGCAAGGTATGTTACGGCATGGGTTAGATGCACGTCACATTCGGGAACCCCCAAAAAATGACATGCCTGATATGCGGCAACCGCTACCGTAAGGGCATTGCTGTCAGCCATTCCCACATCCTCACTTGAAATCTTATAAGCCTTCTTGCTATGTAGAGAGGATTCTCCCCTCCCTCAAGCATTCTCAGCATCCAGTAAATTGCAGCATCCGGGTCGCTGTTGCGCATGGATTTGTGGAGTGCGGAAATCATATTGTAATGCTCCTCACCGCTTTTATCATACAGCAGGGATTTTTTCCCTATGCACTGCTCCATAATCTCATCCATCACGGTGAAACCGTCCTCGCTTATCTCACTGTTTAATACAACCATCTCCAGGGTATTAAGGGCGGTTCTTGCATCACCGTCAGCAAATATGGCAATTGTCTTTATGTGAGTATCGGAGATTTTTACTCCCTGTGTTCCAAATCCGTTTGGAGATGATATGGCATTTTTTATAAGCTTAATCAGGTCTCCCTCCCCAAGTGCCTTTAAGACAAACACTCTGCATCTTGACAAAAGCGCCGCATTTACCTCAAAAGATGGATTTTCCGTCGTGGCTCCTATAAGAGTTATGCTCCCTTTCTCAACAAAGGGAAGAAATGCATCCTGCTGCGCCTTGTTAAAACGGTGTATCTCATCTATGAAAAGAACGGTCCGCACACCCATTTTCTGGCTGTCCTCCGCCTTTTTCATAACATCCTTTATCTCTTTTATCCCACTTGTGACAGCGCTGAAGTTGATAAAGTCCGCATTTGTCCTTGCGGCGATTATTCCTGCAAGGGTTGTCTTTCCGACACCCGGCGGTCCCCAAAAAATCATGGAGGACACCTGATCCTTTTCTATAAGCTGTCTTAGTATTTTCCCTTTCCCAAGCAAATGCTCCTGTCCAACAAACTCATCAAGAGTTTTGGGTCTGAGTCTGCTTGCAAGAGGAATATGCTTTGGTGAGTAATCAAATAATGACATCTGCTCCACAATCAATCATCTTCCTTTCCAAGCTTTTATCCCCTGTATGCTATCCTTATTATGTCATCAATCTTTACTTCCTTTATTGTTGCATCCTTTATTTTAGCCTTATCGGAAATATCACAGATAAGTCTTGCGCCAGTTATATCCTTTTTTGAAAACTGATATGTAACTATATTTCCTTCCACATTTATTATCTTTGCATTTTCGTGTTCAACATAGTTCTCATCATAATATTCCACAACAAGATTACGATTTGGCGCAATCCGGTTTACAAGCTCCTCAAGAGGCCCATCCTCCACAATTTTTCCCTTGTTTATTATAATAAGTCGTTTACATAATTCTTCTATATCCCCTAAATCGTGTGTGGTAAGTATTATGGTAGTTCCCTTGACACGGTTAATTTCCTTTATAAATTTGCGAATTGCATACTTACCCTCAACATCAAGCCCAATCGTTGGCTCATCCAAAAACAGCACTGATGGGGAGTGCAGCATTGCCGATACAAGGTCACCTCTCATCCTCTGTCCGAGAGAAAGCTGCCTTACGGGAATATTTATTATTTCCCCTATGTCAAGTATGTCATCCATAACCTTCAGATTTTCTTCGTACATGGCTTTCGGAATTTTGTAAATGTGCCTCATCATCTCGAAGCTTTCGCCCAGCCTCAGGTCCCAGTTAAGCTGTGTCCTTTGGCCAAATACAACTCCAAGATCCTGTACTACACGGACCCTGTCCTTCTGCGGATTTCTGCCGTTAATTAAAATATTGCCGGCGGTAGGTACGAGTATGCCTGACATCATTTTTACGGTAGTGCTTTTTCCTGCACCATTTGGTCCTATAAATGCAGTTATCTCCCCTTTGGAAATCGTAAAGCTTATGTCATCCACGGCACGAAGTATTTCATATTTTCTCACAAACAGATTTTTCACTGCACCTGCAAGTCCTTTTTCCTTTTTGGCAATTTTATATTCCTTTATTAAATTTTCAACTACGATTGTGTCCATATAATTCTCCTTGTGTTTGGAACATACCTTATACTTAACGATTTTTTATCCATATGTTTTTACTGTCCTGCACTTTCATAGCTTCTAAGTCCGACTTTAAAAAACAGTGCAGCCAAAGTCATTGTAACAACTCCGATTATCAGTGATATAACTGCTCCCGTACCTACTCCCGACAAAAGATCCTTTGCAGGATAATAGCTTATCCACCCTATGGGAATAATATATGTAAGTATTATCTGCATCATCCTCGGATACATGGAAAGAGGATACATTGTTGTCTTATCAAAAAACTCCTGTGTAAACCCTGCAAAATCATTCATGCTTTTTGTCCAAAAAGAAAATGTACCCATAATAATGTAAATTCCTCCACGAATAAGCGTAGCACCTATAATAAGCAGGACAACCGCCATGACATTTCCTATATTCCACTGAAACTGCACCTTATGGCATCCATAGGCAAACACACATATTCCCGGAATTAAATCCGTAAAGCCTACAACGTTAAATCTTGTAAAAAAGAACTGAAACAGAACGCTTAAGGGTCTAAGCATGTAACGGTCAAAATCCCCTCTTACAACATATCCACCCATAAACCAGCCCTGCACAAAAAATATCATTGAAAAAGCATGGGATATAACTGCGATTCCATATAAAAATGCAAGATGTCCGTAGTCCCAGCCGTTTATTGTTCCAAATCTTACAACAACAAATTTAATTGTTGCAAATCCCAATACAAACTGAATGGGATTTGACAAAAGCCAGCCTACAAAGTTGGCAGGATATTCAAGCATTGTAAGCACGGCAAGCTTTATATGATACAGACATACGTCAATATAATGTTTTATGTGCTCCATATACTACCCTCCCTGTACCATAACCTTTTTTGTCATGCTCTTTTGGGCTGCGTAAAATGCCCCACTTAATATTACAAGCCACACAAGCTGTACCACCAGCTTTGGTATTGCCGTATGTAATGTATATCTGCCTATAAAAAGGTCAAGGGGAAGCTGATAAATGTACACAAACGGAAGCACACCTAATATCCCCTGCGCCCACCCAGGAAAAAACCATACGGGTATAATGCTTCCTGATAAAAGCCTTAAAATATGCTTTTTAACCTGGATAAGTGGAGACATGTTAATTGTCACAAAGGAAAGTAGGGAAAACAATGCCGCAAAAAGCCAGTTTATAAAAAATGACATAATGAGGCTTACAAGAAACAATACTGCACTCACCCTGTCAGCAGGAAGCGGCACGCCTATAAACAAACTTCCTATTAAAAGAATCGGCAGTCCGTTTATAAAAATCAGCGATGTTATATTTCCTAAGTCCTCAAAGAAATATATGGAAAATAATGGTATAGGTTTCAGCATGTCCATAGCCACCGTTCCCTTTTCCACACTTTCCATAAGCTTAAGTTCAACCGTTGTCACAAAAAGTATGGACATCACTGCGGAAACAACCGTATATGTAAGCATGTCACCAACCCCTGCTCCTTGCACACTGTCGTATCCGCTGTATATTGCTTTCCAAAAAAATGCAGTTGCAAACATGGCAATACACTGAAATATAATGTTGGCAAACACATCAAAGCGATATGCAAGCGCTTTTTGTATTCGCATCTTATATATGAAGCTGTAGGCTGATTTGTTGCTTTTTTTGTTCATATTCTATCTATTTCCCATAATTTTATATAATACTAAATTATATCAGAACATATGTATAAGTCAAAGTATATTATTATAATCTTTCCGGACAAAAAATATATTTCTGATTGCTTTCTGACGCTCTTTCATATAAACTAGAGAAAAATAGATTTTTACCATTTTTATGAAAGAATAATTTTTAACAAGGAAGGTATATTATATGCAAATACGTACACCAAAGGAAATCGTTGACTTAAATATGCAAGGTGCAGTAAAAAAAGCAAATATGAAGCTTCCCAAAATGATTACTTTGGGGATTCTTGCTGGAATGTTTATCGCCATGGGTGGCGTAACATGCAACACGGCTGTACATAGCATTTCAAATATAAGCCTTGCCAAGGTTTTAGGCGGTGCGGTATTTCCCATAGGACTTTTGATGATTGTTCTTGTAGGCGGTGAGCTTTTTACGGGCAACTGTCTTATGATTATGGCAACCTTAGACAAGCGTTTTACCGTTATGCACCTTATCCGCAATTTATTTGTTGTATTTTTGGCTAATTTCTTCGGTGCTTTTATAATAGACGTGTTAGTTTTTCACAGTGGCAATTTGAATTTAAGCGGAGGAGCTCTCGGCGCATACACGATAAAGGTGGCTATAGATAAATCCAACATATCATTTGTGAACGGACTCGCCTCCGGTATTCTTTGTAACTTTCTTGTATGTATGGCTATTATGAAAGGTACGGCTGCAAGGGATGTTGCTGGTAAAATCCTTGCAACCTGGTTTCCAATATTCGTATTTGTTTTAAACGGCTTTGAGCATATTGTTGCTAATATGTACTACATACCTGTAGGCATTTTAGCAAAGACTAATTCTCATTATGTTGACCTTGCCAAGGAATTATACGGTATAACAGAAGCACAGCTTGAACATTTAGATTTTGGAGGCATACTTCAAAACTTTATTCCGGTCACAATCGGCAATCTGTTAGGTGGCATGTTTATAGGAATTATTCTGTATTTTATAAATATAAAGTATGACAAGAAAGACACGCCAAGTTCCGAAAACACATCTGCAAATTAATAGCAGGGAGGCACATTATGAGATATAATTACACTGTACCTAAAAGAAAATACAATAGAATAGCCTACAGAATCATGGGACTTATTTTTATTTCCATATCAGCAATTCAGCTTATTACAATATTTAAGGGTCTGTCGAGTCGAATAATGCTTACAAGTATGTTTGCATTTGGTCTTGGAGCATACGGCATATATCTTGTTATGTCCTCCTTAAGGAAACAGGCATTTGATATAACCTATGTTTTTTCTGACGATGGAATAAAGGTAGTCCACCATTACGGCGAGACAAATTACACCTACGATAAGGTTGAATTTATAACAATGATAATACCGGATGAATCCATGCTGTTTTATATGCTTAATCTGAAAGCAGGCAGGGATTTATATTCCATTCCTTTTACCATGAAGCAGGAGCTTTGCGAAAAAATATATGAGCTTGTAAACAGCCATATACCCAAAGACGAGACATAAAAAGGGGCATACCACCTAAAAATATTTTTAAATGGTATGCCTGAAAGAGAAATTAGAATTTTTATAGCATTGATTATTCATCAAATCCAATCCCAGAAGAAGTCATCTGTCCTATAATTGTTCGCCCATCAGACGCATATACATTGAGCACTGTATGTTGATGTGACAAAGCCTCTATTTCTTCATGTGTTTTTAATCCTTCATTCGATACATCCGGATAAAAATCCTCCCGATATACATATCCGAGCTCTCCGTTATCAGCATAAGCTGCAATGAGGTCAGGGTAAAGAGCATCTAGTCCATATGTCTGCCCATACTCATTTACACAAAGCTCAGGAAGATTTTCAATACCATCAAAAACGTATGCAGGCTGTTCTCTGTAGATGTCTATAAGCTGTTGAATTTTTTCTTCAGACCAATTAGCGTTCTTTACCTTATCTCTCAATATTTTTTCCATTGGTGCAAATTCTTCATCGGTTAATATATGAGAGTCAATTATTTCCACTGTACCATCATCATGCATGATATATGCACTGTCTGTCGGTATATCTACATCTTCCTTAACGGAAGTCTGCATTGGTTCGTCAACGACAGGCGGTTTATTTATAACAAACTTAATCGCAACTACAGCAATAATAATGAGAGCAACAGGAGCCAAGCTTATACTTACAGCAGACTTTCGGTTTTTCTTCTCCCCATACATATCCATAAATTTGGATTTATCCACATCAGGAATTACATACATATCATCCGTATAATTTAACAGCATATCATCAATAATTTTTTTCTTATTTCCCATATCCATCATCCTCCATCATTTTTTTTAATTTGTTTCTTGCCCTTGCAAGTCTGTTTCCTATGGTTGACTCATTTTTTTTAAGTATCTGCGCTATCTCCTTTATGGAATAGCCGTCAAGGTAATAAAGCTGTATGACAATCTTGTCATCCGGCTTGAGACAGTTTACATAATGTAAAACAGTGCTATCTCCTGCTTCCTTTGAAATATATCTATCCTCAAGCTCTGTGGTATTTTTATGCCAAAAGGATTTCAGCAGGTCTCTTGATTTGTTTATTGTTACCCTCATAAGCCAGTATTTTCTGTGTTCTTCTGATTGTAATTCCTTATAATGCTTTAAATATTTTAAAAAAGTATCCTGAACAATATCCTCAGCATCATTCTTGTTACAAACATATCGAAACGCTATTTTAAACAAATCATCTGCATATTTGTTTACAGTGAATTCGAATTCTTTTTTATCCATATGTCCCCAGCTCTCTCCCTTCACTATATAAACGAATGACAGTGCCTTTTTTTCTCAAAATAAAAAAGCATACCATCTAATCATAAAATTAAAATGGTATGCCTTCTAATTATGCCATTTTCTTCTCTAAAATATCAACCCGATGCTTTAAATGCTTACCTCATCCACTATTACCTGATTGGTTGTATATTCCAGCTTCAATGCATTAACCTCATGCTGTAAATTCATCAAGCTCTTGTCAAATTTTTCTTCCAGCCTATCAAATTTTTGATTGATTCGTTCTTCCGTTTTTCCTAATTCCTCGACAAGTGCATTAAATAATTCTTTTGCTTCCTTACTCATATAGCTACCTCCAAACATTTTATTGTTTGTTTTGAAGTTATTGTATGTAAGTATAATTATATTAACTATACAGTATAATGTCAAGTGTATTTTTATTTCTTGCGGTATATAATATCATCCCTACCCGGTCCGTTTGATACCATCGTAATAGGAAATCCAATCTGTTCCTCAATGAACTCAATATAATTACGGCAGTTTTCAGGAAGCTCCTCATAATTTCTGATTCCTCTTATATCGGACTTCCAGCCAGGCAATATCTTTATAACAGGCTTTGCTTTTTCAAGCTTTGTTGTTGTAGGGAAGTCTGTTGTTACTTCACCATCTATCTCATAACCTACACATACAGGTATTTCATCAAGATAGCCGAGGACATCAAGCACCGTAAATGCAACATCCGTTGTTCCCTGAATACGGCATCCGTACTTTGATGCAACACAATCAAACCATCCCATACGTCTCGGTCTTCCTGTTGTGGCACCATACTCGCCTCCATCACCACCGCGACGTCTTAGTTCATCCGCCTCATCACCAAATATCTCACTTACAAATGCGCCTGCACCGACTGCACTTGAATATGCCTTACACACGGTAATTATCTTCTTTATCTCATAAGGCGGTATACCTGCACCGATTGCTCCGTATGCTGCAAGAGTTGAGGAGGAAGTAACCATTGGATATATACCATGGTCAGGATCCTTAAGTGAGCCAAGCTGTCCCTCCAAAAGAATGTTTTTGCCCTCCTTTATTGCCTCATAAAGATATGCAGAAACATCACACACATAAGGCTCAACCATGCTCTTGTACTCCATAAGCGTATTAAATATCTCGTCAGCCTTAAGCAGTGGCTTATGGTAAAGATGCTCTAAAATAATATTTTTCTGTACAATTACTCTCTCTATTTTTTCTTTGAGAGATGCCTCGTCAAAAAGCTCGCTTACCTGAAAGCCTACCTTTGCATACTTATCAGAATAAAAAGGTGCAATGCCCGATTTCGTTGAACCAAAGGATTTGCCTGCAAGCCTCTCCTCCTCATACTCATCAAGCTTTATATGATAGGGCATAACCATCTGCACCCTATCCGATACCAAAAGCTTAGGCATAGGGACATTTTTATCAGTAATGGATTTTATCTCATTAAAAAGCACCGGAATGTTAAGTGCCACACCATTTCCAATAATATTTGTAGTGTGGTCATTAAATACTCCCGACGGAAGTGTATGTAACGCAAACTTTCCATAGCTATTAACTATCGTGTGTCCTGCATTTGCCCCTCCTTGAAATCTTACAATTATGTCTGCCTCCTGGGCAAGCATATCCGTTATTTTTCCTTTCCCTTCATCGCCCCAATTGGCTCCTACTACTGCCTGTACCATTTTATTACAATACCTCCAATTACTTTATAATCTGAACTGTCCCATACGGTTTATAAGGTTCTTTGATTCCGTCTCAAGTACTCTTGCATTTTCCGCTGCCGTGTCACTGTTTGCACTTACCGTCTGAGTGTAAGTTCCAAGCTCCTTTGCTGATTCAGCTATCTGCTCAGTTGCCTCAACCTGCTCTCTGGCAGTTTCCTGCATGTCAAATGCAACCTTATCTACCATTTCCATAAGTTCAACCATATGCTTAATCTTTTTGTTTGTCTCAGCTACTTTCTCATATACAATATCAAAGGTTTCAGTAGTCTGTGTGACAACAATTGCATTTTCCTTTACCTCGTACACACTCTGTTCCATCTGACCCTCTGCTTCCTGCATGGTAAGGCTGATTTCTTCCGTAAGCCTTGAAATGTCCTCCGCAGCATTTTTACTGTTCTCTGCAAGATTGCTTATCTGCTCCGCAACAACTGCAAAGCCTCTGCCCGCTTCTCCCGCACGTGCTGCCTCAATGGACGCATTAAGAGAAAGGAGATTTGTCTCATCTGCAATATCAGTGATAAATGTTACCATGTTGTTGATATTTGATGTAACCTCTCCTGCCCTTTTTATCTGACCGGCAAGGTTGCCTATTGTATTTTCTATGCTGTACATTCCGATACTTACCTTCTGCATGTCGCTCTTTCCGCCCTCAGAGGCGTCAACAGTTTGACGCATAATATCCCCTGCACGCTCACACTCTGTCTTTGCAGTTAAAATAACATTTGTAAGCTCAGACATATGTACAGAAACATCCTCCGCAGCCTTTGAAAGCGAATCCACCATTTCATTGAGCGTCTCCACCGCATTACTCTGATGCATTGACGAATCAGAAAGTTCCTCTGACACACGACCATTCTCCTCTGATTGCTTATTAAGCCAGTCAGCGGTGTGTGAAATGTCAGATATTGTAGTACGCATATTTGTCAGGAAATTCTGCATATTGCGGCTCATATTTGCAATTTCATCATTACCCTTAACCTCAATGTCGTGGGAGAAATCTCCCGCAGCCACATCCTTCAATACATTTGTTACATTTTCAACAGGCTTTACAATACCATTTACGATTCTGATTATAACTAATATAAGCACAAGTGCCGCAATGACGGCTATAACAGTCATAATAATCTCAACATGGGTAAGGTCTTTCAGAACATCGGAGCGTTTCATGCATGTAACAAGATACCAATCCGTATTTTCAATTTCATTTATACAAACATAATATTTTCCGTCCTTGCCCTCAAGCAGCAAAAGCTTTGTCTTTCCGTCACTTATTGCCTTGCTTATATTGCCATAAAGCTTATCAAGCCCTGCATCATCAAGCTTTACATCCACCATGCTGCTGTCAGGATGAGCAAGTATCGTCTGTGTTGTCTTTGTCACAAAGAATGCATTTTCAATGCTGCCTTCCGTAATCTCCGTTACAAGCTCGGAAAGGTAATCCAAATAAACATCCACGGCAAGAACCCTGACTGCCGCATCGTAATCCATACGCACGGTTGCACTCACACAAACATCTCCTGTCTGTGAATCATAATATGGCTCGCCAAATGCAAATTCTTCATTTTTCACACCTTCGATATACCAATCACGTTCCGTAAGCACCCAGTCATCATCCGGCACCCATCCTGAACCGTCAAGATACACGCCCGAGTCGTCACCCATATAAAGACCTACGGGGTAAGCAGGATTTTTGTCACAGGAGGTTGCCATATATGTAAGTATGGCAGAATCATCCTTAAAGCCTGCCTCGTCTATTGTATTTTTATATATATCCAGCTCACTGAAAATCTGTCCCGTCCACGCGCTGATTTTTTCAGCGTAAACCTCAGATTCCGTTTCAAACCTGTCTGTAGCAAGTTCCAAAATAGCTCCTCTGCAAAGTACGAAAAAAGCAAAAACCATAATAATAAATATTGGAACTATCAAGCTGATAAGCTTGAAGCGTACACTCATCTTTTTTCCTTTGCCCATTAGCCGCAACCTCCATTTGGGTTTATATTTAAGCATAATCATAAACCCTTACATACCACATACACCCATTATTATATTTGTTTTTATGTGCAGGGTCAATGTTTTTATTTATACATTTATCTCAGCCTTAACTCCAAGTATGTCCTTGTTTGCATCAAGTATAGGCCTCACAACCTCGCAAAGAAACTCCTCTGTCTGCTCCGGCGCACGTCCGACAAAATTAATCGGCTCAAGCAATGAGACAATTTCCTCCTTACTCATTCCAAAGGCATCATCCTCTGCAATAAGGTCAACAAGGTTATTTTCGTTTCCGTATTTCTTTACCTGCTCTCCTGCCTTCATAGAATACTCTCTTATTTTCTCATGAAGCTCCTGCCTGTTTCCACCACGCTTTACGGCATCCATCATAATGTTTTCCGTAGCCATAAATGGAATTTCCTTCATGAATCTCTGATATATTACCTTGTCATACACAACAAGTCCATCCACAACATTCAGGTATAAATCAAGTATACCATCCACTGCAAGAAACGCCTCCGGCACGGATATTCTCTTGTTTGCCGAATCATCAAGTGTTCTCTCAAACCACTGTGTAGCTGCGGTTATGGCAGGATTAAGGGCATCAACCATCACATAGTTTGCAAGGGACGCTATTCTCTCACTTCTCATAGGATTTCTCTTATATGCCATTGCAGAGGAGCCAATCTGATTTTTCTCAAACGGTTCTTCTATCTCCTTAAGATGCTGCAAAAGTCTTATGTCATTTGAAAATTTATGTGCGCTCATTGCTATTCCGCTGAGAACATTTAATATCCTTGCATCAACCTTTCTTGAATATGTCTGTCCCGAAACAGGATAACATTCCTTAAAGCCCATCTTATCGGCTATGATACCATCTATTTTTCTTACCGTTTCATGGTCGCCGTTAAAAAGCTCAAGAAAGCTTGCCTGGGTACCTGTAGTTCCCTTTGACCCAAGCAATTTTTGCTGGTCTATCATATATTCTATATCGCTTAAATCAAGTAAAAGCTCCTGCATCCAAAGTGTTGCACGCTTTCCCACCGTAGTAGGCTGTGCTGGCTGAAAATGCGTAAACGCAAGTGTAGGAAGGGCTTTATATTTATCTGCAAATTTTGCAAGCTCATCTATTACATTGATAAGCTTTTTCCGTACAAGCTTTAATGCCTCTGTCATAACAATTACATCGGTGTTATCCCCTACATAACAGCTTGTTGCTCCCAAATGGATTATGCCTGCCGCCTTCGGACACTGTACACCATAAGCATATACATGACTCATAACGTCATGACGCACAAGCTTTTCCCTTTCTCTTGCTACCTCATAATTTACATCCTCAACATGGCTTTTGAGCTCGTCAATCTGCTCGTCTGTTATTCTTGGATTTCCGTCTGCATCCTTAAGTCCAAGTTCTTTCTCCGCTTCGGCAAGTGCAATCCAAAGTCTTCTCCATGTTTTAAATTTCATGTCAGGTGAAAAAATATACTGCATTTCCTTGCTTGCATATCTCTCTGACAGCGGGCTTACATATTTATCGTTCATAACATACATCCTTCCATTATTTTGTCTAAAAAGCAGTGTGCACTTAGCAGCCTTCACGGCAGTATCTGCAACAATGTAAATTATGCCTTAGTTGGATTAAACTGTCAAATAGTTTATTCTTTTTTTGCAGCATATTTTGCCAAGAATTTCATCTTCAAATCATATATTATGGCATATTAAAAAAAATATGGAAATATATATAATTTTTTGATATAATGTACACAACACATTATATAAATGTATTCGGAGGATTTTTTTATGCAAGAGAAAAGAAAATACGAACGATTACCAATTAAACTTAAGCTTGAGGTTTCAAACCTTTTTAAGCAGGATGGAATAAACATAGATGCCTTAAATGCAGAGATTGAGGTTTTTGATATTTCAAAGGCAGGTATCGGTTTTATGTCTGCAAGCAAGCTTCCTGTTGATTACTATTTTAATGCCACAATCGAGTTTGTTGGTACTGATGAGATTATTTTGTCAGTTGTCAAAATCCTCTATGAATCACCAATCGGTAGTGCAGGATATAGATACGGATGTGAATTTGTGGGACTTCCATCTATGTATCATCACCTTTTCGATGAATATGCTGAGCAATATAAGGGTTCAGCAAAACAAGAATAAAAAGAGGCTGTCGCATGTATAGCAACATACGACAGCCTCTTTTTATTCTTATTTTCTGTTGTTCATATATTCCTTAAGTGCTTCTTTCCAATCAGCAAACTTATAATCCGTTGTAAGCCTCAGCATATAATTGTCCAAAACGGAGTATGCCGGACGCTTTGCCGGAGTTGGATATTCTTCTGTTGTAATGTGCTTAACCCTTGTGGAAAGCCCTGCAAGCCTGAATATCTCCTCAGTAAAATCTGCCCAAGAGCAAAAGCCCTCACATGTTCCATGAAATATTCCATAATTTTCCGTAGGCTCAATAAACTTTATCATCCTAGCAAGCTCCATTGCGCTTGTAGGGGAACCAATCTGATCTCCTACCACACTTACCTCATCGTGGGTTTCGGCAAGAGTAAGCATTGTTTTAACAAAATTTTTTCCGTCGCCATAAAGCCATGCAGTTCTCACAATAAAAAATTTGTCTACAAACTGTTTTACAAATTCTTCACCTGCAAGCTTAGTCTTACCGTATGCTCCAAGCGGTGCAACCCTTGAAAATTCATTATACGGCTCGACGGCTGTTCCATCAAATACGTAGTCTGTAGAAACATGTATAAGCTTTGCACCTGTCTTTGCTGCTGCAATACTTAAATTTCTTGGACCAATGGCATTTATCTTATAAGCCAAATCCCACTGTGTTTCACATGCGTTTACATTTGTGTGTGCGGCACAGTTTATAATAACATCCGGCTTCCTTTCAGAAACAAAACCGATAACATCATCAATGCTCGTTATATCCAAATTCTCCACGTCCGTGTTTATAAGCTCTGCCTGTTCATTCTTATATACCTCATTTATTGCCCTGCCAAGCTGACCATTGCAGCCTGTTACCAATATCTTTTTCATACATCTCTCCTAAATAATCTGAAATATAGTTATATTTATTGTTCCTGACCATCCTCACTGTCATATCCCTCAAATTTCATTTCATCCTCTTTTTTGAATGCCTCTGTACTATCCTTTTTAAGCAATACGGTAATTGTCTGAAATATGAGCTTTATATCAAGCCAAAAGCTGTATTCCTCAATGTATATAAGGTCAAGAATAAGCTTGTCCCTTGGCGATGTATTATATTTGCCCGCTATTTGCGCATGTCCCGTTATGCCTGCCTTTACACGTAAGCGGTACTCAAATTCAGGAAATTCCGATGTATAGTTGAATATATTTGCAAGCATCTCCGGTCTGGGTCCGACAACACTCATCTCTCCCTTTAAAACATTACAAAACTGCGGTATCTCATCTATTCTGTATTTCCTTAAAATTTTACCTACCTTCGTCACCCTTACATCATCCTCTACAGCTGAATAATTCTCCACATCCTCCTTCATGGTTCTAAGCTTGTATACAGAGAATATTCTTCCGTATCTTGTAGCCCTGTTTTGTTTGAAGATAACCTTTCCGCCATCTTCAGCTTTTATACATATGGCTGCCACCAAAAGAATCGGCGATGTAATAACAATAGCAACAATTGATATTACAATATCAAATGCTCTCTTTAATATTCTCTGCTCCAGTGTAAGTCCCTTGGAAAAATTTCCAAACAGCGAAACATCATCCAAAATAATATGCTTTGTATTTCTTTCTACAACGTCATGCATACTTGGATTAAAGTAAACATTTTTCATGTTCTGATAACAGTATTCTATTATATCCGTGCGTTCCTGCACCGGAACATCATATATAAAAACCGTGTCGTTTTCTTTAATATACTGTTTTAAATTTTCATTACGATAATCTACAGCCCTCTTTATGCTGTATTGCAGCTTGTACTTTTTTATTCCCCGTATAACCTCATTCAGACTTCTTTGGGACGAGGTTACAATAATACATTTTTCAGGGTCATACAGCTTGAAATACAGTGCATTACCGCCATATACATATATAAGTATGACAATATACTGAATTGCGGTTATGGGAATAATTAAAAACGGCTGTTCCAGTTGGAAAACATGATTATTTTGTGTATTTGTGTTCATGACGGAAAGCGCAAGCATACCTATTATATTTGTAAATAATATAGTAAGAAAAATAGAATTTACGATAGGCTTGCTTTTTCTCTTTCCTATGTCATATCTTCCGTATATATTAGAAAACATATACCCCATAATAAGGTATGAAACAATTACAATTACCGATGTTCTGGATACATTATAAAGCTGCCTGTTTTTTTGTGCATACATAATGTAAAATATAAAAAACAATATGGCATAAAGAGACATCTTCAATAAAAATATCATTGATGTTTCAAGCTTTCTAAGTTTTCTTTTCATCTTAACACCTTTTGATTACTGTACCTCGTAGCCCTTAGTCCTTATAACTTGTATCACCGAGGCTACACAATCGTTACATATTTCATCAGTTTCTGCTTCAACCATAACCCTGACAACAGGCTCAGTTCCACTTTCCCGAAGCAGCACACGTCCATTATCTCCTAATTTTTCTGCCACTGCATCTACAGCAGCAAGAACATCAGCATCCTCCATAACAGGCTTTTTATCAACAACCTTAACATTTTCAAGGAGCTGCGGATATATTTTAATGTCTCTTGTAAGTTCGGACATTGTCATCTTACTTTCTATTACCGTCTCCATAAGCTTCAGTGATGTGAGAACACCATCACCGGTCCTTGCATATTTTGAAAAGATAATATGTCCGCTCTGCTCACCGCCAAGAACATATCCGTTTTCCATCATACACTCATAGACATATTTGTCTCCCACAGTTGTCTTGGCATACTCTATGCCCTCTGCATCAAGTGCCTTATACAAACCGAGATTTGACATAATGGTCGTCACTATTGTATTTCCCGTAAGCTTTCCGTTATCCCTCATATATTTTCCGCAAATATACAGTATTTTATCTCCGTCAACAAGATTGCCCTTTTCATCGACGGCAAGACAACGGTCAGCATCACCGTCATATGCAAATCCCGCATCCAAATTATTTTCAATTACAAATTTCTGAAGTCCCTCTATATGGGTGGAACCGCAATTTGTATTGATATTAGTACCGTCAGGGTCATTGTTTATAACGTATGTCTTTGCGCCAAGTGCATCAAAAACTGCTTTTGCAACAGTGGATGCAGCACCATTTGCACAGTCAAGACCAATTTTTAAATTCTTAAAGGAACGGGTAGGGAGCGTCATAAGATATCCGATATATCTGTTTCTTCCCATTGAATAGTCCGTAGTCCTTCCAATATTCTCCTTTACAGCCAATGGTATCTCCGGTATCTCTCCGTCAATGTATCTTTCAATTTCCTCCTCAACCTCAGCCTCCATTTTTGAGCCTCGGCTGTTAATAAGCTTTATACCATTGTCATAAAACGGATTGTGGCTCGCAGATATCATTATGCCACAGTCAAACTCATCAACCCTTGTTATATATGATACACTTGGGGTCGGTGTCACATGCATAAGGCATACATCAGCACCACTTGCCGTAATGCCAGCCACAAGAGAATATTCAAACATATAACTTGAACGTCTTGTATCCTTTCCTATTACGATGCGTGCTCTTTCTCCGTCTGTTTTCTTTTTTCCAAAATAATAACCTACATATCTTCCCACTTTATATGCATGCTCTACAGTTAAAAAAACATTAGCTTCTCCCCTAAAGCCATCTGTACCAAAATATTTACCCATGGTAATATATTCCTTTCTATAGACATATTACCTTATATTATATTCTAATTCCCAAAAAATGTAAAGGAAAAGGAAATGTCCCAATTTAAGGTACATAAGCAGGCATCAGCTTACTCCCAGCCATCATAGTAGTCCCACATGTCATCTAATTCCTCCATGTCAGTTGCAGCACTTTCTTCACTACTGTCACTTTCCGTTATTCCCTTTGCATAGCTTGCATCATGATAGATACCTACAGCCTGTTTTTCATTTATTATTGTAACCTCATTGGATTCTCCGCCAAATTCACCGTCAAGAGTCCACTCAATAGGAGTTTCACTTATTATATGGATTTTTGCCGCTTTTATTTGAAAAAACATTTCATTGCCTTCAACATCATCATTTGTCAGAACCGCTGACAAAATCTGCTGAAGCTCTGCAGGATTTTGAGGCTTTTTTATAAAAAAGCAGTCAAACTTGCCATCGTCCAAAACAACATGCTTTGTGCCTCTGATTTTATATCCTGCAACAGAAAAGGAGTTTGTTATCATTCCGTATATATATTCTCCTGTAATCAAAGCATCATCAAACTGTCCCTCAAGCTTATATGCCTTGAAGTTTGCTATGTTTTTAAGTGCCTCAACAACATAAGCGCTGTGTCCGAGAACTCTTTTTAATGACTGCTTCGTGCTATAGGATATGTCCGTAAAAATTCCAAACGCAGCAATGTAAATAAAATGCTTATCCTCAAATTTCCCCACGTCCACAAACTGTTCCGTGCCGTTTACTATCTGAGTTGCCGCCTCGATAGGTTTTCTTGATATACCAAGACTTCTTGCAAAATCATTTGTAGTGCCTACCGGTATATATCCTATGGAAACCTTTTTTTCTCCCATATCCATATAACCACATACGGTATCTCTTAATGTTCCATCACCTCCGGCACATACAATTATGTCATATTTTGCTCCATCCTCACAAACCTTTCTTGCGGAATCATTCGGTCCCTTTGTAGGATAAATGCAGACATCATAATCATGACGGGAAAATGTCATTATTATTTCAAACAAGTCACCCTTTATTGCTGTTTTTCCTGCTTTTGGATTTATAATAAAAAGTAATTTCTTCATATAACCTCCTATCTTGTCTTTAAGTATGCGTCCAAGCCCTTTTTTCTGAGCTTACACGCAGGACAAGCTCCACATCCATCACCCATTATACCATTATAGCATGTAAGAGTCATATTTTTGACCGTGTCAAAGCCTCCAAGCTTATCTGCCAGTTCCCATGTTTCTTTTTTATCAAGCCACATAAGCGGCGTAATTATGTCAAACTCATAATCCATGGCAAGATTTAATGTAGTATTCAGTGATTTTATAAAAATATCCCTGCAATCAGGATATCCCGAAAAATCGCTTTGAGAGACACCCGTAATTATGTCCGTAATCCCTTTTTGCTTTGCAAATACAGCTGCAAATGTAAGAAATAACATATTTCTTCCATCAACAAAGGAGTTGGGTGTTCCGATTTCAGGCGCATCGCTGTCAACCTTTATTTCAGACCTTGTAAGTGAGTTTGGCGCAAGCTGATTTAACAGCGACATGTCAAGTATGGTATGACTGATGTTATATTTATCACATATTTCCTTTGCACACTTAAGCTCACTTCTGTGTCTTTGGTTGTAATCAAAAGACACTGCATATACACTGTCATATTTTTTTATTGCCCATAATAAGCAGGTGGTGCTGTCCTGTCCTCCGCTGAAAACAACAACCGCTTCCTTTTTATTTTTCATCTGTCTCATACACCTTTCGTTTTTTATGATTTTTTCAATGTCCTTTAAAAAAATTATAATGCTTTTATCATAACTTTCTATTTTAAAAGCAGCATAAGTCTTTCCTGTAAATCCTTGTCAGTTTCAAAGCTTCCCCTCATTGTAGTCGTCACGGTTTTTGCATGTGCATTTTTTATTCCTCTTGCAGTCATACAGCTGTGGCTGCCTTCAATAATAACGGCTATATCAGGTGACCCTGTAACCTTTTCCATAATATATGCAATATCCGAGCCTATACGCTCCTGAAGCTGCAGACGTTTTGCCGCCATATCGGCTATACGGGCAATTTTGCTAAGCCCTAATACTTTTCCTCTCGGAATATATGCCACTGACACCTTCATGTCATACATAAGCGCCATATGGTGCTCACAATAGGAAAATATATCGATATCCTTGACAAGAACCATGTCCTGTGACAACCCCTCCGGCTGTTCAAAGGATTTTGAAAACATTTCGGCAATCTGGTCATTTGTGTAATTCATCCCCTCAAATACTTCCTCATACATACGTGCAACCCTGTCAGGTGTATCTCTTAATCCTTCTCTTTCAGGGTCATCGCCAAGTGCAACAAGTATTCCCTTTATATGCTCCTTTATTGTTTCCTTATCTATTGCCATTTTATACTCCCTTCCTGTCAGGTTCCCAAATGTATTTATGCATCTGAAGCTGTATACGAACCTTGTTCATATTATTTTCAATCATAAATGTAACTATATCCTTTGGCGTGATAATATTAAATGCAGAGCTTAAATACACCCTTGTTTTATCAGCCAATCCATAATAATCTATAACTTTTTTTGCCTCCACTAAATCATTATAATCAGAAACTACAAATTTAACCGCATCAACCGGTCTTGCATTTTCAAAATTATCAAGGCACATCTTATCTGACATGCCGCTTTCAGGCAGTTTATAATCAATGGTAAATTCTATGTTATTGCCCATGTCAAAATATTTTGATACATCTATTGAACCGTTTGTCTCTATCTCTATTCTAAGGTCATCATTTTTTGACAGCTTATAAAGCAGCTTATCAATATCAGGCTGAAGTAACGGCTCACCACCTGTCAGTGTCACGTTAAAAACCCCAGACTTTAATATGTAATCATATATTTCCTCACATGTTAAGGCTTCAAATAAAACCTCCTTTTTATTTGCCCATGCTGTATCGCAATAGCTGCAATTAAGATTGCAGCCTGCAAACCTTATAAAGCAGGCAAGCTCACCCGCATGAGCCGCCTCTCCGTTTATGCTTACAAATTTTTCAACGACCTTAAATGTATCCATTTTTCATATTACCTCTATTACATATTGAAACGTTCATTCCTGATAGGCAGCGCAGTTTTTCGGTGTTTCATATACCGTCGCCTTTTTGACGCTATACCCCAGTGTCTTCATACTGCCATAAAAATATTTTGCAAAATTTTCCGCCGTAGGTCTGAAATCAAGCTGAATTATCTTAAAGTCTTCATCAAAAAGAGCTTCAAGTGTTTTTTCCTTCAGACTTCCTCTTTCAATTATGAGAGAATGGTCCAACTCATCTGTTATTTTTTTCAAATCTTCTTTAAGCTTGGCAAAATCGACTATCATTCCTCTCAGACTCCCGTTTTCTTCAAGACCTTCACTGTAAACCTCAATTTCCACGGTCCATCTGTGTCCGTGAATATTTGAACATTTTCCATCATAGTCCTTTAGAAAATGTGCGCTGTCAAAGTCAGAATCTGTTTTTAACGTATACATTTTTCGCCTCCCATAAAGATAAATTTAAAGCTGCCATAAGTAAATAGTAAAAAAATACAATCTTATGACAGCCTTAGTTTTACATTCTATTAAGGTCTGCCCTAGTTTTTTTTATAGACAGGATGGTGCAATCGAACTGTCTGATATTTGTTTCTATATTCCAAGGAATTTTTTTACCTCATCAGGCATAGCTTCCTTATCACAAACCGTATCGTGTCTTACAGGTGCAGTTCTTATTTCCTCAATTGCATTCGGAACCTTAACACCTGAAAGTCTGCAAAGCTCATCAACAAGCTCAAAATCAGACTTCTTATCATACTCCGCATCAATGGCATTCATAACGCTTCTTGTGAATTTGTATGGACTTGCCGTTGACGCAATTACCGCAAGCGTATTGTCGCCTGTTTCGGCTTTATACTTATCATATACTGCTGCCGCAACAGCGGTATGGGTATCTATAATATATTTGTCTGTATCGTATATTTTCTTAATTGTAGCAGCGGTTTCCTCCTCAGTTGCATAATTTCCGTAGAAATCCTTAAGCCCCTCTTTCATGGAGTCAGTAATTACATACTCTCCCTTTCCGGTTAATGCCTCCATAAGCTCACGGTTTTTAGCCGCATCATTTCCCGCTATCCTGTATATCAGTCTCTCAAGATTGCTTGATATAAGTATATCCATGGACGGTGATGAAGTGAGAATAAACTCACGGTTTCTGTTATAGCAGCCTGTATCAAAGAAATCATAAAGGACCTTGTTCTCATTTGAAGCACATATAAATTTATTTATCGGTACTCCCATTTCCTTTGCATAATAAGCTGCAAGTATGTTTCCAAAATTGCCGGTAGGAACAACAACATTTATCTTTTCACCTGATTTTATTTCGCCGTCTGCAATAAGTCTTGTATACGCATATACATAATAAACCATCTGCGGAACAAGACGTCCTATATTTATGGAGTTTGCAGATGAAAACTGGTATCCCTTTGAATCAAGCAGGCTACAAAATTCCTCATCTGAAAACATCTTTTTTACACCTGTCTGCGCATCGTCAAAATTACCTGTAATGCCAACAACAAACGTATTGTCACCCTTCTGTGTAACCATCTGCTTTTCCTGTATCGGACTTACCCCATTTTTAGGATAAAAAACAATAATCTTTGTCCCCGGTACATCAGCAAAACCCGCAAGCGCAGCCTTCCCCGTGTCTCCTGAGGTGGCTGTCAGTATGACTATGTCATTTTTTACATTGTTCTTCTTTGCAGAGGTTGTAAGCAGATACGGCAAAATTGAAAGTGCCATATCCTTAAAGGCAATCGTAGAGCCATGAAACAGCTCAAGAAAACATCCCGTGGATTTTTTGTTTAACGGCGCAATGTCCTTTGTATCAAATTTATCATCATACGCACTGTTTATGCAATAGTTAAGCTCCTCTTCCGTAAAATCGGTAAGCATAAGCTTCATTACATTTAATGCAACCTGCCTATAATCCATTTTTGCAAGCTCATCAAGACTTTTGCCAAGAGCCGGGATGCTGTCAGGCACAAAAAGTCCGCCATCATTTGCAAGTCCCTTTAAAATTGCCACGGAGGCAGTTACCTTTTCCTCAGGGTTTCTTGTACTTTTGTATATAAGTTCCATGTTCTCAAACTCCTTATAAAAAATGTTTCTTTAATGGTTTCTTATTTTATGACATTTTGTTCTACGACATATTAACACACAAGTCACACAAAAACAAGCTGTGTAAATAAAAAGAAATAACAAAACAGACAGTCAAACTGTGCGTTCATGAAAAAATCCGTTTGAACATACAATTTAGCTGTCTGTTGTAACATTGTCTTTTATAACACTCCTTATTGTACCACTCTGTATACCTGTGCATTTTGACGTCCAAAGTTTATCGCTTCCTGATGTGTGTTAAAATAGATATCTATTTTGTTTCCTGATATTGCTCCTCCCACATCCTCTACAGTATATACCTGTCCGTTTATAACAAGCTGCGTTCCAAATGGAAATTTTGACGTGTCAGCGGCTATTGTTCTTCCTGCCGTTGCCGTTGTTCCACTTGCTGTTGTTGGGTTGGACGGATTACTCCACTGTCCGCAACATATTGCACAAGGACAATATGCGGTAAGAGTAAAGTCACCAACAAGCTCATAAGTACCATTTTCATCTGCATATGTTACAGATGCAGATGTCTGCTGTGCCTCTGTCGAGGCGGCTATCACATATGCCGCAACAGGTTCAGCAGCCTGTGCCGTAAGCTGTTCAACAGCTACCTGTTCCTTCTTGCTCTGCTGTCTTGATGCAAGAATTTCCTCTATCTGTTTCTCAGACTTTTCAAGCTTTGCAAGCTGATCTGCATCATATTTTGTATTTTGCATCTCAACATAAGTAACAGCGGTAACCTCAAAGCTTTCTCCTGAGAATGCCTTTTGCCCTGCTGCAACATCCGATACCGTCATCATAACACCCACAGGTACATTCTTGTTGCTTGCATTCGATATCATTGTTCCTGCACAGACAGCAACAAGCGACGCAACAACTGCAACAGAACCTATTTGCTTATAATATCTTCCTGCGTATTTTTTCATGGCATATACATGCTTATCACTTTTAACTTTTCTGTATAGCGCTTTAAACGCTTTTGAACAATTCCTTATTCTCATTCTTCACCTCTGTGTGAATATTCCTTTTCGAATTTGTTACATTTCAATTACATCTTTCATATATCTGAATTATAGTTAACATAAAGCTTACGGTCAAGTTTTTTTTAATTTTTTATTAAAGCTTGTGAAAAATATCCATATGCTATTGTACATTTTGTGCATGTTATACATTATCATACACAATATATAGTGTATTTTTAATAGGGCACTTTGTTCTTTTATAGGAAATATCTTCGAATTTCCTATAGGCACGGTCCTTGCGGACCCTGCTAAGATACGAACTACAGTGCCAAAGGCACTTTGTTCTTGCATATAGATTGCTTCATAATATATAATTTAAAATAAGATTTACAGCATTTTATATACATAAATTTTCTGATTCACATAAATGTTATAGGAGAATTACATAGAATGAAAGGTGTTTACATAACACAAAAAAAAGACAAATCCGTCTCATACAGAGTTTCCATTACATTTCACGGCAAGCATATTAGTCTTGGCAGCTATGATGACATTGAAACAGCTAAAAGGGCATACCTTGACGGCAAAAAAATTATAGACTGTAAGCTTACTCCTGATGATTACTCATCAGAGCTTGCATTACCCCACGACAAGTTTATCGTACTTTCCAACTATGTAATTAACGGACTTTATATTCCAAATCCTATTTTTTTAAAGAACCGTTTTTTTGAATATTACATGTCCGCAAATCATATACTTAAATTTGACCGTGACGATTTATTTTTTTATTCGGCACATAAAATACAAAAAAAGGGCGGTTATCTTTTTGTCAGCGATTATGGCAGCCAGTATAAAATTTTATCCAGATACGGAATACGTCCCTTTGCCGTTTATGGCAGGGATTATATTATGGTAAATAACGACCCTGATGACTATCGTTATTCAAACATCAAAATTATAAACGGTTATACGGGCGTAAGACAAAAAAACGTAAAGGGTAAAAATATTTATGAAGCCTATATACATGTCAACGGCAATTATCTTGTCGGCAGATATGATGATGAGGTATCAGCTGCAATTGCATACAATAAGGCTGTCGATATCCTTAATAAAAATGGAATCAAAAAACAATATAATAAGAATTATATTGTCTCATGTAAAAAGCAGGATTATCTTGATAAATACGAAAAGCTTGCCGTTTCTGACAAGCTTTATAAAATCGGTTGTTAGTATTTTACAGAGTTTTTATAAGCCCCTCAAGCTCCTTATAGCTTTCAACCGCATTTACCCTCGCTCTGAGTTTTGCAGAGTTTTTTAATCCCTGCGTATACCATGCAACATGCTTTCGCATTTCATGTATTCCCGTATATTCTCCTTTATATTCAATCATAAGAGCTGCATGCCTGAGTATCATGTCACGTATTTCTGATATGTCCGGTCTTGGAATTACTTTTCCGGTTTTTAAATATTCTTTTATCTCCTTAAATATCCACGGATTGCCCTTTGCCGCACGACCTATCATTACGCTGTCACAGCCTGTCTGCTCCTTAATTTTAATCACATCACTGCCATTTGTTATGTCTCCATTTCCAATTACCGGTATTGACACCGCTTCCTTTACCCTGCGTATAACATCCCAATCAGCTGTTCCCTGATAAAACTGCTCTCTTGTTCTTCCATGTACCGCAATTGCCGCTGCACCTGCTTTTTCAGCAATAACAGCAACCTCAGGTGCATTTACCATATCCTTTGAAAAACCCGCACGTATTTTTATTGTTACGGGAAGCTTGCATTTATTTGAGACCGCATAAACGATTTCACCAATGAGCTGCGGATTTTTCATAAGTGCAGAGCCCTCACCGTTATTTACTATCTTCGGCACGGGACACCCCATGTTTATATCTATAAAATCAAACCCTCTGTCACAGAGTATTTCTGCCTGTTGCGCCATAAGCTGCGGCTCACTGCCAAAAATCTGGACGCCTATAGGCTTTTCGTCAGGTCTTGTCATTATAAGAGGCTCCGTGTTTTTGTTTTTGTAGTACATTCCCTTTGCACTTACCATTTCCGTATATAGTATGTCACACCCCTGCTCCCTGCATAACAAACGAAATGGCAGGTCGCATATTCCTGCCATTGGTGCAAGTATGAGTTTGTCTTTGAAATCTATCATATTGTTTACCCCAATATAATTTTACTGTTTTTCATATATTAAACGCAAGCCCTGTAAGGTCAGGTTTGGATCGTATATATCTATGTCATTGGTGTTTTCTGATATAAGCTTTCCAAGTCCGCCTGTTGCAACGACTTTTATGTTTTCCAGCTTTGCTTCTTCTTTTATTTTTCTTATAATGTATTCCGTCTGACCAATGTATCCGTAAAATACACCTGCCTGCATGCTTGATACCGTATCCTTTGCAAGTATGGTGTCAGGCCTTCTTATTTCTATCTCGGGAAGCTTTGCCGCACCTGTCCAAAGCGCACTTGCCGCAAGCCTTATTCCAGGGGATGTTACGCCTGAATTGAAGCTTCCGTCTGCAAGTACAAGGTCATGTGTTGTTGCAGTTCCAAAATCAACCACTATTATAGGTCCCCCGTAAAGCTCATATGCTGCCACCGCATCCACAAGACGATCTGCTCCAAGCGTTTTTGGATTCGGTATCGTCACATTGATTCCCGTCTTTATTCCGGGTGCCACTATAATCGGCTGAATATGAAAATATTTTATTATTCCGCTTGTAAGGGAATGCATAACATTTGGAACAACTGATGCTATTATAACTGCATCTATGTCAGATAATTTCATATTTCTGAGACTTAACCAGTCACCTAAAAACATTCCATACTCATCGGAGGTTCTGGCAATTCCCGTTGTCATTCTGAATGTATTTATAAGCTTGTCCTTATCAAATAAACCCACTGTTATATTTGTATTTCCAACATCTATCGCAAATAACATGTTTATACCTCATTTTATGCCGGTTCCCACAGAAAATCCGGCAGATTTACTTATTATAGCTTCATTTAAAAGAATGCTTCAAAATACTGCTCAAGCTGATGAAAAAGCTCTTTCTTAGTTTCCTGAAGCTGTTTGACCTTAAGAACGCTGCCTATCTCATCATACAATATGTCTTCTTCATATGCCTCCGTCTTTATCTGAAGGTTTCCCTCCTCGTCATACTGAAGTATAATAATTCCACCAACATCCTCGGTAAAAAGGACACACATAATCTGAAGCTCCTTTTTTACCTCCTCAGGAAGCCCCTCAAAATCCTCATTCAGATAATATTTCTGAGTATATTTTGATGCACTGCAAAGAACAACATTGTCCTGATACATATTTTATCTCCTTAGGGCATATTCTAACCTATCACGTCTGCCATATCATACATTCCCGCAGGCTTTCCCGAAAGAAATTTTGCCGCCTCAACAGCGCCCTTAGCAAATACTGATTTTGAATATGCGGTGTGCTTAAATTCTATAACCTCATCTATGCCTGCAAATATAACCTCATGCTCACCTACTATAGTTCCACCTCTCACGGCAGATATCCCAAGCTCCTTTGCTCCTCTTTTCTGCCTTACCTGTGAACGGTCATAAACGTATTCGTATTCGTTGTTTCTTGCTTCATTTATAGAATCAGCCAATGCAAGCGCAGTTCCTGACGGTGCATCCACCTTTTGGTTGTGATGCTTTTCAACGATTTCTATATCATATCCGGCAGCCGCAAAAACATTTGCTGCATCTTTAAGAAGCTTTATAAGCGTGTTTATTCCAAGGCTCATATTGGCTGATTTAAGCAAGGCAACCTTCTCTGAGGACACCTTAACCTTATTCAGCTGCTCAGGACTTAAGCCCGTTGTGCAAAGAACAACCGGTATGGCTTTTGCCACTGCGTAATCAAGAAGCTTATCAACGGCAATAGCAGCAGCAAAATCTATTATAACATCTGCCGGGACATCACACTTCTCAATATCGGTAAAAACCGGATATCCGTTATCTCTATTGTCCACCACATCTACACCTGCAACAATATTGACAGCAGGGTCTTCCTTGCATATTCCGGTTATAACCTGACCCATTTTTCCGTTGCAGCCATGCATGATTATCCTTATCATTGTATTTCCTCCTAAAGCTTTATTCCAAAATCCTTCATTGCTTTTGTAAGCTTAGCCTCATTTGCCTCCTCGATATCCGTAAGCGGCATTCTGAGCTTTCCGTTACAATATCCCATAAGTGCAACACCCTTTTTAACAGGAATAGGATTCACCTCACAGAATAGTGCGTCACAAAGGGCTATTGCCTTAAGCTGTATGTCCAAAGCCCCCTGCACATCACCCTCAAGATATTTTGCAACCATATCATGAGTTTCTCTTGGTGCAACATTTGAAAGAACAGATATAACGCCCTTTCCTCCAAGGGAAAGAATCGGTATAACCTGATCGTCATTTCCCGAATAAATATCTATACATCCGTCCGCCAAAGCAGCAAGCTTTGCTATCTGAGAAATGTTTCCCGACGCTTCTTTAATAGCAACGATATTTTTAACATTCTTTGCAAGTGCAACTGCTGTTTCAGGTAAAATATTTACTCCTGTCCTGCTTGGTACATTATACAAAATTATAGGTATTGAAACACTGTCTGCAACAGCCGTAAAATGAGCAATAAGTCCCTTTTGTGTTGCTTTGTTGTAGTAAGGGGTCACAAGCAAAAGTCCGTCGGCACCATATTTTTCTGCCTCCTTGGAGAGATATATTGCCGTTTCCGTACAATTTGAGCCGGTTCCTGCCACTACAGGTATCCGCTTGTTTACTACCTCCACACAAAATCTGATACATTCAAGATGCTCCTCATGTGTAAGTGTTGATGCCTCTCCTGTCGTTCCACATACAATGATACAGTCAGTACCATTTTCAACCTGAAACTCAATAAGCCTCCTAAATGAATCGTAATCTACTGAACCATCCTCGTTAAATGGTGTCACAATTGCAACACCTGCACCCGTAAAAATTGCCATAATATTATCCTCCTAAAAAAATACGGTCAGCACCGACAAAGTGCCAACCGTAAAATAAAAACTTATTTATTCTACTAGTAGCGCTCCATCTTACTTGGAACGTCACCGATTCAAATTCGCCTTCGGCGAAATGGTGACGCTACATATCAGGTTTTCTATGAAAACCTAATGCATTACCCGATGACAGTCATACAGCTATTAACTGCACAACCAGAAAAATATTACTTAGATAATATCTTTCTTCGGCAAAATCCCCTTTCACCTGTGCTCCTCTGCTCTAAGACATCACACAGGATACTTTTGAATTTTGCACCTCTACTATGTAACTATATCAAATATATTAGCATACCTATAATATATGTGTCAATGACATAATGCCAACTAGCTTTCCAGACATTCCATTTTACTTACTGATACCTCATAAGCCACCTTATTTACAATCTCATCCTGACCAACCTTTTTCTGATATTCCCTGCTCTGTATTCTGCCCCATATGGCAACATGCTCTCCAACAGCAAGCTTTCCTGCAAATCTGGCATTTCTGCCCCAGCATATACAAGGAATGTAATCGGATTTTCCGTATGCACGATTTACCGCAAGCAATATGTCGGCAATTTCCCTGCCAAGCGGAGTCATTCTGTATATAGGCTCCTTGCATATGTATCCGTCAAGATAAATCTGATTAGGCTTATTGTCCCTGTCATCATCCTCCCCAAGTAGTTCAATTTCTCTTACAAACACTGACAAAATAAGTCTGTTCTTATTTTCCTCGTGCTTGTTGTAGGAACGAAACTGTCCTTTTGCAAGAACCTTTTCACCAATATGTGAGCCCTCCACGTCAAATAATCTGTCTGATACCATAAGCGGTATAACGTCATGGGCATCACTTAATCTGCTGACAATAAGGTCTACCATGTAAAATCCCTCCCCGAATATCTCATGGCTGAACCTAAAGTCCGATACTATTTCTCCTGCCACCACTACCTGATTGTTATTTAAAATCTTCTCTGTCATATTTCTCCTCCCCTTTTAAATCGTAATGTGAATGATTTTATACAAAGTTTACATGTACATATTAAATATATTCATAAAATAATAAAATAGACCTTAAATAAAAATAAACCCTTCGACATGGTTTTACATACATAATTTACGAAAACCATCGAAAAAATTGACATCAAAGTCTTTGGCGCAAAACCTCATAGCATATAACAGATGCAGAAACCGCTGCATTTAAAGATTCTCCCCCTCCTTTCATTGGAATATAAATAAGCTCATCCGCTGCGGCAGCTATATCCTCACTAAGCCCGTTCCCCTCATTTCCTATAAGAAATGCCGATGGCTCTGTGAAATCTGCTTCATACATGCTCTTCCCCTTAAGATGTGCGCCATATATCTTTATATTATTATTATGAAGTAAATTAATATCCTCTTTCAAATTATCCGAAAAGTACACCGGCATTCTGAACAATGAACCCATTGTAGACCTTACGGTTTTCGGATTGTAAATGTCTGCGCAGCCATTACTTAAAATAACTCCCGTAACGCCTGCTGCCTCGGCGGACCGTATAATGGTGCCGAGATTTCCGGGATCCTGCAATCTTTCAGCTACTAAAATAAACGGACATTGATTTGAATCAAATGTGTAGCCACAAATATCCTCAAGAGTGTAATCCTTCATCCTTACAACTGCAAGGATTCCCTGGGGTGACTTCGTATCTGATACAGTCTGAAATACACTGTCTGATAAAACATGGCAATCACATAATGCGGCACAAGCATCAGCCTCATATTTTTCAAGCGCTCCCTCACTTATATATACCTCAACAATTTGAGACTCTGGTATCTCCCGAAACATCCTTATGCCTTCAACTATATATAAGCCTTTTTCCATTCTTTCCTTAGATGATTTAACAAGCTTCCTAAGCTGCTTCACCTTCTCATTTGAGCCTGACCTAATAACCATAAACGGTCCTCCACAATTGTACTATATCGTTACACTTTTAATATCTTACTCCATGCTTCGCACGGAGCCACGCCCTAAGGTATCCTCCCGGCATAGCCGGGTCCCTCCTTAGGGCATATTCTTACTTACAGTACGGACATTTTCTTCACCAAATGTCATCCTCATTTTCGCCATGCCGGCCTCATTGGAACGCACCTTCATATCCCCAAGGCTTTTCATCTTTTTTTCAGCCTCAAGAAAAATAATTACATTTGATTTCCCCTTATTTTCCCTTATATATCCAATAACATCCGCGGAAGCCTTATTATAAGCTGCCTCGTCATCAAACCTGAGCCATACATCCCTTTTTTCATCCTCAATATCATTTCTTACCTCGTCAAGAGATGTTATCTCCGAAAGCAGAAGCTTTGCTTCACTCTCTGACACGGAGGCATTTCCGGTTACCATTACCTTGCCATCCTTTACAAGATAACCTCTATGTTTCATATAGTCTCTTGGAAATACAACGACCTCAACAGTGCCGTATAAATCCTCAAGGGTTATAAAAGCCATATTGTCTCCATGTCTTGTTGTCTTTATCGTAACTGCCTCTATGGAGCCTGCAATTTTACACTGCTGTCTGTCAAAAACTCCAAAGCCCTCGTCCTCATCCTCTACGGAAAAATCAGAGGATTTTACATTTACGGATTTTTCAATAATGTCCATGTAATCATCCATAGGATGTCCCGACAGATATACTCCGAGCATTTCCTTTTCCTTTGCAAGGAGCTCGTCCTTTTTGTATTCCTCCACATCAGGATACTTAACGGCAAAATCACTTTTCTCCTCCTCACCGAGAAAATCAAGCAGCGACATCTGCCCGCTCATGGCATTTTTCTTCTCCTGTGTCTCCTGCTCAAGAATCTTTCCGTAAACCATCATCATCTGCCTTCTGTTTACTCCAAATCCGTCAAATGCACCTGATAAAATGAAGCTTTCAATTGTCCTCTTGTTTGCCTCCTTATTGGACAGCCTTTTTACAAAATCCTCCAAATTCTTAAACGGTCCGTTTGTCTCAACCTCATGTCTAATTACGTCAGTTACTCCGTCCCCAACGCTTTTAACTGCCGACAATCCGTATCGTATGCTGCTGCCTGAAACTGAAAAGTCTCCCCTTCCAAGATTAATGTCAGGGGGAAGAAGCTTTATTCCCATGGACCTAAGCGTCTGTATATATGCGGTTACCTTTCCCGAATTTTCCTTTACGGAGGACATAAGTGCTGCCATAAATTCAACAGGATAATGGCATTTTAAATATGCGGTCTGAAATGCCACAACTGCATAGGCTGCCGCATGGGATTTGTTAAATGCATACTTTGCAAAGTCAGTCATCTCGTCAAATATTTTATTGGCAATTTCCTCGCTTATTCCCCTATTTATACATCCCGGAACACCATCATCGGCATTTCCGTATACAAAATTTTGGCGTTCCTTCGCCATTACATCAGCCTTTTTCTTGGACATTGCCCTTCGCACCAGGTCGCTTCTGCCAAGTGTATATCCTGCAAGCTCCATAACTATCTGCATAACCTGCTCCTGATACACGATACATCCGTATGTAGGTGCCAATATTTTTTCAAGTGCGGGATGGTCGTAGGTTACCTTATCAGGATTTTCCTTTCCCTTTATATACAGAGGAATAAAATCCATAGGTCCCGGTCTGTAAAGTGATATTCCTGCAATAATATCCTCAATATTTGCAGGTTTAAGCTCCTTCATAAAGTTTTTCATTCCTGAGCTTTCAAGCTGAAAAACACCCTCGGTCCTTCCTGCGGAAATCATCTCGTAAACCTCTTTGTCATCAAAATTGAGATTATCCACATCTATATCTATGCCATGATTTTCCTTAACAAGCTCTGCAGCCTCCTGTATGACGGTAAGATTTCTAAGTCCAAGGAAATCCATTTTAAGAAGACCAAGCTCCTCTATGGTCGTCATATTATACTGGGTAGTGATTGCGTCCTCACCGCCCCTTGAAAGGGGTACATATTCTATGATAGGTTCCCTGCCTATAACAACACCTGCAGCATGCATGGAGCAGTGTCTTGGAAGCCCCTCAAGCTTCACTGCCATATCTATAAGCTTTTTAACGCTTTCATCCGTATCATAAAGGTCCTTCAGCTCCTTGCTCACATTAAGCGCCTTCGGTATTGTCATTCCCAAATCGCCGGGTATCGCCTTTGCAACCTTATCACAAAGGCTGTATGGCAAATCCATAACACGTCCAACATCCCTGACACACATTTTTGCCGCCATTGTACCAAAGGTCACTATCTGTACAACCTTTTCCTTACCATATTTTTTTACTACATAATCTATAACCTCCTGACGTCTGTCAGGACAAAAATCTATATCTATATCCGGCATTGTCACACGCTCAGGATTAAGAAAACGCTCAAAGAGCAGATTGAATTTTATAGGGTCAATATTTGTTATATCAAGTGAATAGGAAACAATGCTTCCCGCAGCAGAGCCTCTGCCCGGTCCAACAGCTATACCGTTATCCTTTGCATATCTTATAAAATCAGATACAATGAGGAAGTAGTCCACAAAGCCCATGTCTTTTATTGTGTTTAATTCATAGGTAAGCCTCTCTTTAAGCTCTTCGGTAACAGGATTATATCTTTTTTCAAGTCCTTTCTCACACAGCATTTTAAGGTAGAAAAATGCATCATACCCCTCAGGAACGTCAAATCTTGGAACCTTTTGCTCGCCAAAAACAATTTCCACATTGCACATGTCGGCAATTTTACACGTATTTTCAAGTGCAGATGGTGCATAGGGAAAAAGCTCTGCCATCTCCTCGGCAGATTTAAGATAATACTGTCCTCCCTCATATTTCATTCTGTCAGTGTCACTTACAAGCTTTCCCGTCTGTATACATAAAAGCACATCATGGGCCTCTGCATCATCAGCCGTTATGTAGTGGGAATCATTTGTAACCACCATCGGTATACCCGTCTCCTTGGAAAGGCGCATAATTCCCGTATTTACAATTCTCTGTTCCGGTATTCCGTGGTCCTGCATCTCAAGGTAATAATTGCCCTCGCCAAATATTTCAAGATGCCTTTGAGCCGCTTCCCTTGCAGCCTCGTAATTATTTTTTCTAAGGTTTACCGCAACCTCACCTGCAAGACATGCACTTAAAGCAATGACGCCCTCGCTGTACTGCCTAAGCACCTCCATATCCACACGGGGTTTATAGTAATAGCCCTCGATAAAGCCGGTTGATACAATCTTTGCAAGGTTGTGATATCCCAAGTCATTTTTTGCAAGCAAAACAAGGTGATAATATCTGTCATCACCCTTAACAAGCTCCCTGTCAAATCTTGAATTTGGAGCAACATATACCTCACAGCCGATAATAGGTTTTATCCCCTCAGCCTTGCACGCCTTATAAAAATCAATTGCACCGTACATAACGCCGTGGTCTGTAATGGCCAGGGCTTTCATTCCAAGCTCCTTTGCCCGTGCGACAAGCTCCTTTATTTTTGCCGAGCCGTCCAAAAGACTGTATTCGGTATGCACATGTAAATGTGTAAACTCCATGGATTTACCTTACCCTTCTTAATGCTTTAGCCTTTGTTAAAAAATGTATTCAAAAAACGGAAAATATCTTGAAAGCTTTTTTATTCTAAGCGGTATAACCTCTTTATTTTTTATATACCGAAACGTGTATTTCTCACCCTTTTCGCTGAGCATATAAAGATATTTTTCCAAGGTTTTTCTTGTGTCGGGATGAAGCAGCTTGCTTGCCCTTCCCTTCAAATAATATTCAAGTGGCTGACCTTCATTGTAGTTGTCCTTATTGTAGGTTTTACATGCCGCTATTCTGTCACAAAACATTTCTATAATGTATTCCTTAGGCATAGGCATTCCCACAATGCCCTTTGACTTATCTAAGCTGTAGTCAATCCAATATTCAAGATGATGTTTATTGCGTCCCTTATGATGAAGCCATGAGGTAGTATACCCCTTGTCCTCACGCTCTGCATCATTAGGGCTTCTGTTTCCCTGATAATATTTTGCACCCATGGAAAATTCCGTCCATGAATATTTGGATAAATCGTGTAATATTCCCTGCTTATAAAGCCCTACCGCAAAGCAGTGCTTCATTACCAAATACTTGTGATTATTTATGGTTTTTAAATGTTCTAACCACTTCATAGCTGTACCTTTCCTTCTAAAGAAAATAACTACATATATTTAACGTAGCTCTTAAATAATTTCTATCTGACACATTGACATGGCCTTTAATGCATTGTCATGGCTCTCAGGCGTAACGCCTGCCGAACAGCCTCCCACAATACGCACAGACGCCTCTGGCAGCGCTGCCTTAACAAGCATTGCATTTGATATAACGCATATATCCGTGCAAAGCCCAAGCAGGGTTATCTCATCAAAGCCCTCTCTTGCAACATATTCCTGAAGCTTAACACTTCCGAAGGTTGGCTTGTCAAATATAAGCTTCCCTTCTGCAAGAGGCTTTAATTCATCACATATTTCCCATCCGTCCTTGCCCTCGATGCAATGTGGAACAGGAAGCTTTTTACCCTCCTGGGTATCCATATAATCTTCATGGTGTGTATCCCTCGTAAATACAACCTCCACGCCCTCATCCATTGCCTTTTTTATATAGTCAGCGGCGGGGCTTACGATGGCACACGCTTCCTTTGTCCCAAGTGCTCCATCAATAAAATCCTTCTGCATGTCAACAACAATCAATAATTTTTTCATAGCTTTATCCTCCTTCTTGAACGTCAGCCATCTATAGGTATAAATTTACTTTTCAGACCGTCCGTTATGATTATATTTCCGTCATCATCCACAAACACGGCATCAGCGTTATATTTTTCAAGCAGTTCCAGTGATTTGTCATATCCAAGCACAAAGCAGGCTGTTGAAAGTCCGTCGCTGTAAAGTCCCGACTCACACACTATGGTAACAGATATAAGACCGCTTTTTGCAGGATATCCTGTGCTTCTGTCAAATATATGATGGTATCTTGTGCCATCTGCCTCAACATATTTTTCATAATCGCCTGAGGTTGAAATACAGGCTGTCTCATTTACATCAAATGTAAGACGTCCTATCAGATCTGCTTCATCTCCTCTCGGATTTCTTATGCCCACGGTAAAGCCTTCACCATTCGTCTTACTTCCATATACAAGAATGCTTCCTCCGATTATCACGCATGCACCCTGTGTTTCGCTTTTTTCAAGCTCACCTCTTATTATATCAAGAGCATAGCCCTTACCTATGGCTCCTATGGCAAAATCCATATTTTCTTTGTCTATTACAATATACCCTACTTCATTATTGACATTATTACTATCTTTACTCTTATCTTTATAAGCGCTTATGTTTTCATATCCCACCAAATCAAGTGCCGCACTTATTTCATCATCACCGGGAACCTGAAAGCCGTCATATTTTCCCTCAATGCCCCAAAGCCTATTTAAAGGCTCAATGGTTATATCCAACGCTCCGTTACTGTCGGCACATATATCAAGGGATTGTCTTAACGCATTATAAAGTTCATCACTTACCCTGTAAGGCTCTCCCACCTTATAATCTGCAACAAGCCTATCAATTTCCAAAGTAAGCACCTGTCCGTCAAGTCTGTCTATACACTCAAATGCCAAGGCAGCCGATTGTTCCGCTCTTGCACCGTAAGTCGTAACACTTACTGCCGTTCCCATACGGTAATCTCTTATTCTGCTTTCCCTTCCGTCTGCCGACGTACTTACATAGGCATATTCTGTCTGTGAGTCATTCCTGTCTGTGTCATTTTTATTTTCAACACCAAGCTTATAGATAAAAACAAGCGCTATTGAAAGCGCCAGCATTTTAAGCGCTGTTGATATTTTTCTATCCATATACATACTCCACCAATTTATACCACTTATCCCATTTTATATCTTTCCTCTTTTTGTTGCAATAGAAAAAAGGACTTTCATAAGTCCTTCTTTCCATAAATAAGCATATTAATACCGTAAAATGAATGTCTAAACAGCCTTTTCAAATAAAAAATCTACTGCCAAATTTAATATTACAAGGGCAAATGGTATAGCCGACAAACAAACAGTAACTTTCTTTTTTCTCTTTCTATTACCTACTATTGCCATTATTCCAAAAATGCTGCCGATTATAGCTCCAAGCATCAAATCGACCCTAAAATGCAAAAGGGAGTACGGCTCCATTTTATCAAACAAACCTATAATAATCGTTATAATGGGACAAAGCACTGCAATAACGCTTAATACAAAAAATTCATCTTTTATTTTATATATCATAAATGCCTCCTCTCTGGTTCTTTGCAGGTTCATAACGCTCCTCTACCCCGCAACCTCTATAGCCTTTGCTTCTTAGTCTGATATAAACGCAATATCATATTCACTTATCCCATGCCCAAGCAATTGCATAATTTGCAGCTCGTCTTCTGCATCCAAAACTGCATTATGTGTTTCCATGTATCTATGGTTTTCACTGAGCATTTTCAATATACTTTCAACACCATATCCACGTTTCATCCTTCCGGTCCTGTAACAATCCGCAGTGTCCGGTATCGCCTTGTTATACTGGCGATATGCTGCCAATCGCATAATATCATACCATTTATATCTTGAATATTCGGGCAGATGTTTTTTATCAAATGTTGCATTATATGCAAAAAGCTTCTGCACATTGAAAGAATCCAGCCACTGTTTAATCTCTTTTAAAGCCTGACTTCTGCTTGCAACACAAACTCCTTCTGCATCAACCCTCAATTCATTTGAGTACATTCCACCTACTCTATACGCAGGGTCAATTATGTAATATACCGAATCAATTTTTTTCATAGTCTCTGACTCAGCAACTACTACTCCAATCGACATTACCTCATCATACCAATTTGTCTCAGTATCAACTACTGCAAATTTATCTGTACTCATGCAAACTCCTCTCTAGTAAACCATCCGCCGTCAAAAACATCCCTTATCCCCTAAAACGGTTCAGACACGCATAAATCTCCTGCACTCTCGGTCTTGCAAGTCCGCATGGTATATATGTGCCACAAAATGGTGCAAACCCTTTGCTCTCCAATAAAAGCTCCACTGCTTTTACAATATCCTGCACAGTGTTTTTTCCGTCTAGCTTATTTTCCAATATATACCGTAACATATAAGCAAGTGCTGTCGTCTGCTCCGCATCCGTCAATTGCTCCACGTAACGCACATCCACACTGGATTTATCCAAAGAAAGTGATTCCAGACCAAATGCTTTTACTTTCATAGGGCGATGACTGTTTTTTCCACCGGAATACTTTGGCAGGACACGCTGAAATTCCGGAATACAATAATTCGGTGCCTGCGTCCTCGGTGTTATATGGCTGTCACACATCGCCTTTACTTTTGATGTTATGTCAACTGTATTGTAGCAATCCATCTGTAAAATATAATCTGCAATATAGAAAAATGCGCCCGAACTTCCCGCAACAAGAATGGTAGAAATTCCTGACTTTTCGTACAAATCCCTGGCACGCTCCAAAAATGGCGTAATAGGCTCTTTCTCACGACTTATTACCTGCTGCATAAATTCATCACGAACCATAAAATTAGTTGCAGATGTATCTTCATCAATTAAAAACAGTCTTGTACCTGCTTCTATTCCCTCTATGACACCAGCTGCCTGAGATGTACTTCCACTGGCATCCCCCGTATAAAAGGAGCTGGTATCCTTGTTGTTTGGCAAATCATTGATAAACAATGAAATATCCACATTTCTTATGGAACGTCCATCCTCTGCACGAAGCTTAACTGCAGTTTCGTCAGTAACAACAAATTCCCTGCCGTCACCCCGGGTATGATTGTAAACCCCTTGTTGTATGGCTGACAAAAGCGTTGACTTTCCGTGATAGCCCCCGCCCACAATAAGCGTTATCCCCTCCGGAACCGCCATGCCGCTTATCTTCCCAATATGTGGCAGAGAAAAGCTTCTCTCCATTGATGCAGGTGACTCAAATGGAACAGCCTCTTTTAACGGCAGCTCGGATACTCCACTTCGCCTTGGCAAAACAGAACCATTTGCAACAAATGCCACCAGCCTCTCCTGCTTTAATATTTCTCGTAATGCATTTTGATCCTCCGCAAGAAATACAGCTGCTTCCACCTTTTTCTTATCTAAGTTTACATAATACAAACTATTCTCCACACATTTAGGAAGAAATTCAAATAAAATTTTCTCTAGTTCTCCTGAATGAATCGTTCTTCCAAAGGCAGGAAAACCAACATGGAACCGCATAATTATTTTTTCATCTGTAATTTGGCAGGCAGTACGCTCAAGCACTGCCTGCCCACACCGACTAATAGAAATCAAGCCACTTTTGCCTGAGCCCTTAGCCTTAAAATTATATTGTTCAAATTGCGCACATAAAAGTCTTGTCAGATAGTCCTGCAACGCAATTCTTGCCACCTTTGCATCACTGCCCCTGTAGTATGACTCAGGGAACCCTGCCTGTTCGTGAAATACCTCAATATGCAGACTGGACGGTGACGCAAACGGATCTCCCTGCACATGGTCAATATAGAGGTCAAATTGCTTAAAATGATATCCCCCTGCGGTCTGCTTATAATTGGGATATCCCTTATGGTCTATGCTGTGGAGAAGTGTCCGTAGCTCATTACTTGTCTTCATTTTGTAAAATCACCTCGTATTATTTAGGGTAATAGCCATGAGCAAAACTCTACTTTTGCAGACATCCGTTGTACAATATAGACAAATCACCGCAAGGCACGCTTTCGCTATGTGTCGCACGTAACGGTACATAAGGTGCCAAAATACGGCACCTAAGTACCGACGGCTCCCCAATGCCTTGCTTGCGATATTGTCTATATTGTACAACTACATTTCAGAAATAGTGCATTTTGCTCATGACTATTTAGGACAAATCAAATTTTTTAGATTATATCACTAGCACATAACATTTACCAGTATAAAATATCTCAGTACAAAATATACACTTAATAAAAAGCTTGCATTTTGCACACGCATATAGTAATATTCTATTAAAGCATTGTTCTATTTTGTCTTTGACGGGGTTAACCTGTTTCTCGTATTCAAAAGCTTAATTCTTCGATGCTTTATTATCACTATAATACAGGCAGAGAAGATATTGTTTTATTATACTGACAAAACAGCTTTTGTAAATTACACCTTATAATACTATCTTCCGCCAAACAAAGGAGGAATTTTTTTGAAGAAACCGGAAAAGGAAAAAATTTTGGAGAATTACTTTTTAGACTATGACATTTTACAAAACAGCAAAGAGCTTTATCTTGCTGATAGCGGCGGCAACAGTTACGCTGGCGCAAAGGATGGCGCTGTAACAATTCAACAGACAATTTACGCAGATACCAAAAATGAAATCATTACAATAAGTACGCCCAAATATAATAAGGAGCTTCATAAAAATATGTTATATGGCGGAACAACTCAATATATGTAAATAAACATTTTATTTAATATGGCTGCCACTCTGATGTTTTAGCATATCTCCATTTTAAATCATTCGTGTGGCAGCCATTTATTATTTTATCAGCAACAAATTAAAACAATCCTGCAATCACGCCGTTTTCATCAACATATATTCCCTCTGCCGCAGGTATCTTAGGAAGTCCCGGCATAGTCATTATCTGTCCCGTTATCGCAACAACAAAGCCTGCACCTGCACTTACATAAACCTCACGGATATTTATATTAAAGCCCGTAGGTCTGCCAAGCTTAGAGGCATCGTCAGAAAGTGAATACTGATTTTTTGCCATACATACAGGCATATGGGAGAATCCCATTGCCTCTATCTTTGCAATTGCAGTCTCTGCCTCCTTGCTGTAAGTTACATCGTCCGCACCATAAATCCTTGTCGCTATAGTCCTTATTTTTTCCTTTATAGAAAGACTGTCCTCATATAAAAGTTTAAAGTCACTCTTTTTATTTTCAAGTGTATGAATAACTGCGTTTGCAAGATCTATTCCGCCTTCGCCACCCTTTTCCCACACATTTGCAGGAGCAAAATCACAGCCCTTATCCTCACAGAATTTTCTTACAAAATCAAGCTCTGCCTCCGTGTCAGATATAAATCTGTTTAGTGTAACTACTACCGGTACACCGTACATCATAAGGTTCTCAATGTGCTTTTCAAGGTTTACTATACCCTTTTTCAGAGCTTCAACATTTTCATTTCCAAGCTCCTCCTTTGGCACTCCGCCGTTATACTTTAACGCCCTTATGGTGGCAACAAGCACAACTGCATCAGGTACAAGTCCCGACATCCTGCACTTTATGTCAAAAAATTTCTCTGCTCCCAAATCTGCGCCAAAGCCTGCCTCCGTTATAACGTAATCTGCAATTTTTAACGCTGTTTTAGTTGCCCTTACTGAATTACAACCATGTGCGATATTGGCAAAGGGTCCTCCATGAACAATTGCCGGCGTATGCTCAAGAGTTTGTATTACATTTGGCTTTATTGCATCCTTTAAAAGCGCGGTCATTGCTCCCACTGCCTTAAGGTCGCCTGCCGTAACAGGCTCATTATCCATATTGTAGGCAACTATTATTCTTGAGAGCCTTTCCTTAAGGTCATTTATATCGGAAGCAAGACAGAGTATCGCCATAATCTCTGATGCAACGGTAATTACAAATCCATCCTCACGCATAACTCCGTCTGCTTTCTTACCCATTCCAACAACAATATTTCTAAGTACCCTGTCGTTCATATCAAGGCACCGCTTAAAAACAATCCTTTTTGTATCTATTCTGAGAGCGTTCCCCTGATGTATGTGATTATCCATAAGTGCGGCAAGGAGATTATTTGCAGATGTTATTGCATGAAAATCCCCCGTAAAATGAAGATTTAAGTCCTCCATTGGAACAACCTGGGAATATCCGCCTCCTGCAGCACCCCCCTTTATACCAAAGCAAGGTCCAAGAGAAGGTTCGCGAAGTGCAATCACGGACTTCTTACCAAGCCTGCCCATAGCCTGCCCCAGCCCAACCGTCACGGTAGTTTTGCCCTCCCCAGCCGGTGTAGGATTTATTGCAGTGACAAGAATAAGTTTTCCGTCCTTATTGTCTTTAACGGAAGCCATAAACTCGTCTGAGAGCTTAGCTTTGTACTTTCCATACATTTCCAAATCATCCTCTGTTATATCAAGCACCGACACTACATCCTTTATGTTTTTCATTTCAGCCTGCTGTGCAATTTCAATATCAGTCATACTTAATCTCCTTATAAATTTACACCTGATTACTTAACATTAAATAAACAACATTTAATCACTTCACTATATTATATTTACATATTTTCTTCAACATAATTTTCAAATTCTTCCAAAGTCATAAGTACCTTTCTTGGCTTGGTTCCCTCCTCAGGTCCCACGACCCCTGCATCTGAAAGCTGGTCCATGATTCTTGCAGCCCTGTTAAAGCCTATCTTGTATACTCTTTGGAGCATACCAATCGATGCCTTTTCCTTACCTATTATGAATTTTCCTGCATCGACAAAATAATCATCATATTCGGAACCGCTGCTTCCTGCCTGAGACGAGCCTCCTACATTTGACTTGTCTATCTCATCAGTAATTTTGCTGTCATACTCAACATCTCCCGACTGCTTTTTTAAGAAGTCAACAACGTCTGCAATTTCCTCATCCGATAAAAATGCTCCCTGTACTCTCACCGGCTTTGGATAGCCTGTAGGATAAAAGAGCATATCTCCCTTGCCAAGCAGCTTTTCCGCTCCGTTCATATCCAGAATAGTCCTTGAGTCAACGCCCGATGATACAGTCATGGCTATACGTGAAGGAACATTTGCCTTGATAAGTCCCGTAATTACGTCTACGGACGGCCTTTGTGTTGCTATTACCAAATGTATTCCTGCCGCTCTTGCAAGCTGAGACAGCCTTACAATGGCATCCTCAACCTCACCATGCGCCACCATCATAAGGTCAGCCAACTCATCAACTATAATAACAATCTGTGGAAGCTTCTTAAGCTCCTCATTGCCTTCTTCCTCGCCTGTCACAGTCTTTACCTTTTCATTGTAGCCCTGAAGATTACGCACATTATACTGCGCAAAAAGCTGGTATCTGTTTGTCATCTCCATTACTGCCCAATTAAGCGCTCCTGCCGCCTTTTTAGGGTCGGTAACAACCGGTATAAGCATATGAGGAATACCGTTATATATGCTAAGCTCAACCTGCTTAGGGTCAACCATGATAAGCTTAACCTCATCAGGTCTTGCCTTGTAGAGAATACTCATTATAAGAGTGTTTATGCACACCGATTTACCTGAGCCTGTTGCTCCTGCTACAAGAAGATGGGGCATTTTGGCTATATCGGCAACAACAACCTGACCGCTTATGTCCTTTCCCACTGCAAAGGCTATTTTGGATGGGAATTTTGTATAATTATCCGACTCAAGCAAATCCCTGAAATATACCGCCTGACTTTCCTTATTTGGAACCTCTATTCCAATTGCCGCCTTTCCTGGTATAGGTGCTTCTATTCTTATATCCGCCGCCGCAAGGTTAAGCTTAATGTCATCTGCAAGTCCGACTATTTTACTTACCTTGACACCCTGTTCCGGCTGAAGCTCATATCTTGTGACGGAAGGGCCGCAGCTGTAATCCGTTATTGTTACATTTACTCCAAAATTCTCCAACGTGCTTTTAAGCTTCATGGCAGTTTCCCTGACATATGCATCATTGCCTGCGTTTCTTCCTACCTTTGCCGTCTTTAAAAGATTAATTGGCGGAAATTTATAGTCCTCAGGTGATATGCTTCCTGCCGATTGTCCACTACCTGCGGTTTTTTGCATCACAGAATTTTGCCCTGCTTTATCTGATACGGCAAAATCACTTTTTTCCATTTCTGTTTTTGTAGAAACATCCGATGCCGTAGTTGTTTTTTTCTTTATTTCATCAGAAATACTATCTCTTTCATCAAGCATGTCATTATATGTTTGTTTTGTTTTCTTCCTTTTTCCCTTCGGTACCTCTGTAATGGGTTCATTTTCTGCTTCACTATCAGCAAAAAAGTCCTTTGAACTGCTGTTAATATCTTCCTTTTCAGCTTTAAAAATATCCTTTTTATCTGAATAATCAAGACTCTCCTCATCAAAGAAGTCCTTTGGAGGAAGCGGCTTAAGCTCATGAATCTCCTCAGGATTAGGCTTTTTCTTTTTATTTTTCCCTTTGGCTTTTTTACTATCGGCAGATTCCAAAACCTTTATATTATTTAACATGTTCTTATTTTTACGCCGGTTTGAAATAAGTGCCTCCTCATCCAAATCATCTTCGTAATCATCATCTTCTTTATCAAAGCCATCCTTTATCATTCGAATAATGGACACGTCCATAACTATTATTATTCCGATAATCGTAAGCAGCACTATAAGTATGATTGAGCCCGACATTCCTATAAGCCTATAAAGCAGTGCAAGAATACCTCCTAAAAGTACACCGCCCCCTCTTTTATGCTTTGCTCCCTCCTCATAAAGCGTTTTTACGGATACTTCATCAACGCCGCTTATAAGCTGACAAACAAAGGCAAGCGCAACAATAAATATGGCTATACACAATACCCTCTTTACAATTTTTTTCTGAGCACCATTTGAAAGAAGAAATGCAGCCGAAAAGAAAATATAAAAGGGAAGAATATATGCTACAGTGCCCACAAGACCAAATATTATTTTTGAAATAAAATTACCGACTACACCACCAACTCCAAAATTACTTAAAACGAGAAACACGGAAACAGCAAGATATATAAAAAGATATATCTCATTTTTTCGTGAACTGCTTTCTTCATTTAAAGCTTTTGTCGCAGCCTGTTTTCGTTCACTTGTATATGTACTGTCTGTCTTATTGCTTTTTCTAGTGCCGCTCGAAGCTCCCGTAGAGCCTTTTTTTGACGAACCCCGTCCGGCATTTTTTTGTTCAGCCATTCATATGTCTCCTTATCCATAATTTATCTATGCAAAGCTGTCCCGTCAGTACACGACAGCTTTGCATATTATATAACTAAAAACACAACATAAAGTAATATTTTCCCAAACAAGTCCCTCATATTGTACTATTTTTCTTTTTATTTATCAAGTCATATAAGCAATTCATGGCACAGTTTATTCCACCTACATTGTCAATGATTCCTTTTTTTACCGCCTGCTCCCCAATAAGAACAGAGCCTATATCCTTGGTAAGTTCCCTTGTGTTAAACATAATATCCCTCAACTCATTTTCCTTTATCCTGCTGTGACTTGCCGTAAAGCTTATAATTCTATCCTGCATTCTTTCAATATATTCATAATTCTGCCTTACTCCAAGCACTGTACCGTTTATCCTTATCGGATGAACAACCATTGTTGCAGTAGGCACTATATATGTTACATCACCTGAAACAGCAAGCGGTACTCCTATGGAATGTCCACCGCCTAATACAAGGCATACCTTAGGCTTATCTATGGATGCTATCATTTCAGCTATTGCAAGTCCTGCCTCCACATCTCCGCCCACAGTATTTAATAAAACAAGCAGTCCTTCTATATTCTCATCACTTTGAACAAGTGCAAGCAGAGGCAGAATAAGCTCATACTTACTTACCTTTGAATTGCCTCCAAGAGACTCATGCCCTTCTATCTCACCTGCTATGTTAAGTAAAACTATACCTTTTCCATCTGTTTTAGCTTTAAGAACATACTGCCCTAAATCCTTTATAAGCCTGCTGTCATACTTTTCAGTTTTTCCGTCATATTTTTCAGGCTCTCTTTTTTCGTCATCATTTTTATTTTCGCTACACATAATAAACCTCCGTTTTTTTGTTATTATACACACACTTTTTTTTATTATTCGCTGTTGCATGGTATATATGAAAAGGTTTTTATAACTTTCGCATAACGATAAAAAAAGAGGTCCTGACTAATTCCCAATAAATCAGGAAAAAATCAGAACCTCTTTTCTCATATAATATATGAAACACCCCATATGAATTATCGAAAACTCAATTATTCATTAGGAAAATTTTATCATGCTAAAGAATTAACAACTAGCTACCAAGGGTTACCTTTTTACATGACAAGCAAAATATCATTTTCATCCTTAAGCTTATCAAAAGGTATATAATTGTCGGACAATTTTTCATCATTTAATGTCAATGTCTTATATCCACCCTGTGCACCGTCAGGGTTTGATACCTTAATATTAAGCTTTTTCCCCCTGTACATTTTTGAAATTTCAAATTCCTTCCAATCGGAGGAAACAGAAGGTGCCAGCCTAAGTCCCTCAAAGTCAGGTCTTATTCCCAAAATGCCCTCGACACATCCTACCATAACTGTAGACGCGGTACCTGTAAGCCAATGAACATGTGACCTGCCCTCAAAAGGACTGTCAGAGCTTTCTGTAAACTGTCCATGGCAGTATGGCTCAAGCTTACGGATTTCTGCCTTATCATTCATTGATGCAGGTGAGCTTTCAGTAAAATATTCAAATGCCCGATTTCCATGTCCCATAAGTGATTCGGCAAGTATAATCCACCCCTGTGGTTGTGAAAAGATACCTCCGTTTTCCTTTGTGGAAGCATTAAACAGCAACATAAGCGCTCCGTCAAATGCATGGTCTTCATAGGCAGGTGCCATAAGCCTTACGCCATAAGGTGTATTCAGCTCCCTGTGTACCGACTCAAGAGCTTTTTCTGCCTGTTCCTTAGTTGCAAGTCCGCTTATAACTGACCATGACTGTGGATTAAGCCACATATTGGCCTCAGGGTCATGCTTTGAGCCTATTATCATGCCGTCTTCCTTGTAACCTCTTATATATCTGTCATCCTCCCAGCACTTAGTCTGAATAGTGTCTCCAAGCTCCTTCTGTATCTTATCCAAATATGCAATATACTCAGTATCATTTTTTCTTACAGCAAAGTCACGGAGAACAGTCATTGCATAATAAAGCTGCATTGCTACAAATGTTGACTCTCCCTTTTTTCCAAGCCTTAAGCAGTCATTCCAATCTGCGTGAAGTCCTGCAGGCATGTTGTTATTTCCCAAATGGTTCATGGAAAAATCAATTGCTCTCTTTAAATGCTCATATACGGTTCCCTCACCACCGTTTGCAAATAATATTACCTCGTCTATAAAATCAACATTACCCGACTCTGCAATATACTTATATACTGTAGGGAAAAGCCAAAGCGCATCATCTGCCCTATATGCAGGATGACCTGTTGCCTTTACATATGAAGCATCATCAGGTGTATCCTCATGTCCCGCATTATGGTTAAATTTAACAAGAGGAAGTCCTCCTCCGTTGTCAACCTGAGCAGAAAGCATAAAACGTATTTTTTCAAGTGCCATTTCAGGAGCAAGGTGTATGATACCCTGTATATCCTGAACAGTATCTCTATAGCCATATCCGTTTCTTAAACCACAATATGAAAATGACGCAGCCCTTGACCATATAAATGTCATAAAGCATTGATATGCATTCCATGTATTTATCATGGAATTAAATTCAGGACTCGGAGTTTTGACCTGTAAATTATCAAGCTTATCACCCCAATACTTCTTAAGCTCGGCAAGCTCCTTTTCAGACTGTGACTTTACGTCAGCATAAGTCTTCAAAATCCTTTCTGCTTCAGCATCATTCTTCATGCCTACGACAAATGCTATATATTTTGTTTCTCCTGGGGCAAGGGACAGCTTAGTTTCCAATGCTCCACATGAATTTGAGTTATAGTTTAGTTTATTTCCACAGTTACCATTTATAACTGCCATAGGATTTGCATATGAATGATATAACCCTAAAAATGCCTCTTTGTCACCGCAATAGCTGGCAACGTCTCCACCTGCCAATCCGAAAAACCTTGTAAACGTAACATTTCCGTCTACAGGAGCACCCTTGTTTACATTTTCATTTATAACCTGCTTTATTCTGTTTTCCTTAAAATATGTTCTCGTTATAAATAATGTATACTGAAGGTTTACCTGATCCTGCTCATAATTGTTATCGTTTGTAAACTCACAATATCCGATTGCGGACAAATTTCTTGGCTTGTCTGAATTATTTGTAACCTTGAGATTCCACACCTCATGTGTTTTATCGAGAGGGACTAAATAAAGAGCCTCTGTATCAATGCCGTCATATGATGCCTTAATATTAGTATATCCTGTTCCATGATGGCATTCACTTTTATAATTATCAAGTGACTTTCCGACAGGCTGCCATGATGCAGACCAATAATCCTGTGTATCATTATCTCTCAAATATATGTATCTGCCCGGCTGATCAAAGCTGTTAAAAACATATCTCAAAATTCTGCCGTTTGCTCCGGATTTTACAAAGCTATATCCTCCGGCATTATTTGAAATAATGGCACCATACTCAGGTGAGCCTAAATAATTCGCCCAAGGTGCCGGAGTGTCGGGTCTGTCAATCACATATTCTCTTGCAGCATCATCAAAATAGCCGTATCTCATTATTTACCCTCCATATCTTCTCTAAATTATAGCAAATATGCCCCGCATTAGCGTAAACGGGGCATATTCATGCTTGAAAAATATTTATGTTATGCGTCCTTGAGGCTTAAACTTATCTTGCCCATTCTGTCAATGTCAAGCACCTTAACCTTAACCTCATCGCCGATATTAACAACATCCTCAACCTTTTCAACTCTATGGTCTGCAAGCTTGGAAATATGAATTAATCCATCCTTATTTGGAGCAAGCTCAACAAATGCACCAAAGTTCATTATTCTTACAACCTTGCCCTCATATGTCTTTCCGACCTCAATAGGGTCAACAATTGAACGTATGATTTTAAGTGCCTTATCCATACCTGCCTGCTCAACACCACAGATAGAAACACGTCCATCATCATCAATGTCAATCTTAACACCTGTTTCTTCTATAATGGAATTGATGGTCTTTCCTCTCTGACCTATAATCTCACCAATTTTTTCAGGATCAACAACAGTCTGAATAATCTTTGGTGCAAGCTCTCCTACGGTTGGTCTTGGCTGGCTTATTGCAGGCTTCATACATGTATCCATAATGAAAAGTCTTGCCTCACGACATCTTGCAATGGCGCCCTCAACGATAGGTCTTGTAAGTCCGTGTATTTTAATGTCCATCTGAATTGCGGTAATACCTTCCGTAGTACCCGTAACCTTAAAGTCCATGTCTCCAAAGAAGTCCTCAAGTCCCTGAATATCAGTGAGAAGTACATAGTCATCATCCGTATCACCGGTTACAAGTCCACAGGATATACCTGCTACCATTTTCTTTATAGGCACTCCTGCTGCCATAAGCGCCATACATGATGAACATGTAGATGCCATGGAGGTTGAACCGTTTGACTCAAATGTCTCCGAAACAGAACGAATGGCATATGGGAATTCCTCCTCGCTTGGAAGCACAGGAACAAGAGCTCTCTCTGCAAGTGCACCATGTCCGATTTCACGACGTCCCGGTCCTCTTGAAGGTTTTGTCTCTCCAACCGAATATGATGGGAAATTGTAATGATGCATATATCTCTTTGATACAACGTTCTCATCAAGTCCGTCTAACTTCTGAGCCTCTGACAAAGGTGCAAGCGTAACAATATTACATATCTGTGTCTGTCCTCTTGTAAACATAGCTGAGCCATGAACTCTAGGAATAGTATCAACCTCAGCAGCAAGCGGTCTTATCTGTGTAATCTGTCTTCCATCAGGACGCTTGTGATCCTTTAATATCATCTTTCTTACTGTTTTCTTCTGATACTGGTAAACAGCCTCATCCAACACCTCAAGCCATTCCTCATTATCTGCAAAGGCTTCCTCAAGCTTGTCCTTTATCTGTCTTATATTTTCCTCTCTAACCTGCTTCTCATCTGTAAATACAGCTTCTTCCATCTGTTGAGGTGTTACTATAGCCTTTATAGCCTCAAAAAGCTCCTCAGGAACTGCACAGCTTGTATATTCATGCTTAGGCTTTCCACACTCTGCCACTATCTGGTCAATAAAAGCTATAACCTTCTGATTCAGCTCATGGGCTGCATATATAGCCTCAATCATCTTCTCCTCAGGAATTTCATTTGCCCCTGCCTCTATCATAATAACCTTATCCCTTGTAGAAGCAACAGTAAGCTTAAGGTCTGAAACAAGATTCTGGGTGGCATTTGGATTAAATACCAAAACGCCATCAATCATACCTACCTGAGTAGTTGCACATGGTCCATCAAACGGTATGTCAGATATGGCTGTTGCAATAGCTGAACCAAGCATTGCTGTAAGCTCAGGTGAGCACTCAGGGTCAACAGAAAGAACCAGATTATTCAGCGTAACATCATTTCTGTAATCCTTTGGAAAAAGTGGTCTCATAGGACGGTCTATAACTCTTGAGGTAAGTATTGCATTCTCACTTGCCTTACCCTCTCTCTTATTAAAGCCTCCAGGTATTTTGCCTACTGAATAAAGTTTCTCCTCATACTCAACTGAAAGTGGAAAGAAATCAATCCCCTCCCTAGGCTTCTCAGAAGCTGTAGCTGTTGATAAAACAACGGTATCCCCATAGTGCATAAGTGCTGCGCCATTTGCCTGCTTCGCAACCCTGCCGACATCAACCCGAAGCGTTCTTCCGGCAAGCTCCATCTCAAATTTCTTGTACATAATTAATCTCCTTAAAAATATTTTGTATTAGAATTCCGAAACAACTGAAAAAAACATTACATGAAAAGAAATATTTTTTTCAGAAGTCTCGGTTTTATCCTAATTACAATCTACAACAGTATAACATTTATATTTTGTTTCTTCAAGATAAAAATGGCGTATATTTCCTCTACCTAAATATACGCCATATACTCTAAATTTTACATTTAACGAAAATGAAAATTACTTTGCAACATTCATATGTAAGTTCTTTTTAATATATTTTACCTCTGTTTCTAAAACTCCAACTCTTACTACAAGCACTTCCATCTCATTATTCGGTCTTATAACATCCTGCATGTTCCTTGACAAATCAAGATGTCCTTCTGCAATTCTTTGAATGTTGACACGAAGTTCATTTTCAATTATAAGGTTCGTTTTTGTAACTTCTTCCTTAACCTCTTTTAAGTCGTCCTTCAGTATTACTACTTCTTCCTTAACCTCTTTTATGTCGTCCTTCAATATTGCTACATCTTCCTTAACCTCTTTTAAGTCGTCCTTCAGTATTACTACTTCTTCCTTAACCT
>CAZWNL010000002.1:202755-208720 GCA_964635615.1 uncultured Bacteroides sp.
CTGTCTTTTAAAAGCCTTACTTCCGCCTCAACTCTTTCCATTCTGTCTTTTAAAAGCCTTACTTCCGCCTCAACTCTTTCCATTCTGTCTTTTAAAAATTTTACATCTTCCTTGACTTCTTTTAAATCTTCCTCGACCCTGTACATCCTTGTATTTAAATCAAGTACTCCCGTCAAAATCAAATCAAGCTTTTCACTATCACTCATTATTTCACCTTCTTCCGATTATTAATAATATACCTCATCTTATGGGTGGAAATAAAATGAAATCATAATTACAACCGCATATAAATTGTACGGGTGGCAATACACTTATTATCTGATATATGCGTGTATCACATAATATCACAATCTAAAACAATTAACAAGTACATTTTATATAAAAGAAAATAACAAATTACTTTTCAGATTTTTTACAGCTATTATAAATCTCCCTTGCCACATCCTCTACACTCTTATTATCAGTACAAATCAAAACATCAGCAGAAAGCAAATAATTAGGCTCTCTTTCATTAAGCATGGTGCATATTCTTTCATATGGATTCTCACACAAAAGAAGCGGTCTATCCTCATTTCCCGAAACTCTCCTGAAAATAGTATCTGCTTCCGTTTTAAGATAATAAACCGTTCCCAAGACTTTAAGCAGCTTCCTGTTTTCATCCCTCATAGGAAGTCCTCCGCCTGTAGCTATCACCGCATTATGTAAGACCGTTCCTAATTCCCTTACAGTATCGGTCTCCAGCCTTCTGAAATATTCCTCCCCTTTTTTAGAAAATATGTCATTTATTGACATACCTTCCTTCTTCACAATATATTCATCTGTATCAATAAATTCATATCCAAGCTCACATGAAATATATTTGCCTATTGTTGTTTTTCCCGAACCCATATAGCCGACTAAGACAATATTATTCCCTGTACCATAAACTGCTGCACAAAGTGCTCTGTACACCTTGTCTGTCGTATCTTTATCAACTGTCTTTTTATTCCACAACTCATTAGACATAATACCCTGATACAAAAGCATTTTAAGCCCATTCATGGTTTTTATGCCAAATTCTTCCAAAAGCTTTATAAACGGCGTTTTTGCAGGGTTATATATTAAATCCACTCCAAACAAAGCCATTTTATAAAACTCCGCATCATCTACAACCGGAAGTCCGTCGCCCTCATGAAGCCCCACTGACGTACACTGAATAAAAATATATTTGTCATTTGGTATTTCCTTATATTTGCCAGCTGCAACGGCATATATTTCAGAACATTTACTTTTTTTGCCACGACTGTCGTAAACACAAAAAGCAGCCTCCATATCGTCAGCAATTTTCCTTGCATTCTCCACTGTTCTGTTAATTATGTAAACTTTTTTTGCACCATATTTTATGCACATATATACGGCTGCCCTTGCTGCACCGCCTGCACCGAGAATTATGATATTTTTATTTTCAAGGCTTACTCCCTCGCTCTCTATCGCCTTGGCAAGCCCTGGCATATCCGTATTATACCCCACATATCCCTTCTCTGTTCTGACAAGAGTATTGACTGCTCCTATGGCCTTTGCCGCCTCATCCACCTCCACAAGACATTCCATAACACTCTGCTTGTGAGGAACAGTTATGTTAAGTCCCAAAATTCCCCTGTCAAATGCGTCCTTAACTGCCAAATTCAGATTATTTTCTATATAAAACGGAATATATCTTTCATTTAAATTTAAAGCTCTGCTTATTGTATCATGTATAACAGGTGAAAGGGTATGCTTTATGGGATTGCCGAAAATCCCTATATACTTTTCCGCTTCCACATCCTTATATTCATCTAAAACATAATCCATCACATTATACTTTTCCATATCGTGCCTCCGGGTTTTTAGCAGCATCATATCCATGCTCAAATTTATAAAATAAATCAAAATGTATTACAAATTCACATGGAAAAACTGACACAATTATTTTACATTTTTTAGAATATCAGTAAATTTCCTTTTTTTCAAGAATAAAGTATCTTCATGATAAAACTGAAAAGAGGCTGCCAAAATCGGCAGCCTCTTTTATATGCTTTACTTTCTAAGTCCAAGCTTCTCAATAAGAGTTCTGTAACGCTCAATGTCCTTACTCTTAAGATAAGCAAGTAAATTTCTTCTTTGACCAACCATCTTAAGAAGTCCTCTCCTTGAGTGATGATCCTTTGGATGAGCCTTAAAATGTGCATTTAAGTCGTTAATTCTTGCAGTAAGAAGTGCAACCTGTACCTCAGGTGAACCAGTGTCTCCCACGCTTCTTCCGTACTTCTCAATGATTTCTTTCTTCATCTCAGTAGTTATCATATTTTTTTCCTCCTAAAAAAATTATATCCAATCACCGGGTTATGGTCGGAGTGAGCCAATAACTAAGTGATGGCATTGCCTATAATAACACAACAACTGCTCAATGTAAACACTTTTGTGTTAATGTTTTAACCTTAAATAACAGAATTACTTATCCATTTCAACTGCATATTGTACCTGAATATCATCCTCAAAAGCTCCCTCTTCAATAAGCTCCAAAAGAATATCCACAATTTGGGCATCTAACTGGCTTCCAGAAACCCGTTTCAGCTCATCAATAATATGTTCCATTGGCATGCATTTCCTGTAAGGACGGGTTGAATGCATAGCGTCAAATGTATCTGCAACTGCAATAATTCTGGCAATCTGCGGAATTTCCCTTTCCTGTTTTCCGTTCGGATACCCCTTTCCATCTACACGCTCGTGATGATATCCTGCACCAAGTGCCAGATTCGGCAGGCTGTCAATCTCCTTTAAAATATCATAACCATACTGTGCATGCAGCTTAATCATTTCATACTCACCATCTGTGAGCTTTCCCGGCTTATTTAAAATTTCTTCCGGTATTACAACCTTTCCAATATCGTGAAGCAGGGCAATATGATAAATATTTTCAAGCTTTTTATCATTATATCCCATCCTCATTGCAATCATCCTTGCATACTCTGCCACACGGAAGGAATGTCCTTTTGTATACTGGTCCTTAAGGTCAATACTTTTTGCAAACGCACGTATTATCTGATTAATGAACAGCTCGCCTTCCTTTTCCTCCTTAATCGCCCGCTTTAATTCCTCATTTTGTTTTTTCATCCTGACAGAAAAAGCATGTAGCTCATCCTTCATATAATGAACACAGTTTTCCGGTATATTACTGCCATTGTAAATTGCTGCTGCCATTTCCAGACAATTTCCATATCCACATGCTCCACAGTTAATATTCCTTTGTGCCCAGCTTTTTTTATTCATGGAAATGAATATAGCATCCAATTCCTTCTCACTTGGTTCACGCAAAGAAATACTGGTAGATTTATCAGAATAGCTTCGCATAAAATCCCGAATATCCAATTCGGAAAACTGCCTGTTAAACTGCTTTAAACGTTCCGCCGGAGTGAGTTTTTTTGAAAATGGATTCTCTTCACTGTTTCTCTTACAGCGTTCTCTGATTTCCTGCAGGTTATAATAGTTTTCCTCAGAATAATTCTTTTCCGTTTCAATACCCGTTCCGTAAAGACAGCCTCTGTCACAGTTTAAAATATCAACCATAAACGGTAATCTCTGCCCTCTTGCCAGCCTTTTTCTGTAATCCTCCAAAAAGGCATATGCACGCTTTTCTCCCTCTACCTGTCGTATAAATGCATCTTCTCCACAAAACCAGTAGACATTTTCCCTAAGTCCTCCCGGTGTTGGATAAACAGCTCCCAAACCATATTCTATCTCATCGGATGCATCTGCGCCAATGATATGATGCTTTCTTGCATACTCCATAAAATGGCTGAACGTCAGATTATATGATACGTAGCCATTCGTATTCGGATCCGTAATCTCAATCTTTTTTGCAATACATGGACTGATAAATGCCAGCTTATCCGTAATATGCATATATTTTTTTGCATAAATTGCCGTACACAGCAAAGGACTATGAATCGGCATCAGCTTCTGTATCAAATCCGGTGCATAATGCTCAATGTAATTAACAACTGCCGGACAAGGCTGTGAAATTCCTCCTTGCAGCTCATGCTTTGAAATATAGTTGATATATCCCCATGTGGTAATGTCTGCTCCAAAGCTGACACTTATAATACGATTGACACCTAAATTTTTCAGCCCACCCAATATAGACGCATATTCCTCTGGATAATTCGCCTGAAATGACGGAGCCAGCAGCACAGATATCTGCTCGCCATGTTCTAAGTCACAGAAAAACTGTTCCGTGTCATCATAATATTCTCTGGCATTATGCTCACAAACATCAAAGCAGGCACCACAACCGATGCAATTTTCGCTATGTACCTCAATCCGCTGTTCTTCTTCTGCACGAACGGAATAATTTGCAGTAAGCACTGGACATACTGAAATGCAACGATTACATCCCTGACATTTTTCATTTGTATAAACCAGTTGGCTCATTATGCTCCTCCTCGCTCCAATGGGTCTCGGGTCTTGCTCTAAGGAACCTTTCTGCTTCGCAGGGCACGGTCCTTCGGACCCTGCTATGTTCTCTCAACTTCGTTGGGTTCCTCTTTAGGGCATATTGTAACATACTTTCACAACTTATACCATGTAAAACAACATAATTATCATCATTGACAATTATTATTTGCGGATATAATATATTAACAATGCATTTTCTGTGATTAAAATACCGTAAAGTGACGAAACTTACATGTAATTATATATGGTTTTCATTGAAATCAACGGATAATTTTGTATTATTTTTCCAAAAATATAACTTATCTTATAAAGGGGATTTTATTATGGCTGGTTCTACATATGGTAATATTTTTAAAATTAGTACATGGGGTGAATCTCATGGTCGTGCTCTTGGCGTAGTTGTTGACGGATGTCCGTCAAATGTACCTCTATCTGAGGAGGATATTCAGATATTTTTAAACAGAAGAAAGCCGGGACAGAGTGATTTTTCAACAAAGCGAAATGAATCAGACACGGTTCAGATTTTATCAGGCGTTTTTGATGGAAAAACAACGGGCACTCCTATTTCCCTTATTGTTTACAATGAGGATCAAAAATCTAAGGATTACGGAAATATTGCATACTGCTACAGACCCGGACATGCAGATTTTGGATTTGATGAAAAATTCGGTTTCAGGGATTACAGGGGCGGAGGACGTTCCTCAGGCCGGGAAACCGTAGGAAGGGTTGCAGCTGGTGCAATTGCCTCAAAGGTTTTAAATACACTTGGCATTAATTTCTTATCATATACACGCTCAATAGGCGATATTGTAATTGATTATTCCAAATTTCAGAAAAATGAAATATTTAACAACCCCCACTATATGCCTGATTCTGCTGCTGCAGAGGCTGCAACGGCACTTCTAAAAGAAGTCATGGCTGACAGGGATTCCATCGGCTCATCAGTTGAATGTATAATAAGCGGTGTTCCCGCAGGTATCGGCGAACCTGTATTTGATAAGCTGGATGCAAGTCTTGGGAAAGCCATAATGTCCATTGGTGCCGTCAAAGCAGTTGAAATAGGTGACGGTATCCTTGTTCAGCGTGCCAAGGGTTCGGAAAATAACGATGCCTTCAGAATAGAAAATGGAAAACCGATTAAGGCTACAAATCATTCAGGCGGCACATTAGGTGGCATAAGCGATGGTGGTGATATTCTTGTAAGGGCTTCCTTTAAACCCACTCCGTCCATATATAAAAAGCAGCAGACAATAACTTCATCACATGAGGAAACGGAAATTGAAATAAAAGGACGCCATGACCCAATCATCGGTCCACGCGCCGTTGTGGTAGTCGAAGCAATGTGCGCAATTACATTACTTGACCTTATGATGATAAATGCAACCTCAAAGCTTGAGAACCTCATAAAAATTTATAGTTAAGGCTATCGCACTCAGGATATTTATATCATAATAACAAAAATACGCTTTCGCTCGTCTCCGACGTAACGGTA
>CAZWNL010000003.1:0-196378 GCA_964635615.1 uncultured Bacteroides sp.
TTCATAAACGGTTTTACTTTCCGTACTCAGAGTTGTACCATCCTTTTTCAGATACTTTAACTGTCCTTGTTTTTCATACACACAATAAACATCTAAGCCGTCAGGAGAAACTGTTACATTATCTCCTGCTTTCATCAGATTGTCAAAAGAAACCGTTACTTTATCCTCTGCCTTCAGCAAATCATCAGCAGAAGAAACAGCGGCATCCTCGTCGAGCACATATCCGGCAAAGGTCTTGTCTCCACCGACGTTATATGCAGCCAGCTCTATCGTATCTTCATTGTTGTAAAGGGTAACGTCGATACTGTAATCCAAGGTGGCATCATATGTATGATAGTTGATATTGATAGTCTTTTTATATATGGCATATAAGGTAATATCCGCTGTCTCCGCCTTAAGCGTATCAGGTTCAAGTCCTACTGTTGCGTCTTCGTCTGTATTCCAACCGACAAATGTATAGCCTGGTTTAGAGGCCTTATAGTTTAAATTGACCGTATCCCCTTTGAGATAGCTGATTCGCTTCGGTTTTCCATCCTTAATTTCTTCGTCGTTATCTTCATCGATAAAGGTATCGCCTCCGTTTTCCGTGACATCGTAGGTCACATCATATCCTTCTGCAAAAACGGCATATGTAACTATATTACCGGTTGACGTCTCCTCCTCCTCAGTTGATATAATAAAGCCTTCTCTTTTTGCAAACATCTGCGAGGCAATATCAGGGTTAGTGATTCCGGCAACCCTTCTGCCGGCTATATATCCTGAATCGACTGTGTCAAGGACTACCGTACCGTATAAATTATCCATACCAAATCTACACATTCCGTCGGCTGTCCCTAAATAATATACACTGTCATCACTATATAAATCTTGGGGAGTAATGATAGTATTGTTGATAGTAGGATTTGTAGAATATATATTACCTACTGCCCCGCCGGTAAGCGTTCCCTCCGAGCCTTGAATTATTAATGATGAAGTAGCAGAATCATCATATATATTCCATTCCCGGTTATCATAAATCTTAGATTCAGAGCCAAGAATTATAAATGGATTGTTCCCATTATCAATATAAATACCCGTTTTACAGTCATGTACGTCAACGGTTGCGCTCGTTATGCTTCCTGCGGTTTTAATACCATAATTGTCGCAATCATATATTTCCAATCGATTCTTCCATTCCACAGGACTTGATGTGACATAAGAGGAGGTAAAACCATCATTTAAACAGTTGCGGATAGTATCTACATGTATATCTGTGAATGCAGCATAAGCACCATCTGCATATTTGAATAAGCTTTGCACTTCCATTCCGTTAGTACAGTCTTCTATCAGATTATTACCATAGGAGTCAATATTGTTCGATGATTTGATACCGGTAACACAATCATGTATATGCGTATCCGCTATCTTTACATAGCTTTTAGCGTCAATTCCTGTCTTACAGTTGAAAATCTCTGATTTTCCATTCTTCACGGTTCCGTTGGAATTTTGCTTCACGTCATTATAATATCCGCCGTTATATGGAGTATTATAAGGACGCTCCATGTCGTATATATGTAGATTTGTGGCAGATGTTTCCATGGAAAATCCCGTTGTTGCAACAGCATCACCCTCTACAACACAGTCATAGAAATATGAGCTTCCACCTTTGATAATTACAGATGTTTCGCTTCCGCTAAAGCTTGCATCGTAGGCTTCTGTTTGAAAAGCGCATATGAGATTTGTGTCCCTGTTTTCGTACTTACAGCCGATAATTGTCATGAAATTTGCGTTATAAGCGTCACTTCCGATATCAAAATCAGTGATATCACTATCTATCAGAAAACATGTATTACCTGTAGTAACACCTTTTGTAGTAACACTGACGGAATTTTCTTCTGAAGCCTTTCCCTTCAAGATTGTGTTTACTATGGCAACAGCAGCGTTTGTGTTAGTAACTCCTGAATTGCAATCTGTAATCTTACAGTCTGATACTACAATTGGGCAATTATTTAAGTTAATACCTGTATCAAATCCTGAAATAGTGCAGGATTTAATCTGTTGTATTTTATTAAAATCATAATTAACATCACTCGAATTAAAATCTTTATCTGTCAATCTTCCATTGCCTTTATATCCGATTGTATCAGAAGCACCCTCTCGTGCCTCTAAAGTAAGGCCTGAAATCATTGCATTTTTATATGACAGATAATTGGTTTCAACTCCGATAATACAATCCGTAATTTTAGTATCACTGATTGTGAGTGTATCAATAATATCAGGAACGAAGTTGCATCCATGTAGCTTGATTCCCGTATCAAAGCCTGTAATCGTACAGCCTGTAATTTCTCCTATCGAACCACCGGTATGGTCAATGGCAGTTATTCCTGATTGTGAGGTGCTAAGCGCGCAGTCGGATACTGATTCGATAAAATGAGAGTAACCTGAAGTTGTCGTTTTTCCAATGACAGTCCCCGTACATTCTGTTGCTATAATTTTGGAAAATTTTACCCTGCATGGATTGGAAGATCCAAATAAGAGTCCACTGTTATTCATCGTGCAATCAGAGAAGCTTACAGGGCATGGTGTACCCATTGAATTAATGCACGGACCCGGACAATCAAAAAATTTACATCCGGTGATATTCGTAGTTTCCGTTGCAGCGTTTGTATACAATTCAACTGAGGCTGCAGAAAACTGACTGTCTGTACAAGAAAAGATGGTATGGCTATACACCTGAACCGTTCCGTTTTCGATGTGTGTATTCTCCATTGTTACGATTTGGCCGCCATTCACCTTCACTGTTCCGTTGTTAATGTGTGCATTGTCTATTGTTACGGTATTTGCCGCCTGAAGTGTAAATACATGTCCGTCTAAATTTATACTGTGTTGACCATCGCCGTAAAGCAGGAAATCCTTTTGAACTGAATCTATCGGAGGAATAGTTAAAACAGTATCTTGAGACAATGTGATATCAGCGTTTATAATGATTGCTACCGGATTTTTATCTTCAATGTATGTTGTCATTCCTCCTGAGTTAGTCCACCCACTGCCATCACCGGCCGTATAGGTAAACAGGTTGTCCCAATCGGCTTGGGAATTAATCTCAAGTTTATACCCTCCCTCCGGTATATCCGAAGACGCTGCATATAACACCGCATCTGTTTCCGTAGCAGATACAGCATCAATATCCTCCTCGTCTGTAGCTGTTGCCGCCTGAGGGGTTTCTTCCGTCTCCGGTACATCCGCATCTTCTGTAGCTGCATCCGTATCCGCATCTGTATATGTCGCATTTTGCTCCGTGTTCTCTGCATAAGACATGGAGTATGGTGTATTTATCAACAGCAGGCATATACACAGAATTGCACAACCGAGCTTTTTCATATTTCTTCTCACTTTTTTATCCTCCCTTTTTCTTTATTTTCTTCACCAAATTCTTGTCCGCATACGATTGAAAACGTATTTACGTGTATTGTAAAATCAAAATAATACATTTTTAGTGCATTATAATATATTTTCCGATAATAAAAAATGCGGAAATTCCTACAATACAATTCTAATTAATAATTAATGTGTTAGGTGGATTAAAAGAGATTTGCCGTCAGAAATACAATGAATTTCTATGATAAAGATAAACAAAATTTACGGGCAAGCACATGCCTGAGAATACTGATTTCATGCATATGCTTGCCCGTATTTAAATCACAAAGCTTGTCTGCCGCCTGCACATAAGCAGGTGCATTGGCATATTAATTTTTCCTCTTGTTTTTCATGGTCAATACCAATATACCTAAGAGAGACAAAATTCCAAGTCCAATAACACCGATTGGATTTGTGCTATCTCCTGTTTTAGGACCAGCTGGTGTCTGTGTGGTTGATGTTTCTGTGGTCGGTGGCTGTATGACTGGATCTCCAGGGAACGGTGTCTCAGGGGTCGGCTCCTCAGGAGTTGGTTCCTCAGGGGTTGGCTCCTCAGGAGTTGGCTCTTCTGGAGTCGGTTCCTCATTCTCCACATATACAGGTGTCAAAACAATAAGGTTATCCTCCGTACTGATTGTATCACCTGCGACAAAGGTGTTACCGGCTTCATCCTTCCATCCTGTAAAGGTAAAGCCCGCTACAGGCTCCCCTGCTCTTACGGTATACTCAAACTCCTTATTCTCGGAGCATATCTCATAAACGGTTTTACTTTCCGTACTCAGAGTTGTACCATTCTTTTTCAGATACGTCAACTGTCCTTGTTTTTCATATACACAATAAACATCTAAGCCGTCAGGAGAAACTGTTACATTATCTCCTGCTTGCAGTAAATCATCAGCAGAAGAAATAGTGGCATCTTCATCGAGCACATATCCGGCAAAGGTTTTATCTCCACCAGCGTTATATTTATATGTAGCCAGTTCTACCTTATTCTGATTGTTGTAAAGAGCAACGGCGATTGTGTAATCCAAGGTGGCATCATATGTATGATAGTTTACATTAGCATTCCTTTTATATATGGCATATAAGGTAATATCCTCAGTCCCCGCTGTAAGCGTATCAACTTCAAGTCCCACTGTTGCGTCTTTGTCCGTATTCCAACCAACAAATTCATATCCATCCTTGGAAGCGTCATGGGATGAAAAATCAATATCAGTGCCGTCAAGATAGCTGATTTTCGGCAGTTTTCCATTCTCAATTTCTTCATCGCTAAGTTTTTCACCATCAAAGGTATCGCCTCCGTTTGTTGTGACATCGTAGGTCACATCACTGCCTGCTACAAAAATGGCATATGTAGTGCTACCCTCCTTCTCAGTTGATATAACATAGCCTTCTCTTTTTGCAAACATCTGCGAGGCAATATCAGGGCTAAATAGTACTGCAACCTTTCTGCCGAGTGTATATCCTGAATCGATTGTGTCAAAGACTACTGTGCCGTATAAATTTCTTATACCAAATATATACATTCCATCGTTTGTCCCTAAATAATACACACTGTCATCGCTATATAAATCGCTACCGGTAAAGACAGCACTTTGAGAATATATGTTATTACCGACCGCCCCGCCGATAAGCGTTCCCACTGAGCTAGAAATTACAACTTGTGGATTAGGCAGAGAGGAATTATTACATATATTCCATTCATGGTTATTATAAATCTTAGATTCATTGCCGATAACACGTACATTATTGGCGGTCTCTGTCATATAAATACCCGTTTTACAGTCATGTATATCTACTGGTCCCTCTAAGCTTCCTTTGACGTTAATACCATAATTGTCGCAATCATATATTTCCAGTCGATCATTCCAGGACCCCGAAGTTGAAGTGATATTATTGCTGTCAAGACCATTATTTGAACAGTTACGGATAGTATCCGTGTGTATATCCGTAAAAGTGTCACGGTTCATTTTTGTTAATTGATTCACTATCATTCCGTCAGTACATTTTTCAACCAAATTATTACCCCACGAAGTAGTATTCCCTGTTTTGATGCCGGTCACGCAATCATGTATATGCGTATCCCCAATATTCAGTGCTTTTGCAAAGTCAACTCCTATAGTACAGTTGGAAATCTCAGATTTCCCATCAGATTTCCATTCATCATCCATATTTGTGATTCTTTTGGAATAATTTTTCAGCATAGAATATCTGTCGGAGCGGGAATAATAAGGACGATCTAAACTGTATATGTGTAATTCTGAGACAGACGACCCATCCATAGAAAATCCCGACTGTGTTGTATCATCACCCTTTACAATACAGCCATAGAAATATGATGTGCCGTTCTTCATAATTACGGAATTTTTTCCGCCGATAAACCTTGTATCATAGACGGATGCATTAGAATTACATATAAGGTTTGTGTCCTTGCTTTGGTACTTGCAGCTGATAATCGTCGTCTCACTCATATCACTTCCAGTAACAAAATCATTGATATCACAATCTATCAGATAACATGTAGAATTTGAAGTAACACCGACGGAATCTGTCAATGAAGCCCTTGCCTCTAATGTTGTGTCTACTATGACAACTGGAGCTCCTTGTATATTAATTCCGTCTTTGCAATCTGATATATTACATTCCTTTACTACAATTTCGCAATTATTTAAATTAATACCTGTATCAAAGCCTTTAATCGTACAGCCGGATATCTGTGACGCCGCATCAATATCATAACCAACATATGTAAGTCTGTTTGCCGTCGAATTTCCGGTGCCGCCATAATTAATCGCAGTTACTCCTGGCTTTGAGGTGCTAAGCTCGCATCCGGATATTGATTTAATCGTGTAAGAGTCTGTTGACAATTTACCATCTGCATCTTCCGTCTGTCCAAACACAGTCCCCATACAGTTTGTTGCTATAATGCCGGAAAAGCTTACCTCACATTTTTTCTCAGCCTTAAACAAGAGTCCACAGTATTCCATAGTGCAATCAGAGAAGCTTGCAGGGCATGCCTCACCATTTGAATAAACGCACGGCTCCAGACAATTTATAAATTTACATTTGGTGATATCTGCACTTCCTATTGCATCGGTTGTATTCAATTCAAGTGATGCTGAAGAAAACTGACTGTCTGCACAGGAAAAGCTGATATGCCCCTGAACCTGCATCGTTCCGTTTTTGATGTGTGTATTCTCTATTGCTACGGTATTTGCTTGTTGAACCGCAAATGTATGACCGTCTATATCTATGCTGTATCCGTTGCCATAAAGCAGGAAATTCTTTGGACCCGAACTTGTCGGAGGAAAAATTAAAGACGTATTTTTAGATAACTTGACATCCGTGTTTAAAATGATTGCTACCGGATTTTTATCTTCCGTGTATGTTGACAGGTTGTCCCAATCGGCTTGGGAATTAATCTCAATTTTATCCCCGCCTTCCGGCACATTTGGAGACGTTGCATATAACAACGCATCTGTTGCTGTGGCAGATGAAGTATTATCCTCTGCATCTGTACTTGTTGCCACCTGAGCGGGATCTTCCACCTCCACATATGCTGCATCTGTACCTGTTGCATATTGCTCCATGTTCCCAGCATAAGACACAGCGCCTGGTGTATTTATCAACAGCAGGCATGTACACAGTATTGCACAACTAAGTTTTTTTACATTTCTTCTCACTATTATATTTCTCCCCTCTTTTATTTTCCTCCCCAAATTCTGCCCCACAGAAGATTGGAGATTCATTCATGCATATTATATCATGAAAATAATATATTTTAAATGTTTAATAACATATTTTCTCATAATATAATAAAAAAATAGAAAATTTCTTACCATATAAGCGAAAATTACGGGCAAACATATGCCTGAGAATACTGATTTCATGCATATGCTTGCCCGTATTTAAATCACAAAACTTGTCCGCCGTCTGCACATAAGTCAATGCATTGCGGCATATTAATTTTTCCTCTTGTTTTTCAAAGATAATACCAATATACCTAAGAAAGACAAAATTCCAAGTCCAATAACACCGATTGGATTTGTGCTATCTCCTGTTTTAGGACCGGCTGGTGGCTGTGTGGTTGATGTCTCCGTGGTCGGTGGCTGTATGATTGGTGGTTCTGGGGTTGGTGCTTCTGTGGTTGGCTCTTCCGTGGTCGGATCTTCTGTGGTCGGCTCCTCATTCTCCACATACACAGGTGTTAAAACAATAAGGTTATTCTCCGTATTGATTGTATCACCTGCCACAAAGCTGTTACCGGCTTCATCCTTCCATCCTGTAAAGGTAAAGCCCGCTACCGACTCCCCTACTCCTACGGTATACATAAATTCCTTATTCTCGGAGCATATTTCATAAACGGTTTTACTTTCCGTACTCAGAGTTGTACCATCCTTTTTCAGATACGTCAACTGTCCTTGTTTTTCATATACACAATAAACATCTAAGCCGTCAGGAGAAACTGTTACATTATCTCCTGCTTGCAGTAAATCGTCAGCAGAAGAAACAGCGGCATCTTCGTCGAGCACATATCCGGCAAAGTTCTTATCTCCGTCGGCATTATATGGAGCCAGCTCTATCTTATCCTGATCGTTGTAAAAAGTAACTTCTGTGCTGTAATCCAAGGCGGCATCATATGTATGATAGTTAATTGTAGCAGTCTTTTCATATATGGCATATAAGGTAATATCCTGTTCTCCTGCCGTAAGCGTATCAAGTCCCTTTGTTGCGTTTTTGTCCGTATTCCAACCGACAAACGTATAGCCTGGTTTAGAAGCAGAAGCCTTATAGTTTAAATTGACCGTATCATCCTTGAGATAGCTGATTTGCTTCGGTTTTCCATCCTTAATTTCTTCATCGTTATCTTCATCGATAAAGGTATCGCCTCCGTTTGTCGTGACATCGTAGGTCACATCGCAGCCTACTGCAAAAACGGCATATGATTTGCCGGCATCCTCTTCATACTTTATGACGTAGCCTTCTTTTTTTGCAAACATCTGCGAGGTAATATCGGTCTTCAGTTCCGCAATCTTTCTGCCATCGTAATATCCTGCATCGACTGTGTCAAAGACTATCGTGCCGTCCAAAGTATCGATCCCAGAGTTCCCCTGTCTGAATAAAAACATTCCATCCTCTGACGCTAAATAATACACACTGTCATCACTCTTTAATTTTGTAGCATAAATTTCAACTTTTTTATTTGAAGCGAGGGAGGAATCAAAATATATATTACCTGTTCCCCCGCCGGTAAGCGTTACCTCTGAGTCCTCCTTCGTAGTGTTTTGAAACATCTGAACTAGTGAGTTAGACTTCTTGGAACCATCATATATATTCCATTCCGTGTTATTATAAATCATAGACCCCGAGCAAAAAGATGTTGTTTGTGCGTCTTCTGTTATATAAATACCCGTACCACAGTCATGTACATCAAGCATTATGTACGCTATGTTTCCTTTGTTCATAATACCGTATTCTTCACAGTTATATATTTCCAACCGATTCTCCCATTCCAAATGACTTGAAGAGGTATTGACGTTATTAGAAAGACCGTATGTACAGTTACGGATAGTATCCACGTATGTATCCGTGAATTTAGTATCTCTATTTTTGTCAAATCTATCCACATTCATTCCGTATGTACAATTTTCTATCACATTATTGCCATAGGAAGTAGTATACTTATAATTAGTGTTTATTGATTTGATACCGGTTCCGCAATCATATATATGCGTATCCCCAATAGACAGGTTATTTGCAAAGTCAATTCCTATCTCACAGTTGGAAATCTCAGATATGGATTTCCCTTCAGCATCCTTATTCACGGATCTATTAGAATAATTCTCCAATATATTATATCTATCTTCACTGCTACGACCGTTATAAGGATGTTCCAAACTGTATATGTGTAAGGCAGGGGTAGATGTCCCATCCATGGAAATCCCCGACGTTGTTGTACCTTTAACACCCTCTACAACGCAACCATAGAAATATGATGTGCTACTCTTGAGAATTACAGATGATTCTCCGCCGATAAAGCTTGTATCATAGACGGATGTACTATAACTACATATGAGATTCGTGTTCTTGTTTTCATATATGCAGCTGATAATCGTCGCCTGATTCGTATCACTTCCAGTGACAAAATCATTGATATTACAATCTATCAGATAACATGTCTGTTTTGCAGTAATACCGGTGGAATTTGCCTCCGAATCCCTTGCCGTCAATGTTGTGTCTACTATGGCAACTTGAGAGCCGGCTGTATTAATTCCGTTCTTGCAATCTGATATATCACAGTTCTTTACTACAATTTCACAAAAATTTAAATTAATACCCGTATCAAAGCCTGTAATTGTACAGTCATATATCTGTGACATCGCATCAATATCATAATTAGCCGATGAAAAGCTCGTTACTGTCGAATTTCCGGTGCCAAAATAATCAATCGCAGTTAATCCTGGCGTTGAGGTGCTAAGCTTGCAGCCGGATATTGATTTAATCGTGTAAGAGTCTGCTGCGTAACCATATGAATTCTTCGTATTTCCAAAGACAGTCCCTGTACAGTTTTCTGCTATAATGCCGGAAAAGCTTACCTCGCATTTTTTATCAGATTTAAACAAGAGTCCGCAGTTATCCATGGTGCAATCAGAGAAGCTTACAGGGCATCCCCCGTCAATTGAATAAACGCACGGCTCCGTACAATTTAAAAATTTACATCCTGTAATATCCGCACTTCCTGTTGCACCGGTTGTATTCAATTCAACTGATGCTGAAGAAAACTGACTGTTTGTACAGGAAAAGTTCCAATGATCCGCAACCGTCAACGTGCCGTTTTCGATGTGTGTATTCTCTATTGCTGTGGTATTTGCCTTCTGAAGCGTAAATACATGTCCGTTTAGATTTATGCTGTGTTCATCACCGTAAAGCAGGAACTTTTGATCCAAACTTATCGAAGGAATATATAAACTACTATCTTCAGACAATGTAACATCTGTGTTTAAAATGATTACTACCGGATTTTTACCTTCCACGTATCTGGACGCCCCGCCTGTAAACATCCACCCACTGATTTGACCTGCCAACAGGTTGTCCCAATCTTCTTGGGAATTAATCTCAAGTTTATATCCTCCTTCTGGCACGTCCGGAGGCGCTGCATATAACAATTCATCTTCTATCATGGCAGTTGCATATAACAACACATCTCCTGCCGTGGCAGCTTCGGTCTCAATATCCTCCGCATCTGTAGTTGTTGCTGCTTGAGCGGTTCCATCCACTACTGACACATTCGCATTTTCTGTAGTTGTATCTGTATCCGCATCTGTGTATGTCGCATATTGCTCCATGTTCTCTGCATAAGACATAGAGCATGGTGTATTTATCAACAGCAGGCATATACACAGAATTGCACAACAAAACTTCTTCAGATTTCTCCTCACTTTTGTATCCTCCTTTTTTCTTTCGTGTTCTCGCCAAATTCCGCCTCACAGATGGTTGGCGACTTGTTTACGCACATTTACCATGAAAATAATACAATTTAATATATTGTAACATAGTTTTCGGTAATATAAAACAAAAACATTTATAATAGTAAATAATTACATAAATTCCTGTCACTACTGTCTGAGTTGTTTTAAAATACGCATAAACTCCTCAGGCAGCTCAGAGTGAAATTCCATATATTCTCCTGTAATCGGGTGCATAAATCCGAGCGTGCCTGCATGCAACACCTGTCCTTCCGTTTTAAAGAGCTTTGTCTTTGGTCCGTACAGGGTATCACCAAGGAGAGGATGACTGATGCTTGCCATATGCACGCGGATTTGGTGTGTGCGTCCGGTTTCCAGACGGCATTCTATGAGAGAAAAATTGTGTGACAGCTTCTCAAGTACCCTGTAATGTGTGACAGCACGGCGCCCTTGCGCTGGCACATCTGCAACTGTCATTTTTTTTCTGTCAGTCTTGTGGCGGGCAATCGGCTTGTCAATTGTACCACTTTCTTCATTGAAATGGTTATATACTATGGCTGTATACACTCTTGTAATGTCATGTATTTTAAATTTATCTGCCATCACGCGGTGTGAGGCATCATTTTTGCAGGCGACAATAAGCCCTGTTGTGTCCATATCAATTCTGTGGACAATACCGGGGCGCATTATACCGTTTATGGAGGAAAGCGTGTCCTTACAGTGATACATAAGGGCATTTACAAGTGTTCCCTCAAAATGTCCGGGTGCAGGATGAACAACCATTCCCTTTGGTTTGTTTACTATAATTATGTCATCGTCCTCATAAACAATATCAAGGGGTATATTTTCAGCTGTTATTTCAAGTTCCTCAGGCTCAGGGATACAAATATATATAGAATCCCCTGCTTTAAGCTTATAATTTGCCTTTACAAGCTTATCATTTACCTTAATATTGCTTGCTTCCAACAGCTTTTGTACATATGACCTTGAGCAATGATTTAACGCATCGGACAGGTATTTGTCTATTCTTGCTCCTATATTTTCATTTTCCGTATCTATATCTATCTGATATTCTTCCATTTTTATACTGCCTCAATATTTTTTTGATATAAATAAAATCATTCTTTATCATTCTTTTCATCGTTTACATCAGTATCATTTACTTCATTTTCAACTGAAATTTTAAGTTTTGTTATCTCGTCAAATTCTTCATTGGAATATTTAAATATAAGCAGAAAAAACAACAGAAAAAAGCTTACCACAACCATAATATCAGCAACGTTAAATACAGGGAAATTTATAAGCTCAAAGTAGAAGAAATCCACTACATAGCCAAGCCTTATACGGTCAAGCATATTGCCAAGTGCGCCTGAAATCAGTAAAACAAGGCAAATTCTTATGGGGAGGTATTTCTTTTTATTATAGACATTATAGTAAATCCTGGATGCAAAAAGCAGAGCTATAAATGTTAAAACAATAAATATAATACGTTTTCCCTCAAACAAGCCCCATGACATGCCTGTATTTCGTATATAGGTAATTGCAAAAACATCCTGAATGACAGGCTTTGAATCACCAAGCTTGAATTTGCTTGTAATGATAAATTTCGTAAGCTGGTCAAGGGCTGTTAATAGCCCGATTATAATGATTGGTAATATAAATATTTTAATTTTAAATGTACTGCTCTGCTTCATTTATTTTCCTTTTCTATAAAATCAATATAGCATCCGTATAAAGGGATGCTATATTGTATATAAATTGCCATATAATTATACAAATTCAAATCCGTCCTCGTCAGCGTCCTCACTAGGCATATCGCCATCCGGAAGCAATGCCTGTTCGTTTGCGTTTGTAACTTCTATGTCTGAAACATCAGGCTGAATGGTAGGAATTGTATCTTCTGCTTCCGCAGCTGTTTTAGACACATTTTCTTTTTCAGGCTTTTTCTCAGGAGTAACGGCTTCTTTTTCTTCCTGAACTGCACTGGCAGCTGACGGCTTTACATTGTCAGTTGCTTCAGATGGTTTATGTTCATCCTTGGAAGGATTAGGTTTGCTTTCTTCAGCAGCCTTCACTGTTTTCTGCGTCGATGAACTGCCTGCAGGCTTTGCCTTGCCTGAGGAATTGCGCTTTTGTCCCGACTTGTTTCCGGAGTTTACCGTAAATGAGCTGCCTGCGGAAGAACTTTTTGCCGTGCGTCCGTCATAAGGATTGTATCTTCCGTTTTCCGCTTTGCCCGGATTAAATGGGTCTACAAAGTTTTCATTTGCACCAAGACCTGAGGTGTAAACTGCACTCGTACTTGTACGTGTGTCTTCGCCGTATTCATTGTATGTTGAACCTCCTCCGGCACCGCCGAGAGTTGATTCATCTCGCATCTGCGGGTCACCGTTAAATGTATCACCTGCCGGAGCCTGACTCCTGTAGGAGCCTCCTCCCCCGCCTAAAAGACTTAGCGCCTTTTCATCTATATAGGAATCAAAATCAAAATCATTTTCCTTAAGAAAATCATATTGCATCTTCATAAGTGAACAGAAATTTGACTTATATGCAGCGTACTGTGTTTCAAGTACAGTAATTTGCTGAGTTATTTGCTGAAGTTTTTTTTCTGCATCAGCTACAATTACCTTTGCTTTGTTTTTGGCATCAAGCTCGATAGTTTTAGCTTCCTTTAATGCCTTTGCCTTCGTATCCTCAGAATCCTTTTCAGCAAGCATAAGGGATTTTTCCAATGCTGCCTCCTTGGATTTGTAATTCTGAAGCCCGTCCGTAAGCGTATCTACCTGCTCCTTAAGCTCCGCATTGGAGCGGTAAAGCTCAGCATAGCTTTTTGCAACCTCTTCGAAGAATGTATTTACATCCTTCTTGTCATAACCTAACCCTGCATGAAATGTTTTTTCTTGAATATCAACTGGTGTAAGCACTCCATAACCCCCTTATGTATAGTGTTTTCTTAAAGCATTAATACCTTCCAAGCTCAGGTGAAACGGTTGATTCGTTTAAAATCTCCTCACGCAAATCGCCCGTAACCTCAATATTATTTGGAGCAGCAATGAAAATATTGGCGGATATGGCCTGTAATGTACCCTCCAATGCATAGCAGGCACCGCCTATAAAATCAATTATTCTTTGTGCAGGAGCAAGCTCAACTCCCTCCATGTTTATGACGATTGTCTTTCCTCTCCGTAAGAAATCCGTTACCGTCTGAGCTTCATTAATTTCCTGTGGTTTAATTACATACACTTCACTTCTACCTCTATAACTTTCCGACTGTTGTCTACCGCTGTTAAAATCAACGAGCTTACCGCTGCTTGATGAAGGTCTTGCTGCTTTTGCACTGTTATAAGCCGCTGTCTGTGTCTGACCTTTGTATGTGGAAGTCTGACTTACTGCTGAATAACTGCTTTGTCGTGACACCGGCTGTGACTTTTCAGCAGATGTACGCCGACTTCCGGTACTCTGAGACTTCTTTGACGGCTTCGGAGCAACATAATCGTCATCATCATCGTCGTCATCATCGTCATCATCAAACAAATCATCATCAAATTCATCGTCGTCTAAATCTTTCATTTTAAAAAAGTCAAGAAAGCTTTTCTTACTTGCTTCTTTAGCCATAATAAAATCTCCTTAATTATATATTATAATTGCGTTCGCCAAAAATGCCGGTTCCCACACGAACCATAGTAGCACCCTCTTCTATTGCAATCATGTAATCATTTGTCATACCCATCGAAAGTATACTCATATCAATATTATCAATGTTTTTTGATTTTATGTCAAGTAATAAATGGTACAAATTTCTAAAATGTATTCGGTTGTCCTCAGCATTTTCAACAAATGGTGCTATGGTCATAAGACCCTTGACTTTTATATTTTCCAAATCCTTTATTTTGTCTATTAAATCATAAATTTCTTCTGCGTCAATTCCAAATTTTGTGTCCTCCTTAGCTATATTTACCTGAATAAGAATGTTACATATTACTCCCTTTTTAACAGCCTCCTTGTTAATAGCCTCAGCTAAATGTATGGAATCAACTGAGTGGATAAGACAAGCCTTGTCAACAATATATTTAACCTTATTTGTCTGAAGGTGTCCGATTAGGTGCCAGTTTACTTTTGTGGAAATATTCTCATATTTGTCGGTAAGCTCCTGCACCTTGTTTTCGCCAAATTCCTTAACATCATATGTGACAAGCTCCTCAATATCTGACAGCGGCTTTGTTTTACTGACCGCAATTAATGTGACATCATCTACGCTTCGTCCGGATTTTTCACATGCAGCCTTTATATTTTTCATTACATTATCTAAGTTTTCTTTCAGCATAGAGATACCCCCTAATATATGATCTGATTTTCCGTTACCTGTGAGGAATCTAAAATAATATTGTCATACACCTTTATTTTTTCGTTGCTTTCTATAAGTACAAACTCGTCTATTGTTTTAATGATGGTAACCTCCTTAAATTCAGCGGTTCCCCTATTTGCGGAATACACACCTTTTATTTTTTCCGTTTCCAGCATCGAAACAGCCATTGTTTCATTGTTGTTTATATTTAATATGACATCTGACTTGTCAAATAACATCGTGTCAACAAGGCAGTATTCCTCACCGGAATAGTATATTGTAGGGGTAATCTGAGTAATCGTTAACTCACCATCCTCGCTTTTTGACTGAAGGTTAATTCTGTTTGATGCACTTTGGTTTCCGCCTGCCGTGAAATATTCCGTAGGAATTTTGTATACGTCTTTTTCTACTATTGAGGAAACCGGTATTTTAAGACCTGTCTCCTCGTCTGTGAGAATTTCTATGTCAACGTATCTCTCAGATATAAAGTTTGACATATATTTGTCAAGCATAATGTTTATGTATGTTCCGTCTGAGCCGTGTATTATCTCAAACGGCATAATTACATTATAGCTTGAGTTGTTTATTTTAAATCTTATTTTTGTTTTTTCAGAAAGGAGTGATGCCTGTTCCGCCGATATAGGTGCAACAATGTTCCATTCCTCGTTTGGTATTATCTTTATAATCGGACTTCCTGCTGAAATGATGTCACCTGTCTTAAGTGTTTCCTTACTGTATTTCGATTTGTCAAAATCAGCCATTGTGACATCAGCTATGTTAAAGGTTTCGTATCCGTCAGTATAATAGGTTACAATTCCGCTTTCAGGAGCTGTAATTGCAATGAGCCTGGCACCAGATGAACCCTGATTTACCTGCTGCATTAAAATTTCATTTGACAGCTCCAAAACCCTGTTATTTACATTTGTTTCAAAATTGTAAGCAGAGTAAAAGCTTACATCTGAGTAGCCGACCTTGTAAAGCGATATAAGGCTGCGGACTTCCCTCAAATCGTCAGCGGTAAGCAGGTCTTCATAGTTTTCCATATCATCAATTGTGTTGTAAAACTGACCTGTTTCGTCTATGGTACATACAGTAGCCTCATTTTTTATTTTTTCACCATCTCTTATATAGTAGCATATATAGCCTGCTTTTGTAGCATTTAATATCTGCTCGTCCCTTATGGCAAGACCTTCAAGAGTTATGTTATTGTTTACGCTGCTTTTGTTTACCTTATAGGTTGTTATGGGGTTTTTATTTGCAGATATAAAAATGCATATAATGACATAAACAAGGATAACTGCAATCATAATCGTTGCAACATTAAACTTGATATCCTTTTTTATTGAAATGACCTTTTCGTTTTTATTGCTCATAAATGTATCTTCCCTTTTTAAACATAGCTACTATTGTCCTATCAGGCATATAAGCTCCACAATGGAATTATACAAATCCTTCGCTCCTTCCTTTGAGGAGGCAACAACAATGTATTCCTGATTGCCGCTTTCTAAATACAGAGAAAGACAGTTGCCTGCTCCTGTCGTTGTTCCTGTCTTCCATGCAATTATGTTATAGCCGGACGGTAAGGCTGCCCTGCCGTTTACAAACATGTTTGTGGCAGATATCTCTTTTTTAACAACTTCACCATAGCTGTCGTGGTATATATAGGAATACTCAGAAAGCTGTGCAATATCCGTAATGTATGAATGACTTTGTGCTTCCTTTATAATGAGATAGGTATCATACGCAGTTGAATAATGGTTAGGGTCATCCAGTCCGTGCGGGTTCATATAATGTGTATTTGTGGCACCAAGAGATGCTGCCCTGTCATTCATCATACTGCAAAAGCTTTCTGTATCACCTGCAATATAATCCGCAAGAATAAGGGCATAGTAATTGTTTGATTCAATTAAAAGTCCGTGCATGAGATTGTCAATCGTAATGGAACAGCCATATGTAAGCTCCGAAGTACCGACTCCGGGAACTGAAATATAATAATTCCTGTCAAGTGTAACAACATCATCCTTGGAAATTATACCTGCCTCAAGCTGATCACATACGACTATGGCAGTCATAAGCTTTGTCATACTTGCCGGATACATCCTTTTATGTGGATTTTTGGCGGCAACCGTTTCATGGCTTGTCTCATCGATTACAAGCGCAAAATAAAGGTTGTCAAAGCCGGATGAATTTAATTCATAATTCGGGGGAACAACAGCATCCGTCATTGTTCCTATAAATTGAGATTGTGCAAGAAGCTCCTCATCCGTGTAAATAATCATTTCCTGTGGTGTGGTGTATGTATCATCAATATTGTTTTTTACTGTTCCAATTATAAATATTGCAGCAGATAACAAAAAAACTGCCGCAACAAGCTTAGGTAAATCCTTCATATGTTTAGTGCTTAAAAAGCTCTCTCCAATCTAAATCTCCTCTTTCCAGTGCCTTAATCATAAGCTCCGCAGTGGCAAGGTTAGTTGCCAATGGAATATTATGCATGTCGCAAAGAGAAAAAATGTTATTTATATCAACCTCATGTGATTTCTTCGTCTGTGGATCACGTAAAAAAATCATCATGTCAAGGTCATTGCTTTCAATCATTGAGCCTAACTGCTGCTCCCCGCCTGTATGTCCGGCAAGAAATTTATGCACATTAAGATTTGTCACTTCCTCAACCATTCTGCCTGTAGTCCCCGTAGCATAGAGCTCGTGATGTGACATAATGTTTTGGTATGCAATGCAGAAATTCTGCATCAGCTTCTTTTTAGCATCATGAGCAATCAAACCGATGTTCATTAAAGCTATTCTCCTTTTAGTATTTTAGTTTTTGAATACTTACATTCAATACCATGCCAATTCCAATTGATATACTTAGCAGCGAGCTTAGTCCGTAGCTGATAAATGGTAACGGAAGACCGGTATTGGGAAGTATTCCCGTTGCAACGCCAACGTTAAAAAAAGACTGATATGCAATAAGTACGCCAACACCTGAGGCTATAAGCATTCCTGTCATATCCTTTGCACGTCTGGCTATACTTATACATTGTAACACTATTAGCAATAAAATTGCAATAATAAATACGCTTCCGATAAAGCCTAATTCCTCTCCCACTACCGAGAATATAAAATCAGTCTGCTGCTCGGAAATAAAATTTGCATCTTTTACCGTTGCCATAGTGGAGGTATTTAAGCCCTTTCCGGTAAGTCCGCCCGAGCCTATTGCCATTATTGAATTTTCCTGCTGTGAAAAGTCGGTTCCATACTGTCCCGGATATACAAACTGTAAAATTCTGTTTGCCTGATATGGTAGTAAGAGCTTTTGATCCGGTTTTCTTATATACCAGAGAAAGCTGCCTGCAAGCGGAATGAAAATCAGCAGAATGATTCCGATTATTTTGTAGCTTAAGCCTGACACATATATCAGTGTGACAAGTACAAGTGCAGAACATAAGGTTGTGGAAAGGTCAGGCTCACTGAGAATGAGAAATAAGGGTATGGCACAAAGTATGGCATACCCTGCAATACATTTAAAGGTATTTATGTCTGATCTGTTTTTGTGCAGATAAGCTGCTATACATACAATCATAAAAATTTTTGTAAGTTCAGAGGGCTGAAACTGAGTTCCCAAAATAACAATCCATCTTCTGGCGTTATTTACGGTAACGCCAAAAAATAGAACAAGAACAAGCAATACTGCATTTACAATATAAAGTACTTTGTAAAATTTACATATAAAATTATAGTCAATAAATGATACGAAAATCATAATTGTAAGACTAAGCGCAATTCCTACAATCTGTCTTGACAAATATGAGCTGTTTGCACTGTAAATTACAATGGTACCCATACTAATTGCCAGTATTACGGTGATAAGCAGTTTAAAATTATAATCCTTGTGATTGAACCTTGTGAACATTTTTATCCTTCTTCTTAAATAGTTTTAATAAGCCTGTATATTGTTTTGTTTTCTCTACATATTCGCCGGTAAGTTTTTCGGCAATTTTTTCGTAAGCGTTTCCTGATTTGCTTCTCGTTGCGGCAATAGGCTCGCCCCGATTGGAGGATACTACGATATCCTCGTCGTCATATATTACTCCTATCAGGTTGATTGATAATATGTCAACAACATCATCAACTGACATCATATCTCCACGACGTACCATATCCTGACGTATTTTATTTACGACAAGGTCAATTCGGGGTATTTCATTTGCATCTAATATTCCTATTATTCTGTCTGCATCCCTTATTGCAGATACCTCGGGAGTTGTTACGACGATTGCCCTGTTTGCTGCTGCTATGGCATTTTTGAAGCCATGCTCTATTCCGGCTGGACAATCAACTAATATGTAATCAAATTCCGGTTTAAGCTGTTCTATAAGCTTTCTCATCTGTTCCGGTGATACGGATGTTTTATCCCTTGTCTGTGCTGCCGGAAGTAAGAAAAGTCCGGGACACTGCTTGTCCTTTATAATTGCCTGTGATGCCCTGCAGCTTCCTTCTATTACATCAACAAGATTATATACTATCCTGTTTTCAAGCCCCATAACTACATCTAAGTTGCGTAATCCTATGTCAGTGTCTATCAAAAGTGTTTTGTATCCGTGGGAGGCAATGCTGTACCCCACATTTGCGGTTGTGGTTGTCTTACCTACACCGCCCTTACCTGATGTCACTACAATTACTTCGCTCATTATAATCCCTCCTGAAATAAACCATATATAAAGCTGCCGCATCTTCCGTCACAGCCTGATTTTATGTAGCCGTTCATATGACCTATGACAACCACGTTTCCCTTGGAAGTGACACAGGCTCCGGCTTCAATATCACCTATAATAATGATGCTTTCCTCAGCATCAAGAGCCTGTCCGCTTTTTAAATTTCCGATATAAAACAGGCCGTCCTTTTCATCAGGTATTTTGTTTATTTCTTTCGGTATCTCTGTAATTTTCTTTTGGTTTATAATATTTAAACCCGTATATTTCAGGAAATTGTAAATTTCTGTTTTTTCATCCTCTGTTATCGTTTTTCCCTCAAAGGTAACTGTAATTGGATTTGAGATTTTAGATTTAAGCCCTGATGCTTTAAAATTCCGTTTAAGCGCCTCAATTACCTCCTCTACGGAGGCGTCATTATCCATAATCAGTTTAATTCCTGTATTATTACCTTTGACAATAACAGGATTTTTTTTCAATTTATCACCTCGATTTTTTAGTCGGAGCCGACATTATCTCCGCTCATATGGGCATTAACAAGCTTTTCAGGATCGTATAAATATGCATAGACAAAGGCGGCAGCCTCCCTTGCATTTCCCGACCAGTAACCATTTTGTATAACGCAGGTTATTGCAACCTCAGGAGCATCATACGGCGCATAGGAAATAAATAATGCATGGTTTGCCTGTGTGTCGCTTTCCTGTGCCGTACCTGTTTTTCCTGCAACGGAAACACTTAAGGACCTGAGAAAATCATTACTTGAGGATACAACATCCTTCATACCCGCATGTATTATATTCCATTGTGACGGGTCGTTAAGCTCCACCCTATTCAAAACGGTTGCTTCATTGTCTGATATAAGATTTCCTTCATAGTCGGTAATCTTGTCAATAAGCGTAAGATTATAGCATGTTCCCGAATTGGCAACCGTGGTTGCATATCTTGCAAGCTGTATAGGTGCATATAAATTTCCTCCCTGTCCAATTGCGCTTCGTACGGCATCTCTGTCGGAAACCTTTGGAGATATTTCAGGTACCTCAACTCCCGAGGTTGTATCAAGCCCAAACGCATGTGCATATTTTTCCAATCGCTCAAGTCCATAGGAATCACTGTACAGCCCGTGCTCATCAATTGCAAGTCGATATCCTAAATTATAGAAGTACATGTTGCAGGAATGTCCTATGGCCTGCTGTACATTCAAATATCCGTGTCCGTAAGAATACCAGCATTTTGGTGAAGGAGTTATTTTATCAAACACGTCATAGCATAAGTAAACGGTATCGGTATTTATTATTCCCTCCGAGTATCCGGCAACTGACGATAATACCTTATAAGTTGAGCCGGGAGCCGTTCGAAGCTGTGTAGCTCTGTTATAAAGCGGTCTTGTCCTGTCATTAAGCAGCTTGTTATAGTATTCAGCATTGATTTCATTTGTAAGATAATTGTTGTCATAGCTTGGATAGCTTACCATGGCAAGTACATCACCGGTTTTTACATCTGTTACTATAAGTGCTCCTGAGCATGGAGCAAGTGCAAGCATGGCAGGTGTTATATCAAGCTTTTGAATTTTTTTGATGAAGAATTCATACGGGCCATATAATCCCCGCTTGTATTCTCCATATTCCGCATCATTTTCCGCAGAAAGAACCCCCTGCTCATAGAGAAGGTCGATTACATCGCCACCTGATATTTCAGCAGATTGTATCATACTTTTTATTATTTCATTGTCGAAATCTGCATCATCTCTCAGACATTTTACAATATAATCACAAAGAACGTCGTAAATTTCATCCGTATCGTAATAGCTGCTCGGTGTTTCCAGCATGTCAATATTGATAGCATCCACGCTTATTGCATATTTAAGAAAGTCGGCAAGGGATGTTTTGTTATTTATATAATCATTAAATTCTTGGCTGCTAGAGGATATAAGGGAAGTATTTAATACACCGTCCGCACTTAAAAATTCACATATATATTCCATATAGTCCTGATATTCAACATCAAGATTGGAAAGTATTGTGTGATCGGTTTTTATTATTCTTTCTATTCTTGATATTATGTCCTCTTTTCTGTTTACAAAGCTGTTGTATACCCTTTTTTCCAGCTCGGAGGCATCCTCACGAGCCATTTTATCCATTGAAATGTAATGGTTGTAGAAAAGTCCGTAATATACGCTTGATATGGATATTTCAGGATTTTCAGTCGGCGTTACATAAAGCTCAGGCGTAAGGTTTGAAAGTATAATTGACGCAATCTCACGCTCTAATGTATTGTAGCAGTATTTTTGTAAATCGGCATCAATGGTGAGATATATGTCATTTCCTGCTGACGCAGGCACGGTCTTAATAGTTTCAATAACCTTTCCCAGATTATCTACATACATTGTCTCATATCCGCTGGTGCCTCTTAAATATTCCTGACAATACTGCTCAATTCCTGTTTTTCCAACGATATCCTCTGAGGTGTATTTTGTTATGGGATTTTTTTCGTTAAGGTCAGTAAGCTCCGTGTCTGATATGATACCGGTATAACCTATTATATGTGCAAAATATTGCGCATCATTATATTTTCTAAGTGATTTAACGGATACATGCATTCCAATCAGTTCGTCAGAGTATTCATTTATTGCGGCGTTGCTCTCCTCACTTATGTCATAAGCTATGGTAACAGGCATATACTGCTGGAAACGGTTCAGCCACAGCTTGTAACGGCAGGAAAGTATTTTAAGCTTTTCCGTCTTTGAATATTTGTCTGATATTTCAAATCGTTCATCGCACAAAAACGTAACAATATCGTCTGCCGTGGCATTTTTGCGCTCATCAGAAAGCTCATCAAAGCTGTTTGCCGCAAATACATCCCTTTTGAAATTGTTTAAGGAGGTGCCGGAAATTGTAAAGCCATAGTTTCCCGAAGAAAGTACCTCTATAGGAAAATCAACAAAAAGATCATCTCCGTTTTGTTCAAGAATCTCAATTGTTTTGTGCACGATATCATTTTTCAGTTCAGTCTCGGATATTCCAAGCTCCCTTGCTCTCACGGAAACTGCGTTGTCATTGCTGTATACAACGGAATATGAGAGCTCATTGTATGCAATAAGCTTTCCGTTACGGTCAAATATATTCCCACGCACCGCTTCTATTTTTAATGTTCGTTCCGTCTTATAGATAAAGTTTTCCATATGCTCATCGCCCTCTATAATCTGTAGGACAAAAAGCCTCTTTACAAGGAGAAAAAATAGCACGATAATAAGCACAGTGATGGGAAACAGCCTGTGCTTTACATAATCTAAAATTATTTCTTTGATTGCTGTCAGTATTTCACGAAGATTGGACATAAAATCAGTCCTCCGCATTTTTTTTCAATAGTCTGTTTACTAAAACATAAAATTTGTAAATTATAATTGTGAGAAGCGCTGTTGTAAGCATCTCAGGAATTATAATCCTTGTGAAAAACAGTCCCAGTTCCAAACGGTTTTTCAATAAAAATGAGAATATATATACAAAAAAGTTAAAAACAATGTCATCGATTATTATTATAATGAGTGGAAGGAGCACGTCCTCAACAATGTAATTTCTGTGGAAAAAGCCATTTATATAGCCGATTATCATGTAAAGGAGCATATAGGGTCCAAGTACTGATGAAAAGAAGCTGTCCACAAGAAAGCCACTGAAAAAGCCTACAAGCATACCTTCCCTTCTTCCACGCATAAGCCCAAATGACATTGTAAGAATAAGCAAAAGATTTGGAGTTATGCTGTTTATGTCATGAAAACCAAATAATGTGGACTGTAATGTGAAATTTATTACAATAAGTATACCAAGTACTATAATTCTAAGCATGATTACCTCTGTGATAATAAGTTATCTTATATTAATATTTCTTTTCATCCGTTATTATAAGTACCTCAGACAGATTGGAGAAATCCACTGTAGGAGTAAGATAGGCGGTCATTGTAAGGTTATTTGAATCAAGGGATATTTCAGATATATATCCTATCGTTATCCCCTGAAAGTATCTCTCGGATATATGGGAGGTTACCACTTTATCCCCCACCGAAACTGCCGCATCTTTATCAATATTGCTTACAACAAGATATCCCTCCTGATATTTGCTAAGGCTTCCCTCAACTGTGCAAAGTGCATTGGAAGGCATGATTTTTGCACTTATGCTGGAACTGTCATCTATGATTGCCCTTACCTTTGCATAATCATCGGAGCATTCTATGATGATACCTGCAAGCCCCTCTCCTGAAAGTACGTTTGCCCCTGTAAACAGTCCGTCATTACTTCCCTTGTCAATGTAAAAGGTTGAAAACCATGATGTGGAATCCTTTGCAAATATATGTGCAATGGTTTTATTAAATTCAGGATAGCTTTCGTCTAAATCGTACAAAAGACGTAAGCTCTCAAGCTCTGAAAGCTTGCCCTGATATGTTGTTATTGTACTGTTTGCTTCTGCAAGCGCTTTTTTTAGTTCTTCATTTTCCTTTTTTAATGCTTCTATTTCCTCTAAGTTTTCAAGCTTATCGTCAGCCCATAGCCCTATTGAGTTTATACTGTTTTGTATGGGAACAATAAATTTGTTTGTATATTTTTTTATGAGGAGAATGCTGTCCTTTGCAAAAAAAGATAATATAAGCAGAATAATACATATAATTGTAAGAATTAAAAGCAAATATTTAGGACTAAAGTCTTTTTTTGTGTCAAATTTCATTTTATAATTCCTCTTTCAAGCAGGCTGACGTAACGGTCATTTCCCACGATAATGTGATCACTTAAGTGTATTCCCAAAAGCTCTCCTGCACTCATAATCCGCTTTGTAGCGTCAATATCCGCAGTGCTTGGCTCAGGACATCCCGACGGGTGATTATGTACCATAATAATAAAGACAGCCTGATATTTAAGCGCTTCTATAAAAATTTCCCTCGGGGACAGTATTGCAGAATTTACCGTGCCCTCGGATATGAGCAGCTCCTTTATGAGCATATGGCTGCAGGATAAAAGCATAATATATGTCTTTTCCTTTGTAAAATATTTACATTTTTCCATATAGTAGTCCGCAATTGAGGAGGGATTTGAGAATATAATGTCCTCCTTTAAACGGCGCAGGTTCATCCTTTTAGAAAGCTCTCCTATTGCAAGAAGCTCGGTTGCCTTTGTGTTGCCAATTCCCTTTATATCAGTCAGGTCTTTTCTTTCAAGAAAATTAAGACCGCTTAAGCCCTTGTGAATCGGATGTGCATTTAACACACGGTTTGCAAGGTCGATTGAGCTTTGACCGCCCCCACCGTTTCGCAGGATAACTGCAATTAGCTCTGCATCAGTAAGCGCTTCTATGCCGAGTGCATAAGCCTTTTCATATGGTCGTTCGCAATCTGCAATGTCTTTTATTAAATTATTCATAAAGTAGTCCTTTCACCTCTCCGGATGCGAAAAAACTACAGCTTCTTATATATAATTATACCAATTATAATGCCTATAATACTTGCAATGTTTATTGTTATTGTAAGTCCGAAGGTCAGAATAATTATACCCAAATCCAAAATAACAGGTTCTGAAAGCCCAAAGGTCTGTCCATAATTAAGCCAGTTGAGCCAGCTTATGTTTCTGCACAGGTATCCCAAAAAGCCTCCGAGGACAATACCACTTAATAAAATAAGAAGCAAGGTCCATTTACTTTTATTTGCCACTCCCTGAGACATATTTTAAAATCTCCATTTCTTAGTTTACTACATACTCCATGCTTCGCACGGAGCCTTGTCGTAAGGAATCCACCGCCTTTGGTTGGTTCCTCTTGGGCATACTCCATGCTTCGCACGGAGCCTTGTCATAAGGAATCCACCGCCTTCGGCGGTCCCCCTTATGACATAGTCTACCACACAATAAGCCCTTTTTCTACAATTTTTTGCAGCGACATCATTATGCCGAGCTTTGCATGGGGATATGTAAGTCCCCCCTGAAAATATACTGCATATGGCTCCTTCATCGGAGCGTCTGCGCTAAGCTCTATGGATGCCCCTGAAACAAATGCACCGGCAGCCATTATTACCTGACTATCATATCCGGGCATATCCCACGGAACCGGCGTTACATGGCTGTCCACGGGAGCTGCCTTCTGTATGCCCTCACAAAATGCCTGTATAAGCTCAGGCTTTCCAAATTCCACTGCCTGAATAATATCATGCCTTTCACTTTTTCCGTCAGGGACTGTTTTAAATCCGAAACTCTCATATATGTTGGCTGCAAAGATGGCGCCCTTTAATGCGGCTGCCGTTACTGTAGGAGCAAGGAAAAGCCCCTGTGCTATATTCCTTGTCACACCTAAGGAGGCACCAACCTCCTTTCCAAGACCCGGAGTAATAAGCCTGTATGCGCAGTTTTCGATACACTCCCTTGTTCCGCATATATATCCACCTATCGGTGCAAGACCTCCGCCCGGATTTTTTATGAGGGAGCCTACAACCATGTCAGCTCCAACCTCCGAGGGCTCCTTATCCTCCACAAATTCTCCATAGCAGTTGTCAACCATGCAGATTACGTCAGGCTTTATACTTTTAATAAATGCAATTACCTCTCCTATCTGTGCTACGGACAATGTAGGTCTTGTATCATATCCCTTTGAGCGCTGTATTTCAATAAGTCTTGTTTTTTCGTTTATTGCATTTTTAATGCCCTCATAGTCAAAGCTGCCGTCAGGGAGCAAATCCACCTGCTTGTATGTTATGCCAAATTCAGCAAGGGAGCCTTTGCTTTCCCTTATTCCTATAACGCCCTCTAAGGTGTCATAAACCTTGCCTACAGGGGATAATATCTCGTCACCCGGTCTTAAATTTGCGGAGAGCGCAATGTAAAGCGCATGTGTTCCGCATGTTATCTGCTGTCTTACCAAGGCGTCCTCGGTTTTAAATACTCTTGCGTATATTTCTTCTATCTTTTCACGGCCAATGTCATTGTAGCCATAGCCAGTTGTACCTGATAAATGCTCCTCTGCAAAGGATGCCTCCTGCATGGCATGAAGCACCTTTGCCTGATTTAACTCCGCAATGGTATCTATATCATCAAAGCGGCTTTTCAGCTTTTTTTCGATAGACTGACAATAATCGTATACCTTTTCGCTTATTCCGATTTCCTTATAATATTTTTTTAAGGTTTCCTCAAGCATAATGCCCTCCATATTATATTAGAAATAGTACGTTTTGCTCATCTCTATATTATATTTTTGTTTTTTAAATGCTCCGTTATAAAATCAAGCTGCATGTCAAGTGTATCATGCTCCTCCTTGTCAAGCCAAATCACCTCGCGCTCACGCTTAAACCAGGTAAGCTGACGCTTGGCAAAATGCCGTGTGTCCCGCTTAATGGTGTATATGGCGTCCTCCAAAGTTGTGTTGCCATTCAAGTAATCAAGTATTTCCTTATATCCAAGGGCCTGCATGGAAACCATGTCCTCCGTAACACCGTAGGAAGCTACAAGTGATTTAACTTCATCTAAAAGTCCGTTCTCCAGCATCATGTCAACACGTCTGTTTATTCTGTCATACAGCATTTCTCTTGGTAAGTTTAATACAAAGTATGCGAAATTGTAAGGTGATTCCTTGCGTCGCTCCGCCTCATTGTGTGTGGAAATCTTTGTCCCCGTCTGCTCAAAATATTCCAGTGCACGTATAACCCTTTTTGCATTGTTGGGGTGTATTGCGGCTGCCGCTTCAGGGTCCCGTTCCTTTAAAAGGGCATGTAGATAAGCCTCACCCTTTTCTCTCAGCATTTCCTCATATTTTGTTCTTGTGCCGTCCGTGGCTGTCTCCTTAAAATCGATATCATAAATTAAAGATTGTATATAAAAGCCTGTGCCTCCTGCGATAATGGGAATTTTACCTCTGGAAAATATTTCATTGACCGCCTGTTTGGACAGCTCCTTGAACCGTGCGATATTAAACGCCTCCGCAGGCTCGCATATATCTATTAAATGGTGTGGTATGCCCTGCATTTCGGCTTTCGTTATCTTTGCAGAACCTATGTCCATATGCTTATATACCTGAACGGAGTCGGCAGATATTATTTCGCCGTCTATTTTTTTTGCAAGCGCAATAGAAAGCTCTGTTTTACCTACCGCCGTAGGACCTGTAATGACAATAAGGCTTCCCTTTTTGTTCGTCATAATATACCTCTATAATACTCTCCTGAATTTCTTTTCAAGCTCCTGCAAGCTTATGGAAATAATTGTTGGTCTGCCGTGAGGGCAGGTATATGGATTTTCAAGTGCAAGAAGCTGGTCTATCAGTGCGTCCGCCTCCGCAAAGCTTATATGCATATTGCCCTTAATGGCTGCCTTACATGCCATTGTGGAAAGCTTTTTTATAAATATATCATCCGACATATAGCCTGAATTATTTATGAGAGAGCCTACAAATTCCATAAACATTGCCCTCTCGTGGATGCCGTAAATGTTTGACGGGACTGCATTTATTTTAAATTCGTTTCCTCCGAATTCCTCTATGTCGTAGCCTGTTTTCATAAATAAATCATAGTTGTTAAGTATCGCCTGCTTTTCCGCATATGTAACAGTAACAACCATAGGCGGCATAAGCTGCTGGGAATATGTTTCCCTGCTGTTAAGTCCCTTTATAAGCTCCTCATATTTGACCTTTTCATGAGCTGCATGCTGGTCCATGATATAAAGGTTTTTTTCATATTCAATAAGCCAGTATGTACTAAAAAGCTGTCCGATAAGGCGGTGTTTTTTTCTCGCCGTTTTTGTGAGAAAATCATCCTCAAACATGTTTTCCTGCTTACCTGACATACCTTTTGTATATTCACCGGATTTTGTATATTCGCCAGATTGCTGCTTTTGCGGTGCAGTTTGTGTATACTGCACTCCCTCATCACGCAGTATTGTATTTTCTATGTTCTCGGCAAAATTTGTTCCCTCGTTTGTCTTGTTATCCGGATCATCATTTTCCGAGTTTTTCTTCAGTGATTCAAGTATTTTGTAGGTAGGACTGTATTTTCCTGCGCGCATATTTGGCTTTGGCATGCTTGTCTGCTTAGGAGGGATTTCCGTTTCGGTGTCCTTATTGAGGTTGTCCTTATTAACGGTCTCATTCTTTTTTCTTACATTTTCAAAAGGCTCGGCAGGTCTTGGAGCTTTTATAACTGTCTGTGCTGCAGCATTATTTTTCTCCTCTGAGCCATCTTTCGGAATTATCTCACGACCGGAAAGAGCCTCCCTTATCTGCTTTGTGATAACCTCAAAAAGCTCCTTCTCATTGTCATATTTAAACTCCATTTTTGTAGGATGGACATTAATATCACATTTTTCAATCGGTAGGTCAATATAAAGCACTGTAAAAGGAAATTTGTGCTGCATGACAAAGGTCTTGTAGCCTTCCTCAATTGCCCTGTTTACCACGTTACTTTTTATGTACCTTTTGTTTACGAAGTAATTTTCAAGCCCACGGTTGCCCCTTGCGATAAACGGCTTGCCGATATAGCCGTGCAGACCTATACCGCCTTTGTCCAAATAGCTTATCTCAATTAAATTTGAGGTAATATCCCTTCCGAAAAGCTCATATATGTTGTCTTTAATATCTCCGTTTCCTGAGGTGTTTATTTTCGTCTGTCCGTTTACAATAAGCTTTATGGAAATCTCCGGATGGGAAAGGGCAATCCGAAGTACAAGGTCCGCAACGTATGACCCCTCAGTCATTGGTGTTTTGAGGAATTTCTTACGTGCAGGGGTATTGTAAAAAAGATTTCTTACAACAATTGTTGTTCCGTCAGGCACACCTACCTCCTTTGTCTCGATTTCATTTCCACCATGAATTACATATTTTAATCCAATCATGGCGGCGGAAGTTTTTGTAACCATTTCACACTGTGATACAGCAGCAATTGTTGAGAGGGCTTCCCCTCTGAAGCCTAATGAGGAGATGACTGTCAAATCCTCAGCCGTTTCGATTTTACTTGTGGCATGTCTTAAATAGGCCGTGGCAACCTCCTCTCTCGGTATGCCGCAGCCGTTGTCGGTAACTCTTATAAAGGACATACCTCCGTCCTTTATTTCAACGGTGACTGCCGTGGCGCCTGCATCTATGGAATTTTCAAGAAGCTCCTTCACAACCGATGAGGGACGCTCTATTACCTCTCCTGCAGCTATCTTATCAATTGTGCTTTTATCCAGTAATCTTATCATGTTCTATCCGTTTAACCTTTCCTTTAATTCCTGAAGATAAAGCATTGCCTTCATAGGTGTCATATTGTTTAAATCAAGGCTTTTTAATTCGTTGGCAATTGTTATTTCCTCAGGGGACGTGAACATTGAGAGTTGCTCATAGCCTGAAGTCTTTTTGTCAGGTGTCTTTCCGCCTTCAGCTTTATCGTATATCTTTGCCTCTATATTTCTTGCCTTGGAGGCAATATCTGAATCAATGAGAAAATCGCATATCTCCCTTGCACGAACCAATACCCTTTCAGGTACGCCTGCAAGCCTTGCCACCTGAATACCGTAACTTCTGTCTGCGCCGCCCTTTATTATTTTGCGCAGGAATACGATGGAATCTCCATCCTCCTTAACGGCTATACAGTAATTATTTACGGATGAGAGCTTTCCCTCAAGCTCAGTAAGCTCATGGTAATGTGTTGCAAATAAGGTTTTTGCCCCGATAAGCTCACTGTCCGCAATAAATTCAACAACAGCCCATGCAATGGAAAGACCGTCAAAGGTGGACGTTCCCCTGCCAATTTCATCAAGTATAATAAGACTGTTTTTTGTTGCATTTCTCAGTATGTTGGCAACCTCATTCATTTCAATCATAAATGTGGACTGTCCTGATGCAAGGTCATCGGAGGCTCCTACCCTTGTAAAAATACGATCACACAGACCTATATTTGCATATTCCGCAGGCACAAAAGAGCCTATCTGCGCCATAAGCACAATAAGCGCCGTCTGCCTCATATAAGTGGATTTACCTGCCATGTTTGGACCTGTAATGATTGATATTCTGCTTATTGTATTGTCAAGAAATGTATCATTTGACACAAAGCTGTCATCTCCCAGCATAATTTCCACAACAGGGTGTCTGCCTTTTTTTATGTCGATAATTCCGTCATTGTTTATGTCAGGCCGTACAAAATTATTTTTCATGGAAACGTGGGACAGTGATGCAAGCACATCAAGCTCAGCTATATAATGCGCCGTGTTTTTTACACGCTTTAAGGCTTCACCAAGCTTATCCCTTAAAATGACATACTGTTCATATTCAAGACCGTAAAGCTTGTCCTCAGCGCCTAAAATTGTATTTGATAAATCATCAAGCTCGTCTGTTGTATATCGTTCTGCATTGGCAAGCGTCTGTTTACGCACAAAATAATCAGGCACCATATTCTTAAAGGAGTTGGTCACCTCAAAATAATACCCGAATACCTTGTTGTATTTAATTTTCAGACCTTTTATGCCGGTCTTGTCCCTCTCTTTTGCCTCAAGCTGGGCAAGCCATGTTTTACAGTCAGTTTTGGCTGATTTCAATCTGTCAATATCCTCAAGGTAACCGGTTTTAAATATTCCGCCCTCCTTGATAGCAACAGGAGGTTCCTCATCTATCGCGCAATCTATCAGGGTATATAAATCCTCAAGCACGTCAAAATCATCATAAATTTCCTTAAATCTTGAAGCATCCAGCTCATTTAATAGATTTTTTATGTCAGGCAGATATCGGATGGAGTTTTTAAAAGCAAGCAAATCACGAGGATTTGCTGTTTTTATTGAAATCCTTGTCATAAGGCGCTCCAAATCATATATGGAATTAAGATATTCCCTAAGCTCCTCCCTTGTTATAATGGCGTTGTTTAGCGCCTCTATGGAATCAAGTCTTTTCTCAATATGTGCCTTTTCCATAAGAGGCTGTTCTACATATTCCCTTAGAAGCCTTGCGCCCATAGCAGTCTTTGTCTTATCAAGCACCCACAAAAGTGAGCCCTTTTTCTGCTTGTCTCTTATTGTTTCTGTAAGTTCAAGATTGCGCCTCGTCGATGAATCAATTATCATGTATGAATCAATATTGTATACAGTAATGTCATTTATATGGGACATGCCGTTCATCTGTGTATCGCATAAATACTGAAGTAAGGCTCCGGATGCAGTGACAAGGACAGGATAATCGGAAAGTCCAAGCCCCTCAAGATTTGATACGTTAAAATGGCGTTTTATTAAACCCTCTGCCGTATCATAATCAAAATAATAATTATCTACACATGTTTTTGTAATGCCAAGCTTATCAATGGTAAATGCAATATTACCCACGGAAAAATCAAAGTCCTCCCTGTGTAAAAGCTCTGACGGCTGATATTTGTTTATTTCGTCTACAGCCTTTTCTATGTTTTTTACCTTGCAGGTTTTAAATATGCCTGTAGATATGTCGGCTACTGAAAGTCCATAGCATTCTTTGTCGCTGGAGATGCACATTATGTAATTGTTTCTGCCCTCCTCCAAAAGCTCTAAGGACATGTTTGTTCCAGGGGTTACAATTCGTATAACCTCACGCTTTACAAGCCCCTTTGCCTGCTTTGGGTCCTCCACCTGCTCTGCTATTGCAACCTTGTAGCCCTTTTCAATCAGTCGGTTCACATAATTTTCGGCAGCATGAAAGGGAACACCGCACATGGGCGCTCTCTCCTCAAGACCGCAGTCTTTACCAGTGAGTGTTATTTCCAGTTCCCTTGACGCAGTAAGGGCATCATCAAAAAACATCTCGTAAAAATCTCCGAGACGGTAAAATAAAATACAGTCCTTATATTGTTCCTTTGTTTCAAGGTATTGCTCCATCATTGGTGAAAGCTTTGCCACGTCTGCACCTGCCCTTTTTGTATTTTTAATTATAGTATACCATATCGTCAATCGCAGATTGGCGATGCGTTATTTGCAATGTATTTTTTATAATTGTTCTCCGATAAAATAGAAGCCCTTACACTCTTTTAAATTGACCTTTACCGTTTGTCCTATCAAGGTCTTGCTTCCTTTGAAATGAACCGTTACATTTTCGCCTGTTCTTCCCGTAACGAATGTATCATCCTGTGCGTTTATGTCCTCAACAAGCACGTCCTTAATCTGTCCTTCATAGCGACCTAACTGCTCGCCGGCAATTATGTTTACACGCTCCAAAAGACGGTTAAAGCGCTTTTTTACAACATCGGCATCAACCTGGTTTTCCATGGAAGCTGCAGGAGTTCCGGTTCTTTTTGAATATATAAACGTAAATGCCTGGTCGTATCTTACACGCTCAACCAAGTCCATAGTTTCCTCAAAGTCTTCCTCGGTTTCACCAGGGAAGCCTACCATAATATCCGTAGTAATTGATATGTCAGGAATTGCACTTCTTATTTTATCTACAAGCTCAAGATAATGCTCCTTCGTATATCGCCTGTTCATTTTCTCAAGTATACGTGATGAGCCTGCCTGCACCGGTAAATGTATGTGCTTACATATTTTTTCCTCTGATGCCATGACATCAATAAGTTCATCCGACAAATCCTTTGGATGGCTTGTCATAAATCGGATACGCTCAATACCCGAAATGCCGCATACCATCTTTAAAAGCTTGGGAAATGTAGTGCACTCCTCATTGGGAATATGTATAATTTTACCATCGGAATAATCGTATATTTTACCGTAGGAATTTACATTTTGTCCAAGAAGCATAACCTCTTTTACCCCTGTGTCGGCAAGCTTTTTTATCTCATCGATTATATCATCGGGTCTTCTGCTTCTTTCACGTCCTCTTACATAAGGGACAATGCAATATGTACAGAAATTGTTGCAGCCATACATAATGTTTACGCCTGATTTAAAGCCGTATTTCCTTTTCTGCGGAAGCGCCTCAACGGTCTCGGTGCTCTGCCCCAGTATTTCAATTGTCTGCTTGCCTGTTGTAAAATATGTGTGCATAAGCTCAGCAAGCTTGTATATATTATGTGTCCCGAAAACAATGTCAACAAACTTATATTTTTCTCGTATAAGCTCTATTACATGAGGCTCCTGCATCATGCATCCACACAAACATACAACCATACTCGGATTTTTTGCTTTGAGATTTTTAAGGTGTCCGAGATGACCGTATAGTTTCTGATTGGCATTTTCTCTTACTGTGCATGTATTATATATGACAATATCAGCAGCCTCATCTTCTGTTTCCTCACAACCCATCATATCAAGAATGCCCTTAAGCTTTTCGGAATCATGTGCATTCATCTGACAGCCAAAAGTCTGAATACATGCGCTTGGACAACGCCCGTTTTTTCGCTCAAACTCCTGAACCCATTCCCGACATTTTGCCATAAAGTAGTACTGTCTGGACGGTTCCTCTATGAGGGGCTCTGCATTTATATCTATTTTATCTAAATCAATTTCATTATACATTTCTCTTGATTTTCTTCCTTTTCTATCATATAATGCACAAAAAGAAACGGGTTTTTTACCGTACAGCATTATAGCTCAAGCGGGGTGCTCGTTTCTTTTTACGTTTCTTAATCCCAATTGATCGCTTTATGTGTCAACTGAATTATTATAAGTCAGTTGGCATTTTTTTTCAATAGTTTAAAGCATGGAAAAGCTGCATTAACCGGATGGGTTTCGGAAAATGCAGCTATGTATAAAGGTGTGTATGTTATGTCGTAAGGGGGACTTTTATCGTAAGCTTTGCTTACGATGGATCCACGTAGCTTAGGTGCATTCCTTACGACATATAACCATATATTATTGGGGTGCGGCATAGTAAGGTACTATGAGCGTTGCACCGTTGTAAAGTGTGTCGCTTTTAAGAGAGTTAATCGATTTAACCTCCTCAATGTATTCGTCTATGGAAGCATACTCTTCAGTCATGTACTCCTCTGCTATGCTCCAAAGTGTATCGTCACGCTCAATGTCTATACACTTAAAATACTTTTCGTTGTGGGTACTGGCACTGACTTTGTTTGAAAGTCCCGAAGTGCCAAATAGTATTGCACAGGCAATCAGTAATATGCTTAGACCTATAATAAGCTTTCTGTAATTGTTATGAATAAAATAAATCGTATTTTGATATTTCATAAAATCGCCTCCTCGAATATGTGTTCGTCAACTGTAACTAATATATCGCACATTTGTTCGTTTGTCAATACTTTTTCGAATAAATGTTCGAAATATTTTGGATATCCTTTACAGTAATTGTTATAGCATTTTATGAGTACAATAAATACACCTTATAGTACAACTTTTTATTTATTATGATAATCTTTGATATTGATTATTGAATGTTTATTCTTTGACATTTGAGTTATATACAGTATAATATATAAGTCTTACATAAGCGTTTATTTCAAGTTATCGATAACTATTATAATATTAGGAGATTTTACATTTGCCATGAAATTACAGAAATTATTAAGCTATACAAGAAGAGCTGTTGACACATATCAGATGATTGATGAAGGGGATAAAATAGCGGTTGGGATTTCCGGCGGCAAGGACAGCCTTACCCTGCTTTACGCTCTTGCAGGACTTAGAAGATTTTACCCAAAGCATTTTGACATTATCGCAATTACCGTTAATCTTGGTATACCCGGTTTTGAAACGGAGAATATTGCAAAATTGTGCCATGAGCTTGACGTGCCATATTATGTTGAAAATACTGAAATTTATGAGATTATATTTAATGTGAGAAAGGAGACAAATCCCTGCTCTCTCTGCGCCAAAATGAGAAAGGGCGCTCTTGATGAAAGAATTAAGACGCTTGGCTGCAACAAGCTTGCCTATGCCCATCACAAGGACGATATAATCGAAACATTTTTAATGTCACTTATATTTGAGGGGCGTATCCATACGTTTTCACCTGTTACATTTCTTGACCGTTCAGGGCTTACGCTTATCAGACCTCTCATGTTCTGCAATGAGGGAGAGATAAAATCCTTCCAAAATGAAATGGAGCTTCCTGTAGTAGCCGCAAAATGTCAGGCTGATGGATACACGAAGCGTGAATATGCTAAAAACCTCGTAAAATCTCTTGATACGGAAAATCCCGGCTGCAAAGAGAAAATATTTACAGCTATTTTAAACGGAAAGCTTAACGGCTGGCCTGAGGCTATGCCCAGATATAGGAGGTAAGCTATTTCAGATTTGTCTTACTGCTTTCTATTTTTACGTCCAAAATACCTGCACACCGTTTTACTATATTCTATATATTCATCACCAAAGGCTTTTATTAAAAAATCTTCCTCAACATTTACTATCTGTAAATGCAGCATAATAACTGCAAGCAGCGTTATTCCGAATAGAAACCAGTTAAAAAACATAAAAAGAATACCCAGATAGATTAAATCAAATCCGAGGAAGGCGGGATTCCGGCTATAGCGGTAAATGCCAGTGGTAACAAGCTCAGTACTTTCATTTTGCGGTACTCCTGCACGCCAGCTGTCACGCATTGTAATAATAGAAATAATAAATATTGCCGTGCCTGATACCCCAAATACCAGCCCCAAGCTACGAAACCATACAGATTTGTAGAGTGCCATGATATACACATTATAATCATACCAGCTGCATATACTTATTACCTCAATGACAGGCACAATATATGTAACAACTTTCAGTGTAATTTCAATAAATTTTACAAGTCCAGTCTTACCCTTTCCGAGTAAGTTTGTCTTTATGCCCTGCTTTCTCTGTATAAAAAGCTTTGTAAAATATGTCCCGTAAAATACAAATAAAATTATAAATGCTGCAATTTGCATATGTTCCTCCTGTTTTACATTTCATTCGCGGCTGTCCATCTATGACACATCAGCTGATTTATGGTTTTTTATTATTTCAATGGCTTTTTGGATTGTGACAGTCTCACCATATCTGTCCTTCCATATCAATTCATTAAAATACTTATATGCGGTTTCCTTATTAAACAGAGGATTATCAAATGTTGAATTAGAATATTCTGGTATAATCATTTTATAACCGTGGTCAAAGCCGCTTTTAATGGTGGCATCGATACAAAAATCCGTCTGTAATCCTACTACCATAATGCTTTTTATGCCCTTGCCATCCAAATAGTCTGTGAGTCCTGTCATTTTATGCAAAGCGCTGTTTACAGTTTTATCAAATATCTTTTCGCCTTCAAGAGGTTCAAACTCCGAAAAAATTTCAAAGTCATCATCCCCCTTTGAAAAGCCTGTCCCCGGTCCGTCATCATGTCTGACAAATACAACCTCAATATTATTTTTTCTCGCTTCGGAAATAAGCAAGCTTATATTTTCTCTGACCTTTTCAAACTCGTACAGTCTGTCATCCATAATACCTTTTTGAGTATCTACCACCAATAAAACCATATACTAATCCTCCAAGCTTTAAAATTATCTGCTCTATAACATTCTTCTTTTCTTCAAATTGTTTCCTTGAAATTTCATTGTATGTCCTCAATCTCCTCAAGCTCATGGAGCCACACATTTGCCACAGCATCACTTGGCATACGCCAGTCTCCTCTCGGTGAAAGGCATACGCTTCCCACCTTTACGCCATCCGGCATACAGCTGCGTTTAAACTGCTGGGAGAAAAATCTCCTGTAAAAGGTTTTTAGCCATTTCAGTATTGTCTTACCATCATAGGAACCGTTAAATGCCCTTACAGCCATATGATATATTTTCTTAGGCGAAAAGCCGTATCTTATAATATAGTACATAAAGAAATCGTGAAGCTCGTATGGACCAACAAAATCTTCAGTTTTTTGGGCTATGTTTCCATCCTTGTCAGGCGGAAGAAGCTCAGGACTTATCGGCGTAGCTATAATGTCACGGAGTACCTCCGTGCTTTCAGGGAAAATGTCATGGCGAATTACGCTGTCAATCATCCATTTCACAAGCGTTTTCGGTATGCTTGCATTAACGCCGTACATGCTCATCTGATCTGCGTTGTAGGTACACCAGCCAAGGGCAAGCTCACTTAAATCTCCTGTTCCCACAACGATTGCGCCTATCCTGTTTGCGTAGTCCATAAGCACCTGTGTCCGCTCTCTTGCCTGTACGTTTTCAAAGGTTACATCCTTTATTTCCACGTCATGTCCTATATCCTCATAATGCTTAAGGCAGGCTTCCTTAATGGAAATGGTTTTTGTTTCAATTCCAAGAGTTTCCATAAGCTTTAGAGAATTGTTATATGTTCTGTCGCTTGTTCCGAATGCAGGCATTGTTATTCCTACAAGGTTACTCATTGGAAGTCCAAGCTCCTTTAAAGTTTTTGCACATACAAGAAGCGTAAGGGTTGAGTCCATACCGCCTGATACGCCTACAACCATTTTTCCCCCTGTAACGCTAAGACGCTTGGCAAGTCCGCTTACCTGCATTTTAAATATATCGTTGCAACGCTCAAGGCGTTTGTTTTCATTTTCAGGAATAAACGGATGCCTGGAAATGCCGTAAAGGCTTCCGTCAGAGCCAATTTCTGTATCCCTTACATATATTTCTCTTATGTCATTGTTTTTACAGTAGGCTGAGTAAGCATCCTTATAGGTTTTACCCTTAAGCCTGTCAGCCCGTATTTTTCCCATGTCAATGTCGCAGACAAGCATATAATCATTATCTGCAATGGTTTCATTTTCTTTCAGGACACGTCCGTTTTCAACAATCATTGAATGTCCTGAAAAAACCAGATCAGTTGTTGACTCACCTGCTCCCGCTGAAGTGTATACATAGGTACACATAAGTGAGACGGACTTGCTCTTTACAAGATTACGTCTGAATTCACGCTTTCCTATTGTATCATTGCTTGCAGAAAGATTTAAAATAAGCTCTGCACCTGAAACGGTCTGCCAGGTTGACGGCGATATAGGCGCCCACATATCCTCGCATATTTCGGCACCGATTATAAGCCTTCCGCCCAAATTATATATAATGTTGTTTCCTACAGGTACAACATAGCTTTCCTCGCAATCGGCAACATCAGATGAAATGATCTCCTCGCTCTCAAGGTCGCCTGCATAGGAAAACCATCTTTTCTCGTAAAACTCATTATAATTTGGGATAAAGGACTTGATATTTATACCGCATATCCTTCCCTTGTGCAAAATGTATGCGCTGTTAAAAAGCTGATGTTCAATTTTGCATGGTGCGCCTATGGCAATAACCATGTCAAGGTCTGTGGTTTCTTCGAGTATACGTCCAATTGCACATTTGCATTTTTCAAGGAGTATTTCTTGAAAAAACAAATCGCCACACGTATAACCTGTTATGCAAAGTTCGGGAAAGCATATAACGTCTGCCTTCTGCTCCTTTGCCGCATTTAGCATATTCAAAATACGGTTAGTATTATATTCCACGTCTGCAACCTTTACGTCAGGCACCGCTGTGCATACTCTGTAATAATTAAACATATTATCTCTCCTTTAAATCTAATTGTAAGCCCTTTAAATAGTGAACCAAGGCTCCCTGCTCCTGCTTTATGAAATATTCGTCAGAAAGCTCCTCATACTTAAAATTCTTAGGATGCCCCTGTTTAATGCGTTTTATGTATTCATCAAGCTCGGAAAATCTCATATAGTAAAAATCATTTCTTGCCGTAAACATTATAATGAGAAAGCTTATGCCCTGCTGCTTTTCAAAATCACGCATAAACTCAATCTGATGCTCATGTATGTTTCGCATATTGAAAGTGTCCGTAGCACATTCTTTTGCATCAAAGCATACGGGAACGCCCTGAACAACCCCTATGTAGTCAACGGTTGAGTCCTTCTCAAAATAAGCAAGGGAAATGTTTCCGTTTTCCTTGTCTATTTTAACCGGTGTAATCGGTGTGGGGATTTTCTGTACAAGGGCAAGTCCCTTTTCCCTATATAATTCATTTGTATGGTTTATAAGCTCCTCAAGGGTTGAACCCCTGAGTCCTCTTGAGTTCCACGTTGCCATTTTTTCTCCTAATCTGTTCATGGATGGAAACCAGTCCATTTATAAATTACAATTTTTCTACTTGTGATGCCAGCTTCCACATTACTTCAAATGCTCACCCTCACATATATCCTGAAAAAGCTTCGGTAAGGGGTCCTCTATTACGGTTTTATCAGGCAAAATCACCTGTCCCGCATGAAGAAACTGGCTTTTTAAGCCGTATTTATTTCTGAAATAAGCATTAACATCAGCATCTCCATACTTATAATCCCCTATTATGGGATATCCCAGCGCTTTAAGTCCTGCCCTTATCTGATGGGATTTTCCCGTAATTAAGTGGATTTTAAGAAGGGTATATTTTCCGTTGCTGCTTAAGGGCGTAAAGTATGTTTCAATATAATCGTAGTCTTCTTTTTGACTGATTTTTTTTTGTGTTATATTTTTTGCATCATCTTTTTTTGTAACAATATTATTTTTAAATACCTCAGCACTTACAATTTCCGATACATTTTTACCGCTGTCCTTTGTTATATATGCCTTCTGCTCCGTTTCCTTATCCATTAAGCCCTTCACGACTGCAAAATAATATTTTTCAAGCTCTCTTGTCCTTAAAATCTTTGACAGATACCGGCTTCCCTTAAGGGATATTCCTGCAAGTATAATACCTGACGTATTTCTGTCCAGGCGATTGCACACGGAAGGCTTAAATGTACTGTCAGAATGTACAATCCCCTCTTTTTGACAATAATCGACTATCATCTCATTAATGCTGTAATCATCTGCTTTTGCCTTTTGTGAAAGTACTCCTATATCCTTGTGAACTGCAAGAATGTCACTTGTTTTGTACAAAATACTAAGATTAATATGTTTTTGATTTTTATTAAAGTCTGAGGATACACCACCTGCATGCTTTTTAAATTTATCTATTGTTTCCTCGGACAAGAAAAGCGTTACAATGTCGTTATCCTCAAGTATCTCATCTCCCACTGCTTTTTTGCCGTTTAATGTAATATTCTTTTTCCTAAGCATTTTATATACAAAGGAGGACGGTGCTTTATCAAGATATTTCATCAAATATTTATTTAACCTTTGACCTGTATCGTTTCCTGATATTTTAAGCTCTCTCATAATTCACCCTTATATGCTCATATCTAAAATTATTTTAGCTATATGTTTATCTATGCTTCTGTTTCTGTCATTTGCTTCGCTTATGGAGTCAGCCTTTTTAATATATGCCTTTACATCAGAAAAAACATATATGGAATAACTGTATTTGCTGTTAGAAACACAGCTCTCAAGCCATTTTTCATAGTCCTTTTTGTTTTCCTCAAAGCTTTTATCCATTGCAAGGGCGCATATTTTTCCGTTTTTTACACATATGGACTGATAAAATTTCATTCCCTCGTATCTTGAAACTGCAACGTCATAAAGTATGATGCCATGTTCATTTTTAATTCCGTCTCTGATGCTTACATAATCCTCCTCATCAAGGGACTTAAATTTTACACACATAATAAACGCAATAAAAAACTTTGCAAGCGGAAGGGACAAAAGTATTGCAAAAACTACAATAACCCTGCTTGTTGAACCCCATAAAATCAGCATTGTTATAACAATAAATTCAATCATTGCAGTAAATACAATAACGCCTATTAGCTTGCACAGCCTGTAATATTTTAAATAACCGTATTCGCCCTTTTCATGCTTTTCCATTTAAGTAAGTCTCCATCCCGGAAGATATTTATTTTTTAAGACACCGTTATTAAGCTTTCCCCAGCCTAAAGGGTAGCCATCAACCAAAACAAGTGCCCAGCCGTTTTTACCCTCCGCTTCTATTGTCTCACCCTTCAGATATTTTGTTACCCTTATATCGTCACAGGATAGATTAACGGTATTTTCGTAATCATCACCTGAAAGTGACATTGCAAATGCCTGACTTGGCTCAAAGCGGTTTTTCTTTATTTCTCCAACATAAAGACCGCAGCGCAATATCCTAAGTCCTTTAACCTCAGGAAAGCACTCGGGTATATAATAGAGCTTGTCCTGTGACACTTCAAAGCGTGAAAAATCAAAGGCGCAATTTACCCCTTTAAAAAATTCAGTGATTTCATCAGGCAGCTTGGAAGCCCTTATTTTATAGGAGCCTTTTTCATACACTACTTTATCATATGCATCAATGCTTCCAGCATCTGTTCTCTTGTCAGCTTCATCACCCTTTTTTACAAGACATACAAAATGTCCCTCGCCCTTTAGTCTGTGAGGCCAAAGCCTGACACATTTTTTTAAGTCATCATTATTTGTGTTTCCCCACTCAGGATGTCCCTCGTCAAACTCCTCCCATCTGTCAATTTCACACAGGAAAAGCCTTTCATCAAGTGAAAGCATATACTCAACCGACTGCTCATTTTCCATAGGTGAAAATGTACAGGTTGAATAAACAAGCTTACCGCCCGGCTTAAGCATATCCACGGCATAGCCTGCAATTTCTCTTTGAAGCTTTGCAAAGCTTTCGTTTTTATCATCTGACCATGCTGTAATCATGGAATTTGATTTGCGGAACATGCCCTCTCCAGAACATGGGGCATCAATAAGTATTTTGTCAAAATATTCAAAAAAACGCTCCTTAAGCTTATGGGGAGCTTCACTTATTACAAGTGCATTTTCGATGCCGAAAAGCTCAATATTTTTAAGCAGCGCCTTTGCCCTTGAAGCGCTTATGTCATTGGAAACCAAAAGCCCTGTGCCGTTTAATTTTGCTCCAAGCTCCGTTGACTTGCCGCCAGGTGCCGCACATAAGTCCAAAACCCTGTCATGCTTGCTTATCGGAAGCACATTTGCAGGCGTCATTGCACTTGGTTCCTGAATATAATAAAGCCCTGCATAGTAATAAGGATGCTTGGAGGGCTTATCAAGCTTTTCATCATAATAAAAGCCGTTTTCACACCATGGCACGGCTTTTAAATGAAACGGATTTATTTTAAGAAAGTCCTGAACACTGATTTTCATGGTATTGATTCTAATGCCATGAAACATAGGCTTGTCAAGGCACTTGGCATATTTCTCATATTCGTCACCTAAAAGTGCTCTCATATTTGCTTCAAATGTCTTTGGTAATTCCATAAAAATAGCTATATATCAATCGATTTGTCCGCATAGGCTCTGATATATATACCGTCCTCTCTGTAGTCTTCCTCTAATATATTTCCTGATTTTCTTATACGGTTTATGATTCCTGCATCACTGTAAGGAATAAGCTTCTCAATATAATTTCTGCTCTTTAAGACCTCAGCTTCAATTGCAGCCGAAAGCTTATCAAGCCCCTTTTCATGCTTTGCAGCAATATATACGGTCTCATCTGCCTTAAAGTCCTTTATTACAGGCAGCTCATCAACCTTATCCGTCTTGTTAAATGCGGTTATAATAGGCTTATCCTGTATTCCAAGTCTGCCTAAGGTTTCATATACTGTGACAATCTGCTCATCTGCATTTGGGTTGGAAATGTCAACAACATGGAGAATGATATCCGCATATTTTGCCTCTTCAAGTGTTGAGCGGAATGCATTTATAAGGTGATGGGGCAGCTTTTTTATAAAGCCTACCGTATCGGTTATGATTATTTCCTGACCGTTGCCGAGGGTATAGTTTCTTGAGGTAGGATCAAGTGTGGCAAACAGCTTATCCTCCTCCAAAACCCCCGCAAGGGTAAGATGGTTTAAAAGCGTTGATTTTCCCGCATTTGTATAGCCTACAATGGCAACCACAGGAAGACTTCCCTTGATGCGCTGCTTGCGCATTACTTCTCTGTGCTGCTTTACATCCTCAAGCTCCCTTCCCAGCTGGGCGATACGCTCCTTTATTATACGTCTGTCAATTTCAAGCTTTTTTTCACCCGGTCCTCTTGTCCCTATACCTCCGCCCAGCCTTGACAGGGAGTTTCTCATTCCCACAAGCCTTGATGAACGGTATTTGAGCTGTGCAAGCTCGATTTGTATTTTACCCTCCCTTGTGGAGGCTCTTGATGCAAAAATATCCAATATGACCGTTGTACGGTCAATTATTTTTGTATCTACAAGTTCCTCAAGATTTTTAATCTGCATGGGACTAAGCTCATCATCAGAACACACACCTGTCGCTCCAAGCTCCTCCACAAGCTCTTTCAGCTCCTGTGTCTTACCTGAGCCGATATATGTGGCTTTATCTACGCTTTCCTTTTTCTGTATCATTCTTCCGACCACAACTCCGCCTGCGGTTTTTATAAGCTCCTCAAGCTCATCCAAATTAGCGTCAATATCCTGTCCGTCATCAGGGTCAACACTTAAAAGTATTATTTTTTCTGTTATTTCGTCCGTGTTATACATAATATCGCACCATTACTTTACATAATATAATTATTGTCTACTGAAACATACTAATTAAGATTGTATATATCATGTACAACCTCTGTGTCAACATTTACCCTTGTGTAGAGAAAATCATATAATTCCTTTCCTGCAGTATCGCCCGGATATTTTGCAATGTATTCCTCTGCAAGAGAAAATGCCTTTTCGTAATTTTGTAATTTGCTGTAACACATAATCCGAAGGTATAACAGGTCATCCGTATACTCATCATTTATATCAAGATGAGCTTCAATATAGGAAAGGGCTCTGTTGTAATCTTCTCTCTGCATGTAATAGGCAGCATATTTATATGCAATCTTCCCCGATGTTCCGTATATGCCCGTGTATATGTCGTAATATTTAATCATGTTTTCATAGTCGCCGTTTTTTTCATAGCAGTTTGCCGCATAAAGGCTCATTTCCGTATAGCCCTTTTCTACAGCCTGTGAAAAAACAGCCGCATTACTTCCGTAATTTCCGTTTGAGTAGCTCTCAAGACAAAGTGACAGATTTGACAAAAATTTAATGCTGTCAGGGTTATAATATTTGTCATTGTAATCCGATAAAATCCTGCAGTATGCATCATAAGCGTCATGAAATTGATTTAAACGGATATGGCAGTCAGCCTTATACATTAAAATGTCAATGTCAACTTCCTTTGAAAACCACTGTTTGCAGGAAAGGGCGTCATCAAAATACTCTACTGCCTGTGCATACTCAGCATTATGATAGCAGTCTACACCCTTATCCCGGTATTTATATTTTTTTGTAAAAAGATGCGGTACGCTTATAATTAGCATAAGGGCAATTATTAAAGAAAACGTTGTCCTTACAATAATCTGCGACCTTCGTTCCAATTGTTTTTTTCGCCTTTGTTTATTCATAATATCTAATTCCCTAAAAGCTGATGAAATTCTTCAAGAGTAAGGTTATGCTCATGCATAAATTTTGCAGCCTCCTCACCAACATATCTGAAATGCCATGGCTCATAATCGATACCCGTCACTTCAACCTTGTCCTTTGGATACCTTAAAATAAAACCATAATTATAGCAGTTGTCAGTAAACCATTTTATGGTCGGATTTGTCTCTAAATCCTCCGTAAGTGTAAAAATATCCTCATCTGAAAGGTCAAGGGCAAGCCCTGTCTCATGTTCGCTACAGCCTACCATTTGTACCGTTTCATAGGTTTTCGCCCGGGCCTCCTCCTCGCTTAAGCCTTTGTCCATGAGCTCCTGAATATTTCTGTCAATAATGCCCTGCTGGGTTTCCCGATCCCTGTATGCAGAAATGATGTTATAATGAAAATCCGCATCATTACATGCCTTTGTAAATCTGTATAAATCTATATATGCCTGCTCATCAATTACAAAACCGCTGTTTAAGGAATGCTGTTCAAAGGTATAATCCTCAGGCAGAGGGTTGTCCTTATTTACAAGAATAAGCAGTGCTTTATTTTTCTCGTATATCCCCTTTGCCTCCTTTGAAAGCTCTAAATTGGGGTTTATCGTTTCTGTGACGGCATTTGTAGGCGTAGCTGTATTTTCCTTTTTGGGCTCCTTCTTATCAGGCTTTAAAAGATTTGCAAATAGTACGACAACCAGAATTATGGCAGCAAGTGCAAAAATGGTATACATTAAAACACTGTAATCTCCGGCTTTTGTGTGCCTGACTAAAAGTCTTATATATCTTTTGAAAAATCGACGAATTTTCTTAAATACCCTCTTTATTTTTTTACCAAGGGTACGAAAAAATGATTTTACATTCATTTGCTGTCTCCTTTGTATATAATGAAAATTTATCCTATAAATTAATTGAGTTAATTAATCGAGCATTTCCAATATATCATGCTTTGGTATAGCACCGACCACTCTCTTTACCGGAGTTCCTTTTTTAAATATCATAAGCGTCGGTATTGACATTACGCTGTATGTTGTAGCAATGTCGCTTGAATCGTCTATATTGCATTTACAAACCTTCACATCAGGACGTTCATTTGCAAAATCTTCAATTATGGGACCCATCATTTTACACGGACCGCACCAATCGGCATAAAAATCAACCAAAACTATATCATCTGCTTTTAAAACCTCTTTTTCGAAGTTGTCTGAATTAACATGTGTAATTGCCATAGTACTTCCTCCTTTTTTAATTATAAGTTGTATTGTTCCCTTAATTCCTTTGCTTTTTCATTTATATCATTTATAAGCTCCCTTGAGGACATAATGTTACAATCCTGCCCTCTTGTTACCTGCTGTATAAGTCCGTCAGAGCTTGCCACAGTTATATTATAACACTTTCTACCCGAATTAGTAAACTTTTCTATAAAAGCGTCAGCAGTTTCGCCTTCTTTTGTATGAATTACGGTTATATTGTCAATGTTCTCCGTCTGTCCCCTGTTATTTTTAAGCCTGTAACCGTCAAAAACAAGCATAACGGGAATATCCGTTGTGGCGCTGTAATTGGCAAGAAGCTGTATCAGCTTGTCCTTTGAAGCCACAATATTTGTTTCGGCAAGGCTCTTTAATTCCTCATCTGCAAATATTACATTGTAGCCGTCTACTATCAAGAGCCTTTTCAGAGGTTCGGTCTGTTTATACCGTACCTTATGCTCAGGCTCAGCAATTTTCTTTACATGCTCATGCTTCTCTGCCTTTTTATTTGAATATGCCGTCCTGTTTATTATTTCGTCTATTTCGTCAGTTCCGATGGAATAGTCAAAGCTTTTATTTTTTGCAGCAGCATATATGTCAGGATTAAATTCTGCTTCTTCCTTTACATCATCAAAAACATGCATATGCTGCTCCACCTCATACCATGGAACAATATAGCCTGAGCCGTGAGCACAAAATACAGATGAAGAAAGATTTACGGTGTCCTTATCAGGGTCATAGGACGATTTTTCGACAATATCCTCCTCATTGTGACATGTCATATATCCCTTAAAGGTGCAGGAAATGCTGCCAAGTCCCTTTGTGTAGGCGTTTACATTTTCCTGATAGTCCCTTAATGTTGCAACAGGTCCATATCCGCATATAACCGCTGTATCCGCCTCCAATGTATGGCTGGATATCACTGCGTAAAGCATGTCAAGCTCTGTCATTGCCTTTCCGAGAAGTGATGCTGGAATTTTAAGTTCAAAATCATAGTATGGCTCAAGCAGTCTGGAAGCCGCCTTCATAAGTCCCTGTCTGACAGCCCTTCCTGCCGCCTGTCTGAAATCTCCTCCTACTGTATGCTTATCATGCGCCCTCCCGTTTATGACGGTAATTTTTACGTCCGTAAGGGGTGCGCCTGTCAGCACGCCCTTTAAGCTGCGTACCTTTAAGCAGGATATAACAAGCCTCTGCCAATTTTTATCAAGCTTGTCCGTACTGCAGTCAGAGGAAATGCTTATGCCGCTTCCGGGCTCCCCCGGTGAAAGCATAAGATGTACCTCTGCATAGTGTCTGAGGGGTTCAAAGTGTCCAACGCCTATTACAGAATTTGTTATTGTTTCCCTGTACTCAATATCTCCCATGCCGTACTTTACGTCAAGGTCATATTTTCGTTTCAGAAGTCTTGACAGAATTTCCAATTGAACCTGTCCCATTATTTTTACGTTTATATCTCCATTTTGCTCATCCCAGCTTATATTAAGCTCCGGAAGCTCATCATTTAGAGAGACAATATCCTGATACACCTTTTTGCTGTCAGTATCAGGCGGAAAAATAAGCCTGTATTTTAAGACTGGCTCAAGAACAGTAAGCTTTTCTACCGTTTCGCCGTCTGAAATTATCTCGCCTGCATATGAGCCGCTAAGACCCGTAACGGTGCAAATATCACCTGCCGCCACAGTCTGTACGGTATTATATTTCTCTCCTGAATAAAGCCTTATCTGAGTAACCTTTTCACCGTTTATAACATCTCTTGTATTTAAAATACCGCCTGTAATTTTCATGTGGGTAAGACGTACATTTTGTTCATCATATGATATTTTGTATATTGCGGCTTTAAAATCATCCCCGTAAGATGATTCGCGGCAATACACGGAAAGTCCGTCAAGAAATTCATTTATTCCCTCGATCTTTAAGGAGGAGCCGAAATAGCACGGAAATATAAGACGTCTTTCTATAAGCCCTGATATATCCGACCTGTCTATAGTATACCCGTTTAAATACTTATCAAGCAGTTTTTCCTCGGACATTGCAATTTGTTCCAAGTCGTTTTCTTTAAAATCCTTACATGAAAAATCAATGCACTGCTCTGAAAGTCCCGTGCAAAGCTCCTTCATAATCTGAGCCTTGTCAGCAAGCGGCATATCCATCTTATTTACAAATATAAACACAGGAATATCGTATAGCTTAAGAAGCCGCCACAAGGTTTTTGTGTGTGCCTGAAGCCCTTCTGTTCCGCTTATTACAAGAATCGCATAGTCTATAACCTGAAGCGTTCTCTCCGCCTCAACGGAAAAATCAGTATGTCCGGGAGTGTCAAGCAAAACAAATTGTGTATCATTATGGGAAAATCTCGCCTGCTTTGAAAATACGGTTATTCCGCGGCTTCTTTCAATTTCATCCGTATCAAGATATGTGTCCTGCTTATCAACTCTCCCAAGATTTTTTATTGTTCCCGCAGTAAAAAGAAGGGCTTCGGATAATGTAGTTTTTCCGGCATCAACATGTGCCAATATTCCTATTGTTATTTTTTTCATTTTAAATCCCGCCGGTTGAACATCGCCGCATCCTAATTAAATATTATTGTTTTAATTTTATCAATTAATGACGTACTATGCAATCATTTTATAATACACCCCAGCCGATTTCAGGGTTTGGATAGGTTCTGTAGCCCGGAAGGGGTGATGCCTCACGTATTAAATTAGCCTTAAGCTTTTCTCCGTACAGGAAAGGGTCATTTCCGTTTACAATTCCCCACTCCATAAGTCTTACTGCCCTTGCAGATACATAAGGTGTGGCAAATGATGTTCCCGACACTGCCGTATACCCTCCACCCGTTCGGGGAACGGTTATATTTACTCCCGGAGCTGAAACATCCGGCTTAACCTCATTGTTTATTGTATATCCCCTTCCTGAAAATGCTGCATATGACAGCGTTTTTTCATCATATGCTCCGACGCTTATTGCATTTCTTGCCGTAGATGGTATTGTCATTGTTGTGTATTCGGAAGGTGTGGAAAATATTACATCAGCGGAGGTTCCTTCTGAAACAGGAAGCCATATGTCCAGCCTTCCGTCAAGTATTGATTTGGGGTTAAAGCTTATGGTCCATGTGCCCTGTGCTATATACTGTCTTTGTGGAATGATTGAAATGTATGTTTCCTGATTTTTGTTAAAGGGTGTTGGATAGCCATTTATAACGCTTATATCCATATCAGGTATTTTGTAGGTCATTACCTCCTGATATAAATTAAAGGGACCGATAATGCTGCCGTCAGGAGCCGTGAGAAATATGTCCACAACATCAAGAAAGCTCCTCCATATTTGAAGGTTAAGACTTAGAACATAAGGATTTACAATAAAGTCTGTTCTCTGCCAGGACGTGTTTCCAAGCATAAACTGCGCATGCCTTGCTGCTCTGCCCTCATTTCCCATGCCTGTAACTATGCTCACCCTTGCTATCTGTGCAACAGAATCTATATATTCCTCAACCATGGAATTTGAACCATGGTCGCCATAATTGTTCCCATAGCTTAAATTTATAACGAGAGGAAGTCCGAAATTAATTGCGTAGGATATGGCAAAATCGATTGCCATTATAAGGGCTGATGTGCTTGGAAGCCCGCCTGCATAGCCGTTATCAAGCTTAATTGCAAGTATTTTTGCATTTGGAACCGTATTTGCTATGATGCCTGCAACTGCAGTTCCATGTCCTGAAAAATCTGAGGTTGGAAGATTGATACCGCTTTCCAAAGCCTCATTAATATTGCTCGCCGAATAAAACCTGCCAATACCGTAATATGCGGAAACTTCATCATCAGGGCTTACTGCATTTGTCTGATCCCATATGCCTGCAAGCCTTGTCTTACCGTTTTTATAACGAAAAACCTCGTGATTATAATCAATGCCTGAATCTATGACGGCGACAAGCACACCCTCTCCCGTAAATGAAGAGTCCTCCAATATACTTTGCCGTGAGGCAGAAATCTCATCGAATGAAATATTATCTAATGAAATATCAGAAACATTAAAACTTTCAAGATAAATACTTTTTGGCTTTTCAATAAATATAATTTCAGAGCTTTTACTGAGCCTTTCAATAAACTCGCTTCTTATTCGTATAATTGCAAAGCTATTTTTTAATTCAACATAGGTAAAGCCAAGCTCCATGCTTAAATTCTGGAGGCTTCCTATATATTTTACAATCAGCTCCCATTGGTCAAAGGCATTGTTGTAGCCTACGTCAAGGTCAAGTGATTTACGTCTTTCATCCTGAGGTGTCGCAAGCGCAAGATTTAATTCCGTGCCAAGCTTTGAAGGATCCTCAACCATTTTTCACCACATAATTTATACATATTAATAATATAATACTTTATTCTATTTTTTTTATGCCGACTTTTTTATAAATCTGTTTATTATTCGGTTTACTATCTCCTTTGACTCGCCAAATTCCCTGAGCCTTGAATAAAACAGCAAGAATACCAAATTTGAAACAACGGCACACACAAGAAGCTTTACTATAATTGCGACCTTTCCCGTCCATGGAACAAGCATACATGCAAAATAACATACAACGCATGCAATAATTGTTATAGCGGCATAGAAAAATAATCTGATGACATATTCCTTTTTGCCTCTCTTAAACATTGTCTTAAATATGTTGTGAAGTATCCAAGGCATACCAACACAGGAAACCGATATAACCGATGCAACAAGAACTCCGTATACGCCTAAGAACTGTACAAGTATTATGTTTAATATAAGATTTGCAAAGGCAGTTGCAAGGGGTCTGAATCTGTCCTCATGCCATATTCCCGCCGCATTTTTGTAGGTATGAAGCACAAGATTCATCTGATCTACAAAGAAATATACCGTAAAGCATATATCAATAACAATTCCTAACGTATTTTCACTGCCAGCCCATAGAAGCATAAACGGATGAAGAAGACAGAGCAGACAACAGCAGCATATGCCCACAAGCCATGCCACTATAAAAGTAAATTTATTCATGTCATTATAATTTTTTTCTTCCGTTTCAAGTATTATGCTGTTTCCAATTCCGGCAGTACATGAGGCATATATAACCTGAAGCAGCGTAATGACTGATTTGACAATATAATAATAGTTATTATAAATAGCAAGAGGCGTAAGTCCCATGAAAATGGATATTACAATTGAATCCATTGACATAACCATAACCATGCCGAGTCTTGAGGTAAATAAATCCTTAATACGCTGATTTATATTTCTTGTAATATCAGGCGAAAGCTCTCCTTCCGGCTGATATTCAGGATATTTTTTAATTGAAAAATATGCCACCACAATATTTGTAAGCACCTGTGTGAGAAATGAAACGATAAGGTACAGGTAGTAGCTTTTAAATATAATTACAACAAGGAATTGTCCTACATACTGGAATGTATTTGTAATAAGTGAAACCTTGCTTGTTATATCGTCCCTCTGATGTGCTGTGAGAAGGCTGCTTCTGTAGGCAAAAAGCCAATAGGACACAACGGTACACGCAAGATTCAAAAGATAAATGATGTATATATTTACATCGGACGGAACCTCTCCGACTGCATTTTTTGCAATAAGATGAGGCACAAAAGGTAAAACAATTGTACCTGCCACGGCGATAACAGCGCCAATAATTCTGTAATATTTTCTATAAAGCTTGAGAAGGGCACATATCTCCTGCTTATCATTTCTTATTATGGGATCATACATGCTGTAAACCATAGCCGAGCCTACACCTAGTTCCGCCATGTTAAGCACAAGAAGAATAGAAGAAAACAAGCCGTTAAGTCCTAAATATTTCATACCCATGAAATACATAATGGCTGTTCTCATCAAAAATGGCAGTAATATCTGATATACCTTAAGTATCATGCCGAAAAATATGTTTCTTGTAGCATTAGCCACTCTGCTGTCTTCCACCTTAAGTTCCTCCTTAGGCCTACGGCTAAACGCCTATAAAACAGGCCGGATTCTAAAGAATCCGGCTATAAAATGCCGGTGGCGGGACTTGAACCCGCACGACGTCGCCGCCAACAGATTTTGAGTCTGCCTCGTCTGCCAATTCCGACACACCGGCAAGCAACAGAAAATATAACATATTTTACCGAGTGTGTCAAGAATGTAGACAGTCTTTTTATTCAAGCTTCATCATAGTTCTTTTAAGCCTTTTTATTATCTTCTTTTCAAGCCTTGATATGTATGACTGTGAAATACCAAGTAAATCAGCCACCTCCTTTTGTGTCATCTCCTCAATGGTATCTCCAAGCCCGAACCTAAGCTCAATAATAAGCCGCTCCCTGTCACTTAAGGTTTCAAGCGCCTGCATTAAAAGCTCTTTATCTATCTCGTCCTCAATATCCTTGTATATCATATCATCGTCCGTACCAAGTATATCGGACAAAAGCAGTTCGTTGCCGTCCCAATCTACGTTTAAGGGTTCATCAATAGACACTTCAATTCTCGTTTTAAGACTTCTCCTGAGATACATAAGAATTTCATTTTCAATACATCTGCTTGCATAGGTTGCCAGCTTTATATTCTTATCCGCCTTAAATGTATTTATTGCTTTAATTAGCCCTATTGTTCCAATTGAAATTAAATCCTCTACGCCTATTCCCGTATTGTCAAATTTCTTTGCAATATATACAACAAGTCTAAGGTTGTGCTCAATGAGCGTTCTTTTTACATCATCCTCCTCCAGCCTGCATATAAATTCTGCTTCCTCCTCCGGAGCAAGAGGTGCAGGTAAAATTTCCGAGCCTCCTATATAATGAACCTCATTTTTAGGAAATAATATAAAATTGGATATGTTCTTTATGCTGAATCTGATTTTATTATTGCTAACTAAACTAATCATTTGAATGCTCCTCTCCTTTTTTTTAGGTCTAAAAACGTATTATGTTCTGCTTTTTTGACGTATCATGCATGAGTGTAGTAAAATCTCATAGTCGTTGCCGCCTATGGTATTTTTACTTATTCCGGCAACAACATTTGTATAAACAGCATTTGTATCAGTTAAACAAAGCCTGTTAATCCTGAATCCGGGCATAACCGCATCCGACTCACTTACGGTGCTGTAGTAAATGGGATAAATCGGTATACTGCATTCTTCCCTGACTTTTACATAGTCAAAGGTACCGTTTTTTTTATATGCTTCCAAAAATTTATTCATATTCTCCCCAAGTAACCTTTTAGAAAGCCTGTAGCTTATAATAATGACAGGACAGTCCGTAGCATAATCAAAAAGCATATTTCCGGAATCCATGTATCCCCTACAGCGTATACATCTATGATTTACCAAAACAGAAACATTACATATGTTATTTTCATATTCCCTATATTTTTTTATATTCCGGCAAAACAGTGTCAAAACAAACACACATAATAAAAACACCGGATATACAGCCCTGCTTTTGATTTTATTTGAGGCAGCTCCCCATATGCCATAAATAACAATCATTGCAATAAGTATTGTAAGCAGAAGCCTTATACTGCCTGAAAAGGATTTTAGGGTAAAGAAACCTGTCGTCATAATTATGTAAATGGCAACATATAATATATAATGTAATAATTTGTTACCGCCCATCATCAAAATGTATTCTGTTGTGGTAACAGCACCGGTAAGCACAGCCCAGATAATTACCCTTGTTATTTTTATGCGCATGTCTAAAATAGCAGCCGCAAGAGTAAGGACAACTGCATTTATTATGCTGCTCCAGATAAGCATTACATCCGCATATAGTACATATGTCATATACACCCCCTTTTCAAATGAATTTTTTAAAATTATATACTTAAGGGAATAAAAATAACGTCGTTTACTGTATGAGAATTTCGTAAAAAGAAAACAAAAAAAGACTACCCCAAATGACGAAAAAGGAAGAAAAAGGGTGTTGCCTGACTCGTATATTCTCGAGTCAGGTAACACCCTTTCTGATTTTACCACCTCAATGCGGCATCACGAACCGGCATCGAAAAATTCAGCGATTTCCATAACAATTTTATCTCCGTCATCATCATATGCCATAATAAAAAGGCCGCTCCAATTATCCCATCCGACTGTCAGCCGAGCTCCATCAATTCGAATATCAACTCCAACTGTGGCAAAACTAAGTCCAAATTTGTCGCTCTTATCAAACCGTTCCTGAAAATGATCTTTTAGCTGATTAAGAATTGGGAACATATCACCTGACTCCAATTCAGAATTATCCAAACTGTTATGTCCATTAGCTATTTTTATTATTTGCCATGCCATATTGTTTTACCTCCTTTTTACTGCGTTGCTAAAACAATTTCTTAAAACATTATTTTATTTTTCGGGCAACAACTACAAATCTTCCGTTTTCCGTATGGTATGCACAGGTAGACAGCGTTATGAGACTGTCCCCATATTTGGCAGAAGCCTCGATATTGTATGGCGTAAGACTTTTGCAGTTTGAAACATAATTTTCAAACTCCACACTGTCTCTCGCATCAAAAAATTCATAATATTTAAAGCCTGTGTAATCCTCATCATATATTTTTGTCCTGAAAGCAGCTATTACCTCATATTGGCCTGAGCCGTATATCGTGTCAAAGGTTATAAATCTGTGCTTTTCGTAAAATTCCACATCATCATATTCCTCAAGCTCATGGAACATTTTGCCGGTATTCATATGATGACCGTATATTATAATGTTATCGCTTGGCTTTTCCACATTGCAGGAGGTGTCAATAAACAGTGTTCCTGCATAACTGTATTCTTTGTCGAAATCCCTTCTCAGATAATATTCCTCGTCATACATCGACTGCATGACAGGATAATCAATCACCGTTCCCTCGATAGTAATCCAGCCCATAAAATCATTATTTCTCTTATAAAGATTTACAAATTTACTTAATATCCTTTTCCCGTCAACCTCCTCAAAGGTGTCTTTTGGCGCATCTGAGGCAGTACTGAAGGACGGCTGGTGCATGCCGTTTGCCTCATCAACAATGATAAGCTCCCTAAGCTCATCAACCTTGTCCTCGCTTTTTTTGCTCTCCCAAAAATATTTTACAAGGTATATTAGGCAGCCTGAAAATACGGCAAACAACAGCACAAGCAAAACCCAATAAAGCACACTGTTCTTTTTCTTTTTTCTTTTTTTATTTATCTGCTTATCTTTTCCCATAAAATCTCCTGCTAAAAAATAAAACCCTAAAAATAGGGCTTTATTTTTCTTTGACTAAAAATATTTTTTACTACCCCATAAATTATTTTGCTTTAGAGTAGTGTACTCTGCATACGCCTGCTCAAGAATCTGTTTCTCATTTGGAAACTTAAGCAGATGATATGCCTCATGATATTTGTAGTAACCCGAGTCAAGAAAATATTCTTCCTTTTGTGGCTTACTATAGTAGCTGTCAGCCATCATCAAATACCAGTGAACATCCTTGTTCACTACATCATATGAAGTATTAAATGAATAATTGCTCTTTCCTATATACTTGATAATCTGAGCAATAACTCCCGTTTCCTCACGAACCTCCCTAAGTGCAGTCTCATTATGCTGCTCGTCCTTTTCTACAGTACCTTTAGGTAATACCCATCCTTCATACTTGTTTTTGTAATTTTTATAAAGTAACAATACCTTTCCTCGAAAGATTACCACACCGCCACAGCTTGTTGCTTCTATCATTGCAATTCCTCCTGCAACCAAACAAAATGCGTTTTGCACCCTGTTTCGCCTATTAGTGTGTCTAAATTAGTCTTATTATAGCAAAAAGGTATCTATATATCAAGAATGAGTTTACCTCATATTACTGATAGTATGCATCAAAAATCTGCCTTGCAACCCATGCGCCTGATACTCCGTAAATCTGATAATCCTCGACAATTACGCTCACAACAATATCAGGGTTATCAGGATTGGAAAATCCGATGAACCATGAGTTACAGTTGCCTGCATCGTCATACTCCGCAGTACCGGTTTTGCCTGCAACATCGTAGCTAAGCCCTGAAAAATATCTTGCGCCTGAGCCATAATCACACACGGCTTTCATATTGTCAATGAGAATATCTGCCTCCTCACTTGTCATAAGACTGCCATAGGATTTGCTGGAAAATTTTTTAATTGTTGCACCGTCATCATTTTCGATTGCCTGTATAAGGTATGGCTTCATGAGAACTCCCCCGTTTGCAATTGCAGCAGCAATCATAGCATTATGAAGGGGTGTTATTTTTGTGTCACCCTGTCCGATTGCAGTCTGGGGCATTTGGTCGGCAGAGCTTGAGGCGTTTATAACAAAGGAAGACCTTGCATACTCTCCATCAAATGGCAGATCGCTGTTAAACAAAAGCTCCTCGGCGGTATCCCTGAATTTACCAAAATCAAGTGTGCTTCCAATATTTGCAAATGATGTGTTGCAAGAATTAGCAAGGGAGTCCTTAAGTGTCTGGTTTCCGTGTACACTTCCTCCGATACAGGAAATATTTACGCCTGTATATATATCGCTTCCGTAACAGTCGTAGGTATAATCCAAGTAGCTGTTAGGATTTTCCCTTATATATTCAAGCAGGGTCACAACCTTAAAGGTTGAGCCCGGGGCATACTGTCCCTGGGTTGCACGATTTAAAAGTATCGTGCTTTCCCTCCCCTCCTCTGTCTTTAAATATTCCCATACCCAATCAATATTGTTAGGGTCAAAATCAGGCTTTGATACCATTGCAAGTATTTTTCCCGAATCAGGCTCAATAACAACAACAGCTCCTTTACAGTTTCCAAGTGCATTGTAGGCCGTGCTTTGAAGCTTGTAATCCACCGTTGTAATAAGATTATCTCCCCTGTTCTTTTCTTCCTTAAGCTGACGGTAAATACGCTCAAATATATTTATGTGTGAGCGCAGCATATAGAAGTTACCCTGTAATTCAAGTCCTGATTTTCCGTAGCTGTCATAGCCTACAAGATGTGCAAACATATTTGAATACGGATAGCTTCTTGTGGTGTGACCCTCCTCATCCGTGGTACTTGTGGCTATAACAACACCGTCGCTTGTTATGATGTCCCCACGTTCAACAACATCAGCAAAGGAATCCTGTCTTATGTTTCTTGAATTGGCAATTATGCTCTCCGCCTTAAACTGCATGAAATATATAATGTATCCAAACAAAAGCAGAAAGGTAAAAACCATCATATAGGTTATAACAAGTATAGGTCGATTTTTTATTCGATTGTTTTTTGCCCTCTCCTTTTCCTTATTGAGGAATTCTTCTTCGGGGCTCAGCGGCATTTGCCCTGATTCTTGCTTTTTCTTTTTCATATTTTACTGCCTCTTTATTATTTATTATGCATATTCCCTGAACGATGGAGAATATAATAAGCGTGCTTATAACCGAGCTTACACCGTAGCTTATAAGTGGAAGCGTAACTCCTGTGGAAGGGATAAATTTTGTTACGCCGCCCAAATTTAAAAACGACTGTATAATATATATTGTTGCAAAACCAAATGCCGCATATTTATAGAACGGCTTTCTGCACTTCATTGCAACATTTACAAAGGATAAGAAAATGCTGATAATAACAAGTATAAGGCATAGTCCAAATATAACACCCATCTCCTCGCATATTGCCGAAAAGATAAAATCACTTTCACTTACGGGAATTGTGCCTGCTTTTCCAAGGGTAAGACCCGAGCCTGTATAGCCCCCTGTCCCTATGGCAAAAAGCGACTGGGACACCTGATAGCCTCCCGTGTCAATATGTGCAAATGGATCACGCCATGCCTCCACCCTGACCATAACGTGAGCAAACAGACTGTCCTTAAAAAGTGTATATGCCGCAAGAACCGCACCCACTCCCAGAGAAACTCCGCCAACAAGGAATATCGGCCTTGAGGTTGCAAGATATACAAGAAAAACATAGGTTATATAAAATATTACTGCTGCACCCAAATCCTTTTCCAAAACAAGCACACCCATAAAACCGGCGGAAATTAGTGCATTAACGAACAAATCCTTAAATGTATTTGCCTTGACAAGCATACAGGCAACAAAAAATACAAACAGAATTTTTACAAATTCCATTGGCTGCAACGACAGCCCTCCTATTCTAATCCAGTTTCTTGAGCCGTAGTTGGAAAAACCAAGCCCCGGTACAAAGACCGTAAGCAGAAACATAATTCCCACAACGCCGTACAATATTCCCATATCCTTAAGCTTTTTCCACTTTGCTATTATGATAGGGAAAAATGATGTTATAAAAAGTCCCACAGTGGCAAAAATAAACTGCTTTACTGCAAGTGAAAAATTAAGGCGTGTCAGAATTATATATCCGACTAAAAGCAGAAATGCCATATTATTTGTCAAAAGCCTTGAGGAATCCTTATAAATTGAATGAAAAATAACCATGTAAAATATGGCAACAAATATCTGAACGCCGTAAAATACAAGTATCTTTACCTGTTGCAGCCTTAAGTATAATATTAAAAAGCAGAAAAAATGAATAAGAAAAACATAAACAATCTGCTTATTTAAAGCTGAATTGTTTTCCTCCTCATCCTTTGAGGACATTATGGAAAAGCATTTAACCGTATAAAGTATCATAAATAAAAGGCTTAGATATTTTGATACCTCACATATTAAATTAATCATGTTTATTCTACTCCTCTATTTAAATGACCCGTTGTAATTGGACAATCTAATTTTTTATCGCTTTTTCCTCTTCCCGCAAAATCTGTCGCATACTCAAGCACCTGGTTTACACATTCCTCATCCTCAGTTGTAAAATCGAGTCTTATGCGGTTTACCTTAAGTCTTTTCAGTGTGTTTATATCAAGCCTGTCAAAAACATTAAGGGCATCCCTGTTATATATCCTATTTGTGCAGCTTATGCAATCACTGTAACAAAAAAATGTATTACCCGACTCATCGGTAATTTTTGTAATATCAGCCGTATGGTCGCATTTACCCGTTGTTTTCTTTATGCACTGATTGCTCAGCATAACTCTTGTATGCCCATACATAACAATACCATAATTATGTGCAGGCGTACCCTCCGTAAAAGCCTCCATCTCGTTTTTATTAAGCTCCATTGGAAGCTCAATGTAAAGCCTGTTATACAGCGACATAAGAAAGGCTTCTGAAAGAGCGTTATATACATAAACCGACGGTGCAAGCACCAAATCAAGCCCACTGAGAAGCCCTTTGTCAAGTGTAAGCATAACTGCCAATCCATCAATATTTTTTATATATATACCACTTATATCGGAATTTGGCAAATATTTGGTAATTTCAAAGTCATTTTCCATCAAATCCGGCAGACATAAATATATTTTTTTATCCCCTAAATGTCCGCTGTTTATAAGATTTTTAACCTTATAATCCTCAAATAAACAGATATCCATATATACAGCCTTTACACGCTCATATTTTATTACGGTACAAAGCTGTTCGTATGTGAGTACGCTTATATGGAGATTATTATAGATATATGCAGGCTCATCACTAAATGTATTACAATATGTCTCTCTTATATCGTTAAATTCCTCCCTGACATTTTGGAGGCAGGCTTTTTCGCTTTCAATATGTTCCCTGTAATAGGATGAAATTATGTCAGCCTCCAGCTTACATATTGCCTCTCTCCTTAGCTGCTTTAACATTCCGTGAGGAACAAAGGCATTATCATCCACATTAATATCTATATTTTCAAAGTAATAATCCGTATTTCCAACCTGGGAAAGCTTTTCCCTTATGGCGGCAGTGTCTGCACCATGCTTCACGGATTCCTCTATAACTCCTCCGACTTCTTTGCCTGAAAACTCAGTTCCGTTTATACTACATTTTACGGTAAAGGATATATTTTTGCCGATTCTTGCCTTAAGGCATCCTTTTAAAGCCATTTTAACTGTTACGGCATTGTATATTTCATCCTCAAAATATCTTGATTTTGTGCGGTAAATAATCTGTCCACTTACAATATCCTTTGTTCTCGGCGCATTTAAGGTAACAATCTCACCAGCCTCACCGTATATACCTGATGTGAGATTTATAAATGTACCGTCCTTGAGGCGTACCTCCAACACATCCCTCTGATACAGCTTTTCCGAAAGCCTTATGTCTGCTTTTCCTGACCCAGCCGTAACAAGACTGCCAACAGGCACACCCTGATGGTTTGGTCTTTCCCTTGAAATCATGTCCGCAGCATTGTGTGTAAAAAAATACCCATTGCAAAATCCGCCTCTGTTATATATGCCCGCAAGCTTAAATTTCAGGTCCTTTGCTTTTTCTGCACTAAACTCGCCGTTTATGCAGTCATTAACCAATTCCCTGTATGCACTTACTGCGGAAGCAACGTAATATTCATTTTTCATTCTGCCCTCAATTTTAAAGGAATCGATTCCCCCATCAATAAGCTCAGGTATATTTTCCAATGTGCACATATCCTTCATGGATAACAGATATTCTCCGTTATATCTTTTTCTGCACGGCTGCGCACACCTTCCCCTGTTGCCGCTCCTCGTACCTGTAAAGGAGCTCATAAGGCACTGCCCGCTGTAGGAATAGCACATTGCTCCATGTACAAAGGCTTCTATTTCAATGTCAACCTGCGACTTTATTTCCTTTATCCGGTTAAGTGACAATTCCCTTGCAACAACAATGCGTGACGCTCCCTGCTGTTTCATAAGCGAAGCGCCATAAACGGAGGTTATGTTCATCTGTGTGCTGCAATGAATTTTTATATCGGGGAAATACCTCCTTATAAACATAAAAACGCCAAAATCCTGTACAATGACGGCATCCAACCCATGCTTATAAAAGGGAAGGAGGTAATCGTAAAGCATATTTATTTCATTGTCCTTAAAAAGCGTATTTACGGTAAGATAAAGTCTGCATCCATGAAGATGTGCGAATTCTATTGCCCTGAGTATAGAATCATTATCGAAGTTTTCGGCATATGCCCTTGCACCAAATTTATGGCCGCCTACATAACAGGCAGAAGCTCCTGCATGTACGGCAGCCTCAAGTATCTCGTATGACCCGCATGGTGCAAGTATTTCGGGAAATTTTAATTTATTAATCATTTCTTCCTTTTTCAGCTTCAAGCTGTATTATTTTACGCTGCAGGGCATTTATCTGCTCCTTGTATTCCTCAATCATTTTAAGTGCAGACTCATGCTTAATCTGAGCCTCAATAACCTCATGCCTGAGGTCATAAAGCTGCTGCTCCTTATTGCCATCCTCAGAAACCATACTGTCAGCTTTATTCTTAGCCTTGAAATAATCGTCGGCAATATTAAGTGCAAGCAGAACACCCTGGTATTCCGTATTCATTCTTCTGTACTGGTCTGATGCCTTGCACTCTGAAATTTTGCTGTTGATATATGTTGCAACATTCTGAAGATAATCTTCTCCCTCGTATCCGCTTAAAGTATAAACCTTATTGTTTATTACTACAGGGATATCAACCTTATTAGCCATTTTTATATTCTCCTTCGTTTATTAATCATTCATCAGCATTTCCAATCCAAAATGCTTATAACAAAGCTCTGTAACCATTCTACCACGAGGCGTCCTATTAATAAACCCATTTTTTATAAGATATGGTTCATATACATCCTCAATTGTGCCGGAATCCTCACCGATAGCAGCAGCCAAAGTGTCCAAACCGACAGGTCCGCCTGAAAATTTGTGTATCATTGTCTCAAGAATATTTCTGTCGGTATTGTCAAGACCAAAGGAATCCACCTCTAATCTGTCCAATGCGGTTTTGGCTATATTATAATCTATATTTCCGTCATGTTCAACCTGTGCAAAATCTCTTACTCGTTTTAATAGTCTGTTTGCAAGTCTCGGTGTTCCCCTTGAACGCTTTGCAATCTCAAGTGCTCCCTCATCGTCTATGGATACGCCCAAAACATTTGCAGACCTAAGTATAATTTCCATAAGCTCAGTCACATTGTAAAATTCAAGACGATTTACGACACCGAATCTGTCACGCAAAGGAGCCGTGAGCATGCCTGCCCTTGTTGTTGCCCCTATAAGCGTAAAATGAGGTAAATCAAGTCTGATTGACCTTGCTGCCGCCCCCTTGCCTATTACAATATCAATGGCAAAATCCTCCATGGCGGGATACAGAACCTCCTCAACCTGCCTGTTGAGACGATGGATTTCATCTATAAAAAGAACGTCATGCTCTGAAAGGTTATTTAAAATTGCTGCAAGCTCTCCCGGCTTTTCTATGGCAGGACCTGAGGTTATTTTAATGTTTACCCCCATTTCATTTGCCACAATGCCCGCAAGAGTTGTCTTTCCAAGTCCGGGCGGACCATACAGCAAAACATGATCCAACGCTTCCTTCCTTTTTTTGGCAGCCTCTATAAAAACCCTTAAATTATCCTTGGCTTTTTTTTGTCCTATATATCCTGTCAGAGTTTGAGGTCTTAAGCCCTGTTCAATTTTCTCATCCTCGGAGATTATCTCCGTGCTTATTATACGTTCCATACTAAATCACAAATTTTAAAGCTGCCTTTAAAAGCTCCTCAACTGACATATTTTCATTATTTTTAACCTTTTTCAGTGCCCTTAATGCCTCAAGATTTGAATAACCAAGACTTGTAAGTGCAAGGGCTGCCTCTGCCATATTATCGTTTCCGATGCCCTCCTCCTGAACAGAGCCTTCCGCATCAGGAAGAATGTCCTCCAATTTAAGCTTATCCTTTAAATCAATAACAACTCGCTGTGCCGTCTTTGTGCCGATACCGTTCGCCTTTGCAATTGCCTTATAATCCTCCGATAAAACAGCTATTCGAAGCTCATCAATGGAAAGCGTTGACAAAATGGCAAGTGCACCCTTAGGACCTATTCCGCTTATGGAGATAAGCTGTTTAAATATGTTTTTCTCGTCCTGAGACAAAAAACCGAAAAGGCTTATATCATCCTCACGGACATGCATATATGTAAATAAAGTGACATTATCATCTATACGCAGCTTATTTATTACATTCTGACTTGTCAAAATACCAAAGCCTATGCCGTCTCTTTCAATAATAACTTCCTCGTTGCTTAAGTATTTTACCGTGCCTTTAATGTATGATATCATTTTCCACTCCTAAAAGGGGGCTGTCACACTAGGAATATTATTCTTAGTGCGACAGCCCCCTATGTAATATATCCTATAAGAATTCGAAATCTAAATCTTCTTCTTCCTCACCATCGCCTATCATCATTCTGTCGCCCTTACGTGGCTCCTCAATCTCGCCTACAAATACTTCATCATCGTCATCCATGTTAGGTCCTGCACTACTTGCAGCCGCTGCATGAACCTCCTCCTCAGCCTTCTTAAAGAATCTGGATGATGCAGACTCCTTTGGTTCTTCCTTAACAGGCTCCGTCTTCTTTTGCTCAAACTTAGGCTTTGGCGCTTCTTCAAACTTAGCGCTTTCTTTCTTAGCATTGGCAATAATATCTGCAGCTGTCTTCTCGGCATTTTTGATTATCTGGTCAGCCTTCTTCTTTGCATCAGAATCGTCATAGGATGAAACATTTTCTGAATTCTGAATCCTGTTTTCCATTTCAAACATTTTCAATCTGCTGTCCTGAAGCGAAGCATTGAGCTTTTCCAAATCATTGGAAAGCTTTGCGTTTTCCCTGAAAACATCCTCATAAGCTCTATATACGGTATCTATAAAGCTGTCAACATCAGCTGACTTATAACCGAAAATACCTTTTTTAAATTTATGGGTTTTGATATCAATTGGTTGAATCATACTATCTGTCCTCCGTAACAAAATCATATAATGAATTATAACATATACCATAAAAAAAACAAGCATCTTATTTTACACTTTGTAAAATTAAATGTGTAATTCAATGATTTTCTATCACAAAAAAATTTTATAGTGATTACATTTTGAATATGTTATAATTTGGTTAAACTGAAAGGTCAGGTGATGATGAAATGGAAATAATAACAAATGATGCCCGCGAAAGTACATATTTACAATTGGAGCTTTATTATAATCCTGAGGATATCTGCCTTTTTGACATTGAAACAACCGGATTTGCTGCCGGGGCAACCACACTGTACCTTATCGGATGCTGCTTTTATGAAAATGGAGTGTGGCGTATACGTCAATGGTTCAATGATGACGCATGTTCGGAACAGGAAATTATCTTGGCATTTACCGAATTTATATCACACTATAAATATATTATGCACTATAACGGTGACGGCTTCGACCTTCCTTATATGTCAAAAAAAATAGATAAATATGCCATTGAATACTCTTTTAGCTCGATTGAGAGTATTGATTTATATAAAAAGATTAAGCCCTTTAAGAAAGCACTTCATCTTGATGATCTGAAACAAAAATCAATTGAAAAGCTCATTTCCATAAACAGACTGGATAAATATTCAGGCGGAGATTTTATAAAAATATACAACAATTTCATTTCTACAAAAAATGCTGCAGACAAAACATTGCTTTTACAACATAACTACGAAGATTTAGAAGGCCTTTTATATTGCAGCTGTCTTCTTTCATATACAAAGCTTAAGGCAGGCTGCTTCTCGGTACAGAAAATGTCTGTCAAGGAAAACCGTCTGTTATTTTCCCTTTCCTTACAGTACTCTATTCCAAAACGTATCTCACTTGGCATACGTGACATTATCATAACGGGAAATCATAATGAAATGACGATAAATGCGCCTATTTTTTCCGGTGAACTGAAATTTTACTTTGATAACTATAGGGAATATTACTATCTTCCCGCTGAGGATATGGCTGTCCATAAAAGCGTTGCAGCATATGTAGACAAGGATTACCGGGTACAGGCAAAAAAAGAAAACTGCTATCTTAGACATACAGGTCATTTTATTTCACAGATAAATGACGGAATCATGTCAGGTTACAGAAAAGATTTAAAGGACAAGGAAACCTTTATTGAATTAAACGATTCCTTTTTACAGGACATGGACATGGTAAATGCATATGCACGCCACGTCATTTCCAGTGTAATATAAAAACAAGGGTGAAAAGCTTATTGTTTCGACTTTTCACCCTTATATTTTTTATAACTTTACTTGTATAGAAGATTTTGTGTTCTTCTGCATATATTAAAAAACCCAACCCGGTAGCTCGTATGTATACCCATCATCAAGCAGGATGTATCCCCTACGAATTTTAATGACATCTTCGGTCAGTGCGTTTAAGTCTTCATCAGGCTCAAGAACAATGCTCTCCTTGACATATGAATACAAATCCGGCATATATCTATAATAACCATCGGTGGTTTTGATAACCAAAATTTCTTTCCATCCGTTGTTATACCATATGTTGAGAATCTCTGTTTCCGGTAGTGTAATAGTATAAAGCGTCTCAAGGGTGTTCTCTTTAACGTTATAACCCCTGTACATAATCAGCAGCTCGTTTGTGTCGGTCAAACCCATACAACCACAATCATCTCCGACTGTATATAATTTTGTAAAGGTGTAATCGGCAGTATCTTGTATAGGAGCGTCCATAAAATTTCTCCAATAAAGCTTTCCGTCAGAAAGCAAATAGTAATAACCGGCGTTGTCTGACAGGCTAAGCCCCTCAGGGAAAGTAATCTCAGGCTTATCGGCTGCATAATACTCCCAGAACTCTGCGGAATCAATATAATCACTGTAAGGAGGCTCTGCATTATGAGATTTGTTAGGACTCACGTCATACCAGCTGCCATCCGCACAGTAAACCTCAAATCCGAGTCCGCCCACGCAGATATCTGTGATTTCCTGCCCCTCAAGTAAAACGCCTTCAATATTGTAAACAATTTTACCGTTCTCTAATTCAACGTAATAATAACGGTTACCCTCTATAACAAAGAATTCTCCGCTTTCTCCGTCATAGTCGGATGTGGTGACGCTCACCCTCTCGATATTTGTCATATCCCAGCCCGGCTTACCCCAATCATGTATTTTATAGCCAAACCCGCTATCTGTATAATATGAATACAGATGCCCATCATCTGACAAAATGATGAGGAGACCTTTTGCATATGCAATGTCTTTGATATGACCGGAAATGGTATCTTCGCCATCAAGATTTTGAGAATATGCCATAAGCTTGATAACTTTCAGACTCTTTTTCTTTGATTCTTCAGTAGTTGGCTCCTCTGTTGTAGCTTCCGTTGTTTTTTCTGTTTTTGCCTCCGTTGTCTCTCTCTGCCTTTCTGTGGTTGGTGCCTCTGTTGTCTGCTTTTCCTTTTCTTTACCGCATCCACCTGTCACAACAAGCATAGCCAAGCATAAAATAACAAGACTTTTTTTGATATATTTTTTTATCATAAAATGTCCTCCTTCACAATATATAAAACAATTATAGGTTTTCTCCCATAAAATATAAATTTTTATTTTACTACAATATTAACAGTCGCAAAAAAAATAAGTTGGAATTTTACGATAATAAAGATTATGAGTGGTATTGTTTAAATATCCGTCACCCAAACACTGCCATTATCAAGGTTGACACCACCATCAGACATAACCCGGCAAATGCTTTTCTGCTTAATTTCTCATGGAACACAAGGAATGAAAACAATACGGTCACAAGAATGCTCATTTTATCAATAGGGACTACTACACTGACAATGCCATTCTGAATTGCATAATAATAGCAGAGCCATGATGCACCAGTTGCAAAGCGCTGACAAAACTGCAATAATCAGCCACATATCCATACAGCTCCTTTCCTCCCACTTATTCTAGCATACAGTCCAAGCAAAGTCATATCAAGATAAAATTCAAACTTTGTTCCTCCTTTTAAACGCAAAAAAGACACATGTTTTATAATTTATTATTCCATGTGCCTTTGTGCTATTATTTTTGATATTAAATTGGGATTATTCATTATGGTTGAAGAATTATCGAAAGATATTCACCGTCTATAAAATCCCCCCAACCATTTTCTTGATCTACCGTCATATTTTGAACACTATTTACAGATGGAAAAGAAATATTGTGCAGAGATAAAAAATGTTGCATTTTATATAAAATTTTCAATGTTGGAATATCTGCACTATAAAATTCACTACCCTCGCATGCGTCATTAAATTCTATCGGCAACTTTAAAACTTGATTAATCTCATCTTCTGAATTTCCTGTTGTCAATCCAGCAAATAAATTTGTCAATTGCAAATAATCTTCTGGGGACAGTTCCCCATCAAAAGCACGCGTATTAGTTTTTTCATAATCATCAAACTCAAGGAGAAATTCAGGAACAACAACAGAATATATATCACGGCCTTCATCCCAGTAGACGTTTGTCCATTGCCAGCATCTTTTTGCCACTAAACTCCAATCCCTTTCGGGGTAACATTGAGTAAGATATTTTTCAATACACATAAACAAATAACATAATCTGCCCGTCAATGAGAGATTCTTTAATTCCGATTCCATCTTTTCCACAGTTCTACCTCCACAAATATTCCCACCTACATATATTTTATCCTAAAATGTCTCTCTTCTCAATTTATAAAACAATTATAGCTTTTTCCCATAAAATATAAATTTCTGTTTTACGACAATATAAGCAAACATCAAAAATATAAATTGGTATTTTACGATAGTAAAAAAGAGTTAGGTATAAATAAAGTGCGTGGCATAGCAGTCACGCACTCTTTGTTATGGAGCTGGCGGGAATCGAACCCGCGTCCGAAAATCCTTCCATTATACTTTCTCCCATCACAGTCTATATATATTCATTCCCTCTGCAAAGCGCCTATAGACAGGCTCATCACATCAGTAGCTTCATAAATTTTCTCCAACCGCAAAGCTTAAGCCAGAGAGTTTCCCACGATTTTGATGCCAGTGCTCTAAGCTGTGGGGCACCTAGGACTGACAGCTGCCACTAGGCAGCGTACGCGTAATTTTCGTCTGCGTTTATATTTAGTTTCTAAGTTTTTAGGTGGTCCTAGTCCACCGATGGCTTATATAATTTCTAAATCCCCGTCGAAACCAGTACAACCCCTGGTTTTGTAGACGAAATTTATATTGTTACCTGGCATCTGTTCCAGATGCATTTTCCGTTGATGTATCATTTGATGTTTCGTTTGATGTATCATCATATGATGCATCCGTATCACTTGCAGTATCCTGATGTGAGTGAGGGAATAATTCCGAATAATTCTCTGCCCAGTATTTTTGCAAATTATAGTGGAACATATTTGCTTCTATTGTTGCATTCGCTGCTCTTTCGGCAGCGTAATCCTTGTAAATCTTCTGACCTAATGGATATCCTATGACTGCTCCTACAAGTACACAGAGTATAATAAATCCAACAGCCGCTTTAATTTTTTTTCTTTTTATTGTCTTTGCCCTGTTTTTCTTTTCTTTTTTGTATTTATCAACCTTTGCCTGACTCATAATATCTCCTCAATATAGTATTTTATCCAAGATTTCTTATTTTAAAATCACGTTCAGCTTCGCGCTTCATATCCTTTTTTGCAATATCGGCACGCTTGTCATAAAGCTTTTTACCTCTTGCCAGGCCTATTTCCACCTTGACAAGACTGTCCTTAAAGTAGACCTTCAGGGGTACAAGTGTATAGCCCTTTTCCTTTTGTCTGCCGATTAGCTTATTTATCTCATAGCCATGAAGTAAAAGCTTTCTTGTTCTTAAAGGGTCCTTATTAAATATATTTCCCTTCTCATACGGAGAAATGTGCATCTGATATAAAAACACCTCGCCGTTTTCGATGCGGATAAAGGCCTCCTTCACACTACAGCCGTTTGTCCTTAACGATTTTACTTCAGTTCCTGCAAGGGCTATTCCTGCTTCATAGGTATCCTCTATAAAATAATCGTGGTATGCTTTTTTGTTGTTTGCTATAAGACGTATACCCTGTTGTTTCGGCACAAAAACCACCTTCCTTTAAAGGTCTCCTTAGGAGCTACATTAATGAATTATATCATCACATATTGAAAAATCAATACTTTTCTTAATTTTATCACATTTTAAAACCTTAATTTTTACCTTATCACCGAGCTGATATTTTTTCTTTGTACGCTCACCTATCATAACGTATTCATCCTCATTGAAATAATAACAGTCGTCATACATGTGTGCAACGGAAACTGCACCCTCAACCGTATTTTCAAGCTCCACAAATATAAAGTTTGAGGTAAGTCCTGAGACAACACCGAAAAATTCCTCGCCGATATGCTCGGACATATATTCAATTTCCTTAAGCTTAATTACTTCTCTCTCAGCCTCCTCAGCACGTCGCTCCTTTTGTGAATTATCGTCCGAAACGGTTGAAAGTATACGCTTGTAATGGTTTATTCTTTTAGCACTTAATTTTCCGTTGATATTTTCCTTTATAATACGGTGTATCTGCAAATCAGGATATCTTCTTATAGGTGAAGTAAAGTGACAGTAATATTTGCAGGAAAGTCCGAAATGACCTGAGCATTCCGTAGAATACCGTGCCTGCTTCATGGACCGGAGCATCATCCTGCTTATAAGCGCCTCGTAAGGCTGTCCCTCAATTTTTTTCAGTATTTTCTGAAGCTCCTTAGGATGTATTTCGTCGTGTCCCGCTTTCATATATATACCAAAGCTGTTTAAAAAGAACATAAGCTTTTCTATTTTCTCCTGATCAGGGCTTTCATGAGTTCTGTACTCAAAAGGGAGCTCCTGCCAAAAATAATCCTCTGCAATTGTCTCATTTGCCATAAGCATAAAATCCTCTATTATTTTTGTTGCCGGATTTCTGTCATACGCTTTAATTTCTACAGGCTTATGGTTTTTGTCCACAATAACTTTTGTCTCTGCAATGTCAAAGTCAATTGAGCCTCTCTTATGTCTTGCAGCTCTTATTATAGTTGATAACTCAAGCATACGGTCAAACATGGAAACGAGATAATCATATCTTTCTAAAGGTGCATCCTCCGTGCGGTCTAATATTTTAGCCACATTTGTATATGTCATGCGCTCATTTACGTTTATTACGCCCTCGCATATTCTGTGATTAATAACCTTGCCCTTTTTGTCTATATCCATGATGCAGCTAAGCGTAAGACGGTCAACGCCTGCATTAAGAGAGCATATGCCGTTTGAAAGCTTATGAGGAAGCATCGGTATAACACTATCAACAAGGTAACAGCTTGTACCACGCTTGAGTGCCTCCTTGTCAAGTTCTGACTTTTCAGTTACATAGTTTGTTACATCAGCTATATGAACACCTAACGTATATATATCATCCTTAAATTCGAGGGTAATTGCATCATCAAGGTCTTTTGCATCCTCACCATCTATGGTAACGGTATACAAATCCCTAAAATCCTCACGCCCTTTCATGTCCTCCTCACTTATAGCGTCAGGTATCGTATCAAGGCTATCCATAACCTTTTTAGGAAACTCCGTAGGAATATCATATGCTCTTACTACAGATAATATGTCTGTTGAAGGGTCATTTACATGTCCGAGAATTTCCGTTATCTTACCCTCAGGAGATTTGCCCTTGCCTCCATAATTGGTAATATGACAAACAACCTTGTGGCCTGACATGGCTCCCATGGAATCCTTTTTGCTTACGAAAATATCATCCGCAACCTTCTGATTATCAGGAATGACAAAGCCAAATCCCTCCTGCTTGTCATATGTTCCTACAACAAGCTCCATTCCACGCTCCAGTATCTGAACAATTTTTCCCTCTGTTCTTTTACCCATTTCAGAGTCCATTTCAGGCTTAATTAAAACCCTGTCACCGTGAAATGCATCAAGGCTGTACTTTGCAGGGATAAAATAGTCTTCCTTTTCCCCATCAACCCTTACAAAACCAAAGCCCTTTTTATTTCCGATAAACATTCCAACCTTAAGGTCGTCATCCATTTTTTTATATTTACCCTTAGGAGTAATTGTAATTTTTCCTTCTGTGACAAGCTCATTTAAAGCTTCCGCAACCTTCTTCTTATCGCTGTCACTTACCTGAAGCAAAAACCGTATATCCTTAAGCTTCATAGGCTTGTACTGTTTGTCACATATAAATGAATAAAGCTTTTCCTTAATTTCATCCTTTTTTGCTCCCATAAGAACCCTCCTTCAAAAAATAAAAAGATGCTTTGAACAAACAAAGCATCATCGTAATTTTAGATAAATCTTGAGGAAAGAAACAAAGCAAGAAGCATAAATATTACTCCGATTACAATTGTAACCTTCATTAATACGGCTTCCTTTGATTTTCCCTTGTTTTTACTCCAATATGTTTCAGTAGAGCCGCTTATTGAGCTTGTGAGCCCGCCACTCTTTCCTTCCTGCATCATAACAATTATTGTCAGTATAACAGATATAACTAAAAACACGATAATCAATGTCGTTTTCAAAAAAATAACCTCCTAAAATAAGCAGAGCATGCTTATAAATATTAATTGTGTTCACACTTAGATGATATTACCATATTTGAAATTTAATAGCAACCATTTTTTTCTAATTGCTTATGTACATACTTATTCTTTATTTATGCATTGTTATGTACATGCTTATTGTTACCCCATTCTTTGAATGAACTCACTTTTTGGCAGTGGCTCATCGAAATAAAAGCCCTGTGCAAGATAACAGTTATTTTCCTTAAGCAGCTTTATGTGCTCTATTGTCTCAACACCCTCAACTATAACCTCCATGCCGAGGTCCTGTGCCATAGCAATAACATGCTTGAGCATAACATTGTTTCCCCTGTCATCATCGTGCTGCTCCAAAAAGCATTTGTCAATCTTAAGCACATTCCAAGGAAGCTCCTTTATGAGGTTAAGTGACGAGTAGCCCACTCCGAAATCATCTACAGAGGTGCTTATGCCCTGCTTTTGCAGGCCGGTTACTATTTCCTTAAGTTCAGAAAAGGAAACGTCAGTCGTTGTCTCAGTAAGCTCTATTTCTATGTATTCATGCGGTACATTATATTTGTCTATAATTGAAATAATACGTTTTAAAAGTCCTGTTGTATCACCCATGTGACGCCTGGACATATTGACGGAAATTTTCACAACCTCCCTTCCCTCATCAAGCCATTTCCTTATGTCTGCGCACACATGCTCCAACATGTAAAAATCAAGCCTGCATATTGACTGGCTCTGTTCAAGGGTAGGTACAAACTCTGAAGGATACATGATTTCTCCCTTATGGACCCAGCGGCACAAAGCCTCTGCTCCTGCAAGCCTGTATTCCTTAAGATGTACCTTGGGCTGATAATATACAACAAATTCCTCATCAAGCATTGCCTGCGGAAATTTTGTCTCAATAATTTTACTGTTTTTTAACTGCACATTCAAATCGTCATCATAAAATAAAAACTGTTCATTTTTTACGTTTTTTGCAATGTTAAAGGTTTGGTTTACCCTGTCAATAATAATCTCTGGCGATGTTATGTCTTCAGGAATCATAACAAAACCGCCTACAGCAGATATTTGTATTTTTTCATGGGTATGTATGTTATATTCAATCTCCATGCCTGAAAGGTAATTCTGCACATCTCCAATTCTTGCCTTATAAAACAACATAATAAAGCTATCACCGTTTACCCTGCACACACATTCATCCTCTGAAAGCATTTTTTCAATGCCTTTAACATATTTTATAAGTATCTTCGTTCCGCAGTCCCTGCCTAAAAGCTGATTTACGGCAGACATTCTTCTTATGTTAAAGTAACATGCTCCAAAGCTTCCGATCGTGTTTTTTTCAATGTGCATCTTTGCCATCTTAAAAAAATACTGCTCATTGTATGTATCAAATTCCTTGTCGTGATAGGTCATATACTTGAATTGATCTGTTATTCTAAGTCTTCCGTAAAATACGAAAATCATATGCAGCATTATATTTATTTTTTTATTTTCCGTTTCTGTCCATGGTGTATCCGCTAAACGTCTGAACGCCTTAAAAACAATAACGTCATCTATACCTGTAATTTCCTGCTTTTCAGCATATCTTTCATAGTCAGCCTCACCGCTGTCATACAGCCTTATATTTAATTCAGAAACGGAATTATTACCAAGCTGGTTTTGATATAACGTTGCATGTACAGCCCCAACTCTCAGCAGCCTGCAAAGACGGTACAATGCTTCAGAAAAATCGTGGTCAGAAATTGACGAAAGCTTATCCATTTCCATCAAAAATTTATCTATTGAATTGGAATATTCTTTTTCATTAAATTCCATACCTTACCTCCGATAAGATGCCTCTAAAGTGCAAGCTGCGGCAGTCCAAGAAGAAATTTAGTTCCTTCCCCTTCTGTGCATTCAATGTTAATATCACCTGACATTTGTTTTACTAAAAATGAAACCATTGAAAGGTCATCCGGCGTGATTTCCGCCCCATCATCAGCTATCGTGATTGTAATATATGTAGCATATCCAACCTTTTTGCTTGATACATGAATATCAATAACGCCTTCGTCTGTATACTTTACCGCACTCATCAAAAGCTTACTTATAATCTGACCGATACGTCCCTCATCGCCAAGCAGCGTCTGCGGTACGTCATCATCCACCTGCCGTATAATTACTATAGCCTTATCCTCAAGTGAAGCCTCAACATTACCGCATACAAATCTAAGAAGATTATCCATGCTGTATTCAGTCTCGTTAAGCTCCAGCTTTCCGTCAATAAGCTTTGCATATTCAATCGTATCTGAAAAATTGGACACAAGCTCAGGACCTTTTACTAAAAGCTGATTTATGGTTTTTCCCATCATATCCGCATCACCGGATTCTATGGCAGCTTTTGCATTCTTTATCCAAATATTCATGTTGTTCTTTAACTCAGCATTTATGTCCGTAATGAAATCCGTCTGTGACTGTGCCGCACGCTCCAGCTTGCGATTGTTCTTTAAATACTCATTGCTTTTATATGCCATATCAGAAATTACGTTTCCCATATAATAGAGCAGCTTAGCCGCAGTCTGTATTTCATCCTTGCTTTTTATTGAAATGCTTTCCGCAGCTTCAATATATTCCTCCTCATCAATTCCAAGACTAACTGCTGTTCTGCGAACAAACTCCTTATCAAGAGGCCTTGTTAAAGCCTGTCCTCCTACAAAGTTCCCAATCACTCTGTCCTCAAGTAGAATAGGCACGGCATAGTCATATAATCCGGCATGACAGCTGTATATAAACGGACGTCCCTCCTTTAAGGTGACAAGGGCACCCTCTTTATCACATTCCTCACAGTTTATTCTACCTATTTCAGACATTCTCGTATACTTCTTACAATAATCACAAAAATTACTTCCTGTTGTTACCGGAATGCCCTCCTCATCCGTGATAAGAGCAGCCATACCTGTAAGCTCAGAAAAACCATCTTGAATTTTTTGCAGAATATCCACATCAATTAAATCAATTAATTTAGGCTTATCCATATGTGCTCTCCAATCCTCCCAACTTCGTTGGCTCCCCAGGTCTTTGCCCTAAGGAATCCTCCCAACTTCGTTGGGTCCCTCCTTAGGGCTTATTGTACCATACATTTGTGGAAAAACCAAGAATAAAGGGGGCTTTCGCACTAAAATTTTAGTTCGAAAGCCCCCACATTTTAAGACTTTTATTTTATATTCATGCCGTAAATACTGTTTTTACCTAAATCATACTCTATTTTCATAAGCCTGTTGTATTTTGCCGTTCTGTCACTTCTGCACGGCGCTCCTGTTTTTATCTGTCCTGAATTTACTGCAACAGCAAGGTCAGCAATAAATGTATCCTCTGTTTCACCTGACCTATGGCTTATTATTGTTTTGTAGCCTGCCCTTTGTGCCATTGCAATTGCATCTAAGGTTTCCGTGAGCGTACCTATCTGATTTGGCTTTATAAGAATTGAGTTTGCAATCTCATCCTTTATTCCTGCACTAAGACGTTCTGTGTTTGTAACAAAAAGGTCATCTCCCACAAGCTGTATACTCTCTCCCAATCTGTAGGTGAGAAGCTTCCAACCCTTCATGTCATTTTCATTTAAGCCGTCCTCAATAGAATAAATCGGATATTTTTCTACAAGATTTTCATAGTACTGTACCATTTCCTCAGCATTTCTGTATATGTCTTTTCCTGCCATTTTGCTCTCACCCGGGAAATAATATCTATCGGAATTATCGTCATAAAGCTCGGAGGCTGCTGCGTCTATCGCTATTTTTATATCCTTTCCGGGCTCATAGCCTGCACATTCGATTGCCTCCATAATCGTGTCAAGAACATCAGCGGAGGTTGCAAGATTCGGTGCAAAGCCTCCCTCATCTCCGACACCCGTGGAAAGTCCCTTTGAACGCAAAACCTTTTTCAGGTTATGATATATTTCACATGCCATCTCCATTGCATTTTTAAAGTTTTGTGCTCCCACAGGCGCTATCATAAACTCCTGTAAATCCACCGTATTGTCTGCATGTTTTCCGCCGTTTAAAATGTTCATCATTGGAACAGGCATATATTTTGCATTAACGCCTCCGATATATCTGTAGAGAGGGATATTAAGTGACGTTGCCGCTGCTCTTGCCACGGCAAGGGATACTCCAAGTATTGCATTTGCACCGTATTTTGACTTGTTTTGTGTGCCATCTGCCTCAATCATCATTCTGTCAATTGCAATCTGGTCATATACATCCATTCCCGTAAGTTTGTCACATATACGTGTATTTACGTTATTTACAGCCTTCTCAACACCCTGTCCTAAAAATCTTTTATCATCATCCCTAAGTTCATGTGCTTCATGCTCGCCCGTAGACGCACCTGATGGAACGCAAGCCGAACCGTTCGCACCACATTCACATTCAACATAAACCTCAAGCGTAGGATTTCCTCTGGAATCAAGAATTTCTCTAGCCTGCACATGTGTTATTTTATCCGTTTTCATAGCTAACCTCCATCAAATTAGACTTTTGTCTATTTTCACTTGTGGAAAGTATGTGCATTGTTGCTTGAGTTTATACATATTTGTTTAAAATTGTATTTATCATTACAATTTTTTCTACACATCAGATGTACAATGAGGACATTTTGTTGCATCAATGTGAATTTCTGACTTGCAGTATGGACATTCCTTTGTTGTCTTTGCCTCAATTGCCTCCTCTTTTTTCTTACCGGCAGCCATAAGCTTATTTATTGCCTTGACCATAAGGAACAGGACAAATGCCATTATGATGAAATTTATTATTGCAGTGATAAGCGCACCATATTCAATGTACTGTCCTGTGTTAAATATCTCAATATGACCTGCAACCTCAGCACCACCTACACTGTTTATAAGAGGATTTATTACGCTATCGGTAAAGGCAGTAACAATGCTCTGAAAGGCCGCACCGATAATAACACCGATTGCAAGATCCATGACATTGCCCTTTAAGGCAAATTCCTTAAATTCCTGCAAAAACTTTTTCATATTATTTTCTCCTTTCGTGGAACATCAGCGTAAAAGTCGTAAAATCTATCTTACTATAAGTGATTTTCCTGTCATCTCCTTAGGCTGAGGCAGTTCAAGGATTTCCAGCAGAGTTGGTACAATATCAGCAAGACATCCGCCTTCACGAAGTTTAACTCCGTCCTCATAATTGTATAAAATGAACGGAACAGGATTTGTTGTATGTGCAGTATGTGGCGCACCTGTCTCGTAGTTAATCATCTGCTCTGCATTTCCGTGGTCGGCACATATAAACAGTACTCCTCCGACCTCCTTTACGGCTTCGGCAGCAGCTCCTACACACTGGTCAACCCTCTCAACAGCTTTGATTGCCGCAGGAATTACGCCTGTATGTCCAACCATGTCAGGATTTGCAAAATTAATAACTATAACATCGTATTTATCTGATTTAATCGCCTCAACAAGGTCTACACCAACCTCAGGTGCACTCATCTCCGGCTGGAGGTCATAAGTTGCAACCGCAGGTGATTTTACAAGAATTCTTGACTCGTCCTTATTCGGATCCTCAACACCGCCGTTAAAGAAAAATGTAACGTGAGCATACTTTTCCGTCTCGGCAAGACGAAGCTGTGTCTTACCGCAGGCAGCAAGATACTCGCCAAAGGTATTTGATACCTCCTCCTTCTTAAATGCAACAAGCTTGTTAGGTATCGTCTCGTCATAGTCCTTGAAGCACACATATACAAGAGGCATGCGTCCATTCGGCCTTTCAAAGCCGTCAAAATCATCACAGCAGAATGCCCTTGTTATTTCCCTTGCCCTGTCAGGTCTGAAATTAAAGAATATAACCGAATCATTTGGTTTAACTAATGATACAGGCTTTCCATTTTCTGTTATAACAGTAGGAAGAACGAACTCGTCAAATACTTCTTTATCATATGACTCCTGCATTGCTGCAACAGGATCCTCAGCCTGTACGCCTTCTCCTGTTACAAGTGACTTATATGCAAGCTCTACTCTGTCCCATCTGTTATCCCTGTCCATAGCGTAGTAACGTCCCGACATGGATGCAACCTTACCTACACCTATCTCTTTCATTTTTGCTATAAGCTCCTCAAGATATCCCTTTCCTGATGCAGGTGGTGTATCTCTTCCATCAAAGAACGGATGAACATATACATTTGAAAGCCCCTGTCTTTTACAGAGCTCAAGTATTGCATAAAGATGTGTATTGTGGCTGTGAACACCTCCGTCTGAGAGAAGTCCCCAAAGGTGGAGGTCAGAGTTATTCTTCTTACAATTATTGATTGCCTCAAGCATTTCCTCATTCTCAAAGAAATCCCCATCCTCAATGGATTTTGTAATTCTTGTAAGCTCTTGATATATGATTCTTCCGGCACCTATATTCATATGTCCTACCTCTGAGTTACCCATCTGTCCATCAGGAAGTCCTACATGAAGTCCTGAAGCATTTCCTTTTGCAAAGGCAGCCTCTGCCATAAGCTTGTCCATAACAGGTGTATTTGCAAGTGCTATTGCATTTCCCTCTGTCTTATCGCTTAATCCGTATCCGTCAAGTACCATTAAAACTACAGGTTTTCTACTCATTTTGTCGTCTCCTATTCTTAATATATTATATATAATAATTACGATTACTTCACATTATGCTCTTTTGTAATCATAACAACCTACAAGTGAATTTCATTATTATTAATAATAATCCCCAAGACTCATACCGTTTATACCCAGCGGTATCTCATGGTCAAGTCCGATAAATTTTCCATTATCGCTCCAAAGAACTTCCTTTACGAAAGCATATTTTTCCTCATCCCATGTTGTAAAATCGTCCAAAACAAGTCCGCCGGTATCACCCGAATTTGCGTTAAAGCACCAGAATGTATGATGAAGTCTATATTTTTTTATAAGCTCGCGCATATATGTCATCCATGTAATGTTCGGCTCTGTCATAAAGCCGCCCCACTCGCCTATATGTAACGGTGCAATATCCTTCTCATATATATAGAACCAATTATCGTGCCAGCAATCCTTCATAAGACTGTCATAGTCGTAGCTTCCTTTAAACCATGGCTGCTCATAAACCGTAGGTCCATAGTCGTGAGGTGAATATACAAGCTTGTTCTGATATTTTCCAATGTCAACGGGATTATCAGCTACACCTCTTAAGTTGCCGCCCCACCAGTTAAAGTAATAATCATCATCATTTGTTGATGAGAAATTCCCATTCTTCTTTATATCTACAGGATAAATCTCTATACCCTCAACATATACAAGAACATTGGGATTTTTGTCAAGCACCGCATAGGCAGCCTGCTCAGCAGCATACTTCCAATTATTGGGGTCTTTCGACGTATCCCATTTTGCGGCGCCATCCCCCTCATAAGGCTTTCCGTGAGGCTCATTCTTAAGGTCATACACTAAAATCGTATCGTCGTCCTTATATCTGTCTGCCATCCATGAAAGTGCAGTCAGATAATCCTCTGTGGAAATCTTATCTGAATACCACAGATTAATCATATGTCCACTTGCATTTGTCTCAGCGCTATGGATATCTATGATAAGCTTAAGACCATTTGCGCGACATTGACCTATGACATACTCAAATATTTGTAAACTGTCCATTCCAACCAGATAATCATTAGTTGCCTGATTAAAGTTTGCGTCAGGATACTCGCCCCTTGACCACTGAAGTATAAGCTCTGCCGATATAGGCACTCTTATAATGTTAAAGCCGTGATTTGCAATTTCCTGTATGGACTGGTTTAAATCCGATGCCCACAAGCCGTCAAATGTATTTGTTCCCGTATTATAGCCAAACCAATTTACGCCTGTCAGCCAAACCTCGTTGCCATCTTTGTCCAAAATTTTATTGCCATCAGTAAAAAGCCAGTCATCCGTTGTGGGCTCAGGGACATCCATTGCACCGTAGTCCACGTCCCGATTGACGATTACATCACTTTTCGTACTTTCCGTGGTTTCTTCATCAGATGCTTTATCATTTTTATTTTCCGTCACATCATCAGATGGATTATTGTCCTGATTTTCAGTCACATTTGCGGAAGCTTCATTTTTTATGCTGTTTTCATTTTCCATGTCCTTTGATCCAAGCTTTTTGCCCACAAGTATTCCAAGAAAAAATAAAATAACAAAAAGCTGGACAATAATGACAATAAGAAGCTTTTTATTCATACATATTCCTCATTTAAAAGTTTGAGCCGTTCCAGCCCCAGCTTGATGTTGCATAGTATTTTACATATACACGGTCAGGTGATATGCCGAGAACCTTGTTAAAGGCATCACATATCTTACCTGTAAATGCAGAAAACGCCTGTCTGTTTTCACTACCGTAAATGCTTACCTCAACAAATGCGGCAGGCGCTTTGTCGTCTCCCCTGAAATATATGGTGTATTCAGGCTCAAAGCCCAGCATTACCCAGCCCTCACTTTTACCTAAAATTTCTCCTGCGGCAGCTATAAGCATATCCTGAAGCTGCTGCTGTTGCTCCTTTGAAACCTCTGTAGTTACTTTTGAATCAATAAATGGCATAATAAAATCCTCCTAACTAATTATAATATCGCAGTAAAATGCGTCTTTATTTTCCTGTGAAGTAATGTATCTGTATCTCACACATTTTCCTTCATTGAATCTTAAATACAATGCAGAATAAGGATAAGAAATACTTTTGTTAAAGTCGCCAAAAAGCTTTTCAGCCAATTCCAGCGTAAAACTCTCCACCTTGATATCCACAACATATATATTATGATTTACGGTCACGGTATAATAGGCAATATCCTCACAGCCGCTCAAATAGGTATTAAGCCTGTCATATATCTCTTTATCTGACCGTAAATGTACTTTATTCATATATTCATTTATAACACGGAACATACATTACCTCCTAAGCTGTTTTAATATATTTGTTTGTCAGGTATCTTATTATGTATCGCTTTAAATTCATCAAAATGCTGAATAAAAAGCTTCACAACCATTGGATCAAAATGCTTTCCGCTGAGCCGCACAATCTCATCAAAGGTTGCCTCTAAAGACCAACCCTTTTTGTAATACCTGTCCGATGTAAGGGCGTCAAATACATCACACACAGCCATAAGGCGGCTTATGTATGCAATTTCCTCCCCCTTCATGCCAAGATAGCCTGTTCCATCCCATCTCTCATGGTGCTCCTTGGCAAGAATACAGGCAAGATTAAGCATCTCTCCGGGACAGTTTTTGAGAAGAGCCTCTCCGTAGAGAACGTGGTTTTTCATAATCTGATATTCCTCGTCAGTAAGCTTGTCAGGCTTATCAAGTATCTCCTCACTTATCATAAGCTTTCCTATGTCATGCATCATGGAGGCTGTTGAAAGCTTGTCAACATATTCCTCATCAAAGCCCGATGCTCTTCCAAGCACCTTCATATATTCTGCCACTCTTTTTATGTGCTCCCCTGTAAATTTAGATTTGCTCTCGCTTATCTCTGCAAAGGAATAAATAAGTCCCTTTTGATTTTCCTGCATTGTAAGAGCCGTATCGGTTGCCGTCTTTATCATCATTGCATTTCTCTGGACAATAAAATATGCAACAACTGACATACCAAATATAATTACAATATGAGGAACAGTATATCCCAAAAGGACATCCTCAACATTTTCGTATCTGTTGCCTATAAATATATTATTGTATTTTATGGAAAGAACATTTGATACAAATATTCCGCAGGACATAAGTAAGGACGCAAAAAGAACAAGTGTCTGATTATAATAAAGCGATGCAAGAAGAATGGGAAAAAGCATTATAGGAAATGCAAAGGAAGAAAACATTGTAAGCATAATGGTTGTAATAATACATGTGCATACAATAACAACATGCTTTGTAAGCGGTGAGCTGTCAAATTTAAAAATGTTAATAACCAGAGTTGGAATAAGCGCAATAATGATACTGATTCCAAAAAAAATCACAAGCAATGCCTTATCAATATCTGCCACAAAACAGCAATAGCCAAACATCAAGAGCAGCATAACAACTATAACTCTCATACATCTGGCTGATATCTGATTTATTCTTCTGTAATTGTCCTGCATAAGGTTATTAGACTTCATCGGTTTTTACAAATCTCCCACTTGTATGTGCTTCCCATCTCTCCATATATGTTCCAAATCATAAAACGAACGTTCTTCCTCTGAAAATATATGGATTATTATATCATAATAATCCAATAAAATCCATCCTCCATTTGCATAACCTTCCCGATTTTTAAGTTTTACACCTGCATCAGAAAGCACCTGCTCAACACTGTCAGAAAGTGCCTGAACCTGATTGCGGTTTGAACCGTCAGCAATTATAAAATAATCACCCATTGTTGATATTTCCCTTATGTCAATTATGTGTATATCATTCGCCTTTTTATCCTGTAAGCCTTCCACAACAATTTTTACACATTCCTTAGAATCCATAGTACCTCCATAAATTATCTTGAATTGTTTACATAGTAATTGTATGTCATTTTGGACATATAGTCTATATCCCCTTCACGCTGTTCCAAATAATCCAAAGTATTTTTTAATATGTGTATGATACATGCATCTATATCAGTAAATGCTTTGCGGCGTATTTCATCCATATCCTTTAAGTACCTGCGGTTTGGCTCAATGTAATCAGCAACAAATATAATTTTCTCTAACATGGTCATATTAGGTTTACCGGTTGTATGACATTCTATTGCAGCAAGAACCTCCTGAGCCTCAACATCATATTTATATCTGGCATAAAAGGCCCCGAGCTTTGCATGAAGCATGTCCGGATTTTTTTCTTCAACCTTGCTGATGGGAATATTGTGCTTTCTCGCCTTTTCAAGCTTTTCCTTCGCTGTAAGTCCCTTGGCACAGTCATGTAAAAGGCCTGCAAGTCTTGCCTTGTCAATATCCGTCCCATAAACCATTGCAAGTGCCGCCGCAGTGTATTCAACTCCAAGGGAATGCTCTAGACGTTTTTCGCTTATTTTTGTTTTAAGTCTAAGTAGTATTTTTTCACGGGTCATATTACTCACATCCATATAATTTATTTTGTTTTATATATTTTACAATAACCTCAGGCATTATGTCATCAGGAATTTTGCCCTCGGATATACTTTTTCTTATATCGGAGGAGGCTGCCTCATATGGCTTTACCTTTAAAAAGCATACCTTGGCGTAGCTTAAATCCCTTATAAGCTTATCCTTGAATGTATTTATTTCCTCAAGGGAATCCTCCCTCTGTGCAACAATCAGGGTACACATTTTAAGAACTTCCTCGTATTTATACCATTTATTTATAGTCATCAAGGAATCTGAACCGATTATAAAATAAATGGCAAGTTTAGGATTTTGCCTTGAAATTTCCTTCAGCGTGTCATATGTGTATGTGTATCCTCCACGCCTTATCTCCATATCTGATATTGCAAGCTTAGGGTTTTCTTTCGCCATAAGCTTAAGCATGGCAATACGGTCATCCGGTGAGGCAATATATCTGCTCTCTTTATATGCCGGTGCATTATTCGGAAGCAGGACAATTTTTTCAATATCCCCATACTGCCTGATGGCTTCATTTATAACCATAACATGACCGTTATGGGGTGGATTAAAGGTTCCTCCGTAAATACCTATACAGTTTGATGATAAAAAAATATTATCCAAGTTTTCTCCTTTAATTTGTTTACATAATTTTTTTATGGTAGTTTTATTTTCGAATCTTTTTTCTTCTGCTTAAATAAAACAATTTTCTTGCCAATAACCTGAACAACCTGACTTCCTGTTCTTTCAGCTAAAATATTTGCAATTTCCTTTGGGTCATCAGCGCAGTTTTTAAGCACTCCTATCTTTATTAATTCCCTTTTTTCAAGTGCTTCTGATACAGCTTGTGTCATTTCCGGCGTCAGGCTTGACTTTCCTATATTTATGATTGCATCCATATTCATGGCAAGACCTTTTAAATATGCTCTTTGTTTACTTGTCATATATTTCTCCTCAAATTATATTTTATCCTCTTATTTGTTTTATATTATAGGCGTTTGCAAAACGCCATAAGCCGCATAAATACAGCATTTGGTTTCATGAGTTCAACATATATAATTATTTAAAACGGTTTAAAATGCTTTCCGGGTAGCCCCAGGCAAAACGAATTTCATCTCCAAACAGTAAAATCCTTCCTTCTTCCGTCCTTTTATCCATATATTTCTCAAAAAAAAATTCCTTCGCCCCGCCAATACAAAAATGGTTTATTTCCGAACTTGTGTATTGATATTTCTCATTCACAATGTTATCCCAGTCCTGTTTCAATTGCTCCATGGACGAACTTATATGCAGATACGCCCAAAGAAGAAAATCAAAAAGGAAAAAGGAATCTTCATCATCATGGAGATAAAACCCATAATTTCTCTTTTTTTGCATGTTCCATTCTACAAAATGCTTCATACAAGCTCTTCGAAACCTTAGTTCCACATCTGCAAGCTCTGTTATACTGTTAAGCATTTCCTGAAGAATAGGAGGAAATACTCCATACAAAATTTCGACCTGTGTACGTTTTAAGCGCTCTGCTTTTCGCATAGTACTCTGATAACGATTATCAATCAGCCAGTCCATTTCACGGACCTTCATGACCTCTTCCACCAGCGTCAGCAGTACCGGTACGGTAAGCTTCGAATGATCCCATCCTTCTTTCCAATTCACACGTGGAAAGCTGAATTTTCCCGGAACATATTCATCATGAGAAAAAGAAAAAGTCCCATACCCGTCATGAACAGCAACCAGATATTCTCGATGGCATTCATCTTGATCCATTGACGGAACATATCGCAGTTCCAGAAATGCAATTTGCCTATCCACGTTCACACACCATTTTTCTGGTATATTTCCCGTGTTTATATTTTTAATTCCATACTCATCCAATACTTTCCTTGATTCATCGTCTATTTCTATGTACTCAAAATAGTTACGTATTTTATTAAAATCACACGCTTCTAATGCAGAAAACATTAAATCTTCTCCTTTTTTAACAAAAGTTTTCCCATCTGCTTTTTATCTCTATATTATTTATAATAGTCAAATTCAAGACCGTAAAGCTTTACTGTATCTCCTTCCTCAATACCAAGCTCCTCTAATTTTTCAAGAATTCCATTGTCTTTTAAGAATTTTTGGAAAAATGCAAAGCCCTTTTCCGATTCCAGATTTGTATAGCCTAACATTCTCTCAATCCGAGGTCCCTCCACAATATAAAGATGCTCCTGTTCCTCTGATTTTGTAACATCAAATGGAAGGTCAGGGTCATCCATAAATTCGATATCCATCTCAGGCGCAAATTCTATAACCTCGTCAGGAGCTTCCTTTACAAGCTTATTTACATACCAAAGAAGCTCATCTACCCCCTTGCCCGATACGGCAGATATAGGGAAAACCTTTATGCCCTTTGGCTCATATTCCTCTTTCATAAGGGTAATAACCGTTTCATAATCATCCGGTGACATGGCATCACATTTGTTTGCTGCAATGACCTGAGGTCTTGACGCAAGCTGTTCATTATAGCTTTTAAGCTCATTGTTAATTGCTTCTATGTCAACGATAGGGTCACGCCCTTCAACCCCCGCCGCATCAACAATATGAATAAGCACCTTTGTTCGCTCTATATGCCTCAAAAACTCGAAGCCAAGGCCAACGCCCTCCGATGCCCCTTCAATTATTCCGGGTATATCCGCGATTACAAAGCCATCCTTTTCCCCAAGGTCTACAACACCAAGATTAGGGGTTAAGGTAGTAAAATGGTAGTCGGCTATTTTAGGTCTTGCATTTGTAACTCTTGAGAGAAATGTGGATTTTCCCACATTTGGAAATCCGACCAGTCCTACGTCGGCTATCATTTTAAGTTCAAGGGTAACCCACAACTCCTTTGCAGGCTTGCCGGGCTGTGCATATTTCGGTGCCTGCATAACAGCAGTTACATACTGCCTGTTTCCCTTGCCGCCTCTGCCGCCCTTAAGAAGTGTTACCGGCTCTGTTTTATTTGACATGTCAAGTATAACCTTGCCTGTCTCAAAATCCTTTACAACCGTTCCGGCAGGAACCTTTAGTATTATGTCCTTTCCATTTGCTCCGTGACAGTTTCTTTTGCCACCTTCCTCACCGTCTCCTGCCTTATATTTTCTGACATGTCTGAAATCAGTAAGGGTGTTCAATCCCGGGTCAACAACAAAGATAACATCGCCTCCGTCGCCTCCGTCACCTCCGTCAGGTCCCCCGTTCGGAACATACAGCTCACGCCTGAAGGATACATGTCCGTCCCCACCTTTTCCGGACCTTATATATATTTTTGCCCTGTCTGCAAACATAAGCCTTTAACCTCCTGATTTCAAATGATAATTTACAAACTGATTATTTAATAGTTAAGCGCACCGGTATTGTGCGCATGTTATTAAGAAAAAAAGCTGTCACGCCGGAGACTTTCATAAAGCTCCGGTGCAACAGCCTTAATTTCTATTACTCTGCTGATGCTACAGGATAGACAGAAACCTGCTTCTTGTCTCTACCCTTTCTCTCATACTTTACAACACCATCAACAAGTGCAAATAAAGTATCATCTCCGCCACGTCCAACGTTTACACCAGGATGTATCTTAGTGCCACGCTGTCTGTATAAGATATTACCAGCCTTTACAAACTGGCAATCTGCTCTTTTTGCGCCAAGTCTCTTTGCCTCGGAATCACGTCCGTTCTTAGTAGAACCAACACCCTTTTTATGAGCAAAGAACTGTAAATCCATTCTTAACATACTTACACCTCCTTGAAGTATATTCTAATAAATTCGTCGCCGTATTCCTTGTATATGTCTGTAAGACCTATAACAAGCGCTTTTACAAGCAACTGTCCCTTATCATCCGATGGGGACAAAAACTCAAATATAAGCTTTCCTGATTTGTCGGCATCCGCCTTAACCTTATTGTCGGTTAATGCTTCTATGGAATTAACCGTATTGAAAGAAAGCGCCGTAACTGCTGAACAGAGTATATCCTTTCCCTTTGCCGCATAACCTGCATGTCCTTCAATCGTAAAACCCTTGTATGCCTCATTCTCCGCTTTATAAAATGTAACCTTAATCATAATTCAAATTAAGCCTTGATAGCGTCAATCTTAACCTTAGTATAAAGCTGCCTGTGGCCCTGCTTCTTATGATAGCCGGTCTTTCTCTTGTACTTGTATACGACAACCTTCTTGCCCTTACCCTGTTCAAGAACAGTTGCCTTAACTGAAGCCTTCTTGCAATCCTCACCACAAATCATATCTTTGCCTGTGCTTACTGCAACAACATCAAATGATACCTCAGAGCCATCCTCTGCATTAAGCTTCTCAACCTTAATGATATCTCCTTCAGCTACCTTGTACTGCTTTCCGCCTGTTGCTATAACTGCGTACATATGGTTACCTCCTATTATCATTACTCGCCAGTTACGGTGTTATGGTCATAAGGCATCCTCCCACGGAGTGGGTCCCTCCTTATGACAAAACATAAACTTCTACCTCACTGTGCGGCATACCCACATAATATAGCATCTTGCAGGTGTAAAGTCAAGGGGTATTATAATTGTTTTTACAGGTTATCATTGTTATTATTATTTATAATTTTCCTTATGGCATCAAAGTTAAGCCTGTGTTTCTTGGATATTGCCCCCGGATTACGCTTTAAAATATGATATGCCCTTTTTCCCGACCTGCCGTAGTTTTCTTTCATACGCTCCCTTGCAGCTTCAATTTTATCCTTTATATATTCTATTTCAGCCCTTTTTTCAAGCTTTATTTCTGCAATGCGCTCCTCAAGCCTTGCCTTATCATCCTCCGCTACAGCTATGATAACGTCAAGCCTCTTTTGAAGCCTTTGCACATCCTCATTTGCAAGTATCATCTTCTTAAGGTCAAATGCCTCCTGTGCAGATGCTATAACATCCCAAATAAAATAGACAACAAAAACCATATCACATATAGAAAGCACCATATTTGGTATATGAAGCAAAAACCTTTCCACAGGCTTATGAATAAGCTGTGTAAGCAGGATTGCACATATTCCCCATGTAAGAGAGCATCCCAAACATATATACCCATTTAGGTTTAAGGGCTCATATGTATAGTCCCAGTATTTTACATGAAATATCTGCTCCATTACATATCCCGTAACATATTCCAGTACCGTAGCGCCGAGCATGCCAAGAAGAAATGTTAAAATTATGTCATCCCTCACAGGCAGGGTGGAAAAAAGAATTATAATTGCACCAAAACCGTAAATTGGCAGGAACGGTCCGTGCAAAAAGCCACGGTTTACCCACTTCTTATGTTCAATTGAAACGTAAATGCTTTCCCCAATCCATCCTATAAGACAGTAAAGTATGAAAAAACCTACCCATTGAAACAGGTCGTAATGATACATATTTATCCTCCGTAACCGAACACCTCATGTAACGGCTTTCTAAGCTTTTTCCTTGTAAGCTCCACAAGCCCAAGCCTTGTAATATCAACAACATTTACGCCCACATAGTCTGATACAGTAGCTTTTTTCAGCTCATCCACAAGTACAATCTGATTTTCAGTTGATTTCATACTTATAAAATCTATAATAATGATACCGCTTAGGTTTCTAAGCCTTATCTGCCTTGCAATTTCATAAGCTGCCTCAACATTTATCTTAAATAAATCATCTTCTCTGTTCTTTCCTTTTATTGACTTACCGCTGTTTACGTCTATAACCGTCATTGCCTCCGTAGGTTCTATGACAAGATAGCCTCCCGACTTAAGATACGCTATTTTTTTCAGGCATTTTTCTATGGTTACAGGTATATTGTAAATGGAATTTAAGGAAATGCTGTCGTCCTCATAAAACGATATACGCCCACAATCCTTTCCATAAAAATCACAAAGCTCCTCATATACACCGATGTCATCCGTGATTATACTTATGTCGTCACTCATACCCATCAAGTCCTTTATATATGCCGACTCTCCTGCCTTTACTACAGAGTAAAGTTTAAGATAACCTGCTTTCTTAAGAAGCTCATCAAGTGCTTTAGCAGTTGACATAATATCCTTATAAAGAATATCTGCATTTAAATTATCACAATCGCTTTTTATATCCTTGTCTGAAAATATATCTCTGCACTTGGTTCTTAAAATAACACCATAGGGAGTATCCGAACATAGCCTGTTTTCCTTAAATTCCTCCAAAGCCCTGCCTGCAATATCCTTTAAGGTATTTCTTACAGCATCACCCTTTATCTTTGCTGACACTCCAACTGTTTTATCGCAGTGAACCACAACATATTCGCCTGTCATGGATATATTTGTTGTTACCGTAGGCTGCTTTGTCTTTATGCTGTCCTTTGTCACCTGTACAATAATCTCGTCTCCTACCTTTAAGGGCTTACCATGATAATCCTCCAGTGGCAGATAACAGCTTAAATCTTTTCTTATATCAACAAAGGCAGCATTTATATTGTTTAAAATATTAGATACCTTTGCCACGTAAATATTTCCTATGAGGGAATTTTCCTCATAGCATCTTATATCTTCAAGCTTCCCCTCATTTATAAGGCAGCCCAGCATTATGTCGTTATATTTTGTTATGACAAATTTTGCATCCATGTTTTTCTCCCAAAAACAGCCGGAAAAGTCGTTCAATTAAAATTTATTTCCCGCTGTAAAAAGCGGCACAAATGCCCCTTCATCGCCCATGTATGTCTCTATCCTGTGCACCCTGTAATCATAGGGGCTATATTCTATTCCTGCATTTTCTGCCAAAGCGCCTATAACAAGGTCAGGCTTTAAATTCATTTTGCTTCCTGATGCAAGGAGCATATAGATTCCTTTTTTCTTTTTTATTCCATCACTTTGCTTCTTATCTGCAAAGGTTTCTGTTTCGCCATTATAAAATTCATCTGCCATATCATATTCAAACGCTTTAAGCTCATATATATATGGCTTAATGTCAGACATTTCTTCCTTTGTTTTTGTCTTTTTTAAGACATTTATCCCGTCCTTTAACATCAAGGCGTCTATGGACACTGTAAGCCTGTCAATATAGTCGTTTTCACTCTCATCATTTTTGTATACAAAATAATCCGATGCAGAAACTACCGCCATTGAGGGCTTTACATTGTCAGGAAGCAGAGTTATGTCCAAAACCCTTATTCCCTCTGCCATTACAGCATTTAGTCTGTTTATCATATCAGACGTGGATGTGACGCTTTCAAACTCTCCGTCAAAGTATTCGCCTGATGAGGTCATTCCAAGAGGCATGGGTGCAGCGAAGGATATAATCTGATGAGGCGAAAAACCTTTTGAGTATGCCACGTCAAGCTTTGCACGTCTTATTGCTTTCTGAAAATATCTCATTACATCAAGGTGTCCTATAAATCTTAATACACCTGTTTTTTCATATTTAATTCTTAGCTTCAAAGCAGACACCTCCTCCGTATACGGCAGCGCCACAGCCCTGACAGTTCATGCGGCAGTTCGGGGTAACCTTTTCTTCCTTTGCGTTTTTCCACTCCCTTAAAAGGAAGCTTTTTGAAACTCCCACATCAATATGCTCCCAAGGGAATATCTCCTCCTCCGACCTTTCTCTTGCCGTATAAAAATCCATGTCCACATTATTTTCCTTAAAGGTGTCAAGGTATGTGTCCATATTAAAAAATTCTGTCCATGCGTCAAATATAGCACCCTTTTTGTATATGTCATATATGCTTTTGCAAAGTCTCCTGTCCCCTCTGGCAAGAACTCCCTCAAGAATGGATATTCCTGCATCATGGTAGGTAAATTTAAGACTTTTTTTATTTTTCTCCTTTGCGAAGGCATCCTTTACAAAATGCGCTCTTCTTGTAAATTCCTCAGGACCTATCATAGGAGCCCACTGAAACGGTGTAAATGGCTTTGGCACAAAATAAGAAGATGATGCATTTATCATTACACGTCCGTTGCGCTTTTCCTTTGGCACTGCATCAAAGTATTCCTCAGAAATTCTCTCGGCAAGCTCTGCAATGGCAAGCAAATCCTCCTCCGTTTCCGTAGGAAGTCCCATCATAAAATAAAGCTTTACCTTATCCCAGCCTCCGATAAACGCCTGTCTGCTTCCGCTTAGTATATCCTCCTCGGTAATACCCTTATTTATAACATTTCTAAGTCTTTGTGAACCTGCCTCAGCGGCAAATGTTAAAGAACTTTTCTTTATATCCTGAACCTTACTCATTACATCAAGAGAAAATGCATCAATCCTAAGGGAAGGCAGAGAAACATTTACATGGTCGCTTTCCTTAAGTGATATGAGGTAGCTTAGCAAATCGTCAAGCTGCTCATAATCGCTTGAGCTAAGTGAGCTTAGGGAAATTTCCTCATAGCCTGTTGCATCAAGCATTTTTCCTGCATACTCCTTAAGCATATTCACGTCCTTTTGTCTTGTGGGACGATATATCATTCCCGCCTGACAAAATCTGCATCCACGTATACAGCCGCGCATTATTTCAAGGCATACCCTGTCCTGTGTTGCCTGAATGTAAGGGATAACCGGTGCCATTGGATATGACACCTTTGAAAAATCAGTTACAACCTGTCTTTTTATTTTTGCAGGCACATCCTCATATTTCGGGGATATACTGCTTACAGTGCCATCCGCATTGTATTCTACCTCATAAAGAGAAGGCACATATATGCCTGCTATATGAGATGCCTTTCGCAGAAATTCATCTCTTGTCATTTCCGTCTTTTTATACACCTTAATAAGCTCTATAAGCTCGTCATATGAGGTTTCTGCCTCACCTATATAAAACATGTCAAAAAAATCTGCCATAGGTTCAGGATTAACAGTGCATGGGCCTCCACCTATTACTAGTGTGTCGCCCTTACTTCTATCCCTTGCAAATAAAGGAATACCTGACAAATCAATAATTTGCAATATATTTGTATAGCACATTTCATACTGTATCGTTATGCCAAGCATATCAAAGTCCTTTATGGGTGACTGTGTTTCAAGAGAAAAGAGAGGTATGCTTTCCTCTCTCATTATCTTGTCCAAATCCGGCCATGGGCTGTACACTCTCTCACAGTATGTGTCCTCCCTCAGGTTAAACATGTCATATATTATCTGAATACCCAGATAGGACATTCCTATTTCGTAAACATCAGGAAAACACATGGCAATTCTGATTTCCACGTCACTAAGGTTTTTCTTTACCATATTTACTTCGTTGCCTATGTATCTGGCAGGTTTTTGTATATTCATCAGTATACGCTCGGAAAGAGCAGGCTTTACCATAGGTTTCTCCTTTATAATACGTTATACTTTAATAAATACAAGGTTAAAATTTAAATATTAGTTTTTGAAGCTGTGTATCGGTGCCGGTATTCTTCCCCCACGATTTATAAACTCGTCACAGGAGAATTTGTTTACAGGCATAATTGGTGCATATCCAAGCAGACCACCAAATTCCACCGTATCTCCAACTGTCTTACCTATTACAGGTATTATTCTTACGGCAGTTGTCTTTTGATTTACCATTCCGAGAGCCATCTCGTCTGCAATAATGCCTGAAATTGTTGTCGCCTTCGTGTCGCCGGGTATTGCAATCATATCAAGTCCCACAGAGCATACGCATGTCATCGCCTCAAGCTTTTCAAGTGTAAGCGCCCCCGCCGATACTGCATCTATCATTCTCTGATCCTCGCTTACAGGGATAAATGCACCGCTTAAACCGCCTACATATGAGGATGCCATAACACCACCCTTTTTAACCTGGTCATTTAACATGGCAAGAGCAGCCGTCGTTCCCGGTGCCCCCGCAAATTCAAGTCCAATCTCCTCAAGTATCTCTCCCACACTGTCACCAACGGCAGGCGTAGGTGCAAGTGAAAGGTCAATAATGCCAAAAGGAATTCCTAATCTCTCAGACGCCTCCTTTGCAACAAGCTGTCCCACTCTTGTAATCTTAAAGGCTGTTTTCTTTATTGTCTCACATAATACCTCAAAATCCTTTCCCTTTACGGAGGAAATGGCAGCCTTCACAACGCCGGGACCGCTTACGCCTACATTTATAACCCGATCTGCCTCCGTCACTCCGTGAAATGCTCCCGCCATGAAAGGATTATCATCCGGTGCATTGCAGAATACCACAAACTTTGCACATCCGATAGAGCCTTCATCCTTAGTAAGCTCTGCCGTTTCACGTATTATTTCTCCGATAAGCTTCACGGCATCCATATTGATTCCTGTTTTTGTTGAACCGCAGTTTACTGAGCTACATACCTTTCCGGTTACGGAAAGTGCCTCTGGTATTGAGCGTATAAGCAGCTCGTCAGCCTTTGTCATTCCCTTTGACACAAGGGCAGAATAACCGCCTATAAAATTTACCCCACATGTATTTGCCGCTGCATCTAAGGTCTTTGCAATCTCCACAAAGTCCGAGGAGGACTTACAAACAGAGCCGCCCACAATTGCAATCGGCGTAACGGATATTCTCTTATGTACAATAGGTATGCCATATTTCTTTGATATATCCTGCCCTGTTGCAACAAGGTTCTTTGCAGAGGCTGTTATTTTGTCATAAATCCTGTCGCAGGTTTCCTTTAAATCCTTCCCAACACAGTCAAGAAGACTTATACCCATAGTTATTGTCCTGACGTCAAGATTCATGTTTTGAATCATTTCATTTGTCTCTAAAACTTCATTTATGCTAATCATGCGTTAATCCTGTCCTTTCATATCAACCTCATAATAATTATCAAGAAAAACATATAAACATATTAATACTAAATTATAATTCAAATTATAATCTGTGCATCATATCAAAGATTTCCTCCTGCTGTGCCTTTATCTGCACCCCAAGCTCTTTCCCTATGTCAGCAAGCTCATCTGCTATCATAACATGGTCCTTTGAGGCAGCCGAGGCGTCAACAACCATCATCATGTTAAAATATCCGTCAACAATAGTCTGGGCAATGTCAAGAATGTTTATATTATTGTTGGAAAGGTAAACGCAAACCTTTGCTATAATTCCAACTCTGTCCTTGCCAAGTACGGTAATAATTGTTTTTTTCATTTCATTTAATCCTCCTGTATATATGGTTTAATCACCAATTTTATATCACCTACAAGCACACAAGCTCTCCCGGTGTGTTTCTGCCTGCCACCGTAAGGTTAAATTCCCTTACATCATCTGCATACTCATTTCCTGAAAGCTCATTTTTAACTGCCTCGTATGCAAGCTCAGGATAATTGTTTTTGTCACTTAAGTGTCCGAGTATTATTTTCTTAATATGGTCATTTAAAAGCGACCTTATAAGCCTTCCGCCTGCCTCATTGGAGAGGTGTCCTCTCTTTCCCAGTATTCTCTGCTTTATTATGTACGGATAAGGTCCAACCTGAAGCATTCTCACATCATGATTTGCCTCCACAAGCAATACATCCGAGCCACTGAGTGAATGTATTAAATAATCATCATAATCACCCAGGTCAGTTGCAATTGATACTTTTTTGCCCTTATGGGTCAGGCTGTAGCATACCGGGTCTGCGGCATCGTGCCATATACTGTGAGGCTCTATGCTTATGTCGCCTATCCTAAAGCTTTTATCAGGCTCTATGGGATTCAAAAGTCCATAATTAAAATCCCCAAGAGCATCCATGCGGCATATTTCATTGCATGTATCTCTTGTTGCATATATGGGAATATTTAAGCTTCTTGATATTACACCAAGAGCCTTTACATGGTCAATATGCTCATGGGAAATTAAAATTCCGTCAACCTCATTCAGCTTACGATTAATGTCCATAAGCCCATCGCTTATTCTTTTTTTGCTTATTCCAACATCCACAAGCAGCGTTGTATTATCTGTTCCTACATAAATACAGTTTCCACTGCTTCCGCTGGCTATTGTTTTCATCTGCATACCAATCTGCTCCATTTTTGTCTGTAACACTTATAAATCCGGCTTTCCAATTACGACAGGCGCAAGAAGCTTACCAAACTTGTACCTAACATACTCCGGCGATTCAAATGTTTTTTTATAAGAAAGCTTTATTTCCTTTTTCTTAATATATTCTTCCTTTGCCAGCTTCTTGGCAACCTTTCTAAGCTTTGGTTTTTCCAATGTTTTCAGCTTAAGTCTGCCTCCTCCAAATATAAGCTTAAAGGTCATGGATCCTACCTCCTCCAAATATATCACCCTGATTTTAATAAGCGGTCTGCCATCCTCATCAAAAACAATACAGGAAGATGCCGCTATTGGAAAATCCTTACCCTTTATTTTAAGAATTTGATATATATACGGCTCCTCCTTTTTATATCCAAGCATAATTTTATAAGACGTATTTTCTTCACAAACCTTAAGATATAACACATCTCCCTTAAAGCCAATGGACATGCCTGTTATTCCCGATGAGTAAATGGAATACACCCCCTGTATCATAACAGGAATTATGCTCCCTGCATACTCATCAAATTTATATTCAACACCGAGATAGTCATTAAAATACTGTCTGTACTTGTTTTTGTACTGATTATTTGATATTTTTCCATAAAGTTTTTTTGCAAGCTTATCAGCACCTGATATAAAACTGTCTCCAAAATCAAGCACTGCACCCAATGGTGTATTTTCATTTATAAAGTTTTTATCATCCCTTGCAAAATCGCAGAGGTAGTTTACAATTTTTCCGTCCGGAAATATATCATATGCAGATGCTGTTGTTGCAATTACCAAATTTCTGTCTCTGTTTATATATACATTCTGCCCGAAAACACCATTAAACAATATGCTTCCATCCTTAAGACACCATATCTGATAGCCATAGCCGTCAATTACATCCCTGCCAAGCTTTACATGTACCCTTGTGCTTTCCTCTATCCATTTTTGGGGAATAAGCTGCTTTTCTTCACCATTCACCATCCATGTTCCGTAGTTTAAATAAAGCTGACCCAGCTTTAGCATGTCAATTATGGATAGCTTCATGCCAAAGCCTCCCTTTTCAATACCCATAGGACATTTATCCCATGTAATATCCTTAATTTCCATATAGTCGAAAAGCTTTTTCTTAAGATAATCCATAAGCGGCATACCTGCCCGCTTTACGATTATGGCAGCCAGCATGTAGGTATTAAGGCTGTTATAGGAAAAACCCTCTCCCGGCTCCATACAAAAAGCACTGCTCATATATTCCCTGCACCAGTCAAATGCAAAGACGGAGCTTACCTCATCAAAGCATATGCCTGTCTGCATGGTGAGCAGATTTTCTATTGTTACGTCTTTCATCTCTCTTTTCATGAAAACATTATTGGAAGCCTTAAATATATCAACAAGCTTTTCATCTAGTTTTAACAGACCCTCATGCTCTGCAATTCCCACAGCCATGGCAACAACTGATTTGCACATGGAAAATGAAACATGCCGGTACCTACAATTATATGGCGGATTGTAAGCCTCCGCAATCACCTCCCCACAGGTCATCATACCAAAGCCTGCAAGACCTACGCTCTCATCCCTTGAAAGAGTATCAAAAAGCTTTTTAATCCCTGCGTTTAAAACACCTTTTTTATAAGGACTTGTGCGTTTTATACCCTTGTTTTCATCTGCGCGGAGAAAATAAGGTACGTCATTGCCCTGGTAAAGGGGCATTTCATCGATTTTTCCTGAAGCATATTTACGCACAAAATCCATCAATTTCATATCAAGCCCAATACTCATAATACCACCTTTATTTCATGCCGCCTTCGGCTACATAAGTGTTTTCCATTAATGCTTCCTGATAGTTTTCCCTGTCTGCAAGCTGCAAAACATTTATTTTATTATTAACAATATAATCATCAATGAAACTTAAAAAGTCATTATCACTACAAATGCAGCACGCACCCTCAAGAGATGAATTTCCTATGACAGTAACCCTTCCGTCAAAGGTCTTAGGCAGAAGCCCAAGATAATACGCTGTATCAAGGTCAAGATAAAAGCCAAAACCGCCTGCAAGAAATATCGCATCTAAGCTGTCTGCATCCATCCCTGCCTCATCCAAAAGAAAATCAATCCCTGTTCTTATGGCAGCCTTTGCCAAAATAATATCTCTTATTATGTCCGAATTTAATCTGACATTTGATATTGTGATGCCCTTTTCGTCAAAGGGAGGCTTTAGCGCTCCGTTATTCAGTATATTTTTTGTTTTAAAGCCGAGAGCTATTGCAGAAAGCGCTCCGCTTCCGTATACATGCTGTCTCCTTAGTGAGCCCTCAAATGCGGGTCCACAGGAGGCGGAGGTGGCAAAATATTTTCCCGATGAGCATATAACCATCTCGCCGTTTGTTCCTAAATCAAGCAGCATCCAATTTTTGATTTTACTTAAACTATATTCTGAGGCAATAAACCTTCTCTCAATATATGCCATGCCTGCCAAAACATCACCGCCAATAAAGGCACTTGCTGTCCCTGTAAGAAAAAGCTGTGCCCCACAGAAAAAATCATCCTCAAAAAGTAAATCCGAGGAACACTGAACAGATTCATGCAGCCTTGTGTCAAAAGGGGCATGTCCCATGCTCTCAAGGTCATACTCCAACAGTATGCTTATCATTGTTGCATTTCCGCATATGCATATATTTTTTATATCATCTTTTTTAAGTGAAAGGTCTTTCAGCATTTCTGACGCATTTTCCCTAAGGTCGTCTGAAACCATAGCCTTCATGGAGGTAAGCTTCTTTTTGTCACGGCTTGCGGCAAGAATGCGATTTATAACATCGCTTCCATATAAGGACTGCCTGTTTTTAAAGCTTCTTTCCATAAGCCTTTTTCCTGTTTCAATTTCAACAATTGCCGTGTCTATACTTGTGCTGCCAAGGTCAACGGCATATGCGTACTTTCTGTCTGAAATACTTTTCATTTCCCATCCCACTATCCATTACATCTAAAATATTGCCTTAGGCTTTTTCTCTATCGGTCTGTAACCCTTGTCATTTAATACCTTGAGAATACGCTCCTTATGCTCCACGCCAAAGGCCTCTATCGTCATAACAAGCTCAACTGCCGAATTACGGTTTATTGTTACGAACTGGTTATGCTCAAGCTTTATAATGTTTCCGTTTTCCTCGGCGATAACTCCTGCAACACGCTGAAGCTCACCCGGCTTGTCAGGAAGAAGCGTGGATACGGTAAATATACGGCTTCTTGCAATAAGTCCATGCTGTACGACAGATGAAAACGTAATGACATCCATATTGCCTCCGCTTAATATACTTACAACCTTCTCACCCTTAGGCTCTAAGTGCTTCAAGGCTGCAACGGTTAAAAGTCCGCTGTTTTCCACAAGCATTTTATGATTTTCCAACATATCAAGAAATACCACAATAAGCTCGCTGTCATCAACGGTAATAATGTCGTCCAAATTTTCCATAAGATATGGGAATATGTTTTTTCCAGGTGTCTTAACCGCTGTGCCGTCTGCTATTGTATCAATGTTCTCAAGTGTTGTCACTTCGTTATTTGCAAAAGATTCCTTAAGACATGCTGCGCCCTTTGGCTCAACACCGATAACCTGTATATTAGGGTTCAGCATCTTTGCAAGTGTTGCAACACCTGTTGCAAGACCTCCACCTCCTACAGGCACAAGGATTTTATCAACAAAAGGAAGCTCTTTTATAATTTCCATTGCCACTGTACTCTGTCCTGTAGCTACATCCAAATCGTCAAAAGGGTGTATAAAGGTGTAACCATGCTCCTCAGCAAGCTTTAATGCATGCTGGCAGGATTCATCGTAAACCTCACCGTATAACACAACCTCCGCACCATATGCCTTTGTCCTGTTTACCTTAATAAGAGGCGTGGATGTAGGCATAACAATAACTGCCTTTGCACCGTAAGCCTTTGCAGCGTATGCAACACCCTGCGCATGATTTCCGGCAGATGCTGTTATAAGTCCCTTGCTTCTCTCCTCTTCCGATAAAGTGCTTATTTTGTAGTAAGCGCCTCTTATCTTGTATGCGCCTGTAAGCTGCATGTTTTCCGGCTTAAAATAGACCTTATTTCCACATGCCTCAGAAAAAAATTCACTCTCAATAAGCTTTGTTGTGTGTGCAACCTTTCTTACAATTTCATAAGCTTCCTCAAATTTCTCTAATGTCAACATCTAATAACACTCCCATCCAAGTTATATCTTAATTTTTCAACACTCCACGCTTCACGTGGAGCCGTGTCCTAAGGAATCCACCTAAACTCTGCGGGTCTGCCATAAGGTATCCTCCCACTTCGTGGGTCCCTCCTTATGACAACTACCCCCTTAGGACATATTATATATCAAATAAATCATCATCCGACGGTATTTTTTCTATATCGCTGTCTATAATCATCTCTATGTCTGATTTAACGTCAAAATCAGCAAACAGCGCCGTAACGTAGCTTCCCGGGTCAAATTTCTGTAAGTCGTCGATTTTCTCGCCGATTCCTATATACTTAACAGGCACATTAAGCTCGGATTGGATTGCTATGGCAATACCGCCCTTTGCAGTGCCGTCAAGCTTTGTAATTATGATACCGTCTATATCAGTGACAGAGCTAAACTGACGCGCCTGCTCCAAGGCATTCTGTCCTGTTGTTCCGTCAAGAACAATAAGCGATTCCACATTTGCATCAGGATATTCCTTTGTTATTATCCTTCTCATTTTAGCCAGCTCATCCATGAGATTTTTCTTGTTGTGGAGCCTTCCTGCCGTGTCAATAAGTAAAATATCCGTATTTCTTGCCTTTGCAGCCGCAACCGCATCATACACAACCGCCGATGGGTCCGAACCCTCGCTCTGTGCAATTATATCAACGCCTGCCCTCACTGACCATGTCTTAAGCTGATCGATTGCCGCAGCCCTGAACGTATCCGCCGCAGCCATAAGCACTCTTTTTCCCTGTGCCTTGTACTGTGCGGCAAGCTTTCCTATTGAGGTTGTTTTGCCTACACCATTTACTCCAATAATAAGCATAACCGTTTTTTTGTTCTCAAAGTCATATGCATTTTCAGGAACCGTCATCTGCTCTCTTATAATATTTACTATAAGATCCTTGCATGCATCGGCTTCCTTAATTTTAAACTCTTTTACCTTCGCCTTAAGATTTTCTATAATGTTTTCGGTCGTTTCAATTCCCATGTCGGACATTACAAGAGTTTCCTCAAGCTCATCATAAAAGTCGTCATCTATCTCATTTGCCTTAAACAAATTTGCAAAGCTCTCGGAAATGTTGTTTCTTGTCTTTGTAAGACCCTCCTTAAGGCGCTTGAAAAAGCCTTTTTTTTCTTTTACCTCATTGTTTTCTTCCATCAAATCATCCTCCTTTCACGGAACACAGCCTCATACATGTCAAACAGACATCTATTTGGCAAACTGCAAAGCTCTATCATTCATCAAGCTGACCTTCAATCATATTTACTGAAACAAGAGTCGAGACTCCCTTCTCCTGCATTGTAATACCGTAAAGAATGTCGGCAGCCTCCATAGTACCCTTTCTGTGAGTAATGACAATAAACTGTGTATCAGTCGTAAGCTTGTCAAGATATTTGGCAAACCGCTTTACATTTGAATCGTCAAGGGCAGCTTCAATCTCATCAAGGAGACAGAACGGCGACGGCTTAAGGCTCTGTATTGCAAATAAAAGTGCAATTGCCGTAAGACTTTTCTCACCACCGGAAAGCTGCATCATATTCTGAAGCTTTTTACCGGGCGGCTGTGCATTTATTTTTATTCCCGTCTCCAGCAAATCCTCCTCATCAACAAGCTCAAGGTCCGCCTTTCCACCTCCGAAAAGCTCCTTAAATACCTTGGAGAACATAATTCTTATTTCCTTGAATTTCTCCGCAAACTGCTCTCTCATGGCTCTGTCTAATTCGGCAATAATTCCCACAAGATTTTCCTCAGCTTTAACAATATCGTCATGCTGCGCCTTAAGGAACTCGTAGCGCTCATTTACCTGCTTGTAATCCTCTATGGCATTCACATTTACGTCGCCAAGCTGCTTTATCTTGCCCTTTACGGCAGAAATCTCCTTTTTGAGCATTGCTGAATCAGTAAACTCACTGTCCTTAAAGCCTGTGGCAAGATTATATGTAAGCTCGTATTCCTCCCACATATAATTGTTAAGGCTTTCGCTCTGCTCTGAAAGCTTTTCGATTGCCGCATTAATCTTAAATGCTGACTTGTCAAGTCCGTTTATCTGCTCTGAAAGCTCCTCACGCTTTTTAAAGAAATCCTTGTGGCTTTCATTCAGTGCGTTTTTCTGCTCAATAATCTCCGTAAGCCTTTGCTCCTTAATACCGATTATTCTGTTATTTTCCTCCAAAAAGCTCTTAAGCTCCTCGATTTTTTTCGTAAGGGTTTCTATTTCATTTGAGCCACTGTTTATCTTTTGCTTAAGCTCCGCAATATTTTCATTTATATTATGCTCCTGCCCCTTAACTCTCTGCACATTTTGTAAAACAAAGTCGTACTGCTGTTTTACCGTGTTAAAGTCAATATTATATTTATTTATATGGTCAGCAGATTCCTCCAGAGCCTTCTTGTCATAGGCAAGCTTGTTTTCCAGTTCTTCAATTCTTTCCTCAAGACCTTTGATTGCCTCCTCCTGCTTTTTGTTATTTCCAAGAAGCTCTTCCTTATTTAGGTTAATCTCCTTAACCTGTGTGTCAAGCTCAGACTTTTCCCTCTGAATACTATCATACTGCTTCGTTATGTCACTAAGCCTTTTTTCTGCCTGCTCTATATTAAGGGAATATGTATTAATGCTTATGGAAAGCTCTGACATGCTCTTTGTAATGCTTTCCTTACTCTCCTTGAGCTCATCACGCTCCTTTATAAGTGCAGTCCGTCTTTTTTCACCTTCCTCAAGGAGCTTTTTCGTATTTTCAATACGCTCCTGAATCTCATCAAGCTCCCTTTTTCTTCCAAGAAGATTTGAGGAATTTTTAAATGCGCCTCCTGTCATGGAACCGCCCGGACTTATAAGCTCTCCCTCAATGGTTACGATTCTTAATGACTGCCTGTATTTTTTTGATATGGCAATAGCATTGTCTATATTGTCAACGACAATGATTCTTCCCAAAAGATAATTTACAACCGTCTTGTACTTGTCACTGCATTTTACAAGACTTGACGCATAATCAATAAATCCCTTTTCATTCACCGTCTCTCTTTTATTAGTCCTGTCAACGATTGTATTGATAGGAAGAAACGTAGCCCTTCCGAAACGGTTTTCCTTGAGATATGCAATCATGTTTTTTGCGGTAGCCTCATCCTCCGTAACAATATTCTGTATGCTTCCACCTAAAGCTGTCTCAATGGCAGTCTCATATTTTTTGTCTACATCAATAATGTCCGCAACAACACCGATAAGCTTTGGATTATTCGCCTTCTGCTCCATTACCTTTCTTATGCTGTTTCCATAGCCGTCATATCTTTCCGTAAGGTTTCTTAATGCCTCACCCTTTGAGTTCAGGCTTACAATTTCATTATTGTATTTTGATATATTTTCCTTTATTTTATTATTTTCTAATGTATTGTCATCCAGTCTTTTATTTATGTCGGATATGTCATTTTCCTGTTTCGCATACTCTGCATTTATTTTTTCAAAATGCTCTGCAAGCTCCTCTCTTTCTTTTTTGCAACGCTCCTCATCACTCTTTGTCTCTATGAAACGCTGGTTAAGCTCTGCTTTTCTCAAATTGATATTTTCCAGCATTGTATCATATCTGCCAACCTTAGCTTTTAACGTACCACCCTCGTTGAGATATTCAATAATCTCACTTTTTGAGTCCTCGATTTCATTTTCAGCATCAGATATTGCCTGCTTTAATTTGTCATGCTTTTCGTTTGCATCATCCAAAACGGTGTCTGCATTGTCAAGCTGCTCGTCCAGAACGCTTTTTTTCTCATAAAGTTCCTTTAATTCATTCTTATTTTTTTCAAGCTCACCCTTTGCCTTTTCAAGCTGCTCACTTAAATTTTCGTCATTCTGTTGAAAGGATAAAATCTGCTGTGTAATAACATTTATTTCACCTTCATACTTTTGGTTTGTAAGCTTCTTCTCATGTATCTGATTTTTTGTATCGTCTATCTTTCCGTCATATTCCTCAAGCTCAGTCTCGATTTTATCGTACTCCTCCTTGGCAAGGTCAAACTGCCCCCGAAGCTCCGTGGCATCGTTTTCCACAATGGAAAGCTTTTCCTCATAAACCTTTAAGGACTCCTTGTTTTTGTCAACATCAAGAAGAAAGGCATTAATATCAAGCTTTTTAAGTTCCTCCTTAAATATAAGAAACCGCCTTGCAGTTTCAGACTGTTCCTTAAGGGGACCTACCTGTTTTTCCAATTCGCTTAAAATATCATTTACACGGGACAGATTATCCCTCTCATTTTCAAGTGCCTTTTCCGTACTCGCCTTATTTTTCTTATACTTAACTATTCCTGCAGCCTCATCAAAAAGCTCACGCCTTTCCTCCGGCTTTCCACTTAAAATACGCTCAATCTGACCCTGTCCGATAATGGAATAGCCCTCTTTACCGATACCTGTATCAAAAAATAAGCTGTTTACATCCTTGAGCCTGCTCACAACTCCGTTTATAAGATATTCGCTTTCACCCGAACGGTAAACTCTCCTTGCAACGGTAACCTCATTGTAATCAATAGGCAGAACATGGTCGCTGTTGTCAAGTGTAATTGCCACATAGGCAGAGCCCTGTGGTTTTCTAAGCTCCGTTCCCGAAAATATAACGTCCTCCATTTTTGCGCCTCGAAGCTGCTTTGCGCTCTGCTCACCGAGAACCCATCTTACCGCATCTCCAACATTGCTCTTTCCGGAACCATTCGGTCCTACTATTCCCGTTATACCTTTATCAAATTTAAATAATATTTTGTTTGCAAAGGATTTAAAACCGTAAACCTCTATACTTTTTAAATACATGTAAATTATACCTAACCAATCTATACTATTTTAACATTTGTTCAAGTGCATTATATGCCGCATGCTGCTCGGCAGATTTTCTGGAATGTCCCTCCCCCTGTGCTACCGGCTTACCATCTATGCATAGCTGTATCTTAAATATCTTATTGTGCTCCGGGCCGCTTTCCCCTAAAAGCACATAATCAAGAGTACTATTGTTTTTCTGTGAAAGCTCCTGCAGCTTTGTCTTCGCATCATAAAAAAGCTTTTTATTTTCAATATCCGTAAGAAGAAATTTATAAATAAAATTTTTTGCCGCGTCAAGTCCGCCATCTATATAAATTGCGCCTGTAACCGATTCAAAGAAATCACATAATATGGAATCCCTGTCTCTGCCTCCCGTGTTCTTTTCACCCTTGCTGAACGATCCGTATTCCCCGAAATTAAGCTCTCTGGCAATGCGTGACAGGGTAAATTCACAGACAAGACTTGCCCTTATTTTTGTAAGCTCACCCTCAGTCTTATCCTTATATTCATTAAATAAATAATCACTGACAACAAATTCCAAAATTGCATCACCCAAAAACTCCAATCTCTCATAAGACTGCCTTCTTCCACACACAATTTCATTTGCATAGGACTTATGTGTAAATGCAATGTCAAGATTCTTTTTATCTTTAAATTTATATCCGATTATGTTTTCAAGCGTCTCAAATTCTTCATTCTTCATTCTTTGACTCCTCAAATGCTTTTACAATCTTTTCGTTTACATCATTTTTAATAAAGCTTCTGCACTGTGATATGGCAGATGATACTTCATTTTTCTTTGAGTTGCCATGGATTTTTACTACAAGTCCCTTAAGACCCAAAAGTGGCGCTCCTCCCTTATCGTCAGCCTTAAATCTGCCTATCGTCTTTTTTAACGGCTTAATTACAAGTGCCGCTCCAAGCTTTGTTGTGATTGATGATTTAAAAGTTGTCTTAAGCTCAGACATAAGCATGGCTGAAAGTCCCTCGTAAAGCTTCAGTATTACGTTTCCAACAAAAGCGTCACAAACCAATATGTCCGCACCGCCATATGGAATTTCACGTGCCTCAACGCTTCCAATAAAATTAATATCCTTGCAGGCTCTTAATAATGGAATTGTATCCTTCACAAGTGCATTTCCCTTTTCATCCTCAGTACCTATATTAACAACTGCAACCGTAGGATTTTTTACTCCCACTATGTTTTCCATATATATAGTACCCATTTTAGCAAACTGTACTAAATTTTCAGGTTTTGAATCAACATTTGCCCCACAATCAATAAGAAGTGAGGATGACTTCTGCGTCGGAATAAGCGGTGCAAGCGGAGTTCTTTTCACACCCTTTGCTCTTCCCACAATAAGCTGACCTCCTGCAAGTATGGCTCCTGAATTGCCTGCTGAAATACAAGCCTGTGCCTGCTCATTCTTAATCGTATTAAGCGCAAGCACAAGAGAGGACTCCTTTTTGTTTCTTATTGCCTCAACAGGTGCATCATGGCATGTAATAACCTCACCTGCATTTATAATTTCAATTCTTTCTTTATCACAGTTATATTTTTCAATGTAGGTATTAAGCTCATCAGCCTTACCTGTAATAATAAAATTGATGTCGTCATATTTTGCCATAGCCTCACCTATACCTATAATCATAGGCTCGGCTCCGTTATCTCCACCCAAAGTATCAATTGCAATCGTAATTTTATCCATAACAAATTCCCTTTCTACAATAATTTATTATTATAACTTTTTCCTTATATTTAGTCAAATAAAAAGAAGTGGCTATTGCACTAAGAGTATTTATATCATAATAACAAAAATACGCTTTCGCTCGTCTCCGACGTAACGGTACTAAGGTGCCAAAATACGTCACCTAAGTACCGACGTCTTCAAACGATTTTTTCTATTATGATATAAATACGCTTAGTGCAACAGCCACTTTTTATCTTTACCCGACCAGAAATTACTCTGCACTTATAATTTCCTTCTTGTTGTAAGAACCACAAGCCTTACATACTCTATGAGGCATCATAAGCTCGCCGCACTTGCTGCACTTTACCAATCCCGGAACGGTCATCTTCCAGTTTGCTCTCCTCTTGTCGCGTCTTGACTTTGAGCTTTTATTCTTTGGACAAATTGACATATGGTTACACCTCCTTTATCTCTTTACCTTGGTGTAAGTAATCACACTTTTGCTATTATACAAATTATGTTATATATTGTCAACTAAAAAATTCAAATTGTTTGAATTGTTCTTACTTTTTCAGCTGAAATTCTGCAATTGTATCCGTCAACGTTTGTGCACATTCACCTAAGTGCAACGAAATTGCAGAATTTTCCTCGGCGCTGGCCGCATTATCCTCTACCATTTCACTGATTTTTTTAATATTTGCAGAAATTTCATCTGCAGAATTTTTCTGTGTCTCAACAAAATTTACGATTTCACCCACTATTCGTGTATTACTAGCCGAAAAAGTTGCACATTCAGAGATTGTTTTATCTGTTTTTGCAACAAGTTCTTTTCCTTTTTCAACAGATATCTGGGAATGTTCGATTACCTCTTGGATTTTCGCACTTGCCAATGAACTGCTGGCTGAAAGCGTACCAATTTCATCGGCAACTACCGCAAATCCTCTACCGGCTTCCCCTGCTCTTGCAGCTTCTATTGATGCATTTAACGCAAGCAAATTTGTCTGACTTGCAATTGCATTAATCTCTGTTACAAATCCGGCAATTTCATCATAACAGCCTGCTATCTCATCTATCGCCACAACCAGCTCATTCATTTCTGCATTTCCAACTGCCATATGTTCACTTACATGATCCGCATTTGCTTTGATAGAAACCGCAAGTCCAGCAATTTTTTCCATATTATCTGTTAAATTCTTCATTTCCTTTGAAGCATTTATAACAGCTTCACTTTGCATTACTGCCACATTAGCAACACTTTCACTGGTTTCTGATAAGTTTTCTGAATATTGGAGCACCGTTGCTACCTGCTCATTTATTTCTGCAAAGCTTTCATTCAGCACTTTCACAATGCCAATCAATGCAATTTCTATTTTTTCATAGTCTCCTGTATACACTCCATCAATACTGAAATTCAAATTCTTCTCCGAAATAGAAGTTACGGTATTTGTAATTTCTGAAATATAATGCTGCAATCCTTTCATTGTATTATTAAGGGCTATTGATAAAGCATTTACTTCCTGCGACTGTTGGTCTACCTGAAAAACGTAATCCAATTTACCTTCTGATATTTTACTCACATTGTTTGCCAGTTCTTCCAGCGGTAAAAACATCGGATTAATTCCATTAATCAGCTGCCGTTCTGCCAATTTTCCAAAAACAAAACCCAATACAGCTGTCAGTATAATAATCAAAGCAATTACTGCGATTACCCATGTAAGAGAGATAACAGCTACCACATTCCAACCTGTCGTTTCCGCAATGTTACAAATTGCAAATTTTAATCCGCCGCTATAATCCCAAATCAGCTTTGTTTTTAACTTTTTTTCACACACGCTTTTATATTTTCCATTCAAAGCATCTGATACTGTCATGCTTTTTTCGTTACTCAACGCAATATCTTCATTTGGATGTGTTAAAATAGTTCCTTCCTTTGATACTAAAAACACATAATCTCCACCATTATATGAGTTTTCAATCAGCGTAACTAAATCATCCATGTACATATCCATTCCGGCTACACCAATGATGGAACCATCTCTATATATTACTTTGGAAAGAGTGATGCAGATATTTCCGGTTTGTTCATCTACATATGGTTCCGATACATACACTCCCTCTGTTTCTAGTGCGCCTGCGTACCAGGAACGCTCAGATACCACAAAATCAGGATTTGGCAGCCATCCGCCTGACATATAAGTCATAATTCCATCCGAATAAATTACACCATCCTGCTTTACGCAAACATATACTGCTGATACATCATCATACTGTTCCACCAAAGCATCCACATATGCATAATAGTCTAAAGCTGTCGTCTCGGAAGAAGCCGCTGTTGCAACAGTATTCATAAATGCTATTTTTTCTGACATTGTATTATCTATTTCTGAGCCATACAACTGCACCTGCTTACTATTATTTTTAATTGTATAGGAAAAAATAATAGCAAGTATCGCTATCCCGGCTAGTAAGCATAATCCGAAGATAATTCTCCTGATTGACAGACTAGCTCTCTTGTTTACATTTGAACTAAGCTTTTGTAATTCCATTCTGTAATCTCCTCCATGTTTGATGTAGTAAATATTGTCTCTTTTTAATTCTCAGATTTCTTATTGGCAGATAAATCATACAAGCGAAGCGGTTTCCCTCGCTATGGCAAGCTCCTCATTTGTAGGAACTACAAATACCTTTACGGAAGAAGTCTCCATGGATATCCTTACTTCCTCTCCCCTGATACTGTTTGCCTCATCATCTATTGCAATTCCAAGATAAGATAATCTGTCACAAGTAAGCTTTCTCACTACAGGGTCGTTTTCCCCAACTCCGGCAGTAAATGCGATTGCATCAACGCCATTCATGGCAGCAGCATAACCGCCTATAAATTTTGCCGCCTGATAACAAAAGACCTTCATGGCTATATCACATCTCTTATTTCCTTCGGCAATCCCCTTGTTTAAATCCCTGAAATCACTGGACACGCCTGAAATACCATATACCCCCGAGGACTTATTCAGCATAGATATTATTTCGGCTATGGATTTATCCTCCTTAGATGCAATATATTCTATAATTGCAGGGTCAATGTTGCCGCTTCTTGTGCCCATTGTAATACCCTCCAATGGTGTAAGACCCATGGTTGTGTCAACGGATTTACCACCCTCCACTGCACATATGCTTGCACCGCCTCCAAGATGACAAACGATAATTTTCGTCTCATTAAGAGGTTTTCCTAAAAGCTCAGCAGTTCTTTTTGATACAAAGCTGTGACTTGTACCGTGAAAGCCGTAGCGTCTTATTTTGTATTTTTCGTAATACTCATATGGTATACCATAGGTATATGCATAATCCGGCATAGTCTGGTGAAATGCAGTGTCAAAAACCGCAACCTGAGGCACTCCCTGCATAAGCTCCATACATGCTCTTATACCTATAAGATTTGCAGGATTATGGAGAGGTGCAAGATCATTACACTCCTCTATGGCACCTAAAACCTCATCAGTAATAACTGCCGACTTAGCAAATTTTTCTCCTCCGTGAACGACACGATGTCCAATTGCATCTATCTCGTCAAGGGAGGATATTGCTCCCTGCTCACTGTCAGTAAGCATATCTAAAACAAGCTTTACTGCGGCGCTATGGTCGGGCATGTCCGCTTGCATCGTAAGCTTGGTCCCTCCCGTCTTTTGATGTGTAAGCGTTCCATCAAGCTTTATTCTCTCACATATACCCTTTGCAAGGACATTCTCGCTGTCAGAATCAATGAGCTGATACTTAAGCGACGAGCTGCCGCAGTTAATCACTAAAATTTTCATTAAAAAACCTCCAATCTTGGACATCTGTCATTATTTTTATAAATATTTTTAAAATTCATATACCCATAACGAACCTATGTAGAATAACCACATTATTCATTATGGGTATATGATTCCTAAAAGCATATATAATTTTCTAGGCATCAAGTGCCTGTGCCTGTACAGCCGTAATTGCAACAACACCCACTATGTCGTCAGCAGAGCAGCCTCTTGACAAATCATTTACAGGTCTTGCAATGCCCTGTGTAATAGGACCATAGGCATCTGCCTTTGCAAGCCTTTGGACAAGCTTATATCCGATATTTCCCGCATCAAGATCAGGGAATATAAGCACATTAGCCTTACCTGCCACTGAGCTTCCGGGCGCCTTTGAGGATGCCACCGCAGGTACGATTGCGGCATCAGACTGAAGCTCACCATCACATTTTAAATTCGGATATTCTTTATTTACAATTTTACATGCCGCTATAACCTTATCAACCTCGGGATGCTTTGCACTTCCCTTTGTGGAATGTGAAAGCATTGCCACAATCGGCTCCTCCTCAACCAAAAGCTCAAAGGATTTAGCAGAGCTCTCAGCTATGGCTGCAAGCTCCTCAGAATTAGGGCTTTGGTTAAGCCCAGCATCAGAGAATATAAACGTTCCGTTTGCTCCCATATCACAGTTAGGCACAACAACAAGGAAAAAGGCAGAGACAAGCTTTGTTCCAGGTGCCGTCTTTAATATCTGAAGTGCTGCCCTGAGCACGTTTGCCGAGGAATTGACCGCCCCCGCAACCATACCGTCAGCATCTCCTGCTTTTACCATAATACATCCGAAATAAAGTACATTAGTAAGAAGAAGCTCCCTTGCCTCTCTTGAGGTTATACCCTTTGACTTTCTAATCTCAATAAGAAGGGTCACATATTCATTAAGCTTAGGACAGTTATAAGGGTCAACAAAAACTGCACCACTTAAATCAAAATCTTTCGCACGTTTCAAAATGTCAGCTTTATCACCTATAAGAATAATATTTGCTATTTCTTCCTTTAGGATTTTATGTGCTGCTTCAAGCGTACGCATATCACCCGTTTCAGGAAGCACAATTGTTTTTTTGTTTTTCTTTGCTCTCTCTTTGATATTATCAATAAATCCCACTGTTTCCTTCTCCTCCAGTATTAGAATTCATATTTTATTATAATAAAAAATATAACCTCACACAACAAAAAATTATCCAACAACCTCATCAATCTCAGGATTGTCAACAACAAGTCTTCCCCTGCCATTCTCTTTTCCGTAATACATGGCTTTATCTGCCCTTGCAACAAGTATGTCTGCATTGTCACATATATCAGGATATACCGAAAGACCGATACACACATTAATGTTAATTTCCGTACCTTGGAAATTAACAACCGTGGATTTTATCTCCTCATGCATGCTTTCCAATATTTCAAGTGCCTCCTCCTTACCCTTTCCGGGAAGAACAAGGAGAAACTCCTCTCCACCGTATCTGCATGCAAAACCGCTGCATTTTTCTGCATATTTCTGATCGATGGATGCAACCGTTTTTATGACCTCATCTCCTGCAAGATGACCATAGGTGTCATTTACAAGCTTAAACTTATCTATATCAAAAAGTGCAACGGACAGCTTGTAGTCATATTTTTTTGCAGATGCCTTTGCCTTTTCAAAAAGCTCCGTAAAATAAACTCTGTTATAAATTCCTGTAAGACCGTCACGCCTTGCCATACTTCTCATCTGAAGATACAGCAGGATACTTTTTATGGAAATATTAAACTGCATAATACAGTTTTCATAGTAAGCAAAGCCCTTATCAAAGAAATTTTCTTTGTCAGAACCGATTATCATATATCCATATTTTTTATCATCCTTTATCAAAGGCAAAACAGCAATTGCACGGATACTTGCATCCCCGATAAATTTAAACTGTCTTATCTGTTCTTCCTTAAACAGCTTTGGATAATAGCTGTCAGATGAAAAATCTGCAAATATGGAATCTGCCTCCTGTTTAAATCTTTCCACCATGGAGGTATAAAAAGATTTCACTGCACATGTAGGCAGATTGTTCATGTATACATCCTTATCAATATACATTGCACATATTTTAGCCTTTTTAACCTCAATAATTGTATCAATAATTGTATTGATACATTTCGGCACCTCAAAGGTTGACGCCATATATTTCATAAGTTCAGTCTGTGACTCTATTTCAACATTTGTTTCTTCAAGATCCCTGTAGGCACGGTTCAAATCAATCTTTTGATAATTAATCTGTTTGTTTACTGCCTCAACCTTTTCCTGATATTCCATAAGCTTGGCATTTATGCTTTCATAATTGGAGTTTTCAACCTGCAGCCTGTTATTCTTAGTACGATACATCTTTTCCTGATCAGCATAAAAAGCCACAATATAAAATGCAATAGAATATGAGCAGATTTTATAAATAAAATAGCATATCCAACTAAGCACGCTCATCCTGCCGTACATAAAGCATATAAGAACAGCGGCCGGCAGTGCACAGAAAATCTTTTTTACGGTTATATCAAATGCATCAAAATCCATTTTATGAAGAATAACCTCAATAATGGAAATTATTGCCAATAATCCGGTTGCAGATAGCAAAAATGCATTTTCAGACACAAAATATTCAAAGACCATTACGGCATATAGCTGAACCCATTTTGATACATACAATATCACGTCCGAAGCATCGCTTTTCATTTGTGAAAGAATATATTCAAGAATAGAAAATACTGCAAGGAACACTACAAATATAATGGTAACTGTAGTATTCATGTATATTTTAGCTAGTCTGGAAATTAAAAGCATTGCAATCATAAGTATATATATGATTCTGCGATATATGGATTTTCTTTTTATAAATTTTAACAAATCAAGCTTTTCCATCGTTATTTCTCCCAATAAATTTCAATAACCGATCCTTCATTTATGCTTTCCATATAATCTGCCGGATGACCGTTTACCATTGTATTCAATTTACTTCCCTTAACATTTTCCAAGTCAAAATCATAAAAATCAAATACATCAACAAACATGTAATCTGACTTTCCCTTTAGTGTAACCGGCATTTTATTTACAATAATGTGAAGGTCAACCGACTTTTTTTGCTCCTTAACCAATTCCGTTTCATTTAACGCTACAGATGAAACAGCAGCCTCGTCATCGGAATTATCAGACGCATTATCCATAGTTTCTTCCTCGAGATCCTCAAATTCTATATCATCCTTCCATGTAACAACAAAATTTTCGTATATTTTGTCATTCATGGAACCCTCGGAATTATTTATGTAAATTTTTCCTGCCGGCGAAACATCCATAAAATATAAAAGCTGTTCTACCGTGTAGTATGCCTGCATTTCAATATCATCGCCATCGCATATATTATAATACTGTGTTTCAGGCTTACCATTTACGACTGCAAATTTAGGACAGGTTATCTCTGCCCCGTTTACCATAAAGGTTAATTTGCCGTTAAACTCAGGAAGTGATCCGAGCTCAATTTTTGCAGATTCTCCTGCAGTTGACTTTGTTATCTCAATCTTATCATTTGCTTCAATTATGGCATTCATCCCGACAATATTACCATTTTGCTTTATAACTGCCGCCTCACCATTATAGCCTCTTACAATTCGTGACTTACCGTTTACCTTAAATGTAATATCTGCACCACGCTTTGGGAAAAGCTCTTCATTTGGCAGACCATACTGCACTGCAGCATCAAATATTGTAAGCTTATCATTGTTATAAAGCTTTACCCTGCTTCCATTTACATTTACAAAAATAAAATTATTTTTTTGGTCAAAAAAGCTTAGGCAGATACCTACAGGCGTAACGTAAAGCGAGTCCTTTTTAACATCTTCAACAAGGAAGTTAATGTCATTCATAACCTCCTGTCCCCTTAAAGCAACCCTGTCATGTGAAAGCTTTAATTTATCTGCAAGATAATCCGTAAAGCCGGTAAGCTTTCCGCCGCCTCCCACTACAAACACGGCGCTGACAGGCATATCCCCATTCAGGGAAATAATCTTTGACGCAATCTTTGACGTAATATCCTTTTTTACGCTCTCCATAGTGTCGTATATTTCATCAACAGTTATTTTGTGGGTGATACCCATAATATCCTTATAGTTTATTACTTTCTTTTTCGGACTTACAGTCTTAAGCTTTTCGGCAGTGTCAAAATCAATAAGATATTTCTTTATAAGCGCCTCAGTAAGCTCATCACCTGCTGATGGAATCATGCCGTAACCAATAATGCTTCCATCCTTTGTAATACATATATCCGATGTACCTGCTCCCACATCAACAAGAGCAATATTAAGAAGTCTGTAGCTTTCAGGTATTGCAACATTTATTGCCGCAATAGGCTCAAGAGTCAGATTTGTAACGTATAAGCCTGCCGCCTCAACAGCAGAATAAAGACTGCTTACAACTTCCTCCGGCAAAAACGTTGCAAGGACATCCGCACCGATTTTGTTTGCCTTATGACCTTCAAGATTATGTATTTCATAGTCATTCAAAAAATATTTTATGACTGTATATCCCACACAATAATACTTTGTCATCTCGGAGCTTTCAGCAAGCTCATCAAGAACCTTGTTATGCGCATTTTCAACTCCGATTAAATCAATTGAGTGAATGTATTCCTGTGTTACGACAGTATTTTCTGCAAACTCATACTCTCCATGACCTACCGCAGTTTTGAGAACGCGTCCGGCTGCAGCTATACAGACATCCGTAAGCTTTCTTCCGTTAAGCTGCCTTTCAAGCTCGTTCTTAACAAAAATTATATCCTCGCTTACCTTGCCGATATCATGTATCTGTCCGTCAACCATGGACCTTGTATCATGATATTTAACAGCCATGGCAACAATGTTAAATTTATTCTGTTCCTTATATCCCACTATTCCAACAATACTTCTTGTCCCTATATCAAGTCCAAAAACCAACGGTTCGGGATATTTGGTCATGTTAGCCATACATTTCCTCCGGTACGCATATTTAAGTTATTATATCATTACACAAAAATTTATTCAACCTTGCTTTTAGCTGTTTTGATGAATTTTCATAGTCTAATTGATTATTTATGGTGTAATCTGCATATTTTTTGTAATATTCATCATCACTCTGACTGTTAAAAATATCCATACATTTCTGTCTCGTATAACCCCGCTGCTTTATAAGACGATTGATTCTCTCCTCGGTATCAACCCAAATATACCATATTTCATCACATATATTTTTGTATCCGTCCTCAATAAGAAGCGCCGCCTCAATGACAAAAAGCTTACAGCTTCCCTCATTTTTCTTTTTCTCAATCAGGGAAATTATGTGCTCCTTTACAAGCGGGTGGCTTATTTTATTCAGCCTTTCAAGACTGTCTCTGTCATTAAACACAATTTCTCCTAATTTTTTCCTGTCAATATTATAAGGCGGTGTATCCTGTAATATTCCTTTGCCAAATTCCTCACAGACAGCGTTATAAATGGACATTCCATGCTCCATAAGCCTGTGTGCCAGCTTATCAGCCTCAACAATATATGCACCATATTCCTTCTCTATATCATATAATATCCTGCTTTTCCCCGAGCCAACACCGCCGGTTATACCAAGTATTTTCATTGCACTTTCCTTACCCTGTTAAACGTCACAGCATATTCTCGTATATAAGCCGCTGTTTCGCAAATATATTTTATTTGGCGTCATACCAGCTTGTACCACTATTCAAATCCACGATAAGCGGAACGGAAAGCTTTGCTGCATTTACCATATTGGATATCATTATATCCTTCACCTCATCAATCTCGTCCTGATGGGTTTCCACTAACAACTCATCATGTATCTGAAGCACAAGCCTTGACCTTAAGTTTCTTTTCTTCAGCTCCTTGTTTACGTTTATCATGGCAATTTTTATTATGTCTGCCGCAGTTCCCTGAATCGGCGAATTCATTGCCGCTCTCTCACCAAAGCTTCTTGTCATATAATTTGATGATTTAAGCTCAGGTATAGGACGCCTTCTGTCAAACATTGTAAGGGAATATCCCTTTTCCTTTGCCGACTCTACCACATCGTCCATAAAATGCTTTACCTTTTTGTAGGTATCAAAATATTTTTGTATATATTCCTCGGCTTCCTTTCTTGAGATATCCAAATCCTGTCCAAGACCAAAGGAGCTGATTCCGTAAACAATTCCAAAATTAACAGCTTTTGCTTTTCTTCTCATCAAATCCGTAACCTCATCAAATGGTACTCCGAAAACCTCTGATGCCGTTATGGAATGTATGTCCGAATCCTTGTTATATGCCTCTATCAACGTCTCGTCTCCCGACATATGCGCAAGCACACGAAGCTCAATCTGGGAGTAATCTGCATCAAGAAATACATAGCCATCCTCCGGTATAAATACCTTTCTTATCTCCCTTCCAAGAGGAAGTCTTGTTGGAATATTTTGAAGATTTGGCTCCGTGGAGCTTATTCTTCCCGTTGCAGTTACGGTCTGGTTAAACTTTCCGTGTATTCTTCCGTCCTCACAAATAAATGCTGACATTCCCTCAACATATGTGGAATTTAATTTTGTAAGCTGGCGGTACTCAAGTATAAGAGGGATAACAGGATGCTCGTCAACAAGCTTTTCCAAAACCTCAACACTTGTTGAATAGCCCGTCTTTGTTTTTTTGCCGCTCTTTAAGCCAAGCTTTTCAAATAATATTTCTCCCAACTGCTTAGTGGAATTAATGTTAAATTCACAGCCACACAGCTTGTATATATCCTCCGTAATAACGGCAATTTTTTCCTTAAGCCTGTCACCATATTCACTAAGACCCTGCTTGTCAACTCTGATTCCGTTTTTCTCCATGTCATAAAGGGAAAATACACAGGGAAGCTCAATATCAGTAAAAAGCTTTAAAAGCCCGTCCTCCTCAAGTCTTTTGCGTATCTCCTTCTCAGCCATAAACGGTATAAGGGACAAGTAGGCAAAATGCCTCTTTATATCCTCATCTATAAATACAAATGCATTGATATCCTTTTTTCCAACAAGCTCCTTTCTTGAAGGAATTTCCATATTAAGAAAGGCAGCTGCTATATCGTCATAATCATATTTATCATTCATTGGGTTTAAAAGATATGCTCCCACGCCACAGTCAAATACAGGATCCTCCTCATTTAACCCGATAACCGAAAGCTGCTCTTTTACATCAAGACATATAAGCTTCACTCCCTTTTTACATAGTGACAGAAGCCGCAAGGTAACTGCTTCCATGCTTATATACATAAAATTAATGATATATGTTCTGCCTTCTTTAGCACAAAGTGAAATGCCAACAGCACCGTTATTCCCAAAAAGGTAGGAAAAGCCTATTTCATTATATTTATCAAGTTCCTCCATAACCTTATTGCATTCGTCCGCATTGTCCGGCACAACTATATCCATCTCAAGCTTACCGGGCTTTTCCGATAAATCAAACCTTCCCAGAAGACTCTTAAACTCCAGCTTTTTAAAAAGCTCATAGCTTTCTTTGTTAAATGGGTCGTTAAAATCCATTTCATCCAGTTTTACATCCAGTTCACAGTCAAGCTTAATTGTAGCTAGAACCTTTGACATATATGCCTGCTCCTTAAACTCTATAAGATTGTCCTTAAGCTTGCTTTTTTTCATGTCATCTATGGCTGCATATATTCCATCTAAAGAGCCGTACTCTATAAGAAGCTTTGATGCGGTCTTTTCACCAACTCCAGGAACCCCCGGTATGTTATCTGACGTGTCACCCATAAGCCCCTTCATATCAATAAATATTTCAGGAGTAACACCATAAAGCGCCTCAACATCCTTTGGATAATAGCTTTCCACAACAGTTTTGCCGCCCTTTGTCTTTGGGATTCTTATAAGTATTTTTTCCGTTGCAAGCTGAAGCAAATCCCTGTCGCCTGACAGCACCGTAACACTGTAGCCCTGCGCATCTCCCATTCTTGACAGAGTGCCCAGTATGTCGTCCGCCTCATATCCTTCTACTCCAACAGAGCATATATTCATGGAGGCTAAAACCTCCTTAATAAGAGGAAGCTGTTCCCTGAGCTCATCGGGCATAGGCTTTCTTGTTCCCTTGTATTCCTTGTATATACTGTTTCTGAAGGTTTCTTTTTTCACATCAAAAGCAACACAAATATGTGTTGCTTTTTCCTCATCAATAACCTTTAATATAATATTTAAAAATCCAAGAACGGCATTTGTATGTATGCCATCCTTTGTTGTAAGCTCCGGCAATCCATAAAATGCACGATTTAAAATACTGTTACCGTCAACAAGCAATAATTTATTCATTAAAGACCTCCATCAGCAAATTCAGAAATATCTATAGAAACTATGACATTATAAATGTGAACCTTATCATAAAGGCTTATTGGAACAACTATATTTTTCTTTTCATTTTCCGCAATTATGTCATTATTATACGAATATAAATCATCGCCAAACGTATCGTAAAAATATGTGTTTCCTTGCTTCTCTTTTATAAGAAACTGTTCCACATCATATACCTTTGTAAGACATCTGCCGTAAAAAACAAACATAACACATACAAGTGCCGTAAAAACAATTCCAAAGCTTGACACTCTAAACCGCTTTGCCTTTTTTGCCCGAGCTTCAATCCTGTTAAGCTCATCATCAAGGCGGTTTCTAAAATCTAAGGACATCTCCTCATTGTTGTCAAGCTTTCTCATTCCCACAATAAGAGTATAGTATATTTCAAGCTCCTCCTTGCAGTTATTGCAATGACGTATGTGCTTAACAAATTCTATTTTTTTATCTTCAGGAAGATTCTTTTCAACAAAAGACAAAATATTCGATTGTGCCTCTAAGCATGTCATGTTATAAGTTTCTACCCTTCATAATATAAATAATATTAAACTACAAAAATATCCATACTCTCATCAAGTTCTTTTGCAATCTCCTTCAGTGCCTGAGATTTACTTGAAATATCATCAACAATTGATGTAACCTCTGCAACTGATGCCGACGTTTCCTGTGCACCTGCCGCATTTTCCTCTGCAATTGCAGTAAGATTTTGGACAACATCAACCACATTCACTCTTGCCTCATCAAGCTGCTCCGCCTTTTCGGATATACGGTTGATACCCTCTATAGACTGATTTACACCGTCATTTATCTGGTCAAATGCAGTATCGGTCTGCTCAACCTGCTCGCTCTGTGCACGTATGATTTCCTTCACATCATACATTGTCTCAACTGCCTTTTCAGAATCTGAAAGAAGCACCTGTATTATATCCTCAATCTGTCTTGCAGATTCATTTGACTGCTCTGCAAGCTTCTGTATCTCAGCAGCAACAACGGCAAAGCCTCTGCCCTGTTCACCTGCCCTTGCCGCCTCAATGGAGGCATTAAGAGAAAGTAGATTTGTTTCCTCCGCTATGGAGGTAATAAGCTTTGTAGCCTCACTTATTCTGAGTGCAGATTCGTTTGTTGTATTTGTCTGATTGGCAATTACGTCAATATATTCCTCTGCCCTTCTGTTTACCTCCTCAAGCTGCGTAAGTATATTTTTGGCATAATCAGTTGAGTCCTTCATATTCTCTGCATATTTAAGAAGCTTCTTAACCTCATTGTGGGTTTCGCTAACCATATTACCCATAATCATAACATTTTCGGTAGCCTTTTGGGTTTCCTCAGCCTGTGATGAAGCTCCCTGTGCAATTTCATTTACGGCATTTTCCACCTGTTCAATGGTTGTTGCTGTTTCCTTTGCATCGGTATTCAGAGCTTCGGCAGCATTCATAACATTATCACTTTTACTTTTTATTTCGCCCACAACTCTTGACATTTCCTCCAAAAGTCTTGAAAGTGCACGGCTCATTCTTCCTGCCTCATCATGTCTTTCATTGAGACGGCTCTGCTCCGCATTTATGGAGAGATCCATGGTAGCCGCCTTTAATGTAAACTCTGATATGTTGTTTAACGGCATAATAATAAGCGTAGTTAGAACACCGCTTAACAGCACCGAAATAATAAACACTATAACAAATCTTACAACGCCTGAATGCTTAACTTCATTAACAGCAGAAAGAAGCTCGTCCTCATCTGCGGTACATACGAGAATATACTGCTGTTCGTCATTTACATATACGCCTGCATACTTTTGGGCGCCCTTAAATTCATATTGTATAACCTCATTTTTTACCTGCTTGCCTGCCGAAATTTCTGAAACAACCCTTTTTACGGCTGCATTTTCCACAGGCTGTCCGATTTTTTCAGGAGTAGGATGATAGAGCATTGTGCCGTCAGGTGACACAACATATATATAGCTGCTTTCAACACCTTCAAGTCCCACATCTGCAAGCATTAATCCCAAAGTTTCGGGCAAAAGCGCCTTATCAAGACCATTAAGTGCAATATTAATATCAACGCTTTCTCCATAGGAGATTGCCAAATCAGCTACATAATTTTTATTTACTTCTTTTATTGATTTTTCCACGTTTACGGAAAATGTAAAAAATATAATCAATCCTGTAATTGCAACAAGAGCAATCTGCGCAAGAGTTATCCTTGTCCTGATGGAAGCAAGCACATTAACCTTTCCTCTGACCTTATCCCTAATTTTGTCTTTCATATCATCCATACAGTACGTCCCCCTGTGCTTAGTAAAAATATGGTTATATTTTACCAAAAATATTATAACATTTCAAGAACAAAGCATCTTTGACGCTGTAGTTCGAATCTTAGCAGTTTCCTATTAATATAGAAAAAGGGCTGTCGTATTAAGGTGCTAAGGTGTATGCTTACTCCTTAATGCGACAGCCCTCTATCGTTTATATTATTATATTATTTTTAGTTATCAATAAGCTTTCCTTCATCATTCCAGCTGTAAAGCTTACGAATTTCCTCACCAATCTTCTCTGCCGGATGCTCTGCTGCAAGCTTCTTCATAGCCTTGAAATGAGCCTGTCCGCCTGCCGGTGACATATCAAGAAGGAATTCCTTTGCAAATGAGCCGTCCTGAATGTTTTTAAGAACCTGCTTCATAGCCTTCTTTGTATCCTCAGTGATAATCTTTGGTCCTGTTACATAATCACCGTATTCTGCTGTATTTGAAATGGAGTATCTCATTCCTGCAAATCCTGACTGATAAATAAGGTCAACGATAAGCTTCATCTCATGGATACACTCAAAGTATGCATTTCTTGCATCATAGCCTGCCTCAACAAGTGTCTCAAAGCCTGCCTGCATAAGTGCACATACACCGCCGCAAAGTACAGCCTGCTCACCGAAAAGGTCAGTCTCTGTCTCTGTTCTGAAAGTAGTCTCAAGAACGCCGGCTCTTGCTCCACCGATTCCAAGTGCATATGCAAGTGCCTTCTCCTTTGCCTGTCCTGAAGCGTCCTGATGAACTGCAATAAGACAAGGAACACCCTTTCCTGCCTGATACTCACTTCTTACAGTGTGTCCAGGTCCCTTAGGTGCAATCATTGTAACGTCAACATCTGCAGGTGGTATAATCTGATTGAAATGAATTGCAAAACCATGTGCAAACATAAGCATGTTTCCTGCCTCAAGGTTTGGCTCAATGTCCTGCTTGTACATAGCAGCCTGCTTCTCATCATTTATAAGTATCATAATTATATCTGCCTTCTTGGCAGCCTCTGCAGCAGTATAAACCTCAAAGCCCTGCTTTACGGCTTTATCCCATGACTTACTTCCCTCATAAAGTCCAATAATGACATTGCAGCCCGACTCCTTAAGATTAAGCGCGTGTGCATGACCCTGACTTCCGTAGCCTATGATAGCTATAGTCTTTCCATCCAACACTGAAAGATTACAGTCTTCCTGATAATAAATCCTTGCATCTTCTGACATATTTATTTCCTCCTAAAAATAATAAAATGTATTGTTATTACTTTCTAAGTAATGACATCATAATTGAAATACAGCTTATTCGCCTGCTCCTCTTGTAAGTCCTGTAAGTCCCGTACGAACCATCTCCTCTATCTCAAAGCCGTCAAGAAGTGATATAAACGCCTCAATTTTATTAACATTTCCCGTTATCTCAATCATAACAGAATCTGTGGACACATCAACAACATTTGCCCTGAAAACATTTGTCAGGGATATGATCTGCTGTCTCTCCTCAAGTGTTGCCTTAAGCTTTACAAGAAGAAGCTCTCTGCATACTGACGCACCGTCCTTAAGCTCCTTTATTGCAATGACGTCCTCAAGCTTAAGAAGCTGCTTTTTTATCTGACTTAATATTCTGTCATCACCGCTCACTGCAACAGTCATACGTGAATATTTCGGGTTCTCGGTCACACCCACTGATAAGCTGTCAATATTATATCCTCTGCGGCTAAACATGCCGGATACTCTGCTTAAAACGCCTGACGTGTTGTCAACCAATAATGATAATACCATCTTTCTCATATTATGTATCCACCTTTCATCCCATTTAACAAAAGCGTACTTCTGTTAAGGACTTTATTTTTTGAAAAATTGATTAAGCTTTATTTTAACCACTTAAACCTAGTCTGTCAATAGTCTGTCCACTAGCTTTACAGCTTCGTTGGCATCCTTTGAATAGCCGTCAGCGCCTATTTCATCCGCAAAATTTTGTGAGACGACTGCACCTCCTATAATGACCTTATAAGGAAGCTTTTGCTTTTTTACAATATCAACAACATCCTTCATTCTCATCATTGTCGTTGTCATTAGTGCGGAAAGACCGATTATTTGTGCCTTATGCTCTTTCGCTGCTGCAATTATATTCTCTGCCGGAACATCCTTTCCCAAATCAATTACTTTATAGCCATAATTTTTAAGCATAAGCACAACAAGGTTTTTGCCAATATCGTGAATGTCCCCCTCAACCGTAGCCACTACAACGCATCCCTTTTCCTTCTTCTTATTTTTAGAGTTAAGAAGTGGTGTGATGTGCTTAATAGCCATATCCATTACGGTCGCCCCTGCAATAAGCTGCGGAAGAAAATATTTTTTCTGTTCAAACAACTCTCCCACCATATTTACGGCAGGTATAAGGTCGTTGTCAATGATATGCTGCGGTTTGGTTCCCCCAGCCAGAGCCTCCTTTACATCATCTATTATGGTGGCTTTATTTCCTTTTACAACATCAATAAAAATTTTACTTCCTTCTATCGCCTCAGATTTATCCGCAGCTGCTTTTGAAACCGATACAGGAGACATCGGAACAACCTTCTCCACATATATGTTGTCTGAGCCCTCCTTTGCAAGGAGCAAATCCGCTGCATATGCAGCATTCATCAGCTGAGCCTGACACGGATTGCAAATTGCCATTGTAAGACCCTTTGATATAGCCATTGTGAGAAATGCGGTATTAACATTTATCCTCTCGGGAAGTCCGAAGGAAATATTTGACAAACCGCATACAGTAGGAATTTCAAGCTCATTTTTACAAAATTCTATTGTGTCAAGCGTAAGCTTTGCTGCATCCCTGTCCGCACCGACCGTTGCAACAAGCCCGTCGATAACAAGGCTTTCTTTAGAGATTCCCTCCTCCTCGGCAGCTTCAAGAAGCTTATAAATAATTTCCTTTTTCTGTTCAAAGGTTTCCGGTATTCCCTCATCGGAAAGAGGCAGCAGAATACACATGGCTCCGTATTTTGCCGCAAGCTTCATAAGGGGTCTGCATTTTTTTTCCTCATAGGAAATGGAATTAATGAGTGCCCGTCCCGGATAAACCCTGAGTGCAGCCTCAATAACATCGATATGGCTTGAATCTATACAGAGAGGTAAATCAGTGACGGATGTGACCTCATATATTGCACGCTTCATCATATCAAGCTCGTTTATACCGTTTGTTCCCATATTAATATCAAGTATATCGGCACCACAGCCCTCCTGCTCCTCGGCAAAGGATACAACCATATCCATTTTACCCTGTCTAAGCTCCTCCTGAAGCTTTTTTTTGCCAGTAGGATTTATGCGCTCTCCAATAACCAAAAAGCGTCCTGACAAATCGATTGGAACAACCTTGCTTTCACTGGAAAGAACTCTTGCTTTTACATGAGTTTTCTCCGTATCACATACGCCTCTGGTGCTTCTTTTTAAAACCTCAATATGCTTTGGCGTAGTACCACAGCAGCCGCCTATTATACTTACTCCTGCATCAACAAGCCTTCTTCCGTGTTCGGCAAATTCCTCAGGTGTCATTGTATATACTGTTTTGCCGTCAACAAGCTCAGGCATACCGTTGTTTGGCTTTGCAAAAATCGGAACACTTGCATATTCCATCATTTTATTAATAAGAGGAAGCATTTCAGAAGGGCCCGTTGAACAGTTTATACCCACCGCATCTGCACCTAACGACTGAAGAACAACCACACAAGCTTCCGGTGTCTGTCCAAAAAGAGTTTTTCCGTCCTCATTAAAGGTCATGCTTACCATGACAGGTAGATCACATACCTCTCGTATGGCAATAAGCGCCGCCCTTGCCTCAGCAAGACTCATCATCGTCTCAACAATAAAAAGGTCTACTCCTGCATCACATAAAATACGTGCCTGTTCCTTATATACGTCTATAAGCTCCTCAAGCTCCAACGTTCCCACAGGGACAAGCTGCTTTCCCGTCATTGTAATGTCTCCTGCCACATATGCCCGATAGCCCTCAAGAGCCACGGCATTTTTAGACAGGAAAACAAGCCCCTTATTTATTTCTTCAATTTTTTCCTCAAGCCCGTATTCTGCAAGCTTAATTCTGTTTGCAGTAAAGGTTGGTGCAAGCAATATATTACTTCCTGCTTTTATGTAGCTTCTTTGCAGCTTTATAATTTCTTCGGGATTTTCAAGTATCCATTTTTCCGGGCATACACCAACCGGCATCCCCGCCTGCATAAGGTTACTTCCTGTAGCTCCATCAAGAAAAATAAGCTTTTGTTCAATTAATTGTTTGAATAATTGTCTGTTCATTCCTTCACCAATAAATTTTATCCTTGTATTTTATTCACTGTAAAAGGTTACCTCGTCAAGCCAATAGCAAAGCACAGGCATTCCGGGTTCTGCAATCTCATATACCTGTCCAGCAAAGCTAAGGGGAAGATTGATACATCCGTGGGAGCCGTCATATTTGTATATATCTCCGCCAAAACGACTTCTCCAAGTAGCATCATGTATTCCAATTCCACCATTAAATCCCATCCAGTAAGTTACGGGTGTTCTGTAATTTTCACCAACCAAATCAACCTTGTACGCCTTGTTATCCATGGCAAACAATCCACCCGGTGTTTTATAATTATTCGGATTATAAAGCCATCCGCTTACAATATCATTGTCCAATACTAATTTGCCGTCAACATAATAGTAAAGATGTTGATTTGTAAGGTCAATTTCAATATATGTATTTCCAATATCATTCATTTCACCCATGGCATAGCCTGTCTTTTCACAGGCAGGCTCCTTTGTGAAGCTTTGTTTTTTGCATATAAGCTCATAAAGCTCCTCAGCTTCCTTTTCCTCATCGATAATCCAGCCATAGTATTGTCCTGATATACCTATTATGTCACCGTCATGAGTTTTAAACTTTCGTTCAGTCCCCACAGTCGTATACTGCTGTGCAAATTTTGATGCATATTCATATACCTTGTCCTTGGATATTTTCAAATTGCCACTTTCATCCAAATAAGCCATAGCTGCAAGCTCTTCCTTTGGAATTGAAATTTTGTAGCCTGCAAAATCATATACCGCATCTATGGAAAGAAAATCCTCAGCAGCGCTGTAACCACTGACAATAGAAGGCGAATCCTCCTTAATGTCCGCCTCAACGTAGCAACCTGCCTCAGCTATATCAACCGAAGCATCACCATTTGTAATTGCATTTCTCACAACGTCACATACACTGTCTGTATCAAGCTCCGTGCCTGTTTCATCAGAAATAATCTGTGCAACACCCGATGATATATCCACACTTGCATTTTTTGATTTTGTCATATTTTCCTTTTTCATTGGATCATATGACATTAAAAATTCATTCATTTCACTGTCATTAAATGAGGCAATAAAATTAACGTCATACTCATAGGTTTTGCCAAAATGCATAAACCAGAGGTACGGCTTCTGCTTTTTCTTAATATCCTTCATGGACTCTTCCAATGAAAGCGAAAGTCCTCCGTCACCAACCTTAACGGTTTCCGTACAATTTGAAAAAATAATTTCAAGAGTGTAGGTATTCATGTCATCTACAATAAGCTTTTCCGCCTCTGTAACATTTTTTCCCGACACATTTATTCCATTTATTTTTGTATTGCTGTAGAAAAATATGCTGCTTATTATAAAACCGCAGATATATACTGCTGCAACGGCGGAAACGGACACGATCCATGCAATCTTTGCCGTTTTTTTCTTTTTTTTGTATCTTACAATATTAGGGTCAATAAACGGAATCGGCATATCAAGGGCAACTGCCGCTGCAGCTGCCTCGTCCTTTGCTGCATCATTTTTTTCCTTCTTGTCATCTACTTTGCTATTACTGTGGCTTTCTTTTTCTGCTTCTACTTCTTCCTTACTGTCATCTGTTTTTTCTTTATCTTCTTTTTCCGCTTTTTCTTTTTCTACCTTTTCTTCTTCTGTCTTTTTTTCTTCTGTCTTTTCTTCTTTTACTTTTTCTTCTTTTTCCTTTTCTTCTTCCGCTTCTTCTTTCTCACTGTCCTCATTTTCTGCTTCTGCATCTTCCTTAGTGGATTCCTTTTTTATATCCTCCACAATTTCAGATAACAAATCGCGCTTTTCATTTTTATCCTCGGAAGCAGGGTTATTTTTTTTATCCTGTATTTCGGATAAAATTTCTTTTTCCACATCATCACTTTTATCAACGGCTTGCTCCTCCTGATCCGCTGAAATGATCTTTTTTTCCGCTTCCCTTGCATTATTCAGATTATTGTTTCTGTTCCTATTTCTTTTCCTATTTCTTTTTCCCATAGCTCTCTCCCGAAACATGGCGGTTTTTCCGCTGTAATTCGAATATAAAAATCTTCTGTTGTCTTAGAGTAAATTATACTTTTTGAATATTAAAGGACAACATTCATATAATATATTAAAATGTAATTTTTTTCAACTAAAATAACGTTCATAAACACATGAAAGTTTTTTCTAAATAAGCTTTACGATTACAAGCTCAGGCTTGTTGTTCAGCCTGATTTTTATTGAATGGGAACCCATTCCTGCACTTACTATCATTATGGCACCTTCATCCTTAAACAAACCGTAATCATATTTGGGAAAAATGGCAGGTCTTGGGGAGATGATTCCTCCAAAAAAGGGAATTCTTACCATGCCGCCATGATTATGTCCCGATAAAATTAAGTCTGCACCCCACTTTGCATACTGCTTAAAAAAGTCCGGATTATGTGCAATTAGGATATTGTAGGCAGAGTTATCACTTTTTCCTATAAGATAATTAATTTCTTCCACTGTTGGATTTAATTTATTAAATCTTTTATAATATTTTTCAGGAAGCTCCAAACCGTATATATTTATTTTTTTTCCCTTAACGTAAATATTTTTCAATGAATTTCTAAGCAGTGTCTCCTTATTTGTCAGTTTATTTAAAAAATCAGGCCATAAATGCTTCAGATGGCTTCTGTTTGACACTGCTGTTTCATGATTTCCCATGCCATAAAATAATGGTGCAATATCACAAAGTCCGTTTATAAGCTCCGCTGTTTTTTCGTTTTCCCTTCGCTGGTCACTATGACTTAACAGCATATCTCCGGCTACTATAATAATGTCCGGCTGTTCCTTTCTTACCGCATCTATAATCCTTTTTCCATCATTTAAAAAGCTATTGTGCAAATCAGCAAGGACAGCAATTTTAATAGGATTTTCACTTGAAAAGACACCTCTTGTATCTACCTCATATACGGTTGTACTAAGTAGTCTGCATTCTCTCATACTCTCTGCAACTACAATTAAAACTGCAACAAAAAAAATAATAAGTAATATAATAAAAAGTTTCAAAAATTCACCTCCGTATACATTACTTATTATAATTTTATCTTATGCTAAAAGCAATATATTATATTCGTCATAAATTCAGATAAAATCAGAGCATATCAAGTATCTGCCTTTTATAGTCCAAAAATTTATCTGAAAGCAGAAATTCACTTAAATTACCCTGCCTTAATATATTTAGCTCACCCTTTATTTTTCCGGGTCTGCCGGACATGATATAGACTCTGTCGGAAAGAGCAATTGCTTCCTCTATGTCATGTGTTATAAGTATTGTTGAAAGCTTATGCCTTTTTGCAATATCGCTATACCACGCATGAAGATTTGCCCTTGTTATGCTGTCAATGGCAGAAAAGGGTTCATCCAAAAGCATAATCTGCTTTTTCTGCATGTAGGTTCTAAGAAATGCCGCCCTCTGTCTCATTCCGCCTGAAAGGCTTGCGGGATATTTGTACTCGTAACCCTTAAGCCCAAATTCCTCTAAATACGGCATAACCTTGTCCCTTGCGCTTTTTTTATTTTCCCTTCCTATCACAAGCGGAAGGGCAATATTGTCAATAACGGTTTTATATGGGAGAAGCATATCTTTTTGAAGCATATAGCCTACAAAACCCGTTTTTCCGGTTATATTTTCTCCATCAAGCAATATATCGCCATTATGCGGCATAATAAGTCCTGCAATTATGTTAAAAAGCGTTGTCTTTCCAACTCCGCTTGTGCCCACGAGGGAAATAAATTCACCATAATTAATGCAAATATTTATATCGTGCAATACCTCATTATTACCGTAGGCTGCATTTATATTTTTTACCTCAAGCTTCATAAAATTCTCCTTAAAGCTTTCCATTTCACAATTTTTAGTTTCCGCTCAGGTAATCATTTGTAAAGCCCATTCCTGCTTCTATTTCTTTCTCAACAAGCCCGTTATCATTTACCCATTTATAAAATGCATCCCACCTTGCCTGCTCTATGATTCCCCAGCCTTCAGCGTCTGCTATATATTGACCGCTTAAATATTCCTGACTTGCATGTACAAGTTCGCTGTCAAGCTCCGGAACAGCCTTTAGCAAAATATCCGCAGCTTCCTTTGGATTTTCGGCAGCATATTCATAGCCTCTCCTCACTGCATTTAAAAAAGCCCTTGCCTCATCAGGATTATTTTCAATGTAATCGGTGTTGGCAATTATTACAGGACTGTAGAAGTCAAAATCACCGTACATATCCTTTATGTAAAGGAAATTTGTATCAATATTTTCAAGCTCAAGCTTAATTCCCTCCCAGCCATAATATATCCAAACACAGTCAATATCCGTGTTAAGTGCTGCTACAATGTCATCAACATATGCGGGAATGAGAGAAACCTTGCTGAAATCTCCGCCGTTTTTTGTGATGGAGTCCTCTATGATTGCCTGCTCAATCGGAATCTCCCACGTTGCGTAGCTCATGCCCTCAAGCTTAACAGGGCTGTCAATTCCCTTTTCCTTAAGCGATACAATTCCCGATGTGTTGTGCTGTAAAATTGCTGCAACAGCTATTACGGGAAGAGGATTATCAGTGCCAAAAACAGGTGCAAGATACTCCTGAAAATCTATTCCATACTGCGCTCCTCCTGATGCAACAAGGTCAGTTGCTCCATTTTCCGGCGGCTGTATTATATTTACATTAAACCCTGCATCATCAAAGTATCCAAGCTCCTTGGCAACATACAGTCCCGTATGATTTGTATTCGGAGTCCAGTCAAGAACAATTGTTATCTCCTTTTTCGATGAATCCGCCGTATTATTTTTGTCCGACGAGCATGCGGTAAATGATAATACCATGCATATTGCTAAAATTAATGCCAGCTTCCTTTTCATTTTAGTTCTCCTTTGCTTCTTTTTTATTTTACTTCCTCTTTCCTCCATGGCATGGCTGCCTTGTTTGCCACATCAACAAGCTTTATAAGCAACAGGCTTAAAAACGATATAAGAAATATAACCGCAAACATTTTGTCATAGGAATAGGATTTTTTTACTCTCGTCATATAAACGCCAAGTCCTTTATATCCACCTAACCATTCGGATATAACGGCGCCTACCACTGCATATGCAACGGAAATTCTAAGCCCTGAAAAGAAATTTCCGATACTTCCTGGCAGCTTTATATGATAAAATATCTGAAATTTTCCTGCACCCATTGTTTCCAAAAGACGTATCTCATCCTTATCAGCCGATTTAAAACCATCAATAAGACATGCGGCAATGGGAAAGAAAACAATAAGCACAATAAGCGTTATTTTAGGTGCCACGCCATAGCCCATCCAAAGCACAAGCAAGGGCGCAATCGCTACCGTAGGTATTGTCTGACTTACAATCAATATCGGATACAGACATTTGTATACCCAACCAAAACAGTCCATGATAACTGCAAGTATAAAGCCAAGCAGTGTACCAGCAATAAGTCCTGCAAATGTCTCATATAACGTTATCTTTCCGTGGGACATAAGCAGACTAAAATCATTGATAAATGCCTGAAACACCTTAACCGGCGACGGCAGCATATATTCGGGCAGAATTTTCAACATACAAAGTATCTGCCACAATAGTATAAAGCCTGCAAAAAGTACTATATGGAATACTATATCAATGATGCTTTGATACTTTTTTTTCAATTGTCAGCACCTCGCCTTCCGGCTTATACACAATTTTCACATAGGTTGAAACCTGGTCTGTCCCACCTGCGGCTATGGCAACCTTCTGACAGCCCTTGACAATATCCATAAGCTGGTCGTAATCCCCTTCAATTGTTGTCTCAAAGGGTCCCACATAGGTTGAAAGTCCAAAGCTTTTTATATATGCGATAACCTCGTCCACGATTCTTATAACCTCATTATCATCCGTTACATTTGGTAATACCTGAATTGCTACGCTTGCATTCATATTTTTTTCCTCCTTAAAAATTATAAAAATAAAAAAGGTTTTTGGAAACCTCCAAAAACCTTTTGTACACATAAAAACAAACGATTAAATCAAGCTTCCTTACGCCGGTATAATCCGGATCAAGTTCCAAGGGTCGATATAATCTCTCAGCTATTCCACATAATAAAATATGTGTTTCGCTCCCCCAGCTATTATCATATTCAATTTTTGTTTTATTAGTTATGTATTATGAAAAATTACTTTTTCTTTAATGTTCCTCCGGTCAAATTCATAAGAGCTTCCATCTCATCGGCACAATCATCACAAAGCCATCCGGTTTCTGTCTCACCAGCAAAAGATGCTTCATACTCATAGCATTTCTTAGTTTGCCCACATGATTCACATTCTGTCTTCTTAGCACAGCCAACCAATGTCATTGACATAAGTCCAACCATGCTTACAAATAAACCAACTTTCTTTATTGCTTTTTTCATTTGAACTCCTCCTCAATAAATAATAACATATATTGTTATATATAATTTACAGTGAAGGATTATAACACAAAAAAATTATTTTAACAACAAAAATAAAAATCAAAATTACGCTTTTAAATTAGCAATACCCTTTTATATACACAAACCCCTCATCATTTATTCTGTCCATCTCATAATCCCTATTAAGTACAGCCTCAATAAAGTGATACCCGTTTGTTTCGGCAGCGGCAACTCTTATGCCAAGCTCCTGTTCCACGTCATCAGTTGTAATATCATCCAAAAAGACCTTTTCTCCCGTTCTCAGCATATTACCGGGAATGATAAGTGTATCTCCAAGGTCATTTCCCAAAGGCTTTTTTTCCTTAAGCTGCTTTATTAAATCCCCTCCTGTTATAAGTCCTGATACAGTTATCGTCTCGCCAAAGAAATCATTTCTTATACAGTATACATTTATGGAAAGCTTTGAAAACGCCCCCATAAGCTTATCTGCAAAATCCTTTATTACAGGGTACGCTAATTTGCCCGTGGCTATTGTAACCGTGCGGCACAGTTGCTTTGAAAGCGTTTCATACTCCTTTGAATTTTTTAAGTTCGAAAATGCATCATCAAATTCCGTCATTAAAAGCCGCATCATTCCCACTCCGTTTTCAAGCTGTATATAACCGTCGTACCTTTCCTCCTCAGGAAAATCGCGCTCTGCAAGTATATAAAACTCATCGCTTGCATGTATAAAATGCAAGCCAAATTGTTCATAATACTTTTTCTGATGCTCCTCCACCATGTCTATAATTTCTTCCGCTTCTTTTTTATTGAACAGCTCTATGGGATAAAGCCCCTCCCTGTATTTTGTAATTCCTGCCGGAACAACGGATACGCTTCTCATAAAGGGCAGATATTTTGACAAATCCTCTATGCTTCTTAAAAGCTCCTCTCCATCATTTACGCCCTTGCAGCACACAATCTGTCCGTTCATCTCAACACGACCCTCATAGAGCCTGTCTATATATTTAAGCTTTTCCCCTGCAAAACGGTTATTAAGCAGCTTACATCTAAGCTCCGGATTTGTTGACTGAACGGATATGTTTATGGGCGCAAGCTGCATTTTTATTATTCTGTCTATATCTTCATCATTCATATTTGTAAGGGTAATATAATTCCCCTGCAAAAAAGACAGCCTTGAATCATCATCCTTAAAGTACAGTGTTTCCCTCATATCCGGCGGCATCTGGTCGATAAAGCAGAAAATACATTTGTTATGGCAGGATTTGTACTCACTCATCAAATCATTTTCAAACTCTATACCAAGGTCATCATCAAAGTCCTTCTCTATCTCTAAAAGCCACTCCTCACCATCGGCTTTTCTTATAAGCACCTCAATATACTCATCATTTATAAGATACCTGTAATCAAAAACATCTGACACAGTTTCATTGTTTATGGCAAGCAAAACATCACCGACCTCTATTTCAAGCTCCTCAGCAATAGAGTCGGGATAAACTGTTTTTATTTTATGCTCATGTTTATTCATGCCTTTATACCCATCTGGTTTAAACCGTCTTTCTCCTTATCAATATACCTGAAGCAGCCGCACATATAACAGATATTGTTATAGTAACGACCATACTTACAGTATAATCCGAAGAAGCCGATTTGCCAACCATAAGTTCATTGGAAGCCATAAGCTTTGTAGGCAGGTAATCCTTTACGGCAGGTATCACACTAAGCAAATAAATCACAAAAAATATAACTGCAGTAGCCACAATAACAGATGTATTTCCCTTACATATAATGGACATCAGCATCATAACCGAAAGGAGAAAAACGCCTAAAACATATGAGCATACCGCAGTGTATGCTATATTTTTCGTAACATTTCCCCAAAAATATTCATTATAAAAATAGGTTATGCAAAATGTAAGCCCATACCCCGCTGTCCATGTAAGCAGCACTGCCGTATATTTTGAAAGAAAAACCGTCACGGGGCTTATGCCCTTTGTGAACATCGGAATAATCGTTCCCTTCTGATATTCTGCCGTAACAATCCCGCTGAACATAACAACAAATATAATAAGCGCCATGGGAACATTTTTATAAAACTGTGTCCACGAGGTCATATCCGTTACAACAACATTCTCGAAAGCAATTCCCATTTCCTCCATGCTTTCAGATACCATTTTCATAAGCATAGGTGTAAGCTTTGCAATTGCAGGATTCATAATGCCAAAGAGTATAAAAATTATTCCTAATGCGACAAGTTTACCGCTTCTTGCCATTTCCATAAATTCCTTTTTAAGAAATGCTTTATAGACTCTCATTTTTTATCCTCCTTTTTTTGTGTGGGGCTGACGATGTGTCTCGGTGGCTTTGCCACCGGACATACTACATGTCAAGTTTTCATAGAAAACTTGACACATCCTCCATAATACTGACATACAAATCCTCAAGTGTTGGCTCAAGAATTTCAAACCTCTGTATGGAAATATTATTTTCTGCAATATATTTCATAAAACATGCGGCATCCGCCTTTGTTCTTCTCTTGTATATAAGCTGCAGGGTCCCGTCTGGTTCACCGTCCGGAAATGCATTTTTAAATTGAAGGACATCCTCCGCCTTCTCAAAAGCAATCTCAAGTCCCTGCCCTTTTCTTGAAGCCCTTATTTCCTCAAGCGTTCCGTTTATGGCTATCGTGCCGTCATTTAAAAATGCGATTCTGTCACATATTTTTTCCACATCGGAAAGTATGTGTGTGGAAAACAGCACCGTTGTCTCTCCCTTTACTGACTTCAGAATATCCAAAATTTCCTTTCTTCCCAATGGGTCAAGAGCAGAGGTAGGTTCGTCGCATATCAGGAACGCCGGCTTATTAAACAATGCCTGCGCAACCCCTAGCCTTTGACGCATACCTCTTGAAAAACCATTAATCCTATTCTTGCTCCCTGCAAGACCTACCTGCTCCAAAAGCTCATTCGCTCTTTTTTTTATGTCAGTCTTGGCCATGCCCGTTATCTCACCACAGAGGCTAAGGTACTCAAAAGGAGTCATATAATCATAAAATTCAGGGACATCAGGCAAATACCCTATATATTTATTTGTGCTGTTCTTTCCTTGTGAAACCTTCTCGCCCTTAACAAATATCTCACCGCTGTCAGGTGCAAGAAATCCAAGTATCATTTTCATTGTCGTTGTTTTTCCTGCACCGTTTTGACCTATAAATCCGTATATGGTATTTTCAGGCACTGTTAAATTCAAATTCCTTATGACTTTGTTTTGCCCGAAGAACTTTGAAAGACCTGATATTTGAAGTATATCCATCTATGCATCTTCCTTCCCAAAAATCAAATAAAGAATAGGACCCACAAAGTTCATAAGCACAATTGAAACAACAAGCCACAGAGTTCTGCTTCCCCTCTTGTAGGTTTCGTGTGTTAAAATATGCCTTATAACATAAATTAGCAATAAAAACTGAATAATAACAATCGGTATGAGAAACGGCAAATATTCTTTCGCCTGCGCAATCATTTTTTCCATAATTTTTATCTCCTTTCATTTGGAACATCAACTTAACACAAACTCTTGTAACCTGTAATTTTATTTTTAATTGTTTTAAATTTTTTATGTTCCTTAATCGGTTCAAATGCGGGATTGTCAAATACTTCTATTGCACTCTCCCAGACGAGTGTTTCATTTCTCGGTGCACCCAGCCCCATGTTATAATCCGAATACCATTCTTCAAATAAATCAAAATATTCATCCCCATGAATTGTAATCTTATCCACAACCATAAGACGGTAAATGTCATAAGCATACTGTTCAAGCATAGCAAGTGCAACATCATAATCGCCGTAGGTACACTTTATTACTGCCGCCTGAAAATAAAACTGTGCAGCCACGTTAGGATTTAGCTCATTTATTTTATATATTTCAATAAGCGTCTTTGTTCTTTCTATTGTCTCGCCACAGACCTCTTTATTCCCTGCATTGGAAACTAAATACAGCATGGCAATGCTTATTGCTGAAAAAACGGACACATAAAGCCCCATTTGAGATGTTTTGTTTGCCTTTTTAATATCCCCAAGCATTTGATATGCCTGAATAAGTACAGTTCCATTGCTTAAATACATGTAGCTGTTATTAATAACATCCTCCAAGTTGTTTACAACATCGGCGGGCCTGCCTGCCATCAAATCTATAATTGCCTTAATCGCCAGCGTATCATTATATACCCGTATATCCTTGCAGTTATCAAGAATATGTCCTGCAAGCTCCGAAGCCTCAGCAAGAATACTTTTCTGCACATTTTCATCATTTGTCATATTGTAATGATTTATATATAAACAGCAGATTGTAAATAGGAACCTATAACAGGAATAATATTTTTTTACAAGATTGCGGCACTCATTCATCGTATAATCGAACCCTTTTTCCGCAAAACTGATTTTTAAATTTTCATGGAGCTTATTAATCTGTTCACAGCTTAGCTGCGGCTCATATCCCATAAGTTCATCAATTGTAACGTCAAAAAATGCCGCAAGTTGTGGTAAAATCATAATGTCCGGCATACTCTGTCCATTTTCCCATTTGGACACAGAGGCTTTCGTGACACCTATAAAATCTGCAACCTCCTCCTGCGTTTTTTTCTTTTTATGCCTTAACATAACCAAATTATCAGGCAGCTTAAGCATACTCATAGCAAGCCCTCCCAACTTCATATTCTTATTTATATTATAAATACAAATGAAATAAAAACAAACGAACAATGCGATATTTTAATTAAAAAAATCAACCTATAAGAAACATATAAGAATAATTATGATATATATTTAAAAATAGTAATGCTCCAAAGCAGATAAAATAAACTCCTTAAGCTCCAGTTTGCTATCTTTTATTTCAAGCCTTACACTTGCACAGTAATCCAAAAGTTCCCTTTCATCCGTGCCGCCCTTTTCGTACAATGCAACTATTTTGTCCGAAGCCTTTTTCAGTAACAGAATAATATAGCTATATTCATTTGCGGTATTACCCGCTTCAAACTCCTCAAGGGAGTCATAGCCCAATTCATTAAAATATGCTTTATTTTTATCGAACTGTCTCTTTTTTTCTTCTGAAATTATATTTTCAACCTCATCGTACAGATTTGGGGATAAAATTTCACATTCAAAACACAGCTCCGGCAGAGACTCTAAGTCACCTACACATTTTCCTAATTTAATTTCTCCCATATTTGTATGTAAAATCATGGCACCCTCCTTAAATTATAATTTCCATTTTATATTTTTTTATAACAAACTTTTAGGATCAATATCAAGATAATTACAAATCTCTAACATTTCCGTTGCGTTTAATTTTCTTTTACTTTTATTTGAAAGTAAATCCACATTTACTCCCGTTTTATCTGCGATCATCTCAATTGACAGGGAATTTTTTTCAATGTAGTGTATTATTCTTTTTGAAATATCCATGTATTCACCTCAATTTTTCTCGAAATATAAGATATACCATCTATTATATCCTTGTTTTGGGAGAATTTCAATAATTTACTGAATACTTTGATACGGAAACCTTGACACCATAAAAAAACATTTGTTACTATAGCCTAAACAAATAAAGAATTTCATCATTGCATATAGTAAGGAGGCATTTGAATGAAAAATCCTAACATTTCAAAAATGCTTAAATATTACAGAAAATTAAATAAATATAGTGTACAGCAGGTTGCTGATTATCTGTATGAGAGTAAAATTGAAGTTGCAACAAAAACTATTTATGGATGGGAAAGCGGACGCACTCAGCCTGATGCGGATATTTTCATGTATTTATGCTATTTATATAAAATTGACGATATTCTCTCCACGTTTGGATATTCGGAGCCTGATGAAACACCGATTGATCTTTCCAACCATGAACGCAAACTTATTGAGTCATACAGAAAGCATGCTGAATACAAGGATGCCATTGATAAACTTTTGGACATATAAATTTAAGTTTAAATAACCTTTTTTGTGGATATAATAATAAAAATATATTTACAGGAAAGGAATAAACGCAATATGTGTAATAATGATACAATAGAACTTCTCAAGGAATGTGATTCAGGCTCAAAAATGGCTGTATCCTCCATAGACGAGGTACTCGACAAGGTTGAAAGCTCTGAACTTAGGAAGCTTCTTACTGAAAGCAAGGATCATCATTCCAAGCTTGGCAATGACCTTCATGCCATATTAAATGAATATGGCATCGAGTCTAAGGATCCAAATCCTATGGCAAAGGGTATGGCATGGATGAAAACAAACGTGAAAATAGGTATGCATGAGGGAGATGAAACCATAGCAGACCTTATAACCGAGGGCTGCGACATGGGAATTAAATCTCTAAATAAATACCTTAACCAATATCAAGCCGCAGACAACAAGGCTAAGGATATATGTAACCGTCTTATATCCATTGAGGAGGAGCTTGACAAAAAGCTTCGCAAATTTTTATAGCAATGCTTTTATAGGGGCTGCCGCAGTAAGGTTTTACTCTACGGCATGCCCTCTTTTTATCCCTCTCCATACAATCAAAAAGCATATAACATGTGCCAATGCGGTTATGCTCCATGACAGCGGGTACGACAAATACAGCATCCTTGTTGTATGATATTTTTCTTCTGCAAATATTGTAAATATCCACACAAGCCTTAGTCCGCATGCACCTATCATCGACACGATTGTAGGAATAACGGACCTTCCAAGTCCTCTTAATATTCCTACCATTACGTCCATCATGCCGCACAAAAAATATGGTCCGCAAATATATTTCAATCTGACAAGTCCCGCTTCAATAACAAAGTTCTTAGACGAGTATATACCCAAAAGCGAGCTTCCAAAAAGCACGGTAAGCTGACCTAAAACAAGTCCCGTCACAATAACACACAGCTGACTTAGTACAGCAATTTTCCATATTCTTTTTATTTTTCCCGCCCCATAATTTTGGCTTACAAACGATATAGCTGTCTGATGAAATGCATTCATTGCCATATATACAAAGCCCTCGATATTCATGGCGGCTGCATTTCCCGCCATAACAGTGGCGCCGAAGGAATTTACGGAAGACTGTATGACAACATTTGAAAGGGAAAATACCGTGCCATAAATGCCCGACGGTATACCAATATGTAGTATTCTTTTTAAGGCATGCCCATAAAATTTTATCTTTCCCAAAAAAAGCTGGTACATTGCCTGTTCCCTGCATAAGCACCTTATTATCAGAAATGCCGAAACACACTGTGATATTATGGTTGCAAGTGCAACTCCTGCCACGTCAAGCTTACAGACGATAACAAAAAACAGGTTAAGAATTACATTTATAACGCCTGCAAACATCAGATAATAAAGGGGCCTTTTTGTATCTCCTACTGCCCTTAATATGGAATTACAAAAATTGTAGAGCATTACGGACACAATTCCCAAAAAATATATTTTCAAATATTTTGATGCAAGTGGAAATACAACCTTCGGCGTATTCATCCACATAAGTATCTGCTTTGTAAATATTAATCCTATTACCGTGAGTACAAATCCGCTCAAAATACTCAGGGCAACCGCAGTATGCACTGCCTCATGTACCTTTTTTTCCTCCTTGGCTCCATAGTATTTTGCAACAAGAACATTTGCACCTATGGAAAGACCCATGAACAAATTTGTCATAAGGTTAATGATTGGCGTTGTGGAGCCCACAGCCGCCATTGAATTATCCCCACAAAATCTCCCCACGACAACCACATCGGCAGCATTAAACAAAAGCTGCAATATACTGGAGCACATAAGCGGTAATGCAAACCTCAGCATTTTGGGAAGTATGGAGCCCTCGCACATATCTATAGCATATGTCTTTGACACTTTAATCACCTCTTTATATAAGCGTTCCTACAAAATAAACTGCAAATGCCGCAAACCATGCAATAATACATTGACCTACCGCAACAGCCACAGCCCATTTAACTCCCAGCTCTCGCTTTACCGATGCTATCGCCGCAACACACGGGGTATACAAAAGGCAAAATACAAGCAGAGATGCGGCACTTACTGGTGTAAGTATTCCATATAGCATATGCTCTGACGGCAATAAAACCGATAATGTAGATACAACGCTCTCCTTTGCCAAAAAACCTGTAATAAGCGCCGTGGACACTCTCCAGTCCCCAAAGCCAAGAGGCTTAAATACAGGAGCTATAAATCCTGCCACAAGTGCAAGCAGGCTGTCCTGTGAATCAGAAACCATATTAAAATGTACATCAAAGGTTTGAAGAAACCAGATAACTATCGTTGCAATAAATATAACGGAAAAAGCTCTGTATATAAAATCCTTTGCCTTGTCCCACAAAAGTCTCATTACATTTTTTATTCCCGGCATACGATAGTTCGGCAGCTCCATTACAAAAGGAACCGGCTCCCCTTTAAATTTAGTCTTTTTTAAAATTAGGGCACACAGTACACCTATTATAATTCCCCCAAAATATAGGGCAATCATTACAAGTCCACTGTAATTTGGAAAGAATGCTGCAGCAAAAAAAGCATAGATAGGCAACTTAGCTGAACAGCTCATAAAAGGCGTAAGCAAAATGGTCATTTTTCTGTCACGCTCCGAGGAAAGTGTACGGCTTGCCATAACTCCGGGAACGGTACATCCAAAGCCTATTAACATGGGCACAATGCTTCTTCCTGATAATCCGATTTTTCTAAGAAGCTTATCCATTACAAATGCAACTCTGGCCATATATCCGCTATCTTCGAGCATGGACAGGAAGAAAAAAAGTGTCACAATAATAGGCAGAAAACTTAACACGCTTCCTACACCATTAAATATTCCGTCTATAATAAGGGAATGAAGAACCGGATTCACATCAAATTTTGTAAATGCTGATGACACACTGTCTGTCAGCTTGTCAATCCCCTTCTCCAGCAGCCCTTGCAGACCTGCTCCGATAACACTGAAGGTAAGCCAGAAAACAAAAGCCATAATTGCTATAAATGCAGGTATGGCTGTATATTTTCCGGTTAAAATTCTATCAACAGACCTGCTCCTTGCGTGTTCCCTGCTCTCCTTAACCCTAACAACCGTCTCATCACTGATGGAATGTATAAACCGAAACCTCATATCCGCAATTGCAGCAGAACGGTCAAGGCCTCTTTCTTTTTCCATCTGTACAATAATGTGCTCCAGCATATCAAGCTCATTATCATCCAAAGCAAGCTTTTCAAGAATCCTTTTATCCCCCTCCACTACCTTTGATGCGGCAAATCTAAGAGGAATTTCAGCTCTTTTTGCATGATCCTCAATCAAATGCATAATAGCATGTATACATCTGTGCACAGCGCTTTCCCCGTCATTGGAATTACAGAAATCGTGTCTTTTAGGTCGTTCCTGATATTTTGCAACATGCATGGCATGTTCAATAAGTTCATCGATGCCCTCGTTTTTAGCGGCCGATATTGGAACTACAGGTATACCCAAAAGCTCCTCCATCTCATTTATATATATTGAGCCACCGTTTTCCCTTACTTCATCCATCATGTTTAATGCAAGCACCATTGGAATGTCAAGCTCCATAAGCTGCATTGTCAGATACAAATTTCTCTCAATATTTGAGGCATCAACAATATTTATGATTCCCTTTGGCTTTTCATTCATTATAAATGAACGTGTAACGATTTCCTCATTGCTGTATGGAGACATTGAATAAATACCCGGCAAGTCCGTTATTTCTGTATTATCATATCCCTTTATTTTACCTGATTTCTTATCAACGGTTACACCCGGGAAATTTCCCACATGCTGATTAGACCCTGTCAGTCTGTTAAACAGTGTTGTCTTTCCGCAGTTTTGATTTCCTGCAAGTGCAAATGTAATCAGCTCATCATCAGGAAGGGGATTTTCCTCAGCCTTAACATGATATTTGCCACCCTCGCCAAGACCTGGATGAGGAATACCTATCTGCTTACGGTTATTTTGCTTTATCTCTTTTTGTCTGTCTATCTCCTGTATTGTAATTTCCTTTGCATCCTCAAGGCGAAGCGTAAGCTCGTAGCCATGAAGTAAAAGCTCCATCGGATCTCCCATAGGGGCAAGCTTGACAAGAGTTATCTCAGCCTCCGGAATTATACCCATATCAAGGAAATGCTGTCTTAATGCTCCCTCTCCGCCCACGGAAACAACCCGCGCCGAATTTCCTATTGCCAGTTCATTTAATGTCATATTTTTCACCTGTATGTTGTATATATTGAACGTCAGCCATTCCAAATTTGCCTTCGGCAAATGGCTGACGCTACATGTCAAGTTTTCATAGAAAACCTGACACAAACTTTAATCGTTATCCTTAAGTATAAACTTAATATCCTTAAGCGTAAGGCCTGCGGCACCTACATAAAGCCTTAGTATTGTAAAACGCTGTCCTATCAGAATTTCCCTTGAAATAGTATCAATCTCTCCGTTTGTTCCATGAAAAGTCATTGTACTGATTGGAAAGCCATTTATAAACAGAGTACATGTCATCTGAGCAAGCTCGCTTAAGTTAGAGCTTCCACTAAGTATAACTCTGTATTTTCCATAAGTTTTTGCATCAAATGCAAATACATAGTTTGTACCCATTTCAGATGGCTCATCCTCCAGGGAAATTGTAATCTCCTTATCCAATATACGATACTCAACATCCGTCATATCAAAATCATCCTTATCCTCAGGACGATTTATAACTACAACTTCAGTGCCACTTCCCATCAGCCTTTTCATTGCTTCGGTGTGCATGACGTAATAGCATATATTCATGGCATTACGCTGAAGCTCACCTCTTGTAACAGTGCCTGCGGCAAGCGCCTCAAGGGTGTTGTCCCCCGAAGCATTTGTCTCTCCGTCAGGACATACCATATAAATATCATTTTGTGCACGTGCCATCTGGTCAAAGTCAGTTGCTTTTTGTCCGCCGTCAGGACGTGAGGTTATGGCAGCCCACCAGTCGGTCATGGCAATACCCTTGAAGCCCCACTCGCCACGAAGTATAGTTGTTGTCAAATCATATAAATTGGCAGTATATCGACCGTTAAGCTTACCGTAGGTTGTCATTATACTGTCACAATATCCGCTTTTTACAACGATTTCAAAGCCTCTGAGATAAATTTCCCTGAGCGCCCTTTCCGACACAACAGTATTCGAATGTCTCCTTCTGAATTCCTGATTATTGGCACAAAAATGCTTAACCGTTCCACTAAGTCCATAGCGTTTTAGTCCCTTAAGCTGTGCAGCCGCAAGCCTTCCTGTTACAAGCGGATCCTCTGAAAAATACTCAAAATTCCGTCCGTTAAGAGGGTGTCTGTGAATATTCATTCCCGGTCCCAATACATTTTCAACCTTGTTAGAAATCATCTCAAGACCAAGAAATTCAAACAGCTCACAATTTAATTCCTCATTAAATGTACATCCAAGGAGCGTTCCATTTGGCAGGCTGAACGCCTTTGCTCCACAGTCAAAACGAAGCCCGGAAGGTCCGTCATCACAGCAGGCAACAGGTATGCCAAGCTCCCTTAATGCCTTTGAAACTCCTCCAAATGCCGCAGCAGTTCCGGGTGTTACAAGTGAGCTTCCCATTCCCTCTCCACGTATTATGGAGGCAAGCTCCTCATCAGAAAGCTGTGCAATAAATTCCCTCATCCTCTCAGAATATATTTCATCGTCAGATTCTTCCTTTAACACATCTGCAAGCATTATGCCCTTGTGCCCTGTATACGGAATTTCCTCAGGCAGTTTTAAAAGACTTTTCTCCTCCTGCGTCAGGACGGCAAGGGGTACGTCCTCCTCGGCTATTGTATAGGAGATTTCATTTTCTCCCTGACATGTATTTTCAACAGGTCTTATCCTTTTAAATTTTTTATAAGGAGCAAGTGCCTGTGAAAGCTTTTTTAAAACCGTCATATCAAGCCTTACGGTTTCTATAAGCGTTACATCCTTTATATTATTTCCGAAATAAAAGCTGTAATCACCCTCCTCAAGCAAAAAGCAGTACGGACTCACAATGCCACTGTCATCATAGGAGCAAAAATCGTAAAAATCCGCTTCAAGTTTCACATTTTCCGTCTCACCTACGTTCAGCTCTCTTGTTTTTCCAAAGGCAATAAGCACCCTTGCAGGCTTGCCAAGCTTACCCTGCGGTGCCGAAGCGTAAAGCTGTACAACCTGCTTTCCGGCACATTTACCTGTATTTGTAACCTTAATTTCGGCATATATTTTCCTGTTTTCCTTATCACAGATAAAGCCTTCTGCCTCCGTTTTAAATTCGGTATATGAAAGCCCGTAGCCAAAAGGATATTTTACCCTGTCAGGCGCAAAGGTTTCAAAATATCGGTAGCCCACATAAATATCATCCGTATAACAATTTTCAACGGGGTCGCCAAAATTTTTATCAGCATAATAGTCCTTAATGTCATATGCAATGGTGTCCGTAAGCCTTCCTGACGGGCATACCTTTCCTGTAAGCACATCCGCCGTTCCATGTCCACCAACCATACCGCCCTGCCAGCCGTATAACACAGCATCAGGCTTTATGTCGTCAACAAAATTCATGTCCATAATACCGCCTACATTTAAGAGAACAACCATTTTTGAGAATTTACTTCTTACAAGCTTCATCATATTGTACTCATTATCAGTGAGACGATACGAGCCTGCCGTATCAGTGCTGTCCTTATCCTCTCCGGCTGTCCTTCCAATAATTACAAGTGCCGCATCCGAGCTTTCAGAAGCCCTTTGCACAAGCTCATCACCAACAGGCATTTCCTCTTGGGACCAAGGCTCCATGCCCCATCCAAGTCCCACGACAAATGGATTTAGCTTTTCCCACTCTACATAAGCGTTAAGCAGGTCGTTATTAATGGTAACAACCTTACTTTCCATAAGACCCTCAATTATATTTGTCACATGGGATACATTTACCATACCCCCTGAGCCTGTTCCGCTTTTATAATAATTTGTCTGTATGCGTCCGAATACCGCTATCTCCATTCCCTTTGTAAATGGCAGTGCATTATTGTCATTCTTAAGCAGAACAAGTCCCTCTGCAACTGCTTTTCTTGCAATATTTTCGTATTCGTTCCAGTCCAATGTGTATTTCATCGTTTAGCCTCCTGTACTTTTATTCCGAGAGCTTTAAACTAAGCTCATATTGGAATGTATCTAACATATTGTTGTGTATGTTTACTGCATCCTTTATGTCGTAATCTATAAGAAGGTCATTTTTTATGGCTACAATACGGTTACTCTTTCCGTATTTTATTATCTCCACCGCATATGCACCCATAAGTGAGCCATACATTCTGTCCTTTGCAGTCGGCTGTCCTCCTCTTTGGATATAACCCAAAACTGATACACGGGATTCAATACCTGTTTTTTCCTGTATCATCTCCGCCATTTCAGCGGCATCAATTACCCCCTCTGCCACAACAACCAGATAACTGTTTCTTCCATCAACATGACGTTTTTTTATCGCATCTATTACACTATTAAAATCTCCGTCCCACTTTTCAGGAAGAACAATGGCATCAGCAGAAGTTGCCATACCTGCCCAAAGTGCAATGTATCCCCGCTTTCTTCCCATAACCTCAACAACGCTGCATCTTCCGTGTGATACGGAGGAATCCCTTATCCTGTCTATTGCCTCCATGGCTGTATTTGCAGCCGTATCAAAGCCCAAGGTGTATTCCGTACATGCAACATCACGGTCTATGGTGCCGGGAATACATATGATATTGACTCCTTCCTTTTGAAACTCAATGGCTCCCCTTAAGGTTCCGTCACCACCGATTGCCACAACGGCATCTATATTGTTTTTCTTCAGATTTTCGGCAGCCTGCTTTCTGTACTCAGGCTTTAAAAATCTCTCACTTCTGCTTGTGAAAAGAATTGTGCCACCCTGGTTATTTATATTGCGAACATCATCTAAGGATAACGGCATTACCTCCCAATCAATAAGTCCGTCATAGCCTCTTAAAACACCTACAACCTCTATACCAAAATTATATGCACTGAATGTAACAGCACGTATGGCAGAGTTCATACCCGGTGCATCGCCTCCGCTTGCCATTACTGCTATTTTTTTTATCTCACTCATAAATGCTCTCCTGCTTATTTATTGTAAAATTTATACTTCATCATCCAATCTTCTTAATCCTGCCACCTCCGATACTGGCAGTGAAAAACAAATGGCTCCTGCGGGAGTATTTGTCCCACAATTTTGATTAATTGCTTTCATAATATTAGATTTATTGTTTGATGGTGCAAGAATATATATCATATCCTTCTCCAGTGCTAAGGACACCCCGAAAAACTTTTCCGCCTTATGTCCTCCCGTTCCTTTTGCATGAAGAATCGTTCCTCCCGTCGCACCTACACTTCGAGCCGCATCCATAACCATATCTGCATGTCCTTCATTTAATATAACAATTATAAGCTCATTTTTAAAATTCATATCAGGTACCGTACCTCCTAAATCCTGACCATCCGTAAAGTATGCCAAATTTTTACCGCCATTGACGCTCTTGATAGGTATAGCCATCATAATTCCGTTTCCCGGTATATCAATATACATCTTCCATTTTGCCGCCTTCATAAGCTGTTTCATGGATGCTTGTGTTACTATTGTTCCTATAACAGCTTTTTCTGTCTGCTGAAGGTCATACAGCAACAGATGCTCCGATGTTGCAGTACCCTTTCCAAGCTTTGTTAGCACAACAGAAAGCTCAAGTTCATCACATATATCCTGTAGCTCCTTAACCCTGCTTCTATCTATAATTGCAAGAACATAATAAAGCTCCATTTAAGACACCTCCCACAATTCAATTGTTTCATCATCACCATAGGCACTGACAAAATCCGGCATGGCAGCTTTTTCCGTTGATTTTAATGTGGATATGGCACCCATTATCTGTACGATAATAAGAGGCATCATAGCAACAATCGCAACAAGTCCAAACGCATCACTCATTACATTTCCGCCGATTTCATTACAAATTCCCATGGCAAATGGAAGCATAAAGGTTGCTGCCATAGGACCGGATGCAACTCCTCCCGCATCAAAAGCAATTGCAGTAAAGGTTGCGGGAACAAAAAATGCCAATATAAGCGCAATTATATAGCCAATGAGAACAAACCACATAATCGGTATACCGGTCAAAACACGTATCATGGCAATCCCCATGGCAATAGACACCGCTACGGACAGCGTTCTTCCCATTGTTTTTTCCGAAATTGCGCCTGCAGAAAGCTCTGCAACCTGCTTATTAAGGACATGAACGGCAGGCTCCGCATTAATTATAAACCATCCCATTACCATGGCAAGGGGGACAATAATCCATATCATATTTTTTTCTACAAGTGCACCTCCGAGAACATATCCCAAGGAAGAAAATCCTACATTCACTCCCGTAAGAAAAAGCACAAGACCGATATATGTAAATACAATGCCCACTACTATTTTCTTAAAAGGTCGTTTTTCCAATTTAAGAGAAAAAATTTGAAAAATCAGAAAGAAAACAAAAATAGGCAGAAGTGCAATAACCACCTCATGAAAATAATCCGGAAATGCAGAAAGATATCCTTTTCCGATATCAATTGAAACTGCAAATTCATTAACAAGCATAGCTGATGCTTCAGACGTATTATTATTGTATATAAAGCCAAGGATTAGTACAGCAAGAATCGGACCAATTGAACAAAGTGCAATCAGACCGAAGCTGTCAGATTTTGCTTTTTCATCACTACGGATGGATGCAACACCCACACCCATGGACATAATAAACGGAACAGTCATAGGTCCCGTAGTTACACCTCCTGAATCAAAAGCAACCGATAAAAAATTTTTATCTGAGAAAAATGCTAAAATAAATACAATCGCATAAAGACCTAACAGAATCCACTTCATTGGAATACCGAACAAAATACGAAGCATACTAACCATAAGAAATAAACCAACTCCCACAGATACCGTAGCAATAAGAACCTTTGTATGGATTTCCGGAACATTTGCCGCAAGAACCTGCAAATCAGGCTCCGCTACCGTAATTACAACACCAAGCACAAAGCTTATAAGCATAACAAACCACAGTTTACGGGTATTTGTCATTTTGGCTCCTATATGACTTCCAATCTGCGTCATTGCCAAATCCGCACCAATGGTAAAAAAACCCATCCCAACAATAATCATAACCGTTCCAATTAAAAACGACAACACTAAGCCACTGCTTACTGGCACAACAAAAAGACATAGTACAAAAACAATTAATGCAATTGGCAATACAGATGAAACAGACTCTTTCATCTTTTCCTTAATAATATTATCCCGTTTCAAGTCTTATCACCTAATTGTTTTCGCCATAAACATAGCAGCAATTCTTTCCGTTATATTTTGCCTTGTAAAGCATCTCGTCTGCCATCTGTAAAATATCAGATATATTTCTCTCTTTTGTATCAAGCTTCACTGTGGAAACAATACCGGCACTGGCAGTAATACCCCTAAATTCTTTTTGCTTTTCGTACTCTTCCCTCATTGTATAAAGCAGATGCTTTGTGTCTCTTATTACTTGTGACTCTTCCTTGTCACATACAACTATTAAAAATTCATCGCCACCCAATCTGGAAATAAATCCTTCTGAAAAGCATGCATTCAGAATTTGGGCTGTTTTTACCAAAGCATTATCTCCTGCCTCATGTCCATATGTATCATTAACCTGCTTGAAATTATCAAGATCAAGCATAATAAGCGTAAGATTATTTTGACCATACACCTCCTCAAGGAAGTTCATAAGACCTCTGCGATTACTTAATTTTGTAAGGAAGTCTGTGTTGGCTTTGTATTCATTTCTACGGGAAATGCTTCGCTCTAAGGTTATGTCCGTAAGCGTAACCATCTTACCTATTGTTCTGTCAGAACCATCCATAATCGGTTCCTCGTCAAATACAAGTACACGCTCGTCATCACCGGTTAATGTAACAATTTCTTTAATTTCATCTGCAACCAAAAGCTTCTTTGTCAGGCTTTTCTTCCATTTATCACTTGATTTTCCAATAATGTCAGTAAATAAAGGAAAATACTCATCAAATTTTTTATTTTTATTAAAAACAATATTCTGAACAGATTCCACAAGAACAGCATAAGGCATACTGTCAAGGACAATATCAAGCTCTGTGCTCATATTTTTAAGCTCAGTTACATCATGGGCAATTCCGCATGTTCCGAAAATCTCCCCATCTGTATCAATAAGAGCTGACTTATAGCTCTTTAACAGACGTATGTCATCCTTAGTCTTTATATTTTCCTCAAATGTATTTGTCCGTCTGCTTTCCATAATAATAGCATCACTTTTCAAGCAGATTTCTTCATCCTCTTTACTTGCATCCCATATATAACAATGTCCTTGTTTATATATCTGCTCCTTTGTTTTTCCAACCATGTCGCAAAAGCTGTCGTTTACAATAAGATGTGAGCCGACAGTATCCTTGAACCACGCAATATCAGGCACACTATTAAGAATGGTATCAAAACAGATTCCGTATTTTCTTGCGTCGGCATCATTCTTCATCCTGTTGGCAAGACGCCTAAAATAAATTTCTAGAAACTCACTGTCATATTCCTCAGATACGATCCACAAATCGCTTACCAAAGCTACGGTATCCTTATCTTTGAGCAAAGGATTTTCGTTATCAATAAGTAGAACACATTCCTCGCAGCTTATATCCTGTCCATAAAACTTCGATTTGCCAACACAATCATAAATGTATGCCAAATCAGGCTTACCTGTGTCTGCCGTCACAGTCTGGATAGTCTCAAAAGTATAATCACAATCCTCTAAAGGCGTGATCTTCTTTAATACATTTTCGATTTTATTGTCATCGCTTATAATTTTAAACAAAAAAGAATGATGATACATAATTACTCCCCCATTGTCTAATGTAACATTAGTAAAAACTATCCTGCTTTTTCATAGATAAAAATTACTACAAAAATTATATGCTAATAATTTTACCATACAAAAAAACAAATTTCCATAGTTATTACGTTGTTTTATTTTTATATTGTAATAAAAAGCAAAAAAAGGAGCAAAGCGTCTTCTACGCTGCAGTTTGCTCCATGGAGGTGTGCCTAAAATTCCTCCATACCTCTAACTGTTCTATTTCTCAAACAGCCGATCTTTCTTTAGTATTTCATCCATAATCAGGCAAATCTTATCCAAATCCGTGCGCATTTTCTGCCTACACTCCTCCAACCTCCTTTTGCTGCGTATCAGCTTTTCAATTTCAAACGCATCACTGCCATTGTTAATTGCAATAATAACTTGGTTTCCACCAAAGCATATATTTGTAAGCCCCTCTGCCAGTTCGTCTGCTTTTATGATATTTTCCATAAAGTGCGGGGTAAGTATATAAAACCCCAGCTCATCGTCATTGGTCTTTACATCGAACTGATTGTTAAATGCCTCACTTTCAAGCGAGATGCTCTGTTCCTTCATTTTTATTCCAAGAACATCTACTGCCGTGTTAAATAAATCTGATAAAAATCCTTTCTTTCTACGTTTCGTTTGTCTCTCCATAATTCTGACCCGTTTGTCTCCAAGCGGTTTCCCAAGGCCAAGACTTATAACAGGTCCACAAAATACCGTAACTGTCTCATTGCTTTCGCGTCCCTCGCTGTCAGTAGTTTCGTAGCGTATATCCAGCGTTACATCACAATAGGTAATATCCTGTCCCTTATAGAAACCTTTCATGTAATCAGATCCATGACTTCTGTCAAATCTTGGAAGAATTCCCGTGGAATCCAAAAAATTATCATTCATACTGCCATTAGGATTGTATTCCTTGATATCTATTTTCTCGGCTATAATTTTCTTTGTAACATTTTCGCCAACAAAAAGCTTAAGCTTTTTATTAATCTTATCCACGCGTTGTATTCCAAAAATAAAAAAAACTACACAAAAAGCTACCAATATAAGAAATTGAATTCCCCTTACATATTCACATGTAAGTCCTAAAAAAATAATAAAAATAGGCATTATAATAATTGAAAGTACAGCCAAAATCCCAGATTCAATCTGATATCTGTGTATTGTTTTTATAATTTTTTTATCACTCATTTTATCTTCTCCGTTCCAACGTTACCATCAAAATATTTTCTATCTGCTATAGGGTATAAAATCCCACCATACCTCTAACTGTCCTATTTCTCAAACAGCCGTTCCTTCTTTAGTATCTCATCAACGATTAAAAGCACCTTTTTCAAATCTGCACGTATTTTCTGCCTGTACTCCTCCAATTGCTTCTTATTTTGCAGGTTTCCGCCAATCTCAAATGCGTCATGGCCACTGTTGACCGCTATATTGACTCTGTCATTTGCGAAGCAGATATTTGTATGTCCCGCTGCCAGACGGTCTGCATTTATAATGTTTTCCATAAACTGCGGTGTCAATATATAAAAAGCAAGCTCATCATCTGTTGTTTTCACCTCAAATTGATTATTAAATTCTACACTTTCAAGTGTAACTACATGCTCCTCAAACTTTATACCAAGTTTATTCCAAAAATTCATATATGCATTTACAATTGCGTCTGCCACCTTACTTCCCCTCTCCAAAATTCTTACACGATTATTTTCGAGAGGTTTGCCAAGAGCAAGACTGATAACAGGTCCCTTGAATACCGTAACCGTTTTGTATTTATCATCTCTCTCTTGCTCTGTCTCAAGTTTTATATCACAATATGTAATTTGTTTTCCCTTATACAATCCCTTTATATAATCTGAGCCATAGCTCTTTGTATAGCTGGGAAGCACACCCGATTTCATCAAAAAATCTTTATCAAAGCAGCCATTCGGCTCGTATTGCGAAATCGCAATCTGCTCAGCAATAATTTCCTTTACAACCGTTTCCCCCACAAACTGCTTCAGCTTCCTTTTCAGCCTTTTTATATTTTGAGCTACAAGAAAAATACAGAAAAGAAAGGCGATAATCGCCATAATTATATACTTAAATATTGGATTTACCTCTCCTGAAATCACGCTCAGCACTAAAAAAAGTAAGCCTATCGGTATGACACATGCAATCACTGCCATGAGCTTATGCACACCCGAAAGGCTTTTTACTTTCATCTGATATTTACGTATTGTTTTTACAATTCTATCATCACTCATTATGTCTTCTCCATTTCAATGTTACCAATCAAAATCGCTTCTTAAATTATAAAGCAATTTTTCCTGCCTCACAAAATCATAATTTCCGACGATAGCTATTTAGTTCATATCACTTACCTGTTTAATTTTATATATAAGTTTTTAAAAGAGGTACGATTTTGTACGGTTCAAATCAGTCACAAAATCCGGATAATCCTCCTTAATGCGCATGGCAAGCTGCTCTGCTTTATCGGGATTTTCCTTTAACATTTCATATTCCTCCGTTGTAATACCTACAAACTGAATGAAATTGGTCCTGCCGTACAGAGTATCCGTGCCCTCTGCTTCTGTATCAGGAACAGTAAGCAAAGCTGTAATGTTCGTATCCATAGATGCCCGTATGGGACCATTACAATTTATAAATTCATATGGGTCAAAATACTTTTCCGATTTGTATGTATATCCGGCAAGATTGGCAAGCAAATCAGCGGCATATAAGCATTCCTGAATATCCTCATCAGGAAGCTTCATGGTCATCTCATAGCCCCATTTATTCCATTCTTCTCCAAGCTGCTCCTCCTCAACATAAAGAAATGTCATGCCAAATGTCACAAGATGCCAATATCCCTTTGGAGATTTGTAAAAGGAAAAACCATCCAAATACTGATTTCCACCAAAAATCGCTCTTTTTGTAATATCTGTGGCATAATGCATAGGCTCCTGATTCGGATATAATTTTGAAAACACTTCCTCAATCGCATCCCAGCCGGGTGCCCAATCTGAAATTTCCTCTGCCTTTTTCTTGAATTCTTCAAGATTCATAATAGTTCTCCTCCCACTACGTAAATATTAATTATCTGTGCGATTTTTAATATTATACAGTATATCACTTGATGCAATCTCACAAATAATGCCGTCATCTTTTCCTTTTTCTTAACATTGCTTTTGAAAAAAAAATATCATCCACTAATATTAACAACTTATTTTTCTTAAGATACCTTCTTGACAAATGAAACTATATCGCTATTCTTAGACATAATCTTATTATCAGCTTCCATCTCAGCAATTGACATCCAATAAAATTTTTTCCCGTCAATTTCAAAAGAGTCCTGCTTGATTGTATCTGAAAATTCATTCAATATAAATCTATAAAATCTATGTCTATAACATTTATTTTCATTAGCTGTAGGTGAATATTTTTCATGAACTTTTTCAAATTCAAAAACACCTTCAATAGTTTCTTCCGGAACTTTTAATTCCATCTGTAAATGTCTTGTTATATTACTTTCATCGTTATTCAAATCATCTGTAATAGTTACGTAATTAAGGAACAATCTACAATCCCACCTAGAATCATAATAAACTAAAAATCTATTTGAATTAGTATTAAATGTATCTTTAATCAATGCAATAGAATGTGGATGTTCTTTCATTAAATTTGCCTCCTCAATTTCATCAAAAAGTATATCTTTATTAAAAGGATATTTATTAGTTCTAATTATCTCATATATGCCATATACAAATAATGTTATACCAAACAACACAAGAATAATTTGAACTACCATGCCCACTGTTTTCCATTTTGAAAAATCAGATAAGGCCATAGGTATTGCAAATGCTATTGATGTAATTATTTTATCAATACCATTAATCTTACTTTTTCCAATATCCTCTTTATGTTCAGTAAGAATAAGCTTTAGCTTATTATATTCAATATAAACCCTTCTATTCTCGTTATCCATTATTGCACCTGCCTTTCAGATGCCTACATTATATCAAAATAAAGATGTCTCTGCCACTGTTTTTAAGCAGCAACAGAGAACATCCTTAATTTATAAAACTATTTATGTTTGATTTTTTTATACCAAACTCCTACATATCAGCAATTGCAGCCTGTGCAGCAGCAAGTCTTGCGATTGGTACTCTGAATGGTGAACATGATACATAATCAAGACCAATCTTGTGGCAGAATTCAACGGATGAAGGGTCTCCACCATGCTCTCCACAGATACCAACATGAAGCTTTGGATTAACAGGCTTACCAAGCTTGATAGACATCTCCATAAGCTTACCAACACCTGTCTGGTCAAGCTTAGCAAATGGGTCATTCTCAAATATCTTAGTGTCATAGTAAGCGTCAAGGAACTTACCTGCATCATCTCTTGAGAAGCCGAATGTCATCTGAGTAAGGTCGTTTGTACCGAAGCAGAAGAAGTCAGCTTCTGTAGCTATTTCATCAGCAGTAAGGGCAGCTCTAGGAATCTCTATCATAGTACCTACCTCATACTCAAGTGAAACACCTGCATTTGCGATTTCTGCATCAGCAGTTTCAACAACTACCTTCTTAACAAACTTAAGCTCCTTAATCTCACATACAAGCGGAATCATGATTTCAGGCTTAACATTCCAATCAGGATGAGCCTTCTTAACCTCTATAGCTGCACGGATAACAGCCTTAGTCTGCATCTTAGCGATTTCAGGATAAGTTACTGCAAGACGGCATCCTCTGTGACCCATCATAGGGTTAAACTCATGAAGTGATGCAATAAGAGCCTTGATTGACTCTACTGACTTGCCCTGTGCATCAGCAAGCTTCTTAATGTCAGCCTCCTCAGTAGGAACGAACTCATGAAGAGGTGGATCAAGGAATCTGATTGTAACAGGATTTCCTTCGAGAGCCTCATAAAGAGCCTTGAAGTCTCCCTGCTGATATGGAAGAATCTTCTCAAGTGCTGCTTCTCTCTCCTCAACTGTATCTGAACAGATCATCTCTCTGAATGCTGCAATTCTGTCCTCCTCAAAGAACATATGCTCTGTACGGCAAAGACCGATACCCTCAGCACCAAGCTCTCTTGCCTTCTTAGCATCAGCAGGAGTATCTGCATTTGTACGAACCTTAAGCTTTCTGAACTTGTCAGCCCAAGCCATAACTCGTCCGAACTCACCTGCAATCTGTGCATCAACTGTAGGGATAAGACCTGCGTAGATGTTACCTGTTGTACCATCAATTGAAATCTCTGAACCCTCTGTAAATGTCTGTCCTGCAAGTGTAAACTTCTTGTTTTCCTCATCCATGTTGATGTCACCACAACCGGATACACAGCAAGTACCCATACCACGGGCAACAACGGCAGCATGGCTTGTCATACCACCACGAACAGTAAGAATACCCTGAGCAGCCTTCATACCTGTAATATCCTCAGGTGAAGTCTCAAGTCTTACAAGAACAACCTTCTCTCCTCTGTCAGCCCATGCAACTGCATCATCAGCAGTAAATACAACCTTACCGCATGCTGCTCCAGGAGAAGCTCCAAGTCCCTTTCCAAGTGGTGTAGCTGCCTTAAGAGCTGCTGCATCAAACTGTGGGTGAAGAAGCGTATCAAGGTTACGTGGGTCAATCATAGCAACAGCCTCAGCCTCTGTCTTATGTCCCTCATCAACAAGGTCACATGCAATCTTAAGAGCTGCCGGAGCTGTTCTCTTACCGTTACGACACTGAAGCATGTAAAGCTTCTTGTTCTCAACAGTAAACTCCATATCCTGCATATCATGGTAGTGATTCTCAAGTATATCACAAACCTTAATGAACTCTGCATATGCCTCAGGGAATTCCTTCTCCATCTGAGCGATTGGCATAGGTGTACGAACACCTGCAACAACGTCCTCGCCCTGTGCATTGATAAGGAACTCTCCCATAAGCTTATTCTCACCTGTTGCAGGGTCACGTGTAAATGCAACACCTGTACCAGACTGGTCATTTAAGTTACCGAATACCATAGGCATTACGTTTACTGCAGTACCCCATGAATATGGAATATCATTATCTCTCCTATATACGTTTGCTCTTGGGTTGTCCCAAGACTTAAATACTGCCTCAATAGCAAGCTTCAACTGTTCTACAGGGTCTGAAGGGCAATCCTGTCCTAACTGCTTCTTTTACTCCGCCATAAACTGACATCCCCGCTCCATCAGCCCATCTGCAGTAATCTCAAAGTCAAACTTAACGCCCTTCTTCTCCTTCATCTCGTCGATAAGCTGCTCAAAATACTTCTTACCAACCTCCATAACTACATCGGAGAACATCTGGATAAATCTTCTGTAGGAATCATATACGAAACGGGCAAATGCCGGATCCGGGTTACCCTTAATCATAGCGTCTACTACATCATCATTTAAACCAAGGTTAAGGATTGTATCCATCATACCTGGCATAGATGCTCTAGCACCTGAACGAACGGAAACGAGAAGCGGATTTTCAAGGTCACCAAACTTCTTGCCATTTTCCTTCTCCATCCAAGCTACACCTTCCATAGCCTGTGCCATAATTTCGTCATTAATCTTACGACCGTCCTCGTAATACTGAGTACATGCCTCTGTAGTAATTGTAAATCCCTGTGGTACCGGAAGACCGATCTCTGTCATCTCAGCAAGGTTTGCACCCTTACCACCAAGAAGATTACGCATGGACATGTTACCTTCCTTGAAAGTGTATACCCACTTATTTGCCATTTAGTTATACCTCCTAAGTATTTTTTGTATTATTTGCAGTTCAGAGTCTGGCGGACTCCACCACACTGTTCCAAATTATACCATAAAATTACCAATTGTTAAATAGATATTTTCTAAAAAATGTAAATTGTGCACATAAATTGTTTTTTCCAAAATCACTATATATAATACCCATTTTTGCACATTTAATTACTTAGTTACTTTTCAAGCAAAAAGTCCGCAAGTATCACATTGCTCACATCAATTCCCATATCAGTAAGGTATATTCTGTCTCCGTCAGTTGCCATATAGCCCTCATCAATATATTTATTTAATACGGGAGCATATACCTCATAGATGTCCTTCTTAAATCTCTCGGCAAAATCTTCCCTGCTTACCCCACACATCATCCGAAGCCCAAGGAACATAAACTCCTCCATGCGTGAATCTATATAAATAGGCGTTACGTTTTCCCTTAAAATCCTCGTTGTTTCATTGTAAAGCGTCTCAAGATTATCCGTCTCCACAAACCTGTCCGATAAATCCTCCATAAGATTAAGATATTTAAATATGTCACGGAGATTGCTGAAACGTTTTCCCTGAAAATATGAGGAAGCGCCAAGTCCAAAGCCTACATACTCTCCCCCTGTCCAATATACCATGTTGTGCCTGCACTCATAGCCCGGCTTTGCATAGTTGGATATCTCATATCTATCATATCCGTTTACGGATAGAAGCTTCTTTGTTATCTCATACATTCTTCTTTCAATCATTTCAGGAGGCAGTGAATCCAAAATAGAAGGGTCGTTTGCAAACGGCGTCCCCTCCTCTATGGATAGTGAATATGCAGAAATATGCTCCGGTCCATACTCGATAACCTTTGACAGCGTTTCCACATATGAGTGAATGCTCTGTCCCGGAAGACCTGACATTACATCAATATTTATATTGTTAAAGCCTGCTCTCCTTGCTGCTTTATAGCTTGCCACAAACTGGTCATAATTGTGGAGCCTGCCTAAACGCTTTAGCATACTGTCATCGGCAGACTGAAGCCCTATGCTTATACGGTTTATTCCTGCCTGCTTGTAACCGTTAAGCTTCTGGTGACGCAGTGTTCCCGGATTTGCTTCTATTGTAACCTCCACATTTTTCTCAAGTGTAAAGGTCTTTTTTATAAATGCCATTATATTTACTATAAGAGACTCATCAAGCAGTGACGGTGTCCCTCCGCCTATGAAAATGGACCTTACAATATATTCGTCCGCTATAGGTGCATAAAGCTTTATCTCCTGACAAAGACAGTCCACATACCGAAGCATTGTGCCATAGCTTTCACCATCATAGGAAAGGAAATCACAGTATTTGCATTTGACAGCACAAAACGGTATATGAATATATAGGCTTAAAAATTTTTTCATATGTCATATTACTCCTCATCCAATTTAAGTACACTCATAAAAGCTTTTTGTGGTATCTCAACATTTCCCACCTGGCGCATACGCTTCTTTCCTTCCTTCTGCTTCTCCAAAAGCTTTCGCTTTCTTGTTATGTCTCCGCCATAGCACTTGGCAAGCACATCCTTTCTCATTGCCTTTACAGTTTCTCTTGCTATAACCTTTGAACCGATTGCCGCCTGTATAGGTATCTCAAATAAATGTCTCGGAATCTCATCCTTGAGCTTCTCACACATTTTTCTTCCGCGCTCATAGGCAGTATCCTTGTGAATTATAAATGAAAGCGCATCAACCTCCTCCTTGTTGATAAGTATATCAAGCTTCACAAGGTCGGATTTCACATAGCCCTTAAGCTCATAATCAAAGGAGGCATATCCCCTTGAGCGGGATTTCAAAGCGTCAAAAAAATCATATATTATCTCATTTAACGGAAGGTCATACTTTATAAGAGCTCTTGTTTCCTCCATGTATTCCATGCTTTTATATATGCCACGTCTTTCCTGACACAGCTGCATAATGGCTCCAATATACTCTGTGGTAACCATAATCTCTGCGGCAACAAAAGGCTCCTCCATATAATCTATTGTGGATGGGTCAGGAAGATTTGATGGATTTGTAAGCTCAATAACCTCACCATCTGTCTTATGCACCTTGTAAACGACTCCCGGTGCTGTTGTAACAAGGTCAAGATTATACTCCCTTTCAAGCCTCTCCTGAATAATCTCCAAATGAAGCAGACCTAGAAATCCGCACCGGAACCCAAAGCCAAGCGCAATGGATGTTTCAGGCTCATAGCTTAATGATGCATCATTTAACTGCAGCTTTTCCAAAGCGTCCCTTAAATCAGGATATTTTGCTCCGTCTGAAGGGTAAAGTCCACAGTAAACCATAGGGTTTACCTTTTTGTAGCCCGGCAGTGCCACATCACATGGATTTTCTGCATCCGTCACTGTATCTCCTACTGTTGTGTCTTTAACATTTTTAAGGCTTGCAGTTATGTATCCAACCATTCCTGCACTAAGCTCACCGCATGGTATAAACTGTCCTGCGCCAAATATTCCGACCTGTACGACCTCTGCCTCCGCACCCGTTGCCATCATACGAATTTTGGTTCCCTTTGTAACCACTCCGTCAAATATACGGCAGAAAATGATTACTCCCTTATATGCGTCATATAAGCTGTCAAATATGATTGCCTTAAGAGGGTTGTCCACATCCCCCGATGGAGCAGGTATTTTCTTTACAATCTGCTCAAGCACCTGCTCTATATTTATTCCGTTTTTGGCAGAAATAAGAGGAGCATCTGCCGCCTCTATTCCTATTACGTCCTCAATTTCATTTATAACCCGCTCAGGCTCTGCCGACGGCAGGTCAATCTTGTTGATTACGGGCATAACCTCAAGATTATGGTCCACGGCAAGATAAACATTAGCAAGCGTCTGCGCCTCTATTCCCTGTGCCGCATCCACAACAAGTATTGCTCCCTCACATGCTGCAAGGCTTCTTGAAACCTCATAATTGAAGTCAACATGCCCCGGCGTATCAATAAGGTTGAATATATATTCTTCTCCGTCCTCAGCCTTATATACAATACGGACGGACTGTGCCTTTATTGTTATGCCACGCTCACGTTCCAAATCCATATTGTCAAGAACCTGATCCTGCATTTCCCTGTCTGTTAAAAGTCCCGTTTTCTGTATAATTCTGTCTGCCAATGTAGATTTCCCGTGGTCTATATGTGCAATAATACAGAAATTTCTTATTTTTTTCTGATCTAAATGTGCCATTTCCTTATCCTCATATGTTATCGCAATATTTTAGGTATTTGTAAACCTTCGGTTTTTCGGTGTTCATTTCATTTCGCATAAATGCTCACCTCAAAACCTTCGGTTTTTCGGTGTTCGTTACACTCACATAGGTCCTTGAACATTCGCTTGACTGCAAGCAGTCATCGAATGTTCTGCGGACCTGCGTGAGCGTTTATGCGTTCATTTTATCACACCCGGCACGCCAATTACAACTACTGAACTTTATTTTGTCCACTCAAAACATCATATAAAATAGCTGCCAGCGGTATCATTGCATTTTTTGCCTCCTCAACAGTATTTGTCTGAGCCCCAAGCTCAATAAGAGTTGCTCTCGGCATCAAATCCAGATTATATCTGTAACCGCTTATGTATATGTGGCGCATTAAATCCCCGTATTTTGCCTTACCCGATAAATGCAGCTGAAGGCTGAAGGCAAGATTATCGATTTTATTGGGATTATCCATTGACTCAATATCACCGTTCACATTAAGCCTGCTTACACCATTAAAGAACATTATCTGTGCCGTAGGCTTTCCGTTTATAACCCTGACAAGATGCAGGTCCTCCCGCACGCCGTCCCTGTGAAGGTCAATGATAACCTCTATAGACGGATACTGCTCCAATATATTTTTTACTCCCTCACGGGACAAATCGTATGCATAGCTTCTGTCTAAAACACCGTCAACCATATCGTACACCGTTCTGTCGTGATAAACCCTTATGTCATAATCCTCCTCAAGTATTCTTGTAAGCTCATCACCCAACCCTATTACGGTATCCTCCGTGACTCCTTCGCGGCTGTCAGCAAAAGCTTCACTTCCATGCGTGTGATATATTAAAATTTTATATTCATCGCCTGAAAGGTCAATGCTTAAATCCTTTGACATAAGAGCCTCACCATTTATCTCGTCCGGATTTACGCTCGTGGATTGCGCCACCGTATAGCAGTTAGATACTAAAAATTCATAATCCATAAGCTGCTCCATAGTATAATTTATCCCCACCATATCCGAAATTGCAGAAGCCTCCGCCACATCTGACTGTCTGTTTTCCGCCTTTGATGCAGAGGTGGATGTGCCCGACTCCATTGCGAGTACTGCATCCGTCTGTGTGGAAATATAGTCCGCAGGATTAATAATATCCTCATCAGAAACAAATCCTCTGTCTCCAAACAGAAAGCTATCGGCAAATGCATTATCCTCCACAGCAACAATAGGTACAATATTATTCAGAAGCCACTGCTCTTTCCTTTCTACATCACCGGAGCAGACAAGCATTTCATTTTTTAAATCGGTAAGCACCATAGCAGACAAATCGGTTGCTACAAGAAGCATACATGTAATACCGGAAAGCAATATGAAAATAGCTAAAATACCTGACCTGAATTTTTCCATATTTAATTATATGCCTGATTTTTTTTATAATTCTATAAAACTTTGCAACATTGTCTTATAATTCTATAAAGCTGTTTATTGCTTCGGATATTGTATAGCTTATTCTTTTTACAGATTCATCTATGTTCTTTGGCGTCACAAACATCGTTGCAAGCTCAGGTGACACAAGCCTGCTTACCAAATCAAATTTTTCACTTTCGTCGAAATCCATTTCGTAATGCTTATCCTCCCTTGTGGAAAGCTCATTAACCATGGCTTCCATTGCCTCGCTTATAATCGAGGTGACGGAAATAACAGTAGGAACACCGATTGCAATTACCTTTACCCCCAAGGTTTCCTCATTTAATGATAACCTGTGGTTTCCCACTCCTGAACCGGGACTTATGCCTGTGTCACAAAGCTGTATTGTAGTGTTAAGCCTTGACGGCTCTCTGGCTGCCAGTGCATCAACTGCAATTATAACATCAGGCTTAACCTCCTTGCATATGCCCTTTAGAATGTACAGAGTTTCCACTCCTGTCTGTGCCATAACACCCGGACAAATTGCACTTAAAATTTTTGTATCCTTTATAAGCTTTTCCTGTATCAAATGTCTTGTAATAAAAAGATTATCCACAACATATGGTCCAAGTGCATCGGGAGTTACTTCCCTGTTTCCAAGTCCTACAACAAGAATATTTTTTGCATCCTTCAGCATATCCTCCAAATTATCGTAAAGCACCTGTACAAACTGCTCATGTATGCTTTCATCTGCCTGCAAAAGCTCCTTATTTTCAAGAGTAATGTAATTTCCTATGGGTTTACCTAAAAGTTTAGCTCCGGTTTTATTTTTTACCGTTATTTTACTGACATTTACTCCGTATTCCACATATGAGGACAGGCTTACTCCGTCAAGGCAGTCCTCCTTATCCAAATCCTCCTTAAGTTCAACAGCAAGGTCAGTTCTTATAAATCTATCCATAAAAATAACTCCTTATCGAAAGAAACAGATAAGGAGTAGGTTATACATTTTTTATGTTTTAATTCAAGTATATTTGATTTATGCTTGTTATGTTTTTTTATTTCAGCTCATTCAAGCAGACTGAGTATTTTTTCTACAGCTTCCTCTATGGTAGTATTTCCTACGTCAACCATAATATCAGCGTATCTCTCATATAGCGGCACACGCTCACTGTAAATATCCTCTATGGTTTCGTCCTTTTTCATAACGATACCTCTTGTGGTTATATTATTTACACGCCTTTTTATCTCATCACAGCCAGGATTAATGTATACGACCTTTCCCATCCGCTTTAAATGCTCCATTGCCTCTTTTCCAAAAACAACGCTTCCCCCTGTAGCTATAACAGTGTGGTCTGCACTTACCTCTGAGACAATTTTATTTTCAGCCTGCAAAAAATAATCAATGCCCTGTTCTTCTATTATTTTGTACAGCCTGTTATTAAGCCTGCCTTGTATTATCAAATCCGTGTCAATGAAAGCATAGCCAAGTGCCTTTGCAAGCAAAACACCCACTGTGCTTTTCCCTGCCCCCGGCATTCCTATAAGTATAACATTGTCATTCATAAATTTCCTCACATATACTACATCTGTTTTCTTACAACGCTGTATTCGTCCCCATACTTATAATAAGGACAATTATAAAACGTATCCGACATAAATCTTGACATCTCATCCTCATCAAGATTCACGTCGCAGACATAGCACTCATATTCATCATCATACATATAGTATGCGCAGGAATCGCAGCTTGACTGTCTTTCCTTTTTTTTCCTTTTCTCAGCCACCTTAAACCTCTTTTATACTTTTTAATTATGAAAGCTTTTTAATAAGACTTCCGAGAACAGGCTCAAACTTTGCACCATACCAGTGTGTTTCATCTGATATTGTTTCTTTAATACATTCAACTGTATAATCTGCCGCAATAACAGCCGCATCGTATGAGGATTTACCCTTTAAGTAGGCTCCTACAAATGCAGATGCATATATGTCTCCCGTTCCGTGGCAGCCGTTGCTTATCTTCTCATGCTTATAATATTTCGTTTCTCCTGCCTCATACACGATTACTCCGGTGCTGTCGGCATCAAAGCTAACACCTGTCAAAATAACGGTCTTATCTTTATTTTTGATAAGCTGTGCAATCAAAGCATCAATATATTCCCTGTCATAATTTTCCTCATATGGCATACCCGTTATAAAGCATGCCTCCGTTATGTTTGGAAGTATTATTTCTGCCTCCTCACATAACCGTCCCATTGCCTTGGCAAAAGCATCATCAAAGCCCGGATAAAGCTTACCTCCATCTGCCATTGCAGGGTCAACGATACGCATACTATCTTCTTTTCCAACCGATTTCATAATTTCAGTAACATAATCAATCTGCTTTATACTTCCAAGATAACCTGTATAAAATGCATCAAAGGTAATGCCTTCCTTTTTCCAATGCTTTAAAATATCAGGCATATCCTCAGTTAAATCTCGGAAGGTATAGCCTGTAAAGCCACCTGTATGCGTGGATAAAACCGCTGATGGGAGTACACAGGTTTCATGACCGCACGCTGACAAAATCGGAAGTGCAACCGTAAGCGAGCACTGTCCTAAGCATGAAATATCCTGAATTGTAAGTACTCTTTTATATGACATAATATAATCCTCCTATAAAATAACTAAAATGTTTTAATTTCTCACTAGTTTAACCTTATTTGGCATTATTGAAAAGTCCCATTTTAATTATTTTTTATATGGTCAGATTAATATACTTCCTACATCCTCACAAATATATGCAGCCCCTGCTTCCTCAAGCTCCCGCCTGCTTCCATAGCCAAACAAAACTCCCAGGCAGTCAATACCGCATTCCTTTGCTCCAATAACATCAAATTTTGTATCTCCAATCATGAGAACCCTTTTTCTGTCAGTGACATTAAGGGTATCAAGGGCATATTCTATAACCAGGCTCTTTTTATTACGCGTTCCCTCCATATCAGCTCCTGCAACAATCGTAAAATACTGACTGATTTGAAGATCATCCACAATAAGCTTTGCAAACCGTTCAGGCTTTGAGGTTGCAACCGCAAGGGTTTTCCCCTCCTCAAACATAGTCTTAAGCAGTTCCCTCATGCCGTCATATATATTATTTTCATAAATGCCCTTTTCGGCATAAACACTGCGGTAATCGGCTACCGCCTTATCTGCCTGTTCATCATTCATTCCATAAAAGTTCTTAAAAGAATCAATAAGGGGTGGACCTACAAACCTGTTTAATTCTGACATATCACTGACGCTAATCCCCTGCTGTTTTAACGCATAGGCAACCGAATTTCTGATGCCGGGTCCGGTATCCGTAAGCGTTCCATCAAGATCAAACAAAAAAACGTCATATTTATCTGTAATATTCATACGATAACTCCTTTTTATTTTAACATTATAGCAATAAAAATATAACTTAAATTTTCCTATATGGATACAGCCTATACAATAACGAAAAACCATTACGTTATTGTATAGGCTGTATCCGTACAGGTCATTTCTAAAGTCCAATTAACTTTGTATTGCAAACGTAAGCTCAGCGATTACCGCAACCTTTCCGTCTACCTTTGCCGTTGCCTTTCCATAGCCCACAGGTCCTTTTCGCTCCATAAGCTCACATTCCATTTCTATTACATCACCGGGAATAATCTGCTTTTTAAATCTTGCATTTTTTATGCCGCCAAAGAAAACAATCTTTCCCTTATTTTCCTCTTCCGTTAAAATGGCGATTGCTCCCACCTGTGCAAGTGCTTCCACTACAAGCACTCCCGGCATAACATGCTGCTGTGGGAAATGTCCCAAAAACTGCATTTCATTTACTGAAACGCATTTAATTCCCTTCGCCCATTTACCCGGCTCATAATCCAAAACTCTGTCAACAAGCTGAAATGGGTATCTGTGTGGAAGTATTTCCTGAATCTGATTTGAATTTAGCTCCATATTAATCCTCCCACTTCTTGATAATTATACATGCATTGTGTCCGCCAAAACCAAGTGAATTTGATGCGGCATATTCTACCTGAACATTCCTTCCCTCATTTGGTACAATATCAAGATCACATTCCTCATCCGGAACCTGATAATTTATAGTTGCAGGTATAAATCCATCGTGAACAGCCATTGCTGTAAATACAGCTTCCACTGCTCCACTTCCTCCAAGAAGGTGGCCTGTCATTGATTTTGTGGAACTAACCATAAGCTTATATGCATGGTCGCCAAAGGCTGCTTTTATCGCCTTTGTCTCACCGGAATCATTTAAATGAGTTGATGTTCCATGAGCATTTATATATCCAATATCAGAAGGCTTAATGCCCGCATCATTTATCGCCATAGTCATACATGCAGCTCCACCTGCTCCGTTTGGTTCAGGTGCAGTTATATGATATGCATCACAGGTTGCTCCATATCCGACAATTTCTCCATAAATCTTTGCATTACGTGCCTTAGCGTGCTCGTACTCCTCTATAACCAATGCAGCTGCGCCCTCACCCATAACAAAACCACTTCTTTCCTTGTCAAACGGAATTGACGCTCTGTTTGGGTCTTCTGTTACATTTAATGCCTGCATTGCAGTAAATCCGCCTATACCCAAATCTGTTATACAGCTTTCTGAACCACCGCAAATCATAACATCTGCATATCCGTCCCTGACATAATGGAAGCTGTCTCCTATAGCATTATTTCCACTGGCACATGCAGTTACAACACATGTACACATGCCCTTAAATCCAAAACGGATGGCAATATTTCCTGCCGCCATATTAGCGATAGTCATAGGGATATAAAAAGGTGATACCTTGTCAAAGCCACGTCTTTGACCTGTAACCATATTTGCCTCTGTTGATGCCATTCCACCGATTCCACTGGAAAATATTACACCACAGCGTGAGCTGTCCTCTTTTTCCATGTCAAGCTTACTGTCATTGAAAGCCTCATCAGCCGCCACAAGTGCAAACTGTGAATATCGGTCCATTCTTCGTGCTTCCTTTTTATCGATAACAGCAGAAGAATCAAAATTTTTAACCTCGCCTGCCACCTTAACTGCATGATTTGTAACATCAAGACTTGTTATCAGTCCGATTCCACAAACACCCTTTTTTATATTTTCCCATGTGTCACTTAAATTGTTTCCCAATGGATTTACAGTACCCATACCTGTTATAACGACTCTTCTTTTCATTTCTGGAATTTCCTTTCTTTTTTGTAAAAATTACATTGCCATGCCACCGTCAACACATATTACCTGCCCGGTTATGTATCTCGCTTCATCAGATGCAAGGAAGGTCACAAGATTTGCCACATCCTCACACTTACCGATTGTCCGCATCGGTATGGATTTCATGGTTTCCTCAACTACCGTCTCCGGAAGCTTTGCAGTCATATCAGTCTCAATAAATCCCGGTGCAACTGCATTTACAGTTATTCCTCTTGATGCAAGCTCCTTTGCAACTGACTTTGTCATACCAATCAATCCTGCCTTGCTTGCTGAATAATTAACCTGTCCTGCATTTCCTCTCACGCCGACAACACTGCTTATATTTATTATTTTTCCTGCTCTCTGCTTAAGCATAAGCTTTGAAACACCCTTTATACATAGAAAGGCACCTTTAAGATTTGTGTCTATTACCTGATCAAAATCTGCCTCATTCATTTTCAAAAGAAGGTTGTCCCTCGTGATACCTGCATTATTTACAAGTATATCAATGCTTCCGAATGTTTCCTTTACGGTATCCACAAGCTTTGTAACATCATCCGCTACCGAAACATCTGCCGCAACAGCTAAAGCCTTGACACCAAGTTCTTCACAAAGCTTTACAGTTTCATCAGCAGATGCTGCACTGCTTGCATAACATGTAACAACATTGGCACCTGCCTTTGCCAGTGCCAGGCATATGGCTCTCCCAATACCTCGGCTTCCACCTGTAACTATAGCAGTTTTATTTTCTAAACTCATCCTTTCATTTCCTTTCTATCTATAAAATAAAAATGTAAACAACATTAACAACAGAGTGAGAATACTTTCCAGATTCATTCTTCAGTCCCTTCCTACAAAAAATTTAAATATGCTAACAACAATAACAAAAGAATGAAAATAAACACCTTACATCCTCCTATACAGCACCAAGAGCAGCAAGTGTAGCATTCAGACTGTCTATATCTTCAACCGAATATGTAGTAAGCGCTCTGTCAATTTTCTTAACAAATCCGCTTAATGTCTTACCCGGTCCAATCTCAACAAACGTATCTACGCCCTGTTCTATCATATATTTTATGGAGTCCTCAAAATATACACTGCTTTGAACCTGAAGCTCAAGCATTTCTGGTATTGTTTTTCCCGATTCAAGCTCCTTACCTGTTGCATTGAAAAGCACAGGGAAATTCATTTCTCCAAAATGTTCATTTTTAAATCTCTCAGCAAGCTTGTCTCCTGCCGGCTTCATAAGAGAGGTATGGAATGGTCCGCTTACGGCCACAGGAACAATTCTCCTTGCTCCCTTCTCCATCATAAGCTCACCTGCTCTTGTAATAACAGGGGTATCTCCTGAAACTGTAACCTGAACAGGGGTATTGTAATTTGCCACCTCAGCAATATGGTAAGGAGAGTCAGCAAACTCCTCCTCTGCCTGTTTACAGCACTCCTTTATAATCTCTCTGTCAAGGCTCATAACCGCTATCATTCCCGTATCACGTCCGGTAACAGCCTCCTCCATAGACTTACCTCTGTATGCCACAAGGTCTATCACCTGTTTTTCGTCAAACACGCCTGAAGCATAAAGCGCTGAATATTCTCCAAGAGAAAGTCCTGCTGCAATTTCCGGCTTTATTCCCTTTGACTGAAGTATTTTTGTAACTCCGACTGCAAATGCAACCATACATGGCTGAGTGTATCTTGTCTGTCCAAGCTGCTCTATCGGTCCCTCAAAGCAACATTTCTTAACATCAAAATCAAGTTCAAGATTGTCAAACACTTCCGCAAATTCAGGGTAATTATCGTATAAATCCTTACCCATTCCAACATGCTGGCTGCCCTGTCCTGCATATAAAAATCCTATTTTCATGGCTTACACCTCCATTTATCCATATATAATAAAATCGAATCATGTCCGCTTAACCGTCCTGTAAATAAACCGGTTTTAAATTACATGCTCCAATTTTGATTTATCTTCGCAAGCTCTGCCTTTGCACCCTCATAAAGCTCCTCAAGTATCTGGGCAACAGGCTTTATCTCTTTGACAAGACCACAGACCTGTCCTGCCATAAGAGAGCCGTTTTTTGTATCTCCGTCAAGAACTGCCTTTCTTAAAGAGCCAAGGGTAAGTTGTTCAAGCTCGTCCCTTGTAACTCCCTGTGACTCCATTTTAAGGTATTCCCTTGTCATGTTATTTTTAATTACCCTGACAGGCGCTCCCGCTGAGCGTCCCGTAACAGCTGTTCCGTTATCCTTCGCCTTTACAACTGCCTGCTTGTAATTTTCATGTATCGGACATTCGTTACTTGCAAGGAGGCATGTACCTATCTGAACTCCGATGGCTCCAAGTGCCAATGCTGCAACCATTCCCCTTCCATCTGCTATACCGCCTGCAGCAATAACAGGAATATCCACCGCATCAACAACCATTGGAACAAGCGCCATTGTGGTCATTTCTCCAACATGTCCGCCGCTCTCACCGCCTTCTGCAATAACTGCATCAGCGCCCATACGTTCCATACGCTTAGCCAAAGCTACGCTTGCAACAACCGGAATGACCTTACTTCCTGAAGCCTTCCAGTCTGCGATATATTTCTCAGGACTTCCTGCTCCCGTTGTAATGACATCAACCTTTTCCTCTGTAAGCATTTTTGCAATATTGTCAACATCAGGATTCATAAGCATAAGGTTCACGCCAAAAGGCTTGTCCGTAAGCGCACGGCACTTGTCAATTTCCTCCTTTATTCTTACAGCGTCAAAGCCACCTGACGCAATAAGTCCAAGACCGCCAGCATTTGAAACCGCCGCAGCAAATTCTCCAAGCGCTATATTTGCCATACCGCCCTGAATAATCGGGTATTTTATGCCAAGAAATTCATTTAATCTCATACATGTACTCCTTTATATTCTTTTATTTTATCAGACATAACAAACGACAATCATCAAAAGATGATTATTATAATAAGAGTGCTTACCACTCAAGATATGCTCCGCCCCATGTAAGTCCACCGCCAAAACCGACGCATATAACCTTCATTCCGGCTTTAAGCATACCCTTTTCATTCATCTCATTCATAACAAGCGGAATACTTGCAGATGATGTATTTCCATATTCATCAAGGTTTACATAAAACTTATCAAGGGGCTGTTTTACCTTCTTTGCAACCGACTCGATTATTCTCAGATTTGCCTGATGGCATATAAAATAATCTATGTCGTCAGCCGAAACCGAAGCCTTTTCAAGAAGCTCCTTTACGGCTTTTGCCACCGTACTTACTGCAAACTTAAACACTTCGCTTCCCACCATATGTACAAACCTGTCTGTAGTATTCGCATTTGGACATACGAGAACCTCGTCATTTCCTCTTGAACCAAGAACATAACAGAATTTATTTGAATCATTCACCTCAATTACCGCTGCTCCTGCCCCGTCACCAAAAAGCACACACGTGCTTCTGTCCGTCATGTCAAGCATACGTGAAAGGGTTTCACTTCCAACAATAACGCCATATTTTTTATCGCTCTGCATAAGAAGTCCTCTCGCCGTTACCATTGCATATGTAAAGCCCGAACAGGCAGCATTTATGTCCATGCACGGTATTCCCTCAGGAAGCCCCAGCTTAGCCTGTATCATACATGCCATGGATGGTGTAAGGTTGTCGGGCTTAACCGTAGCAACGATACAGACTCCAATCTCGGACTTGTCAATATCTGCCCTTTCAAGGGCTTCACTTACAGCCGCAAGCGCCATAGATAAATTTGTTTCATCCTCAACAAAATGTCTTCTTCTTATGCCTGTCCTTGATGATATCCACTCATCGTTTGTATCTACGATTTTACTTAAATCATCATTTGTAACAATCTTAGGTGGTGCGTAATGACCCGTAGATACAATTCGTAATCCTTCTTTTAACATAACTTTTATATTTGCCCTCCAAAAATATATATAATATAACTTGAATTATTTAGCTTTTTATAAATTAAAGCACATTCAGAAAATCCTGGTCTATATTTCTAAACTTTTTGTATCTGTGCCTGCTTAAATCATCAGGGCTCATCTTACTGTACTTCTCAAGTTCCCTGCCGATATATCTGTCAGTAAGCTTAAATACAGCTTTTGGATTAATGTGCGCTCCCCCTACAGGTTCAGGAATAATCGCATCAATAACGTGAAATTCCTTCAAATCCTGTGCTGTAAGCTTCATCATGCTGCATGCCTCATTGCTTCTTGTAGAATCCTTCCAAAGAATACTCGCATATCCCTCAGGAGACAGTATGGAATAAACTGCATTTTCAAGCATAAGAACGCTGTTTGCAACACCGATTGCAAGCGCTCCTCCGCTGCTTCCTTCCCCTGTTACAATAGCTATTACAGGAACTTTTAATCCGCTCATTTTTGCAAGATTTGTTGCAATTGCGGTTCCCTGTCCGTTTGTCTCAGCCTCAAGTCCCGGATAAGCACCCGGTGTATCTATAAATGTGATAATAGGACGTCCAAATTTTTCTGCCTGTTTCATAAGTCTGAGTGCTTTACGATAGCCTTCCGGTCCCGGCATACCAAAATTACATTTTATATTTTCGTTTAAATCATTTCCCTTTCTGTGCCCCAAAACAGTAACGGGAAGCCCCTTGTAAAGGGCAATACCGCCAAATATGCTTCCGTCCTCTTTACCAAGTGCATCACCCTTTTGTTCAAAGAAATCCTCAAATATGGCGTCTATATATTCCGTAACCTTAGGTCTTTTCTTATGTCTTGCAATATATACCTTGTCGTGTGGCTCAAGATTTTTGCACATCTTTATAAGATCATGTCTTTCTCTTTTCAGGACATACATTTTTGCCTCGTCCCTGCATTCCTGCGACATAATATTTTCTATTTCCTTGTCAATTTCCGTTATTCTCTCATCAATTACTTTTACCATAGCTACTTACCTCTCTTACAGTGAAGTCGAAGAATATGCGCCAACACCTCTCTCATTTTGTCCCTTGGAACTACCTGGTCTACAAAGCCATGCTCCTCCAGAAATTCTGACCTCTGAAAGCCCTCAGGAAGCTTCTCGCCTATAGTCTGCTCTATTACTCTCGGTCCCGCAAAGCCTATAAGCGCCTCGGGCTCTGCAAGGGTTATATCGCCAAGGGTTGCAAAACTTGCAGTTACACCGCCCGTAGTTGGGTGGGTGAGAACTGAAATATATAAGCCCCCATGTCTGTTAAAACGTTCAACTGCAGCACTTGTCTTTGCCATCTGCATAAGTGAAATTATTCCCTCCTGCATTCTTGCCCCGCCGCTTGCCGTAAAAATAATAAGGGGAAGCTTCTTCTTGTCAGCATATTCAACAGCATTGGTAACTTTTTCACCAACAGCCATCCCCATGCTTCCCATAAGGAATTTACTGCTCATAACCGCAATTACAGCCTCATATCCGTCAATCTTTCCTACGCCTGTATATACAGCCTCCTCCATTCCCGTTTTTTCCTGGAGGGATTTTATTTTTTCCTCATACTCAGGATAATTCAGAGGATTTGAAAATGCCACCTTGCATTTGAGCGGTTTGAATGTACCCGGATCCACAAGAAATCTCACACGTCTGTCAGCAGGAATTACAAAATGATACCCACATGCCATGCAGACATTCATATTATCCTTAATGTCTGCCTTTTTAAATGTCTGCTTACATTTAGGACAATTCAGCGTATCATCCACCGGCTTTTCATCCTTCGCATTTACATCTGTGCTTTTCTCGGTATTTTCACTGCCTAAAGCTGCATCAGCAGGAGCATCCTCCTTTTTGCTGTTTTTCTTAAACAGCTCACTGATTCCTAATTTCATTTTAAATTCCACCTTTACCTTTATTTGATAGGAAATTTTTATCTCTGTCTGCCATATAATCACAGCAGAGCATTATTTGACTAATTTTACCATGTAGTCAATTAAAAGTCAATACGATGAAACGGCTGAAACCCTTTATTTACGTGGTTTTCAAGACTATTTCATATCGTTTATAGGATTAAAAATTGTATACCAATATTATATTATGAAGTTATTATTATCAGCTTGGAAAAGGTATATTACAAGATTTTGTAAAAAAAATGTAAAATTTTGTAAAATTTTTTTAAAATTTTACTATGAAAAAAATAAATACTGTGGTAAACTAGGTGTGTTACTTTGTCGGGGAGAATATAGAAATGTTATTTTTACTTTTACTTATAATGATATACAGCGTAATATATCTTGCCATATATATACTTGCACACTATGACGGAAAAATGGTTAAACCGCTTACAATAATGACTGTCGGCATGCTTATACTGCTCTTTCTTACGGCAGCCTATATTTTAACATTGGGTCACTGGTACATAAGCGTTGTTATATGCATGGTTATGCTTGGTCTTGGGCAGTTTTTCCTTTATCTTTTAAAATATTAAGCTATTCCACAGGCTTCCTTTGCGAGCCTGTCAGCCTCATCATTCCCTTCTATTCCTGAATGACCCTTTACATGCTTAAAATTAAGCTCTATCTTATCCTTTATGCTCTGTATAAAGTCATAGTAAGCAACTGTTCCTTTTTTGTTTCTTTTCCATTTATCCGTTGCCCACATTTCAATTCCTGCGTAATCATAATATATATCAAGTTCTTTTATTCCAAGCTCAATTGCCTTTTTTATAGCAGCCGTACTTCCCAATACCTCGCCTGCAACATTTCTCATGGATGCCATTTCAGGGTCGCTGCCTGAGCCCTTTATCACATGCTTTACTCCTGATACAACAACAAAGCCTCCATAGCCGTACACACCTGTCGCAGCATTATATGAGCCGTCAACGTAAGCGTAAGCTTTTACCGGCAGCTTTGCCTTTGCTGTATAGTTACAGACATCTATTTTTAAAACGGAAACATTTGCAAGCATCTCCTCTGTAAAATCAAAATCCTTTCCAGTCTGATGAAGCATCAGCCTTTTAAGCCCATACTTTTTATTTTCCTCATCGCTGAGAAGAAACGCTTTTCCATTACACATTATGCTTTTGTATGCGTATCCATAGCTGCATGCCGTATCACCTGCAATCAGTCCATGCTCCGTATCTAATTCCACTGCAACGAAAAGACCATTTTCACCTGCAGATTTTATTGCCTTTATTTTTGTACCATCAACTGCACCATGCAGATAAAATGTAAGCCTTCCATCGGCATCAAAATCATAACCATAGTTCATCGGAATTATATGTATCCTTTCATCATAGTTAAACCCAATGCGGCATACCTTGCATTCCTCAAGTATTCCCTTTATATCCTTCAAATCTGTAAGCTGTCTGTCTTTTCTTCGCATTTCCATAAAAACTCCTATTATTTTAAAATCTCAGCATCCTAATTTTACTTTGCAAAACGGGGCTGCCCTTGTATGACAGCCCCTAAATAAACACATTATTATTTTAAATAATTTCAGGATATTCCCTCATATTTTTGTTTACCTCATCAATATGAAGTCCCTTGTATCTGTCAACCATGTTGTATGCCGTCTGCATATCCTCTGCGATTTGAAGCATATCAAGGGATACCCCTGTAGTTATATCATCAATTGATATCTCAAATTCACCTGCATTTGTGGTTATTGCATCCTCCGGCTCATTGAACGGCTCATTTACAAGAAGCTTTTTAACCTCTGAACTAAAGCTTGGAGCAGCCTTTGGAAGTGAAATATATCTCTGATTTGCCGTCCGTTCCTCATAGCCTTCCTTAAGTACACAGAGCTTATCTCCCTCTCCTATTGCGCGTACAAAGTCGGTCGCTACCAAATTCATGACGATATCACGATTTTCGTTTGTCGTGGACACAAACATTACGTTAAGGTTCTGAAGTGTAGGTATCTTCTCAGAATATGCAACCGCAAGCATTTTTTCAGGCGCATATGTTCCTACACCTATAAGGAAATCCCTGTATAGCTTTTCCATCTCCTGCTTAACCATGACAATTCTGCCATTATCTATATTGGACTCATTTTCAACCATAAGTCTTATAAGCCCTTCCTTAAGCTCAATAACCTTCGCCTGTGTTACATAATCGGAAGGAAGATATTTGCGATTAACAGGATTTTTAAGTATTTTCTTAACCTTTACTTCACCTGCAGTGCCAAGATCCTCAACTGCATATTTAAGGTCGTCTCCAAACTGGGAATATATTTCCTGAAGACTTTCCGCTTTCTGCCTAAGTGATCTTATTATATCACCAAAAACATCCTGCTTATCCATCTCGTCGATAAGGATGCTTCGCTCTTTTGCCAAAGTTTCCTTGATACATGCGTCATAATATCCGTTTTCTGTCTCCTTTTTTGCGCCCGGAAACGTGAAAAATCTTTTTGCTACCATATCCTTTATGGATTCAATTATTCTCGTATACTCGTTATTGTGCTGATATGATTTATGCAGCTCCGACATTTTTTGGACTTCCGCAATGAGATTTCTGTCCTGCTCGCCGTTTCCTATTCCTGCTGCTCCGATAAGCTCAATGACACCAAAGGGACCGTACTCCTTAAGACACCTTGTAATAAACTCATCAACAGAAATGCGAAGCCTGTTTTTTAGTGATTTTATTGTTATGTTAATGTCAGTTTCAAAGGTTGCAAGACTATTTGCCAACCGAATTCTTAAATTATCCTGCCCCTTTTTTACAAGCTTATATGCCGGCTTTTCAAATTGCCTTATCTTTATAATACCAGGCATGTTAAGACCTATGTCATCTCCCGGTTTTCCCTCCAAAAATACTTTAAGCTCAAAAAGCAGTGCATCAATGTCATCCCTTACCTGAGGCTTATCAATAGGCGATTCAAACAGCTGCTTGTAGCTTTCGCTGAATATCTGATATTCACAAATGTTTTCCATCTCCCTGACAGGTATTCTGTAGTCAACAGAGCTTATAACCTTAAAGCCGCTATTTGCTGATTTATCCAATAAAACATCCCTTAAAAGCCTGCGTTCCCCAGTACCATTATCATTTCCAATATATTTGTTGCTTGCAATTTTGTATAAAAACTCTGCAACATCACTGTATATACTTTCTTCAGGGAGATATCCCTGTTCATCCTTTTTACCCGAAACAAGCATACATGAATCGAATATATTATCTTTCATGCTTAATCTGTGGGTTGTACTCTCAAATCTATATGCCTCATCCTTTTCTACAAGATGCATGAAATAATTTATTTCCTTTAGGGTTGCACAGCCATTTGCATTGAGAAGCGATACCTTTTCAGTATCCTCCCTCAGCTTAAGATTTCCGTAAAGGACATCAGGCATAAGAAGGCATGCACCTATCCTGAAATTAGTCCACTTTCTCGACCTTGCAAAAGCTTTTATGTTATATGCAACATCTGAAATAATTCCGCTTCCCGTTCCTCCTGCCACGCTGGAAACAATAAGTACATCAAGCTTTCCCGTTGCAGATTTATCGTACAACTCCTGAAGGCGCTCAAATAATAGGATACGAATATCCTCATATGCGTTTGAGAACATAAGACGTCCTATCTGTCTGTTACCGTTTGCACCTCCCATTCCGATTGTAAGCTCAGGAAAATCCTCCTGCATCCAATTTGCCAGATTCGGGTGAACCGGATTATTTTTAATTCCGTTTGCGAGTATATTTTCAAGATTAGGTCTGTAAATACTAAAGACCTCAAGAGCGTTGAGACCTACGCCCATTTTGCTTTCCTCAATGGTGTCCTCCATTGAAGGTATGTCTGAATCTATGAGAAGAAAGCTGATATTGTCCTCGTGAGTAATCTCATTCATCAGTCGTCCCTTAAGGCTGGTGACAACCTTTCCGCCTACTCCGCCTAAACCGATAACGAGAAAGTCACCATTAAACTTATTCTCATCATCCTCTTTTCCAAAAATACGAATATCCTTTAATTTACTAAATTCTTCCTTTTGAGTATCAATAAGTATCATTATATTTTCCCCCACTATCCATTGAACATCACGGCATTAAAATTTATCGTATTAAAAATAATCGTATAAATACCCCACCACGTGATATTTTATCATTATGACGGCATATTTGCAAGGCAATAATGTTTACAATATATCTACTGCATTTTTTCTTTGATTGATGTTATAATAGTTTTAGGAGGATTACTGCCATGCCTAAAAAACCGCGAACAAGAATGCCAATAAGCGAAAGAGCCAAGCAATTCATGCCCTTTGCCGCCGTAAAGGGCTACCATGAAGCGCTTGCAAAAAAGGAGCATATTACCGTTCCAAAACAGGAGTTGACTGACGACATGGCAGAGCTGTTAGACTATAGGCTGAAATCCATACACAGGGGCAGCATCATAACAGTTGTATATTACCATGAAAAAGAATATATAAAAATCTGCGGTATGGTTGCAAAAATTGATAATCAGACTAAGACACTTACAGTTGTTGATACAACTATAAATTTTAAAGATATATTAAATATAGAAACCGAAATATTATTATAAATGCATTTTATTTATTATCAGCCTTTTGATTGAGGCATACACCGGATTCATATACCCATATTGAAAATCGTCTGAAGACGTCGGCACTTAACGAAAAACGAGTTTAGTGCCGTTACGTCGTAAGCGAGCGAAAGCGTATTTTCAATATGGGTATATAAATCACGGTGTATGCCGGACTATAAGCTTAACAAGGAGCATAGCTATGAGCGATCACACTTTTTTATGCATAGACCTAAAATCCTTTTACGCCTCCGTAGAGTGCGTAATGCGGGGACTTGACCCCATGACAACAAACCTTGTGGTGGCTGACCCTGAACGACAGGAGGGAACCATATGCCTTGCCATATCCCCTGCCATGAAAGCACTTGGCATAAAAAACAGATGTCGTGTTTTTGAAATTCCCCCTAATATCCAATATATAAAAGCTACTCCGAGAATGCAGCTTTATATTGACTATGCTGCGGAGGTTTATGCCATATATCTTAAATATATTTCCAAAAACGACATACACGTATACTCCATTGACGAGGCGTTTCTTGACGTGACAACTTACCTTAAGCTTTATCAGCTTACCCCAAAGGAGCTTGCTGTAAAAATAATGAATGACATAGCAAGTGAGCTTGGAATACGTGCCACTTGTGGAATAGGCACAAATATGTATCTTGCAAAGATTGCCCTTGACATTACGGCAAAACACTCTGCTGATTTTATAGGCGTGCTTGATGAGGAACTTTACAGAAAGCAGCTTTGGGAGCACACTCCTCTTACGGATTTTTGGCGCATAGGTGCAGGTACTGCAAAAAAGCTTGAAAAATACGGTATACACACTATGAAGGATATTGCGAAAAGCGACGAGGATTTTCTTTATAAGCTTTTCGGTATCGATGCGGAGCTTCTGATAGACCATGCATGTGGAAGGGAATATGTTACAATATCAGACATTAAAAATTATCACCCGGGCAGTAAAAGCATTACAAGCGGTCAGGTGCTTATGAGGGATTATAATGTTGACGAGGCACGTATTATCGTTAAGGAAATGGTTGACCTTTTATGCCTTGATCTTGTGGATGCCCATCTTTTAACAAGCTCCGTTACACTGCATATCGGATACACCTACAAATACAGGGACAAATCAGTAAATAAAACGGTCTCCTTTGACATGGCAGCAAATGCTGATTCCGTGATAATACCTGCCGTAGTTGCCCTTTACGATGAAATAGTAACCCCTGACTACCCTATCCGCAGGATAAATTTAAGCTGCAATCATCTTATGCCTGAGGAAAATGTACAGTACAGCATTTTTTCCAACACAGAGGAGCTTGAAAGAAACAGAAAGCTGCAGGAGGCTGCACTTTCCATTAAGAAAAAATTTGGAAAAGGCGCCATCCTAAAGGGAATAAGCCTTCAGGATGCCGCCACAACACTTGACAGAAACAAGCAAATCGGAGGACATAAAAGCGGCGTTTAATTTCTGCCAAATTCTTCAAGCTCAAGCCCCTCATTATGCTCCAACAAAAGCCTTATGGACCATTCGTTTGCAAAAAGCAGCAACGGATTATCACGCATATCCTTCACACGCTTGCAGTCGCTTATACGACTTATTTTATTAAGATCAGTTGTCTTGTCCTTTACCCATCTTATATAATTGTATGGCAGCGGCTCAAGCCTTATGTCGCAACCGTATTCATTTTCAAGCCTATACTTAAGAACGTCAAACTGAAGTGTTCCCACAACACCCACTATGATTTCCGACATTCCAAGCGTGTAGTCCTGAAACATCTGTATTGCACCCTCCTGTGCAATCTGTGTCACACCCTTCATAAACTGTTTTCTTTTCATGGAATCCAAGTGTACAAGCCTGCAGAAATGCTCAGGCGCAAATGTAGGTATACCCTCATATATAAACTTATTTCCGGGCGTACAAAGGGTATCTCCGATTGAAAATATACCGGGGTCAAAAACTCCTATTACATCTCCCGCATATGCCTCGTCTATAACCTTCCTGTCCTGCGCCATAATCTGCTGTGGTTGTGACAATCTCATTTTCCTGCCGCTCTGTACATGGAAAATCTCCTTGTCAGCCTGAAATTTTCCCGAGCATATTCTCATAAAGGCTATTCTATCGTGGTGTGCCTTGTTCATATTAGCCTGTATCTTAAAAACAAAGCCTGAAAATATATCTGAAACAGGTTCTACAAGCCCCTGGTCCGACATTCTCGGAAGGGGTGACTGTGTCATATTAAGAAAATGTGTCAGGAAGGTTTCCACACCAAAGGTTGTAAGCGCCGACCCGAAAAATACAGGTGAAAGCTCTCCCTTATCAACAAGCTCCTGATTAAACTCATCACTTGCACCGTCAAGCAGCTCTATCTCATCCAGAAGCTTAGTGTAAAGCTCATCTCCGACCTCATTTTTAAGTGCATCATCCGTAAGCTCATAATCCGTCTCCGCCGCACTCTTTGCTCCTCCTACGGAGACAGCCTTAAACATTGATACCTTTTTTGTATCCCTGTCATATACTCCCTTAAATCTTTTTCCTGAGCCTATCGGCCAATTTATTGGGCAGGTTCTTATTCCAAGCACATTTTCTATCTCATCAAGAAGCTCAAAGGAATCCCTAGCCTCCAAATCCATCTTGTTGATAAACGTAAATATCGGAATATGCCTCATGACGCAAACCTTAAAAAGCTTAATGGTCTGTGCCTCAACACCCTTGGAGGCGTCTATAACCATGACTGCGGAATCGGCAGCCATAAGCGTCCGGTAGGTATCCTCGGAAAAGTCCTGATGTCCAGGCGTATCAAGTATATTTATACAGTAACCGTCATAATTAAACTGTAATACGGATGAGGTTACGGATATTCCTCTCTCCTTTTCTATCTGCATCCAGTCAGATACGGCATACTTTGAGTTTGCCTTTCCCTTTACGGAGCCTGCCGTATTTATTGCTCCTCCGTATAAAAGAAACTTTTCGGTAAGCGTTGTCTTACCTGCATCAGGATGTGAAATAATTGCAAAGGTTCTTCTTTTTTCTATTTCGTTTTTTAATTTTTCGTCCATGTTATTTATACTCTTTCCTTTTGTTAATCATTATTTAATATAACCTATATCGGTGATAAAAGAAACAATTTTCTGCATAATTTTTTAAAGTAATTTTTATATGTACTTTTATCTACATCCTCAGCCGCATATATGAAAACCTCGGATATAACCTTTCCATCGACCAAATACTGTATCATTCCTATTGTATCCCCCTCCAACACGGGAGCGCTTAAATTCTCTGCGGGGATAACCCTTTTCTCCACCATTTCAGGTGATGCGTCAACTATGACAAGCTGAAAATTATCAAGGGGCTTCGGAGTTATCTGCTTGCTTTCACCAAATTTTACGGGAAAAACGATATCGTCAGGTATTCCCTCCATATCGCTGTAAATACTGCATCTGGCAAAACCGTAATCCAAAAGCTTTCCTGCCTCCTTGTTTCTTATTTCCTTTGTATCTGCACCCATTATAACCGCAATAAGCTCTATTCCGTTCCTGTTTGCCGTTGCCGACATACAGTACTTCGCCTGCGACGTATAGCCTGTTTTTAAGCCTGTTGCTCCCGTATAGCTTTTTAAGAATTTATTTGTATTTGCCAAATCAAATCTGCTTTCTCCCCTTCTTGTTTTATGTATAATGTAATCCATCCATATAGTTGAAAATTCGTATATTTCAGGATGATTGCATATAAGCTCTCTGGACATGAGCGAAATATCCCTTGCACTTGTCACATGTCCCTCAGCCTCAAGTCCGCAGGCATTTTCAAAATGGGTATTTACCATACCAAGCTCGGCAGCCCGCTGATTCATAAGGTTGACAAATGCCTCCTCACTGCCTGATATATGTTCTGCCATTGCTGTTGCAGCATCATTTCCCGAGGCAACCTCTATGCATTTTATCATATCCTTTACCGTCTGCTGCTCTCCCTCCTCAAAAAAGCACTGTGAGCCACCCATGGAGGCGGCATGTGCCGATACGGTTACAATGTCATCATATGTTATGTTTCCCTTTTCAAGCTCCTCAAAAATAAGCAGAAGTGTCATTATTTTTGTTACGGAGGCAGGACGTAATTTTTCGTCCGCATTTTTTTCATATATTACCTGCCCTGAATGTGCCTCAATAAGAATTGCAGATCGGGATTCAATTGCAACATCATTATTTCCCGTTTCCTCGGCATGGCTTATGGGACATTGAACGACACATACACCAAGCACAAGTACAAATGCAATAAAAAAGCTTATTAATCTTTTCATTTTACTTCCTATATCCCCAATAGCATTTAATATATTATACTGTCCAACTTGTTTAATTATGATTAAATGTCCATAAAGCAGCTCCAAAGGAAACCTTTACGGACCTACGCACGCATAGGCGTGCTTCATTATAATTACAGGGTTTAAGCAAATTGTGCTATTAGATGAATATACTAACAATAAAGCCATGTATAAGGATATTTAACATTATGTGCGGTATTGCAGGATATTTTAATTCCAAAATAGATTTTAGCAATAATCCAAAGAATAATTTTAATATACTTTCTAACATGATCGCTACGATGAAACAGCGCGGCCCTGACGCAGATGGAAGCACCATAACACCTTCCTGCTGCTTTGCCCACACAAGGCTGTCAATTATAGACCTTAATACGGGCGACCAGCCCATGAAAATTATTCATAACGGAAAAAGCTATCACATTATACACAATGGTGAAATATACAATTATCCCGACTTAAAAAAGGAGCTTATATCAAGCGGCTATTCCTTTGAAACAACATCAGACACAGAGGTAATGTGTAAGGCATTTATACACTGGGGACCGCTTTTTGCGACACGCCTGATCGGCATATTTGCCACTGCTATATATGATGAGATGGAAAAAACACTTTATCTTTTCAGGGATCACTTCGGCGTGAAGCCTCTCTACTATACACAGGTAGGGGGAACCCTTGTCTTTGCCTCAAGAATAGACACACTGTTTGAATACCCGAGGGTAAAACCATGTATTGATCTTACCGGCTTCAATGAAATATTTACCGTAGGACCTGCCAAAACACACGGACATGGTGTATTTGCAGGAATTAAGGAGGTACTTCCAGGCGAATATATAACAGCCTCCGAACGGGGCATACAGAAACGACTGTATTTTCGTCTTGAAAGCCATCCTCACACGGATTCCTACGAGGAAACAATAGAAAAAACAACCTTCCTGATAGAGGACAGTATTAAACGTCAAATGATTTCCGACGTGCCAATCTGTACCTTCCTTTCAGGCGGAATTGACTCATCCCTTGTAAGCTCAATCTGTGCCTCTAATATGCCTGAGAGAAAACAGCTTGATACCTACTCCTTTGACTTTGAGGATAATGACATACACTTTAAGGCAAACAGCTTTCAGCCCACGCAGGACGCTCCATACGTGGATATTATGAAGGATTATATTAACTCAAACCATATAATTTTGAGCTGTAAATATGAAATGCTTGCGGATTTGTTGTACCCTTCCGTTGATTCAAGATGCCTGCCGACAATGGCGGACGTGGATTCCTCGCTTTTATACTTTTGCAGCGAGGTGGCAAAAAACCATAAGGTTGCACTCACCGGTGAATGCGCCGATGAGGTGTTCGGCGGATATCCTTGGTTTCACAGGAAGGAAATGTATATGTCAGACAGCTTTCCTTGGATGAGTGATTTAAGCTTTAGAAAATCACTGTTAAATCCTGAATTTGCCGCTGCCCTGCAAATGGAAAAATACGTGACAAACGCATACAACAACACCGTTTCTGAAATTGATGCCCTACCGTCTGAGTCTGAAATTGACGCAAAAATAAGAAAGGTCACCTATCTGAATATACGCTGGTTTATGCAGACGCTTTTGGACAGAATGGACAGAACTTCCATGCAGAGTGGACTTGAGGCAAGAGTCCCATTTGCAGACCACCGGCTTGTGTCATATGTATATAACATTCCGTGGAGCATAAAATGTGAGGATAAAACACCGAAAAGTCTTCTCCGCCATGCCGCCACAAAATTCCTTCCCGATGCGGTAATGAACAGACCGAAAAATCCTTATCCAAAAACCTACCACCCGAAATACGAGGAGCTTTTATGCAACAGATTACGCGAGGTAATCAACGATACAGGTTCTCCTATAAGAAGCTACCTTAATATACCTGCCGTAAATAAATTCATTGACAGTCCAAAGGAATACGGAAAGCCTTGGTACGGACAGCTTATGGCAGGACCTCAGATGCTTGCATACCTGCTTCAGGTTGACTATTGGATGCGCAAGTATACCTTATCAGTTTAAAAACGAGACTGTCGCACTAAGGAACGATTGTACCGTAGTGCGACAGTCTCGTTTTTAAAATAAAAAATAATGACATATACCGCCCTATCTTATCACAGGCTGAATCTGTCTTCCCTCAAGTGCTTCCTCAAGGGTTTCCCTTATAAGAGATACATCTGCAACCATTGAATTAGGCTTAGTCATATAGTCATCCTGACCAAATGGTACGAAAAATATGTTTTTCATTACCATAAGGCTTCCTATACTTTTAAAATTTATTCCAAGAGCATCATTTGTCGATATGCTTATAACAAGCGGTCTATTGTTTCTCATGTGAGCCTTTGCCGCCATCAGCACCGGTGTATCAACTATTCCGTTACAAAGCTTCGCCGCTGTATTTCCCGTACAAGGTGCTATTATCATAATGTCAAAAAGCTTTTTAGGTCCTACAGGCTCCGCAGCCTGAATCGTATGAATGTCATAGGAATCTGTTATATTTTTTATCTCGTCAACATACTTTGCAGCCTCAGTAAATCTGTTATCCAGATTGTAAGCATTAAATGAATAAACGGGTATTACATTAGCACCTTCATCCTTAAGAACTTTTATTTGTGTTTTAATTTTATCAAAAGTACAAAACGAGCCGGTTATACCAAATCCGACATTGCACCCTGATAATTTCATTTTTTTAACCTCACATTTTTACTTTCGAAAGAGAACTCAGCCTTGATTTAAATCGTTTAAAATGACATCGGCAATAATTCTGCCTGCCTCCATGGGATATTCCCTACCCGGTATACCTAATGAAAGAATGGCAAAAATATTATTTTCCCTGCAATAGTCAAAATCACATCCGCCCGGTGCCGACGCAATATCAAATATCATTACATTATGCGAAAGCTTTGACAGGAGCCTGTCATCTAAAATAAGTGCCGGAACGGTATTAAATACATAGCTGTATTTTTCCATACATACCTTGTCATAGCCATTCAAGGATACATATCCAAATCCAGCCTCCATAATCTCATTTTTTAAGCTCTCACGTCTCACCATAATATCCACTGAGGCATTATATTCCGCAAGCTCCCTTGCAATGGCTTTACCGCAAAATCCATACCCCGTCAAAAGACAGCAGCTGTTTTCTATAACTGCGGAATTTGCCAGTGCCTCTTTGACAATACCCTTAGCGGTAAGCTCTGCATTTTTCTCCGTCAGACTGTCTACCTTTAGATAATCAAATGCTTTTATATTTCTAAGTCCGCACTCATGTATCATTCTGTTAGAAAGCATCCCGCCATACACAGTCTGCCCTTCACTTAGATATGGAATGAGCTTTATTGTTACCTTTTCGTTTACAGGCGGCGGCAATATAATGATTGATTCGGAATTTACAGCTTCTATATCCCTGCTTATTTCATATCCAACATTGTATATATATTCAGCTATATAATCCATTCTCTTATCATTGCCAAGAATGCATACATTTTTTTCCATCAAAGCTAAATCCCCCTTACGATACTCTATTATATGCTGCCACAAATTGAATGTTTAAAAAATATAACAGTCCACTACTTTTTTCAGATAATAATAATATGTTACCTTTTTTACATCCTCCGAGGAATAAACATTAAATGTTCTATATAAATCCTCATTTATATATATGTCGACAGAGCCAACAATATCCCCCTTATTTACAGGTGCATTTATGCATTCGGGAATATTGGCGCTTATTTGAACTGTATCGTTGTCAGAAATCAGAAGTGTAAGTTCATCCTTTACATAGGTTGAAATCTGAGTTTTTTCTATCCCATCTTTTATTTTTATTGCAGCTGACGGATAGCTCTCATCTATCAGGGTTTTATAATTGTAATTTTCAATTCCATAATTAAAAAGCTTTTTTGTATCTGACCACTTATAATTTTTATTATTAGGCCAGCCACATCCCAAAAGAGCAACAATGTAGGTTTTGTTATCCCTTTTAAGTGCCGCAACATAGCAGTATCCTGCCTGTGTCGTAAAGCCTGTTTTTCCTGCAATAACGCCGTCCATCATATTTAAAAACTTATTTGCATTTTCAACGGTAAAGGTTCTCTTGTTTTCATAATCTGAAAATGTATGGCTCCTTGTCTGGCATATATTTATAAACTCCTCCTTCTTAGGAGATTCAAGAACGCAGTATTTCATAAGCCTTGCAAGGTCAGCTGCAGTAGTTGAATGAAAACCATTTTCATCTTCCTCATCCAATCCGTTTGCTGTTATAAAATATGTATTAGAAAGCCCAAGCTCGGCAGCCTTTTTGTTCATCATATTTGCAAATTCTTCCTTGCTTCCTCCTACATGTTCCGCTATTGCCACCGCTGAATCATTGTGACTTTCAAGCATAAGGGAATATAGCAAATCTGAAAGCCTATACTGCTCTCCCTTATTGATTCCAAGCTGAACATCAGGCATTTTCGAGGCGTAATCACTGACCGTAACTATATCGTCAAGATTTCCATATTCAAGCGTTAAAATAAGCGTCATAATCTTTGTGGTGCTTGCCATTGCCCTCTTTTCATGTCCGTTTTTTTCGTATAGTATTCTTCCTGTGTCCCCATCCATCAAAACCGCAGAAATGGAATAAAGCTGCCATTCGTTTATTTCTTCAGCATGGCATATGTTTTCATTATACGGAAGTGTTATTAGAATTGATAAGATTATAATATATGATTTTATGTACTTCATGACTTTCGCCCCAAATACGATATATATTTAATATATTGTATTCTTTTCGGTTTTAGACATAAAATATATCCTATAATCAAAAACCATGTTATTCTATATCTGTCATAATCCTTCCGTCCTCAATATGTACAATCGTATCCGCCTGTTTTGCTATTTTGTTGTCATGTGTTACCATAATGACGGTAAGCCCCATTTCCTTTTGCAGTTGCATTAACAGCTCTATAAACTCATTACCTGATTTTGAATCCAAATTTCCGGTAGGTTCATCACAGAGCAATACTTTAGGTTTTCGGATAAGGGCTCTCGCAATCGCAACACGCTGCTGCTGTCCGCCTGACAGCTGCGAAGGATAATGATGCAGACGCTCTGATATGTTAAGCCGCTGCGTCAGCTCCTCAAAATATTCCCTGTCCGTCTTTATTTTATCCAGCATTAACGGCAGAAGTATGTTTTCCTTTGCTGTAAGCTCTGGAATAAGATTAAAAAACTGAAACACGATTCCAATATTGTTGCGGCGGAATTTTGATAAAGAAGCATCATCCATTTTTAAAATTGATTCCTCTTCATAAAAAATATCCCCTTCAGCCTCCGTATCCAGACCTCCCAGCAAATGAATCAACGTGGATTTACCACTGCCTGACGTACCTATTATTGCCGTAAATTTCCCCTTAATAAATTCATAACTGCATTCATCAAGTGCCTTTACAGCATTTTCACCGCTGCCATACGTTTTTGATAACGAGCTTATTTTTATCATGTAATCTCCCCCCCCTATTCGCATATTTCCTTTACAATGGTTTTTTTGTCTTTTCCAAGTAAAACAACTGCTGTAATTATCAATGAAATCACAAGTATAATCATGCTTAATATAACAATTATTTTAGCTACCGGAACCGTATGCAGTTCATGTGAAATCAGATATCTGCTGTTTAAGTCGTTTATTTTCTTATAGGTTTCCTCCGATGCGCCCAGCAAATCCAGTTTTTCAGGATAACCCATAATGTCAAGTGCCTTTTCGTACTTACCTTTCAGAAACCACCTCATGGCATAAACCATTCCGGTACCAAGAACACATGCCGATATTGTATTATAAAGATTGCGCAATAAAAAGATTTTATAAAATGTTTTTTGTGGCATTCCAACCGTACGAAGTACTGCAAGCTTATATGTACAGTCGGAAAGTCTCATGGATACAAGACTATAATAACCTGTAATTATCATAAGGAAGAACACGGCTATGAGTGCCAGTATGCTTCCAAACCTTGCAATACGGCTTTCCATATATGCTCTGTCACAATCAGAAATCGTCTGTATCTTTACCTTCATTGAAGTGTCAAGCAGAGCCCTAATCTCCGAGGCAACCTTCTTATCGGAAACCTTATCCTCAAGCGTTATATAAACGTAATCATAATTTTCCTTATATGTTTCCATATATACAGCATTATTCTGTGGTGCGGCAAAAACAACATCCCCATCAAATGCCACATTAAAGGCTTTGTAAAAAACAGGATCCGTTTTCAATACGGTTTCCGGAATTACGGCAACAGCCTCAATAACCGCCTCCATGTCATGAATCAGGTGTGGCTCACCAATTGCAATGGAGTTTATAACATCTCCAACCTTATAGGGATACTCTGAAACGTTATGTGCCTCATAAAAAACAACCGTAATTCCATTTTTATATGTGCCAATGCTCCCTTCCGTTACATATTCCGAAAGCTTTTCCATGAGCGTATCATTCCCAAATACCGCAGGAATCATGTAATAATCCCGCTCATCCGCATACAGTAACGGGTCAGGATTTTCTGTCATTATAGCCTTTAAGTGTTGTATCTGTCTTGGAACAAGCTCATCATCCTTTGGATAATATACATTAAACGCTTGATTATGTATACATGCCTTGACGCTTTCCACCCCCTCAATCCCCGAAAGCTTCTCCAGCGTACCGGCAGGAATTCCAACATCCTGCAATATAATCACGTTCTGGTGTTCAATGGCACCTGTGGTATAAATGCATATATCCACATCAGCTTCCTTCATATCAAGGTGTCCGTATGAGTAATAATTTTTATAATCAGACTCTTCCTCCTTAAAATATACGCTGTCTCCCTTTCCATCCATTGTATAATAGGAATAGCACATAACGATTGAAAAAAGGAGAATTGCCATAAGCAGCAGCTGCATCCTGTTTGAAAAACCATTTCCACACAGGCATGCAAATATTCTCCTGCGTGAACGGCTTTTTTTTCTGAATTTATGAATATTCTTTTTTGATAGCCATCTGCACCCAAAAAAAATGATATATCCAAGTGCAAACATACATGTAGCGCACATAACAGAATATGTAAATGGATTATTTGTCACCTGAAGCACAGCCCACTCCGCATGGTACCCCCTAAGCAGAGACAGACCCATGAAACGCTTTTGAATAAGCAGAACAAGCTCATATATACAGCTTCCCGTTGCCAGCCCAAAAAAAATGCCGCAAGCTAACAGTAAACACCATTCCGTAAGCAGTATCGCCGCCAGCCTGATTTTGGAACAGCCTACATTTCTCACAGACTCCAGAGATTTTATACGTTCCCTCATAACAATTGACATAATGCCAAACAGCGAAACGGACGACATGATGATTGCAATAATACTTAAATACCGCATTAAGGTTGTTTCTCCGGCAGGATATATTCTTGTAAAGATATAGTTTCCCACCTGATAATTTGTCACAATCTCTGCTATATTCATTATTCCTTCACCACTAGCCCCATCCCATGGTGCCTTTCCACACTTTTCATGATATTTCATCACAAATCCTAAGCTTATGTCGTTTTGCTCCTCCGTCAGAATATCATCATGATATAATCTAACCTGCGTAAAAACATGTGTGCGTTCCGATACTTCACAGTCATCCGGATACAGATAAATAACCGGCATGGACATACAATCAAAGTCAATATATCCAAGCCATCCTGGATTAATTTCCTTATCCACACGCAATATATCCGATTCTATAATGCCCACAATTTTTACTGTTGCCTCGCCGTTTTTCTCCCCGGTTGCATTTCCCGTTCCAAAATCATACCTTGTTAGCGTGATTTCCTCTCCAAGATATTCGGTCGGCTCCGCTGCAAAAAATAAATCCTCAAGTACACAATCATATATAGCAGCCTCTCCGGGATTTTGAGGCATATGCCCTGCCAAAAGCTTATTGTATTCCAATTCCTCCGATTCCTTATCCAAATATGCCCCATAGGTATACTGCTGATTTTCATCCCCAAGCTTTCCGTAAATTGCCGTCTGACCTATTTTCTCCACAAGCTCGTCAGCCTTCATCTCAGCATAAGCCTCATCGCTTAAATCGAAATATACCCAACTTCTGTTACCATATCCATACAGCATCCGCTCAAAATCACGTCTTTTTTCTGTTCTTGTCAGCAATGTTGAAACAAAAAGCAAATCAAATAAAATCGCCACGGAAAGAATCATGCGAAACAGCTGCCTTTTATTTTTTTTCCAATATTTTAATATTATAAAAATATTAGCTCTCATCTGCTTATCAACTCCTCATAAGATTGACAATAATTATATTTACAAAGGGGATGCAAACCTAAGGAGAGCATCCCCTTATATAAATTAGTATCTCATTTGAAAATATCCCCTTGTTTGAACAAAATCGTCAAGTGGATATACAAAAATATAATATGTCGTTCCCTGTGTTACCGAAATGGTAGTCGTTAACATTGCAGAAGTCGTTCCTGCAACAGGAGTTTTAATTGTTGTAAGCACTGGTCCGTTTGAACTTCCTTCCAGAAAACGAAACTCAGCCCGTCCAACATACGGTGCAGAAAATGTCAGATGCACGGTAGTTGATGATGCGGTGAATTTCCCCAAATTCTGACCATTACGAGTAGCATCATAATTAAATGATACCGTACTCATATAAGGCACTGCATCATCTGCCTCAGATACATCAATACCATAAATATCATCTTGCTCCTCCGTACTCTCCATGGCATTGGCACTGATGCCTCCCAAATTCACTGCTAAAGCAAGCGATAATACCGCACCCAAAAATACTTTTTTGATTGTTCTCATTTTACTATACCTCCAATTCTTACCTTATGTTTATGTTGTCACATAAGATAACTAAAATCTATCATTTACAGTTACATATCAATCCATATCATATATAAAAATAAAAAACAATATGGTAAAGTGAAACGACAAAAATGCATAATTTTTGTCAAATAAAATTAACGTAAAAAAGAGGCTGTCGCATTAAGACCATTTATACCATAATAATAAAAACACGTTTTTGCTTGAATTATGGTATAAATGGTCTTAATGCGACAGCATCTTTTTAGCTTACATTTTTTAATTTGTGATTACTCATGCATCGTTATACAACGAAATATTTAATGCTCCACAATATCTGCACGGCTTCCCAGACGTACCTTAATTGTTCTTTCCTTATATTCATTGTCCTTTTCTACGAGTATTTTAAGCTCCACCGTTTCTCCTGCCTCATAATACTGCAAAAGACTTGTGAGGTCATCTGCCTTGCTAACCGTTTGTCCGTCAAATGCCGTAATTATATTTCCTTCCTTAAGTCCCGCCTTATATGCAGGTGAACCCTTCGTAACCTCATTTACATAGACACCCTTTGGTGTGTCAACAGCATCCTCCATACTTCCATATATATTGTAATATTGCGAGGTGGTGCTTCCTGCCGTGCTGCAGGTTATTCCAAGATAGCCTCTCTTACCTTCGTCCTCAACAAGCTCCCTTGTTTTCCTGTTCATAAGATTATCCAAAATGCTTTCTATCTTTGACACAGGTATAGCATATCCCATTCCTTCCACCTCTGTAGACATATATTTGGAAGAGTTAATGCCTATAACCTCACCCTTCATGTTAAGAAGCGCTCCGCCGCTGTTTCCCGGATTGATTGCAGCATCCGTCTGAATAAGCGGTGTGGTATTTGTGCTTACAACCCTATCCTTTGCACTTACAATGCCTGTTGTAACCGACTGTCCGTATCCAAGTGCATTTCCAATGGCAACAACCTGCTCACCTACGGAGATTTCATCAGAATTTCCAAGCTTTGCTATTTCTATTTCCGAAAAAGTATCCTTTGATAAATCTGCAAGCTTGACAACAACAATTGCAACATCGTTATCACTGTCAGTGCCCTTAACTACAGCATCGTATGATTTTCCGTCAACAAAGCATACATTTACCGTTTTTGCACCTTCCACAACATGATTATTTGTAACGATAAGAAGCTCTGTATCATTTTTTCCAATAATAATTCCTGAACCGGAGCCTTCCGATTCATATTCCTGACTTCCGTAATACCAAAAGCTATACTCAGATACTGCCGTAACATTTATTGACACAACAGACGGCATTGCTGTTTTTACAATATCAGATACATCCATACTTCCGTAAGAATTACTATTTGAAAGCGAGGTTGTTGGTATACTGAAATCGTCCTTTTTATCTTCATCAGAGTTTATGTCATTTTCATTTTTTTCTATATACTTATTTTCAGAATCATCAACTTCCAAAGATCTGCTCATCTCTTGAAACAAATTGGAATACTGACCGCTCCCATCCGTATCGGCAACATAATTAAACGTTACTCCCGCAACGGCACCAAATAAAACGGCACTGATAATCAGGGTGACGGTACGTTTTAAAAATCCCAATTTTCCTTTACTCATAAGACATCTTCCTTTCTTTTCCTAAATTGATCTTATGATACTAAGAAATTATGTTTCAATTTTGACATTGTTGTCAAAATTCTGTGAACTGCAATTTTTGCATATGCCATAAATCATTGAGGTTTTACATTCTAATATGAAGCCATGATGCTCATACATATGTTTCTCAAGCTCCTTCATAAAGTCACAGTCCATATGATAAACCTGTCCGCATGTGCTGCATTTCATATGAATATGATTGTGGCATTTATTTTCTGATCCTGCATACTGATAGGTTGATTTATTTCCGGCTTCATCCGTATGTCTTAAGACACATCCGTTTTTTTCAAGCTTATCAAGATTGCGGTATATTGTGGCAATATTAACCTTTGTGCCTAATTTATTAAGCAGATACTCCTCAATATCCTTAACAGTCATGTCAGAATCCACATTATTCTTTAAGCATTCCAATATTTTATTTTTTTTATCCGTAGAGTAGCCTGTTTTTTCCAATCCTTCATCTTCCCTATCTTTTAACTAAAATATACTACTTCCTCATCGGCAGGCTTGGCTTTATCAACCTTTGTCGCCTTAATGACAGGACCCTCACCCTCAAATTCAGGATAATATTCCTTTTCGATTGTTCCCGTCACGGTAATCCACTGCCTGTCCCTTAAAACCTTTGCGGCATCAAAATAGCATTTAAAGCCGATAAATGCTATATCATCAGCACAGCAGGTCATGGCAAATCTTCCCGGAACAAACTCATTTTTTGCATATTCCTTTGGCTTGTGAACCATAGCCTTGAAATGTACTTTTTTACCTACATACTTGTCAGGATTATCGCAGGCATCAATGTAAAATATTCCAAAATCATCATCCTCAAGCTCTATAACAGGTTGATTTATATCGTAAGGCAAATCCAATTCCGAATTATCAATTTCTGCAAGACCGTCCTTATTTTCAAATATAACCTGTGCCCTTCTGTTGACAGCCTTGATGCTTCTTCTATATTCTGCACGTCTTGTATTTTCATCACATCTGTTGAATATTATCATATCAGCAGCTGACATGGCTTCAATCATCATGGCCTTCATATTGACAATATACACATCAAAGGTTGTGGCATCAACAAATGAAATAACCTGAACAACCGTCCAGCCCTTTGGAACTCTTATACCAAACAGCTTGTCAAGCTTCCATGTTCCGTTGTATTCAATCATAACCCTTGTAGGTTTATATTTATCTTGTAAATCTAGAAGATACTCGGTGTTAAGATTTGTCTCATCAATATATTCAGTAAATATATTCCTCTTTTTCAAATCCTCAACATCATATTCTTCAATTCCCTCCTCGCAGACTAAAAGCAACGTAGGCTCGCCCTCCGTAAAACCCCTGTCTATAAGGGTTTCCTTTGCAAATGTTGTCTTTCCGCTCTCAAGAAATCCAAGAAACATATACACGGGTATTTCTTCAAGTTCATCATTTCTATTCATAAAATAACACAACCTTTCACACTTAGTACATATTATCCCTGATTAGCTTAATTTAAACAGCTTTGCAATATTACCCTCATTAAGGTTGCTGCCTATAACACAAAGCTTTCCTGTGTAATCAGGATTTCCTTTTCTTATCTCATATTCACCCGGAGTAAGGTCAAAATAAAGCCACTCATTTTCAGTGCCGGAAACGATACCCTTTGCACGAAGGATAATTCCGCAATCATTTTCCTCCTTTGCAAGCTCCTCCAAAATGGCTTTCATCTCCTCCTCGGAATATTTCATGCTTGTCTCCACTCCCCAGCTTGTAAATACATCATCCGCATGATGGTGATGCTCATGGTCGTGGCATCCGCACGTGCAGTTCTCGCCATGCTCGTGATGATGGTGTTCATGTCCATCGTGGTCATGGTGATGATGCTCGTGCTCATCATGTCCGTCATGGTCGTGATGGTGATGCTCGTGCTCATGACATCCGCATGTGCAGTCCTCTCCATGTTCGTGATGATGCTCGTGTCCTTCGTGGTCGTGGTCATGCTCACCATGCTCGTGGTCATGGTGGTGATGATGTTGATGCTCATGCTCCGCCATTTTTTTAGCTTCCTCTATCATTTTATCCAGTGAATTTGCATGCTCCATAGCATCAAGAATAACCTTTGCATCCAAATCATCCCACGGAGTTGTAATAATTGACGCCTCACTATTATGCTCCCTCAGCATATTAACCACAGCTTCTACCTTATCGTCAGATACATTCTGTGTACGACTTAAAACAATCGTTCCTGCACTTTCCACCTGATTGTTGAAAAACTCGCCAAAGTTTTTCATATACATTTTGCATTTAGATACATCTACTACCGTTGTTGCACTGTTTACGGCAATGTCCGCAGAAGCCTTAACGTCCTCCACCGCTTTTATTACATCAGAAAGCTTACCAACTCCTGATGGCTCAATGATAATTCTGTCAGGTGTATACTCATCTATTACTTTCTTTAATGCAGTTCCAAAATCACCCACAAGTGAACAGCATATACAGCCTGAATTCATTTCCGTTATCTCTATGCCTGCATCCTTTAAAAATCCTCCGTCTATGCCTATCTCACCAAACTCATTTTCAATGAGCACAAGCTTTTCACCCTGAAACACTTGATTAATAAGCTTTTTAATAAGCGTTGTTTTTCCTGCACCTAAAAAACCTGATATAATATCTATCTTTGTCATTTTATTACCTCCGCATTTATCTTAAATAATTTTTTACATTATTAGTTATCCCAACAGAACTATTTATTATGAATCAAATGAGCGATGTACTGAAATATCTTTCTACCCTGTCAGGAAGCACAGTTGCTATAACCTTATCATCACCGTACTTCTTTGCCATCTCCATTGCTGCCCATACATTTGCTCCTGATGATGTACCCACAAGAAGTCCCTGAACTCTTGCAAGCTCCCTTGCAGTGTTTATGGCATCCTCATCCGTAACCTCAACAATATCCGTTATAATACTCGTATCAAGTATTGCAGGAATAAATCCATCTCCGATACCCTGTATCTGATGAAGTCCCGGCTCGTCACCCAAAAGTGCAGACACATTCTTAGGCTCCACGGCAACAATCTTTGTATCAGGATTCCTTTCAAGAAGATATTTGGCTACACCTGCAAGAGTTCCTCCGCTTCCTATACCTGATACATATACATCTATCGACTTCCCTAACTGCTCACAAAGCTCAACAGCCGTTGTCCTGTAATGTATATCGGGATTAGCCGGATTTTCAAACTGCTGTGGCATAAAGTATTTATCGGGATTTTGCTTTAACAATCTTTCCGCCTCAGAAACAGAACCGCCTATACTTAGCTCAGGCTCTGTAAGGACAAGCTCAGCACCTAAAGCCTTTATGATTTTCTTTCGCTCCTCGCTCATATTTTCAGGCATAACAATGATAACCTTATACCCTTTTCTCACTCCACAAAGAGCAAGTCCTATTCCCGTATTACCGCTTGTAGGCTCAATTATTGTCATACCCGGCTTAAGCCTTCCCTCACGCTCTGCCACCTCAAGCATATTTTTTGCAATTCTGTCCTTAATGCTTCCTCCAGGATTTAAAAATTCCGCCTTTGCATAAATGTTTAATCCTGTTGTTTCATTAAGACACATAAGGGGCGTGTCTCCTATTAAATCTAAAACATTATTGTAAAACATACCATTTGCCTCTTTTTTATTTTTTTCTAAGATATTATAACACTATTTTGAAAAGATGTACTAATTTTTTTATTTTGTTATAAAAGAAATAAAATTTACATTGAGATATGACAGTAAAGCAATAATTAAAAGTCCGAATGAAATTTGTTTTTTGACGAATTTTGAGAAAAAGAAAAAATATTATGATTGTAATAAAAAGGCAAAAAGCATGTGTTTTATGCCAACAAACCATAATGAATGTTCCCGAACGAAACCTGACATACTTCCTTGTTTGTTAATCCAATTGTATATTTCCTAAAGATTATCTTTCAGCTCCAAAACCTTTTCAATATCAAGTCCTGAATATAATGCTATTTTTTCAACCGATAATTCACCTGCTTGGAGCATTCTTAATGCTGTCTGTTCTATACCTTGTTCCATCCCCTGTTCCAACAATTCCCTATAACGCATCTCTAAAGTCATATATTCCACCCTCCATCTTTCATTATTCTTTATGGTTTTTACCGCTGTTTCCAGTTCCTGTGTAAATTCATCTGACGATGCCTGCCCATCTATGTAATTTAACAGTCGTTTCATTTCTGGGCTCACATCATTCATCGTTCCCTTTGTATTTAATATTATTTTTGTTGTTTCATCTCCCAAACCTATTTCATAATCCTGTATACATCTGTTTTCAAATGTGTAGATGTGTCTGCCCTTACCAAATAGGTCAAAGGTGCAGATAAAGATAACAAAGCTTCGTTTCAGGTTTTTATAATCCTCACCCTTTTCCAAGATATTGAGGTCTATCATTCCCTGATAATATCTTGCTCTTTTGGGAAGATTTTTATTTATGGTTTCCTGCGTTTTCGGATATTTTATATCTGATATTTTTATACCAAGTATCATCTCCAGAAAAGGCTTACAGTATTTGGGATTTCTCATAATAACCCCAAACATAAAATCATCCTTAAATTCCAGTTCCTCAAAGCCTTTGACGGCGGATTTCAATTCAGTAACTGTTACGTTTTCGTTCTTTTTGTTCATAAGTTCTCCTCCTTGTAATTATGGCAGAGAAGTTTTATTTTGTCATAAGGCTTTTTCCTTAAGACACTACATGAATTGAACGAAAAACAGCAGTATATACAACCGCTTACATACCCTTATGTTCAAACAGCAACCCCGCTGCCTATTTGTTTGTGTGAAATAAAGCATCGAAGTTTTATTTGATTACAGATTAGTCAAGATATAAATTAAATCAGAATACAATGCCTTGTAGCCATACTACTACATGCGTACAGAAAATGCAAGATGTTTTTTGTTCCTAAAGATTATCAACTTAATAACATTATTAGTACCACAGCCCCTTGTCGCTTGGTTAGCGGCTATGTTTCGTTATTCACATGGGTTACATTAACATCCATATGGCTATATGGTATGCTTATGCTATTCGCATCAAAGCTCTCCTTAATGCTTTCCGTCATTTCCCATTTTGCCTGCCAATAATCCTCTGTATTTACATAACATCTTACACCCATATTTATTGCACTTTCACCAAATGAATCCACAAATACGCTTATTTCCCTATCTGCATCATAATACTTGCCTGACCTTACTACATTTTCAAGAACGGACTTAACAAGCTTAATATCAGAATCATATGCTACACCTACCGTTATATCAAGCCTTCTGGTATTCTCCGCAGTAAGGTTAATAAGGGAATTTGCAGTGATGTTTCCGTTTGGAATAACTATAATCCTGTTATCGTAGGTACGAAGCTTTGTGTAAAATATGTCTATGGATACAACCGTTCCCTCACATTTCTTATCATTTTCAATAATGTAGTCCCCCACACGAAAGGGCTTCATTAAAAGTATAAGTACTCCTCCTGCAAAATTTGCAAGGCTTCCCTGTAAGGCAAGACCAACGGCAAGACTGGCCGTTCCAAGTATTGTGACAAGCGATGTAACCTGAAAGCCCATGGTGGCCGCCGCCATTATAAATACAACAGCGTAAAGTATACCCCTGATAAGGGACAACAAAAAGCCTGAGATACTGCTCTCAAGCCCCGCCTTATCAAAAGAACGCTTTATTATTTTTACAATAAGCTTTACAAGCTTTGCTCCAATAAAAATAAAAATCAGTGCAATTAAAACATCGAACGCCTTATCCACTAACCAGTCCAATAATCTCTCCATATATATATCAAGCTTACTTTTCTCAATATCGCTTAATTCTGTTATAAACATATTCCCTCCATTTATAAAAAAGAACACCATTAAAAAGCATCAATGGGGTTGTCACACCAACAATATTTGTATCATAATAACAAAAATACGCTTTCGCTCGTCTCCGACGTAACGGTACTAAGGT
>CAZWNL010000004.1:0-182106 GCA_964635615.1 uncultured Bacteroides sp.
GGTTTTGTGATTGTCGATGATACGAAACGTGGAAAAGGCTATGGAAAAGAAATGGTTTCTTTGGCGGTTCAATATGCTTTTGATTTTATAAAGGTGAAAAAAATATCTTTGGGTGTCTTTGAAAATAACACAGCTGCCATAGAATGTTATAAATCTTGTGGGTTTAGAACAGTAGAATTAAAAGATGTAGAGAGCTATCATTGTATGGGTGAGGTTTGGAAGTGCATTGAAATGGAACTCATGGCATAGAAGTAATAAAATTTATTGAATTAAAAAACTTTTTATAAAATAATATTCATAATATAAGGGGGAGAAAATATGAAAAAAATGATAAAAGTTTTAGCTATAGTTGTACTGATTATAGCTGCATTAATTGGTATATGTGTTGCAGCAGTTACTATTCTAAGTAAAGAGAAAACACCTATATCAGCTGCTGAATTTAATAATACAATGAAAGAAAAAGGTTATGCAGTGACTGATACTACAAATCAATTTGCGCAATATGGAAATTATGTGTCAAAATCTTATGCAGCTCAAAAATCAGGCTATCAAATAGAATTTTATGAGTTATCTAGCGAAGAAAACGCAATAAGCATGTATAACACTAATAAAGCAAGATTTGAATCTCAAAAATCAGATAAATATACTTCATCAACGAGAAAAATAAAGAATTATTCAATTTTTTCTTTAACAACTAACGGAAAATACCAATATCTTTCAAGAATTGATAATACGTTAATTTATGTTGATGTAGATGAAAGTTATAAAGATACTGTAAAAGACCTTATGAAAGAAATTGGTTATTAATATAATTAAACTGAGAAATATCAATGAGATTTGGCAAGGGGGAGTTTCACTAAGTGAAACTCCCCCTTAATTTTGAAGCTATGTTATTCTATCCCATACTTCATCACACTTTATCCGCTCTTTCTGCAACCTCTCGTTCCTGTATCTCAGGCGGGGTCTGCTCATATCTTGCAAAGGAGTAGGAATATGTGCCGCTTCCGCCGGTTATTGAGCGCAAATCGGTATTGTAGCCGTAAAGCTCCATGTATGGAATATCGGCAACAATTTCCTGATAGCCATTTTCCCCGGGGTTCATGGAAAGAATGCGAGCACGACGTTTATTTAAATCGCCCATAATATCACCGGTATATTTGTCAGGAACAAGCACCTTTAAGGAGGCTATCGGCTCTAATAAAATAGGCTTAGCTTCCAGAAAACCTTTTTTGAATGCCTGTATAGCGGCAACCTTAAATGCCATTTCTGAGGAGTCAACCGTGTGATATGAGCCGTCATATAACACAGCCTTCACACCAACAGCAGGGTATGCTGCCAATGGTCCGCTTGTCACGGCCTCCTGTATTCCCTTTTCAACGGCAGGAAAATAATTTTTAGGAACGGCGCCGCCGACAACACATTGATCAAATACATATGGTGTTTCCAAATCTCCCGATGGCTCAAAAGTCATTTTTACATGACCGTATTGTCCGTGTCCGCCGGATTGTTTTTTATACTTATATTCCACGTCAGACTTTTTCAGTATGGTTTCACGGAACGCAATCCTTGGTTTTTCAAGCTCAATTTCAACCTTATATCTGTCCAGAAGCTTTGAAACTACAACCTCAAGATGCTGGTCGCCCATTCCGTATATAAGGGTTTGACCATTTGCAGCATCATTTTCAACCTTGAGGGTTAAATCCTCGGACATTAATTTTTGAAGTGCCTGCGAAACCTTATCATCGTCACCCTTCTTTTTTACGGTATATCGCTTATATGTATATGGGGTGGAAATGTTAGTACGGAGGTAGGCAACAGGATTTTTTTGTGTGGAAAGCGAATCGGTTGTTGTAACAGAAGTAAGCTTTGCCAAAGCACCTATATCACCTGCATGCAGCTCCTTCGTTTCCTCTGGCTTATTACCACGCATCACGTAGAGCTTTCCGATTTTTTCCTCAACACCCTTGTGATGGTTGTACATTATGTCGTCTGTTTTTAATACACCTGAATTAACCTTGATTAGGGAATATTTTCCAATGAACGGGTCAGCAATCGTTTTCCATACATAAGCAGATTTTGGTTTTGAAAAATCATAGTCAGCATTGAATATCTCGTTTGTTTTTGTGTTTATGCCTGAACAGCTCCGCTTTTCAGGGCTTGGCAGATATTTTACGATGTCAACCATCAGCGTATAGATGCCTCGTGCCAATGTGTTAGAGCCCATAAGCACAGGCACAATACCGCCTTCAGCCACATTCACCCTGAGGGCTTGCCTTATTTCGTTTTCTGAAAATTCATCACCGTTAAAATAACGCTCAAGAAAGTCATCATTTGTCTCAGCCACAGCCTCCATAAGTGCTGTTCTGCATATATTTAAGTTTTCCTCGGAATATTCAGGAACGTCCATTTTTTCTACGTCACCATGTGAGGTCCAGCGTTTTGCACGCTGCTGTAAAACATTTACATATCCGACAAATTCCTTGTTTTCGCGCACAGGAAGATGAAATGGCGCAATGCACTTGCCATACATATCTTGTAAATCCTGTACAACCTGCCTGTAGCTTGCGTTATCGTTATCCATATTCGTAACGAATATCATGCGTGGCAGCTTATATTTTTCGCATATTTCCCATGCTTTTTTTGTTCCGACCTCAATGCCGTTTTTGCCTGATACTACGATGATGGCAGCATCGGAGGCTGATACCGCTTCCTCAACTTCCCCGACAAAATCAAATGCGCCGGGAGTATCTAAAATATTAACCTTTGTATCCTCCCATATAATGGGAACAACTGAGGTGTTGACGGAAATATGACGCTTGATTTCTTCCTTGTCATAGTCGCTGATTGTATTACCGTCAGTGACCTTTCCCATTCGCGTTGTCATTTTGGCAAGGTATGCCATGGTTTCCACAAGGCTTGTTTTGCCGCATCCGCTGTGACCGAGTAATACAACATTTCTAATTTTGTCCGTGGTGTAAATATTCATAAGAGGCCCCCTTTCTGAAACATCGCCGCATCCGAAATTTGCTTTGCAAACTGCTTGGATTTACATGGTAAAACCATGCGATTAAAAATGCGGCGCAACGTGTGTGAAGTTGCGATTGCATTTACATGATAATGTATCATATCATCTATGGCTAATTTTAACACAATAAGAGGCTGTGTGCAATTAAGAATAATCCCTGCAAAAACGCCCATACTACCATAAATAGGTTGTCCTTAAACAACGGACATTACCGCAAACAGACACTATCAAATAATGGAAAGGAAATCATAAATGGGAGCAGTATTTTTGAAGAACAATGATAAAATCCTTTATCTCATATCAGGTGACAATGAAAAAATACAGGGCTGTAAATGTTCGGGCTTTGAGGTTTTGGATGCAGAAAAGTCAGAGGGTGCAGGAGAAAAGCATGTGCCGGTGGTAAAGAAGGAAGGAAATAAAGTTACCGTAAATGTGGGAAGCGTGTTACATCCCATGACTGAGGAACACAGCATTGGCTGGATATTTTTGGAGACAAAGAAAGGCGGTCAGCTTGTAAGGCTTTCACCTTCAGGTGAACCTATTGCGGAATTTATTTTGGCAGATAATGACGAGGCTGTGTCTGCATATGCATACTGTAACTTACATGGATTTTGGAAGGCTGTATTGTAATATATAAGATTTGCTGAGACAGCTCTCTACGATGGTAGAGCTGTGACTTGCCGGGGAGCGGTGCTGTGCCGCTCTCCGGTTTTTTTGTACTTTGGGACATTTCGTCCAAAAGGTGGGATGGATTGTTGCACAAGAATGTGATATACTTAAATCTCCAAAAAGTTCCATAAATGTTAGGAGGTCATAAATTGAGAATTTCAGAAGACGAGTTATTTTATACTGACCTTGACTGGTTCGCTATCGATAAAAATAAGAAAATAATGTGTTTTACATCCGGTGGATATGGAAATGTACCGGAGTTTGTCTGTGCATCGAAAGAAAATACAGACCTGTTAAGCGAATTTTTTGAAAACGCACATGATTGCACTACGGCAATCGTGGTACAAGATGAAAAATCTGGAGTGAATCTTGATTATTGGCGGGCTGCTTCTCAAAAAGGGCTATACTGTTTTGATGCCGTTGATGGACAGGATGATACTCCTTCATATACAAAAATTTCTGTCCCTGAGCAGCCACTGTATTTCCATGAATTACCCCCACACATTCAAAGTATTATTGGAACAAATTTTGTTGACACTGATGCAGACATAGTGGATACAATAATAGTTGATCACGCATATTGAAAATTTAGAGAATCATTCCATGTAAGCATGCAGCATAAAAATTTGAAAGGAGCTGTTATTATGTGGAAAAAATCCTATGACACAAATCCAGCTTGTTTTTTCTGCAAATAATGTAGCTGTTAATAACGGGAGCCTGGAAATCCTTTAAAGGTATCATGCGAAGCTGCTTGGATTTTATATATGGAAACGCCATATTTTCAGGGAGAAAAGTATAGCTTTTTTGACCAAGCACAAAGGGAATGATCTTTGAGCAGTCATCAATTTCAAGTGCAAATTGGTGATATTTAGGAAACAAATTACGAATAAACTGTCCTACATCCTGAAGTGCAAAATTACACATAAGGTAAGTTTCATGAATCAAGTTCTCTCTTGTAATTCCTTTCTCATATTTTTTGTTTTGAATATCCGTAACTAAAACCATGGCATCCTGCTTAAAAATCTCACATTGAAATGCCTTTTTCTTAAGAGGAAGGTAAGAAAATACAACATCAAAAATCCCGTTTTGAAGCTGCTCCAAAAGATGTCCTGAAAGACCGATGGTTATTTTTAATGAATCCTTAGGGTACTTCATGTGATGATTTAAAATGACCGGTGCAAGATGTCCCTCGTAAATGGAATCTGAGCATCCTATGTGCAGATGATTTTCAAATTGGTGGAGTGAGGTGATTTCCGTAAGGGATTGCTGTGTTAATTCTATTACTTTTTCTGCATAAAGTAAAAACTGTTCACCCTCCAACGTCAACTCGACACTTCGATTGTTTCTCAAAAATAATGATAGGTTCAGTTCCTTTTCCAATTCATTAATTCTGTTCGTGACTGTAGATTGAGCGACAAAAAGCTGTTCGGCAGCCCGTGTGTAATTTTTAGTATTTGCCAATGTAATAAATGTTTTTAGTCCGTCGATATCCATAAGCTACTCCCTGTATAAATATATAATAATTCGATATTCAAATAAATACAATCTAAATTATCTATTTTACTTATAGTATAATCAATGCTTATAATAAATGCAAATAAAATTTAGAGGATTATTACATGTAAGCAAGCAGCATAAAAATTTGAAAGGAGTCATTATGCAGAATATAAAGTTAAGCAACAAGACATACAAGCTGGAGCAGGACCCATATATTTATACATTGCAGGATGTGGAGAAGCCGGAGCTTTTCAGGGAAATGTTTCCTTACACTGAGACACCCAAAATAGCATTTAATTACCGCAGAGTGCCTGAAAATATGCCGGAGGATATTTTTATTACCGATACAACTTTTCGTGATGGACAGCAGTCAAGAATACCTTATACGGAGGAGCAGATGGTTCATATTTATAAGCTCCTTCATAAGCTTGGCGGTGAAAATGGCATGATTCGTCAGACTGAGTTTTTTGTTTACTCGGAAAAGGACAGAAGGGCTTTGGAAAAATGTATGGAGCTTGGGTACGAATTCCCTGAAATAACCACTTGGATTAGGGCGTCAAAAAAAGATTTTGAACTTGTAAAATCCATTGGAATAAAGGAAACAGGGATTTTGGTAAGCTGCTCCGATTACCATATTTTCCATAAAATGGGTTTAACAAAGAAACAGGCACTTGAAAAGTATATCGGAATTGTATCTGACTGTATTGAGGCAGGGCTTCGTCCAAGATGTCATTTTGAGGATATTACAAGGGCGGATTTTTACGGCTTTGTTATTCCTTTTGCAAAGCGGCTTATGGAGCTTTCTGATGAGAGCGGTGTGCCTGTTAAAATACGTGCCTGTGACACAATGGGCTTTGGAGTGCCTTATCCCGGTGCCGCGCTTCCACGAAGCGTTTCCGGAATTATTTACGGACTTCAGCATTATGCGGATGTTCCGTCTGAACTGTTAGAGTGGCATGGACATAATGATTTTTATAAGGGAGTTGTAAATGCAACAACTGCATGGATGTATGGTGCAGGAGCAGTAAACTGTTCTTTGCTTGGCATTGGCGAGAGAACAGGAAATGTTCCCTTGGAGGCAATGGTATTTGAATATGCATCGTTAAGAGGACATTTCAATGGAATGAATACAAAGGTAATTACGGAAATAGCGGAGTATATTCAGAACGAAACAAATTACGATATACCTCCTATGACGCCTTTTGTTGGTGAAAACTTTAATCTTACAAGAGCGGGAATACATGCGGACGGAATTATGAAAAACTCTGAAATATACAACATTTTTGACACGGAGGCACTGCTCGACAGACCACCGAAGGTTTCAGTTACAAATATGTCAGGTGCGGCAGGAGTAGCATTTTGGATAAACCAATATTATAAAAAACAGGGAAAGCCTGAGGTTGACAAAAATGCGACCATTGTTCAGGCCGTTTATGAATGGGTAATGAAGCAGTATGACGAGGGAAGAATAACGATGATTAGTGATGAGGAGCTTAAAGAGCAGGTAAAGCTTTTGGCTGATATATAATACTATATTTCTCAGCAGATATATTTAGCAGTAAAACTATCATAATGTAAAATATTTCTTGCGTCTGATGGAAACGTTGTTTAAAATGGTACATATAATCAACAAGTGAAAAATGGAGGATAACCAATGGAAAACAACAAAAGACCTGAAACTATGAAAAGAATTGAAACACCGGAGCTTGCTAAAAGCTTTATTGACGAACAGCTTGCAGCAATACGTGAGCAGGTAGGGGACAGAAAGGTTTTGCTTGCACTGTCAGGTGGTGTTGATTCATCCGTAGTTGCAGCACTTCTTATAAAGGCAATTGGCAAAAATCTTGTCTGTGTTCATGTAAACCATGGACTTTTAAGAAAGGGTGAGCCTGAACAGGTTATAGACGTATTCCGCAATCAGATGGACGCAAATCTTGTATATGTGGATGCTGTTGACCGCTTCCTTGATAAGCTTAAAGATGTTGCTGAACCTGAGAAAAAGCGTAAGATAATAGGCGCAGAGTTCATCAGAGTTTTTGAGGAGGAGGCACGCAAGCAGGAGGGTATTGATTTCCTTGCACAGGGTACGATTTATCCTGATATTTTGGAAAGTGGTCCTGTTAAGGCACACCACAATGTAGGCGGACTTCCTGAGGACCTTAAATTTGAATTGGTAGAGCCTCTCAAATTTTTATACAAGGATGAGGTTCGTGTAGTAGGAAAAGAGCTTGGACTTCCTGACAGCATGGTATACCGTCAGCCGTTCCCTGGTCCGGGGCTTGGTGTTCGCTGTCTCGGTGCAATTACCCGTGACCGTCTTGAGGCAGTACGTGAATCGGATGCAATCCTTCGTGAGGAGTTTGCGAAAAACGGACTTGAGGGAAAGGTATGGCAGTACTTTACCGTTGTTCCTGATTTTAAGTCTGTAGGCATAAAGGATAATGCACGTACATTTGAATATCCTGTTATCATCCGTGCCGTGAACACAAAGGATGCAATGACTGCAACTGTTGAGGATGTACCATTTTCATTGCTTCAGCATATAACGGAACGTATTACCCATGAGGTTGAAGGGGTAAACAGAGTGCTTTACGATCTGACACCGAAGCCAAGCGGAACTATAGAGTGGGAGTAAGTTACAAGAGCCAAGAAATGCCGGATCTGCGGTATTTCTTGGCTTGTTTAATGTTGAGTGACAATAAAATGACAATAACTTTGGAAACTATTGATTACTTTTTGAAGAATCATTTCTTCGTAGTTCGTAGTTCCATGTATTTTGACCATGTGATAAATATTGTGATGTATCATTTTGTGTTGAAGATGGAACTATTACATCGCTAGGTTTTGTATCTTGACCAGCAGCTATAGTGTTTAAAAAATCTTGAATATTATCCATAGTAGACCTCCTTTCTACGCAAAAATCAATAGTATATATTCCAAAAAACTAAAAGATACTACAATGCTCATAAGCGAAGTCACTATGTATATTTTTTTATATGCTTTCTCAAGGACCTCGTTATTGGATAAGACAAATTCGGTGTATTGCTTTACTGCTAACATGTTGGCTTGACTAGAAGGTTTATTCCATAAACTGTAGTCTATCAATAATTTAGGATTAAAACGATGTAGTTTGATTGGTCGTAATCCAATAACAAGGATAAGCATAGAAGATATATAGCATAAGCTTATTATTATAAAGAAAACTATACAGATTACAAATACAATGCCGGATTTTGTTGATTGTGGAAATGAGAGTAATAAAAGTTTATCTAGTAAAGTTAATATAAATGCAAAAAAAATACTACAAAATGTAATCATTATATAGACTTTATTATCGTATTTATTTGCTCGTTCTGTGACGTGTCTGTATTCCTCAAGTGCTATCTCTAAGCATTCGGCAGAAGAATCATATGATGTATTTTCTGTGCTGATTTTATCAATTTTTATATTGTATTCCATTTTAATCTCCTTTCGTAGGTTTCCTTTTCCTCTTCACATAAGAGAAATACGGAAACAAGTCTTTTAACAGCTTGGCAGCTTATCCTGTTTCTTCATTTTCATTCGTATTCTGGCTCTGTAAATAGTCGTCATTATCAATATTCAACGATACAGTGTATTTTCTTTATTAGGGGTTGTCAGATTCATCGGGAACTTTATCTCTTTAAGATAGTATTCTGTTTTTGTTATTCCACCATTTTCCCGCGTATCTCGTAAGTGTACCCAATACTCAATCATTTTCTTGAAGTTGTCAAGGTCTTTCTGTGGACGAGAATCGACGCTTGAAAGACGCTTTTCAAATCTGAAGTATACTTCCCTGTCTTTCATAGTCGACCGAAGTCCATATGCCCATTTCATGTCAAACAGCACATGGAATACATTGAAAATATTGGTAACATTCGGGTCTAATAATGCATAGAAACTTACATTGAGATTGTTGGCGATAGTAAGTAAAGTCGCCTCGTCCGAATATCGGTTTCTGAGTTCGTAGTTTCGGACTGTGGATTCGTTTAATCTATATCTATCTGCCAATTCCTTTTGGATCATTTCTGCTGCAATTCTACAATTTCTAATCAAATAGCCTACCCAGTTGATGAATTTTTCGCTCATTTTAACTGCTTCTTATAAGTGTAATGAGTGTTGTAATATGCACAAAGACACAATGTAAAAATCATGCACGTACATAGATTATAACATCAACAATACAAAAGTGAAATGTTTTTGCTAAAAAGTATTGGCAGTACATAAATGAACTGTTAATGTAAAACACATTAAATCCTTTCAAAAATGAATTGAATAATAAAAATGAAAGGGAGGATGTTTTGGCTTATGGAGAATAAACGATTTTTAACAGCGCAGGATGTCGTGAAAATGTTGGGAGTATTACTACTGAATTACGGTTAGAGTATTATGAAAACGTAGACAAGCTCACAGATAAACAGAAGGAAATCGAGGCGGCTCAAAAGAGGCTGGCAAGTGGACGGTGATATGGGATACAGCTAAATGGCAGGCAAAGCAGGCACAATTTGAATTGGAGGATGCTGAAAGATTTAAGAAGGAACTTTTGGGAGCTGTCGGCGGTGAATATTATCTCATGAAATATATATCAAAAAATTCACTTATAGTGAAAACAAATCGCTATGGATTTTCCTGTGAAATTGAGTTACAATGTATAAATCAGAATAAAAAGGAGGCATGGCTTATAAGTTTACAACCAAATAATTTTCAGCTTGAACCAACAACAGTCTGGTCGTTTCCAGATAGAGGCAGTTGGGCAACGCACTCAGGAAAGTATCGAGGAAATTGGTCACCATATGTACCGAGAAATCTGATACTTCGCCATTCTAATCCCAGTGATTGGGTCTTAGACCAATTTATGGGTAGTGGAACAACCTTAGTAGAGGCAAAGCTACTCAATCGTCATGCGGTAGGTGTTGACATCAATCCGCAATCCGTTTCAATTTCAGAAACAAATTTACAATTCCAATGTGAAACAAATTCAAAAATCTTTACACGAAATGGGAATGCCACAAATTTGTATTTTATTAAAGATAGTCGAATTGACTTTATTTGTACACATCCACCATATGCTAATATTATTAAGTATAGTAAAGGGATAGAAGGGGATATCTCATTACTTGCTGTAGATGAATTTATAGCTGAGATGAAAAAGGTGGCAGAGGAATCATTTCGAGTTTTAAAAAAAGGAAAAATATGCGCTGTAATGATTGGGGATGTCAGAAAATATGGAAAAGTTATTCCGCTAGGATTTCGTATTATGGAATGCTTTTTACAGGTTGGTTTTGTTAATAAGGAGATTATAATTAAAGAGCAGCATAATTGTCGCTCTACTGACTATTGGAAGAAACAAAACAATAATTTTCTGCTCCTTGCACATGAGTATATATTTGTTTTTCAGAAGTAAGATGATTCACAAAGAGTGAAAGTTTTGGTTGTTATTTTGTATGTTTGCAGGTATAATGTATGTGTAAAAAATTGTCATTTTGGGGCATGGAGAAGAGGAATCAGAATGAGTAATTCAAGTGTAGCACCATTTGTGAAATGGGCTGGCGGTAAGCGTCAGTTACTTACACAGATAAAGGAAAGAATGCCTGAAAAATATAATAATTATTATGAACCATTTGTAGGGGGTGGGGCAGTAATATTTGAATTACTACCTGCAAATGCTTTGATAAACGACATTAACAAGGCGTTGATAAATGCATATAAACAGATATGTAACACACCGCGTTTATTTTTGAAGGCTGTAAAGAGGCTTGATGAGCAAATGTGGGAGGACGGTAAAGAATACTATTATTCTCTCAGGGAGCATTATAATGACAAGCTGATGAAAGCAGAGTATGATGTGGAGTTGGCTGCGTTGTTTGTATTTATGAATAAACATTGTTTTAATGGGTTATATCGTGTAAATGGAAAGGGACTTTTTAATGTTCCGTACAACAATAGTCGCAGAGCTTCTGTTGATGAAAATGCCATTATAGAGATTTCTGAATATCTTCAAGAGGTAACCATTACCGATGGAGATTTTGAAGTTGCTTGTAAGGATGCGAAGAAGGGAGATTTTGTATTTATAGATAGCCCGTATGCACCATTAAATCCTACTTCTTTTGAATCATATACCAAAGAGGGATTTGACATTGAAAGTCACAAGCGACTTGCGAAGCTATTTGATGAATTAACTGCTAAAGGATGTTACTGTATGCTTACAAACCACAATACAGACTTGATAAATGAACTGTATGGTAACAAGGGCTACAGAATAGATGTGTTAAGTGTTAAGCGTATGATTAATTCTGATGCATCCAACAGAGTTGGAGAAGAAGTAATTATATGCAATTATTAAAGGAGTCGAGATAATGGAAAACTTATTTACAAAGAAAGTACCATTATACTTTGAGACAGAAGAAGCACAATTGATATTAGGTGATTCCTTTAAAATTCTAACAAAAATGGAACCAGAATCTGTGGATATGATATTTGCAGATCCACCCTACTTTTTAAGTAATGACGGCATTACCTGTCGGAGTGGGCAGATGGTTTCAGTAAATAAGGGCTCATGGGATAAGCTTTCGGAAAGTGGAACCAGCGTTGAAGAAAAACATAAGTTTAACAGAAAGTGGATTAAGTTATGTAAGAAAGTACTAAAGCCGAACGGCACGATTTGGATATCGGGAACATTACACAATATATATTCGATTGGTATGGCATTGGAGCAGGAAGGCTTCAAGATAATTAACAACATAACATGGCAGAAAACAAATCCACCACCAAACTTAGCATGTCGATGCTTCACACATTCAACCGAAACCATTTTATGGGCAAAGAAGAATGAAAAGAAAGCTCGGCATTTTTTCAATTATCAAAAAATGAAAGAAATGAATGACGGGAAGCAAATGAAGGATGTGTGGACGGGAACGATTACAAAACCTTTTGAAAAGACAGAAGGAAAACATCCAACACAAAAGCCTGAATATCTGCTAGAGAAAATTGTGTTGGCATCTACGGAGGAAGGACAACTTATATTGGATCCTTTCTGCGGTTCTGGAACTACCGGAGTAGAGGCTGTGCGATTTGGGAGGAAGTTTATAGGAATAGATAACACCAAAGAATATTTACAAATAACAAAGAGAAGATTGGAGAAGATACTATGAGTGATTTCAAAAAACAGATTCAGGAGGATATTAAGGAATATCAGGAAAACTACAAATACATAAGCAACATTGAGAAAGATGAATGGGCGTTTAATTATTGGGTTTTAGATAAGTTATTTTATGAGGATGAAGAACTTGTAGAGGAGAAGATAGTTGATTATCATGATTTGGGGATAGATGCTTATGAGATATATGAAGATACTAAAGATATATTCTTAATTCAGAATAAGTATTATAGTGAAACAACAGGGATAACTGCTGAGTATGTGAAAAACGATTTTTTGTTGAGAGCAATTACAGCACTAGAGAATGGAACTTATAAGAAGTCTGATGAATTACAAGGAGCATTTTCAAAATATAAGGATAGCGCTGATTTTACGGTTCATCTTCAGTTATTTGTAACTAATAATATTCATAATAAAGAAGCGGATGAGTATGTAAAGAAATTTAATGTTACACATCCAAAGTATATTGCAAAGATATTCTATCTTGATGATATTGAAGAAAAATATTATGGAGAGACACAGCAAATAAAGAAGAATATAACAGTTAAGGTTGAAAGTGTAAATAAGGGGACCATACTTAATATTAATACAGAAGGATATAAATTAGAAAATGTCATAGATGCTAGATATGTGTTAACACCCGTGGTTTCTGTATATAGATTATATCGTGATTCTATTGAAAAAGGATATCCAATATTTGATAAAAATATTAGAGAATACTTAGGTAACAAAGGTGTTAATAAAAGTATTTATCAGACTTTATTAGATGAAGAAGATAGAAAGAATTTCTTTTATTACAATAATGGTATTACAGTGATTTGTGATAAGATGACTAAGATTATTACACAGCCATCAGATTATAATATGAACGCAGCATTTACAATAGAAAATCCTCAGATAGTTAATGGATGTCAGACTGTGAACTCTATATATGAGGCATTAAAAAATATAGATCCTAACAAATTAGAAAAAGATTTTAAGGATACATTTGTAATGTTAAAGATTCTCGAAATTGATAGATATGATGGCGCAGATGATAAATTATATAAAGATATAGTTAAATATACAAATTCACAAAACTCTATTGACGAAAAAACTTTTGTGGCAAATACGGATACATTTATTAGATTACAAAATGAATTTGAAGCAAAAGGTTTTCTACTGCTTATTAAACAGAGTGATAAAAATAAGTTCGCCAATAAATATAAAGTAGCTACTAAGCTTAAAGAGTTGAGTTCAGAAAGAGTAAATAGATTTGGATTAAATGAAATAAAGAAAGCAAGTGATGTACATATCCCGCTGGAAAAATTTTTGCAGGTAATTAATGCATTTGTAGCAGGTGGTTATGTTGCATATGTAAAGAAGAGTAGTATGCTTAAATTTGGAAGTGAACAATATCAAACAGCAATTAACTTTATTAAAAATGGTTATGTGACAAATGATGTAATGTTAGATCTTTATATGTTATATAAGAGGGCAGAGCAGACAAAGAAGGAAAAGAATGATAGTCGTACACCTATTCCATATTACCTAATAGATGGATTTGCAAAACATGAATGCGAGGGTAGAAATCCAGCTAAAATAGTTGAGCAATTAGGAGACAGGGATAGAGTTAATAAAATAATTAACCTATATACAGCAGTATCGAAAGCTTACACAAGAGAATATTATAAAAAATTCAACATTGATTATAATAAGATGATTAAGCGGAATGTTGAATATGATATATTTGATTCTCAGAGAGATACATTGATAGATGTACTTTAAGGTGGTGAAATATGAGAAATTTTGATGAATGGTTGAGTAAGTTTAGACCAAGTATATCAAGCTATGATTACTATATTGACTTTGATAAGGTTGTAAAAAATGTAGACGAAATCAAAGTGGAATTGAATATCTTGAATTCATTAATTGGCTCAAAAAATATTGAAGAGGATTTTGAAAAGATAGTGATAAAATATCCGGAGACTTTGAAGTGTATACCATTGCTTCTTGCTGTAAGAGGGTATGAAATCTATGCACAAGATGAAGATGGTTCATTTTTATATTACTTCAATAAAATGAATTATAATGTAGAGCAGTACAAGGTATTCATGCGAAAGACTGGATTATTTGATATGATTGCAAATCATTTGGTAAACAACTTAGTTGATTATGCTTTGGGTATAGAAACAGGGTTGGACTCTAATGGTCGTAAGAATCGTGGTGGTCATCAAATGGAAGATTTGGTGGAAAAGTACATAGTGGCAGCAGGGTTCGAAAAGAATGTAAATTACTTTAAGGAAATGTACTTAAAAGATATAGAAAAAAAGTGGAATATTGATTTATCGGCACTTTCTAATCAAGGGAAGGCGGCGAAAAGATTTGATTTCGTTATCAAGACGGATAAGATGATTTATGGTATTGAAACAAACTTCTATGGCGGTGGTGGTTCAAAGCTCAATGAAACTGCAAGAAGTTATAAAATGCTTTCACAGGAAGCGGACACTATAGATGGATTTACCTTTGTGTGGTTTACCGATGGAATTGGTTGGAAGAGTGCAAGAGGTAATCTGAGAGAGACATTCGAGGTTATGGATACGATTTACAGTATTGATGATATGGACAATGGGATTATGGAAAAAGTGTTTTTATAAACATTTTTAAATTGCGAGTATATGGAAGGAGAGGTAATTATGTTTGAAAATAATAAAAATGATAAGAAACCAATTATTCAGGCAAGTGGTTATAACGGAAGTGAGCCGACACGTATATGTCCGAATTGCGGAAAGGAAAAGCCTATTAGTCAATTTGGATATAGAAATATGGGAGACGGAACTATACGAAATCAATCATGGTGTAAAAGTTGCAGATAAGTTTTTATGAAAGAAAAGATAGTTATTTAGAAAAAGGGAATTGATTGTATTGATGTATATTTTTCTGCTGAAGAGTATTCTTTTGTGTATGCTTATTTTAAGGATACAGATTCTTTTATATGAGGATTGGTAAAGTGCATTATTCAAGAGGATAGGGAGTAATTTTGAGGTCATCAGAAACCAAGCGATTCACTAGCAGAGTATCTTAAAAACAGAAATGGCATTACTGATTTTTACATTCGGTAATGCCTTTTTTCTATTCTTTTAAAACCTATTGACAATTTTAGACTATTACGATAGTATAAACTATAGTAATAGTCTACGGAGGTTCTTTTATGAAAGAAAAGCTTTTTGACAGTGAAGCTAAAGTGATGGAAATCATATGGGAGAGAAGTCCAATTTCGGCAAAAGATATTAGTTTGATTGCGGCAGAGACGATTGGATGGAATAAAAACACCACCTATACTGTAATTAAAAAACTTGAAAAAAAAGGTTTTATACAGCGTAATGATCCGGGTTTCATTTGCACACCTCTTGTGTCACAAAATGAAATGCAAAAGGTAGAAGCTGCATCTCTTTTAAAAAAAGTATTTGGAGGTTCCCGTAAGGCATTATTTTCTGCTTTGCTTGAGGACGAGCCTTTGTCTGAAGAAGAAGTCAATGAGTTGCGTAAGCTGATTGATAAAGGGTGATGGATATGCTGCAGGAAATATTCTATTGGGTATTTAATATGAGCATAATGGCGGCTATAACCGGTATTTTTGTTATGCTCATAAGGTTGGTGAAAAAGCTTCCAAGAAGGCTTATGGTGGTTCTTTGGGTAATACCTTTTCTGCGAATGACTGTTCCTTTTGGATTAAACAGTCCATACAGCCTGATGTCATTGTTATCCAAAATTACTACAAAAACCATTGTTGTGTATCAGCCGACAGAAGATGTGGTTTTTTCAGTGACGAATTGTGTTATGGCAGCTGATTCTTATTTCCCGATGACTTATAAAGTAAACATTCTTGAAAATATATTTAAGGTGGCTTCTGTTATATGGATAATTATTTGTTTGGCCATTCTTCTTATGTTGGCAGTTATCTATATTACTACACTTTACGAAGTCAAAGATGCAGCGCATTTGCGGGACAATATTTATCTTTCAGAAAAGATTATATCACCTGCGGTATACGGTATTATAAAACCGAAAATTATCCTGCCTGCATCCTATAAGGATAGAGATATCGAGCTTGTTATACTGCACGAGAAAATGCATATTCACAGTGCGGATAATCTGTGGCGGATTCTTGCGTTTTTCATCGTCGCAGTACATTGGTTTAATCCGCTTTGTTGGTTGTACTTAAAACTGTTCCTCGCAGATATTGAATTGTCCTGCGATGAGCGTGTTCTTACAAAGGTAGGTGATAGTCGTACAAAGGAATACGCACTATCACTGTTAGAAAGTAGACAAGGAGTGACTGTTTTTGCCTCTGCATTCGGTGGCGCAAAAATTCGCACACGAATTGAAAATATACTTTCTTTTAAGAAAATGACTTGGTTTTCGTTGACAGTGTTTGTAGCATTGATTGGCATGATTTTTTATATGTTACTAACAAATGCAGGATGAAAGGAGAATCAATATGAAAAACAAACAATTTAACAGATATTATTTGCTTTCTTGCATTGGCGTTCTGATTGCTTCATATTATCCGCTCTACATGGGAGTGCGGGTAATTTCCGACATGATTATTGATGGAACCGTTTTGAAAGAAAACTATCCTAAATATATCATTCCGTACACTCCTATAAGCATTGCTATTATAATTGGTGTTCTTTTAATGCCTTTGTGCATAAAGCTATTAAAACAATTTGCCCTTGCCGGCGGTTCTTTTGTCGCAATGGGGGTGTTCTTTGTATTTGAATTGCTGTTTGAACAAAAGGTTGTCGTGTCAACGGCTGAAACCGTTGTAAAGCTTGAAGATTGGCAGATGTATTCGTGCTGGGCGCCTCCGGGAGGATGGGGAGAAACAGTAACTGAAATAGTAACCAAAACACCGGTTGAGATTTTAATGGGTAACTATAATCCTGCTTTCAAACTGCATTTTTACATTATTTCTGTTGCCCTTATCCTTACAATTTTGAACTGTTTATATGGCTTCGGTCAAATGGTAAAGACCGGTGAAAAGAAACGCTTTAAATCCTTGATTTTGCAATCGGTTTCTTCACTCACATTCCTCGGCCTCTGTATTCTTGCTTGCTTTACAGCTTTTTGGAGAGATGGAAACATTCAGGTGTCACCCTTGTCGGCAGTTCTTATGGCTGTGTTTTTCATTATGTTGGGTGTAAGTGTTGGAATATATGCAGGCTCATTTCTTCTTGGTAAAAAAATAGGCATATCGGTCGTTGTTCCTGCTGTTTTGTCCTCGCTTATGACCGGGCTTATGTATGTGGGAGAAATGATTTTACTTAATGGACATCTTTATCGTTTTGGAAAGGGATTTTTGTTTGAGGGAATTTCTCATTTGGTATTAGCGCCTATTGATATAATTATAATAATTATATCGGGGTGTGTGACTGCTTTGATTTTTTGTCTGTTAAATAGAAAAAATAAATAGAAGATAATAGGATGTTGTCATTGAATTTTACCTGATAATGTATATAATAAACATCAGCAGCTTAATCTATATAAGTAAAAGTTGTGTAAGGTAAGATGTCAGCCCATAGAGTTCTCGATTTACAAAGTAAATCGGAACATATGCCGAAGGCAAATATGGAAGGGATGATGTTTCAAACGGAGGTTCATGATATGCAGCTTACAACAAAACGACTGATACTTCGTCCTTGGCAAATATCAGATGCGGAGGAATTATATAAATATGCAAAGGATCCGAGAGTTGGTCCCATTGCGGGCTGGCCTCCTCATACGAGCGTAGAAAACAGCAGGGAAATCATAGAAACTGTTCTTTCTTCTGAAGGCACATATGCGGTCTGTTTGAAGGAGGATGGGAAGCCAATCGGCTGTGCGGCAATTACCATAGGTAAGGCGAGCAATTTAAGGCTTCCTGATACGGAGGCAGAGGTAAGCTATTGGCTTGGAGTACCGTTTTGGGGACAGGGGATAATTCCCGAAGCGGTAAATGAGCTGCTTCGGTACGGATTTAATGATTTAGGGCTTGAAAAAATATGGTGCGGATATTTTGAAGGAAATGAAAAATCAAAAAGAGTGCAGGAAAAATGTGGATTTACATATCATCATACATTAAAGGACATGCATTGGGTACTGATGGACGATATAAGAACGGAGTATGTAACCTGCATTAAAAAACCCCAATAATCTATTGCAGACCTGTAAAATGAGTAAGGACACTTGACAGAAAAATGGGAAAGTATTAAAGTATAATAATAAATATATTATACGTACGATGTAACTGTCAGGTTGACATGTATTACCCCAAAACAGGAGGAAATAAATTTATAATGGAAGATATTTTAAGAGAAAAATTGTTGGACGCAGGTGTAAATATTGAAACTGCCATGGAAAGGTTCATGAACAACGAACAGTTGTTGGAAAAGTTTTTAAAAAAATTCCCACAGGATCCTAACTATGATGCAATGCTTGTGGCAGTTGAAGAAAAAAGATACGAGGATGCATTTAAGGCAGCACATACATTAAAGGGAGTGTGCGGAAATCTTTCATTAGAAAGCCTGTACGAAAATGTATGTAAGGTAGTTGAGCTTTTAAGAGGCGGTAAGGGGGAAGAACTCGATACCGCACTGCCAGACGCAAAGGCAGAGTACGAAAGAGTTGTGGCGATATTGGAAACCTTATAGTGGACAAATATATAAAATAGTGGGATGGAGTAGACCATCCCACTGTTTTTATCTATTCCCATACAGTTATGCTGATAAAATTAACTTACAAAACCTTTGACAGAAAATCTTTAAGTCTCGGATTTTTCGGATTTTCAAAAAATTCTTTTGGTGCGTTTTCCTCGGCAATTACGCCGTCATAGAAAAACATAACCCTGTTGGAAACCTCACGGGCAAAGCCCATCTCATGTGTCACGATAACCATTGTCATACCGTCATTTGCAAGCTGCTTCATAAGGTTTAAAACCTCGCCCACCATTTCAGGGTCAAGCGCCGAGGTAGGCTCGTCAAACAGTATGATGTCAGGCTGCATGGCAAGGGAACGTGCTATGGCTATACGCTGCTTCTGACCGCCTGAAAGTGTGGATGGATAAGCGTCTGCCTTGTCGGGAAGCCCAACCTGTGCAAGAAGCTCGTCGGCCTTTTTGTCAGCCTCGGCCTGAGACATTTTGCCAAGCTTCACAGGTGCAAGTGTAATATTTTTCTTTATTGTCATGTTAGGGAAAAGATTGAACTGCTGGAAAACCATTCCTATCTTTTCACGCATTTTGTTTATGTTTACAGACTTGTCAGTAATGTTTACACCCTCGAATTTAATGGTGCCTCCTGTAGGCTCCTCAAGCAAGTTTAAGGAGCGTAAAAATGTGGATTTGCCACAGCCTGAGGGACCTACAATTGCTATGACGTCCCCCTTACTTACGGTAGTGCTTATTCCACGCAAAACCTTGTTTTCACCGAAATGCTTTTCAAGGTCAGTTACCTCTAATAAAATCTGCTTATCATTATTGTTTTCCATCTGTAGAAAGCCTCCTTTCCAATCTGTTTACTCCTGCTGTTAAAGCCATTACTATTACAAGATATATGGCGGCAACTGCAAGAAGCGGTAAGAATGCCTCGTAGGTTGTGCTTCGTATAATATCTCCACCCTTTGTAAGGTCGGTAAGACCGATGTATCCGCTTATTGAGGTTTCCTTTATAAGCACGATAAACTCATTTGCAAGAGCAGGAAGAACATTTTTAAACGCTTGCGGAAGCACGATATACCGCATTGTCTGTGTAAATGTAAGACCAAGGCTTCTGCCTGCTTCAAACTGTCCGTTGTCAATGGACATAATTCCCGAACGCACAATCTCGGCAACATAGGCAGCTGAATTAACTCCAAAGGCGATTACCGCCGCTAAAATTTTATTAACGTTTACGCTCGCAAATATAACGTAATATATTATGAGCAGCTGAACCATTGCAGGGGTGCCTCTCACAACCGTAAGATACACACGACATAGGAAATTGGCTATTGTAAGACCGCCGTGCTTGTCATGCCATGAACGTATAATGGCAATCACAAAGCCTAAAATAATTCCGATAAGGGCAGCAAAAAATGCAATCAGCAGCGTATTTAAAAGTCCTTTTGTAAGATACTGCCAACGGTTGTCCTCAATAAAATTCTGCTTGAATTTTTCAACAATGGAAAGCTTTCCTACCTTCACATTTGGGTCCTTCACAAGGATAACCTGCTTTGAATTTGTGTATGAGTCCGTAAAATCAATATTTTTAAGTCGATCCTCAGTAACCGTCATACCTGCGGTGCCTGCATCCGCCTTTCCTGACTGTACGGCATTTATAATGGAGTCAAATTCCATGTCCTCCATCCTAAGCTCCATTCCAAGCTCGTCGCACACTGCCTGCATCATGTCAACGTCAAGACCTGTCATAACACCATTCTCGTAATACTCATACGGCTTGAATGCGGCGTTGGTAGCAACCACCAATGTGCCGTTTGGACGGGAAACATCCTTTTTTATGTATGGATACTGACCTTTTTCATCATCCGTTCCCGTATAGTTCTTCTTTATCATGTCCAAAGTCCCGTCTGCACTTAGCTTTGCAAGCGCATTGTTTATATCCGCCGTAAGCTGTGTGTTGTTTTTTGAGACACATATTGCATAATCTTCATTTGCAAATTCTTCTTCAAGAATGATAAGCTCAGGATTGGCAGCCACAAATGCCTTTGCAGGCTCCTCGTCGATTACGACAGCGTCAACCTTATCCTGCTTAAGTGCATAGACGGCATCATTTCCCTTGTTAAAACGGGAAACTACAGTTCCTGCATCGTCGCCCTCATAGTCGGTAACATAAACGTCTCCCGTCGTACCAAGCTGTACACCGATAACCTTACCTTCTAACTCATCTACATTGTTTACCTTTAATGGCAGGTTTTCCGTTTGACTTTCCTTATTGCCGCAACCGGTAATGAGCAGGCAGAGAATGAAAGTCATGTACAAAAAACGTGCCAAAGGCTTGTTTGTCTTTTTTCTAAATGTACTCATAATCTGTATCTATTCCTTTCTCAAGTTTTCTTTTACCATTGTCTCCCTTCAATAAAGTGTATTATAAAATAGAATTAAATTTTAGACAATATATTAGTTTTTTCTAGATATATCCACATATAAAATTGATTATAAATGGTTAGTTTGTTTTTTCGACTTTTTATAATAATTAACTATAATCTATGTAAATTTTATTGTATAAAAAACCGATATATATAATAGAAAATAATATGTTGTATAGCGGTGTTATATGGACATTTAAGAAGGGAGTGAGTTAAAGCAGCATACGAAGCAAGGAGGGTTATGAGAGTGGCATTTGTCGCCCCAATCTACATGAACCCCAAACAAAAAAAAGATGATGATGCAAGGCGGCGAAAAAGAAGAGTCAAAACCTTTGAAGAAACACTAAAAAAACTACAGGAGCAGGAGCTCCCGCTGGATAGCACAGTAAGCTTTTATGCATAAGAAAAACTTTTATGAAAAACATTTTTGGAGGCATTCGATGAATTTAACAGCAACAAGATAGACCCTGAAACGGTAAAATGTTTCAGGGCCTTTTTTTAGTTTTTTAGTCTTTTTTCAGCTTAAACTTTGATGTTGATGTAGTTTTGGGTTCATCTGTGACTTTCGTGGTGCTTTCCGCAAGGCTTCCGGAGCTGCTTTCATAATCATAAGCCGATTTGTTGTAGTCACCCTTGTCCTTTGGTTCTGCCGGTGTACCTTCAATGTTTAACACATCAATAAAACGTTCAATCTCTTTTAATTCAAAGTAGCTTCTTCCTATTTCAAACTTTATGTCAATAGGCTTTGTGAGGTCAGGCTCAAACATACCTGTTACGTGATTTCTTAAAATACATATTTTGTCCTCCACAATACGAATATATAAATCACCATAGGAGTTTAAATCCATAATATGCTCCATAAAATGAGGCGTTAAAATGAAATATGCAGCATGAGGTGTATCAGCGTAAACATTAAAGGTTCTGTTGAACTCCATACTTTCCATTTCGATTTTATTAAGACCGCCGTTATTTATATAGGTAACATATTTTTTTGAGGTAATGATAAGCTCGCCGGTAAAGCCTGATTTCCGATAATCATATATTCCTATCCGTCCCTTGAAAAATGTTGTGGTAGATTTACTTTTCACATGCGTTGCTATAAGGTCGGACTGATGATAATGTATGTTTTTGTATGTACCCTTCACATAATCCTCAGACATAACCCTGCTCAAAGATATGGTGTGAAATACATTCAGCTTTACAAGCCCCTCCTTTGTGATGCCTTGGGCAGGATAGTATTTATACCCCGGAAAGCATGTGTTAAGAAGCGGTTCTGCGATACGTCTTCTGTAATCGTTGTAAAATGCAGTTTTTGCGATATCAAGCTTTTCCTTAATCCTGTTTTTCTGCCATTCCTGAATTGCAACAATAACAAGTGTTATTATTACAAGGGGACCGGGTAGTGTAACACCAAACTTCGGCTTGTCATATTTTTTCTGTAAAGTCTGTATATTAACTCTCTGAGGCTCTAACAAAGTAATAAGACTTGTTTCATCAATGTCAATGTCAACATTTTCAAACTCATGTCGTGCAAGCTCTATGACGCTTTCATTGTATGCCTGCTCCTCAGCTTTCTTTGCATCTCTTTCACGTTTTAATGAAATAAGGAGCACGATTGCAATAATCTGTAAAATGATTGCCATAACAAGAATTTTCCCAAGTCCCGGCATTTTTTCTGCTTCCTCTTCGTTTAATTTGGAAACCAGTATATTAAAGAATGAAAATAAAAGAAATGTTCCAAAGAAAAAGGCAGCAAACAGCTGAAAAGCCCGAAAGGCAAACTCCTTACCTGTAATTCTTTTTTTTGCCATAAGTCCTCACCAAATTTGTAAAAATAAATATTGGGTAATATTTATTTTCATAAAATCTATAATATTTTTAATCCTGCTATAAAGTGCCATAAAAGCATTGGTGCATAAATAGTTTTGAAGGCACTTTACTCCAAAATTATATAATATTTTATTTTTATATAACAGGTGGTTTTTCCGATGATATTTTTTCATGTATTTATAAGACTATAAAAAACAAAAATTTTTGACTGATGCCTGTCTGAATACTATAATGGTTAACAACAGTGTCAGTCCATGAGTTCTCGATTTACAAAGTAAATCGAAACATATGCTGAAAGCAAATTTGGAATGTGCTGATGTTCAATACGATAGGAGAATAAAAATGAAAACGAGAGAGGAAATACTTTCATATTGTCTTACATTTGAGGATGTGTATACGGATACGCCCTTTCACGATGATAACTGGGTGCTTGCAAGGTATAAAAAGAACAAAAAAGCCTTTGCATGGACATATGAAAGAAACGGACACATATGCATAAATGTTAAGGTTGACCCTGAGTGGCGTGATTTTTGGAGAAAGACATACAAAGCAGTCACACCCGGTTATCATCAAAATAAGGAGCATTGGAATACCATTATAATGGACGGAACAATACCTGATGAGGATGTAAAAAGGATGATAGGGGAAAGTTATGACCTGATTAGGGGAAAACAGTAATAATCATGAGGATTTATGCCAATACTTCATATTAATATAAGTAAAGGAGTACAAGGCATGGAATCCATATGGAGAATGGAAACAGATATTGAGAAAAGGGCGGCTCTTAATGGGAATATAAAAGCAGAGGTAGCCATAATAGGAGCAGGCATGGCAGGCATACTTACAGCTTATTTTCTTAACCAACAGGGAAAAAATGTAGTTGTGCTTGAGAAAAATTGCATTGGGGGAGGACAGACGGGAAATACGACAGCAAAAATTACAAGCCAGCATGGCTCTGTTTATTCCACATTAGTTAAATACTATGGAGAAAAAAATGCAAGACTTTATGCTAGGGCAAATGAAGCAGCCATAGATGAATTTAGGAGACTTATAGAAAAGGAAAATATAGACTGTTGCTTTGAGATGACAGATTCCTATTTATATTCCCAAAAGGATGACACCCTGTTAAAAAAAGAATATCATTTTGCAAAAAAGCTTGGGCTTCCTGTATCTTATGTGGAAGACACTGAGCTTCCATTTGATGTGAAGGGTGCTTTGTGCTTTAAAAATCAGGCTCAGTTTCAGCCCCTGGAATTTGTGAAACACATTTCAAGAAATTTGACAATATATGAAAATACTGAGGTTTTACATGTAAGCGGACATAAAATAAGAACAAATAACGGAAACGTATATGCGGATTCAATCGTTTTTGCGGCGCATTATCCTTTTCCGAGAGTACCGGGTCTTTATTTCCTTAGGCAGCATCAGGAGAGAAGTTATGTTATTGCCATTAAGGGCGTTCCTAAATTTAAGGGGATATACTATCCTGTGGATAAGGGACTTTCCCTAAGGTGGTATAAGGATATGCTGCTTGTGGGAGGGGGAAATCACCGTACGGGTGAAAGTACTCTCGGTAAGGGATATGAGGGCCTTAAAAAACAAATTGATACAATATACGAGAATTATACTGAGGTTACACGCTGGTCGGCACAGGATGCACTAAGCCATGACGAACTTCCATTTATAGGGCGTTTTTCCGTGCTTCGTCCTTATTGGTATGTGGCGACAGGCTTCAAAAAGTGGGGGATGACAGGCTCCATGATAGCGGCAAGGCTTAATACGGCACTTATATGCGGAAAAGGTAATGAATATGTAAAGCTTTTTACACCGCAGAGACTACATCCCATAGCCTCATGTAAAAAATTGTTTACCGATTTGGGCGTAAGCATTACAGGACTTTCCAAGGGATATTTTCATATTCCTATAAGGGAAAAGAGTAAGCCGCTCACGGGACAGGCTAAAATAGTAAGGCGGGGTTTTAGGAGGTATGGGATGTACACGGACAATGATGGAAACCTTCATACCATATCGGTAAAATGTCCCCATATGGGCTGTGAGCTTGCGTGGAATCCTGAAACAAAAACATGGGACTGCCCGTGTCACGGTTCACGATTTACCTGTGACGGAGAGCTTATTGATGACCCGTCACTTAAGGGCTGTATGAAAAGATAAAAAACACAAGACAAATTCGTTAATGTAATATATAATTAGTATATATACAGAATAATATAAAGAAGTATGATGACTTATACAGGAGTCAGCATGTGACATAAAAGTATAAATAATAAAGAAAAAAGAGTGATAAAAATGAGGAAAATGCATAAGTTTATTATGATGGCAGCATTAGTTACCATGTTGCTGGCAATTACAGGCTGTGGAGACGACAAGCTGCACATGTCAACCACAGAAAATACAAGAATTACAACTGAGGCTGAAAATACAGATGATATTGACTATTCCACTGAGGAGGCTTCTGAGGTGGAAAAGGCAATAACGCTGGAGCAGATATTTGAGGCAAATAAGGGAGATGCTCTTTTAAGCGGCTCAAATGGTTTTGGAGCAGAGCTTACATTTTATGATTCGGGCGAGCCTATAGGGACAGAAAACTATTTTATAGGCTTTGATGCAGATGGAAATTACCTTCAGGCATGCGAGGATTCAAGTGGAGTTTACCGCATACTTGATCGTAGTGAAAGCTGCTGGTATGTTTTAGACCAAAGTGCAGTGTATACGCTTATTTATCCGGAGAAGGATATTTTTGAACAGCTTGTGGATTATTATCACAATGATACGGTCTACACAAGAATTGAGGATGAAGGTGGAGTATCAGAGAATATAAGCAATATTTACCGCAGGGATGGAAAGCTTATTGTTGAGACGGTAATGACTAGTGACGGCGTAGATGGTGCCACTTACACTTATGTGCTTGATGATAATTTAAGGATAGAGGAATATGTGTGTAAAGATACACATGGAAATATGCTGCTTACAGAAAAAACCGAGTTGAACAAAAAATACGATGCGCCTTCTTTTTTGGAGGAGCTTAGAAATCGTGATAACGGAAGAACCATTACAATAAAGTACCTTGACAATAATACGGAATATAATTATTATGTGACAGCAAATTATCCGGTAAGCTTTGAAACATTTTCCGGCAACATATATATTGACGAAGAATGTCAAAATCTGTGTACAGATATAAGCTGGGAGGAAAATTTTACCGATGAAAATGGCTTGTATACGGACCAAACAGTGTATTATAGGAAAAAATAAACAATAGTGGTAAAAAAAAGTCGAAAAAAAGTCGAAAAAGGGGTTGCCATTTTTCGACTAATGGGTGTATAATATAACTCGAAGCTGATGAGATAAATATCAGCTTATATAAAAATGGGTTTGTACCCTATAAGATTGTACAATCTCCCCAAGAGGATTGTAGATAAGAATGATCAGAAGGTCTGCTGGACTCCCCTCCGGCAGACCTTCGCCGTTAATAAGGAGGGTATTATGGGAGCTTACGAATTAATTTCAAGACTTGAAACATTGCGCAGAGAGATAAGGACGCAATACTATATACTTATAGGTTCTTTTTTAGGTGTATTTCTTGCAGCTATGTTTGGGGGAGTGATTTTGGGAATGTTGGCTCCGTTTTTGTTTATTCTCTTGTTTGTCGCAGTTATCGTGTTTGGACTACGTGCAAACAATAAATCAAAGGAATTTAAACAGCTTTACAAGGAGCATTTTGTGGCTGCAATGCTGGGGGAGTTTTTTGAAAATCCAAAGTACATATGGGATGTAGGCTTTACATCTGAGGCAGTGAGAAGCTTTGGACTCTCACAGCTGGGTAACCGATTTTATTCTGAGGATTATATTGCAGGTACATATAAGGGGATTCCCTTTGAACAATCTGATGTAAAAATCCAATATCACACAAGCGGAAAAAACAGCCATACCACAACGTACTTTTCAGGGCGTATGTTTGTATTTCATTTTACGGGACGCAATGTTCTTCCTGTACAGATATTTTCAGAAAGATTTTCCTATCGGGCAAAACCGATAGAACGGTTTAAAATGCGCAAGGTGAATATGGAAAGTGTGAATTTTAATAAAAACTTTGACGTTAAGGCGGTAAATGAACATGATGCATTTTATGTACTTACACCTCAGATGATGGAAAAATTATTTAACCTGCAGTCAAGATTTGGAAATGTTGCTCTTAACTTTACTGGAGACACCTTGTTTCTTGGATATAACTGTGGAATGGGAGCCTTTGATGCAGATATGAGAAAACCTATAGACTATCCGACGGAGAAGGCGAGAATGCAAAGAGATATGCAGGTAATCAGGGACATAATAGATATAATGGAGCTTGCAAATCAGAATGCGTAGTAATGTAAGTGGCACTAAGAGGATTGCAGATAGGAGGGGATTATGGGAACTGATGAAATAATTGCAAGGCTTGAAACCTTGCGCAAGCAAATAAGAAAACGAAACAGTATGTTTTTAGTTTCTTATTTAGCTATGTTTCCTATATGTATATTCGGGGGATTATTGGGGGAGGGAGGGTTTGCTGCGATTTTGGCTTTTTTCCTGTTTGCGTTCCTGATTGTCATGTTTTTCTTGCATTTATTATCCTCAAAAAATGGAAGAAATAAATCAAAGGAATTTAAGGAGCTTTACAAGCAGTATTTTGTGGCTGCAATGCTGGGTGAGTTTTTTGAAAACCCACAGTATATATGGAATAAAGGTTTTACATCTGACGCAGTGAGGAGTTTTGGACTCTCGCAGCTGGGTAACCGGTTTCACTCTGAGGATTATATTTCGGGTATATATAAGGGGATTCTCTTTGAACAGTCTGATGTAAAGATTCAAAATCACACAAGCGGAAAAAACAGCCATACCACAACGTATTTTTCAGGGCGTATGTTTGTCTTTCATTTTACGGGGCGTAATGTTCTTCCCGTACAGATATTTTCAGAAGGTTTTTCCTATCGGGCAAAACCGATAGAACGGTATAAGATGCATAAGATAAATATGGAAAGTGTGGATTTTAATAGAAGCTTTGACGTTAAGGCGGCAAATGACTATGATGCATTTTATGTACTTACACCTCAGATGATGGAAAAATTATTTAACCTTCAGTCAAGATTTGGAAATGTTGCCCTTAACTTTGATGGAGAAAGACTGTTTCTTGGATATAACTGTGGAATGGGAGCCTTTGATGCAGATATGAGAAAACCTATAGACTATGCGACAGAAAAGGCAAAAATGCAAAGAGATATGCAGGTAATCATGGACATAATAGATATAATGGAGCTTGCAAATCAGAATACGCAGTAATGTAACAGAGCATATGTTAATAACACAAACATGATTTTATTGGTATCTGACGGCATGGATTGCCCACATGATACAGCTATACCGTAACTAAAAACCGTTTGAAGACGTCGGTACTAAAAATTGCCGGCTTAAGAGATCCTTATATAAAATAGGGATACCTTAAGCCGGCAATTTTTAGTACCGACGTCTTCAAACGGTTTTTCAGTCACCTATGCAAGCAATCCCAAGCACCAACTCTTAGTACCGCTACGTCTGAATCGAACGAAAGTGGGTTTTTAGTTACGGTATAGCTGTATCATGCGGGCAATCCAAGTGCATAAGTAACCGACAGATAAAAATCATGTTTGTGTTATTAACATATGCTCTGTTACATTGCTGCTTTAAGTGCAGTATCCAAATCCTCTATTATGTCGTCTATATTTTCAAGTCCTACGGAGAGACGAACCATTCCGCCGTCAATGCCTGCTGCAACAAGCTGCTCATCAGTAAGCTGTCTGTGGGTTTCGCTTGCAGGGTGAAGTACGCAGGTTCTTATGTCCGCAACATGCACCTCATTTGATGCAAGCTTAAGTGAATCCATAAATTTGGCTGCCGCAGCACGTCCTCCCTTGATGTTAAAGGAAATAACACCGCTGCAACCCTTGAGGTATTTGCGTGCAAGTTCATAATCCTCATCGGAAGAAAGTCCCGGATATGATACGCTTTCTACTACAGGTGATTCCTGTAGGTGTTTGGCAACTGTAAGTGCGTTTTCACAGTACTGCTTCATGCGGACAGGTAGTGTTTCAAGACCTAAGTTAAGTAAAAATGCGGAATGGGCGGCAGGATAAACGCCGAAGTCTCGCATAAGCTGCATTCTTGCCTTTATAATGTATGCCATTTTTCCGTAGCTTTCCGTGTATGAAATGCCGTGATAGGATTCGTCAGGCTCCGTGAGCTCAGGGAATTTGCCGTTTGTCCAGTCAAATTTACCACTGTCAACAATAACGCCGCCAACCTGGAGTGCATGTCCGTCCATATACTTGCTTGTTGAATGTATAACGATATCTGCCCCAAATTCAAAAGGCTTGCAGAGAATTGGAGTTGCAAATGTATTGTCCACAATAAGAGGTACGCCCATTTCATGAGCGATACCAGCAAAACGCTCTATATCAAACACCTTTAATGCAGGATTTGCAATCGTCTCGCCAAAGACAAGCTTGGTGTTTTCCTTAAAGGCAGCCTTTATCTCATCATCAGAGGAATGTCTGTCAACGTAAATGCATTCTATTCCAAGCTTCTTAAGAGTAAATGAAAACAGATTTATTGTTCCGCCATATATCTGAGGAGTGCTTATTATGCTGTCTCCTGCCTTGCAAATGTTTAATATGGATAAAAGCGTTGCTGCCTGTCCTGATGTGGTGCACATAGCACCCACACCTCCCTCAAGGGCATTTATCTTTTCCTCAACTGCCATAACGGTTGGATTGCCGAAACGTGAATAGCAGAGTCCCTTTGTCGGGTCGTCGAATATTGCGGCTACCTCGGCAGCGGAATCATATACATATGTCGTACTCTGCACGATAGGTAAAACTCTCGGTTCTCCGTTTTTTGGTGTATAGCCCGCATGCAGGCATTTAGTTTCGTCCTTCATTTTATGCGTAACCTCCTTGTGTTATAAAACAAAATATTACTCATATTATACATTTCCATAAAGCTTTTTAAAAGGGGTAAATTGAGAAATATATGGACGCTGCCAGCTTAAAGCATGCATTGTGCCTGTCGTTGAATAAAAATGCAAATTGTTTGCATATTATATTGACATAAAAAACATGCAAGTGTATAATGCAATTTGCAAATTGTTTGCAAATTTAGATGGCAGACATTTTAAATTGGGAAGCAGATATTTATAAGAAGGAAAATCTAAATGAAAAAGGTATTATGTGTTTTTTTAATATTATGCCTATGCTCAAATATGTGCGGATGCAATGACATAGGTGCATATAATGACGGAAAAATTACAATTGTATGTACAGGCTTTTCAGCTTATGACTGGGTCAAGGAGCTTGCGGGAGATGAGCTTTCACACATCAACCTTAGGTATCTCGGCGAAAAGGGAGTTGACATGCACAGCTATCAGCCCTCGGCGGAGGATATGGCTGTTATAAAAAGCTGCGATTTGCTTATATATGTTGGAGGAGAATCGGAAGACTGGGTGGAAGATGCCCTTGAAGATGATGTGAATCCTGATATGCTTGTCGTAAAAATGCTTGACGCCGTGGGGGAGGATGCCCTTGCGGAGGAAGAACTGCCGGGAATATCAGGTGCGGAGCATGACGAGGAGGAATATGATGAGCATGTATGGCTGTCACCAAAAAAGGCAGCGCTTATCGTAACAGAGATAGAAGGCTGTCTTGAACAACTTGATGGGAACAAAGCTTCATATTACAGAGAAAATTATAATGTATATACGGAAAAGCTTCATGAGCTTGACAAAGGCTACACGGAAACCATAGAGGCGGCGGCTGATAAAACAATTATATTCGGGGACAGATTTCCCTTCCGATATATGACGGAGGATTACGGACTTGATTATTATGCTGCCTTTGACGGCTGTAGTGCCGAGACGGAGGCAAGCTTTGAAACCATTACATTTTTGGCAGGCAGGCTTGACGAGATTAACCTTAAATACATTATTGTAATAGAGGGTTCGGACAAAAGGTTGGCAAATACAATCAGCGAAAGCACTAAAGGCAGGGATAAAATCATCGTGGAAATGGATTCCATACAGTCGGTTTCAGCGGATGACATTGAGAAGGGCTACACATATATAAGGGCTATGGAAAAAAATCTGCAGGTGCTTGAAGCTGTTTTACAATAATTGGAAAAGAGGTGGATTTATGTCGTATATATCATGCAAAGACCTTACACTCGGATATGATGGGGAGGCTGTTGCGGAAAATGTAAGCTTTGAAGTAAATAAGGGCGACTACCTGTGTATTGTTGGAGAAAACGGTGCAGGAAAAAGCACCCTTATGAAAACGCTGCTTCATCTCACTAAGCCCCTGAACGGCACCATGGAAATGGGAGACGGGCTGTTGCCCCACGAAATAGGATATCTTCCTCAGCAGACGGTTGTACAGAGGGATTTTCCGGCAACGGTTTGGGAGATTGTTCTTTCAGGAACCCTGCCCGGAAGTGGCATAAGACCCTTCTATGGAAAGGAACAAAAAAAGCTTGCAAAAGAAAATATGAAGAAAATGGATATATGGGAGCAGAAAAACAGGAGCTACCGAAAGCTTTCGGGAGGTCAGCAGCAAAGAGTGCTGCTTGCAAGGGCACTTTCTGCAACGGCAAAGCTTCTTCTGCTTGACGAGCCTGTGACGGGACTTGACCCAAAGGCAACGGAGGAATTTTACAGTCTCATAAGACGGCTTAACAGGGAGGGAATAACAATCATTATGATTTCCCACGACATGGAGGCGGCTCTTAAATATGCAGGACATATTCTCCACATAGAAAAAACAGGCTCTTTTTATGGTACGAAGCTTGATTATATAGAAAGCGATCTTTATAAGAGCTTTCACTTAAATACATGCCGACATAAGCATACGAAGGAGTGCTTTGAGGGAGGTGGAAATTAATGGGTTTTATTGAAAAACTGCAATTTTATTTTGGATTTTCTTTTGTGGTAAATGCGTTGATAGTGGGAGTTCTCATAGCACTTTGCTCCTCCCTTTTGGGAGTGACCCTTGTGCTAAAGCGCTTTTCATTTATAGGTGACGGACTTTCCCATGTGGCTTTCGGTGCAATAGCCATAGCGTCAGTGCTTAAAATATCAAATCAGAATATTATAGTGATGCCCATTACGATTGTGACGGCAGTGCTGCTTCTTAGAATGGGGCAGAACACAAGGATAAAGGGTGATGCGGCAATTGCCATGCTGTCTGTAGGCTCACTTGCAGTCGGCTACCTTCTTATGAATGTATTTTCAACCTCTGCAAATGTGTCGGGTGATGTGTGCTCTACGCTGTTTGGCTCAATCTCGATACTCACGCTATCAGATGCCGATGTGATTTTGTGTATCATAATGTCTGTTGCTGTTATAATTATATACTGCATGTTTTACAACAGGATTTTTTCTGTCACATTTGATGAGAGCTTTGCAAAGGCTACAGGCACAAACGTAAATGCATACAATTTTCTTATAGCGGTTGTAACTGCCGTAATTATAGTGCTTGCAATGAACCTTGTAGGCTCGTTGCTCATATCGGCGCTCATTATATTTCCTGCTCTGACGGCAATGAGAATTATGGACAGCTTTAAGGGTGTTGTCATATGCTCTGCCGTTTTGTCGGTCATATGTGCCCTTGTGGGGATTATTGCCTCAATACTATATTCCACGCCTGTGGGAGCAACGATAGTTGCTGTGCAGATTGTTGTATTTTTCATTGTTAGTTTTTGTGCAAGGCTTGCCATAAAGGGCTGATACAAAATATGAATAAAATTTGAATTATTTGTAAAAAAAATATTATTATGAATTGTTGTAATTCTCAATTGAAAGTGTTATGATGTAAAAGATTATATGAACGGTTTAATAATATAATGGCATATATACAGAAGGGGGATCACATTTTATGAAAAAATCTGTTTTTTCAAGGGCTGCATCACTTGTTGTTGCGGCTGCGATGGTTGTCACTTCCTGTCTCGGCTTGACGGGAAAGTCTGACAGTCCTGGTGCTTTGGCAGCAGGTACATACAAGCTACAGGAGTATACTCCGGAGCAGATTATGGGAAACTACGGAGTTATAGCATTTGGCAGGCTTAACATTAATACACACTGTCACAGTAATTTTTTGGTTAAGCACCTGAATGCATCAAGTGACAGCGGACTTAGGACAAGCTATGACCCATATAATAAAACGGAGGAATTTTATTTTGAGACATTTGGAAATGTTAATGCACAGATGTCAAACAGTCCTCAAAGTGGTTATTTGTATATTGGTAAGGATGTAAGCGTTAAAAAGACAAATGACGGCGTAAACGTAGCCTATGGTGCTGCCACCGGCATTATTAAAAATCCGGGTCCTAACCGAGTTACACATGAAACTGACGCTAACAGATATGCGGATATGAGTGCCATAGCCACTAAGATGAAGAAGTACAATCAGGACATAAGAACGAAATGTACACCTACAGGTACTGTAACAGTTGATTTTTCTGATCAGAATAAGAAAAATATAACCTGTACAGGTGAAGGTGAGCATGTAGTAAATATACAGGGTACAGACTTCTTTATTAATCCAAACCCGATAAACATTAATTTTAATGGTATAACAGCTGAGGATACAGAAACGAGTCTTGTCATTAACATAGATATGAAGAATGTTACAAGCCCTAAAATTGGAGAACTTATACTTCAGTATAATGGTAAGGGAGAAAGCAATTCTGAGGCAAATGCAACCAAAAATCATAACAGAATATATTACAACTTTTACGACAGCAGTAAAGGTGATGGACAGTATACAGGTAATATTAACTTTGACGGCAGAGGCTTCGGTACAATTATGGCACCTTCGGCTAATGTTGTTTTAGGATCAAACTGGGACGGAATTGCAGTTGGCAATAATGTACAGATTAATGGAGAGTTTCACAGGGTCGTTAATCCTATTGCTGCACCAGAGTTTACAGACGACGATTATCAGGAGAAAACCGGAGAAATAACATTAGCTAAGACAAAAACCGGGGGAGCGCTTCTTCCGGGAGCAGAGCTTGAGCTTGAAATAAAATCCGTAAAACATAATTTGGCAAATGTGAAGGTTGGCGGCAATGCAATTGCCGGCATCGGAACTTTTACATTAGCAAACAATAATAAAACAATTAAATGGACAAGTACTGCTAGTCAGCTTCAATTCAGTGAGCTTCCTGAAGGAGAGTATACATGGAGAGAAATAAAGGCACCTACAAGCGGCGGTAATTATGCAATTGCTCCTGAAATCCGTTTTAAGGTAGGCGCTGACGGAAACGTATATATGTATACAGGAAATGATGATTATTCCACCACACCTTATAACACCGATGAGCCTGTTAATATGGTGGATGGTGTTATAGTGCAGGCGGAGTTTTCCAAAAAAGCTGCCGCAAATTCTTTTGGAATTGAGTCAGAGCTTGCCGGTGCAGAGCTTAAGCTTACGATTGTACCAACAGCATCTAAAGCCTTGGAGGACGTATCATCAGTATCAGGTACAAGCTTTACACTTTCTGCTGACAAGACAAGCATAACATGGATAAGTGGCACAACACCTGCGGTATTTGACAATCTTCCAAACGGAGAATATACATGGGAGGAGATTTCTGCACCTACCGGATATGAAAAATCAAAGCCTATAAGATTTAAGATAGATACTGAAACAATATATTTGTATGATGATAACACAGGCGCTTATAAAACAAGTCCGAATGGTCCTAAGTTGAAGATGGTGGACGAGGTTGTTACTGCGAAAGGTTTACTTTCAAAGCGGACTGTTGCAGGTACGGAGCTTCCTGGTGCATCTATGGCGCTTACAATGACGTCAGGAGAATACGTTTTAAATGATGTTAAAGTCGTTTCGAATCACAAAATTATCAATAAGCGTTTGGATTGGCAGGAGAATACCGATACCAGAGTATTTCAATATACATGGACAAGTACCAATGAACCGCTTGAGCTTGAGGGACTTCCGGTTGGTGAATATGTGTGGGAGGAAGTAATGGCTCCTGACGGCTACAAAAAGGCAGACCCTATTAAATTTAAGGTTAGTGCGGACGGAAAGATACTTCAGTACAATGATAGAACAGGTCGCTATACTGTAACGGAAAGGCTTATAATGGTAGACCATTTGTTGACAGACCCGAATACACCGAATCCAAATCCGAATCCAAATCCGGGCGGAAGTACTACGGAAAATCCGGGTGGAAGTACTACGGAAAATCCGGGTGGCAATGATCCTGTAACCCCTGATACTCCTACAGGTAAAGGAAATCTTAAGGTTATAGTATACGATGAGAAAACAAATGAGGTTGTTCCAAATGCCACGGTTGTTATAACATATCCTGATGGTATAACTAAAAAAACTGACGTAACCAACTCGAATGGTGAATTATCAGTTTCTAAGGTTCCGGCAGGTGAATATACGGTTGTTACGGCAAAGGTTCCTGATGGCTATACCGTTACCGCAGGCAAGAAGCATACAGCGGAGGTTAAAGTGGATGAGACAACTGTGCTGGAGGTATTTATAAATACCGATGTAGGAACGTTAATTATAACCGTATATGATGAAAAGACAAATGAGGTTGTTCCAAATGCTACGGTTACCGTTACATATCCTGACGGAACAAAGGGTCCGTACACGACTGATTCGGAAGGTAAGATTACGCTGTCAAATGTGCCTGTCGGCAAATATGTGACTGAGACGACAAAGGTTCCTGACGGCTATACCGTTACGGTAGGTAAAACATATGAGGCAACTGTGGTAGCAAGCCAAATCACAGAATGTAAAATATATATTGTTACGGATAAGACAGATAAATCTGTTAATACCGGCGATACCTTTAAGGTACTTCCTTTAATCGTTATTATGACTGTTGCTTTTTGCGGCATAGTTATAATGATTGTTAAAAGAAGAAAAGGTGAGAAGTAAATTTTAAGTAAATAAGCTTATGGGCTGTCGATATAGGCAGGGGCGGTAAGTTCCCTGAGGCCTTTATGCGACAGCCCTATTAATTTAGGAGGAGAGATGGCAGATAAGGATAATATTCATGACTTGACAGAGATGCCTGAGGAAATAAAGAAGAACAGAAGTAAGGCAAAGGAGTATTTTTACAGCGTATTTAATATTACCGACAATATGATGAGCTATGAGGAAATAGACGCCATGATGCGTGAGCAGACGGTTATTCACGGTGCAAACATGTGGATTCTCATGCTTGCCATTTTTATAGCATCTATCGGCTTGAATGTAAATTCTACTGCAGTAATTATAGGTGCAATGCTTATTTCCCCTCTTATGAGCGGTATACTTGCAATGGGTTATTCCATTGCGGTAAGAGACCTTGGCTTGTTAAAGCAGGCAATTGTGGGATTTGCAACCCAGGTTATAATAAGCCTTATTGCCTCCACCTTATATTTTTCCCTGTCCCCAATGACTGCCCCGACGGCAGAGATGATAGCAAGAACAAGTCCTACATTGTGGGACGTGCTTATAGCGCTTTTTGGCGGACTTGCAGGAATGATAGGTAACACAAGAACAAAGCACTCAAACGTAATCCCCGGCGTGGCGATAGCTACTGCACTTATGCCGCCCCTATGTACATCTGGGTATGGAATTGCAACGGGACAGATGGATTTCTTTTTTGGAGCATTTTATCTTTTTATTATAAATACGCTCTTTATAGCAATATCAACTGCAATTATTACGCTTATATTGCGTGTGCCATATCACAGGAGTATAAGTGCAAAAAAGCAGAAACGTGTAAATGCTGCCATTATATTTATTGTAATCATTGTTGTTATGCCAAGTGTGTTTATAGGCGCCAAAACAGTTTATGATTCATATATGAATACAAGCATAACAAGCTATCTTGAAAATGAGTTTGAATTTGCTGATACACAGATAGTAAAATCCGAATATGATACTGATAAAAAAACAATATCGGTATCTCTTGTAGGAGGCACTGTTTCAGATGATGTTATAAAAATGCTGGAGAGCAGGCTTTCGGCATACGGACTTGACGGATTTACGCTTCGGGTTACGCAAAATGTTTTTACACCAACGGGAGAGGATGACGGCGATAAGATTATAATAGCCGTTCAGGAAAACACAATAAGCGAGCTTAACGAGGAAATTGAGGAGCATAAAAATACAATAGCCTGCATGCAGGAGGAGATAAATGAATATGAGGCAACAATGGAGAAATACGAGCTTATAAAGTCGCTTCCTTCAAAAGTGGAAATAATATTTCCGCATCTTGAAAATTGTCATATCGGTATAATGTATGATGGCAAAAAAGATGTTGTTGTTTTAACGGCAAATGCAGACGAAATGCCTGAGGAGTATGAGATAGAGTCCATAAAAAGCTGGCTTAAGGCTGAAACCGGCTTAAGTGCATCGGAGGTTTTAATCATATTGAATGAGCCTGAGGATGAGACTGAATAGTAATAGTAAATCGGAACATATGCCGAAGGAAAATATAAATGGCTGATGTTTTTAATTTAAAAGGAAAAGAATATGAAAAGAATTTTAATAATTGAGGATAACCTTGAGCTTGCAGGAGAGCTTAAAATCCTCCTTGACAGAAACAATTATGAGGCATCCTATATAATTGAATTTAATAATATTGTGGAGCAGATACAAAATATTAATCCTGATATGGTATTGCTTGACATCAATCTTCCGGGAATTGATGGTGAGAGTGTGCTGAAACAGTACAGGGCTGTTTCAGATACACCTGTGATTATGGTAACTAGCAGAAATACGGATATGGACGAGCTGTTATCCATGAGCTTTGGGGCAGACGATTTTATTGCGAAGCCCTATAATCCCTCAATACTCCTTCTTCATATTGAGGCTGTGTTTAAACGTATCGGAAAGAGTGACAGCGATGATATAATGAGATATAAGGATATCGTTTTAGAACCGTCAAGAGGGATTATTACTGTAAACGGTCGGTCCGTGGAGCTTACAAAAAATGAGATGGGAATATTGTCCTATATGTTTCGCTCGCAGGGGAAGATTGTGTCCAGAGATGAGCTTATAAGCTATTTGTGGGACTCGGATGAGTTTGTGGATGATAATACACTTACGGTCAATATAAATCGTGTCCGCAGAAAGCTTGAAGAATGTGGCTATAATGATATTATAAAGACAAAAAGAGGTCAGGGGTACATTTTAGAATGAAGCTTAATACATATTTATGGAATAAAAAAATATCTATAGCAGGAACGATTTTTCTTGTAATATGTATATATATGATGGGGTTTGCATTCAAAGCTGACTTGCAGTACCAGCATGCACTGGTATTTTTAATTCTTCTGTGTGGATTTGTTTCTCTTTGTTTTGATTATTTCCGGCGGAAGCTGTTTTATGATGAAATGCTGGGCATACTTTCACAACTGGAAGAAAAATACCTGATTGTTGAAATGATAGATAAACCGGGGTTCCCCGATGGAGATATTGTTCTGGATATACTTTATGAGACCAATAAGGCAATGAAGGAACGGATAAACAGTCTGGAGCTTTCCGTGACGGAATTTAAGGAGTATCTCGAAATGTGGATACACGAAGTAAAGGTACCGTTGTCCAGTCTGGATTTAATGAATTACAATGAAAGTACGGATTTAAAGGGGCAAAAAAAACAGATAGACAAGCTTAAGCAGTATGTGGACCAGATACTTTTTTATGCAAGAGCAGATGCACCGGAGAAAGATTATTTAATGAAACGGTGCAATCTGAATAAGCTGGTAAATAATGTTGTCAAGGAACAAAAGGCCCTTATATTAGGAAACAAAATCAGTATCGTGAAGGATGAGCTTGACATTGATGTCATATCGGACAGCAAATGGCTGGAATTTATTATTGGTCAGATTGTGAACAATTCCATTAAATATATTATTGTTAAAATGCATGAAGATAAGGCTGTCAAAGGCTCCATAAGCTTTGGAGTGAAAAGGACAGATGAGCTGGTTATCCTTTCCATCAAAGATAATGGAATTGGCATAAATGAAAAAGATTTGCAGAGAGTGTTCGACAAGAGCTTTACCGGTGAAAATGGGAGAAAGACAACAGCCTCAACAGGAATGGGGCTTTATATATGTAAAAAGCTATGTGATAAGCTTGGGCATATGATAGAAGTAAGGTCAAATGAAGGAGAATTTACGGAAATAAAAATCAGCTTTGGCAAGGATAAATATTATGAATTCCGGTAAAGCAGCTGATTAGTATAAATATAGATTCAGATAAGGTTGAAAGCTACGTCAGTAAAAGTCTATTACTCCGGAAGGGATAAGAAAATGGAACAGGATTTGACCACAGGAAGTATTACGGGAAAGCTCTTATTATTTGCAATTCCGCTAATGGTGGGAAATGTATTGCAGCAATTTTATAACATTGTTGACACATGGATTGTCGGAAAATATATCGGTTCTGATGCTCTGGCGGCAGTGGGTTCAGCGTATACATTAATGACGTTTCTGACGTCTGTTATTTTGGGACTTTGTATGGGAAGCAGTGCTTATTTTGCAATACAGTACGGCAGAAATTGTATAGAGCCTTTGAAGAAAGGGATTTTCTTATCCTTTTCCATGATAGGTATACTTGCTCTCGCAATGACGGGAATTGTTCTTTGGCAGGTAGATAATATTATACAATTACTAAGAGTTCCGACGGAAATTACTGACATTTCAAGAGATTATCTTGTCATTATATTTTTTGGAATTTTGGCAACGTTTTTATATAATTATTATGCAAATCTGTTGAGGGCAGTAGGTAATTCTGTTGTGCCCTTAGTGTTTTTGGCTGTTGCTGTAATTTTGAACGTTGTACTGGATATTTATCTGGTTGTGGTTCTTAAGTGGGGCGTTAAGGGAGCTGCTTTGGCAACGGTAATTTCACAGTATGTATCAGCTGTGGGACTTTATTTGTTTTATTATGCTGGTTTTCCTAAGCTTAAGATGGAGCGGGAATACATGGTGTGGGACTTGTCCATATTGAAAGATATTTTCAGGCTTTCAGGTCTTACCTGTCTGCAGCAGTCGGTTATGAATTTTGGAATTTTAATGGTTCAGGGACTGGTCAACAGCTTTGGTTCCGTGGTTATGGCTGCATTTTCGGTGGCAGTTAAGATTGACACGATTGCATATATGCCGGTTCAGGATTATGGAAATGCGTTCTCAACATTTGTGGCACAAAATTATGGGGCGGAAAAGCCGGAACGTATTAAAAAGGGAATTAAGAGTTCTATTCTTGTTGTATTTGTATTTTGTATTATTATAAGCAGTATAGTATGTGTTTTTGCACCACAGCTCATGAATATTTTTGTTAAGGACAAGCAGGATGTAACTTCAGTGGGAGTTTCCTATCTTCGCATTGAGGCTGCATTTTATTTTGGAATTGGGCTGTTGTTTATGCTGTATGGTTTTTATCGGGGCATTAACCGTCCGGCAATTTCTCTTGTGCTTACAATCTGCTCCCTCGGAACGAGAGTTCTGCTTGCCTATGTGTTGTCAGATATACCCGTAATCGGTGTAAACGGAATATGGGTGGCAATACCAATCGGATGGGCATTGGCGGATATTGTAGGGGTTGTGTATTATATGAGAAGAATGAGGAGACAGAGAAACACTTGTTTTTGTATGGATAATCATGTATAGTAAACTTAATAAGAAAAGATTGGAGACTGATTGTTATGAAACGAATTAAATACTCGGTGCAGTTCTAATACTGACAGCAGATTGTATCGAGGTTAATTTAAGGCAATGCTTATGTTGTCAGGAACTGCACCAATCATGGACATGAATTTGTAAATGAAAGGAAGGCAGTTTAATGAATAAAGAAAATTTAAGAAATATTTGGAAACACGAGGAGCAGCTTGCCCATATAAAGGGGTGGGATTTTTCACACATTTGTGGGAGATACGAGGCAGAAAATGATTTGCCGTGGAATTACGAAAGGCTCGTCAGGCAGCATCTGAAAAGCAATATAAACATCATGGATTATGATACAGGTGGCGGCGAGTTTTTACTATCCTTAAATCATCCTTATGAAAATACTTCTGCAACAGAAGGTTATCCACCAAATGTTTTGCTATGCCGTGAAAAATTATTGCCGCTGGGAATAAGGTTCAGGGAATGTAATAATCCGTCACGAATCCCATTTGAAAATGAGTCGTTTGATTTGATTATCAACAGACATGGTGGTTTTGATGCGGGAGAGCTTCATAGGCTATTACGCAAAAATGGGTTGTTTATTACAGAACAGGTAGGGAAAGATAATGACAGGGATTTGGTTGAAATGGTGTTACCCCAAACAGAGCAGCCATTTCCGCACTTAAATCTGGACAAACAGCGTAGGAGCTTTGAAACCGCAGGATTTGAAATTATTCAGGCAGAAGAAGCATATCGTCCCATATATTTTTATGATGTGGGAGCGTTTGTATGGTTTGCCCATGTAATTGAATGGGAGTTTCCGAATTTTTCTGTAGATAAATGCTTTGAACAGCTTTTGAAAATGCAGGAAATGATTGATAAAGATGGCAGAATTGAAGGGACAATTCACCGCTATCTGATTGTTGCAAAAAAATAAAGATTTATCAGCAACCTTACAAAATTGTAAGTGGTTAGAAACATGAGAAAAGGCTTGTTATTATATGAAAACCCACGTATACTATATTTAATAGTGGAATAGAATGGAGATACATCATATGGAACATACAGTAAAAATTTCATATTCACCAGAAGAGCAGTCGAGACAGGAAATCCGTAATTTTGTGAACGAAGGGCTGAAGGATGTTCAAGAAATTGCTATTTATGACTTTAGTGAAGCGTTTGATGCATTAGAAAGTAGGTACAAGATTGAAAGAGCATGATGTAGTTCTTTCTATTTAGGGAATCCATATGGAAATGGTTTAACCTCTGTAAATGATATGTAAATATTGTTTGCAGAGGTTATATTTATTAAATAGGATATGTTTTGAGGAAGTTATATTGTAAGTAATCTATAACAAGGTGCTCGGTAAAATAATAATAGATAAGTGTTGGATTTTCGGAACACTGTTTCGGAAATTTGCTGTTGAAAAAAGAGAAACAGTATTTAAACTTTATTGCAATTGAAAACCCAAACGCTGTTTGGGCAATTGGAAAAAACTTGTCCCCAACTTGGGGATGGATTTGGAAAAGTTGTGAATCGGACGATGGAGTTGTGTTATACATCATAGTGTCGATAATTGGTATACAATGGGGGAAGATATAGTTTTTAATATAGTGCACATAGTAAATTTGTCAGACAGTGTCTGCAAATTTATCATAAATCGGAAGAGTACAAAGGAAGAACAGTTAAAAAGAAGAATTAACCCTGTATAAACACAGCGCTTAGTGAAAATTATTGAGAATCAGGTGGTTTCGAGAATTCAAAAGATTTTATTGTGAAAAAGAAATATTTAATATATAATATGATTGGCTATTTTGACGTGATAAATTGGAGGGAAATGACATGTCAGAAACTCAAATTAAAATAACATATAAACCTCTATGGAAGTTACTCATTGACCGTGAAATGAGTAAAACAGATTTAAGAAAGAAAACACAAATTGCACCAAGTACATTCACTAAGATGAATAATGACCAACAAGTGTCTCTTGATATATTGGCTCGTATTTGCGTGGAATTGAATTGTGGATTTGATGATATTGTGCAGATAGAGTCAGAAAAAATGGACAGTTAATTTGATAGGGTATAGATTGGATAGAGAAAAATAGAAAGGAAGATGCTATGCTACCGGAAGAAAAAGCTCGTGTGAAAATTGATAAACAGCTTGGTGATGCTGGTTGGGAAATTGTACCAAGAAATGAATATGTGCCTGGAAATACTACTGCGATAAAAGAAGCTTTGATGCAGGGAAATAAAGAGAGTGACTATCTTTTATTTATAGATAATAAGGCAATAGCGGTAGTAGAGGCGAAGAAAGAAGATAATCCGTTAGGAGAAGATGTGGCGAAGCAGGCAGAAGGCTATGCTGCTCGTCCGCAGAGTTGGTATGGACTTTGGTTTGAAAATCTTATTCCACTAGTATATATGGCAAATGGAAATAAAATATATTTCAAAAATATGCTTGTGGCTGATAGCGAATATGAGGAACTTTCTGAAATGCATTCGCCTAAGAAAATGCTACAGTTAGTAGGAAAGACTTCAGAATATGGTATGTTACCTAAACTCGAAAAGCGTGGTCTTCGTGATTGTCAGTATGAAGCAGAAATAGAACTTGAACAATCATACAAAGCCGGAAATAGAAAGAATTTGGTTGTACTTGCTACCGGTTCTGGCAAAACATATCTGGCATGTTTAGCATCTTATAGATTATTGAACTATACATCTGCAAAACGTATTCTTTTTCTTGTGGACAGAAATAATTTAGCCAAGCAGACCAAGTCAGAGTTTAGTTCGTTTGACAGAACAGAGAAACAACAAACGATGAGCTCATTATATCAGATAAATCGTTTAAAAAAAGAATCTGATATTAAAGGTGATATCGTAATTTCTACGATACAGAAACTATTTGCAGTGCTGACGGGACAGGTTCTTACGGAAGGGAATGAAGATGCTGAGGATGAAATTGCAAAGGAAGAAGAAAAGGAATCAAAAGAAGTAATTAGTTTGGGTAATAATTTGAAGCTTCCTCCAGATTACTTTCAATTCATTATTGTGGATGAATGCCACAGATCTATTTATGGTAAGTGGAAGGCTGTGCTCGATTATTTTTCAGATGCAAAGATATTGGGGCTTACTGCAACACCGACACCGGAGGCGTATGCCTTCTTTAACAACAATGTTATTAAGCGGTATACTTATGATGATTCCGTTGTTGATGGAGTAAATGTTCCGGTAAGAACCTATAGAATTATTACAGATATAACTGCACATGGAGGAACCATTAAGGCGGGAGAGGAAGTAGTTGAGACACCGAGACGTAAAGGTGGTAAAGTAACTACATATAATGTGAATCAAACAATAGAATATGACCCGACTCAACTTGATAGATCTGTTATCAACAGAGACCAGATTCGTAAGGTACTTACAGCATATAAAAAAGCTATTTATACAGAATTATATCCAGAGAGGGAACAGAGGTGGGAATACATTCCTAAGACGTTGATTTTTGCTAAAGATGATAATCACGCTACAGAAATTGTGGATATGGCAAAAGAGGTATTTAAGGATGAATTTGAGAATGGTGAAGTGCCAGAGCATTTTGTGCAGAAAATAACATATTCATCAGGAGATTCTAACGGACTTATTAGAGATTTGCGAACAGAGAAAGATTTCCGTATTGCAGTAACAGTTACATTAGTTGCTACCGGTACAGATGTTAAACCTCTTGAAGTTGTATTTTTTATGAAGGATGTCATGTCAGATGTGCTTTATACACAGATGAAAGGCAGAGGTTGTCGGGTAATAAATGATGATAAACTAAAAGAAGTGACACCGAATGCGCACTCGAAAGACTGTTATTACGTAGTAGATGCCGTTGGGGTTACGGAACACGAGAAATGTATTCCACATCTTGTATCTTCACTGAGAGGTAAGAGGACATTAAGTCTTGAACACTTATTAGAACATCTTGCTCATAATGAAGTTAGTGATGAAAACATGATGTTATTGAGAGATTATTGTTCAACGATTAATAGAAGATATGAAGATAATCCTTTGTTCGGTAGACACTTGGATTACTTTATAGCAACATATGGTTTTGCACCAAGAACAGTGGCTAATAATATCCAAAATGCATTTTCAGAACGAACTATGGCGGAATATGTCAGTCCATCCCATGATAATACTATGCGAATGGGACTTATCTATTGTCTCATTGGTAATATTGAAGCAAGAAAGAAATTGCTTGAAATGCAAAAAGGATATTATGCATCCGCTTCTGATGAGGATGAAGTGTTATATGCTGGATTTTCCAAAGAGTCAGCAAAGTCATATATTGAGAACTTTGAAAAATATTTGGAAAATAATAAGGATAGCATAGAAGCTCTCAGAATAATTTATAATTTTAAAGATAAGATAATTACGCATAGTATGCTTGTGGAACTTCGAGATAGACTTTTGGCAGAAAACAAGCAATATGGAGTATATCAGATTTGGAAAAATTATAAGATATTAGATTCTGATGGAAGTGTTGAAGAACTTGATGTGAAGACAAATACAAGAGCACTTACCCATTTGATTCAGATTGTAAGATATGCATATGGGAAAAATCCAAAGTTAACAAGTCTTATTACAGGATATGCATCAAGGTTTACATTGTATTGTGGGCAGAATCAACGTATTCTTTCTGTTCATCAGAAAGAGATTATGCGTCAAATAGCGGAATATGTAATTGATGGTGGTGCAATCTCTGTAGAAGAACTAAACGAAGTTAATACAGACCTTTGGAGAAAAGCAGTTACTAGCTTTGGGGCACCTGTGTTGAAAGAGGAATTATTAGCATTATCAAAATTTTTATTGAAGGTGGCATAGAAAATGGCAAATCAAAAAAGTGAAGCTGCGTTACTTAAAAAAGTATGGGATATAGCAAATGTACTTGCTGCGGCGGGTGTTGGATTTACTGATTATATTACACAACTTACCTACATTCTTTTCCTTAAGATGGATGAGGAAAAAGAAGAACTAGGATTGAATAGTACAGTTCCAGAAGGATATAAGTGGAAAGATTTAGTCGATCTTAATGGAACAGACCTTGTTGAGAAATATGAAGAAATTTTAAAAGAACTTTCCAAAGATGAAGGGCTCATTGGAACTATTTTTACAAGAGCGACAAATAAGATTGACAGGCCGGTATTGCTTGCGAAGGTTATTGAAATGGTTAGTGAAGAAAACTGGTATATGATGGAAGGTGACTTCAAGGGAGCAATCTATGAGGCTATCCTTGAGAAAAATGGACAGGATAAGAAAAGTGGTGCAGGTCAGTACTTTACACCAAGAGCACTTATCCAGGCAATGGTGGAAGTGGTCGATCCAAAGATTACGGAAACAGTAGCGGATCCGGCTTGTGGTACAGGAGGATTTCTTCTTGCAGCATATGACCACATGAAGGGGCAGAGCAAGGATATGGAAAAACAGCAATTTCTTAAGAATAATGCCCTTTTTGGAGCAGATAATACTTCTTTGGTAGTAACACTTGCATCCATGAACCTTTATCTTCATGATATCGGTGTTAATAAGAGCCCTATTGCATATCAGGATTCTTTAATAGATACATCAGACAGGATGTTTAATGTAATATTGGCAAATCCACCCTTTGGCATAAGACCACAAGGCAGTGTTGAGGTGGCAGCGAATAGACCTGAATTTGTAAAAACAAGTGATAATCAGGTTAATTTCTTGCAGCATATTATGTCTATTGTGAAGACTGGCGGTAGAGTTGGGGTAATTCTTCCTGATAGTGTACTTACGGACACAGGTGCTACAGAAAAGGTAAGAGAAAAGCTTCTTAAGGATTACAATGTACATACAATTCTTAGACTTCCTACAGGCATTTTCTATGCTAATGGTGTGAAGACAAATGTACTTTTCTTTGAGAAGGGTAAACCTACAAAGGAAATTTGGGTATATGACTATAGAACTGGGATAAAGCATACTATGGCAACAAAGCCGATGACTAGAACACATTTGCAGGATTTTGTAGATTGTTATTGTTCAGGTCATGAGCAAGATAGAGTAGCTACTTATTGTGAGTCGAACTCTAATGGAAGATGGAGATGCTTTTCGGAAGAGGAAGTGCAAAATGCAGATAATCTTGATTTTAAATGGATTGATTTAGAAGAAAAAGATGAACGTACTGTAGCTGAGATATTAGAGGATATGCAAGCGGAGTCAGATGGGATTGCAGAGACGGTTGCGAGGCTCAAGCAGTTGTTAGGAGGGATAGAGATTTGATAGATACTGCTGTTTTAAGAAAAAATTTGTTGAATTTGGCTGTGAGAGGTTTGATTTCTGAACGACAAGATTCAGATACCCCGGTTTCGTCAGAGTTAGAAAAATACGAATCCAAAATGCAAACAGATTTACCAGAAATTCCTGACGAGTGGAAGTACTGCAAATTTGATGACGTTTTGGTCAATAGGGATTCAGAAAGAGTACCTGTATCTGTTGCAGACAGGAAAAAACTCGATAAATTATATGACTATTATGGCGCATCTGGTGTTATAGATAAGGTTGATCAGTTTTTGTTTGATGAGAAACTATTGCTTATTGGTGAGGATGGAGCTAATCTTTTGTCTAGAAGTACACCTATTGCCTTTTTAGCCGAGGGAAAATTTTGGGTTAATAATCATGCTCATGTGTTGGCGGCAACAGAGCATATTCTTCTGGAATATGCCGAATTAGCTATTAATGCTATGTCTCTTGTTCCATTTGTGACAGGTGTAGCTCAACCAAAGTTATCACAAAATATGATGAATAAAATTGCGATTCCTGTTCCATCAATTGAAGAACAAGAAAGAATTGTTGAGAAAATTGGTGAAGCATTTAAGATACTTTCTGTTATTGATGAGTTGCAAATGAATTATTCAGCAGATATTGAAGTCCTTAAAAATAAATTAATTGATGCAGGAATTCAAGGTAAACTAACAAATCAACTTCTTGAGGATGGAACAGCAGAAAGATTAGATGATGTTGAACATGTGGATCTAATAACAGATGAGGATAAAGTACTTGATATTCCGGATAACTGGAGTTGGATAAGGCTTGGTTGGGCGATGGAGATTGAACGTGGAGGTTCACCAAGACCTATAAAAGCTTTTATGACAGATACAGAAACTGGTATTAATTGGATAAAGATAGGAGATGTTGAAAAAGACGGAAAATATATTTTTCGAACTAAAGAAAAAATCAAACCTGAGGGAGCAAATAAAAGCAGAAAAGTATATCCGGGAGATTTTTTGTTAACAAATTCAATGAGCTATGGACGACCATATATATCTAAGATTGAAGGATGCATACATGATGGATGGCTTCTTTTAAGAAATTCGAAAGAATTATTTGATTTAGATTATTTGTATTGGCTTTTATCATCAAAATATGTCTACAATCAATTTTGTAAAAAGGCATCTGGAGCTACAGTTGACAATCTTAACAAGGAAAAAGTTGCATCTGCGGTTATCCCTTTGCCACCAATTAACGAGCAAAAAAGAATTGTGCATCGTATTGAAGAACTGTTGCAAACGATACAGACTAGAGGTGTTTTATGACTGACAAGGAGTTAAATAATTATATATATCATTATTTAAAAAAGGATAAAACTCAAACAGCTATAATGTTGACAGGTGAATGGGGTTCTGGAAAGACATATTACATTGAACATGTGTTAGTTCCTTTTCTTAAAGAAAAGAAAGCGACTTGTGTAGTCGTTTCATTGTATGGTCTTGAAGATACATCTGCTATTAGCAAAAGTATTTACATGGAATTGCGAATGCGTACTTTAGCTGGAAAAGCATCAGAAACTGTGACAACTGGAAGAGTAATTGCAAAAAATGTAATTAAAGGAATTACAGGAAAGATTGGCTTAGACTTTAATTTGTCAGATAAAGATTTGAATGAATTATACGAGTCTGTTGATTTGAAGGACAAGTTACTTATTCTTGAGGATATCGAGAGGGGTAATATATGTATGCCTAATTTATTAGGATATGTAAATGGCTTGGTTGAAAGAGATAAGGTTAAGGTACTTCTTGTTGCAAATGAAAATGAAATTTTTAAAAAGCAAACTATAAAAACAGAAGATGTGAAACAGTATTTGAAAATCAAAGAAAAGACGGTTAGTGATACCATTCAATTCCATGGTAATACAAGAAAAGCTGTAGAAGAAATAATAAATGATTTTGACAATGCAAGAATTAACAGTATTATTAATGATGATGTATTGGAAAAAATTTCGGAAGAGGTAAGTAGCACTTGTAAGAAAAATTTGCGAACTTTTATGTATGCTTTACAAAAGACCGTAGATATTATGGATAAAATGGAAGAATTTCAATTTGAAAATGAGTTTTCTGTTTGCCTATTATATGGAATTATACAGTTATCTGCAACTGTTAAATCGGGAGAGTTTCCTAAGTGGGAGGGAAATGAATATCTTTCAACCAAATTAGGTTCAAATGATACACCGCTGATGAGATTTGCATATGATTATATTCGCTGGCAAACCTTTGATATGGAAGCAGTGAATCAAACATACAAGGCATATAGAGAATTTAAATTTTTTGAAAGGCATGCAGAATATGCTGACCCTGATTTGAGGGTTTTAGGAAATTATGCGGAAGAGACAGAATGTAATGTATTGAACGCATTAAATAATATTGAGAAGAAGTTACAAATTCCTGATGCAATAGGTATCCATGCGTATTGTAAATTAGCATATTATATGATTTATTTGGGAGCAGTAGTGGGGTTTGATTGTAAAAATGCATGTAATCTTATGTTAAAAAATGCAAGAGGTGTTGGTAAAAAAACAAATACAAGAGCTCGTATGTTTTTTGTACATACATATGATATTGAAGACGAAATCTTAAAAGAAAAATATCAAGATTTCATCAAAAAATTAGCTGAAGCAATTGAATTTGAGCAAGAACAAGCAGATTTTTCATATGAGCCAAATGCATTAAATGAATTTTATACGGATATATGTAATGATACGGCGAAATATACGCGTGGTCATCAGTTCATCAGTAAGTACGATTTAACAAAAATTATAAGCATGCTATTACATAGTTCTTCTGCACAGATATACGATTTTCGAGGGATTTTACTTGCTGTATATCAATATGCTGGAAAAAATGAATTTGATGAGGAAGATGTGGATGCTTTGAAAAAACTTCTCGGATTGGTAGAAGAGACTAGAAAAGGCGAGCACAATTGGGATAAAATACAATTAATGCAGATAAATTGGTTGTGTTTGAATTTGGAAAAGTTCATTAAGCAAATGGAGTAGGCTACAAATTATTAAATATTTGAAAGAACATTAAATGTAAAAACATTATTTTTGGAGAGGGGAGAAGAATTTGAAAAAACAGAATATTATAATTATTTTAGTTTTTATGGTTGTAATGATATTGATTCCATGTATTTTAGACTTTTTTGTTTTTGGAAATGATTTAAAGAGTAATCTTACTAATTCAGAATGGGCTAGTTTTTTGGGGAGTTATAGTGGCAGTGTAGCTACTTTAGTTGTTCTTGTAGGAACAATTATGTATACGAATTATTGTAATAAACAAGAAGAAAAAAGTAATTATATACGAGATAGAGAAAATCTAAGAACACAGATACAGCCTTGGATTGATAAAAGAATAGATATTGCAAAAAGTGAAAGGGATGTTTTTGGACCAAATGATCGTTCCTTTGTTATTGAAGATGATAAAGTTTCTGAAGTGAGATTTTATTTAAGAAATGAGGATAGAGAAAGGATGCGTCTATGTACTGAAAAGTACTACTATTTGAAATACTCTGTTGTCAATGTGGGAGCAGACAATGCTGTTCGAATGAAGATATCATTAAATGGTTTTGAAGAATCATATACGATTTTGAAAAATGAGACCATAAATTTGTTTTTATTATTTAATATGAGTAATAGGAATAACAAACAAATGGAAATTATATTTGATTATTGGGATGTTAGTAGTATTGGGCATTATCAGCAAAAAGATACAATCTTTCTTGAATATAAAAATAAAAATGGATATGAAGATTGGACAACGAAGCCAGAGCCCATTTCTCCCCCTAAACAATTAAATATCATATGAGGCGAAAAAATTGTAGTTGAACAATAAGGAAGCGTTGAAAAATGAGTCAGAATAAAAATTTTGATACACTAGATTTGGTGGGGTATAAGCTATATTTGCCGGACAAGAAACTGTTGCAGGAGTGGATAGCGGAAGAGAAGTAAATGTTACCGGATTGATATAAGGAGAATAATATGTTTACTAATTCAAATGAAATAGATAGCTTTGTAGATGGAATACAAAGAGTAAAAATGTCTAATGACGATAGAGAATTTCAAAAGGCTGTCCATGGCTTGTGTGAGTATATGAAACAACAACAAATGCCTCCGGCATCATGGCAAAGATTAGATAAAATATCATTTTATATTATTGATGATGTATCGGACTCGATTAACTTGAAAAATCGTTCAATGGCAAAAGAAAGAGTAGTTACATATATTACTGAATTGTTATGTGGTTGTGATGAAACAGATATATTATATCGTGTTTTGAGTAACTTTTATGAATATTTGGAGGCTTTGCGAGAACGGGATTTGCATGGAAAAGCTACACTTTCTAAAAATACGTTGGAGAGTATAGTTGTAAAGAATGAATATGATATGCAGTTTTTATTGTTTGCATATTTAAAGCCGATATTTCCTAAGGAAAGGTTAGAAGTAAACAAAGATACGGGTTATGAAACTGTTAGAGCAGATATACTAATAAATGAAGATACTTGTATTGAGGTGAAGTGTTCAAGATCAACAATGCAAGAAAAACTGTTAGGTGAACAAATTAAAGCGGATATGGTTCATTATAAGCAGAAAAATATATTTTTCTTTATTTACGATAAAGATAAAATTATTAAGAATCCTTTAGTGTTCAAAGAAAGCTATGAAAAAATGGTATCGGAGAAGAAAATATTTGTAATAATTCATCAGCCCAAGATGTTATAAACTACCCGTATGGCAGAAAAAACAATTTACACAGCTTTTATACACAACCACTGAAAACATACAAAAATCCCCAACAACCTTACAAAATTGTAAGGTTGTTGTCATGTAAAGCTATGGAAAGGGGAAAAAATTTATTGTAGATTTAGGGCAGGTTCAATGACGAGGAGGAAAAATCAATGAATGAAATATTAAAATTGGAGGAAGTTGAAAAATATTATGGCGGAAAAGTTAACCTTACAAAGGCACTTGATAAGGTATCATTTAGTGTTGATAAGGGAGAGTTTGTCGGCATAATGGGCTCCAGTGGTTCAGGAAAGACAACACTGCTGAACTGCATATCTACAATAGACAGAGTAACCGCAGGACATATCTTCATGGAGGGTGAGGATATAACAAACATAAGAGGAAATAACCTGAATAAGTTCAGAAGGGAAAAACTTGGGTTTATATTTCAGGATTTCAATCTGTTAGATACCCTTACTGCATTTGAAAATATTTCCCTTGCACTCTCCATACAGGGAGTAAAGCCAAGTGAAATAGAAAAAAGAGTTGTTGCAATGGCGGAAAGGCTTGACATAGAGAAGGTGCTCAAAAAATATCCTTATCAGATGAGTGGCGGTCAGAAGCAGAGGGTTGCCGCTGCAAGGGCACTTATTACCGCCCCGTCGCTTGTGCTTGCCGATGAGCCGACAGGAGCCCTTGATTCCAAGTCCTCAAGATATCTTCTTGAAAGCATGGAAATGCTAAATCAAGAGCTTGAGGCAACAATACTTATGGTTACACATGATGCATTCTCGGCAAGCTATGCAACAAGGGTTATATTTATAAAGGACGGTCGCATTTTTTCTGAGATAAGAAAGGGTGCTGATTCAAGAAAACAGTTTTTCGATAAAATCATCGAAGTAGTGACTATGTTAGGGGGTAATTTGAATGACGCTCTTTAAATTGTCCATAAGAAACATAAAAAAATCGATGAAGGATTATCTCATATATTTTGCAACCCTTATACTTGGAATTGCACTGTTTTATGTGTTTAATGCAATAGAAAAACAGACGGCAATGCTTAATCTTCAAAACAGCGGCTATGATATCATGGATGTTATGTTTACAGTAATGGATGTTGTAGGTGTTTTCGTCTCATTTGTACTTGGTTTTCTTATTGTATATGCAAGTAACTTTTTGATGAAGCGAAGGAAAAAGGAATTTGCTGTATATATGCTGCTCGGAATGAGCAAGAGAAGTATATCAATGGTCATTGTTATGGAAACGATTCTGATAGGAATCATATCTCTTGGCGTAGGACTTTTACTTGGAATAGGTGCATCACAGGGAATGAGTGTTGTAGTTGCAAATCTTTTCGAGGCAGATATGACAAGATTTCAGTTTATAATATCCAATGAGGCTATTATAAAGACACTTATATATTTTCTTATAATGTATGTGCTCGTGATTATATTTGATGTTTTTGTGGTTGGAAAGGCAAGACTTATAAACCTTTTAAATGCAGGCAGGCATTCCGAGAAAAATTATGCAAAAAATCCTGTACTTTGCCTTATTGTTTTTACTATAGCCGCAGTGCTTCTTGGCACAGCATATTATAAGGTGACGGCAGGGATAGACACAATAGACGATTTTGGTGATTTGGGAATTCAGGTTGCAAAGGGAATTGTTGGAACATTTCTTGCCTTTTGGTCAGTTGCGGGTATGCTTATATTCTTTGCGGTAAGGAGTAAGAAATTTTACCATAAGGGCATAAACTGTTTCAGTACAAAGGAGCTTGGCAGCCGTATAAACTCAAATGTATTTTCAGGAGGAATTATTTGTCTTTTGCTGTTCTTTACAATATGTGTGCTTTCCTGCTGCTTTGCCTTGCGAAACGGCATGAATGAGACGCTTAAGATAAACGCTCCTGCGGATGTAATGATTGAGCAGACTAGCAGTGCGTACGATGTAGGTACGGACAATACATCAATTGTTAAGCTTCTTGAGGACAAAAATGTTGATATGGGTAAATTTTCAGAATATGATGAGATTTATGTATATGACTTTGAGGATGTAACTGCGACAGAATTGTGGGATGGTATAAGCGACGTAAGCTTTGGCGGATTTACATTTGATGTAGTAAAAATATCTGAGTATAACAAAATTGCAAGACTTTATGGCAGGGATGAGTTAAGTGTAAATGAAGATGAATATATAATGCTGGCAAACTATTTTATGAATGTAAAGGAGCATAATAAGGCATTGGCAGAGGGGAAAACCATGAATATATGTGGTAAAACCTACAAGCCTAAGTATGATAAATGTGTTGAGATTGGATTATACATGAATAATACCGAGGGTGATACAGGGACAATAATTGTACCTGACAGCTGTGCTTTTGATGATTACATGGATGAGCTTCTCTATATAGAAACACTTTTTATAGCCAATTATGAAGATCTGCCGAAGAAGGAGCTTGAGACGTGGGATGAATATTTGTTAGGTGATGAGTTCCGCGATTTTATGAATAGTGATAAACATAGACCTCATGTGGGTGTGCGAACAAAAACATTCCTGTATGCCAGTAGTACGGGGCTTACTGCGACTGCTGTGTTTATTGGAATATATTTAGGACTTGTTTTTCTTATATCGGCAGCGGCAATCCTTTCCCTTAAGGAGCTTTCAAATGCAGCTGACAACAAGGGGAAATATGGAGTTTTAAGAAAAATCGGTGTAGACGAAAAAATGTTGAATCGTTCACTCAGAGGACAGAGCCTCGTATTTTTTGGAATACCGCTTCTTCTTGCAGTATTGCACTCCGTATTCGGAATACAGGTGGGAACGTTTATAATTTCCGCATTTTCAATGAGAGGGCTTACAGGTGCAATTATAGCGTCATCAGGGATGATACTTGTTATATATATTATCTATTTCCTCATAACCTATTTTTGCAGTAAGGAGATAATAAAGGAGTAGGGCATGGAAAATTCTCACCTAAAATAAAGACAAGAGGGCTGTCGCATAGACTGCGACAGTCCCATTTTTTTGTTTACTTCCATATGACACGCATGTTATAATAAGCTGTCTGTTTGTATGGAGGAAGCAGATTTCGAAAGGTTAAGAACCTTAGCGCCATGTACCTAAGTCAGTTGTGACTGTCCGTGTGACGGCACTCACATTTTAGGTCGACGAGGTAAAGAGTTATCGAAGTATTCGGCGGATGCTCTTTCGCGCAGCTGAGCGTGTTATGCAAGGGGAAATATGAGGGTAACCTCAAAACAAAGCCAAGCAGTCAGCCGTAGCATATAAGCTTTCAGTGACCTGTCAGCATATGTGCTCCGTTAATCATTTTGAATTATGAACCATGAAATTTGAATATTATAAGTACGCTTTAATTAAGTATGAAGGAGAATTAATTATATGTGTGGAAAAGGAGAAATAAAATGAGTTTTCAGGCTGTAGTTTTTGACATGGACGGAGTAATATTTGATTCGGAAGCTAAGGTAACGGAATGTTGGCAGGTTGTTGCGGAAAAATACGGCATACCTGATATAGAGGATGCATGCCGCCACTGTCTCGGTTTAAACCGTGATGCTACAAGAGCTTACATGCTTGAAGCATACGGTCAGGATTTTCCTTATGATGAGTATAAAACTGAAGCATCAAATTTATTCCATGAAAGGTATGGGAATGGAAAGCTTCCCGTAAAAACAGGAGTCAGGGAGATACTGCCGTGGCTTAAGGAACATGGCATAAAAATTGCCCTTGCGAGCTCAACAAGAAGGGCGATAGTGGAAGCGGAGCTTAAGGATGCCGGACTTTATGATTATTTTGATAAGGTTATAGGCGGTGATATGGTGGAAAAAAGCAAGCCTGCGCCGGATATATTTTTAAAGGCATGTAATGAGCTTGGTGTTCAGCCAAGTGATGCATATGCAATAGAGGATTCCTACAATGGCGTCCGTTCCGCACAAGGTGCAGGACTCAAATGTATCATGGTGCCTGACCTTGCGCCGGCAACAGATGAGATGAGAGAGCTTGCAGAGCGGGTGCTGTCTGACCTTGTGGCTGTTATGGAGTATTTTTCTATTGACATATAAGCTTTATTTAGGGATAATTGTCTAAAAATACCATTTTAGAATGGTTGTAATTAGTTGGCGTAGTGGTATCGTAAACTGCCTGATTGAGCAAAATAATAATTAAGATATAAAAACTGATTATTATTGAGACTGCGCTTTTTAAAAGAACAATTACATTTATAAAAGAAAAGGAGAAACAAAATGAGTAACAAGGAGATACCTTACAAGATTTATCTTGATGAAAGTGAAATACCAAAGCAGTGGTACAATATGCGTGCTGATATGAAGAATAAGCCGGCACCATTGCTTAACCCTGCAACACATGAGCCTCTTAAACCGGAGGAGCTTTCAGCAGTATTTTGTGAGGAGCTTATAGCACAGGAGCTGAATGACACGGATGCCTATATTGATATTCCTGAGGAAATTCAGGCATACTACAGAACATACCGTCCGGCACCTACAATGAGAGCATATCATCTTGAGAAGGCTCTTGGAACACCTGCAAAGATTTATTACAAGTTTGAGGGAAACAACACAAGCGGAAGTCATAAGCTTAATTCTGCAATTGCACAGGCTTATTATGCAAAGAAGCAGGGCCTTAAAGGTGTTACAACGGAAACAGGAGCAGGCCAGTGGGGAACTGCGCTTTCTATGGCATGTGCATATTTTGACCTTGAGTGTAAGGTATATATGGTTAAGGTTTCCTATGAGCAGAAGCCTTTCAGACGTGAGGTTATGCGTACCTATGGTGCAAGTGTAACTCCTTCACCATCCATGGATACAAAGATAGGTCAAAAGATTTTAAAAGAGCATCCGGGAACTTCAGGAAGCCTTGGCTGTGCAATATCGGAGGCTGTCGAGGTGGCTACAACCACAGAGGGCTACAGATATGTGCTTGGAAGCGTATTAAATCAGGTGCTTCTGCATCAGTCCGTCATTGGACTTGAGGCAAAGGCTGCCCTTGACAAATATAATGTAAAGCCTGACATTATTATCGGATGTGCAGGTGGAGGCTCCAATCTCGGCGGTCTTATATCCGCATATATGGGTCAGAAATTAAGAGGAGAGGAGGATTACAGGTTTATAGCTGTTGAACCTGCATCCTGTCCTTCATTTACAAGAGGAAAATTTGCTTACGACTTCTGTGATACAGGAATGGTTTGCCCTCTTGCAAAGATGTATACGCTTGGAAGTGGCTTTATACCATCTGCAAACCATGCAGGAGGACTTCGTTATCACGGCATGAGCTCAACTCTTTCACAGCTTTACCATGACGGCTATATGGAGGCTGTCTCTGTTGAACAGACTTCTGTATTTGAGGCTGCGGAGCAGTTCGCAAGAACTGAGGGTATACTTCCTGCACCTGAGAGCAGCCATGCAATAAGGGTTGCCATCGACGAAGCTCTCAAGTGTAAGGAGACAGGGGAGGAAAAGACAATCCTCTTTGGACTTACGGGCACAGGATATTTTGACATGGTTGCCTACGAGAAATTCCATGACGGTGAGATGTCAGATTACATTCCAACGGATGAAGACTTAAAGCCTGGCTTTGATGGAATACCGAAATTCCCGGGAAATGAATTTTAAAGAAAAACAATAAAAAGGAATGTCGCCTTAAAGAGCGGTACCCATAAAGAAGTTTTTAGCCCGAAAGCGGTTTGGATGAATCGTTTTCGGGCTTGTTTTTGATATTGAATTACTCACATAAATTCTAATTTATAGGTCTAATATAGTAAAAACATCATATTCAAGAAAGGTGCTTTTTACCCATTCATCAGCTTCTAAAATACACGTTAATACTTCTCCGCCAATTTCTTGAGCCTTCAGCATTATATTGTTCCATAGCGCATTATCTATTTCAAATTCTTCATATGGATTATAATTAGGAATAACATCTGCAAAGAGTTTTCCAATTCCAAGTGTGAAAAATATATCATCACTTAAAGAAATAGAGTCGCTTTTCCAGAATGTATGTCCGTCAAATTTTCCTTTTTGAAATTCATGATATACTGTATTTTTTCGTTCATAATCATACACAAAGTATTTCATTTAGTAATCCTCCAAATTCTGATGTATCTTAGCAAAATTAAACATCAATATGAGTATTACACTAATGCGGCACCCTTTTTTTATTGTTTTCTTACATCTGGTAGAACATCAGGTTATCCTTAAGCTCCTCCACGTTTTCGCCTTCAGCCTTAATATATTTGTCGTATACTGTCTGATGGTGCTTAAGCTGCTTTTGGGTCTGATGCTCAAACTTGGTGATGGATGTCTGATAAACAGGGTTATCCTTAAGGTTATTCCTGATTGACTTTGCAAATGGGCAGTACCTTACAAGTATGTCTCTTGATACCTTGTTAAGACGGAAGCTTCCCTTGGATTCGAAAATAACCCAGTTTGCATAATCCCTTGTGAATACCTCACGATAATTGTTCTTGCAGCGTGCAAGTGCATTTTTAATCTTTTCCTTTGAGTCTGCGGAAAGGTCATTATTTTTGCGGTAGAACTGGATATATGAGCAGTATTCCGCAGTAAGTGACTTATCAAGAATGTCGTTCCAGTGAACACCCTGTATTTTACGACACATCTCCCAGCGGAAGGCCCCCATGACACTAATCATCAAATCATCAACCTCTGACATTGTAAAAATCGGAAACATAAATCTGCCCGGCGTATCGCTTTTTATGCCTGAGGTTTCCTGCCACATAATACCTCGGCTTCCTGCATTCGGCATTAAAATCATGTCAGGCAGAATCTCCTTCATAATACGTTCACAGGTAATACCCTTTGCTTGGTCTGTGAAAAGCACCTCACGGTAAAATACCGAATAATCAATTTTTCTGATGGCGTTCATGGCATTTTCAAGCTTCTCCGCAGTTACAAGCATCTTATCAATGGAAGCGAGAAGGTCATCGCCGTAAAGAACAGGGCAGAAGGTTGTTACCCTTCCGTATGTAGTTTTGTTGACAGAGGTAAACATATTTTCAATTTCAAACTGTACCTTTCTTGCATTGTCCTGTAAGTATTCCTCTGCCTGCTCTTTTGTGATGTTTCTTCTTTTGAGAAGGTCTGCAATATGTGACTTGTAATCCATGTCAAATTCGTTTTTGCAAGGCTCCTTCTCACCTCTGTAAATACATTTAAGCCACTCATAAATGGTGAATATATACTTTGAACGGCATACGTCAATATGTGCGGAAAGCTCATAGAGAGCATTTGTATTTTCCTCTCCGATAAATGAGGAGTCCATAAATCCGAAATTGAGGAACATTTCTATGTCCGGCATAATGCTTGCCTCGTCAGTTATGGCATGCATAAATACCTTATGATAAACCTCGTAAAAGGCTGCTGTGGTATTTTTCCTTATTGTCTGCACATGTTTTTCAGTAGAATTTTTATCCTTTAAATCACGGTAGCCCGTAAATATTTCGTAAAGGCGTTCGATGTCCTCCCCTACATATCCTGCATAGTTTAGTATGTGATACAGGCAGTCCTCTCCGATTACATCCATTTCCTTTCTTGCAGGGGTTAAAATATCGCTTGTCTCAGAAAACTCTGCATCATAGTCATAATTTTTAAATTCGTTGAAACGAAGCTCAAGCATTTTCTTGTTGTATATATTCAGCCTGTCAGCAACCTTCATGATGAGGTTAATATCTTTTTTGATTGGCTCTATATCATACAGCTTGTAATATACCTTAACAGACAGCTCAAACAGAAGCGTAAATAAATCGTTGCGTGAATCACTAAGTAAAATACTTTTGTGATAGGTAAGATAGGACTCCATTTCCATGATTCCCAGAGTAAATCTGTGCATCTGAGCCGCTGCTTCCATGATTACGCCTACGGTCATACTGTCATCCTTTCCCATAAGGGTTATGTAATCCGATAAATAATTTTTTATTATACTGTCACTGTTATTTATCTCCCATGCCTCTGCTTTATGGCTCATAATAAGACTATTAAAATGTTCTATCTTGGAAAAGGGTTCCACATCGACCTTGTATGTACTGCACAGATGTCTGTAGTCGTCATAAATTGATTCTACAAAGCTGTGGAATTGGCGTGTGTTTGTATCTAAGCTTGAATAAAGCTTAAGTATCTGATGACGTTGCACAAGGGCAGCTTTTAGAAACAAGCTTCTTATTTTTTCGTGTTTCATTAAAAGTGACTTTAAATCGGCAGAGCCTTGACATACAAATGATGCAAGTACGGTGTCCTCAGCCGCAATGTAGTCACACTGAAAAATGTCCTTGGCGGCAATACCGATAATATCATTTTTTTTCAGAATAATTTCTGAAAAACCAAATTTCTGTATTACACTTCCCTCTTGTATAAGATACCAACAGGTTACTTTATCATTTTTTTTAGCAATGCTTTGATCTTTTTGGAATTTTATTTGCTGCATGTTGTACATCTCCTTAATTGTTCTACAATTATATACAGTATACCAAATTATTTGCATAACATCAAAGACTAAATACAATATGTTGGCTGTTTAATAGAAAAAACTTGCAATTCAATGATAAAATTATATAATTATGAATTAACTAATAATAAAGGAACATGATATTATGAGTAGAAGAAGCAGATTATATCATATAATGTATGCTTTTATGGCATTAACAATTTGTGTTTTAATTGTCAGTGTGGCAGTCAAGAGCAATATGAACTCTCCGACAGATGAATTATCGGAGGAGATAATGGTTTTTGATGAGAATTGGACACTGGAAAACGGGACGGCTGTTGATTTGAATTATCTTAATAAAATCGAGGGTGTTAAGCCAGGCAAGCAGTTCAGTATTTACAGTACCCTTCCTGACAAGCTTCAGGCGGGTGTATCCCTGTGCTTCAGAACAAAAAATATTTTTTACAAGGTTTATATTGACGGAAAACTTAGATACGAGCCTGATGTTGAGGAGAGCAGCGGCTACAATAAGTCCTTTGGAAGCAGGCATAACTATGTGCCTCTTTACAGTGAGGATGCAGGAAAAACGTTGCAGATTAAAATAACAACCGTATATGATAATGCAAAGACTAGGATAACGGATATATATATAGGGCCATCCGGCGGTGTGGCGCTTTCCTTTATTGAGCAGGAGCTGTTTGCAATTCTTAACAGTGTTCTGCTTCTGTTTATAGGCATAATTCTTATATTTGCAGATATTCCTTTGAATTTTAAAAAGGAAAAGAACCATGAGCTTATGTACTTAGGTTTTTCCTCTGTGACCATAGCTGTATGGTGCCTTGTTGAGACAGGAGTTTTTCAGCTCTTTTTGGGTGACAGCAGGCTTATACAGACTATTTCCTGTACGATTCTGATGCTTATTGTAATTCCTCTGACCCTTTATTTTGATCAGGCGTTTGGTTTTGGCTTTAGGCACGTAAAGGGGTTGCTTTGCACATTTTCCTTTGTAGAATTTTTAATATGCTTTTCATTGCATTTCCTTAAAATTATGGATTTTCATGAAACCCTTGTGATTACTCATGTACTGTGCGTATTTTCGGTAATAGTAATTACAATTTCAATTATAAAGAGGGATTCCAAAAAGGAAAAAACAGACAGTAAGACAATTTTTCGTTTATTCAGGGTGATTGGTCTGTCAGCCATTGCTGTATCTGCAACGCTGGACATAGCAAGGTTCTACCTGTCTGATTCACATGACAGTGCAATGTGCGTGAGGATTGGACTTATTATATTTATGATATGCTTTGGCTTGTCAAGCTTAGAGAAAACTATAAATGCCGTCAAGCTTGGAGCACGCTCCGAGATGTTAAGCGAGCTTGCATATAAGGATGGTCTTACGGGTGTTGGAAACAGGACATTGTTCAAGGAGAGAATCGCAGAGCTTGAGGAAAATAAAAATTATGCCAATGAGGTCATTTTTGTAATGTTTGACGTAAATGACCTGAAATATATTAATGATAAAATGGGACATCAGACCGGTGACCAGCTCATTGTCAAGAGTGCGGACATAATAAAAAATTCCTTTGAGGAACTTGGAGGAAGCTGCTATAGAATAGGCGGTGACGAGTTTATAGTAATTATAACGGGAGAGGTACCTGTTGCACAGTACAATGAGGGAATGAAACGGTTTGAATCAGCCATTGCAGAACATAATGCAAATCCTGATAAGAAATTCAGGATAAGCATTGCTTATGGATATGCGACCTACAATGAATCGAACAGGGATAAAACGATGTCAGACGTATGGCATATGGCGGATGCATTTATGTACAGAAATAAAAAGGAAATGAAAGAACGTATGATTGAGGCAAACGCATATTATACAGGCAAGCTGTATGCGTCAAGCAGATGAATAAATTTTAAGTTTTTAGTACATAAAGAAAATTATGGAATATACTGCTTATAGAGGGAGGATAAATATGAAAGAGACAATGTTGGCACTGTGGATTCCCTTTGTAGGTACTGCGCTTGGTGCATCCACTGTACTTTTTATGAAGGATAAGCTGAATGAAAAGCTGCAGAAAACTCTTTCAGGCTTTGCAGGAGGAATTATGATTGCGGCATCCGTATGGTCACTGCTTATTCCTGCCATTGAAATGTCAGAGGAAGGCGGCATGAAAAAGCTGTCATTTATTCCTGCCGCTGTAGGTTTTCTGTTGGGAGTTTTTTTTCTTTTACTTCTTGATATGCTGATACCCCATTTACATGTAAATGAAGATAAGGCGGAGGGACTGCCTGCCCATATTTCAAGGACGGCAAAGCTGGTTCTTGCAGTAACCCTTCACAATATACCAGAGGGCATGGCTGTAGGAGTAACCTTTGCAGGCGTATTGGCCGAGGACAGCAATATTGCATTTATGGGTGCCATGGCGCTTACAATAGGTATAGCCGTACAGAACATTCCGGAGGGCGCTATCGTATCAATGCCTATGTGTGCTGCGGGAGCAGGAAAGAAAAAAGCATTTCTTTATGGAGTTTTGTCAGGAATCGTTGAGCCTATAGGAGCTATCATAACACTGTGGCTTTCGGCACATTTACTTTCTGTTATGCCATATCTTTTGGCATTTGCAGCAGGCGCAATGATATATGTGGTGGTGGAGGAGCTTATACCTGAGTCCGCAGAGGGCGAACATTCAAACATTGGAACAATAGGCTTTGCCGTGGGCTTTGTCATAATGATGATTTTGGATGTGGCGCTTGGATGATTTTGATAAAGATTGCTTGAAGGGGATGTCAAATATGGTAAGTGAAATCGCAGAAGAAATATTTGATCTTGCAAGAGCAGACATAATGGTTAAATACAGGTATTTTGACGTTGCCCTTTTGGCAATTCGGCCTAAGGAAACCTACGGATATGGAAAAGTCGGTCTGAAAGGAAGCGAGCTTTGCCATGATCCGCTATATATTGTTCAGAAATATAGGAGAGACGGCAATTATGCCGTAAGACTTTATCTGCATGTCATTATGCATAAAATTTTTTTCCATGAAAATCAGCTTGGACATATTTTGAGTAAAAAGAATAATATGTTAAGTGATGAAAAACGCAAAGAGTATTGGAATGTGGCGGCGGATATGGCTGCTGAGGCGGCAGCTCTTGATTTGACAGGAAATGCATTTTATGTTACGGGAGATGACAATAAAAGGCAGCTTCTTGAAAAAATAGGTAACCGTGTTCCAAGGCTTACGGCGCAGCTTATTTACAGGGAGCTTGTGAACGGGGGAATAGAGGAACGGGAACTTTCCGAGTATGGACAGGCTTTTTCCCTTGACTGCCATGATGCATGGCTGGACGAAGAAAAAGAAGAGCTTGTCATAAATAAAAAACAGTGGGAAAAAATATCGGAGAGATTAAGCAGTGATATAAAAAATTTTTCTAAAAAAAGGGCATCACATACTTTGAAGGACAACCTTTGGGAAGGACAGAAAAAGCATGTGAACTACAGCAGCATATTGGAGCATTTTATGTCTTATGGAGAGGAAATATCCGTAAGCCCCGATGAATTTGACTATGTATATTACACATATGGTCTTAATTTGTATGGAAGTATGCCGCTTATTGAGCCGTTGGAATATAGAGAGGCAGACAAGATACGGGAGCTTGTAATAGCCATAGATACATCCGCCTCCTGCAGAGGTGAGTATATAAAGAGATTTTTGCAGAGGACATATGATTTTTTCCGTGCAAGGGAAGGCTTTTTTGATGAATTTAGTATTTTGATTTTATTGTGCGATGATAATATTGTCTCAGAAAAACGCATAAGCGATTGGGATGCATTTCAGGCATATATAAAAGATGTAAAGGTGTCGGGCTATGGCGGTACGGATTTCCGTCCTGTGTTTGACAGAGTGGAAATGCTTGTAAATAACGGGGATATACGAGAGTTAAACGGGCTTATATATTTTACTGATGGATATGGAATATACCCTGAAAAGGCGCCCGACTATAAGGCTGCATTTGCATTTTTAAATGAGGATAAAAACAGACATGAGGTGCCTTGGTGGGCAATTAAGACTGTTTTGGAGGAGGAGCTTTATGAATATTAAAGAGGCTAAGACTTATATAAAAGATACCATAAAAATATATCTTGAAAGGGATGAATATGGAGAGTATAAAATACCCGTATCAAAGCAGAGACCGATTTTTATGGTCGGGGCTCCCGGAATAGGAAAAACTGCCATTATGGAGCAACTTGCAGAGGAAATGGGTATTGCTCTTGTATCATATTCCATGACACATCACACAAGACAGTCTGCACTTGGGCTTCCTTTTATAAAAAAGAAAAAATACGGTGGGCAGGAATATGACGTTTCAGAGTATACAATGAGTGAGATAATATCCACGGTATATGACACTATGGAGACAAGCGGCATAACGGAGGGAATACTTTTTCTTGACGAGATAAACTGTGTGTCTGAAACACTTGCACCATCAATGCTTGAGTTCCTGCAATACAAAACCTTTGGAAGGCATGAGGTGCCTAAGGGGTGGATTATTGTAACGGCAGGAAATCCTAAGGAGTACAATAGAGGAGTAAGAGATTTTGACGTGGCAACACTTGACCGTCTTAAGGTTATGACGATTGAACCTGATTTTGCCGTTTGGAAGGAGTATGCCGCGGACAAGGGCATATGCGGTTCTGTTATTGGCTTTCTTCAGGCGGATACCGAATATTTTTATCATATTGAGACTACCGTCAAGGGGCGTTCCTATGTGACTGCAAGGGGATGGGAGGATTTATCCCGCATAATTTGCATGTATGAAGAAAATAAAATAACCGTTGATTACGGGCTTATATCCCAATACATAAGAAATGAAGATATTGCGAGGCGTTTCCTTGCCTATTATGAGCTGTATAATAAATATAAAAATGACTACACCCCTGAGGAAATATTGTCAGGCAATGCAGATGATGACGTGGTCCGTAAGGCAAGGGCTGCATCCTTTGATGAAAGGCTGGCACTTTTGGGCGTTCTGCTTGATTATGTGACGGCTGATATAAGGGAGGCTGTGGACAGGGCATGCTATATGGAGGAACTTTTAAACAGGCTTATGGTCGTAAAAGGCAGCAGCAATATATCTGTGGCATTGGAGGATGAGGAGAAGAAATGTCAGATAAGTATAGACAGGCTTGAGGCGGCAGGTTCTCTTTCTTCGGAGAAAAAGCAGCTTTTAAAAAAGGTGAGGAGTACATTAAGTGAAGTGCTGGGTGTCTTGTCAAATAATGATGAAAGGACAGATAAGGATAATTCCGAAATGCCTGATGATAATGGGTTTGCAATTGTAAAGAGTGTATATGATAGGGAGCTTGATGATTTGAAGGCTTTGGAAAAAACAGTAGGAGACAGACTTGAGGCACTGTTTAGCTTTGTGGAGGATGTATTTGGTGATGGGCAGGAAATGCTTGTTTTGGTTTCCGAGCTTACCGAGAATAGTTACAGTGCAAAATATATAAGCATGTTTGGGTGCGGCAGCTATTCCAAATACAGTGAGAGGCTTATGGTAAGTGACAGGAAAACGCAGCTTGATAAGAGGATAAAAATGCAGGAGGCGCTTTTGGGTCAGTTGGAAATGTAAGGCAAATGAAATGTGCAGTGTCTTGTGAACAGAGGATTGGTGTTAAGGGTGGAAAAAGAAAACAATGGTTTAAAATACAGGATTGAAATCGTCAGGGATAAAAAACATATTGTAATAACGGGGATGACCGGTAATGCCGAATGTCTTTTAATTCCCGACTTTATAAATGAGGATGGGGATGAGATACCTGTAAGGATAATAGGTAAAAAAGCTTTTATGTCCTGTAAAATCAGGGAGGTAAGGCTCGGTAAAAATATAGTGGCGGTGGAGGATTGGGCTTTTGCATACTGTGAAAGTCTTGCTGTGGTTTCCTGTGATGAAAAGGACGTACGTGTGACCTTTGGCAGGGGTGTGTTTGACGGATGTAAAAGGCTTAACAGGTTGTGCATTGGAGCATATGAGGAGCCCCTTCCTTACTTAATGGCGATGACGGTAAGGCTGCTTAAAACAGATGAGTTTATAAAAGCAGATACGGAAAATATAAGGCTTTGGTATGAAAGACTGGATAGAAAAATAACTGAAATTATAAACGCTCCCGATGATGAAGGATATTATAATAATATGCTTGGAGGGGAGGAGGACATAAGTAAAACGAGGGAAGGATATGCTGTAGAGCAGATTTTGTTTAAGCTTCAGCTTGCTGTGGAGAGGCTTATTTTTGATGAGGGTATAGATGCCTCCATAAGGCAGGGATATGTGGATTATATTTGCCTGCATATGAAGGGCTGCCCTGCCTGCTTGACGTGGAGACTCATAAAGGAGAACTATGCAGATAGTCTCAGGCATTTTCGTCTGCTCACGGATATAGGCGCAATAAACGACCAGAATATGGATGTGCTGCTCGATGACCTTGGGGAGGGGCATGGGGAGATAAAGGCATATCTTATAAAGTATAAGCAGGAAAAGGATGGGGAAAAAAATGTATTTTCCCGGTTTGAGCTGTAAAAAAAATGCTTTTCTCCCTAAAGCATATATAAAATGACAGTTTCAAATATAACATTTTCACTAAAAACTGCCGATAAAGATTACATATGTAAACAATTGAGTTGTAATGACGCTGTGGCTTTGATAAAGTGAAATCTAGTAACAAAATCATGAGGCGGCGGTGTTCGAAAGTACAGGAGGCGGATATATGAATATAAAAATTAATCAAAATGGGCTTTTTGGAAATATGGCAAATAACGGACTGAAAAGCACGGTAGACAAGCAGCAACGGCAGGCTAAATGTCAAAGTCAGGTTGATTTTTGGGAAAATAAAAAAGAGAACCTGAAAAATATGGAATGTTCCACTGTTGAGGAAATAGCCAAGAAGCTGGAATTATATCACAGCTATGAGGAAAGCATTGCGGCGGCAAAAAAGGCATACAATAGTGAGCAGATGTGGCACATGATGGATGAAGCAAAGGAGCGTGGAGAAAAGATTGCCGAGGCAGCCAAAAAGAACGAGCCAAAGACAGAGGAGGAAAGAAAGGAAGAACTCAAGAAGGAGGCACTTGGCGAGGAAGCATCAGGCGAAGGCTTGCTGGATGTTTTGGATGCTTTGTCAGAATCAGTGGAAGAAACCATTGAGGATATTCAGGAGGCAAAGCTTGAGCAGGTAGAACAGACAGGGGAAGCTGATATACCTATAAAGCATATTGACTATATGATTTAGGTATATTGTAAAATTATTATATACAATAAAATTAAAACCAATAAAGTAAATTTTATGAATGAAAAAATATGCATTGCATATAATAGCTCTATGTGGTAGTATAAAAGAAAACGACATATAGTTTTTAAAACTACATTATATAGAGCGGAGGTTGATAAAATGAGCAATGCAATAAAAAAGCTTAAGGACCCGGGAAGTGCAATAACACATTTCATAGGAATGATGATGGCTGTTTTTGCAACAGTGCCGCTTATTATCAGGGCATGTTCCGGAGGAACGGATGAAACTTTAAGCTGTCTTGTTTTCATGGTAAGCATGATTTTACTTTACGGTGCCAGCACTATGTACCATAGCTTTGATATGGGAGAGAGGAAAAACAAAATATTGAAAAAATTTGACCATGCCATGATATTTGTGCTGATTGCAGGTTCATACACACCTGTGTGTCTGCTTGTTATTGGGGGAAAAACAGGTATCATTCTCCTTTCTCTTGTTTGGATGGTTGGTATTCTTGGAATTATTTTTAAACTTTGCTGGGTAACTTGTCCGAAATGGTTATCCTCGGTTATGTATATTGCCATGGGCTGGATGTGTGTTATGGCATTTACGCCGATTATGAACAACATGGCAACCTCAGAGTTTGTATGGCTCTTGACAGGTGGAATTATCTATACCATCGGAGGAATTATCTATGCAATAAGGACACCAAGAGTTAAGGCGTACAATGAGCGTCACAGATATTTCGGAACACATGAAATTTTTCATGTATGTGTTATGATTGGAAGCCTGTGTCATTTTGTAATGGTTTATCATGTAATATCATAATGTGATATGTGGAGATTTGCTTTAAAAGAAAGCTGTCGCAACAGAAGCTTTAGGGGTTTTAAAACCTCGGCTTTTCGTGTGACAGCTTGATTTTTTTCATAAGTTGGACTATTATGTGTTGCAGGATAATAACGATTTACTTAGTAAATCGGAGCATACAATGTGATAATGTTCAAACGAAAGGAGAACATAATACTTGAAAAACATGAATAAAAATCATGGCAATGTGAAAAGCTATGAGGAAATTTATAAGGAATATAACAGTCAGTTTTCAGAGGAATGTATTGAGCTTCTTGTATATAATGAACATATGAGTTACGGTTTTCGCATTTTTGAGGGTACAATAGAGGAGCACTGGTCAAGTTTTTTGGCGTGTATTGATGTGGCTTCAGGACGTGTAATAAAGGATTTTGGCATATTAACATGGCCTGTAGATAAGAAAAAATACAGAAAGAATAAGAAGGTAAGGCTAAAGGATAACACAATTTACAGGGTGCGTGTGAAAAAACGCTGCCTTTGGAAGTTGTATCTTAACGGAAAAATAATAAAGACAATTGATTGTGACTCTGATGTGTGCAGAGTGGATGAATATATGCTTGTGGATATTCTTGAAAAAAAGCTTAGAAATGAGGAACTTGAGGCGGCGGCAGCATTAGCGAAGCAGCCTGTTGTCATTCATACTGAGGACCTTGGAGATTTCACAATGCAAAGGTCCGGCGTCCGTGTGGAATTTTCAGGACGGATAATGTGGATGGGAGAGGAATGTGAGGTTACGCTTTGCCCTGATGCTGTAAATGCCGTAAGGACGATGGATAAGTCACTGGAGATGCTTAAAGTCCTTGTTTCATCCATGGACCAATGGGACAGGAAGATAAAGGACTTTGCTGCTGATGAAATGGCAGAGGATGACGGTATGATTTATACATGGGAAGGCGACGAGGGGGAAACTCCTGTTTCAAAGGAGGAATTTAAGCGGCGGCTTTCAGATGGAAGTATTTATGTTGAGCCTTCCGGAGACTTTTGTTTTTCATTTGAACTGGATGAAATGTTTACAGACCACTCTATGTCTGTAAAGGGGAATATTTCAGGTAAAATGGATTCGGTTTCACTTGAAGGATGAGCTGATGTGTGGAGATTTTTAAAAAGGGTGGTAAAAAATGGATAAAAGAGTAGAAACATTAAAAAATGTAATATGTGAGGGGGTAAGTCCTTTTCATGTAGTTCAATATGTAAAGGAACAACTGCTTAAATGTGGGTTTGAGGAGATTGATATTGCAGAGGATTGGCACGTGGAGGAAAATCGTTTATATATTATCACACCTTATCCGTCAATGCTGATGGCAGTAAGTGTGGGAAGTCTCAAGGAAAGCTCTGTTTTACGCATGGCTACGGCTCATACGGATTTTCCGTGCCTGAAAATAAAATCCAATCCCAAATTAGATGGAAAGCACTGCCTTAGGTTAAATGTAGAGCCATATGGCGGCCTTATAAAATACTCATGGTTTGACAGACCTTTAGGGGTGGCAGGAAAACTGGTTTTAGAGGGCACGGATGCATTTCATCCTGAGATTAAGTATGTGTCATCGGGAAAGGGTATATGCACCATTCCTTCGCTGGCGCCTCATCTTGATAAGGATAAAAAGTCTGAGATGGATATTCAAAAAGAAATGATGCCTGTATTCGGACTTGCAGATTCTTGCTTTAGCGATATAGATGGGTTGCTTGATTATGATCTTTATTTGTATAATCCTGAACAGCCTGAGGTTATAGGCATCTCTGAAGGACTTATTTCTTCTCCAAGGCTTGATAATTTAGCTTCCGTGGCAGCGCTTATGGAGGCGATGAAGGGTATGGCAGGTGTTTCACATAATAACATTTCCGTTGCCGTTATGTTTGACAACGAAGAAATCGGAAGCCGTTCCAAGCAGGGGGCAGATTCCATGCTTTTACTTCACATATTGGAGGGACTTGCAGGTAAATTGGGCTTGAAAAATGAGGAATGGCTTAAAATACTGACTAAGGGCTTTCTGCTTTCAATGGACGGGGCGCAGGGCTTTCATCCAAACTATCCTGAGAAAAGCGATCCTACCAACCCTGTATATTTGGGGGAGGGGATTGTAATTAAGACAAGCGCCACTCAACGGTATGTGACTGACAGTGAGGCATCCGCTGTTATAAAGAAGCTGTGTCAGGAAGCGGATATTTCCTGGCAGCAACAGGTAAACCGTTCAGGTATGCCTGGAGGTCAGACACTTGGTCCTATTACATCTTCCTATTTTCCGATGCTCGGTGCTGATGTCGGTATTCCTATGCTTGCAATGCATTCCGCAAGGGAGCTTGCAGCCTGTGAGGACTATGAAAACCTGAGAAAACTTGCAGAGATATTTTATAAGTACAAATAATAAAAAGAGGCTGTCGCACATAGGAAGATTCATTGTGCGACAGCCTCTTTAATCAGCTTTAAATTAATTTCTTGATTCCGCTTAAGGCATCTGCTGCCTTGCTTGCTCCAAGCTTTGCCTGTACACCTGCAACAACCTTATCTACCATTCCGTCAGGAATGTCGATGCCGGAAGCTTTTTCTATTGCTGCGACAGGATCATTCTTAAATTCTTTTTTGAAATTGTCATCGTTTTTTACTTTGTCAACGACCTTTTCAATTTGCTCCTTGATATCCATCTGAATTAAATCTCCTTAATGTAATATTTATTATTTATTCGCTATATGTTCCGTTAAAGACATCTGTTCCGTCAGGGTTGCGGTAAATATATTGCACGCTGACACCCTTCACACCGGACTGCTGTTCTATCAAGCCGATAAGATTCTGATCCTTTACTGATTTAGATAACTCGGCATCAAGGGATTCCTGTATTCCTTCAATAGCATCTTCAGGCATAGCGTCTTTAAATACATAGATATACACAATCGTGTTGCCATCAATTTCGTAGCTTATATCTGAATATGTGGATGCATAGGTTGCCTTTGCAGTGGCCATATCAGAATCCATTTGTTCTTTCACGCCTGGCTCAGCAAAATAATCAGTTAAGGTTTTTTCAGCAGGAACAGCATCCTCTGAGGTGTCATTTTCAGTAGCTTCATTTGTTACCTTTTCAGTAGCATTGCTGTCCTTTTTCGTGGTTTCTGGGTCATCCTTTGAACACCCCGCAAGCATTGCGGCAGACATGGTAAATGTCATAAGCATCATTAATATTTTACGTTTCATATTTGTATCCTCCTTAAAAATGTAATATTTATTATTTATTCGCTGTATGTCCCATTAAAGACGTCTGTTCCATCAGGGTTGCGATAAATAAATTGCACGCTGACACCTTTCACACCGGACTGCTGTTCCAGCATGCCGATAAGATTCTGATCCTTTACTGACTTAGACAACTCGGCATCAAGGTCTTCCTGTATTCCTTCAATAGTATCTTTAGGAACAGGATTCTTAAATACATAGATATACACCAATGTGTTGCCGTCAATTTCGTAGCTTACATCCGAATATTCAGATAAGGATGATTTTGCATAGGCAACACTGGAATCCATTCCTTCTTTGACACCCGGCTCAGCAAAATAATCAGTTAAGGTTTTTTCAGCAGCATCCCCCGAGTTGTTACTTTCAATAATTGAATCTCTTACGTCATCCGTGGAAATGCTGTCGTATTGTGTGACTTTTGGGTCATCCTTTGAACATCCTGCAAGTATTGAAGCAGACATGGTAAATGTCATAAGCATCATTAATATCTTGCGTTTCATATTTGTATCCTCCTAAAAAATAATCAATGGAATGATACTACAAAATATTAATACTGTCAAATCAGAAAATTAATCAGGAAAAAACAAAAAATAACTATTGACAAATGAGATAAAAGTGAATAAACTAATTATTGGTTAGCAGTTGCTAACTTTTTTTAAGAGGTATCGGTTAGTTTGAACAAACCAACCAACATATATTTATAAAAAAGGCATGGTGATACATATGACTTTAAAAGATGCAGTGGAAGGTAATGAATACGTTATTCAGGATATTGAAACGGATGATGATGAGCTGGTAAGCTTTTTATTTTCCCTTGGCTGCTACCGTGGAGAGTCCATTACTGTGGTTTCACATTTAAAGGGTGGCTGTGTAGTTTCCATTAAGGATGGCAGATACAATATCGACAACCAGCTTGCGGGTGCAATATGTATTTAATTGCATGTGAATTTAAGTGCAAATGAAACAGCTTCATAAAAAGCTTAAGGAACAAAGTGCCAAAAAGCAGTAGAAATACAGGATGTGCTTGGGGCACTTTACTTTTGAAGATGAAGTTAGTTGTGTATAACTTGTGCTGTGTATTTTCTACAACGTATTATACAAAAAACATAGTTTCGCAATTGACTATTATATGTAAAAAAAAGGAGGAATTTTCAAGTGAGAATCGCATTAACAGGTAACCCTAATTCCGGTAAAACCACAATGTACAATGAGCTTACGGGCCGAAATGAAAAAGTGGGAAACTGGGCGGGCGTTACGGTAGACAAAAAAGAACACCCTATTAAAAAATCATATTATGCAGGAGAGGAGCAGATTATTGCGGTTGACCTTCCCGGAGCATACTCCATGTCACCGTTCACAAGTGAGGAGAGTATTACAAGCTCGTATGTAAAAAAGGAAAATCCAAATGTTATAATAAACATTGTGGACGCTACTAATTTAAGCCGAAGTCTTTTCTTTACAACACAGCTTTTGGAGTTTGGAATACCTGTTGTTGTAGCACTTAATAAGAGTGATATTAACGAGAAGAAGGAAACAAAAATTGATGAGGAGGCTCTATCCGAGAAGCTTGGATGTCCTGTGATAAAGACGGTTTCCACTTCAGCCGAGGGCTTAAAGTCAGTAATTGAGACTGCCGTGGAGGTGGCAGACACCGTACAGAACGCACCTTACACGCAGGAAAACATTGACCTTACCGATAAGAAGGTTGTTGAAGCGGCAGACCGAAAACGTTTTGATTTTGTAAATAAAATTGTCAAGAACGTGGAGACACGTAAGGTACTTACAAAGGATAAGAATACCGGGGATAAGATTGATGCAATACTTACAAATAAATGGCTCGGAATTCCTATATTTGCAGTTGTCATGTTTCTTGTATTCCAGATTTCACAGGCTTGGGTAGGACCACTTATTGCAGATACTCTGGTAGGATGGCTGGAAAGCTTTCAGGAATGGGTTGGAGGTTTGCTTGAGGATGCCACGCCGCTTCTTTCAGCACTTTTGGTTGATGGTGTAATCGGTGGTGTGATTGCAGTTATCGGTTTCCTGCCGCTGGTCATGGTAATGTATTTCCTCATTGCTCTTTTGGAGGATTGCGGTTATATGTCAAGGGCTGCTGTTGTGCTTGACCCTATTTTCAAGAAGGTTGGTCTTTCGGGAAAATCAGTTATTCCGTTTGTTATTGGAATCGGATGTGGAGTGCCGGGTATTATGGCAAGCCGTACGATTCGTAATGACCGTGAGAGAAGGGCAACGGCGATGCTTACACCGTTTATGCCTTGTGGTGCCAAAATACCTGTAATAGCGTTGTTCGCAGGCGCATTTTTTGACGGTAAGGGCTGGGTAAGTGCATTAATGTATTTCACAGGCATTGTTCTTATATTCCTCGGTGCACTTCTCGTAAATAAGGTTGCAGGATATAAGGTGAGAAAATCATTTTTTATCATTGAGCTTCCAGATTATAAGCGTCCTTCACTTTGGGGTGCATTTAAATCAATGTGCAGTCGTGGATGGGCATACATAGTTAAAGCTGCTACAATTATTCTTCTCTGTAATACAGCTGTTCAGATTATGCAGACCTTTGATTGGAGTTTTGGTGTTGCCGAGACAGCAGACGCATCCATTCTCGCATCAATAGCAAGACCTTTTGCCTATCTGCTTGTCCCTATTGTGGGAGTATTAAGCTGGCAGCTTGCAGCAGCGGCTGTTACCGGATTTATAGCAAAGGAAAATGTTGTAGGAACACTTGCAGTATGCTTTGTCGGACTTGAAAATCTTATTGATACTGAGGAGCTTGCACTTATGGAGGGCGCAGGTACTGAGGTTGCAGGAGTAATAGCGATTACTAAGGTTGCGGCACTTGCATATCTTATGTTTAACCTTTACACACCACCTTGCTTTGCTGCCATTGGAGCAATGAATTCAGAGATGAAAAGCGCAAAATGGTTATGGGGCGGCATAGGTCTTCAGCTCGGTGTCGGATATACTGTTGGTTATCTTGTATATACAATTGGAACACTTATCACTGCACCGCAGAGTTTAAAGCTCGGTGCTGCACTTGGAGGTCTTATTGCCGTAGTTGTCATGGCTGCTATCGTTGTTGCTATAATTGCTCATACGAACAAACAGCTTAAGGCAGAGTATGCATTGGCGAAGTAAAGTATGGAAAATATTATAATTATTGCTATTGTTTTAGCTATTGTTTTTGGAAATATAATTTATTTATATAAGGCAAAAAAACGTGGGGAAACCTGTATCGGATGTCCTTACGCAAAGCAGTGTGCAAATAGGAAGAACGGATGCGCAGGCGGCGGGTGCTGTGGAGGTGGAGGCAGCTACAGGACAAAAAAGAAGCTTTCCAATATCATTTACAGAAAATCCTTTCAGGTTGAAGGAATGCACTGTGAGCATTGCAGAAATCGGGTTGAGGAGGCTGTCAATGACATAAAAGGTGTTTCGGGAAAGGTTAATCTCAAAGAGGAAACGCTCACGGTTTCTTATGCTGAGAAGGTCAGTGATGATATAATAATATCCCGCATAGAAAAGGCGGGTTACACGGTAAAAAGGTAAAGATGAAGAAGTCAAAAGCACAGGATATATCTTTTGCTTTTGACTTCTTTGTGATTCAGCCGGTTATGTGCTATAATTTTAATGTCGTTGACAGCGATAAATCAGTATCGTTTAGGTAGGTGAAAAATGGAGAATTGGAGAGAACATTTGAAAGATAAGCCTGTGAAATACTGGATTCGGGCTGAAATAGAAGAAATAATAAAGGAAAATGATAAATTTGCAGCATATTCTGATGACGGTCGGTGCTTATTTTTTATGAAAAATAGTAACGGGAATAAAATGATTAATGTTTTTCTGCTATGTATTTCTTGATTGCTGAAAAGCTTTCTGGGCTTATTACATGCTCAATACGGCAGGCATCCTCCGCAGCAATCTTCTTATCAACGCCGATTGAGGAAAGCCACTCTGTCAAAAAAACATGTCGTTCATATATTTTATTGGCAATTTCCATGCCGCTTTCCGTCAAATTAATATAACCATTTCCATCTACGGTAATATAATTATTCTCCCTTAAATTTTTCATGGCAACGCTTACGCTTGGCTTGGAAAAAGAGAGCTCTTGAGCAATGTCGATAGAACGTACATGAGACATCCTCTGGTTTAATATTAAAATTGTTTCAAGATAGTCCTCGGCAGACTCACGTATTACCATTTAAAAACCTTCTTTCCGTAACGTTGTATGACATTTATTCTGAAATATTATAGCATAAATAATTATAAAGTAAAGTCAGGAAAGCGTAAAACAATAATTGAAAACGCAACAACCAAAAACCCAACAAGAAATAAATGTTGACATTAATATAAACGGGGTGTATTATTTAGTTAGAGATAACTAACTTAAAAGCATGATAGGATGAAAATATATGAGTGACAGGAGGATTGATTGAAATGTTAAACACGATTTTAATTGTTTTATTGATTATTACAATATACGCAAGTATAAGAAGTATTTTAAAAAATAAGGTGAAAGACATAACGGGATGTGGTATATGCCCGTCATGTACAATGACAAAGGCATGCCATAAAAATATAGATTAACTTCTTTCTCACGGGAAGACCGTCGTAAAATTATTACGGCGGTCTTTTTTGTGTTATAGGAAATTTCTCCAAAATTTTCTGTAGGCAAGGCTCTTGCAAACCATGCTATGATGCGAACAGTAGTGCCGAAGGCATCTTGTTCTAGCAAAAAAGTATTTTATAATTTGGAAAAATAACCGTTAGAGATTTGCTATACATTGTTTTGGAGGGACAACGAAGCGTATATTATGTTTAATAAAGTATAACTTTTGGGATTGAGGACCAATAGTGGTTGTTGGTCAAAGAAAATAGGTTAATCGTCGAAATATATTGCGTAATTATTTGTTTTTTTATACTATAAGAGGAATATTGATAATAATTTAGGGGGATGAGCGAGTAGTGAATGGTGCCCCTGTTATTGCTACTGATGGAACGGTGAGCGCTAATGGCGATTTGATTCATCCTTATACATCCATTATTGATAGCAATTTTACTAATGGAATAAATAGTGCAATGTCTTCGGCACCGTCAGGAAGCGAATTATTACAATACTGGTTTCATTCGATGAACAATAACGGCTGGGTTGTATATCAAAACGGATCATTAGTCCCTGACTATACACTTGGAAAGAAGTTATATATATGGGAAATGATTGAAAAACTGCGGGAAAAGGGTTATATTTGTTCGATATAGGTATTTGGGGGATGTGTATGAGTAAAGGGAAAATAATATTTATTTTTGTAGGCGGACTTGGGCTTGTTGGAGTAGTGCTTTTTGCATTATTAACCGGCCGAAAGAAGATAGATTATTATAAGATGATTGATGATGAATGTGGATTTGACATTAGTCAATATTTAGAACTTGATGAAGTAGTGTCGTTTGTGGATTTGGATGAATACGCATTGAAGTTTGAGATTAAAAAAGACTGTGAAACAGTACTTGAACGTGCAGTGGAGAATAAATATCATGAGGAAGATGGGACTGATAATATTTACATCCAATATCGTTCAATTGCGAAAATGATTGAAGCAGGAAATGTAAAACATATTTATTCTTCCTATAGAGAAGGTAAAGAAAGGTTTGCTAATGGGGAACGTGTATTATCTGTGAGGATTCTAATTATCTTTGTTGAGTATGATGGAAAACAATATGTTGTTGTTTGTGCATCATAGGGTATTGACTGTGTTGTTATAAAGACTCATGCAAATCCCAGATTTTTCGTTTGGTAAAACGTTAGAAAACTAGTTGAATAGAGGGGAGTTTACAATGAAAAAAAGATTTTGTTTAATATTCATATTAATGTTAGCGATGCTTTGTATTGGTGGGTGTAGTAAAGAGGAGAACGAAGTGAAACGTGTAATAAAAAAATATCAAGAGGCAATTAATGATGGTAAATTAGAACAAGCTGATAGCTATTGTCAGATGCAAGATGGTAAAAATGGGACGTGGTTTTATTCAAGTCTGACAGAGAATAAAGAAGATCCGGTTTTTTTGTGGCGGTAAGAGAAATCACCTTTGAAAAGTTTGAGATTAAAATTGATTCTGTAAGCATTGATGGAGAGGAAGCAATCGTAAATGTAAAAATAACGACTGTTAATCACGGTGCGTTTACGCACAGTCTGCTACAGAATTATACTGTGGAACAACTTTTTGATGGAAGTGTAGATGATTGTAAAAAACTGATACAAGAAGATGTTGGGGATTATATTGTGGAGTTTGATTCAAAAATTATTTGTAAAAGAATAGATAATCAATGGAAAATTACAGAATATGCAGAATGAGTAAGTGGCTCCAAAATGGCTCCATAAATTGCAGCAAATAACAAGACCGTCGTAAAATTATTACGGCGGTCTTCTTTTTGTAGTGGAAAAATATTCTATAATTTGGTAAAATAGCCGTTGAAGAACAGCCATATATTGTTTTTGGAGAGATTATGAAGCGTATATTATGTTTAATAATGATTATGTTGTTTTGTATAAGCCTTTGTTCCTGCACTGAGAAGGAACCTCCTTCGCTTAATCAGGAAAAGCTTATTGAAATTACGTCAAGACCCTTGGGAATGGTGGACAGCTATAAGGTTTACACATTGCATATATGTGTATATAATGACTGTACAGTGGAGCTTTATGCTGATGATTTTGATTATTGGTACAGCGATACGGCGTGCGAACGGACAACGGTGCAGATATCAGAGGCGGAGCTTGAGGAAATAAAAAAGATGATAGAGGAAAATGACGCTCTTAATCTGAATGAAAATGTAGGAAACAGGGACCTTAAGGAGGGAACGATAAAAAGCTTTATCATATATGCCGATGACGGTGAGCACAAATCCGGAGGGCTTAGTCCTTCAAACCGGAGCTTTTTAAGGGTGTATGACTTTGTGTACAACCTTGTAAGGGAGGAGAGCTTTGTTTATGCAGGCAGTATAGACCGGCTTCAGTCCGAAGGCTATGGACGAAGATTTGATGTGGGACCGAGACTGCATGATAGTAGGGATTCCCTGATAATTACAACGGATATGATACAGGATATTGTTATTGTTCCGGCAGATGAAGTTGATGCGGCACAAGCCACAGAAACGGATGCCGAAGTTGAAGATATGTACGGAGTAGCCATATTGCTTAATGAGGAGGGGACTGCGGCCATATATGAAGCCACGGGTTACGTGACGGATGAGCCGTTAATCTTTTTCTTATACAGCAATAATACACTGTATGATATTATAAAAATAAATAATCAGATTGAGGATGGCACAATATATTTGAATAATATATATAACGAGACTGATGTTGCCAAGGCGGTTGATGAGCTTGAGGCAAGTCTTAATACATGGCGTCAGTTTAAGGCTGACGAAGAAAACATGAAAAATTCTGATTAAGAAAGATGAGGACTATTATGAGTAAGTTAAATGCTGTAATACTTGCAGCAGGTAAGGGAACAAGAATGAACTCGGATTTGCCGAAGGTTATACACAAATGCATGGGACAGCCGATGGTGCATTATGTCATCAAGGCTGTTAAGGATGCAGGAGCACTTGATGTATGCGTTGTTGTAGGCTATAAGGCGAAGGACGTAAAGGATGCCATATATGACATAGTTGATTATGCGGAGCAGACCGAGCAGCTTGGAACGGGACATGCCGTAAAATGTGCAAAGGATTTTATTGGCACAGAGGGAGACACGATAGTCCTGTGCGGCGATACTCCGCTTATTACGGGAGAGACATTGATGGGTCTTATTGAGGAGCACAGGAGACGGGCAAACGGAGTTACAGTGCTTTCTGCGAAGGTTGACGACCCGACAGGCTATGGAAGAATTGTAAGGGATGAAAATGGTGTATTTCAGGAGATTGTTGAGCAGAAGGATGCTGACGATAAGCAGCAGAATATAAATGAGATAAATTCAGGCATGTATATTTACAATTCAGAAGCACTTGCTGCAAGCCTTGAGCTTTTAAGCAATGAAAATTCTCAGGGGGAATATTACCTTACTGATACAATAGCCCTTATTAAAAAAATTGGGCTTAAGGTCTCTGCCAAGGTGATTGAGGAAGACAGAATAGATGAGATAAAGGGTGTCAATACAAATGAGCAGCTTAAAGAGGCTGAGGAAATAATGGAAAAAAGAGGTTTTTAGCTTTCATGAAGATAATAGTTGGTCTTGGTAATCCTACGAGAGAGTATGAAGGCACAAGGCATAATGTTGGATTTTCAGTTATATATGCACTTTCTGATGAGTATGATATTAATGTGGACACAAAAAAGCATAAGGCTCTTATTGGAAAGGGCGTTATTGGCGGTGAGAAGGTCATTCTTGCAATGCCTATGACTTATATGAACTTAAGCGGCGAGAGTGTCAGGGAGCTTAAGGATTATTATAAATGCGACAATGAGGATATAATTGTAATATATGATGATATAAGTCTTGATGTTGGACGGTTAAGACTCAGGAAAAAAGGAAGCGCAGGAGGTCACAATGGCATAAAAAGCATTATAAGCCATTTAGGGACAGAGGAGTTTCCGCGAATTAAGATTGGAATAGGCGAAAAGCCTAAGAAAATGGATTTGGCTGATTACGTGCTTGGAAGATTTTCCAAGGAGGAACAGCCCATAATAAGGGAAAGCGCTGCATCGGCAGCTAAGGCTGTTTACTGCATTTTAACTGAAGGTATGGATGCAGCCATGAATAAATTTAATTAGATAATAAGTGGACGGAGGTTCTTTATTATGCAGGCAATGATTGCGGCATTTGAGGAAAATCCAAGCTTTGTAAAGCTTAAGGAGAGTATTGATAAAGGCATGCTTCCGGTTAATGTGTGGGGACTTGACCATACCGTTCATCCTCTTTTGATGGAGACGGTAGGTGGGACAGGTCCTATTCGTCTTGTTGTTGTTCCTGATGAAAAAACGGCAAGGGACATGGTTAAGGAATATGGCTTTTATGACAAAAATGTTTTCTATTATACGGCTAAGGATTTGTTGTTTTATTATGCGGATATACATAATAACACTACAATCAAAAACCGCATTAACATTTTTAAGAGGCTTGCCTTAAATGAGCCCTCAACTATTATTACTACCATTGAGGGTCTTATGGATAAGCTTCCTCCCCTTGAGGAGTTTTCAAATAATAAGCTTGTGCTTAGTAAGGGCGGAACGCTTGACACAAGGAAGTTTTCCGGTACGCTTACGACGCTTGGATATGAAAAGGTAACAATGGTGGAATTACCAGGGCAGTTTTCAGTTCGTGGAGGTATAATTGACATATACCCTCTCACTGAGGAGTGTCCTTATCGTATTGAGCTTTGGGGAGATGATATTGAGTCAATAAGAAGCTTTGACGTGGAGAGTCAGCGCTCAGTGGAGGAGCTTAATGATATATGTATTTATCCCTCAAGTGAGATGATACTCACTAACGAGAGAATAAATAAGGGACTTAAGCGCATTGTAGACGAATATAAAAAACAGTCTGAGAAGCTTAAGGCGGAATTTAGGACGGAGCAGTATGCAAGACTCACAAAAATGGTAGAGAATATAAAGGAGGAGCTTAAGGAGTTTAATTCAACTATGGGACTTGACAGCATGGTTGAATATTTTTACGATGAAACAGTTTCCTTTCTTGACTATTTTAATGATGATACACTTATTTATGTTGTTTCGCCTGAGAATGTTGCAAGACAGGCAGGGCTTTATACGAATGAATTTGCAGCTTCCATGGAGGGCAGACTTTTAGGCGGATATGTGCTGCCTACACAGGCAAATGTAATATATGACGGAAAATCCATTGTGGCAAGACTGGCTTCAAGAAAACTTGTGCTGCTATCGGATTTGTACGTGAAACAGCCCTTGTGGAATGAGCAAAGTTCCGTGGGATTTTCAAGCAAGAGCCTTATAAATTATAACAATAGTTTTGAGGCTCTCATGAAGGATTTGCAGAGCTTCAAAAAGAAGAATTACAGGGCTATAATCCTTTCCCCATCGGCGACAAGAGCGAAAAGGATAGCTTCAAATTTAAGGGATAATGATATATCCGCACATTTTTCCGAAAAGGGTGAGAAGGAATTAAAAAAAGGTGAGATAATAGTATCCGTAGGACGTATGGAAACGGGCTTTGAAATTCCTGACAGCAGGCTCATAGTAATAAGCGAGGGTGATATATTTACAGCCAGGGAGATTAAAAAGCGGGGAAAGAAACCTAAATATGCAGGTGATAAAATAAACGGCTTTGCAGACCTTTCCGTGGGTGATTTTGTCGTACACGAAAATCATGGTGTAGGTATATACAGGGGAATTGAAAAGGTAAAGACTGAGGGAAGGCTCCGTGATTATATATGTGTGGAATATGCAAAGGGCAGTAAGCTTTTTGTGCCTGTTGAGCAGTTAAGCCTTATAGGAAAACTGTCGGGAAAGGATGGGGTAAGTCCGAAGCTTAACCGATTGGGCGGCTCTGAGTGGAAGACAGTAAGGCAAAGAGTTAAAGGACATGTGGATGATATAGCCAGAGAGCTTTTGGATTTGTATGCCGCACGTACTACTATGAAGGGCTTTTGTTATGCAGAGGATACCGTTTGGCAGAAAGAATTTGAGGAGCTTTTTCCATATGAGGAAACAATTGACCAGCAAAGGGCAATTGAAGATACAAAGCATGACATGGAAAGTGATAAAATCATGGACAGACTTATATGCGGTGATGTGGGCTTCGGAAAAACAGAGGTCGCTATACGGGCTGCATTTAAGGCTGTGTCGGATAACCGTCAGGTTGCTTATCTTGTTCCCACGACAATACTTGCAGAGCAGCATTATGATACATTCAAGGAACGCATGAAGGATTTTCCTGTTAATGTACGAATGCTTTCAAGATTCTGCACGCCTAAGCAGATAAAGGAAACACTTGCAGACATGAAAAGCGGAAAAGCTGACATTATTATAGGCACACACAGGCTTTTGTCAAAGGATGTGGAATTTAAAAGCCTTGGTCTGCTTATAATAGATGAGGAACAGAGATTTGGTGTAAAACACAAAGAGAAAATAAAGCAGATGAAAAAGAATATTGATGTGCTTACACTTACGGCAACACCTATTCCGAGAACGCTTCACATGAGCCTTGTAGGGCTTCGTGACATAAGTCTCCTTGAGGAGCCACCTATAGACAGAATGCCTATACAGACATACATTATGGAATATGATTTGGAGTTTGTTAAGGAGGCAATAAACAGGGAGCTTAACAGAGAAGGACAGGTTTATTATGTGTACAACAGGGTGAATACAATTGAGGACATAACCGGAAGCTTAAAGTCCGTTCTTCCTGACGCAAAAATAGAATTTGCCCACGGTAAGATGAACGAGCGTGAGCTTGAGGACGTTATGAGGCGGTTTATTAAAAAGGAAATAGATGTGCTTGTGTCCACAACCATTATTGAAACCGGACTTGACATACCTAACGTAAACACAATTATAATACATGATGCCGACAAATTCGGACTGTCCCAGCTCTATCAGCTTCGGGGACGTGTGGGACGTTCAAACAGAAGTGCTTATGCCTTTTTAATGTACAAGAGGGATAAAATGATAAAGGAGATTGCAGAAAAAAGGCTCAAGGCAATCAGGGAATATACGGAGCTTGGCTCAGGCTACAAAATATCCATGAAGGATTTGGAAATACGTGGAGCGGGAAATCTGCTTGGACAGGAGCAGTCCGGTAACATAGAGGCTGTGGGATATGACCTTTACTGTAAAATGCTGAATGACGCCATAAAAAGACTGTCGGGGGAGGAACCTGAGGAGGAATTTGAAACTGCAATTGAGCTTCCGGTGGATGCATATATACCGGACGTATATGTTAAAAATGAATACGTTAAGCTTGACCTTTACAGACGAATTTCACGCTGTGACGGACGTGAGGATAATGAGGCTGTCGTGGAGGAGGTAAGGGACAGATTTGGAGAGCCTCCTAAGGAGCTGCTTAGATTGCTTGAAATTGCATATTTGAAATCCATGGCAAAGCAGGCATACATTACAGATGTAAAATATATCCAAAATGAACTGAAATTTTTTATGCTGCCTACTGCGCCTGTTAAAACGGAACGCATAGACACGCTTCTTAAACGTTATAAGGGAAGCCTTAAGCTTATAACGGGAAAGCAGCAGGGATTTGCATTAAAATCACAGATGCTTATACAGGATGAACTGATAGAGCTTGCGGAAAAAACAATAAATGATATAATGTTTTTGATAAGCGATGATGCTCAGGTTGGGAGAATAAAATGAAAGTAGTAAGAGAAGAAAAGATTTATAAGTATATAGTCACGGTAATGATTATTTTTCTGTGTGCCTTTCTGACAGGCTGCAGTAAGACTGACGAGCCGGAAAAAAAGGACGACACGGTCGTATTTACATTTGGCGGTAAGGATGTTTCAGTGGGCGAAACATATATATATTATACAACGGTAAAAGAAAAATATGAGTTGCTTTACGGCGAGGACGTATGGCAGACGAAGGTGGCAAGCGGAAGTGATTCAGAGGCTTCTGCGGCAGAGCTTATACGTGAGGATGTAATAAATGAAATTGTGCGTGTAAAAACATTAATCAGTCAGGCGGAAAAATATAATATTAAGATAACCGATGCTGAGGAAAAACAAATTGCAGAGGAGGCAGAGACTTTTTACAAAGGTCTTACTGATGCTGACACAAGACAAATGAGTATTGATCTGGAAACGGTTAAGCTTGTTATGAGGGAAAACAGATTGGCAAAGGCTGTTGAGACTGCACTGCTTGCTGAGGATCCTGTGGAGGTGTCTGACGAGAAAGCAAGAATGACAAAATTTTATGATATGTATTTTAATTGTTATATAGAGGATTCTGAGGGAAATATTATACCGTTTTCTGAGGAACAAAAGCATACCCAGTATGAGCGTGCCGTTGAGGCTTGTGGGGAGCTTTCCACGGTTTCCGTTGACAATGATAATAAACGGGAACAGAGTATTGAAGATATAGCTGCCCTGTACAGCCTTGATATGGCAAAGGAATATACAATGTCCCCGGAAGAAATAAAGGATGTGTATGGTGAGGAAGTACATGATATTCTTTATTCAATGTCAAATGGGGAGCACAGCACGGTTATTGAGACGGAATACGGCTATCATGTTTTTAAAATGATAGCGCTTACGGATAAGAAGGCAACTCAGGCAAAGAAGGCTGTAATGACAGAGGACGCCATAGATGAACGCCTGAAATCAAAATTGACAGAGTGGAGAAATGAAATAGATAAGAGCTTTTCATATCCCGACTCCGTCAATATGGATGCTTATAAAAAAATTAATTAATATTTATTTGTTTCCCGTAGAGCCAAAGCCATTTGCGCCTCTGGTTGTTTCTTCTAATGCTTCTACTGTGTTAAAGGCTGCTGCGATATAAGGGGTTATCACGAGCTGTGCAATTCTTTCCTTTGGCTCAATGGTTGCGGCTTCTTTTGAATGATTATGAAGCGCTACCATAATTTCGCCCCTGTAATCCGCATCAATTACACCTACCTTGTTTGCGGGAGCAAGTCCCTTCTTGGAGGCAAGTCCGCTTCTTGCATAGATAAGTCCTGCACAGCCCACGGGGATTTCCATTGCAAGTCCGGTAGGCACAAGATATGTTTCTCCTGCCTCAATTGTATGGGGAGAGTCTATACATGCGTAAAGGTCTGCACCTGCTGCAAACTCTGAGCCGTATGTGGGTATTGTTGCATTATCATTCAGTTTTTTCACATTCACATTCATCGTCTGTATCATTTTATATTTCCCTCCTGATTCCAAAGTACGGTTTTTCCTTCTGCAAGTGATTTTTTCACGTCGATTATTCTCTGATTTGAGGAACCTCTGAAGCGAAGTGATAAATCCTTTAAATCTTCTTCAAATTTTCCGTCAACAAGGATGTCAATATAGGATATAAGCTCTCTCGTTTCGGGCCACATAACCATCATTTTTTCCTGTATATCCCGCTCGAAATCAAAGCCTGTATAACACCACACATTTTTGTCGGGATACATTTCGTCAAAACGTCTTAAAAGGGGAAGCAGTCCCTGCTGGTTGCCGTATTCAAGCGGTTCGCCGCCTAACAGTGAAAGTCCCTGTATATAATTAGGCTTAAGGCTTTCAAGTATCCTGTCTGCATCGGCTTTTGTAAATACCTTTCCGTAATTGAAATCCCATGCAACCTCATTAAAACACCCTTTACAGTGGTGGTTGCAGCCTGACACGAAAAGGGAAACCCGGACTCCCGTGCCGTTGGCAACATCAAATTCCTTTATATCAGCGTAATTCATTTTGTGTTCCTTTCGATTATTACAAACATAACGGCACTTAAGCTCACCAATTCATGGTTCGTTAAGTGCCGGAATGTTTAACGGTGTTTACAGATGAAGCACTCTTGATTTGATTTCCTTAGTCTTACCTACGTTCCAGAAGTTTTCTCCAAGGTAGCCGCATGTACGTCTTGTCACGTTCATTTTTGAGTGGTCCTTGTTTCCGCATTGTGGGCATTCCCATTCGTTGTCGTCATTGACTATTATTTCTCCATCATAATCGCATACATGGCAGTAGTCTGATTTTGTGTTAAACTCAGCATACTGAATGTTGTCGTAAATAAATCGTACAACTTCCTCAAGAGCCTCAAGATTATGTCTCATGTTTGGTATCTCCACATAGGAAATGGCTCCTCCTGAGGATATTGTCTGGAATTGGCTCTCAAACCTGAATTTGCTGAAGGCATCTATTTTTTCACGCACATCAACATGGTATGAATTTGTATAGTAGCCCTTGTCGGTAACATCAGGTATTGTTCCAAAACGCTCCTGGTCAATCCTTGCAAATCTGTAGCATAATGATTCGGCAGGGGTTCCGTATAATGCAAAGCTTAAGCCTGTTTCTGCTTTCCATGTGTCGCAAGCCTTGCGGAGCCTTTTCATAACCTTAAGAGCAAAAGCTTCGCCTTCAGGTGTTGTATGGCTTACACCCTTCATAAGCTTTGTGACCTCATATAGGCCTATATAACCAAGAGAAATGGTTGAGTAGCCGCTTGTTAAAAGCTTGTCAATTTTTTCACCCTTTTTCAGTCTTGCAATGGCACCGTATTGCCAGTGAACAGGGCTTACATCTGAGGTGATTCCCATAAGTGCACGGTGACGGCACATTAATGCCTCATAGCAAAGTTCAAGCCGTTCGTCAAGGAGCTTCCAAAATTTATCTTCATCGCCCTTTGCAATAATGCCAACCTGAGGAAGGTTAAGACTTACAACACCCTGATTGAAGCGTCCCTCCCATTTGTAATTGCCCTCCTCGTCCTTCCAAGGAGAGAGGAAGGAACGGCAGCCCATACATGAGAATACATTTCCCTCATAAGTTTCACGCATCTTTTTGGCTGAAATATAGTCAGGATAAAGTCTCTTTGCAGAACACTTAACCGCAAGCTTTGTTATATAATCATATTTTCCGCCCTTTAAGCAGTTATGTTCGTCAAGCACATATATAAGCTTAGGAAATGCAGGGGTTACATAAACGCCCTTTTCATTTTTTATTCCCTCAAGTCTCTGTCTCAATATTTCTTCTATTATAGTTGCATTTTCTTCTACATATTCATCCTTAGGGTCAAGGTTAAGAAAAAGTGTTACAAATGGTGATTGTCCGTTTGTAGTCATCAGGGTATTTATCTGATACTGAATTGTCTGTACGCCTGAACGCAACTCATCATTTAATCGGTCACGCGCCATTTTTTCAAGAATTTCATCATCTATACTGTCACCATAATCTTCAACAAGCTTGGTTTTATATTTGTCGTAGCTTCTGCGGAGATATTTACCCAAATGCCTTATATCAACTGACTGACCACCGTATTGGCTGCTTGCAACAGACGATATAATCTGTGTCATTACAGTACATGCAACCTGAAAGCTTTTAGGGCTTTCTATAAGCTTTCCGTTCATTACCGTGCCGTTGTCAAGCATGTCACCTATGTTGATGAGGCAGCAGTTGAATATTGGCTGAAGGAAATAATCTGCATCATGGAAGTGTATTGCTCCTTCGTCGTGTGCCTTTGAAATCTTCTCAGGAAGAAGGACTCTTCTTGTAAGATCCTTTGAAACCTCGCCTGCAATAAGGTCTCTCTGTGTGGAGGCAACCGTTGCGTTTTTATTTGAATTTTCCTCCATAACATCCTTGTTTCTGTTCTGAATAAGACTTAAAATAGAATCATCCGTTGTGTTTGCCTTTCTGACAAGCTCACGTGTATAACGATATATAATGTAGGTTTTGGCAAGAACAAATTTCTTGTTATCCATAAGATTCTGCTCAATTATGTCCTGAATGTCCTCAACAAGCATTCGTGAACGGTTTTTTGCCTCAATCCCCTCAACTATTTCTTCTATTTTGTCATCCGTAACCTTTTCGCAAGGCTCTACCTCAGCATTTGCCTTCTGAATGGCAGTAACAATTTTTGTTCGGTCATAGGTGACTGTATGGCCGTCCCTTTTGATTACTTTCATAGTACATCTCCTAACATAAATATTGGTAATGGTTTGTTCTATATTTGTCCCCCATGAATTGTTATTATAACACCTTAAATATAACATGTCTACTAAATATTGTGCTATTTTTTAAAAAATTACAAGATGTAGTGTTTTGGCTGAAAAACGCAAGGGACTTAAAAACCTTTAAAAACAAAGGGTTCACAAAAATTACACTTTATTTTTTAGCGAAAGTGTGATATAAAAGTTTAGTAATATATTGTATATCAATGGAAGGAATATTATTATGAATAAAAAGAAAAAATATGCTGTCAGCATATTGGCATTTTCAATAGGACTTACCCTGCTGTCAGGCTGTGGCAAGGACAAAGGTATGAAACCGGAGGATATGATAGACAAGTACTCAGCTATGTGTACGTTAGGAGAGTACAAGGGCGTTGAATATACGGCTTCGGTGACGGAGGTTACCGATGACATGGTGCAGGCGCAGGTTGACAATCTGCTTTCCCAACATTCGGTTGCCGAGCCTCTTGCTTCAGGTAAGGTTCAGAGCGGAGATATTGTAAATGTGGATTTTGTGGGTTCCGTTGACGGCGTAGAGTTTGAGGGAGGTTCTACACAGGGACGGGGCACTGATATAACACTTGGTATGGGAGGAATGATACCGGGCTTTGAGGACGGCATTATCGGACATGAGATTGGAGAAAGCTTTGATATTGACGTAACCTTCCCTGAAGTTTATGAAAATAATCCTGACCTTGCAGGAAAGGATGCAGTGTTCAAAATTACAATAAATTCATGTCAAAGGGTAACCTATCCGGAGTATACAGATGAATTTGTTGCCTCCTATACAGATGCGGCTTCGAGAGAGGAATATGAGACAAACACAAGAAACAGTCTTGAGGAATACTATAATAATACAAATAAAAGTGCAAACAGAGCGGCAATTATGACCGTAATCATTAACAATACTACAATTAATGAGTATCCGGAGCAGGAGATGCAAAAGCTTGTAGACGAGACTGTAAAAAATGTTGAGGATGAAGCTAAGACATACGGATATGACTTAGAACTCTATGTAACGGCAGTTTACGGAATGGCTTCAGAGGAGGCTTTCGTAAATTATATTTCAGGTCTTGTTGAGGATTATCTCAAGGAGAAAATTGTCGTGTGTGCAATAGCAAAGGCTGAGAATATTAAGATAACTGACGAGGATATTGAGGCGGCAGAAAAGATGGTTATGGATGCATATCGCATTGAAGAAAAGGAAGCGCTTTATGAGCAGTATACAAAGGATGATATAACCTACTATGCAATTGCGGAAAAGGTATTTGACTTTGTACTGGAAAACGGAACTCCTGTTACAGGACAGTAAGTGTTTTCACTGATATGATATATGGTAGCGAAGGTTTGTCCTTGACAAGCTACGCTATATAATGTTATGATGCGTAAATGCATGGGCAGTTGTGGCGGAATTGGCATACGCGCATGATTCAGGTTCATGTCCGCTTACGCGGGTGTGGGTTCAAGTCCCATCAACTGCATCAAAAGGTGCGAAATCGAACTATGGTAGTTCGGGTTTCGCGCCTTTTTTCTTTTGTTGCTTAATACCCTTAAAAATAGTATAATAAAAGTAGTCGGCAATTTTTTAACACTAGGCATTTGAGAGGAATTTTAACGGATAAATATGGGCATGGAAAAACAGATATGGGGAAAAGTTAATAGTGAATATATAAAAGATTGTGTGCTTAAGGATCATAAAAAATATACCGGCAAGCTTCCTTCGGGGATAGTAAGGGAGATTGCAAGAAATTTTCAGATAGATGAGCTTATGGAGGCCGGATGTAAATGCTACAGAATACATCCTAACAAAAATTTTAACGGTGTATATATTTTTTATTTGTATGGGGGTTATATGTGTAAGCATATCACTGCTGTGCAGTGGGAATTTATATTAAAGCTTGCAAAAAGTATGAATTCAGGTGTTTTTGTGCCAATGTATCCCTTAGCGCCCGAGGCATCATGCCGTGATACATTTAACATGCTGCAAAAGACATATGCGGACCTTACAATGGGATATGATATAAAAAGGCTTGTTTTAATGGGGGATTCATCCGGTGCGGGGCTTGCTTTGTCTCTTGCCATGATTGCATGGAAGGAGGGCTTTCGAAAGCCGGACCAGCTTGTGTTATTATCACCATTAATAGACACAGAGTTTTTTGACATGGAATTGGAGAAGCAGGTAAAAAATAAGGGCAATGTAAAAAAGGGATATTTTTTTAATGAAGCCGCCAAGGAATTTATAAATATAAACTGGGTTAAGGATTATGCGATAAAAACTGAGTATACAAGTCCTTTTTATGAGGATTATACGGATATCTGTGATGATGTTGTTATTTTCTCGGGAATAGAAGATATTTTCAACTGCTATGCAAGAGCATTTTACAATAAGGCTAAGCTTCAGGGAGTGAATGTACGCTTTTTCGAATTTGAGAGGGCGGACTATGATTTTATGTTCTATAACAGCAAGGCTTCAAAGGATGCATTTAGGTATTTGGAGGACGTACTAAACGGAAGCTACGAAAACTCTCTGGCAGAGCTGTATCCTGTAAAGATGATGGCGGGATGGACGAAAAAGTATTCTGAAATTATAAAGGATGAGTGGGCTGAACGGTTTATATACGACAATAACATAGATTTTTCGTCGCTAAAAACACGTATAAGCGAATACAGAAACCTGATGCTTGCATCGGTATGTAATGCCTGTGACACAAAGGTCAGAAGGTTCATTATGCAATTCCCCAATGCGTCAATAATAAATTTAAAATGCGGACTTGGAAATATGTTTGCAAGGCTTGATAACGGAAGAATACAGTGGTACAGCGTGGACACTCACAATATTATGTCTGTGCGCCGCTCCATGTACGGAGAACGTGAGCGTGAGAAAACTATAGGCAGGGACATTATGGATTTCACATGGCTTGATGAGATTAACTGTAGGCGTAATAAGGGGGTTATGTTTGTATGTAATGAGTCCCTTTCTTATTTGAGATTGAATGAGGTAAAGGAACTCGTCCGAAATATAAACTGCAAGTTTCCGGGCGCAGAAATAGTATTTATTGCGTCCAGTTCCGGTGCAAATATATACACAAATTTTATGTACAGAAATAATGCAATCTATACGGACAAAAAGAGATTTTTCATAAATAATACACAGAAGGTTATAGGTGAGTGGGGAACCGATTATAAGATTATGGAAGAAGAACCTGTAATGGAATTTGCAAAAACCCAGGAAAAACTTAAATTTTCAACAAAATTTGCCATGAAATATAATAAAATATCATATAATCATAAGGTCATTCATGTCAGGCTTGGAAGTGAAGCCTATGAAATATTAATTTGAACATATGGTTAATAAGGAGAAAGCATGCTTGTTGCAGATAATTTAGTAAAAGTTTTTGTAAAAAATGAAAAACGTGGAAGGAAGACGGAATTTAATGCCGTTGACGGTATTTCCATTCAGGTGGCTGAGGGTGAAATTGTAGGCATATTAGGAGCCAACGGCGCAGGTAAGACTACGCTTCTTCGTATGCTGGGCGGACTTATGAAGCCTACTTCTGGCGAGGTAGCCTTTCTGCTTGATGGTGAGCAGCTTCATGACGAGCTTAAAATAAAGGGGCAGATTGGGTATCTTTCAAGCAATACCAAATTGTATGGAAGGTTAAGCACAAGAGAGCTGCTTTCAATGATAGGAAACATACATGGACTTGACAATTCGGAAATAGAAAAGCGCATAGATGAAATATCTGATGTTTTGAATATGGGTGATTTTATAGACAACAGAATAGAAAAGCTTTCTACGGGTCAGACACAGAGGGCATCAATTTCAAGATGTCTTATTCACAATCCAAAGATGTATATATTTGACGAGCCTACACTTGGACTTGATATTATAAGCAGCAGTGCCATTATTGAGTTTATGAAGAAAGAAAAAAAGTCGGGTAAGGGAGTAGTTTATTCAACTCATTACATGGAGGAAGCAGAATATCTCTGTGACAGGATAGTTATGATAGACAGGGGAAGGATTGTAAAAATGGGAACCCTTGACGAGCTTAAAAAGGAAACGGGAAAAGAAAATTTAAGGGAAATATTTGGCAGTCTGATTGGCAGTAAGGAGGCTTTGTATGAATAGCAGAGTAATTAAAAGCCTTTATAAAAAAGAAATGCTGGATGTTTTAAGGGACAAGAAAACTGTTATAATGATGCTTGTTGTCCCTTTGGTTTTATATCCTCTTGTTATGGTTCTCTCCTTACAGCTTATGACGGGAATAACAAAAAGCATTACGACAAGTACCTACAGAATATGTCTTGATTTTGAGGGCAGTGAGGAATATGAGGGGCTGTTTAAGGATTTAGGGGACAAGGAGTATTCATTTGAGATAATTGACTGCGATAATCCGATATCGGCCATGGAAAAGGAGGAGGTTGACGCGGTTATTAAAATGGAGTTGACCTCGGGCATGGAGCATTTTGAGGTTATCTACCTGTCATCGGTTAATAAATCCTCATACTGTGCGGACATGGTTTCAGACACATTGCAGAAATATTCACTTGAATTAACAAAAAAGCGTCTTGAAGAGGCAGGTCTTGATGTAGACAATACATTAAAACCCGTTAAAGTAAAATTCAGCGACAGGTCAACAAATGAGGAGACAGCAGGAAGCCTGCTTGGTACAATTATTCCTTTCATGCTTGTGATGAGCCTTCTTATGGGAACAATGTATCCGGCAATAGACACAACTGCCGGAGAAAAGGAGAGGGGAACACTTGAGACAATGCTCACGCTCCCTGTAACAAATAAGGAGCTTATAACAAGTAAATTTCTTGCTGTGGGAACAATAGGAATTGTATCTGCTGTTTTAAATATTATATCTATGGCAGGGGTTGGAGCCTACATGTACGGCATGGTTACTTCCATGACGGCGAACAACGGCACAATAAGACTGTCGAGATTTTTGCCTGCCATATTGGTGGGAATTCTTTGTATTTTCGCATTTGCAGTATTTATAAGCGCCATATCAATGTGTGTGTGTGCACTTGCAAAATCCTACAAGGAGGCAAATAACTATCTCACACCTCTTACCCTTGTCGTAATGTTTGCATCCTTTATAGGCTTCATACCAAACGTGACACTGAATACCAACACTGCAATTATCCCTGTTGCAAATGTCTGTCTGCTCGTAAGAGATTTGCTTGCATTTAAGTATGACATAGGCATGATTGCCCTTGTGCTTTTTGTAAATGTTGCCTACGGTGTTGTATCGGTTATGCTGCTTGCAAGGATATATAACAGTGAGACGATTATTTTCGGTGACGGAAGCGGTGGAATACAGATATTTGAAAAGAGGGTAAATATAAAGAAAGGGACATATCCTCAGGTACAGGATGCATGGCTTGTTATCATAATTACGGCAATGCTTGTTATTTATGCAGGAGGTGCCATGCAGATAAAATTAGGCTTATATGGACTGCTCTTTACTCAGCTCATTATATTTGCCATTCCGTTTGGCTTTGCCTGCTACACAAAAAAGGATATAAAGGCTACATTTAAGCTTAAGGGCTGCTCACTGAAATATTTTGTATCTGCCATATTTCTTATTATTGGAGGCATTATGGTGGGCATGGTTGCCTCGGAGCTTTCCGCCCATTTGTTTAAGTCCAGTGCGGTGGATGCCGCCGAAAGCATGAATGATATTATTGGAGACCGTTTTCTGCCTGCGCTTTTAATAATTGCGTTGGCACCGGCTTTGTGTGAGGAGCTTATGTTCCGCGGATATGTTCTTGGAAGCATGACGGCAAAATACAAAATGAGCAGTGCCATTATAGTAAGTGCAGTGATTTTCGGGCTTTACCATATGAGTGCGTCAAAATTTCTGACAACGACGATTTTAGGTATGCTTCTCTGTTATATAGCCGTACAGTCGGGAAGCATACTGCCCGGTATGCTTATGCATTTTATCAATAATGCCCTTTCCTGTATTGTTATGTTTTACCCTGAGAAGGTCAGTAAGCTGCTGCCGATAATTGTAAAGGACAGGATAGGCATATCTGACATGATGCTGCTTGCGGGAACTGGAATAATGCTTATTTTGGTAGGCGTGTGGATTGGAAGAAAACGGTCGGTTGTTTAAATTTTGAAAATATGATACTATGTCCAAAAGGATGGATGAAGTTTTATGAGAATAGACGTAAGAAAAGTTGCACTTGCAATAGCTTCTGTAGCAGTGCTTATAGCAATCGGAATTATTATAGGGATAAATATAAATATTAAAAGGGTGCGTCCTGCGCTTACAGCCGTATACGAAAAATCATGGTATATGCAGCAAAAGGACGAGGGACAGATGATATATGACAATTTTTGGGCCTTTATAGATGCCAGCTACATAATTGTTGGAACACCTCCTGATTGTCAGTTTTATAAAATTGTCACTGAGATACCGAGAAATGATTATGACAATGAGATGTTTTATATAGATTATGATGATAAAATGTTTTATCATGATGTTGATGGAAACCGTGCATCAACAATTGCCATTGATGTGTCGGAGTTTCAGACGGATATAAACTGGGCGGCTGTAAGGGAAGCAGGCGTTCGTGTTGTCATGATAAGGGTTGGCTACAGAGGATACGGCTCAGGAAAGCTTGTGGAGGATGCAAAATTCAGGGAATATGTGGAAGACGCATTAAGTGAAAATTTGCGCGTGGGCGTATATTTCTATACTCAGGGCATAAACATGGAGGAAGGCATAGAGGAGGCACGCTTTGTTCTTGATATTATAAAGGATTATAACATAACATGCCCCGTAGCCATTGACACCGAGGCATTATATGTGGATGATGCAAGAACGAATGAACTTGACAATACGGCAAGGACAGACGTTGTTGTGGGTTTTTGCGATACGGTTAAGGAAGCGGGCTATACGCCGATGATATATACAAACAGAAACTGGCTTGTGCAAATGCTTGATGTAACAAGACTGGGCGGATATAAAATATGGTATGCCCATTACACAAACCAGCCGGATTTACCCTATGAATATATAGGATGGCAGTATACGGATTCCGGTACGCTTAACGGCGTAAGCGGAAACGTGGACTTAAATGTATGGTTTGAGTGATACCGCATCCTATCGCTCGGCAATTGGCACATAAGGCTTCTCAATAGCTACTGACTTATATGCCGGTCTTATTATTTTATTTGCATTTATAAGCTCCTCAATGCGGTGGGCGCTCCAGCCTGCTATACGTGCAACTGCAAAAAGAGGAGTGTAAAGCTCATCTGGAAGTCCCAGCATGCTGTAGACAAAGCCGCTGTAGAAATCCACATTTGGGCTTACGCCCTTATAAATCTTTCTTTTTTCTGCAATAACTTCCTTTGCGATACGGGCAACATTTTTGTAAAGCTGATATTCGTCCTGTTTGCCCTTTTCATCGGAAAGGCGTCCTACAAATTTTTCAAATATATTTGCCCTTGGGTCAGAGATGGAGTAAACGGCATGGCCCATTCCGTATATAAGTCCTGTTTTATCAAAAGCCTTTTTATCAAGTATGTTACAGAGATATGTGTGTATAGCATCCGTGTCATCCCAGTTTTTAATGTTCTTTTTAATATCGTCAAACATTTTCTTAACCTTCACATTTGCACCGCCGTGCTTTGGTCCCTTAAGGGAGCATAGGGATGCCGTTACGGATGAATAGGTATCCGTGCCCGAGGAGGTTACGACATGCGTTGTAAATGTAGAGTTATTTCCGCCACCATGCTCTGCGTGAAGTACGAGGGCAAGGTCTAATATCATAGCCTCTGTTTTTGTGTACGATTTATCCTTCCTTAATAGTCTTAAAATGTTTTCTGCAGTTGAAAGCTCTGGCTTTGGATTATGTATATAAAGTCCGTGTCCCATATCGTAATGTCTGTATGCCAAATAAGAATAAACGGCAATAAGAGGAAAATCTGCAATAAGCTCAATGCTCTGACGCAGGACATTTGGAATGGATATATCTGCGGAGGCTTTGTCATATGAGCTTAAAGTAAGAATACTTTTTGCCATGGAATTCATAACATCCCTACTTGGATTTTTCATGATAACATCTCTCACGAAATGCTGCGGTAAATGTCTGTATGACCCGAGCAGGGCTGTAAAATCCTTAAGAACCTGTTCGCTCGGAAGCTCACCAAATAAAAGGAGATAAACACATTCCTCGTATCCGAATCTATCCTCGTTTATGAAGCCTTTAACAAGGTCATATATATTTATTCCACGATAATAAAGCTCACCCTCTATTGGTGTCGAAACACCATCAATAATACGTGAGGAATTAATTGTGGATATTTCCGTAAGCCCTGTAAGAACGCCTTTTCCATCAAGGTCACGCAGTCCGCGCTTTACCTCATATTTTGTGTAAAGCTTGGAATCAATTACATCATGAGCCTCACAAAGCTTGGACAATTTATATATTTCCGGGGTAACTGCTGAAAAATCAGTAGTATTCATTAACATCACTCCTTATAAACATTGTGTATGTGGAATTGCAGTCTTATATGATATGACTACACATTAGGTAACTGTTACAATAAGAATCTTTTGTTGAACAATTGGAATAATCAATACTATAATACAAAATTTGGAATAATGCAAGCTTATATTAGTTTAAAAATGAACAATAGAGGGGGAATATACAGGTTAATGTGACAAATGTCATATGAAATAATTATTTATTTCACTTACATTTTCAAGGAAAATCCGTAAAATAACTTGTAAATATAGAATGTTTCTATTTTTGTAGTATCAATATTATTATTTTTAAGGAGGCATACATGGAAAATACAGTTGTCAAAATAGAAAATCTGGTAAAGAGGTACAAGGAAACACTTGCCTTAGACCATTTTAACCTTGAGATAAAGGAAGGAGAAATATTCGGGCTTTTAGGTCCCAACGGCTCAGGAAAAACAACAACAATGAACTGCATACTTGCCCTTCTTACATACGATAAGGGCTCAGTTGAAGTTTTTGGAGGGAAGATGACCCCTGACAATATTGAGGCAAAAAGAAATATAGGGGTGGTAATGCAAAATGTTGCTGTATATGATGAGCTTACCGTTTACGAAAATATAGATTATTTCTGTGGATTATATATAAAGGATAAGGCGACAAGAAAAAAATATGTTGATGAAGCCTTGGATTTTGTTGATTTACAGGACTTTAAAAAATTTTATCCAAAGAAGCTGTCGGGAGGACTGCTTAGAAGGCTTAACATTGCCTGCGGAATCGCCCACAAACCAAAGCTTATTTTCTTAGATGAGCCCACTGTTGCAGTTGACCCCCAAAGCCGTAACAAAATACTGGAAGGAATTGTGGAGCTTAATCGGCGGGGGGCAACAATTATTTATACCTCACATTACATGGAGGAGGTTGAACAGATTTGTACAAGAATTGCAATTATGGATAAGGGGAAAAATATTGCACTGGGCACGAAGGACGAGCTTAAGAAAATGATAAAAAACACGGAAACCATAGTAATAGAGGCAATAGACATAAGCAGTGAGGATAAGAAAAATATTCAGGCACTCAACCATGTTTATGAGGTTAATACCGAGGGGGATAAGCTTACGATAAAGTGCAGCGGAGGAAAGCATAACCTTATAAGAGTGCTTGATTATATAAATGAAAGGGATATACCGTGCGGCAGGGTATATTCGGAGCTGCCGACCTTAAATGATGTTTTTCTTGAGATAACGGGAAAAGAGTTAAGGGATAAGGAGGCATAAATGAAAACATTTATACACAATTTTAAATACACCATAAAAATAATAATTCATAACAAAACGCAGATGATGTGGAGCGTTGTCTTTATCATAGCCTTGGGAACACTGTTTTATGCAACCTTTGGGAACATATATGAGAAGGATGAAATGCTCCATTCCATAAAGGTAGCGGTTGTTATTGATGATGAGAGCGTAAAACAAAATTTTGATGATATTGCTTCAAATATAAGCCTTGATGGGGAAGAACGACTGCTTGACGTTGCAGAGGCGTCAGGAATGGAGGAAGCTGAGAAACTGCTTGATGATGGGGAAATAAAAGGAATATTTTACTCCGAGCAGGGAGAGCTTAAGCTTATTGTTAAAAATGAGGGTGTAAAGGAAAGCATTTTAACATCAATAACGGGACGATACCATCAGGCTGTAACTGTTGTTGCCGATTTATCAGAGACGGCGCCTGAGAAAATACCAGATGCCATGTCAATGCTCTTGATGGGCGAAAATAAAAATACTGAGAAGAAAATGTCGGACGGAAACGGAGATTTTTATATTCAATATTTTTATAATCTTATTGCCATGGCATGCCTTATGTCGGTAAATGCAGGTGTTGCGTTTGCGGTAAGCAATCAGGCAAACTTAAGCAATATAGGCGCAAGAAAATGTATATCGGGAGCAGCATCCTTTACACAGACCGTTTCAGGGCTTCTTGCAACAGTAATTACGCAGGCGATATGCTCACTTTTGGGACTTCTCTATCTCATAATCATTGGGGTTGATTTTGGGAGTCAGTTAGGATACACAGGACTGATGATATTATGTGGGTGCCTAACGGGAACATGTCTTGGATTTTTCATAGGCAGCATTGGAAGGCTGTCAAGAGGTGTAAAGGAAGTTATCGGAACTACAATCGTAGTGGGAACAGCATTTTTAAGTGGTCTTATGGTTGGGAATATGAGAATGGTAGTTGAGGAAAAATGTCCTGTCATAAATAAAATCAATCCAACGGCACTTATAGCGGATTCCTTTTATTCACTTGAGATCTATGACACCTATGACAGGTATTTTAGAAATTTAGCCACTCTTTTAATAATATCAGCCCTTTGTGTTATTGGAGGAGCATTGGTGGGAAGGAGAAAAAGATATGCAAGTATTTAATACGTTTTTTAAAATAGTAAAAAAACAGCTTCCATCCACCCTGATATATATTGGTATATTTTTGGCTTTATGCGTTATGATGGGAAACTCCCAGAGTGAGGATGCAGGCTCCTACACTGCAAGCTCATGCACCCTTGTCATTGTTGATAATGATAAGAGTGAGGCTTCCGGTAAGCTTGCAGATTATCTGTCGGGAATACATGATGTATTATATGAGGAATATACGGATGAACAGATACAGGATTATCTTTATTATCAAAAAATAGATTATGTACTGTATATTGAGAAGGGATATGAGACTACGGGGCAGCTTACCAACGTTAAACGCCCCGGTACAAGTGTGGGAATTTACGTCGATAACCAGATTTCCATGTACGAAACTAATATGAGGGCGCTTCTTACGGCAGGGTATTCCTTTGATGATGCGTATGCCCTTACCATAAAGGCATTGGACAGTGAAGGGCTTGTCAGGCTTTCTGCGGGAAGTGCAAAGAAGCCCGCAATATATTACTACTTTTCATATGTACCCTATGTAATAATCAGCATTATGTTTTTCATAATTACGCCTGTAATAGTTGCTTTCAATAAGAAGGACGTAAATGACAGATTGAATGTTTCAACTGTAACACTCAGAAGTAAAAACATGCAGATTATTCTGGGAGCAGTGATAATAAGTCTTTTTGTATGGCTCGTGTTTATTGCTATGGCATGTCTTATGGGATATGGGCAGTTTAAGGATAAGCTTTTTAAGGTTGCATTAAACAGTCTTGCCTTTATCGTTACCTCAACAGCAATGGCAACCATAGTGGGGAACTTTGGGGTATCAAACGATACAAAAAACGTTATAGCAAACATCGTAGGTCTTGCAATGAGCTTTTTGGGAGGTGTATTTGTACCTGTCAGCATGTTTAGCGAGGGAATGCTTGCAGTTGCAAAATTTATGCCTACATATTGGTATATTAATACGAACGACAAAATATTTGAAGGTGGAAGCATAGGCGACATAGCAGGAGGCTTAGGAATCGAGCTTTTGTTCGCACTGGCATTTTTCATGATAGCAGTTGTGGTATCTAAGAGAATGAGGGTTGCAAGGAGCAACTAGAATATAAAGGAGCTGTCGTACTAAGAAATGACTGCATTCGGCATCCACAGGTGTGCCATATGAGACCATTTCTTAGTGGACAGCCCCTTTTTTATTGTGTAAAATGGGATTCATACAGTAATAACTTAAATAATGAATGGAGCAGGGCTATGGAGAATTACATTATTATTGTTATTTCTATTTTTGCATTTTATTTAGCAGGGCTGTTCTTTTCTTTTATAAAGCTTTTGGTTGGATGGAGCTGCGGATTTAGAGTATATTGTTTTGAAACGTTATGGTTTAAATTTTATGGTGAAGGATGTAAAGCAAATAATGAAAAAAAGTTTCATTATGTAACAAAGTGCCTGATGACAAAGGGGGATTTTATATATAATTCAGTTGGCGAATTTTTTCTCAGGCATATAATTGTGATGTGTGTATTAGAAGCACTTATGCTTTTTATTTGTGTTAAGACTTACAGAAAAGAGATGATTACATTACAAGACGTAGCATATTACTTTTTCTTAATGCAAACTATATTTCAAATAATTTTTATAGGTGAGCATATTTATATTACTGTGGACAGATATGTAAATAAGGAAAACAAATTGCTTTACTGGATTAATAAAATTAATTATCAATGGATATGTGAAAATAAACCTTTGGAAAGCATACCTATGCTTCCGCATTGGCAGCTTGGGTACAAGGCTACATTAAAGGATAAAATGGATTATGAGCATTTAAGGTTTTATCAAAAGCTTATTTTAGGAGATTATGAAAGGATGCAGCTGATTGCAGAATTTTATGAAAAATATTTATATAGCAGCGTTACCGTGAATCAATTTTTAAATTACTGTGACATTATTTTTTATTTTTCGTTTGTTGAAAAAAATTTTGAAAAAGCAAAATTTTATTATGATAAGGCAGGGTTTGCATTAAAAGTAGCTGGGGATATATACATAAAAACGGTTAACATTTATTATGAATGTTATGTATTGGAGCAAATAGAACAGGCGAAAAAAAATGCGGTTGAAGCATTGGAATTGTGCAATAAATATAGTCCTGAGAATCAAAAACCTGAAATGAAGCTACTTGGGGATTTGCTCGATTATATTGAAAATTGCACATGTAAGGCAGAGTAAAAATATCGCAAACGGAGGAAGTGTGATATGTCACATATTATAGACAGGCTAATCATATTGTTTTTATCACTGTACCTGTTTTATTTCTTTTCAGGGGAAAATGCCACGGTAGAGCTTATTATTGAAAAGGAAATTAATGTAAGTCCCGTGGTATTAGTTCTTATTTTAGTAATATTTGTGAGTCTGCTCTGCTATGTTGACAGCAGGAAAAATAAAGGTATAATAGTGCTTGTTTACAGCTTGGCGGCGGTTTTTATTCCGTCGCTTGCCATTTTATCCCCTGCTGTTATATATGACATATATGGCGGTCGTTTTATCCTTCAGGCGCTTATAATGATTATGACAATTGTAAATGCAGGGGGATATTATTCAGTAAAAATGCTTGTGGGTGTAGTTATAATAACATGTCTTTCATGTATTTTGAATGATAAAAGCACAAAAAACGAAAGGCTTATTACTAAGGTTAAAAGAATACGTGATGACGGACAGGAAAAAAATATACTGCTTGCGGAAAAAAATAAGAGTCTCATTGAAAAACAGGACAATGAGCTTTATGTGGCAACCTTAAAGGAAAGGAACAGAATAGCAAGGGACATACACGATAATGTTGGACATATGCTTACACGCTCCATTTTGCAGACGGGAGCGCTTATGACAATCTATAAAGAGGAGCCGTTACACGGACAGCTTTATGCCGTAAAGGAAAGCCTTGACATTGCCATGAACAACATAAGGGAAAGTGTCCATGACCTCCATGATGAGTCAATAGATTTAAAACAGGCAGTAAGCGATGTACTGCTGCCCCTCAAAGAAAAATTTAAATGTAAATTTGATTATGATATATCAGACAGTGTTGAAAGGCAGCATAAATATGCAATTATAGGAATTGTAAAAGAGTCGGTATCTAACATAGTAAAATACAGTAAAAATGATATGGTTGACATAATACTAAGAGAGCACCCTGCAATGTATCAATTGATTGTGCATGATTATTCAAATCAAGCAGGTGGGAACGCTGCATACCATGCCAAATCACACATGGGTATTGGACTGCAAAACATGCGTGACAGAGTCAGTGCATTAAATGGTAATATGACAATAACAACAGAAAAAGGATATAAAATATTCGTCACCCTGCCAAAGGAGAAATAGCACATTATGCAAGGATATATAAAGAACATAATATTGTAATACAATAGGGCTGCTAACCTATAAGTATAGGAAAAACCATAAGCGGAGGATAATATGTACAATATACTTTTAGTGGAGGATGACCTTCATATACGAGAGGCAATAATGGATTACTTTTCCGAAAAGGGCAGAGACAGTATGAAAATGTATTCTTCCATTGACGGCAACCGAGGGCTTGAAATGATATATGAGCAGGAATTTGACCTTGTTCTCCTTGATATTATGCTTCCAGGGTTGGATGGCTTTTCCTTATGTCGGGAAATAAGAAGGAAAAGCACCGTTCCGATTATATTTCTTACTGCAAAGGCAAGAGAGCAGGACGTGCTTTTAGGCTATGACCTTGGCTGTGATGATTACATGGTAAAGCCTTTTTCTCTTGCAGAGCTGTTTGTTAAGGTTGTTGCCATGCTGAAGCGCTCAAAGGGACTTGTGGGAACAAGTATGCTCACATGCGGTGACATTTCCCTTAATCCTGCAACATATGTTGTACGGGTATCGGAAAATGAGGTAAAGCTTCCACCAAAGGAGTATACTTTATTAAAATATTTATTGGAACGTAAAGGCAAGGTCATTGACAGGGAAACGCTGCTTGTAAATATATGGGGCTATGATTTTGACGGAAGTGACAGGGTTGTGGATAATCATATAAAAAAGCTGAGAAAGGCTCTGGGGTCTTCCGGCAGTAACATAAAGACAATTATATCAAAGGGCTATAAGATTTCGGAGGATTAATATGAGGGTCGTTTTAATAGATGATGATGCTCTTGTTGTGGTATCACTGAAAGCCATACTTGAGGCGAATGAGGATATAGAGGTTGTCGCCATGGGGCAAAGTGGTGAGGAGGCAATAAAATTATATGAGCAGTACAAGCCTGATGTTTTGCTGATGGATATAAGGATGAGCGGAATGAGCGGACTCAGTGCCGGGGAAAAAATACTTGGGAAGTATAGTGACGCGAGGATCCTGTATCTAACAACCTTTATGGATGATGAATATATAGTAAGGGCGCTTAATATAGGAGCAAAGGGGTACATTTTAAAGCAGGATTTTGAGGGAATAGCACCTGCGCTTATGGCTGTGGCAAAGGGACAGAGTGTGTTTGGACAGGATATTGTTGAAAAGCTTCCTTGTCTTATGAGTAAAAAGGAAGCCTTTGACTATAAAAGGTTTAACCTGACGGATAAGGAATTTGAGATAATGGAGGAGCTTGCAGCGGGGGAAAGCAATAAGGAAATTGCAACAAAACTTTTCTTAAGTGAGGGCACGGTAAGAAATTACATAAGCACCATATTGGAAAAGCTTGAGCTTCGTGACAGAACTCAGCTTGCAATTTTTTATTATAAAAACAAATAGGAATAACAGTGAAAAATTTATATATTTCTACCATAAATTTTAAAAGTTAATTCGTACATTAAGTGAGAGCAATTCTCACGTCATGGTTGGGAGGCTAATTTGTGACAGATGAGGAGTTTAACCTCTGCCTTGACCTGGTCCGGAAGGGTGATAAGGAGGGGCTTAGAAAAATATATGAGGCATACATAAAGCTTATATATGCGGTTGTGTATAATACGGTAGGCAGACGTGAGGATGCAGAGGATATAACCTCTGAATTTTTTATAAAGCTTATCCGTGTGGCAGAGAGCTTTAAAAAAGGCTCACCACACAAAACATGGCTTGTTACAATAGCAAAAAATATGTCCATTGATTTTTTAAGAAAAAACGGCAGGGAAATTTTAGTTGACATAAGACAAGATGATACAGAACAGAGCGAGGATGTCATTGACAAGGCTGCCCGTGGTAAAAATGCAGTACAAAATGGCTCAGGAAATGAAGGCTCCGATGTGGAGAAAAAGGCGGTGCTTGCGGAGGATATGCGGCAGGCATTAGAAATACTATCGCCTAAGGAACGGGAGATAATCCACATGAAGCTTTTGGGAGAGCTTAGGTTTAAGGATATATCAGAGGCTACAAAACAGCCCATGGGTACGGTAACATGGTTGTATAATCAGGGGATAAAGAAGCTAAGGAGGTGTCTGTCAGGCTATGAGGAAGAATGATAATATAGCAGAATTTAACAGTGAAGCTTTGTCAGAGCAGGAAATGAATGCTTACCTTTCCATGACGGATGAGGATACCCCTGATTTGTGGGACAGAATAGAGAAGGGCTTTGCTGAGGAAGCAGAGAATATAATAAATAATGAAAATGACAAGGTTACAAATATTACTTCCAGAAAAATTAAAACAAAGTATATAGGCATACTTGCTGCATGCGTGCTTGCCGTTGTTATAGCAATTCCTGTTTTAGGAGGAGCAATGGGAGGAAGCAAAAAATCTGATGACTATGTCTCCAAGGATGTGGACAATGCCGTCTGTGCTGATACGGAATGTGAGCCTATGGAGGCTCCAAACGGAGAAGATACTGTTAACGGAACTGCTCTAACCGCCGCTGCTACGCAGAATAATCCTATGTCGGATGCTGCGGGTGATGAGGCAGTCAAAAATAATAACAGTTTATCTCAGGATGCCGAGGAAGGTATTGTGGAAAATACGGAAAACTCCATTGAAAAATATATTATAATTGACAACTTTGTATATGAATATGAGGGAGTATACGTTGATAAGCTGCCTGACGGGTATGCCATCATAGGGACGGTTCAGGCTGTAGACAGTGAATATCCCGATGAAAATTTTGAGGGCACGGGTCTTGAAGTTGGACAGAATATATATGGAAGCAGCAGCGAGGAACACGTTATATATATAGAGGTTCAGGAAAACGGATATGAAAAATTTATAAAAAAATAAATTTTCAAAAAATTCCATAAAAATTAAGTCCCCTTTCGTATATTGATTATAAGATTAATACACGAAAGGGGATTTTTATTATGAAAAAAAGAGTTTTGGCAATGCTTATTTCGCTTTGCCTTGTTAGTACCCTTTGGGGCTGTGGAAAAAATGAAGATAAGAGCGTGGCTGATTATGATTATATAGAACCCTATGAGCCGCCGGCCGATGATATTAAAGAATCCTATGAGCCGCAAATGAATACCGAAGCAGCACAGGGCATGATGACGAATGATGCAATGCTTGCCGCTGACGGCTATGCCTATGATGACTGCGTTATGCTATATCCAGAATATGAGGAGGGCTACAACACAAACGAATATGATGACCTTGCGGAAAATTCATGGATGTCAGTTGCAAATTCACCGCTTTCCACATTCGGGGCTGATGTTGACACCGCCTCATATACACAAATACGAAGCAATATAATGAATGGATATGAGGTTGTTTCGTCACAGGTAAGAATTGAGGAAATGATAAACTATTTCCACTACGATTTTGATGGACCAAAAGCAGGGGAAAAATTTGGAGTTTATATGGAGTATGCGGACTGTCCTTGGTCGGATGACACAAAGCTTGCGCTTATTTCGGTAAATACGGAGGCTATAGATTTTTCAGAGGCACCTGCCTCTAACATAGTGTTCCTCATAGATACGTCAGGCTCAATGTTTGATTCAAATAAGCTGCCGCTTGTACAGCAGGCTCTTTGCATGCTTGCGGAAAATCTTACGGAGAAGGACACCATTTCCATAGTTACCTATGCAGGAAGCGACGAGATTGTTCTGGAGGGAGCGAAGGGAAATGATTACTACACAATAACGAAAGCGATTGAAGGACTTGAGGCATATGGCTCAACAAATGGTTCAGCGGGGATAAACACCGCATACCAAATAGCAGAAAAGTATTTCATAAAGGGTGGAAATAACAGGGTTATACTGGCCACTGATGGAGATTTGAATGTTGGAATAACAAGTGAGGGTGAGCTTGAAAGGCTTATAACCGAGAAGAAGGAAACGGGTGTATTTTTAAGCGTTATCGGTGTCGGTTACGGCAATTATAAGGATAATAAGCTGGAAACCCTTGCAGACAAGGGAAACGGTAATTATTCATACATTGATTCAATATTTGAGGCAAAAAGGGCACTTGTGGATAATCTTGGCACAAATATGATAACGGTGGCAAAGGATGTAAAGCTTCAGGTGGAATTTAATCCTGAAAATGTTAAGGGGTACAGACTTATCGGTTATGAAAATAGGGTGATGGCAGCAGAGGATTTTAATGATGATACAAAGGATGGAGGAGAAATGGGAGCAGGACATACTGTTACCGCAATATACGAGATTGCATTGTCCGATTCTGACATGGATATAAGCGAGATTGACCTTAAATATCAAAATACAAAAAATGATGACCTTATATATGAAGAAAACGGTAAGTACAAGGATGAAATTTTTACTTTAAGCATAAGGTATAAAGAGCCTGATAAGGACAAAAGCAGACTTTTGACATATGTTTGTGATAAGAAGGCATATTCAAAGGAAGGATCAGATAATTTCAGATGGGCGGCAGCGGTTGCAGGCTTTGGGCTGATACTTAAGGACAGTGAATATAAGGGAACATGTGACACAGAGCTTGTGATGAGACTTGCAAAATCCTGTGATTACGAAAAAGACGAATACAAAAAGGAATTTGTTGATTTGGTGAAAATGTATATTGATATGTGAAAGAGTTATTCTGTGTGAGTATGAAAAATAATAAAAAAACATGTCGTTCATGCAAAAAACGTGTCGTTCGTGCAGTGTGAGTTGAAAATTTATAAGTGTGTGTATTAAATTTGGAGCATGGTTGAAAATTTTATTCTACTCCTCTGTATGTTGATGGTCTTCGACACACACATTTATTCGCTCGTTTCAGGGCATGAAAACGTAAAAGGAAAGCCGTACGCCTCTTGCTTGGTGTATGGCTTCTTTTTTACAGCCTTGTCACTTAAGCATATTTATGATAAAATACATCAGGATTTTTGAAAAATGTACATATATGAAGGGAGACAATAAAATGTGGGCTTATGAAAGCGTATTTTATCAGATTTACCCGCTTGGATTTTGCGGAGCGCCATTTGAGAATGACGGTGTAAATATATCAAGAATAAAAAAGGTGGAAGATTGGATACCGCACATAAAGAAATTAGGTGCAAATGCCATTTATTTTTCACCTGTTTTTGAGTCAGATACACATGGCTATAATACGAGGGACTACTCAAAAATTGACTGTCGTTTAGGGACAAACGAGGACTTTAAGGCAGTTTGTGACAAGCTTCACGAAAACGGAATAAAGGTAGTTTTAGACGGCGTGTTTAATCATGTTGGAAGAGGCTTTTGGGCATTTAAGGATGTTCAGGAGAAAAAATGGGATTCGCCTTATAAGGATTGGTTTCATTTAAGCTTTGACGGCAATTCAAATTATAATGACGGCTTTTGGTATGAGGGCTGGGAGGGCAACTATGACCTTGTTAAGCTGAATTTAAAAAATGAGGCTGTTGTAAACCACATTCTTGAAAATGTTAAGGGCTGGATAGAGGAGTTTGATATAGATGGTTTGAGACTTGATGTTGCATACTGTCTTGACCATGATTTTATAAGAAGGCTCCGCGCTCACTGTGACGGCTTAAAAGCAGATTTCCTTTTACTCGGAGAGCTTCTTCACGGCGATTACAATGTATTCGTAAATGACGGCATGCTTCACAGTGCTACAAACTACATGTGCTACAAGGGTCTTTACTCAAGCTTTAACAGCATGAACATGTTTGAGATTATACATAGTCTTTTACAGCAGTTTGGACCTGAGCAGTGGACACGCTACAAGGGAAAGCATTTACTTTCTTTCGTTGATAACCATGATGTTACAAGGGTTGCAAGTATTCTTACAAATAAAAATCATCTGCCACTCATATATACACTTGCATTTGGTATGCCGGGTATGCCGTGTGTGTACTATGGTAGTGAATGGGGTGCGGAAGGTAGGAAAGAGGAGGGCGACCCGTCACTTCGACTTTCCTATGATGAGCCTCAGTGGAACGAGCTTTCGGATTGGATTTCAAGGCTTGCCGAGGCAAAGAAGAACAGCGAGGCGCTTAATTACGGAGGCTTTCAGTCAATCGTTCTCACAAATCATCAGTGCATTTTTGAGAGAAAGACGGATAATGAAAGAGTCCTTGTGGCAATAAATGCATCTGACCAGCCGTATACAGCTCACTTTGATGCAGGCTGCGGAATGGCGGTTGACCTTATAACGGGTAAAAACCACGATTTTGGGGGAGGCTCAGAGCTTCCACCATACAGTGCGGCATTGTGGAAGATGGAACGGTAAACGAAATATATAATTTTAAAGTGCCTGTATTAAAAACCTTACGACAACAAAGCGTTTTTAGTACAGGCACTTTGTTTTAATGTGTTGAATTTTGGTATGCTATATGTTAAATTAAACATATATTTTTTGAGGGATGTATTACACTGAAAGGATTAGTGATATGAAAAGAAAACCTGCACAGCAGATTGTTATAGTTATTTTTGGAATACTTCTAAACCTCATTGGCAAATACATAGCCGTAAAGCTTAACCTGCCAATATGGCTGGATGTTACGGGAACATGTGTTGCCGCTTATTTTGCAGGACCGATTGGCGGAATAATTGCAGGGGCATCAAACAATATTATCTATGGTATGATCATACCTGCCTCCTCATCTGTTTTTTATTTGCTTGTAAGCATTGTTGTCGGCATCATCTTTGCATACTGTGCCAAAAAGAAATATTTAGAATCAGTTTCCACTGTTATGATTACAAGCTTTGTGATAGGTGTCTTTTCAATTGTGGTTTCCACGCCGCTTAATTTGATATTCTATGGTGGCAAAACAGGAAACATGTGGGGAGATGCACTATTTGACATGATGGATTGGTATGGAATGCCTCATGGGCTTTCGGCGGTAATGGCAGAGATAGTAGTTGAAATCATTGATAAGCAAATCAGTGTTCTTTTAGCTTTTCTTATTATACGCAGCATATTAAAAATCAGCAGAGGACAATCGGGAAAAAAGATGAAGCAGGCGGTTTCTGCTATCGTGCTATTTGCCATGCTTTTAGGAAATGGTACATGTTACCTTAAGACAAAAGCCGCTGCTGAAAGTGAAAATGACGATTTGTTTGACAACTATGTTGAAACAATTTATGACAGCACAACGGGCATGGCGGCATCCGAGGCAAATGACATTGAGGAGACATCGGACGGATATATATGGATTGGAAGCTATGCAGGACTTACAAGATATGACGGAAAAGAATTTGAGTTTATACGTGAGGGTGGAATATCCAGTGTAACAACTATGATGACTGACAGCAGAGGAAGACTTTGGGTAGGTACAAATGACAGTGGAATTGCCTGCTATGAAAACGGAAGCTTTACATTTTACAATGTGGAGGATGGTCTTCCGGTCAACTCTATACGTTCCTTTGCCGAGAGAGGCGATGGAACAATTTATGTGGGAACAACTGATAAAATATGTAAGATAGGTGAGGAAGGCATTATAAAGGTCGTGGGAGCGGACAATATAATGTATGTTAATTCAATGACCTTCCATGAGGATCGGCTTGTAGGCGTTACAAATAACGGCAATTTATTCATGCTTGCTGAAAATGATGAGACTGCGATTCTGAGTGAGAGCACGGACGGATATTATTATACATGCATTGCCAGCGTTGAGCAGGGGCTTATGGCAGGTACTTCTGAAAATTTCATTATCTCGGTTGATATTTCAGACGGAGACATAAAAGCCTATAATAAGCAAAATACGGGAAACTTAACACGTGTCACAGACATAGAGTCTGACGCTTACGGAAGACTTTGGGTCTGCGGCGAAAACGGACTTGGCTTCATAAATTCCTCAGGACAGGCGTATATAAAGCATTATGTAGGCTTTGACAGCTCCATTGAGTGTATGCATCAGGATTATGAGGGCAATATGTGGTTTGCGTCCTCAAGGTGCGGCGTTATGAAGCTTTCACCGAATCGGTTTACAAATCTGTTTTATGTTGCAGATGTTAATAATGCCGTTGTAAATGCGGTTGTTTTATATGACGGATGCTATTATTGCGGTACGGATTCGGGTCTCGTAATTATAGATAAAGCAAAAAACAAAGTACATAAAAATGAACTTACTGATATGTTGGAGGGAGACCGTGTCAGAAGTCTTTACGTGGACAGTAAAAACAGACTGTGGGTATGTACATATAGCAGTGACGGACTTTTGCGCTATGATAACGGTAAAATTACCGTATTCAATGTGGCTGAAAAGGGAACAATCTGCGACCGCTTCAGATGTATCGTTGAGCTTGAAAATGGAATTATGGCAGCAGGAACAAGTGAAGGAATTAATTTTATACAGGACGATACCATTATTGGCAGTATAACAGAGGAGGACGGACTGGCAAATCCACAGATACTTTGTCTTGTTGAGGGTAGTGACGGAACGCTCTATGCCGGAAGTGACGGTGCAGGAATCTATGCGATAAGGGACAGGAAAATCAAGGAGAATTATACAACGCATGATGGACTTACATCGGATGTAATACTTAGAATGACAGCCTATAAGGGCGGATTTTTCGTAGTGGCAAGTAATTCGCTATGCTATATGTCGAATAGTGAAATAAAGGCGTTGGAGCATTTCCCGTATTTCAACAATTATGATGTCCAGATTTTGGGAGAAAACGCTTACGTTCTTTCAAGCTCGGGAATATATATGACAGATGCAGAGGGGCTTATATCAGGAGAAAATTTCAGCTATAAGCTTTTTAATAGCAGTGATGGCCTTTTGGGAGGACTTACGGCAAATTCATGGAATTATATAGATGAAAATGGTGTTTTATATTTCTGCTGCAATAACGGAGTGCTTGATTTTACTCCTGAGGAAAAAGCACAGAGGGCAGACTATAAGTTTGGAATCGCATATGTAACAGGTGATGGTGAAACCATTGTGCCAAAGGACAACACCTATGTCGTTCCGGCAGAGGCAAAGCTTATAATGGTTAAAGCGTCCTTACGAAATTATTCCCTGAACAATGTGAAGCTGAAATTTTATATAGAAGGACTGGATGATAACCCTAAGGTTGTATCACAAAATGAATTGGAGTCTATACAGATTTCCAATCTTCCTCATGGTAATTATAAAATTTATATTCAGATTATCAGTGATGATGAAAATACGGTTGTGCAGGAGCAGGTATATACGCTTGTAAAAGAGCCACAGCTTTGGGAAAATTGGTGGTACAGGGTATATCTTGTAATCGTTGTCATTTGGATTGTTGCATTTATTACTTGGGGAATCCTAATGCTTATTAATATGTCTAAGCGCAAAAAGCATCTTGAGGAGCTTAGAAAGGAGCTTGAGGAAACAGTAAGCATACAGACGGAGGAAATAAGGCAGCAGGCGGAAAGAAGGGTTAATTTCCAGTGGCATGTAATTGACAGTATGGCATCCCTTATAGAAAGCCGTGACGGAAATACAGGCGAACATGTTATAAATACAAGAAATTATGTTGCACTTTTATCAGGGGAGCTCCTAAAAAGGGGAATGTACCCTGACATTGTCACTGAGGAGTATGTTGATGTCCTGGCAAGGGTTGCTCCTCTTCATGACGTAGGCAAAATAAAAATTTCCGATGTGATTTTAAATAAGCCCGGTAAGTTTACGCCTGAGGAGTTTGAGTTTATGAAGGAGCACACCTTATTTGGTGACAAGGTTATCGGTGACATTCTTGTGGATGCGGAGCCTGAAATGCTCAATGTTGCAAAGGAGGTAGCGCTCTGTCATCACGAACGATGGGACGGTACAGGCTATCCTATGGGAAAGAAGGCAGAAGAAATTCCGCTTTCCGCCCGTATAATGGCTATTGCGGACGTGTTTGACGCACTTGTCTCCAAGCGTGTTTATAAGGAGGCATTTGAAATAGAGCAGGCATTTGACATTATAAAGGAAAGTGCGGGAACACACCTGGATGCAGGACTTGTAGACGTATTCTTAAGCATAAAGGATAAAGTAATTGAGGCACATAATGCGATTGTTGCGAAAACAAATAAGTCATTTAAGTCGGAGGGGTAAATGAGGTGAAGCTTAAGACAGAAAGTGAAGTTGATGACACCACAGAAGAAATTGAAAATACTTATCTTTACGATTATCAAATTACTACACCCGAACAGTGCATAATGCAGCTTGAATTTTTTGTGGAAGCATACGAAAAACAAAAGGAAGGTGCGGATTTCAGATTATATAACATAAGATTAAAGAAAAATGTATGGATTGCCACTGTCGCAGCCATGTTTCTGTTTTGTGCATGGCTTATTGTTTTAAGCTTTAAAATGATATTTGGATTTGCGGTATATTCACTTGTTGCCTTTTGCATGGCTTTTTCGTTATTGTTTAAATGTGTACAGATAATGATAGTTTCCATATATTCCTATGGAGTACATTTTGAAATACCAAGTTTTGAGAAATATATAAAAAGATATAAAATATTTACAATACAGGATGAAAAAAACTATTGTGATGTTGAAATAATGAAGCTTAAGCAGATGATAGAGGAGGTAAAGCTTAAGGCTGCTGAAACATCCAAAATAGACAGAAGATATTTTGAATACAAATACATTAATAAATATGCAGAGACAAAGACTTGTCATTTTTTTGAGGAACATAGTAAGATTGTTGTTTTTGCCGGGGTCGTTTTTCTACTCTTTATTTTCACTTTTGTTGTACATATTCTTACGAATTCCGGAAACGGATTGTTATAAAATATAAGTAACTAATTCCCCCATACCTCATATCATATTATAGAATGAATTATTATGAGGTTTCATATGGCAGTAAAGATAATGATAGATGCCGGCCATGGCGGATATGATGCAGGTGCTGTTTATAATGGAAGGCGTGAAAAGGACGATAATTTAAATCTTGCACTTGCCGTGGGGGATATACTGAAATCGCAGGGCTATGATGTAGTTTACACGAGAACGGATGATGTGTATGATTCTCCGGTTCAGAAGGCAAGGATAGGAAATGAGAGCGGAGCTGACTTTTTTGTTTCCATACACAGAAATTCCTCACCTACACCAAATCAGTATAACGGTGTTCAGACACTTATATATGATGATTCCGGCATAAAAAAGACGATGGCAGAAAATGTAAATAAGCGTCTTGAGGAGGTTGGCTACAGAAACATAAATGTTGATGTAAGACCGGATCTTGCGGTGCTTAGAAGAACAAGTATGCCTGCAATACTTGTTGAGGCAGGATTTATAAACAATAACAAGGACAATAACCTATTTGATTCAAAGTTTGAGGAGACGGCACAGGCTATCGCCGATGGAATTAATGAAACAATAAGAGCATCAGGAATGACCGGCTCATCAGGAAGATCAGTAGGAGGAAGCGGCATGACCGCTGTGATGAGTTACAGTGCAAATATGAATGATATGTCAGGTGCGAGAGAAACAGAAAGCGTAAGACAACCTGCAAATCAGGGGAATGGCACATCGCCTGCAAACGGGAATGATAAAGATGTATATCAGATACTTGTAGGCATATACAGAAGCTTTGCTTCTGCCTCCTTCCAAATGAACAAATTTATTAACGAGGGTTACATGGCGGAAGTATATGAGGACAACGGACTGTTTCAGGTAAGGGTAGGAAATTATGACGATGTGGACGATGCACTGATTGCACAGAGAGCACTTCGAGACAAGGGCTATGAAACCCTTATTGTAAGACAGGGAGTTTAATATTTAATAAACATAAATGTTTTGCTGTGACAAGAAATAAAAAATTACTGGTTGACAACAATAATTTCATATGGTATTCTCATTTTCGATGTACTGCCGTAGACAGCAGGTGCCGGATGGCATAAGCAGTAAACGCCTGCCGAGGAGGAATCGTAAATCTATGATTAACGAATTTTAACTCCTGTGCCTGGCATGGGAGTTTTTTATATCCATTACGCAGTTACATTCCAAATAAAATAAGGAGGTGCGTGATTTTGGCAAAGGTAGAATTAAAGCAGCCAATAGTTGAGGAAATCAAGGAGAACATCAAGGACGCAAAATCAGTAGTGTTAGTTGATTATCGCGGACTCACTGTTGCACAGGATACACAGTTCCGTAAAGCAATGAGAGAAGCAGATGTTATCTACAAGGTTTACAAAAACACTATGATTAAGCTTGCAATTGACGGAACAGAATTTGACAGCCTTAAGGATGACCTTGAGGGACCTACCGCAGTTGTAATTTCAAAGACAGATGCAACTGCACCTGCAAGGCTTGCATCCAATTTTGCTAAGGATAACCCTGCACTTGAACTTAAGTCAGGTGTTGTAGAGGGTGTTCATTACGATGAGGCAGGAATTAAGGCAATCGCAAAAATACCTTCAAGAGAGGAGCTTCTCTCAAAGCTTCTTGGAAGTATTCAGTCACCTATTGCAAACTTTGCCCGTGTTATTAAGCAGATTGCAGATGCAAAGGAAGCATAATGACATTCGATGTTCGGCATAAAGCTGATTAAAAAGTAAAAAAGAAACTTGTTCTTAATATTTAAGAATGTAAATTTTGAAAAATGGAGGAAATTTAAAATGACAACTCAGGAAATTATTGAAGTTATCAAGGGATTATCAGTATTAGAGTTAAATGATTTAGTTAAGGCTTGTGAGGAGGAGTTTGGTGTATCAGCAGCAGCTGGCGTTGTAGTTGCAGCCGCAGCAGGCGGAGATGCAGCAGGCGCAGCAGAGGAGAAGGATTCCTTCGATGTTGAGCTTACAGATGTTGGTCCTAACAAGGTTAAGGTTATCAAGGTTGTTCGTGACTGTACAGGTCTTGGACTTAAGGAAGCTAAGGACGTTGTTGACGGCGCTCCTAAGGTTCTTAAGGAAGGCGCTTCTAAAGAGGAAGCTGAGGACATCAAGACTAAGCTTGAGGCTGAGGGTGCAAAGGTTACTCTTAAGTAATCAGATAGCATAAGATAATGTATGACAAGGACGAAATTGTCTGATACGGGATTTTCCGCAAGCAGACAAGCTTCGTCCTTTCTTTACAAAATAAAAAAATATTTCTTGAAAAATCTTGAACTCGTGTCAAATTTCTTGTTGACACTTTTTTCCTATCGTGATAAAATGTTAAAATGTCATTATTATGGCTAGGTATGCCATAATTTTAGTATAGATGGGAAGCGTGGCTTTCCAAATAAGCAAAAAATAAATAAGTTCAAGAGGTGAATGCGTCGATGAAAAAGAACAGAATGCGTCCTGTGAAATCGGGTAGAGGAATGCGAATGAGTTTTTCAACTGAAAAAGAAGTTTTGGACATGCCAAATCTTATAGAAGTGCAGAAAAACTCATACAAATGGTTTTTGGACGAGGGCCTGAAGGAGGTTTTCAGGGACATTTCTCCAGTAACTGATTACACTGGACAGTTGAGCTTGGAATTTGTTGATTTCCAGCTCTGTGAGGATGATATTAAGTATTCCATTGAAGAATGTAAGGAAAGAGATGCTACATATGCAGCACCTCTTAAGGTAAATGTTCATCTTCGTAATAATGAGACGGGCGAGATTGCGCAGCACGACATCTTTATGGGTGATTTACCGCTCATGACAGCTACAGGTACATTTGTAATAAATGGTGCTGAACGAGTTATTGTCAGTCAGCTTGTACGTTCACCTGGTATATATTATGCAATAAGTCACGATAAGATCGGTAAGACGCTTTATTCATCCACTGTCATACCTAACCGTGGCGCATGGCTTGAGTATGAAACGGATTCAAATGATGTATTCTATGTTCGTGTAGACAGAACAAGAAAGGTACCTATTACGGTTCTTATAAGAACATTGGGTATCGGTACCAATCAGGAGATTATTGACCTGTTTGGTGATGAGCCTAAGATTATGGCAAGCTTGGAGAAGGACCCTTCCACAAATTACGAGGGAGGCATTCTCGAGCTTTACAAGAAAATAAGACCGGGAGAGCCAGAGGTTGTTGAAAATGCAGAAAGCCTTATCAACAGCATGTTTTTCGATGCAAGAAGATATGACCTTGCAAAGGTAGGAAGATATAAGTTCAATAAGAAGCTTGCATTTAGAAACAGAATTGCAAATTATGTTCTTGCAGAGGACGTAACTGATCCAAGCACCGGAGAAATATTATTTAAAGCGGGTGTAACACTTAGCAGGGAAGATGCTAAGGCTATTCAAGATGCAGCCGTTCCTTTTGTATGGATTCAGACAGAGGAGAAAAATGTTAAGGTTTTATCCAACATGGTTGTTGATTTGTCAGAGTATGTTGGATTTAATCCAAGAGAGGCTGGAATTACTGAGGATGTTTACTATCCTGTATTGGAGAAGCTTCTTGAGGAATATGATGATGAGGAAGAGCTGAAACGTGCAATCGAGGCATCTGTAAGCGAGCTTGTACCAAAGCATATTACTAAGGAGGATATACTTGCTTCCATTAACTACAATATACATCTTGAGTATGGTATAGGTAACTCTGATGATATTGACCATTTGGGCAACAGACGTATAAGAGCTGTGGGTGAGCTTCTTCAAAATCAGTACAGAATAGGATTATCAAGACTTGAGCGAGTTGTCAGGGAAAGAATGACTACTCAGGATATAGACAGTATTACACCACAGTCACTTATAAATATTAAGCCGGTGACAGCTGCAGTTAAGGAGTTCTTTGGAAGCTCCCAGCTTTCACAGTTTATGGATCAGAATAACCCTCTTTCAGAGCTTACTCATAAGAGACGTCTTTCAGCACTTGGTCCTGGTGGTCTTTCAAGAGATCGTGCAGGTTTCGAGGTTCGAGACGTACATTACACACACTACGGAAGAATGTGTCCTATAGAGACACCGGAAGGTCCTAACATCGGACTTATAAATTCACTTGCAACATATGCAAGAATAAATGAATACGGATTTGTTGAGGCACCATACAGAAAGTTGGACAAGGCAGACCCGTCAAATCCTATTGTAACGGATGAGGTTATTTATCTTACCGCTGACGAGGAGGACAACTTTGTAGTCGCACAGGCAAATGAGCCTCTTGATGATGAGGGCCATTTCGTAAAAAATAATGTTTCGGGACGTTTTAAGGATGAGACATCAGAGTTTTCTAAGTCAAATGTTGATCTGATGGATGTTTCTCCTAAGATGGTGTTCTCCGTTGCAACATCAATGATACCATTCCTTGAGAATGACGATGCTAACCGTGCCCTTATGGGTTCCAACATGCAGCGTCAGGCAGTGCCGCTCCTTAAAACGGAAGCTCCTGTAGTAGGAACCGGTATGGAGGCAAAGGCTGCCGTTGACTCAGGAGTATGTATAGTTGCAAAGCATGATGGTGTCGTTGAGATATCATCAAGTGAGAAAATAGTTGTTAAATGTGCAGACGGTACTAAGGATGAGTACCATATTATAAAATTTGACAGAAGTAATCAGGGTAACTGCATGAACCAAAGACCTATCGTAAAGAGAGGCGACAAGGTAACGGCAGGAATGGTTATAGCAGACGGTGCTTCCACTGCGGGCGGAGAGATTGCCCTCGGAAAGAACCCGCTTATCGGATTTATGACATGGGAGGGTTACAACTACGAGGATGCAGTTCTTCTTTCAGAGAGACTTGTTCAGGAGGATGTTTATACCTCTGTGCACATTGAGGAGTACGAGGTTGAAGCAAGAGATACAAAGCTTGGACAGGAGGAGATTACAAGAGACCTTGCAGGTCTTGCTCCTGAGGCGCTTAAGGACCTTGATGAAAATGGTATCATAAGAATTGGTGCTGAGGTTCGTGCCGGTGATATCCTTGTCGGCAAGGTTACTCCAAAGGGAGAGACAGAGCTTACCGCTGAGGAGAGACTTCTCCGTGCCATATTTGGTGAGAAGGCAAGAGAGGTAAGGGATACGTCACTTCGTGTACCTCACGGTGCATTTGGCGTAATTATGGATACAAAGGTATTTACAAGGGAGAATGGCGACGAGCTTCCTCCAGGAGTAAATAAGACAGTAAGAGTATATATTGCTCAAAAGAGAAAGATATCCGTCGGAGATAAGATGGCAGGACGTCACGGTAACAAGGGTGTTATCTCACGTATACTTCCTGTTGAGGACATGCCGTTTTTACCAAACGGAAGACCGCTTGACATCGTGCTTAATCCTTTGGGCGTTCCTTCCCGTATGAATATCGGACAGGTGCTTGAGGTTCACTTAGGACTTGCGGCAAAGGCTCTCGGCTTTAACATTTCAACACCTGTATTTGACGGTGCAAACGAGTATGACATTATGGATACTCTTGAAATGGCAAACGAGTATGTAAATGAGGATTGGGAAACCTTCCACGAAAAATATAAGGACATTATTGATAAAGAGGTTATGGATTATCTGTATGAGAACAGGGATCACAGAGAGGAATGGAAGGGAGTTCCTATAAACAGAACAGGTAAGGTAAGGCTTCGTGACGGTAGAACAGGAGAGGAATTTGATTCACCAGTTACAATTGGATTCATGCATTACCTTAAACTCCATCACCTTGTTGATGACAAGATTCATGCACGTTCAACAGGTCCGTACTCACTTGTAACCCAGCAGCCTCTTGGCGGTAAGGCACAGTTTGGCGGACAGAGATTTGGTGAGATGGAGGTTTGGGCTCTTGAGGCATATGGAGCATCCTATACCCTTCAGGAGATTCTTACGGTTAAGTCAGATGACGTTGTGGGACGTGTTAAGACCTACGAGGCTATTATCAAGGGTGATAATATTCCTGAGCCGGGTATACCGGAGTCATTCAAGGTACTTCTCAAGGAATTCCAGTCCCTTGGTCTTGATGTAAGGGTACTTAAGGATGACCAGACCGAGGTTGAGCTTACGGAGACTCTTGATTACGGTGATGAAAATGTAAAGGCTGTAATCGAAGGCGACAATGCAGATGTAAATGAGGATTTAGAAGCTCAGGGCTACAGTGGTGTTGACGAAAATGACGAGCTTACATCTCTGTCAGATGATGATTATGCATTAGAAGATGTCGGCATTGATGATGCATATGATGATGTGGATGAATATTAATGAAAGGAGATTTGTAAGATGTCAGCTACAAACAATGAAACAGCAGTTCAAGAGCAGCCTATGAATTTTGATACAATCAAAATCGGACTCGCATCTCCTGAAAAGATTAGAGAGTGGTCAAGAGGCGAAGTTAAGAAGCCTGAGACAATAAATTACAGAACTCTTAAGCCGGAGAAGGACGGATTATTCTGCGAAAGAATATTCGGACCAAGCAAGGATTGGGAGTGTCATTGTGGAAAATACAAGAAAATACGTTTTAAGGGTGTTGTCTGTGACAGGTGCGGTGTCGAGGTCACTAAGGCAAGTGTAAGACGTGAGCGTATGGGACATATTGAGCTTGCTGCTCCTGTGTCACATATATGGTACTTCAAGGGTATTCCGAGCCGTATGGGACTTATACTTGACATATCACCGAGATTACTTGAGAAGGTGCTTTATTTTGCATCATACATTGTTCTTGATCCGGGTGAAACTACCCTTGAGTACAAGGCAATATTAAATGAGCAGGAGTACCGCAAAGCGGAAGAAGAATTTGGTTCAGGTAAATTCCGTGTAGGCATGGGTGCTGAGTCCGTAAAGGAGCTTCTTGAGGCTATTGACCTTGAGAAGGAAGCAAAAGATTTAAGGGAGGAGCTTGCGGACGCATCAGGTCAGAAACGTGCAAGAATCATAAAGAGACTTGAGGTTGTTGAAGCGTTCAGAAACTCAAACAACAAGCCTGAGTGGATGATAATGGATGTTATTCCTGTCATACCTCCTGATATAAGACCTATGGTACAGCTTGACGGAGGCAGATTTGCCACTTCAGATTTGAATGATTTATACAGAAGAATAATCAATCGTAACAACCGTCTCAAGAGACTTCTTGAGCTTGGAGCACCTGACATCATTGTAAGAAATGAAAAGAGAATGCTTCAGGAGGCTGTTGACGCTCTTATTGATAACGGAAGAAGGGGTCGTGCAGTAACGGGTCCTGGAAATAGAGCACTTAAGTCACTTTCAGATATGCTTAAGGGTAAGCAGGGACGTTTCCGTCAGAATCTTCTCGGTAAGCGTGTTGACTATTCAGGACGTTCCGTTATAGTTGTAGGTCCTGAGCTTAAGATATATCAGTGCGGTCTTCCTAAGGAAATGGCCATCGAGCTGTTTAAGCCATTTGTTATGAAGGAGCTTACTGCACAGGGCAAGGCTAACAATATAAAGGCAGCTAAGAAAATGGTTGAAAAGCTCGAGCCTGAGGTTTGGGATGTGCTTGAGCAGGTAATAAAGGAGCATCCGGTTATGCTGAACCGTGCCCCTACACTTCACAGACTTGGTATTCAGGCGTTTGAGCCGATACTTGTAGAGGGTAAGGCTATAAAGCTTCATCCGCTTGTATGTACCGCATTTAATGCGGACTTTGACGGTGACCAGATGGCAGTGCATCTTCCTCTTTCCGTTGAGGCACAGGCAGAGTGTAGATTCCTTTTGTTGTCACCGAATAACCTTTTGAAGCCTTCAGATGGCGGACCGGTTGCCGTTCCTTCACAGGATATGGTACTTGGAATCTATTACCTTACAATGGAGAAGTATGCAGAGCTTTCACCTGAGGAGGCTGCTTCGGCTAAAATAGCAAAGGAGTACCTTAAGGAGGATGAGGCTGCAAACCTTGCGGATATAGCTAAGGATTGTGAGAAAGGAAAGCTTGAGCTTTCTGACGTAGTTAAGGTAAGAGTTATTGCCAAGATGTCCAAGGACAAAAAGGACGTATTCTACAAAGAGATAATAAGCTATGCAAGAGACTTCATGAAGCCTAGATTTGGAAGCACAAACCTTGCAATGCTTGCATATGAAAATGGAGAGATAACGCTTCATCAGAGAATTTTAGTTAAAAAGTCTGCAGTCAATGCCGATGGTAAGACTATTACAAAAATGATAGATTCCACCTTGGGAAGGCTTATATTTAATGAGGTTATTCCTCAGGATTTAGGCTTTGTTGACAGGGAAGCTGAGGAGGATATGCTTGAGCCTGAAATAAATTTCCATGTTGGAAAGAAGGGCTTAAAGCAGATACTTGACAAGTGTATCAATACCCACGGTGCAATTAAGACTGCCGAGGTTCTTGATGACATTAAGGCTATGGGCTATAAGTATTCCACAAGAGGCGCAATTACGGTTTCAATTTCCGATATGACCGTGCCTGCTGCAAAGAAGGAAATACTTGAGGACGCTCAGAAAGTTGTTGATACGATAAACAAACATTTCAGCCGTGGTAATCTTACTGACGAGGAAAGATATCAGGCAGTAGTAAGAGTTTGGGAAGATGCCGACAAGAAGCTTACAAAGGCACTTCTTGACGGACTTGATAAATACAATAACATTTATATGATGGCTGACTCAGGAGCCCGTGGTTCCGACCAGCAGATAAAGCAGCTTGCAGGTATGCGTGGACTTATGGCTGATACAACGGGACGTACAATCGAGCTCCCTATCAAGTCAAACTTCCGTGAGGGTCTTGACGTATTGGAGTATTTCATTTCCGCACATGGTGCCCGTAAGGGACTTTCGGATACAGCACTTCGTACAGCAGACTCAGGATATTTAACACGTCGTCTTGTTGACGTATCACAGGAGCTTATTATACGTGAGGTTGACTGTTGCGAGGATATGGATGAGAAGCCTGGAATGTATGTAGAGGCATTCATGGAGGGCAATGAGGTTATAGAGAGCTTCCAGGAAAGAATTACGGGACGCTATGCTGCTGACAGTATATTTGATGCAAAGGGCAATATGATTGTAAAGAAAAATCATATGATTACTCCTAAGCGTGCTGAAAATATAATCAAAAACGGTGTTGATGAAAACGGTGTGCCTTTCCGTGAGGAGGGTTCATCCAAGCCAAGACGTGATGCAAGACTTAGAATAAGAACAATTCTTACATGTAAGTCACACCTTGGTGTATGTTCAAAATGCTATGGCGCTAACATGGCAACAGGACAGGCAGTTCAGGTAGGTGAAACTGTAGGTATCATTGCGGCTCAGTCTATCGGTGAGCCTGGTACACAGCTTACAATGCGTACCTTCCATACGGGTGGTGTTGCCGGTGATGATATTACACAGGGTCTTCCTAGAGTTGAGGAGCTTTTCGAGGCGAGAAAGCCAAAGGGACTTGCTATCATCGCAGAGTTTGGTGGTGAGGTACAGATTCGGGAAACGAAAAAGAAACGTGAGGTTGTCATAACTGACAATGAAAGCGGCAATTCAAAGGCATACCTTATACCTTATGGTTCAAGAATAAAGGTACAGGATGGACAGATTCTTGAGGCAGGTGACGAGCTTACAGAGGGTTCTGTTAATCCACACGATATCCTTAAGATAAAGGGTGTTCGTGCAGTACAGGATTACATGCTCAGAGAGGTACAGAGAGTTTACCGTCTTCAGGGTGTTGAGATTAACGATAAGCACGTAGAGGTTATTGTTAGGCAGATGCTCAAGAAGATAAGAATAGAGAGCAGCGGAGATACGGACTATCTTCCGGGAACACTTGTTGATGCTCTTGACTTTGAGGAAATCAATGAGATGCTTGTAGAGGAGGGCAAAGCACCTGCTGAGGGTACACAGGTTATGCTTGGTATAACAAAGGCATCCCTTGCAACAAGCTCATTCCTTTCAGCTGCATCCTTCCAGGAGACTACAAAGGTTCTTACTGAGGCTGCCATAAAGGGTAAGATTGACCCTCTTATCGGACTTAAGGAAAATGTTATTATCGGTAAGCTTATACCGGCAGGTACCGGAATGAAGCGCTATCGTTCAGTACAGCTTGATTCGGAAACACCTGAGGAGACTTTGGAGGAAGCACAGGAGGAGTCGCAGGATAGCGATGCAATACTTGATGTAGATACCGAGGGTGCTGATGATGTAGTTGATGAAGCAGTTGAGGCAGAGGAGGTTGAAGCAGGTGTTGTGGAAACGGCTGCTACAGGCGAGGATGCTGAAAATATATAAGCACTGCGAATAGATTAGTGTGTTTAACGAGTATTTAATGGAAAAAACTAGTTGACATACGAAAAACATAATAATATAATACAACAGTGTGCGTTAAATTGTTTAATGCACACTGTTATTGTGTATAATTACATTTGACGTTTGTTGTACACAAGGGATAATTATTTTATGGAATTGGAGGTGAAAACATGCCAACTTTTAATCAGTTAGTTAGAAAGGGTAGACATTCTATCGAGAAGAAGTCCACTGCACCTGCTCTCTTAAGAAGTTACAACTCTCTTAAGAAGAAGCCTACTGACACTGCTTCACCACAGAAGAGAGGTGTTTGTACTGCAGTTAAGACAGCTACTCCTAAGAAGCCTAACTCAGCTCTTAGAAAGATTGCCAGAGTTCGTTTATCAAACGGAATCGAGGTAACAAGCTACATCCCTGGTGAAGGTCACAACCTTCAGGAGCACAGCGTTGTTCTTATCCGTGGTGGAAGAGTAAAGGACTTACCTGGTACAAGATACCATATTATAAGAGGTACTCTTGATACAGCAGGTGTTGCTAAGAGACGTCAGGCACGTTCTAAGTATGGTGCAAAGAGACCTAAGGATGCAAAATAAGGTCAAACCATATGTTAGTTTGTCTAAAACTAAATAGTGCGAAAGTAGGTTATGTTTTCTAGTTATAGATAAAATATAAGCAATTTTTGCACGAACACATTCGGTTTCCATTTTATGCCTGAACAAAGCGCAGGGGCGTTTTGTTCAAGAATGTGAGTACCGTTGAATTAATTAAAATAATTAAGGAGGGAAGAACCGTGCCACGTAAAGGACATATTGCAAAGAGAGACGTATTAGCGGATCCTATTTACAACAACAAGGTGGTTACAAAGCTTATCAATAACATTATGTTAGACGGTAAGAAGGGAGTAGCCCAAAAAATAGTATACGGCGCATTTGACCGTATAGCAGAGGAGACCGGTAAGGATGCCTTAGAGGTATTTGAGGCGGCTATGAACAACATCATGCCAACTCTTGAGGTTAAGGCAAGACGTATCGGTGGTGCTACCTATCAGGTACCTATTGATGTAAGACCTGACAGGAGACAGGCATTAGCTCTTCGTTGGCTTACTACATTTTCTCGTGCGAGAAGTGAGAAGACAATGGAAGAAAGACTTGCCAAAGAGCTTATCGATGCATCAAACAACACAGGTGCAGCAGTTAAGCGTAAGGAAGATATGCACAAGATGGCAGAGGCAAACAAGGCGTTTGCTCACTACAGATTCTAGTAGTGTATATCTGCCTATATGATATAAGGAGGAAAAAACCTTGGCTGGAAGAGAATATCCACTAGAGAGAACAAGGAACATCGGTATCATGGCTCATATTGATGCCGGAAAGACTACTCTTACTGAGAGAATTCTTTACTATACCGGTGTAAACTATAAAATAGGTGATACGCATGAAGGTACTGCTACCATGGACTGGATGGCTCAGGAGCAGGAAAGAGGTATCACAATCACTTCAGCAGCAACTACCTGCCATTGGACATTAGAGGATCATCATAAGAAGAAGGATGGTGCTTTGGAACACCGCGTTAATATCATTGATACACCGGGTCACGTTGACTTCACGGTAGAGGTTGAACGTTCTCTCCGTGTTCTTGATGGAGCTGTTGGTGTATTTGATGCGATGGCTGGTGTTGAGCCACAGTCAGAGAATGTGTGGCGTCAGGCTGACACGTACAATGTACCTCGTATGGCATTCATAAATAAGATGGACAAGATGGGTGCAGACTTTTTCTATTCCGTTCAGACTATTATTGATCGTCTGGGCAAAAATGCTATACCTGTACAGATTCCTATCGGAAAAGAGGAAAGCTTCATTGGTCTTGTTGATCTTTTCGAGATGGAAGCATACTATTATAAGGATGATAAAGGTACAGATATTGAGATCACAGCAATTCCTGATGATTTAAAGGATGAGGCTGAGCTGTGGCATGCTAACCTTGTTGAAAAATGCTGTGAGTTAGATGATGAATTAATGATGATGTATCTTGAGGACCAGGAGCCATCTGTTGATCAGTTAAAGGCTGCTCTTCGTAAGGGTACAATTGCCTGTGAGGCGGTTCCTGTATTCTGTGGTTCTGCATATAAGAATAAGGGCGTACAGAAGATGCTTGACGGCGTTATCGAGTATATGCCGGCACCAACTGATATACCTGATATCAAGGGTGTTGATGCAGATGGTAACGAGGTGGTTCGTAAATCATCAGATGAAGAGCCGTTTTCAGCACTTGCATTTAAGATTATGACTGACCCATTTGTTGGTAAGTTAGCATTCTTCAGAGTGTATTCCGGTACCTTGAATTCAGGTTCTTATGTATTAAATGCAACTAAGGACAAGAAGGAAAGAGTTGGACGTATCGTTCAGATGCATGCTAATTCACGTACTGAGATTGATAAGGTTTACTCAGGAGATATTGCGGCAGCAGTAGGATTTAAGGTTACTTCAACCGGCGATACTATATGTGATGAGCAGCATCCGGTTATTCTTGAGTCTATGGAGTTCCCAGAGCCGGTTATCGAGCTTGCAATAGAGCCAAAGACTAAGAACGATCAGGGAAAGATGGGTGAAGCTTTGGCAAAGCTTGCTGAAGAGGATCCTACATTCAGAGCTCATACAGATAAGGAAACCGGTCAGACAATTATTGCCGGTATGGGTGAGCTTCACTTGGAGATTATCGTAGACAGACTTCTTCGTGAGTTTAAGGTTGAGGCAAATGTCGGTGCACCACAGGTTGCATACAAGGAGACATTTACTAAGCCTGTTGACGTAGACAGTAAGTATGCTAAGCAGTCAGGTGGTCGTGGTCAGTACGGTCACTGTAAGGTTAAATTTGAGCCTATGGATCCTAACGGTGAGCAGCAGTTCATTTTCGAATCAACTGTTGTAGGTGGTGCTATTCCTAAGGAATACATCCCGGCTGTTGGTGAGGGTATTGAGGAAGCAGCTCAGGCTGGTATTCTTGGCGGATTCCCAGTACTTGGTGTCAAGGCTACAGTATACGATGGTTCATACCATGAAGTCGATTCATCAGAGATGGCATTCCACATAGCAGGTTCCATGGCATTTAAGGATGCAATGAACAAGGGTGGAGCTGTTCTTCTTGAGCCTATCATGAAGGTTGAGGTTACTATGCCTGAGGAATACTTAGGTGACGTAATCGGAAGCTTAAATGCTAAGCGTGGACAGATTGAAGGTATGGATGATATTGGTGGTGGTAAGATCGTAAGAGCTTACGTTCCACTTGCAGAGATGTTCGGTTATTCAACACAGCTTCGTTCATCAACTCAGGGACGTGGTAACTACTCCATGTTCTTCGAGAGATATGAGCAGTGTCCTAAGAACATCCAAGACAAGGTCCTTTCCAATAAGGGCTAAGAATAGTATAAAGCTATTTAAAATCAAAATTTTAGTTTAAAAAGGCTTGAAAATATTACCATATTTTAATATAATATGGACTAGCTGAAATTTAACCCGAAAAGGGGTAATTTAAGGAGGAAATAATAATGGCAAAAGCTAAGTTTGAAAGAACTAAACCACATTGTAACATTGGTACAATCGGACACGTTGATCATGGTAAGACTACTTTGACAGCTGCTATCACTAAGACTCTTAATGCTAGACTTGGTACTGGTGAGGCTGTTGCATTCGAGAATATTGATAAGGCTCCAGAAGAGAGAGAAAGAGGAATCACTATCTCAACTGCTCACGTTGAGTACGAGACTGAGAACAGACATTACGCACACGTTGACTGTCCGGGACATGCTGACTATGTAAAGAACATGATCACCGGTGCTGCACAGATGGATGGCGCTATCCTTGTTGTAGCTGCTACTGACGGTGTTATGGCTCAGACTAAGGAGCATATCCTTCTTTCACGTCAGGTTGGTGTTCCTTACATCGTTGTATTCATGAACAAGTGTGACATGGTTGACGACGAGGAGCTTCTTGAGCTTGTAGAGATGGAAATCACTGAGGTTCTTGAGGAGTACGAGTTTACAGGATGCCCAATCATTAAGGGTTCAGCTCTTAAGGCTCTTGAGGATCCTTCAAGCGAGTGGGGCGACAAGATTCTTGATCTTATGCATACTGTTGATGAGTATGTACCAGATCCACAGAGAGATACTGATAAGGATTTCCTTATGCCTGTTGAGGACGTATTTACAATCACAGGTCGTGGTACTGTTGCAACTGGTAGAGTTGAGTCAGGTGTAATCCACATCAACGAGGAAGTTGAAATCGTTGGTATTAAGCCAGAAGTACAGAAGACTACTGTAACTGGTATAGAGATGTTCAGAAAGCTCCTTGATGAAGGACAGGCTGGTGATAACATCGGTGCTCTTCTTCGTGGTATCAAGAGAGAGGAAATTGAAAGAGGACAGGTTCTTTGTAAGCCAGGTTCAGTAACTTGCCATACTAAGTTTACTGCTCAGGTATACGTTCTTACTAAGGACGAGGGTGGACGTCATACTCCATTCTTCAACAACTACCGTCCACAGTTCTATTTCAGAACTACAGACGTAACTGGTGTATGTAACCTTCCAGCAGGTACTGAGATGTGCATGCCTGGTGATAACGTTGAGATGACTATCGAGCTTATCCACCCAATCGCTATGGCTCAGGGTCTTACATTCGCTATCCGTGAGGGTGGTAGAACAGTTGGATCAGGAAGAGTTGCTTCTATTATTGAGTAAGCTGCACGAAAGCTTTGAGCTAAGCGCATAAAAAGACGTAATAAGAGTCACTTCATGCTTGCATGAAAGTGGCTCTTTTTGCGTCTTTGCGGGCATTTAGCGAATGCCCGTGACCGAGGAAATGCGAAGCATTTTCGAGGTGCGCTTATCGGGTTTTTTATGTTTTAAAATAATAAAAGTAAATGAGATGAGTGGTATTAAATTAGAGCCGAAAATTAAATAGTAGTTAATTTACAGAAAATAGGATGAAATATATTTGGTATAATTCGTAAAAAATGATTGTTGTCTATATTAGAAACAAGTATAATCAAGCTATAGGATAGAGGGTAAATGAAGGAGAAGAGATGTTGAGAATTGAAAAGAAAAAATATGATATATATATCCGAGAATACCAAGAAGAAAAAATGCCTGTGGATGCAGAGAGATACATTCGTGCTCAGAAGGAAAGAGAAGATTTTCTTGATAGGTTTCCTGTGAGTAAAATTAGAGAATTATCTCTCGAAGAGTATGCTTTTAGAAAATTGAGCTATGGAAAAAAAGCTTCATTTTCTACAATTATGTATTCCGGGCTGGAGAATATAGCACACACAGGGAATGCTTATACGCGGATGTTTGGTATCTACTTCAAAGAAGAAAACGAGCAGCCTACACTGTCTCCCACATATAGTAAATTATTTGGAGATAACTACAAGGCGGCATTTTCGCAAGTTAAGGAGGACATCGTTAAATTGTTGACTGAGGTTGGTAGAGACAACTTTGAAGCAGTAAAGGATTGTCGTCTGGATAGTTGCTTCAGATATAAGTTGTTAGTTGTTTATTTTCCCGAAAAGTTTCTGCCTGTATGTACTCGAGTTATGATGAAAGAGATCTGCAGCACGATGGGTCTGCCTTTTGGCAATAGAGAAATGGTGTATAGCAACATTGAATTGAGGAATATTAAGGAGTCAAACCCACTCACAAGAGATTGGAATAATGGTGTCTTTCTCGGTTTTTGCAGATGGATAGGAGAAAAAAGAAAGATTGATGTTAGTTTTGCGAAAGAAATAGATGATGAGGTTGATAACCTTCAACTTCAGGGAGAGGAGAGAAAGGCTATAGTGAAGATTAGAGTAAATCAGAGTATCTTTCGTGAAGAACTGCTAAAAAGATATGGGAAATGTGTCTTATGTGGTATTAAGAAAAGAGAATTACTGATTGCGAGTCATATTAAACCGTGGAAATACAGTGAACCGGAAGAAAAAGTAGATGTTAATAATGGATTTTTATTTTGCCCTAATCATGATAAGTTGTTTGATAATGGATTTATTTCGTTCGGGGATAGGGGGGAGATTATTATTTCGAAGTCACTTGATGAAGTAAACAGCACCTACACTAATGTCAGGCAGGGGATGACGATAGAACTTACAGAGGGAAACAGGAAATACATTTTATTTCATAGAAATAAAGTGTTAAAAAGGTAAGTGTTATATAAAGTATGCAGAGAAGCTGGATAATATTCTTAAAAGTGAGGGGAGACTAGATACTTTTATCAGCAATCAAATACTATTTTTATTATTTGAATGTAAATTGCAATAGGATTAGTGGCTTTATTAGAATGACAGAAAGGGATTATGTTATCAATTATCAAGATTTGCAGGGAATTGGGATGACAGTGAAGCTGGCACTTCTGACTTTAATTGCATTGTGTTTGACTTCCCTGAATAAGCCGGTGCTTAGTTCAACAGCCATTATGGGAGAAAACTGTATCAGAGTGTAAGATGTGGACGGGACAGAAATCCATTGCGGATGCACTGAAACAGTTGGATAGATATTTGACGTGGAGAGACTTCAAGACAGCATTTATTTATTTTGTGAGGAGAAGCTATACTTCATACTGCGGAAGAATCATTGAAAGCCATACCAGAGATGCGACAAGTGCAGGTAATGGATAAGAATGAGTTCAAGTGTTGTATGGTATCCACACAGAATTTGGGACAGCAGATACAGGTTAGTGTGATGTTCTTTAATATGTATGCAAAAGAGTAATGTTTGATATATTTGGAATGTGGATTAGATTAAAAGAGATATAGAGAACGATAGATGAAAAGTTGCGGCAGGATTGTACCTTTTGAGAGAAGAATATAAAGTCATGAGTAGGATAATTATGTTGAATATAGGGAAATTTATGTAAAGGAATTAGTGAGGAGAGAAGAATATGTCGATAATACCAATTAATTTTATTAACTCTGTTGTAGCAATTGGCATACAACAACAGTGCAATGGCCATATAGAAAAATTTTGGTTCGGGACTGGTTTCTTAGTAAGCATGCAAGAGCCTAATAACATGCAAGCTTCAACAATCTATTTGATTACCAATAAACATGTTTTAAATGGTAAGAACACAGTATATATCAGATTTAATAGTATATCTGGAACTTTTGTTAAAGACTATGAGATTCAATTGATAGACGGATTGGGAAGAAAAACATATACAGAGCATCCGGATGCCGAAGTTGACATTATTGCGATACAGTTGAATCCGCAGTGTTTAATTAATGATAGCTCTATTTGGGGGGCAATAAATATTGATACGGAATCGTTAGATGTGTATACAATGAAAATGCAAGGAATAGATGAAGGCTGGTTGGTATACGCGCTTGGTTTTCCAATGAATTTAGTAAGTGAATTTAAAACCCCTATATGTAGAATGGGTTGCATATCCAGACTAACGGATGCATTTTTACAGCCAGATAGAGCAAAATATTTTTTGGTTGATGCACAGGCATTTCCTGGTAATTCTGGTGGACCTATAATAAGTAAACCTGAAAATATACCTTCAGTAGGAGGAGTAAATTATATACCGGCAAGGCTTTTGGGAGTATTAAGTGCTTATATTCCATATAAAGATGCGTTGATTAGTCAACAAACACAAGAGGTCAAGATGGTACAGACTGAAAATAGTGGTTTGACTATTGTTTATCCTGTGGATAGGATAAAAGAGGTTGTGCTTTTGGATTGGAATAGGCATAGAGAAGGCATTATAAATAGTTTTGGTACATATATTGGTGAAAATACTGAAAATGGACAAGGGTTAAATAGCAATTAGGAGTTTTAGAAACCAACAATGGAGGTGAATGGATGAATCTTAATGAGATTATCGGTGAGTCTACAGATTATGATAAAAAAGTCGCATTAGAAGTAAAGAAACCAAAGAGCTGGTGCAAAAGTGTCAGTGCTTTTGCTAATGGTGTTGGCGGACTATTAATTTTTGGTGTATCGAATGATGATGAAATAAAAGGTCTTTCTGATGCAGAGCGGGATGCAGAGATTATTAGTGAACAGATAAAAACACGCCTTGATCCGATACCGGAGTTCCATCTCAGCTATTATAGAACGGAAGATGAAAAGAAGTTAATTTTACTAAATATTAGTGCAGGGGAAGAAACGCCTTACTACTATTCAGCAGATGGTGTAATGGAAGCATATGTCCGTCTGGGGAATGAGAGCGTAAAGGCAGACGCAACAGAATTGAAAAGACTCGTATTGCGTGGCAGGAACTCTTCTTATGATGCGCTGAGTACGACTTACAAGGCATCAGATTATGCTTTTAGCAAGTTGCGCGAGAGATATAAAGCATGGACTGGAGAAAGTTTGGATGATAAAGAGTTGATATCGTTTGGTTTGGTGGATGATAAAGGTACGCTGACAAATGCAGGAGCGTTGATGGCAGATAACTCTCCTATCAGGTGGTCGAGAGTTTTCTGTACCAGATGGAATGGCTTGGATAAAGGCGGTGGCGTGGTTGATGCTATTGATGATGCAGAATATTCAGGCAGTTTGATTAGCCTTTTGAATGAAGGGACAGCATTTATCAAGCGAAATATGAAAACCATGTGGAAAAAAATAGCCGATTCAAGGGTTGATATGCCGGAATATTGCGAACGAAGCTATTTTGAAGCCTTGGTTAATGCATTGGTACATCGGGATTATCTTGTCAATGGCAGCGAAGTCCATATAGACATGTTTGATGATCGTATGGTTATATATTCGCCCGGAGGGATGATGGATGGCACTTTGGTACAAGATCGTGTCATTGATGCGATTCCGTCAACGAGAAGAAACCCTGTTTTAGCGGATGTATTTCAACGGTTGGGATATATGGAGCGTAAAGGCAGCGGACTTACAAAAATAATAAGTGCATATAAAAATGCAAATAATTATGATGAAAGCAAGATGCCGCAATTTATCTCGTCCCGAGTTGAATTTACAGTTATATTGAAAAATTTGAATTATGGGAATGATATGAAGAGTGAATATGAGGAAGGTGAGATGGCTCAAAGAGTTGAAGAATTTGTTCAACGTACTGAAGAGGTATTTCTCAATGCTCTACGTAAAAATCCCAAAATTTCAAGGAAAGAATTATCAAAGATGTTAATGATATCGGAAGATGGGGTAAAATATCATTTGAAAAAGCTGAAAAACAAAGGATTGATTGAGCATATAGGGACTTCACGCGGAGGTTATTGGAGAGTAAAATGACTTTTTTGGGTAGTTTTGGGGGACTAATCAGAAAAACTACCCCAAAACTACCCAAAAGAAAGATAATTACTACCCCAAACTACCCTAAAAGAAGGACTATTACAATAAGGATTTATAGGGGATTTGTATTTGAAAGTGAAAACTTCGTTCAAAAAATGAGCGCAGTTTGAGCGAAGTTTTGATCGGAGTTTACAAACGTCCTTGGCTACAAATTGGCTACAAAAATTTTGAAACTACAGAGAAAAACAATATTTTCGGAAAATTTAGTAACAGAAAACCCCGAAAACATGCCATCTGCCAAACAAGGTTCTCCCAACCTAATCCGTGAGGGTGGTGGAACAGTAGGTTCAGGCAGAGTTGCATCTATTATTGAGTAATTTGCACGAAAGCTTTGAGCTAAGCGCATAAAACATGATAAAAAGGGACTTCATGCTTGCATGTAGGTCCCTTTTTTGATGTGTTTGCGGGTATTTAGCGAATGCCCATGACCGAGGAAATGTATGGAAAAAATCATGCGATAAATTCTTGAGAAAAATGATGATATGATATATAGTATATACAGAATCATACAATAAATTATTGTTTGATAAGAAGATGAGTAAAGTTAGGAGTACTTGGATTTGTAATGTACTTGAAGTTGATTATGATAGTATTATTCAATATGTCAAAGATTAATTTCAACAGATGAAAGAATATAGACACTTAGGGGAGGATATAAGAATGGCTGTTTTTAATGAAGATACCAGGGTAAAAATCCCTGCAACTATACAATTTCTCAGATTAGGATATGATTATCAATCTCTTAAGGATTCAGATATAGATTTCCAAACAAAGATTTTTATTAATAGATTTAAACCAGCATTAGAAGACATTAATGGAAAAGATTTTTCTTATGATGAAATCAAAGAAATTTTAATGGATATTAATAATGTCATTAAGAATAATGACTTGGGAAAAGAATTTTATAATTGGCTCATTAATCCATTGGATAAAGTTAAGCTGATAGACTTTGAAGATATAAGTAAGAATGATTTTGCAGTTGTTGATGAATTGCCCTACTGTGTTGTAGAGGGAACAGAAGCCGGTTCTTTTAGACCAGACATTAATATTCTGATTAATGGGATACCTTTGTCATTCCTTGAGGTAAAGAAACCGAATAATGATGGAGGAATTCAAAAAGAGTTTGAAAGAATGATTAATCAGAGATTGAAAAATCATGAATATAAGAAGTTCTTCAATATGATGCAATTTATTTCTTTTAGTAACAATATGGAATATGAAGAGGCAGATGACGCTGAAGATGTAAAAGCAGGCTCCTTTTACACAACGCCAAATGGACAAAATACAAGTTTTTCTTTTTTCAGAGAAGATGATGAAATGTATCATTTGGATTATCCATATAAACAAATATCTATGGATAAGGTGAAGTTTGTATTGCATGACTGTGGGTATAATCCTGCAGAAGCAGATACACCAGAGTTTAAGGAAAATTTACAGGAAAATACACCATGTAATAGCTTTATTACATCTGTATTTGATAAGGAACGTTTCTTATATTTCCTTCACTATGGAATAATGTTTGTTAGCGGAAAAGTTCCTGAAAAACATATTATGCGTTATCCACAATTTTTTGCGACAAGAAAAATTATAGAAAGGCTTGAAAACGGCGGAAAAGGTGGAATTATTTGGCATACACAAGGCAGTGGCAAAACAGGATTAGCAGCCTTTTCTAATCGTGTTATCAAAGACTACTACTCTAAGAAGAATATCAATGCAAGATTTTTCTTTATTGTAGACAGAATAGATTTACTTAGACAGTCAAGCATAGAGTTTAAAAATCGAGGATTGAATGTAATTAATTGTAAAAATAAAGAAGAGTTTACGAATGAAATAAACAAACCGTTATCTACCAATATTGATATTAAGTCTATTGGTGAAATTTGTGTTGCCAATATTCAGAAATTGGAAAGTCAGTTGGAAGAAGCAAGAAATGATTATAATGCAAATATCCAACGCATTTTCTTTATTGATGAAGCACATAGAAGCTATTGTTCTACAGGTGAATATCTGAAAAATCTTATGACTTGTGATGTAGATGCTGTATATATTGCACTTACAGGTACTCCGTTATTGTCAAAGAAAGAACGCTCCAATTTGAAATTCGGAGATTACATTCATAAATATTTTTATGATAAATCTATCGCTGACGGATATACATTACGCATAAAAAAAGAAAATATAGATACTATTGCTAAATCAGAAATTAAGAAGAATCTGGATATTGAAGATAATAGGTTAAATGATAAAGACGTATTTGAATCAGATGCGTATGTGAAGGCTTTAGGGGCATTTATTGAGAAAGACTTTGTGAATTTTAGATTACAGAACTCAGATAATACCATTGGTGGAATGATTGTTTGCAGAACGAATCCGCAAGCAAAAAAAGTTCATGAATGGTTCAGACAGAATTCCAAAATTTCGACAGGACTTGTTATTACAGATCAGAATGATTCAACTCAGGCTCAAATTAACAAAAATAATCAGATTGATTTTAGAGACACATTGGTTCCTGATATGTTGGTTGTAAATTTTATGCTAACTACAGGATATGATGTAAAACGTCTCAAAAAGATGTATCTGCTTAGAGGACCACATGCACAGTCGCTTTTACAGACTATATCAAGAGTAAACAGACCTTATAAGTCGCCAAATGGGAAAATATATAAATATGGCTATATCGTGGATTTTGTGGATATTGAGAAAGAATATGATAATACAATAGAGGCTTATATTAAAGAACTGGAAGCGGATATCAAAGAGAATGGTGAAAATGAAGGTTCTTTAGCTGGGCTTGTTATTGATAAAGAGGATATAAATAAAAAGTATCATAAATATGCTGATGAATTAGAAAATATAATTTCTACGGAAAATTTAGAGAGATTTTCAAAGCAACTTACCTTTTATAATAAAGAAACATTACTTAAGATTCGCAGACTGCTTAATGGAATTAAGGAATGTGAAACAGAGTTTATTCTATCAAGAGCAATGGATTATGCAAAGCAGATTGATACAGAAAAAAATAAAAAGCTGCTCCGAGCTGTGCAGGAGAGAATAGATTTCATTAATTTATCTACTAAAACATTTGATATGATGAGTGTGATTTCGAATGATGAAGTAGTAGAAATACTGTATGAATTTATTAAGACAAAGATATTAATACTGGATTTGGGACAGTTTACACCAGATAATCCTACATATCAAAGATTTGAAAAAACAGTACGGGAAATCCAGAATGAAATAAAAAACAACAAAAACAAAGAAGATATCAAAGTCGTTAAGCTGGATCAGCTGTTGCAGGAAATCTTTAATAAGCTGTCAATTTCAGATTTGTCAGATTTAGATGCTATCACTGATGAATTACTTGAAGCACTGAAACAGGCAAGGGATATAAATTATGAAAATGACAGATTAGCACAGATTTATGGTGGTAACTATGCCTTTGTGAAGACCTATCAGGATGCAATTGAAAAATATTCTGCTGATAAATCGGAAATAGAGAAAATGTTGGTTTACATTTATAGCGATATAAAGAATATTATTGAAGCGGATACTTTGATAGTGCAGGGAAGAAAGAATTTTGCGGACTCAATTAAACATGATGTAACGAAATTACTTTTAAAAGACAATATATATGTGAAAGTTAAAGGCTTTTACGACCAGATATTGAATGAACTTTATACGAATTTACAAATATTTAAATAAGGGAGAAAAGGTGATGCCGGATATTTTTACTTTAGAGAATAAGATAAAGCAGATTATTGATGAGTTGAAAGGTCTTTGCCAGACCAACGGATTGGCAAATCAGGCAAGTGAGGAAGTAGTTATTACTTCGGTATTCTTATATAAATTTTTGAATGATAAATTTATGGCAAATTTAAAGATATTTGCTGATGAAATTGGTATGTCATATGAAGATGTGCTAAAAAATGAAAATGCCGAAATGGATGCCTTCTATGATACATATTCACAGGATGTTGCATTTACTTATGATGAGACGATTGAGTACTTAATCAATAAGGTTTCATATAATGAATTTTATAAACTGTTTGATGATGCACTAGAAAAAATATCTAATGATACAAAGAATGAAGTTTTTTCTGTTGAAACGGCAGATGGAACTAGAAAACCTTTATTTACAAGAATTACAGAAAATGTAGAGGCATCAAAGAGAAATAACTTTGCCAAAAATATTTTTGGTATTATCAGTCAGGAGAAGTTTGATTTTGGGGAGGCGTTTAAGGGGAACTTTGATTTTTATTCAACCATTTTTGAATATTTGATTAAGGATTATAACGTAGCAAGTGGTGTATATGCAGAATATTTTACACCACAGGCTATAAGTGCAATTATTGCAAAAATTCTTGTTAATATGTCCCCTGTAGAAGATAAATTATATGAGATATATGACCCATCTGCGGGCTCTGGGTCTTTGGTATTACATTTGGCAAATGCACTTGGAAAAGGTTCTTTTGGTGATAAAGCACAGGTTTATACGCAAGATATTTCAGGTAAATCATCAAGATTTTTACGCATTAACATGCTGCTAAATGGATTGACAAATTCACTGGATAATATTATTGAAGGTGATACACTTGATACACCGGCACATTACAATATTCCTCATGATCCCAGCTCTGGTGTAAAGAAATTTGATTACATTACGTCAAATCCACCGTTTAAAATGGATTTCTCGTCAACAAGGGATGGTATTGAACAGAAATGGGCTGAATCGGAAGAACGAGAAGGTATTAGAAGATTCTTTGCCGGAATTCCTAAAATTCCGAATGCAAAGAAAGAATCCATGTCCATTTATTTATGTTTTATTCAGCATATTCTTTGGAGCCTGAAGGATGATGGTAAAGCGGCTATTGTTGTACCTACGGGGTTTATTACGGCTCAGTCAGGGATTGAGAAGACACTCAGACAGAAAATAGTTGAGAAGAAATGGCTTAAAGGAGTAATATCTATGCCTTCTAACATTTTCGCCAATACAGGAACCAATGTATCGGTATTATTTATTGATAAGTCTAATACTGATGGTGATATTATGTTGATTGATGCCTCTAAACTTGGTAGAAAAGTAAAAGACGGTAAGAATCAGAAAACAGTTTTGAATGAGGAAGAAGTAAAGTTGATTGAAGATACATTTATTAATCAGGATGTTGTTGATGATTTTTCTGTGAAGGTATCTTATGAAAGTATAGCAGAAAAGAATTATTCTTTCTCGGCGGGGCAGTATTTTGAAGTGAAGATTGAATATGTGGAATTGTCACAAGAAGACTTTAAAAAACGAATGTTAGCGTATGCAACGAGATTGGACGAATTATTTACAGAAAGTAATAAACTTGAGCAATCTATAAGAAAACGTATGGGAGAAATAAATCATGTTTAAGGGGAAATTTGAAGAAATTGTGTTACCAAAAGATGGTTTTTTGAGGGGACCTTTTGGAAGTGCTTTGAAAAAGTCGTTATTTGTTAAAAAGAGTGACAGTGCATATAAAGTATATGAACAAAGTGTTGTTTTGCAACAAGACAAATCGCTTGGGAATTATTATATTAGCAGAGAGTATTTTGAAAGAGAAATGAGTAGATTCGAAGTGAAAAGCGGGGATTTTCTTGTTTCGTGTTCAGGAGTGAACTATGGTGCTATTTTTCAATTAAGGGGAGAGATAGACAAAGGGGTGATAAATCAAGCTTTACTGAGAATTAGAATAAATCAAGAATTAGTTGATGCCAATTATTTTTTGTATTACTTTAAATCATATATAGTTAAGAAGATTATAGGAGGAACAGGTGACTCTACGATACCAAATTTTCCACCAATGTCGGTTGTGAAATCAATAGATATTATATTGCCAGATATTGAGATTCAGAGAAAAATAGGAAAAATACTTGCTGAGATTGACAATAAGATTGTTAATAATAATATAATTAATGATGAACTTGAATCAATGGCAAAAACTATTTATGATTATTGGTTCTTGCAATTTGATTTTTTAAATGAGAATGGAAAACCATACAAATCATCTGGTGGTAAGATGGTGTGGAATGAGGAGATGAAAAGAGAGATTCCAGAAGGGTGGAGAGTAAAAAGATTAAAGGATGTTGGAAATTTGTTAATGGGATTGTCACCAAAGAGTGAGTCGTATAATGATAATGATGACGGATACCCGTTAATAAATGGAGCAGCAGAATTACAAAATGATAAAGTTAATATATTAAAATATACAAATATGCCAACTCGTCTTTGTCAAAAAAATGCTTTGATTTTTTGTATAAGGGCAACAATTGGTAATCTGCAATTTGCAGAGGAAGAATATTGTTTGGGACGTGGAGTTGCTGCATTTACACCCAAATATAAAGAGTATTCTGAATATATGTATAATGTTATTAATGACATTTTGGATGTTTATAAAAAAATATTATCTGGAAGTATCATTGTAGGAATTACAAAAGATGATTTGAATGGCAAATGGATTCTTTGTCCAGCCGATAATATTATTAAGGAGTTTTCGAAGATAGAAAAACCGATAATGACAGAAATTAGAAGAAATAAAAAAGAGAATCAAGAACTTGCATCTTTGCGTGATTTCTTGTTGCCATTGCTTATGAATGGACAGGTAGGTATTGAGTAGTAAAAATAAGTATATGAATTATATATCTGTTGGATAATGCTTTTTTGAAAGGTATATTTATTAACAAGATATAAGAGTAACATTTCAGAAGGGGAGAAAATGAACGATAATATGAACAAATTCGATTTGATAAAGCAAAATATTGGGCAGTTCTTTGCTGAGAGAAAATCAAGAAAAGAATTAAAGAAGAAGTATAGATTGGATAAATTGGAAAGGAATATTCCAGCAGATAACAGTTCAAGATATGAAGATTTTACGCCAGAATCAAAGATAGAAAATGGAGATGAATATATAAAGGCTTTGCATTGGGCGTTAAAAAATAAAGAAGTAAAAAATATAGCTTTGGCGGGACCGTATGGCTCTGGGAAAAGTAGTATTATTAAATCTTATTTAAAAGAGCATCCGAGTACCAAAGCTTTAGATATTTCATTGGCAACTTTTGATTGGGAGAAAAAAGATTACAATGAATTTAAGAATGAGATTGAATTAGGAATACTAAAACAATTGTTTTATAAAGTTGATTCCAGCAAAATACCGCAGAGTAGATATCGAAAAATTCGTAAACAGTATTATAGGCGTTTTTTGTGTGGTACAACAGTAATTATTTTATTATTTTTATTTATATTTGGATTTTTCTTTCCTGAAACTTTTCGTGATTGCATTGACAAGGTTGCTCAATGCGGAAACTATTATCATTTATCGAAACAAAGTTCCCTTATTATTGCAGGTATATTTGGTATTTGGGGTATATTGACTATTTCGTATATATGTAAATGGATAATAACACATTTAAAGATAAAAGAAGTAAATATAGTTGATAAGGCGACACTTTCTGATAAACATGATGAAGACTCTATTTTCGACAGAAACATGGATGAAATTATGTATTTTTTTGAAGAAACACCTTATGATACTGTTTTTATAGAGGATTTGGATCGTTTTGACAGTTCAGAAATATTTGTAAAATTGCGAGAATTAAATACAATTCTTAATAATTATGATTTGATTAAAAGGCGTATTATTTTTGTGTATGCAATTAAAGATGATATGTTTAAGAATGAAGAAAGAACTAAATTTTTTGACTTTATTATACCAGTAATTCCAATTATAAATTCAACGAATTCAGGGGAAGAACTAAGAAAAAAATTAAATATTGTTATACAGATGGACGGAACATATAGAAGCTCTCTGTACGATATTTCTTCAAGCTATATTACTCTTGTATCACCTTTTATTGGCGATATGCGAGTGTTAACAAGCATTTGTAATGAATTTGTTGTATATAAAAAGACTTTACAGAGTTTACACCTTAAAGATGAGGAAATGTTTTCTATTATGATTTTTAAGAACCTTTATCCAACGGATTTTGCGGATTTGGAGGCAGAGAAGGGAATTGTAAAAAGGGCATTTAAGGATAAGAAAACTTTTGTTAGTAATATGATTGAAAAGTTAAAGAATTATAATGAAGAATACTTAGCTAGGTTGGAGGAAATAGAGCATGATATTCTAATAGATTTGAATGAGATAAAAGCTGCGTTTATGAATTTCTTAACAGAGAATAAAGGGCCATTTAACTACTGTGATTTGAATGGTAAACGTTATTCCTATGCTCAAATTATGCAACCGGATTTTGATATAAGTTTGCTAAATCGTAGTTCTCAGGCAACGGTTTATTATTATTATAATACAAACGGTTATGATCAAAGACGGTCAATTGAAAATTTAAAAATAGAAATTAAAAATAGTAAGAAAAATTATATTGAAAGATTTAATTACCTTCAAAATAGTGAGGAAGACCGCAAAGAAGTAATAAGAAAAGAAATCGAGGATAATGAGATTGCTATTATGAATTTGCGAGAACTTTCATTGAAGTCATTATTGGAGAAATATGGAGCAGAAGAAGTGCTTTCTGATGAGGTCAAAAAGAATAGGGTATTAGTGTTCTTGTTAAAGAAGGGGTTTATTAATGAAAACTATGCGGATTATATTAATTACTTCCATCCGAAGAGTATTACTAGTGATGAAATGAATTATATTCGTGGTATTCGTATGGAAGAGGCGGTTGGAGACTTTTCATACAGAATAAGGAATGTTGCACAAGTATGTGATAGAATTGAGGACTATGAATTTAGACAGTTTGAAGCATGGAATTACGATGTGACCGATTATTTAATCACAAAGATGAATTGCGATGTAAAGTGTATAAGATTATTTGAGGGACTGGCACAGGGGTCCGATAGTGCGATTGAATTTATTAGGTCTTATATTGAACGAAATCAGAATATTCCTGCTTTTATAAAGATTCTTTGTAAACATTATCCAGCATTTTGGAACGATATATGCAACGATGAATCATTTTCTGAGGATAGTAAATTCAAATATTTATCGTTAATTTTTTCTCATGCAGCTATTGAAGATGTGGTGCGTATGAATGAAGGCGAAAATATTAATAGCATTAATAACTTTGTTTTGGAAAGGGAAGATTCATTAGCGAAATTAAAAGATGTTGGTTCTGAAAAAATGGTTTGCATTATTGAACAGCTTGACATGCAGTTTGTATGTATAGACATAAATGGTGTGGATCATGTTGTTTTGGACTATATTTTTAACGAAAGTGAGTATGTTATAAACATACAAATGGTTACAAGTCTTTTTGAGTATAAATATCCGGAAATGGTTACAGAATTGAAGAATGCTAATTATTCAACTATTCGGGAGACATGGAATGAACCATTATCGGAACGCATATATGACAATTTTGAGGGATATTTAACTGAGTTTATTCTTGGGCAAGAATCGAATGTTTCTGAAAACGTTGATGCGGTAGAAGACATTCTTGAACGATTGTATAAAACTAATTTGGAAATATGTGAAGCAGTTCTTGATAAGCAAAATGTAACATGGGATGAATTGAGCGATTGTTGTAATTGTGGTGATGATGAAGATGATAAAAAAGCAAGACAAGCCATATGGAATCATGTATTAAAGAACAAGATGATTGTTGTTTCGTGGAACAATTTTATGTGCTATTATAATTGCTATCAATTAACAAGTGCTTTGGTGGATTGGGTTAATGAAGGAATTGATGTTTTGCTCGAGGATGCTAACACAGAGCAGGTCACAGATGAAGTTATAAAAGATATTATTGTTAACGATGTGACACTTGATACGTTTGAAAAGATAATTAAAAAGTTTAGGATTGAGGAGTTTGACGATGGTTTACATAAGTTTACTTCTGAAAAGATAGAGGTAATGGTAAAAGAGATGTACATCCCATTTAGTATTAAACTTCTTGATGAAATGAAAGAAATGGCACCGAATTCTATAAAACAATATATTGTTTATAACAAGGAAAAGTTCTTTGACAACATAGAAGATATTTTGTTAGATATACATATAATCGCACAATTATTGAGAGAGGATGGATTTGAAAAAAATGAAAAATTGAAATTGTTCAATTTATTTAGGATTGAAGAGGTTGATGTGGAATTGGCATTAAGTGTAAGAGAATTGAAATTCAAAGTACCAAAATCGTATGTTGAATCTGCGTGGGAGGTATTAGAAGAAAGAGAGAGGTATCAGCTATTATTAAACCAACTGGAGGCATATTCATTAGATGAAATTTCTGATAAACTTTCAACATTAGCACCAGTATATCAGAAACTATCTGATAGGTCTAGGCGCCACAAGGAATACTTAGATATTGATGGCTTAGGATATAATAAACAGTTACTGGATAAGTTAAAATATATGGATTATTTAACCAGCGTAGATGTTGAAAGTGACTATGTATATAATACAAATACGCATAAAACAGAACAACGGTTAAGGTATGTTGTTTGGGTTAAGAAAAGTAATGATGAATTGTAAGGCGAGAATAATTACAATATGTGAAACAATGGCGAAATGTTGATATATGCGTTTGTAAGGAAATGTTGAAATAAAGGAGGAAATATGCAAGAAGATATTTGGTTAATGGAAGGGTTTCGCAAGCCAGAACCCGCTGAAATTGATCCATACTTTTATGTATGCGGTGGACGGTATTCATATGATGAGATAGAGGCGATGACTTGGGATGAATTTGGAATTAGGCGGCATGCTTGTATGCCCTCTAAAATGTATAAATATTTTCCAAATACAACGTATGAAGGGAAAAATCGGTCCATACAGGCATTAGAAAATAATACAGTATATTTGGAGGAAGTTAAAAAATTTGATGATAATTATGACTGTACTTTATCTATCAATGAAAAAGAGTTTGCAAGATTACGAATGATATATTATGCTGAAAATTGTGGGATGAAAGTGGCAGAAGAATGGAATTATGAAAAATGTGCAGAAGAATTTGCGTATTTCCTATATCAAGAAATAAATAAAGGACATGAATTGGAGCATATATTCGGCATTGATTCATCAATGAATAAAGATTTGACGAAGAAAATATTTTGCCTAAGGCTTAAGCTTAGTCTTACAAAGAATGATCAAAATGATGTGTGGTCAAGAGCTTTTTATGAAGCAATTCATAATGAATATTTAGATATGGTTGAGGTAATGGATAGGTTTCGAATTGCTTGTTTTACAACATCACCATATATGATTAATATGTGGTCTAATCATTATGCTGATAATAATAAAGGGTTTTGCATAGAATATCAAATGCCAGATTTAAACCACCGGACAGATAATTTATGTTCTCACATATTTCCTATTGTATACAGTGATGCCAGAACAGATGTGTTAAATAAATGTATGGTATCATTGAATGATGATATGGATAAAGATTATTTAGCTGCTATTTATAAATATGGAGTATTAGCAAAAAGTAAGTCTATATGGGGGAAGCAAGACGAATGGAGGTTAGTTTCTTGTGATAATATGTTGGCGGATGATTATAACTGTAAATTTTATCCGATTACCAAAGTTTATCTTGGTGAGAGAATGGAAAAAGATAATCGCAGAATGATAATAGATATATGTGAAAGAAAAGGTATACCTTATGTTGGTGTTATTAGGGATAAAGAAAAATATCAGATGATTGAATGTCCGTATTTATGCAAAAAGTGTATATAAAATGAAAAAATATCTATAATGGTTTGTGGCTGCAAAAATTCTAAAAATACAGAGAAAATCAATGTTTTGAGAAAATATAACGACAGAAAACCTTGAAAACATGCCATCTGCAAAACAAGGTTCTCCCAACCTAATCCATGAGGGTGGTAGAACAGTTGGATTTGGTAGAGTCGCATCTATTATTGAGTAATTATAATTTATTCAGTATAAAATATATTTTAGGGGACTTTCCGAGATTTTCGGGAAGCCCTTTTTTCATGATGGAAAACGATAGAAGAAAATAGTATAATAAAAAAATGAATTTAGTGGAGGTGAAGAAAATAATAGCATTCTTACGATTAAGAAATATCTAAGTACATGGATGTTAAATAGTTTTATGTACAAACAGGACACTAAAAACTATTTAATAAAGGAGAATTTCTGGAGGTACTAACATGAACCGCATATTAAATAAAATCAAAGAAATCATTGGCAGCAATATGAAACTCTATTTACCTCATATAGAAACCAGCGATTTAGAAAATGATGGTGCAATATACTACATGAATGGAAAAGACGGAACGGAATTTGAGTGGTACGTTAATGATAAGTTACCACCATTTATGGCGTTTTATAATGATGAAGCGAATTTAGGTGCAATTAAATTATTGCTTTATAACGATGGGGGAATCGTAGTATATATTTACGACGAAAAAGGGAAAAAACTGATTCAAGAAGTTAATACACATTTAGATGTAAATGAAACAGATATATTTGAATTGGCTGTAATTTTAAGAAATGAGGCAGATGATAATAAAAATTGGGATGCCGATATTCAAAGCATAAATACGGATATTAAGCTCAATGATGAAAAGCTAAATGAATTTAAGGAAAATAAAAAATATTATACTGCTATGAAAAATAGGAAGATTATCTTAAACTTAAAGTCATACGTTTCGAAAAAAATAACAGAAGAAGGCTGGAAAGTTGGATATATGGAAAGAAATGAGCCGTATAATGAACAGGATAGTGGCTGGTCTTTTTTTGCAGGAAATGAAGATGATGAATATACGTCAGATGTTAAAAACATAGATTTAATATATGTAGGAAATGTATGGAAACAATTAGATTCCGATATTTTCAAATATATTGATATGCCGGTAGGCACAAAACTTATTCGGATATCTCCAGAAGCCTTTGAAGTAGACAAAAATGATAAGCCAATCTATATGGTAAAAAGATAGCACCATGTAATAAAGGTGGATGAGGAGAATTTATTATGAGGTTACTAATATATGGGGCAGGGGTAATTGGTTGCTTATATGCAGCATTATTCAGTAAAGCAGGATATGATACGACTGTTTATGCACGTGGGAAAAGGTTGGAATTGCTTAAAAGGGCTGGTTTGTTATATGAAACAAAAGGACAGATAGATGCAGCCAATGTTAGGATAATTGAAAACGTTGCGGATGATGATAGATTTGATTACATCTTTTTAACTGTAAAAGAAAATCAAGTACATATTGCATTAAAAGAACTTAGTTCAAACAGTAGCCCTAATATAGTTACCATGGTAAATACTCTTGAACCATACAGCAAATGGGAAGAAATATGCGGAGTGGGGCGTATTATTCCTGCTTTTCCCGGTGCAGGAGGCAGCTTTCAAGGAGATATTCTGAAAGCGGCACTTACTCCGAAAATAATTCAGCCTACAACATTTGCAGAAATAGACGGAAATAAAACAAAGCGCTTGTCAGAACTGTCTTTGATATTTGAAAAGGCGAGGATACCTTATCAGATTGTAAGAAATATGCATGAATGGCAACTATGCCATCTTGCAATGGTAGTGCCGATTGCTGATGCATACTATGAAGCTGATAATCCCAAAGAGGTATGGCGGGAGAAAAAGGTTATGTTAAAAACAGCTAGGCAAATGAAAAATAATTTCAAAGAACTTTATGATTCGGGAATAAAACTTTCGCCTTGGAAAATGAATTTATTTAGGCTTATGCCTACGTGTATTTTGAAAGCAGGGCTCACTGTGACTTTTAAGAGTAATTTTGGATATGTGTTTATGTATCAACATTCAATGAATGCTCCCGATGAAATGCGGCAGCTTCATATGCAATTTTATCAATATATTAGAAAATAAAAAAGCTCCAAACGGGAGGTGATGATTAATAAGACAAGGATATTTGAGGTGATTATGCAAGAATCATTATTTTACATTTGAACAATAGAAGGAGGATTTCACAATGAGTATGGATTTAAACTTTTGGAAATATAAAGAAGGAGCTGTGCACGACAACAATAAAATTTATGAACTTGCGTGCTGTGATGGAAAAATGGTTGAAGGTTTGGAAGACCTTCCAATAAATGAAATTATTAAAAAGATTGCTTCTGTTTTTTCTGATTGGACTGCCGTGGATAACAATCATTATGAGAAAAAAGGAAGAGGTGCTTTTGAGATTTTTACAACTCCTCAAATTGTAAGATTTGACTGTTACGGTATGCAGGAAGCTGATATGAACATTCTCATGGATATTTTAATTGATTTTGGCTGTCCTCTATATGACCCTCAAATATCAACAAGGTTTGATTCTTGGACAGACAGATAACAATTCCGGTTTACATAGCTTCAATATCTGACTTAAGCAGTTATATTATGAGTGGTGGAAAGGTGGGTGCTTAAAATGTATGACACAGAAAAAACAGATATTCTTTTGGAAAAATTAAAGGAAGATTCGATAGAATACAAAAAGCTTGAAACCAAAGGGTTTAGTTCAGAGGAAAAGAAAAATGCAATCCGTTCACTTATGAATATCCGTATGCCAAGAGAGCTTTCCGACGAATTGTTAAATTTGCAAAATGAGTATTTAAAAGAAGAACTTAGTGCAAAGGGTGTGGTGAGCTTATCGGATATTCCAACGATAAAGGAACAATTTAATAGCAAATTCACTCATGCAGACAAAATATCACTCTGGCAGGGAGATATTACGAGACTTAAAGTTGGCGCCATTGTAAATGCTGCCAATTCGCAAATGCTGGGATGCTTTGTTCCATGCCACAGGTGCATTGATAATGCGATACACAGCTTTGCAGGAATGCAGCTTAGAGAGGAATGTAACACTATAATGAGCCAAAGAAGGATAAAGTATGGCAGGAATTATGAGGAACCCACAGGCACAGCAACCCTGACTTTGGGCTATAATCTCCCTTGTGATTATGTGATTCACACAGTTGGGCCGATAGTTTATAATGGGTTAAATGATTCGTTATGTCAGGACTTGGAGAATTGCTATGAAAATGTTCTGAAATGCTGTTTGGAACATGATATCAAATCGGTTGCATTCTGCTGTATTTCAACTGGGGAATTTCATTTTCCAAATGATAAGGCAGCAGAAATTGCTGTAGAGACGGTAACACGTTTTTTAGAAAAGCACGCGGATTGCATGGAACGGATTATTTTTAATGTATTTAAAGACAGTGATAAATACATTTATGAAAATACTTTAAATAGTTAACGCTGATAATGCGGTAAATTGACTATGTTAGTGTATTAGAAAATATAAAGCATTAAGAAAATTGACAGAGTGAGGTTTGCCAAAATGGGTGCGATGAAAGAAAAAATGCATAGTGGAGAGCTTTATCTTCCGGGTGATGAAGAGATTATGAAAGAGCAGGTCGTTTATCAGGATAAGCTGTGCGATTACAATATGACAAAACCTTCGGAAGCAGAAAAAAGAATGGAAATGTTAAAGGAGATGCTTGGCGACTGCGGAGAGGGTGTATATATTGAAGCACCTTTTTATTCAAATTTTGGTGGACACCACTGTCATTTTGGAAATATGGTCTATGCAAATTATAATCTGACATGTGTGGATGATACACATATATACGTTGGCGATTATACCATGATTGGACCAAATGTAACCATTGCCACTGCCGGACATCCAATTTTACCGGAGCTTCGTGAGCAGTTGTACCAATATAATATGCCAGTTCATATTGGTAGAAACTGCTGGATTGGAGCAGGTGCTATTATTATGCCGGGTGTCACGATTGGCGATAATACTGTAATTGGTGCTGGAAGCGTGGTGACAAAGGACATTCCTGCAAATGTTGTCGCAGTTGGAAATCCATGCAGGGTGATGCGTGAAATCAATGAGCACGATAAGGAATATTACTACAAGGACAGAAAAATTGAGGTACACTTAAATGCAAAAGAATAATAATTTGTCAAAATCCTCTGTGTTGATTGTATATATAGTTGCATTTTACAGTATATGGACTATGTGGGAGTTTTGGGCAAAGCCTTTTATAAGTAATGCCATTGAAAATGAATACATAGCACAATTGATAAAATCCGGTGTCATCAAAAACTTAGTCTGGACTTTGCCGGCAATTTTGCTGATAAATTATTTTAAGGCTGATATTTATGTTGGATTGAAAGATATGTTTACAATAAAGAGGCAATTGTTAAAATATCTTCCAATATTTTTGCTGTTTACTGTCTGGTTGCTCGTTGGTGTCATTTTGCAAAAGGGTAAAATATCGATTAGTGAAACATTCGGATTTAGTGATTTGATAATAGTGCTTTTTGTGGGATTTACAGAGGAAATGGTATTTCGGGGTTGGCTTCTGAATGCTACGCTTAGTGAAAAGAAAAAGTGGATGCCTGTAACCATAAACTCAATAATGTTTCTTTGCATTCATTTTCCGATCTGGATTTGCGAAGGGCATTTTATTGAAAGTTTTCAGAATCTGGATTTTCTGGGGATTATTATTCTTAGTTTTATTTTTAGTTGGACATTTATAAAGAGCAAAAATATATGGATTCCGATTTTATTACATATGTATTGGGATTTGCTTATGTTTATGTTTTATTGACAAAAATGGAATATTGTTCGGTTGTACGTTTAAGAAATCATATAAGATTTTGTAGAAAGAGAGATTGAAAATGTTAGTTATAAAAAATGCAAAGATGTTTGATGGTATTAATGAAGAACTAAAAAATCGAGTCAGCATTGTAATAGATGGTGAGAAGATTATTGACATTTATGAACAAGATGAGAGAGAATATGATAATGCAGACGTTATCGATTTAGGTGGAAGAGTAATTATGCCGGGACTGATTGACTGTCATATGCACATTCTTCAATCAGAGATTCCTGAGCCGGACAAGATGCTAAATGACCGGACACCAGGTGGAGAGCGTCAGGAGAATACAGATGCATATGCCTGTTTCAGAAGTGTTTATTCCTGTAAACGGCATTTGGATATGGGGTTTACTACAATCTTTGATGGTGGCGGTAATAACTTTATGGAGGTTGCTCTCCGAGAAAGTATCCAAAAAGGACTTGTGGAAGGACCAGACCTCTATATTTGTGGGCAGCAGATAACTGCTGGAAGAGGACACCTGCCGGGAATTGGCTATTCCGCATATGGAGAATGGGGAATGCGAAATGCAGTTCGGACGATGCTCTACTGGGGTGTGGATCATATAAAAATAAAAATGAGTGCACCTTTGCGTATGTCTGGAAGAAACACATCCCGTAGTGAGTTTACAATTCCGGAAATTCAGTCTGCCTGTGATGAGGCACATAGTGCAGGACTTCTTGTTAGTGCACATTGTCGTGGGGCAGAGTCAATCAAAGATTTTGTGAAAGCTGGAGGTGATCGTATTGTACATGGAACAGGAATTGATGATGAAGGAATAGAGATGTTGATAAAAAATGGGCTGTATGTCTATCCAACACTTAGCTCCCCTTCAAGAGAGTTTCCTGATGCACTTGTCAGCACAAAATCTGCAAGTACAGTAGAATCACTTCGGAAAAAGGGACAGGAGCATTTTGATAGTGTTAAGAAAATGTATGAGGCAGGCGTAAAACTTGCATTTTCCACAGACACAGGTGGCATAGCAATATGGCCGGGATATGAGTTCAATGAAATGTGCTATATGCATGAGATTGGTATGAAGAATGTAGAAATTCTACGTTCTGCAACATCTGAAGCTGCGAAAGCAGTAGGCATTTCGCAGCTTGTAGGAAAAGTGAAGAAAGGATATCGTGCAAATCTTATTGTGCTTGAGAAAAATCCAATTGAAGATTTGGATGAAATGAAGGAAGTCAAAATGGTTATAAAGGCAGGAAGGATTGTGCGGAATAGACTGGATACTGCCATTTTTAAGAGGCAGGCTTGAACAATGAAAATTACGGAGGGAAAAAAATGAAATCTATTTGTGGAATTGATTGTATGAAATGCGAGTTGAACAGCACTTGTAATGGATGTGTTAAAACAGAGGGGAACCCGTTTGGTGCAGGATGTGTAGTTGCATTATGCTGCCAAAAAGGAAAAACAGAAGGAAGTAGCTTTAAAGAAAAGTTGATTGAGGCATTCAATCAGCTTAATATTCATGATATGGAAGAAGTGACAGACTTAAACGCACTCAAAGGCTCTTTTATAAACATTGAATATACATTGCCAAATGGACAGATTATAAAGTTTTGGGACGACAATAAGATTTATTTGGGAAATCAGCTTCACAAAAAAGACAGTGACAGATGCTACGGAATTGTGGCGGATGAAAAATATTTAATGGTATCTGAATACAGTGGCTATGGTGAGGATGCTGAGGTTATTGTATTTAAGCGTTGGAATTAAACACCGTATTTCCAGTATTAATGAATTAAAAGAGGGAAAATTGAATTTACAGAGAGGTAAGACATATGGGGAAAGCTGTAATCTGGGTAAAAGAAAACATAGTTTGTTTAATTTTAGTTATTATATTTATTCCAATCTATATAGTAACTGCAACGAATCATGATATATTTAATATGTTTGGAAATACGGATTTGCAATACCTGGATGGAGAATATTACAGATGGTTTACAGCAGTATTTATACATCACTCTCTGAGACATATATTTTTTAATTCAATTGCATTAATTTCAATCGGTTCATTAATAAGCCGTTTTATTGGGAAATGGAAGACACTGTTTATATTTATATTAGCGGGAGTATTAGCGGAGATGGCATATTCCATTGTAGTGACGTATGCCATGCCTTTATATGATGGCGGCTCCTCCGGTGGAATTTTTGCATTAATGGGAAGCTTTCTGGTATGCTATCTTCGCTTCCCGAAGGAATTCAATTTAAAATGGTTTCGGTTAGATGTTATAATAGCGTTTTTATATTTTATTCTTGTAAATGGTAATGTAAGCTCTTTTCTTACACACACATTTGGGTTCACCTTTGGAATCATAATAACCTTTATTATGGTTACATCCGGGCTTGTAAATGAAAAATTTTATTCATACGGTTAATAATGTTAGCTTACTTGCCGATATAAACAATAACTTATAATATTTCAAAGGGATTTGAACTATAAACACTTCAAGGATGAAGTAATATATCTAGGTATAGCATGCTATACTTGTTTTCTGTTATATTTTTGCCCTTGTCGTGGGCTCATTTTCCTGTGAACTTTAGAGATTGTGTTATGGTTTTACTATGTAAAGCAACGACATATTTTGACTTACTTTACCCATTGGTGCATAGTATATGGCTTTATTCAAAATGAAAGGAGAATGACAATGTCAAATCTTTATGGAGTATCTGCATATCAGCAGACAAACGGAGCATGGAACAACAAAACGAACAGCACTAAAAATGAAAAGACGACTTCAACAAAAAATACGGACAGCACGACAGGCAAGTCAGATGACGTGAAAACAACAGAGTTTAATCCTATTGATACAAAAAGCTCTTTAGTACCGACAACAAAGCCGGGGTACGGAACGGTTATAGGAAATGTAGAGCTTTCTGACAAGGCAAAGGATTATTATAGCAAGCTTAAAGCTAAATTTGGCAATATGAATTTCATACTTGTCAGTGATGATATGAAGTCACAGGTTCAGGCTAATGCGGCAGCTTACGGCAATGCCAGCAAGCAGGTTGTACTTATTAATGAGGAAAAGCTTGAAATGATGGCAAACGATGAGTCTTACCGAAAGAAATATGAGGGAATTATCGCCATGTCACAGCTTAAGCTTCAGGAGGCAAAGAACAGTCTTACAAGCAGCGGTGCCAGCTTAAAGAATTTTGGAATGTCCGTAGATTCAAATGGAAAGGCAACATTCTTTGCAACAGTTGAAAAAGCAAATAAAAAGGCTGCTGAAAAGAAGCAGGCAGCAAAAAAGGCTGCAAAGGCAAAGGAAAAGAAGCGTGCTGAGGAAAAGGCAAAAGAAAAGAAGCTTGAGGAAAAGCGTGCTGAGGAAAAAGCCGGAGAAAAGGAAGCAGATGAGATTTCAAATGAGTCTGATGATAAGGATTATGTAGTTATAAAAGCAAATTCAATGGAGGAGCTTATAGACAAGGTTTCTTCATATGCATATGATCATTCATCAATACTTTCTGAAGGCGAAAAACAGGTGGGACAGAATTTTGATTCCAGAGGCTAGAAAATAAATTTTTATACAATTATATTTTGTTATTGTTTTTAAGGGACTGTCGCACTAAGAATGTTTATATCATAATATAAATATTCTTAGTGCGACAGTCTCATTATTTTTGTCGGGTATTTGCTGTGGCTTCAATATAGACAATTCTCCTAAAAAGATGTTATCATATGGATATAAAAAACATTCCTATAGAGTAAAAATAATTGACAGTCAGGAGGGCATATGAAAAAAACAGTAAACATTAACATTACAAAACCACAGTATGTAACAATTACGGACGTTACATTTGCGCAGAATGATTTTTGGTTTGAGAATACTCGCAAGGATTTGAAGCTGGATATTATTTATCCGAAGGATGGTGAAAATAAATATCCGTGCATAATTTGGATTTGCGGCGGCGGTTGGAGGATATTGGATAAATCCGCACATTTGGCTTACCTTTCAATGCTTGCAAGAGCGGGCTTTGTTGTAGCAAGCATACAGTATAGGATAAGCAGCGAGGAAAAATATCCTGCACAGCTTAAGGATGTAAAGGCGGCAATTCGTTATCTGAAGGCACATGCAAAAAGATTTTGTATTGACGAAGCACGCTTTGGAATTATGGGAGAATCAGCAGGGGGACATCTTGCTGCCATGTCGGCATTGGTATCGGATCAGGAATTTGAGGAGGGACAGTATCTGGAGTATTCAAGTGCGGTTCAGGCTGCCTGTACATGGTATCCTGTCATAGATTTGACGGACTTTTCATATCCATCCACAGATGAGTCCGCAGCCTCAATCGAATCTGACCTGCTTGGCTGTAATGTGGCATATAATAAGGAAAAGGCGCTTTCTGCAAGCCCTATAAGCTATGTTACGAAGGATGCACCGCCGTTTTTGATTATACATGGAACCGACGACCACACGGTGTCCTTTTCACAGGGGGAGACTTTTCATGATAAGTTAGAGGCGGCAGGCTGTGATGTAAAATTGATTGCCATTGAGGGCGCAGAGCATGCGGATACAAGGTTCTTTCAGGATGAAATATGGGAAGAAATAATTTCATTTTTTAAGGAGAAGCTTTAGAGTTATAATGATAATAGAAAACACCTAAGTATAATAAAAACATTATGAGGAGGAAAAATCATGTTAAAGGAAAAGGTAGCGGTTGTAACAGGAGGAACAAGGGGAATCGGCTTTGAAATTGTACGTAAATATTTGGCAAACGGTGCAAAGGTTGTTCTTTTCGGTTCCAGACAGGAAACGGTTGATGAAGCATTAAAAAAGCTTAAGGAGGAAAACTCAGGCTGGGAGGTAAGCGGAAAGTGTCCGAAGCTTACTGATGCGGCAGAGGTTGAAAAAGCAATTACAGAGGTTAAGGAGCAGTACGGCAGAATAGACATTCTTGTAAATAATGCAGGTATTTCACAGAGCACGCCTCTCTATGATTATACACCTGAGGAATTTGATAAGGTAATCGACTTGAATGTAAAGGCACTTTTTTATGCGATACTGCCTGCTGCAAAAATTATGAAGGAGCAGGGTGGCGGCTGTATCATTAATACAAGCTCCATGGTAAGTATTTCAGGACAGCCGGCAGGCGTAGGATATCCTACAAGCAAGTTTGCGGTAAACGGGCTGACAATTTCTCTTGCAAGGGAGCTTGGCAAGGATAATATACGTGTAAATGCAGTGGCACCGGGCGTTACGAAAACTGATATGGTGGCAGCGCTTCCTGAGCAGGTTGTGCAGGCGATTTCTGCTAAGATTCCTATAGGCAGACCGGGAGAGCCGGAGGAGGTTGCAAATGCATTCCTTTATCTTGCAAGCGATATGGCAAGCTATGTAACGGGAGAAATTTTATCCGTGGATGGTGCAACAAGGTCATAACCGAGTTTTTGTGTCTATCCTTTCACCAATCCCTGATACATTGTGCCCCACTCAAACATAGAATTAATGATGGGGCGCATTGTATTCCCTAATTCACTTAAAGCATATTCTACCCGTACAGGGACTTCGGGATAAACAGTACGTGTAATAATACCGTCATCTTCCATAGAACGAAGATTATCTGTTAAAACCCGTTGGCTAATACCGGGAATATCCTTTTGCAGCTCATTAAAACGCCAAGGGCGGTCTAATAGTCTTTGTACAATAAAAATCTTCCACTTATTTCCAATCAGCATTAGTGTTGTGGCAACAGGGCAGGCTGGCAGCTCGTCTTTTGTCAACATAAAAGGTACCTCCTATAGCATGTAACATTCATATTCGCACTAACTAAGAAAAAGCTCACTATATAATAAAATGGTGCGTACTTTTATTTTTGATGGTTGCAATTTATACTAAGTATAGACCTAAGAGGTCAGAAAATCAAGCACACACAACGGAAAATACGCTATGAAAATTTTCTGCTGTCAAGAATTAAGGAGGTAACTATTATGAGTAATCTTGAAAATGTCGCAGCATTTGCAGCATCATCCTGTGGCTCGGCTTGTGGAGCAGGCGATCCAAAACCGGAAGAAAAACCAGCATCTGCCTGTGGTTCAGCCTGCGGAGCAGGTGATCCGAAATCGGAAGAAAAACCAGCATCTGCCTGTGGTTCCGCCTGTGGGGCAGGCGATCCGAAATCAAACTAGACTTTGATTTGTAAGATACATAGTATCAATGCAGTCATGGACACACAGCTTTTGGTGTGTCCATGATTGTACTAAGAGCAAAACTTTAGGAGGAATACCCAAAATGAAACCATACTTTGCGTTCCAATGGCATATCACAGATGAATGTGACCAAAGATGCAAGCACTGTTACATTTTTTCTGAGGATAATCATATCTGCCTGAAACAGATGAAATATGAGGAAATGGAAACGGTAGTTTCAAGTTGTATAGATATGTGTGAAAGGTTAGAACGCACACCGTATTTTTATATTACAGGCGGTGATCCGATTTTACATAAAGATTTTTGGAAATTATGTGAATTGTTAAAAAATCATAATATTATTTTTGGTATTTTAGGTAATCCGTTCCACTTGACTGATGAGGTATGTGAAAGGCTTTATAAGTATGGTTGCAGAAAGTATCAGCTTTCATTGGATGGAATGAGAGAAACACATGACAAATTCAGAAAACCCGGCTCTTTTGATATTACAATAGAAAAGATTGATTGTATCAAGAAGGCAGGAATGTATTGTGCAGTCATGTCTACGGTATCCTGTGCCAACAAAGATGAATTTCCTGATATGATTGATTTGGTAGTGGATAAAAATGTTGATGTGTTTGCATTTGGGAGATACTGCCCTACAAGTGGGCAGAAAGCAGAAGAATATCATATCCCGCCTCTTGAATATAAAGCGTTTTTGGAAAAATGTTGGACCAAGTATGAGCAATATAAAGACAGACATACTACATTTCAACTGAAAGACCATTTATGGACTTTGTTTCTATATGAAAAAGGGATTTTTAAGATACCGGAAAATGCTGATAAAAAAATGATATATGACGGCTGTCACCTCGCAATCAGCCACATGACAATTCTTCCAACAGGTGACGTATATGCCTGTCGGCGAATGGAAAGTAAAATAGGAAATGTATTCGATACCTCCATGTATGACCTTTTTATGAGTTCAAATATGGAGAGGTATCGGGATTTTGATAAATTTGAAAAATGTAACAAGTGTGAGCTTCGTGGATTCTGCAGGGGATGTCCGGCTGTGACCTATGGCTATACAGGAAATATGTATGCAACCGATCCGCAATGCTGGAAGGAGGTTTGATATGGATATTTTGGGGCTGATGAAAAAACGCAGGTCTATCCGTAAATATCAGGACAGGCAGATTGATAGAGAAGATTTAGAAAAAATCATTGAGGCAGGATTATACGCACCAAATGCAGGAGGCGGGCAGAGGACAAAGATTGTTGCTATCCATAATAAAGAATTAGCTGAGAAAATCGGCAGACTTAATCTTGCACATTTTGACCGTAGCAAACTTGTAGGTGGGTATGTTTCTTCTGAACAGCCAAGCGTTATTGATAATCCTGATATAAAAAGTGGATTTTATGGTGCGCCTACGGTATGCATTATTTTTGGAGCAAAGAATTTTTTATACAGTATTCCTGATGCGTTCTGCTGCGCTGAAAATATGGTGCTTGAGGCTGCAAATTTAGGCATTGCATCCTGCATCATTGCAAGAGGGGAAGAAACCTTTGACAATGAAATTGGAATGGAATTATTGAAAAAATGGGGTATTCCCGATACAGATATAGCTCGCTGTTTTGTGATACTGGGATATTGTGATGGTGACTATCCACCAGTTAAATTAAGAAAAGACAATCGTTTTTTGATTATAGATTAAATCTGGAGGTATAAAGTTATGGATGCGGAAACTTGTTTAAAAAAGCTGCAATATGTCGGAGTGCTAAATTTTGCCACAGTAGATAAATACGGAAAACCACAGATAAGAAATATCAGTGCAATTCATTATGAACAGCAAGCTATGTATTTTTTTACAGCAAGGGGGAAAGCATTTTGCGAAGAATTACTTTCAGATGGCAATGTTCAGATATTGGGATATACAAAATATAAAGAGATGATAAGGCTTTCTGCAAAGGCTGAAAAAGTATCTGATAATGAGCAAAGAAAATGGATTGACATAATCTTTGAAGAACAGCCGTATTTATCGAATGTTTATCCCGATAACACAAGGGAAATCGGTATTGTTTTCTGCATCAAAAATGCAGAAATTGAATATTTCAATCTCGGTGTAAACCCAATTTTTCGTGAAAGTTATGTCATAGGAAATGCTGGTATTAGTGAAAAAGGTTATTATATTTCAGAGGATTGTATTAGTTGTGGCAATTGCATGAAGAGCTGTCCGCAAAGGTGTATTGCATCCGGCAAGCCATATCAAATCGTGCAGGAACATTGCCTGCACTGTGGAAATTGTTTTGAAAAATGCCCTGTGGGAGCAGTAAAAAGGCGGGGAATACTAAATAAATCAGAATAAATATAATAAAATGGAGGTGGTATTTAATGTCTTTCGGAATGATGACTATGAAATTTACGAAATCCTACTCGGAGAAAATTGAACTGTTAAGAGAAAAAATAGAAAATGCGGATGCAATCGTTATCGGTGCAGGTGCAGGACTTTCCACCTCTGCCGGATTTACTTACAGTGGCGAGCGCTTTCAGAAGTATTTTAGTGACTTTATTGAAAAATATCATTTCCGCAATATGTATGAGGGTGGTTTTTATCCTTTTGACAGTCTGGAAGAACATTGGGCATATTGGAGCAGATACATTTACATTAACCGCTATATGGATGCACCAAAACCCGTTTATGAAAACTTGTTTAAGTTGGTAGGGAATAAGGATTATTTTGTATTGACCACAAATGTAGACCATTGTTTTCAGAAAGCGGGGTTTGCAAAAGAACGGTTGTTTTATACACAAGGAGATTATGGGCTTTTCCAATGCCAGACTCCATGCAAGCCATACACATATGACAATGAAGCTCAGGTTAAGCGTATGGTAGAAGAGCAAAAGGATATGCGTATCCCGACAGAACTGATACCCAAATGTCCGGTTTGTGGGAAACCTATGACAATGAATTTGCGGGCGGATGATACCTTTGTGCAGGATGAGGGATGGGATATTCATGCAGGCTATTATGAGAAGTTTCTTAATACGCATAAGGAAAGCAAAATCTTATTTTTGGAATTAGGCGTTGGTTATAATACACCCGGAATTATCAAATATCCTTTTTGGCAGATGACCGCAAGGAACGGAAATGCCGAATATATTTGTATCAATAAGGGAGAAGTAAATGTGCCAAATGAAATAAGGGACAGGTCCATAGAAATAGATGCTGATATATATGATGTATTAAATGACCTGTTAAGTATTTGACTGAAAGACCGAGAGACAATTATTTTGCCTCTCGGTCTTTACTACAATCTTTTGCTCTTAAAAATATTTATACATACGTTAATTATTTACACATGTAAACCGATATATAAAATGAAAAGCTGAAATCTGATTGAAAATATGTTAAAATTGGAGCAGGCGGTTTTGTCGCTGACATAAAAAATAGACTTGTAATTGGAGGGAACCATGGGAGAGAATACACCAAGTGAAAATGAATGGATGATTATGGAGATAGTCTGGAAACGCTCGGATTCCATAACGGCGGCAGAGATAATAAAGGAGCTTGAGGGCGTCCTTGACATAAGTGGAAAGACAATAAGGGTTATGATTAACCGCCTTGTTGCAAAAGGTATTTTGAATTATACCGTTGACCCGCATGATGCACGTATATATCATTATCAGGCGACACGCACCAAAGAGGAATGTCTTGATTTAAAAAGTGAGCGCTTTGTAAAGAATTATTTTGGCGGAAATGCCTCACTTGCAGTTGCAAGCTTTCTTTCCAGTGCGGATATTACTGAGGAGCAGCTTGAGGAATTAAATTTAATACTTAAAAGTATGAAGGATAGGAAAAAGCATGGTTGATAAATTAGAAGCTCTGTGCAATTTCATAATATTTATATGCTGTTACAGTACAATTCAGTGTGTTAAAACCATGCTCATGGGAATTTTGATACTGCCTGTAATTTGGCTTGTAAGATTATGCAATCACGGCAGAAGTGCAAATATAAATTTCTACGGCATGCTGCTTATACTTCCTATAGCACTTACGGGTAGGAGCAAACTTTTTTACCAAGTACATACATGGAAAATTACAAACATGATATACGGGCTTGCAGCAACAAATGTGGGATGTGTATATTTTGCAATTGCATTTATTATTTTAATACTTTCCATATATAAAAATGTAAAGCTTAAAAGGTGGATTGCGGGACTTGAACCGTTTTCTGACACTGCACTTATGCAACGTACCATGAAAAAAGTGCTTGGAAACACCAATACATTTTTTCAGAAAAAATATTTGGAACGTGTAAGGGTATATGTTACCATGCAGGAGATAAGTCCGTTTTCGGGAGGTATATTTCGTCCGTATATTGTTATACCGGATACACTGTTTAAAGAAAGCTCCGACGATGAACAGCTTATGATGCTTGCTCACGAATATATGCATATAAAATCAGGACACATTATATGGCTTACATTGTTTAGGCTTCTGTGGATTTATTGGTGGATTAATCCGTTTATGTTCCTTTTAAACAGGTACCTTCATGAGGCAATGGAAATGGCTTGCGACGAAAAATGCATATGGTACATAAATGCAGAACCATATACCTATGGCTCCGTACTCCTTACCGTTGCAAAAAATATACAGCCAAAGACTGTAAGAGGTGTAGCGTCCCTTGTGTCAGGAAATGATTACAGAAGAATAAAAAAGAGAATTTTTTACATTGAAAAATCAGCTGATAAAAAACGTTTTTTTAGGAAGCAAAAGCTCCAAAATATGGCATTTACACTTGTGTTTGCAGGCATAATTTTAGGAATACACCTCAGCTCGTACCCTAAATTTACCATTATGAATGAAACCTTATATGATGAGAATTTAAAGCTTAGAGTGACGGATTACGAGGATCTTAAAAAAGCGGTTGAGGTAAAGAATGGTGAGCTTATAATTAATCATGAGGAATTTGCACAGCTTTTAGAAAGATATAATATATCAGGAGATTATGTATTTATTTCTTTTGATACGATTATCAAGGTACCTGGTTGTGGAGGCGGAGGAAACGTAGGAATGGTTTCCACAATTGATTATGATGATATTTTTTACCTTGCGGCAGAAACACCGGAGAATAAATTTATGATATTTGTTTTGAAGTACATTTTGTAAAAATTAAGTTTTAGACAGAGTATGTTGTGGTTTCCACAGTAAATATATTTCTTGCGAAAACCTCAATTCACATATAGACGCTGAATGTTTTTTATAATATTTGTTTACATACGTAAATAAATATCGTATAATAAAGTTATGGTACTATATTTAGTACATATGAAAAGGATTTCAAATTTAAAATCAAGGAGGATGAATTTATGGCAGTCAGAATAGGCAACAGCTATGTCTCGCAGCAGGCATATGATTATGCAAAAGCTAAGATGAATAGCGAAAAATCACAGGGAAGTGAAAACAATAGTGTACTTCAGGATTTATCCAAGCAATATCCTGAAACAACCTTTGCCGTTGGCACAGAGCCTTTTGGTGGAAAGGGGACAAATAACATCAGTATTGCGCCTAACATTTTAAGGAAAATGGAAAATGACCCTGAAGCGAGGCTGGAGTATGAGGCGTTGATATATGATTGTGCTAATTTTCTCAAAAATGAGCCCACAAAGCATGGAAATTCAACAACCATTGCAAGAGGCTACATAATAAATGCAGATGGAAGTCTTGGTATGTGGGGCATTAGTCAGGTCGATGGAGGCGAAAAGACAAAAACATATAAAAAAGTTGAAAAAGATGAACTGAAAGAAAGCCTTAAAAAAATTAGGGAAAAGAAAATAATTGAAAAGAAAAACGCTGCGAAATTGGCAGAAAAGAAATTAGCAAAAAAGAAATTGGAAGAAAAGCAAGACGCTGAAAAGGCAGCCGAAAAGAAAATAGCCGAAAAGGCAGCAGAAAAATTAGAAGGACAGATAGTTGACATAAAGATATAGGCAAATCAACACAGGCACATTTGCTTCATTAAAAATGGAAATGGAGGAAAATCATGGGAATGAACATAACAAATAATTACAACAGTTATAATGCAAGCTATAATGCAGCATATAGTAAAAAGTATGCATCTGCCGAAAAGACGGAAGACACCAAATCACAGTCAGAAGCAAAAACAGATAATGAAGCAGTTAAGGATTATTACAGCTATCTGCAAAATAAATATGACTGCGTAAAGGATGGCAAGGTTTCAATATCAGGCTCATACCTAAAACAATGTGCAAAAGACCCTGAAAAGGCAAAGGAGCTTGAGGAGAATTTGGCATATTTTAAGGAGGGCTATGAGAAGGGGTATCAAAATGCTTTAAATAATGCACGTTCACTCGGTGCAAAGCTTATAGATTATTCTGAAACATGGTCTATTGACAATAAAGGAAATGTGACCATGATGGCACAGACCACGCTTTCTTCCGGAAAGGACGTAAAGGGCTCTAAAGAAATAAAAAAGGAGCAGGAGGAAAGGCTTAAGAAAAAGAAGGAAAAAGAGCGACTGGAGGAAAAAAGGAAGGAAGCAAAACTTTTGAGGGAAAATCAACAGAAAGAAATGATGACGGCAAAGAAAAATGAAGGTTTGGCAGGAAATGCCGATATAATAAATAAGAATTATATACCATTTGACGTAACAGGATAAAAAAAATGTAAAAAATTTCTTATTTACTATTGGTATTAGCACATAAATGTGTTAATATATATATGTATAATTGTCAAGCTGGATTAGTTATGACGATTATAAAAAAATTTAATCAAGGAGGATGAGAAATATGGCAATTCAAGTAGGCGACAGCCAGGTAACACAGGCAGCATACAACTATGCAACAGCCGAGCCGTATAGCGCAAATTCACAGGGAAGTGGAAGCAGCAGTGTCTTAGAGGATTTATCCAATCCGGAAAATAAAAGCAACAATGTAGCTGCTACATATGACAAATCAAACGAAAATGCAAAGAAAGCCACTTACTCTGTAAATAAAATGAGCGCTGAGGACAGAGCTAATTTAGTAAGTCAGCTTAAGGCTGATCAGGAGGCAAGACAGCAGAGTCTTATGAACCTCGTACAAAGCACCATAGGTAAGCAGGCAAAGGCATATGGCATCGCAAATGGCGGTGATGGTATGTGGAGGTTTATTGCAAGCGGAAACTACACTGTGGATGCTGCAACGAAGGCACAGGCACAGAAGGACATTTCTGAGGACGGATATTGGGGCGTAAAGCAGACCTCTCAGAGATTGTTTGATTTTGCAAGTGCTCTTGCAGGTGATGATGTGGAGAAGATGCAGGAGATGCAGAAGGCTATGCACAAGGGCTTTAAGCTTGCCACTAAGTCATGGGGCAGAGAGCTTCCAAGTATAAGCAAATCAACATTAGATGCAGCAAATAAGCTTTTTGATGATTATTATGCATCTAAGAAACAGAAGGTAGAGTAAAGGTATTCTTTAGGAAGCCTGACACTAACTTTCGATTTGTTTTGTAAAACAGAGTATAAAAAGGAGGAATAAAAATGGCGGGAATAGATTTTAACAGCTTTTTAGGAAGCAGCAATAACAATACATCAACAATAAATTTTGGTATTAACTTAGGAGATTATGCTGCAATCCAAAATGGCTCATATTATAAGCTTGCTAAGGCAAATTATGCAAAGCAGGCTACTGAGGAAAAAAGCGGGAAGGCTATTGATTCAAAGCTTTCTCTTTCTTCCATGAAGTCAAGTGGTGATGCACTTAAGGCGGCAGCAGATAAGCTTTCTGACAGAAGCTTGTGGCAGAAGAAGACTATAAAGTCAAAGGATGAAACTACAGGCGAGATAGTTGAGAAGCAGGATTATGACAGGGCTGCAATCAACAATGCAATTAAGGAATATGTCAAGGCTTATAATGACATGATTGAAGATGCAGGAAATGCAGAGACAAAGTCAGTTCTCAGAACTGCAACAACAATGATAGGTGATACGGCATCTGTATCTAAAATACTTGATCAGGTAGGAATTAAAATTGGCGCAGACAATAAGCTTAGCATAGATGAAGATAAGCTTAAGGAAGCATCAATGGGAACCCTCAAAACTTTATTTGAGGGATATGGTTCATATGCTGACAAGATTTCAGGCAGAGCAAGCTCAATATCAAGAAGTGCAAAGGAAGCAACGGATAACTATACTGGTGAAGGAACATATGCAAAGAAGACATCCGGAAGCTCCTCTACAGGCAGTACTACAAGCAGTGGTAAGGCAACATACCAGCTTTCTGCTGATATGCAGAAGGCAATATTGGAGCAGGTTCAGCTTGATTTCTATATGTATGGTGGCAATAACAAGTCGAATTCGTCTACATTTACAAAGAAAATGAATAAATTCCTTGAGTCTGTAGACAGCGACAAGAAGAATGATGCTAAGGCTTCAATACAGAAATTCAGAGATGAATTATCTAATTTGGTTGTCAAGGCAATCAAGGCTGAGGATAGCAACTTTAAGATTGGAAATACTGTTGATCCTACTATCCTTAATAAAATATTTGCAAAAGATGATGAGTTGCTTCAGAAGGCTGCGACTCAGGCATATGGTAACAGCTTTAACTATTCAGTATAAATAAGGTTGTACTAATGTAATATATATCCCTGTGGTTGTAGATATCATACGACCACAGGGAATTTTTATAATAGTAAATATGAAAAGGATTTCATATAAAATAATTTTGTTAAATATAAAAAAAGCCTAAGGGAATAACAAAGTCCCTTAGGCTTTTAATAATATTTACGCCATCTTATTTACAGCTAATGTAAGATTAGAAATCTTTCTTGATGCATTGTTCTTATGATAAACTCCCTTTGTAGCAGCCTTGCTTATCTCAGAAATAGCTATCTTAAGCTTTGCCTCAGCATCTGCCTTGTTGCCTGCTGCTATGGCAGCCTGAACATTTTTAGTAACAGTCTTTACCTTAGACTTAATCATCTTGTTTCTTAAAGTTTTAGTTTCGATTACACGAATTCTTTTCTTTGCAGATTTGATATTTGCCAAATCAGACACCTCCATTAAATAATAAAAATTAAAACAATAAAGTTATTATATGGTTATCACCTCGGTCAAGACACGAACAACATACCCACACCACTAGATATGTTGGACCTAAGCGAATTTTGCTTACCGTACTGTTATGCACGCAACATTTAGAATATCAAAATAATATTTTTATGTCAATAGTTTTTGTTGAATTTTACTGTAAATTTTCACTGTAATCTGATAAGAGTTTGTCGTAATCTGCTATCGGCATAGGCTTTGCAAACAAAAAGCCCTGTCCGATTTCACAGCCTATATCCTCAAGCATTTTAAGCTGCTTATCATCCTCAACGCCCTCGCTTACTACCTTTATATCAAGAGCATGAGCCATGTCTATAATACCCTTTAAAATATGAATGGCATTTTTGTCATTGGCAACTGACTTTGTAAGGAAATCATGGTCAAGCTTTAAAACGTCAACAGGAAGGTCTTTAAGCAGAGTCAGAGAGGAATAGCCTGTTCCAAAATCATCCATGTTTATTGCAAAATCCTCATTCCTAAGCTTAGTAAGGATGTCTATCATCTGTTCATAATTCTTGGATAAGGTGCTCTCGGTAATTTCAAATTCTATATAATGGTGCGGAATACAGTATTTATCCACAATGTCGTGAACCCTTGTAAGGAAATCGGCATGCGCAATTGTTGTACGTGAAAGGTTCACGGAAAATGGGAGCACATGTATATCCGAATCCAAATATTTTCTTAAGGATTTACATGCTTCTTCAAGCATAAAGCAGTCAATCTGATATATAAAACCATTCTTTTCAAAGGATGGTATAAAGGAGGCAGGCTCAAGAAAACCCTTTGAAGGTGAAATCCATCGTATAAGTAATTCGCCTCCTATAAGCTTTTTGGAGGCTATATCATATTTTGGCTGAACATATGCACAAAATTCCTTGTTTTCCATTGCGGACTGCATGCTGTTTTCCATCTGCGCTTCATTCATAATTGTTTTGTGAAGCTCATCATTATAAAAGGCATAGCAAAGTCCGGTGGATGCATCTATTGATTTGCCGGTCATCATTGCCCTGTCAATAAGTCTGTTCACGCTGTAGGAATGCAGAGTTTCATCAATAACAAGTATGCCTGTGGTGAAATCCACGTTGAATTTATCCTGAATAGTACGGCAGGTGTCATGAACCTCGTCACATATGCTGTTAAAAGTGTGCATAAAATGTTCGTTATCGTCATGGTGAACAAGCATAATGAACGTATCGCTTATTATTCTTGAAAATGCCTCGCCTTCACCGAGGTGCTTATGTATAACCTCGGCTACAGCCTTTAGGGTCTGGTCACCAACATTATGTCCGTAGGTTTCGTTTATAAATTTAAAATTTTTTATATTGAAATAGAACATTACATAGTCAACACTTGGATTGTTGTCAAGTATATCCTGACATGTGGCCTTGAATTTCTCAAAATTTCCAAAGCCTGTAACTATATCCCTGTAAGATGCCTCAGTAATTTTCTTTTCAATTGTAATATTCTGTTCCAATTCCTTCTTAAGGCGTTCTGCCTCTGTCTGCTTATGGGCATTGACAATAATTAAAAATGCGTTGCTTCCGGAACTCCAATTTATTTTGGACATATTTATGTCCATAAGCTCATCGGTGGATTTGTTCCGCTTTGTACATTTGACGGAGGAATCCTTTGTAAGCTTATGGAGAGAACAGTCACTGCACGGACTGCTTTCCTGATACATGCAACTATAGCATTTACTGTTTAAATTGAGTCTGGAAAAATATTCCTTTGCAGTCTCGTTAAAATACATGATATCATATGTATCCCGGTTTATTATAATAAGAGGATTATCAATGATATCAAAAGCATTTATGGTGTCCTCTCTTAAAAGGGAAAGATTTTGTTCGCTTCTTTTGGAGCATACTGCCTCGATGAGTATTTTAAAGATAAGCTTAAAGTCTGTAAGGGCAGCAGAGGACCAAGGGGTTTCATTTTTTATTGTATAAAAGCCTATGTAGCCTATAACTTTTCCGTTAAGCAGTATCTGGGTCTGTATCATTCGGTTTATGCCTTCAGAATATGGGCTCATATTTGAGGTGTTAAGCTTTATAAGCGATGTATCTGGGCTGTATATTATTCCATCCGTGCCAAGAGAGTTAAGCTCCTCAAAAACAGCTATAGGGGTATGCTGTCTTGTTTGGATATCATTTTTAATTCCCGAAGCGCACCATTGATGGGTACAGTCAACAAAATTATCATTGTTGGATTTTTCCCAAATGCATATTTTATCAATGCCATAGGTATTACCTATGATGTTTAGGGCTTTTTCAATGGCAAGATGTGTGTTGCTGTTGTTAAAAAGCATGGAGAGAAGCTCGTTTATTATTTTATCGTTGCCTGCTGGTTTGATTTCAGTGCGGGCATTTTCGTAGCTTGCACGCTCCATGTCGTCATGATAACAGTAGTAACAGTCCTTGCCGTTTAATTTTGCCTGGTAAAGTGCTTTATCGGCATTTTCAAGCAGGGTATCGTATGTTATCTGTTCATTTGTTGCGGCTATGCCTATACTTAATGTCACTTTGAAGGGTTCCTCATCATAAAGTGCTTTAAGCTTTTGGGCAATCATGGCAGCCTTCTCACAGGCAACTTGAACGTCAAGTAGGTTGCTGAAATAGACACAGAATTCATCTCCGCCCAGCCTGCCGGCAAGGTCGTATTCACCTGTGTATTCCTTTAAAATCCTGGCTATGTTAGTTATAACTTCATCACCCTTAAGATGACCGTATGTATCGTTTATTTTCTTAAAATCGTCTATGTCAACAAGCATAAGGACATTATATATATTTCCGTCTAAATTGCGTAAATAGGATTTTATTTTGCTCTCAGTTGTCGCCTTGTTTAAAAGTCCTGTCATAAGGTCTGTTTCGGCTTTGTGAAGAAGCTTCTGCTGTTCAATTTTCTGCGTATGTATATTACGGAGAAGCCCCACAGCTCGGACTGGTTTTTTATCCTCGTCAAATATGGTTGAAAAAATTGAAAAGTACCATTGAAAGCCGTTAGTCTTTGTATTAAGCTTAAATTCCGCAGTATGGTATTCCGTTCCTCTTTTTGCAAGTGCGAAAAGCTCCTCAAGAGCGTCCTTGGTGTCATGGGAAACAAGCCCTGTTTGTGCCATTGCTTTAGCAGGATTTTGTATAATTGCTTCACCATCAAATATATTGTTAAATTTTTCGGCAAATGTAATAATATCCTCCGATATGTCGTATTCATACGGAAGCTCCTCGGAAATGTCCGAGATAATAAGGTACTTCTGTTCCTCAAGTGTTGCCTTCATCTCAGCAATCTTTAAGTTTGTTATGTCGGACATAACAAGATTAACTACAGGAAAGCCCCCTGACATTTCGCCGGAACGGGCAAAAATTGCATTTACCCATTTGGTGCTTTCGTTTGCGCCCTTTATGCGGAAATTGACAATTTTGGAATTTAAGTCCTCAGTCAAATCGGCAAGGGCATCTATGACAATTGATAAATCCTCGCTGTAAACGATGGAAAGTGTATTTTGGTTATAAAGCTCGTTGAAATCGTGAGGTGAAAGACCACACATGTCATAGAAAAAGTTATTTGCCCATATAAGTGTCAGGCTATTGTCAAGCAGGTGCTTGCTGACGCCGCTTGGGACGGTGTTGGCAAACATTTCCAAATCGGTTTTCGCCTGTGCCGTCTCACTCGCCGCATTTTCAAGATTTGTTATGTCGGTAAAAACACATTGCAAAACATCCCTGCCGTCATTTAGGGAAAACGCCTGTCCGTTGCACAAAACGGTAAGTATATTTCCGTTTTTTGTAACTATTCTGTTTTGAACGCTTACAAGATTGGAAATGCTGAGCTGATAATTAATGGAGGCAATTACCTCCGCAAAATCGTCAACGTATAAAAGATTATCCAGTGTACAGATTTTGTTTGATAATTCACGGGGAGAATATCCTGTCATGTTGCATAGCCCTTGATCAAAATCCAAAATATTGTATGGCACATCTGTCTGTAAGACAAAGGTTGCTACATCATTGCTTCCTGCGTAGTTGGATGAAGTCATATTTTTACCTCCCGAATCTATTAAAAGCTTAATATAATTATAGTCTATAGGAATAGTTATATCAAGAAAAAAACAAGCTAAAAAAAGCTTTCTTTATTTACATACGGATTTATAAATGATACAATATATAAATCGTAATTGACTAAAGACAATTATGTCATGAGATAATAAAATATAGAACAAAGCTTATCAGGTGTTTCTATTATAGAAAAGATGTGTAACGATGGATAAATATAGGAAGTATGAGATAACAGCTACTATATGTGTAGCGATTTTCATAGTGAGCTTTTCACTATGCCTGCTTGTGTCAAACAGAAGTGTGTATGGATTATGTTATGATAAATACTATGAAGGTTTAACGGAGATTTATGGGGATAATATTGAGGATAAGGCACTTTCTCCTTTGGAGGCAAAGCAGAATTATGAACAGATAGCAGACGGCTTTTCATCCTTTTTTAAAAGTGATTATTCAGGGGTGAGCTATAAACTATCGGAACGAAATATAAAGCTTTTAAACAGGCTAAAGGGATATTATCGTTTTGCATGGATTGCATCCATAATAAGCCTTGCAGGAGCCGTATACAGCTTCATTATTTTGTCAAAAAGAAGAAATTATATGCCACTGCTTACCGGAGGTCTTGTAGCATCATTTTTAACTGTGTTTAATGCATTTGTAATAGGTATGTCAAAGGGGTCTACTTTATCAGGAATTAAAAATATGATAATGTACGGGGACTATTCATTTTTCCCCGATGCAGATACAATAGTGTGGTGTATGCCACCAAAATTTGGAATGAATCTTGCACTTTTGTATTTGGGTATTGTTTTTGGAATGATTTTACTTGCGGCACTCATAAGGTGTATTATTGCATTTTGGGGCCGCCCGCATAAGTTTTAAAATGGAGGTATTATATGAACAAGAGATTGCAAAATTGGGTCAACTGGGTTTTGTATGATGAGCTTATGAATGGACAGCTTAATGCGCCTAAGCATCTGATGGGTATTCATGATTACGGTGAGGGACAGGTTATAACTGTTTACAGACCCCATTCGGAGTCTGTTTCAGTGACTTCTGTAACCGGAAAAAATCCCGTGCCTATGGAGGAGCTTGCAGAAGGCTTTTATGGAGTGTATTTTCCTAAAAAGAAATACAAAGGAAACAAGTACAAAATTGAAACAAAATACCATGACGGCACAACAGTGCTTACAGCGGACTGCTATGCATTTGATTCACTTATAACTGATTATGACACTTATCTTTTTGCGGAGGGCAAAAATTACGATATATATGATAAGCTAGGGGCACACCCGATGACGATAGATGGTGTTAAGGGAACTTATTTCTCAGTATGGGCACCAAATGCCAGACGTGTAAGTGTTGTCGGTGATTTTAACATGTGGGATGGAGCACTTAATCCAATGCAGATACATTCTGCATCAGGTATATATGAGATTTTCATGCCGGATGTACTTGAGGGGGCAGTATATAAGTTTCAGATTCAGACTAGAACAGGAGAAATATTATACAAGGCAGACCCATACGGAAATCAGACGCAGGTCAGACCTGAAAATGCAAATGTTGTTGCTGATTTAAGAAACTTCAAGTGGACCGACGGGGAATGGGTTGAAAACAGAAAAAAACAGACAAGAGTTTCGAGACTCAAGACTCCTATGTCTATATATGAAGTACATCTTGGCTCATGGAAAAAGAAGGATGAGGATTCGGATTTTGGATTTTATACCTATAGGGAAATGGCAAAGATGCTTGGCGATTATGTTAAGGATATGGGCTACACACACATTGAGCTTATGGGAATTGCCGAATATCCTTTTGATGGCTCATGGGGCTATCAGGTAACTAATTACTATGCACCTACAAGCAGATACGGTTCACCGCAGGATTTCATGTATTTTGTCAATTATATGCACTCCATCGGTATATCAGTTATTCTTGACTGGGTGCCTGCACATTTTCCAAGGGACGCACACGGACTTGGAAGATTTGACGGAATGCCTCTTTATGAGCATCCTGATTCAAGAAGGGGAGAGCACCCTGACTGGGGAACATATATATTTGATTACGGCAGAAACGAGGTAAGCAATTTCCTCACCTCAAATGCACTTTTCTGGGTTGAGAAGTTCCATGTTGACGGACTTCGTGTTGATGCTGTTGCCTCTATGCTGTATCTTGACTATGGCAAGCAAAACGGACAGTGGCTGCCTAACAAGGACGGCGGAAATGAAAATTATGATGCAATAGAGCTTTTGCAGAAGATAAATACCGTTATGGAGGAAAGAAATCCGGGAGCATACCTTATAGCTGAGGAATCAACTGCATGGGCGGGAGTAACTGCTCCGGCAGCACTTAAGGGTCTTGGCTTCCTCTTTAAATGGAATATGGGCTGGATGAATGATTTTCTTGAGTATATGAAGCTTGACCCATATTTCCGCTCCTTTAACCACAACAGGCTTACTTTCAGCTTAAGCTACACATATTCAGAAAATTATGTGCTTGTAATATCACATGATGAGGTTGTGCATCTTAAGTGTTCCATGATTAATAAGATGCCGGGCTTTGAGGTTGATAAGTTTGCAAATCTTCGTACAGCATATGGTTTTATGCTTGGACATCCTGGCAAGAAGCTTCTCTTTATGGGACAGGAATTTGCGCAGCTTAGAGAGTGGAGCGAGGCGAGAAGTCTTGACTGGTTCCTGCTTGACAAGCCGATGCACAGGAAAATGCAGGAATTTGTAAAACGGCTTAATCATATTTACACAGAGTATGATGCATTATACTACAATGACAACGAGCCTATAGGCTTTGAGTGGACAAAGGTTGACAGTGCAGAGGAGGGAATTGTTTCATTCGTAAGACGTGGAAAAACTGCTAAAAACCAACTTTTGTTTGTATGTAACTTCGTTCCTGTTGAAAGGACAACCCATCTTGTTGGAGTGCCGTGTCCGGGCAAATATACGGAGATTTTAAATTCTGATGCGGCAGAGTTTGGAGGAATGAACAGACTTAATGTAGAGGTTATGGCAACGGATCAGCCAAGCGACAGAATGCCTTATTCTGTAAGCCTTACGATACCGCCTCTTTCAGTGATGATATTTAAGTACGATTACAAGGAGCCATCAAAGTCTGTTAAGGCGATTGAAAAGACTTCAGAGAAGTAGAGGATTGACAGGGGCTGCTGCACTATATTGTTTGTATATTATAAATGAAAACCGCTTTCGCTCATAATATACAAACAATATAATGTGGCAGCCCTATACAATCATGGATGAAAGGTTTTTATGAAAAACAAAATTAAAAAATTTTTTAAATATTTTTTTATTATTATAGGCATTATTGTTGCTGCGGTTGGCATAGGTGTCTTAGGCACTAATCTTTATGTCAGGGGCAGTGTTAAGGATAGAATTTTAAAGCCTGAACAGGCTGAAGAACTTGAGGATGTTGACTGTATTTTAGTGCTTGGAGCTTCGGTTCAGAATAACGAGAAGCCGAGCCTTATGCTTCAGGACAGGCTTGACAGGGGGATTGAACTTTATTTTGCGGGATGTGCGCCTAAGCTTCTTATGAGCGGTGACCACGGCAGCATGTACTACAATGAGGTCGCAGTTATGAAAAGCTATGCGATAAAGGCAGGGGTTCCTTCTGAGGATATATTTATGGATCATGCAGGCTTTTCAACCTATGAGAGCATGTACAGGGCAAAGAATATTTTTAAGGCTAAAAAGATTATTATCGTAACACAGAAGTATCATTTGTATCGTTCCCTTTATGTTGCGAAAAAGCTTGGACTTGATGTATATGGTGTGGCAGCCGAGGACATAAAGTATTCGGGACAGACATACAGAGATTTGCGTGAGGTGCTGGCCATTTCCAAGGATTTCTGCAAGGCGATTCTAAAACCTAAAGCAACCCTTATGGGTGAGGAAATTCCGCTTACAGGTGACGGGAATGTAACAAATGATAATTAAGTATGTCGGTATGTTAAATGTCGTATGGCTGTTGTGACGGAAATGTTACTACAAGTAGGTTTGACATGAAAGATTTGGTAATGTATAATACGTTAGATTAGTGTTTAATTATAATGGAATGTAGGTTTCTAAACAATTTTAAGAAGGAAGGGCAATATTATGGCAGAAAAGAAAAATATGTTAAGCTATCAGGGCTTAAAGGAATTAGAGGATGAATTACAGGATTTAAAGGTAAATAAACGTCAGGAAGTGGCACAGAAAATAAAAGAGGCAAGAGAGCAGGGTGACTTGTCTGAGAATGCCGAGTATGATGCAGCGAAGGACGAGCAGAGAGATATAGAGGCACGAATTGAAGAAATAGAGAAAATACTTAAAAATGCCGAGGTGTTTGATGAGGACGAATTTGATCATGAGACGGTAAACTTTGGCTCTGAGGTTGTTCTTCACGATATGGATATGGATGAGGTTGTTGACTACAAAATCGTAGGTTCTACGGAGGCAGACATTATGAAAGGAAAAATTTCAAACGAGTCCCCTCTTGGAATGGCGCTTATGAGAAAGAAAGTTGGCGATACCATTACCGTTGAGGCACCGGCAGGAGATTTACAATACAAAATACTTGATATCAAGAAAAAATAGCCTCAGAAAGTATAAAAGGTTATATAAAGAAACATATAAAAAAGTTATATAAAGAAATATACGAAAGTAGTTACACAAAGAAATATACAAAAAATAGTTACACAGAAAGAGAGATATAAAAGTGGCTGAAAATAATAATCAGAATAATCAGGCAAAGCCTCAGGATATAAATCAGCTTTTAAAGGTTCGCCGTGAGAAGCTTAAAAATCTTCAGGATGCGGGAAGAGATCCATTTCAGATTACAAAGTATGAGCAGACGCATCATACAGATGAGGTGAGATGTCTTTATGAGGAGCATGAGAGCAAGCTGTTGGCAGGAAGGACTGCACCATCCGTTGATGGACTTGATGAGGCTGAGGCAAAGGAAATATTAAAGCAGGATTACAACGACAAAAGAGCAATCATGGATGCAGACCCTATACATGTGTCTGTTGCGGGACGTATGCTCTTTAAGCGTGTTATGGGAAAGGCATCATTTTGTAATATTCAGGATTTAAAGGGAAAGATACAGGTTTACGTTGCAAGGGATGCTATCGGTGAAGAACCTTATGCAGAGTTTAAAAAATCGGATATCGGTGACATTTATGGTATAAAGGGATATATTTTCAGGACAATGACAGGAGAGATTTCAATTCATGCGGAGGAAATAACGCTTCTTTCCAAGAGTCTGCAAATTCTCCCTGAAAAATTTCACGGACTTACCGATACGGACATGCGTTATCGTCAGAGATATGTCGATTTGATTATGAATGAAGAATCAAGAAACACATTTATTATGCGTTCAAAGATTATTAAGGAAATTCGTAATTTCTTAGACACCAGAAACTTTATTGAGGTTGAAACCCCTATGCTTGTTTCAAATGCAGGAGGCGCTGCGGCAAGACCATTTGATACACATTACAATGCCTTAGACGAGGATGTAAAGCTTCGCATATCCTTGGAGCTTTATCTTAAGAGGCTTATTGTGGGCGGACTTGAGAGAGTTTATGAAATTGGACGTGTATTCAGGAATGAGGGTGTTGACACAAGACACAATCCGGAATTTACACTTATGGAGCTTTATCAGGCATATACCGATTACGAGGGAATGATGGAGCTCACGGAGACTATGTTTAAGTACCTTGCCGAGAAGGTATGTGGCAGCTCCGTGATTACCTACAACGGAATAGAGATTGATTTTGGAAAGCCTTTTGAGAGGCTGACAATGAACGATGCTATAAAGAAATATGCAGATGTGGATTTTGATGCCGTTACGACAGACGAGGAGGCTAAGAAGCTTGCGGACAAACATCACATTGAATATGAGGCAAGGCACACAAAGGGAGATATTATTAATATGTTCTTCGAGGAATTTTGTGAGAAAAATCTAATTCAGCCTACCTTTATAATGGACCATCCGCTTTCCATTTCTCCGCTTACAAAGAAGAAACCGTCTGACCCTGAAAAGGTTGAGCGTTTTGAGCTTTTCATCAACACATGGGAAATGTGTAATGCATATTCGGAGCTTAACGACCCGATTGACCAAAGGGAGCGTTTTGCCGCTCAGGATGCAGCCTTTGAAGCTGGTGATGATGAGGCAAACCATACGGATGAGGATTTCTTAAATGCACTTGAGGTCGGTATGCCGCCTACAGGTGGTATCGGTTATGGCATTGACAGATTGGTAATGTTGCTTACTGATTCGCCTGCCATAAGGGATGTGCTGTTGTTCCCGACGATGAAGTCCTTGGGAGGAAAAGACCAGTAAAATCAAGGGTTTCAAGAATTTGAGGGAAGATTTTACGACCAAATTTTTTAAAAGGCATGAAGAAAGGATATTAAAATGGGTGTGGAAGAAAATAGCAAGGAACCGGTACAAAACCTTTCGTTGCAGTGGCTGGAAGATGAATTGAAGAAATTTTTTAAAAAAGAGCAAATCACTTCCGATGACTTGGAACAGATTAAGTATTTTAGTATGAGCGTTGACGGCGACTTAATAATTGAAATATCTCTGGAAGAACCCCCTGTTCCGTTTTCAACTCCTTGGGGTGGAGATGAATGGGAGTATTGCGTACTTAATGGTAGTCAAATTAAGGAGTATGTAGATTGGGTAATTGAGGATGACTATAGTAAATGCCATAGCTCCGTTTATTATTTTTCTACATCGCCTATTTCATACAAACATGAAGAATATGAATTATCCGATGAAGACATTGCCAAAGCTAAAAAGTTTGGTGACACGGTATCCGAAATACATTATTCATCAGGAATCAGTGAATGGGATGAATGGGAAAAATGGTTTGCCGAAACAACCAAGGCGATAGGGGCAGAATTGGAAAAATTTCCAAATATTAAAGTGCTTCGTCTACATCAGGGTACATATAAAGATTTAACATTTGTTGAAAAATTAGAGCATTTGGATGTTCTTGAACTTGTGGAAGCGAACTTTGAAAGTAATGAAGGTTTCGATAAACTGCCAAAATTGAAACAATTATGTTGTTGGGATGATTAAAAATATGTTATAAGATCAGAAAACTTAATAACTATTCAAAAAGACTTGTGAATGGGTACTTTGCACAATCACAAGTCTTTTTTTATTGTATTTGGGTAAAGTCAGATACCGTCAAATAACCGGTACCTATTATGGGTGTTGATTTTTTCTCCGCAAAATGAAATAATGACAGCAGGCAATATTTTTTTAAAGGAGCAAATATGGGAAAACACATTTTGATTGTTGATGACGATGAAGACCTTTCGTTTATAATAAGTGAGATGCTGGAAAGCTACGGATACGAAGTCAGCCATGCGGAAAATGCGTCGGCGGCTTTTGATATGCTTTCCGAGAACAAGTATCATCTTGTGCTGTTGGATATAAATCTTCCCGAAACAACAGGCTTTGAAATATGCAAGGAACTCAGAAAAGTATCAAGCGTTCCCGTAATATTCGCAAGTGCGAGGACAAGCGAAACCGACAGGATCACAGGCTTTGATATCGGTGGCGACGATTATCTTCCAAAGCCGTACTCAATGCAGGAACTTTTGGCAAGAGTGAACGCACTTATCCGCCGCACATACGGTTTTACGGAGGATGAAAAGATAGTGACATTTGGCGATATCAATGTCAACATCACTTCCCGAACGGTAACAAAAGGCGAACAGACTATTTCACTATCCTTGCGCGAATTTGACTTGCTTGCATATTTATGTGAGCACAAAAACACGGCTGTTGCAAAGGATAAGCTTTTAAGTGAGGTGTGGAGTGCGTTCTCTATTGTGGAGCCGTCAACCTTAACGGTGCATATCCGCTGGTTAAGAGAGAAGCTTGAGGATGATCCCGCAAAGCCCAAATATATAAAAACAGTTTTCAAGGTAGGATATATGCTGGAGGTTGGGAATGAAGAATAAACTTATTTTAGTGACCGTTTTGTTTTCGCTTGCGGTGATTTTGCTCTCGGCAGGAGCTTACCTGTCTTTGAAAAACGTCAATTTCGAGGACGAGAAATCGACGTATATCATAGATTTGAACGAAATAAGCGGACTTAACGAAAATGGAGAATATGATACGGCAAATGCGAAGATTGCTGTTTTACAGGAAAATATGCGTAAAGCGGAAATTCAAAAAAGCGGAGCAAACGTGATTTTGGTATTGTGCGGCATAAGCATTTTATTTTTTATAACGGCATTCGGATATATCTACTTTGCCATACTTCGTCCGTTTGACAAGTTAAAGGATTTTGCGGCGAAGATTTCTTCGGGTGACTTTGATGTTCCGCTGAAATACGAGCGTTACAATTATTTCGGCGAATTTACGTGGGCTTTCGACAGCATGAGAAATGAGATTACCAAAACGAGGGCCAGCGAAAAGGAAGCCATTGAAAACAACAAGACCGTTATTGCGACGCTTTCCCACGACATAAAAACTCCGATAGCGTCCATAAGAGCATATGTGGAGGGACTTTCTGCAAATATGGACAGTTCTTATGAAAAGCGCGAGAAATACTTGAGTGTTATCACAAAAAAGTGCGACGAGGTATCACGGCTTACAAATGACCTGTTTTTACATTCTGTTTCTGATCTTGACAAGCTGAAGCTGGTTTGTGAACGGATAGAAATATGCGCTTTTACGGAGAGCGTGATAGAAGAGATATCGGCAGAACGCGATGATGTTATTTTCAGAACGCCCGATTTCGCCGCATTTGTAAACACCGATAAAAACAGGTTTACACAGCTTTGCGAAAATATTATCAACAATGCACGGAAATATGCGAAAACGGATATTGAAGTATTTTTCACGAGGGAGGACGAAAATGTAATTCTGCATTTTCGCGATTATGGAGAGGGCATTCCCGATGAAAATATGCCGTTTATTTTCGATAAATTTTATCGGGGGAATAACTGTGGGAATGAACAAGGCTCGGGGCTGGGACTGTATATAGTAAAATACATTGTTGAGAAAACAGGAGGAAAGGTTGTTTTGCAAAATCGCGAGAAAGGACTTGAGGTAAAGGTAATTTTGCCGACAGCGGAATAATTTTCAGATGACCACAAGATTTTTTATTTTCTTAAGGACTTCTTAATATCTTTTGCGATAAAAGGGAAATATCAAAAAAAGAAAGGGCAAAACTTATGAAAAATATTGTTTTATCGGCAAAAGGTTTATGTAAGAGCTTTGCACACAACGGCGGACAGGCTCATATTCTGTCGCACATCGACTTTGATTTGTACGAGAGAGATTTCACCGTAATAATGGGAGCCAGCGGTTCGGGAAAATCCACGCTGTTGTACGCGTTAAGCGGCATGGACAGAGCCACTGCGGGAGAAGTCATCTATAACGGTGGGGATATTGTAAAGATGAAGGAGAACCAGCTTGCAAAGCTGCGCTATACGGATTTTGGGTTTATTTTTCAGCAGATGCATCTTGTCAGCAATCTGACACTTTTCGAGAATGTCGCCGTGTCGGGATATCTGAACAAGAGCAAGACTGCCGCACAGGTAAGGGAACGCACCGACAAGCTGCTTGAGCAGATGTCAGTGTCGCACATAAAGGATCACTTGCCGACGCAGGTCTCGGGTGGCGAGCAGCAGCGCTGTGCCGTTGCCAGAGCGGTCATAAATTCGCCTAAGGTGCTGTTTGCCGATGAGCCTACGGGAGCACTCAACCGCAAAAACACCACCGACGTTTTAGATTTGTTGACAGAGCTTAACAACGGCGGACAGAGCGTTTTAATGGTAACACATGATATGCGTGCCGCATTAAGGGCAAACCGTATTCTGTACATTGAGGACGGGAAGATTATCGGTGAGCTTTCATTGCCACCGTACAGTCCGAACGAAGAGAAGCAGAGAGAAACACAGGTAAACGCATGGCTTACCTCCCTTGAATGGTAAGGAGGTGCGGTATGGAGATTTTAACATTATTAAAGGCGAATATACGCCGCAAAAAAGGAACATTTGTAAGCGTCATTCTGTTGACGCTTATTATTGCAATGAGCGTTACAACTATTTTAAGTATTCGGGAAAGTGCAATGAGCGGCATTGATTATGCTCACGAGCTGTGCGATACTCCCGATATCTGTGCCCACTATTCGGCACGTAATCTCACCGATGATATAATCGATAAGTTAAAAAGTAACAGCAACGTTAAAAATGTAAATATTGTTGATTCAATCTTTACCCAAAAGGCTTATATGGGCGAAAAAGAATCTGATTCGGGAAAACAGCTCGTTAAAGCAAATAATATCAGGCTCTTAAATGAAAATCTTAACGGCATTGAAGAAAATGCGCCAAAGCTCCAAAAAGGAGAAATTTATGTTTCTCAGGGAGTACTGATGGAGTTGGATGGAAAGGTCGGGGAAAAGATTATTTTTAAAACAATTGCAGGAGATTTTGAATTTACCGTTAAGGGAATACTGCTTGAGCCGATGATGGGTGCGTTTATGATAGGCAGGGGCTCGGGCTGTATAAGTGATCAGGATTTTGAGGAAATTACCACAGCAATTTCAAAAGCAGAAACGGGGGACCGCGCCGGATTGGGCAAACAGCTTGAAATTTACAAAGCCGATGACTGCATCCTTTCAAACGTGCAGCTCCGCCGTCAGCTCAATCTCGACACGGGTTTTATCGACATGGCTAACGTTTCACTTACAAGAGATGAGTCGATTCATTACACGGCGCTTTTTCCGACAATCGTCTGTTCAATCTTATTGGTGTTTATAATACTGCTGTTGACCATTGTGGTGATTGTTACTGTACACAGCGTTTCTGTGGAAATGGAAACCAATTATGTGACATTCGGTGTACTTAAGGCGCAGGGCTTCGACAAAAACAAAATACGTCTGCTGTTTCTGGAGAAGTATTTGCTGGCAGAGGCCATCGGTGCGGTTCTGGGAATCGCTTTGAGTATTCCGCTTATCGACGAGGCTTCAAATATATTTGTGAAGGTCACCGCTGTTCCCGCTATCATGAGCGTTCCGATAGGAAGTATCGTGCTTATACTCGTGGGGCTGTTTGCTTTGTCGGCGGTCTCGATATTCTTTGTCACGATGAAGGCAGGCAAAATTTCTCCCGTCCGCGCTATTTCGGGAGCGAAAAATGAAATCTACTTTGACAGCAGATTAAATGCTCCCATAAGCAAAAAACTCCTTTCGCCCAGTCTTGCGTTAAGACAGTTCACCTCCGCAAAGCGCAGATATGTGGGAACTCTCCTTATCGTTGCCATACTCGTATTTTTTATGATGACAGTAACTGTCCTTGCAAATACCGTCACCTCAAAATCAGCATTGGAATCAATGGGAGTGATGGTTACTGAGATTAACTTTTATCCGAAGCAAAAATTGTCTGACAGCGATTATGAAAAGATAGAAAAGGAGATAGAACGCTTTGCCGAAATCGAAAAAGCCTATTATACATACAACATGTTATTTTCGTTCGATGGTGAGGAAATACTTGGTCGCGTTTACAAAGACCCGTCGCTGATGCCTGTGCTTAAAGGGCGCACTCCGAATTATGACAATGAAATTGCGGTATCGCCGAGCCTGCTTGAAGAATTCAATTTAAAGATTGGCGACGAGGTAACCATTGGCTTGCGGTGGGAAAAGGAAAAGTATCTTATAACGGGAACAGTTCAATTAACGCAAAATAATGGCAGATGCTTTCTGATATCCGCCAATGCCGCAGAAAAGATAGGATTTGACGAACTGCTTCTGGGAAGCTATTCCCTGAAAAATGGTGATGACAAGGAACTTAATCAAAAAATTGCCGATGAGCTCAATGAAAAATTCGGTGATATAATCGATGCGAAGGAAGAGGAATTTTTTAGTGACGCTATCATTCTGACTACGATAGACGCAATGCAACTTATCATCTACGCTTTCTCGGTATTATTTTCGCTTATTGTGACGCATATGGTATGTTCGAAAGCGTTCATTCAGGAGCGTACTGACATAGGTATATTCAAGGCAACGGGATTCAAAACGTCGGGCTTGCGGTGGCAGTTTGCGTTCAGATTTTTGATTGTGTCAATTATCGGCTCGGCAATGGGAGGAATAGTAAGCTATTGCTTCTCGGGGAAGCTCCTTGGCGTGCTTTTAAGAAGCTTAGGAATCACAAGCTTTAATACCGATTTTGCTTTTTCAACCTTTGCAATACCGATAATCGTGGTTTGCTCAAGCTTTTTGATATTCTCTTATCTTGTTTCCGGAAAGATAAGAAAAGTGAAAATAAGAGAGCTTGTAACAGAATAAAAAAAGACAGCCGGCTTTTTGCGAAGCCGGCTGCCAACTTGTTGATTTTACGAACCTGTGCCGCTATATTTCATAGCGCCGTACATCCAAAACTTATAACTGAGCCAAAAGAACAGACAGCCGAAAAGCGGTGAGAGCCATGATAATAATGGTACTGCGTCCGGACGCAATATTACAAGGCTTGGGTAGTACGCAATAAACGCAATCGGCATAATAAACGTAAAAATAAATTTAAATACGGGACTGAATATCGTTACGGGATATTTAGCGTAATCCTTGAATCTTGTTACCAGGTCAAGTACATAAAACGAGTTAGTAATCCAAAAGCAGGTCGCCGCCGCAGCATTTTGCAGAGCAATCATGACCAGTGAGGCAGTGATAAGGAACACAATCATTTTCAACAGCATAAGCGGTGTAAAACCCAGACCCAGCTTTACCCAGGAATATATCAAAGTTCCAATGCCGAAAGCCAGCTGTCCCAGTCCCTTAATGTCAAAAACCTCCGACTGATAATAGAAAAATAAATTTATGGGACGGAAACAATACTTTATGAAATCCCCCGAATATACATATGACCTCAGGCTCCAGTTGTTGTCAAAAAAGCACTGCACAGGCGTGAGAGAAACAAGTGAAAAGCCGTACAAAAATAATATTTCATAGTATCCCC
>CAZWNL010000005.1:0-175609 GCA_964635615.1 uncultured Bacteroides sp.
TATATCAATCTCATTATCCTGCTCACTTGTCATATCATCTATAATCTCCTGAAAGATTTGACGTGTGCTGTCATAATGGCAATACAATCCACCTCTACTTAGTTTTGTCACTTCACAGATATCCTTCATTGTTACCTGTTTAAAACCTTTTTCTGCAAACAAAGAACACGCACATTTCTTTATTTGTTTTCTTGTTTCCTCTCCTCTTTTATTCATAGGCAGCCCCACTTTCCGACACATGTGTCTTAAATAATTATACGACACATGTGTCGGAAAGTCAATACACTTATAGGTTCAATCCAAACTACGGGGTATGAAATCTTGGATTACAACAATTCAAATAAAAAAAGGCTGTCGCACTAAGCATAGTGCTACAGCCTCCGTAAAAGCTTTATTGTATGTATCTACATCGGTGCATCAGCATCATTTTCCACTGTATAATCAGTATAATTAAATGCCTCCGATGACTCAAACAAAATATCTGTTGCCCTGTCAAAGCAATCCAAAATCTTAGGTGAAAATACTCCACACTCACCGTCATGTATCATCCTTACCGCAACGTCAGTAGCATAAGGCGTCTTGTAAACTCTCTTACTTACCAGTGCATCATAAACATCTACGATTGATACAACCTGAGCCCATATAGGAATATCCTCGCCTGAAAGTCCATCAGGATAACCATTTCCGTCATATCTCTCATGGTGATACCTACATATATCATAGCAATAACGGTAGAAATCGCTGTCCTCCTGTTTGAATTTCTCAAGAATTTCACAGCCGTAAACCGTATGCTTTTTCATCTCATCAAACTCTTCCTTTGTAAGCTTACCCGGCTTAAGAAGTATACTGTCAGGAATTGCAATCTTGCCTATATCATGAAGTGCAGATGCATTTACCATAAGGTCAATCTGATCCTTTGTAAGCTCATACTCAGGATAATACGCCTTAAGATAATTAAGGAATATACGTGTAAAGAATTTAACACGCTTAATATGCTCCCCTGATTCAAGGCTTCGGAACTCAACAACAGAGCTTAATGCATTAACCAGAAATTCATTGCTTTTTGCAAGTTTCTCCCTACTTGCAATAAGCTGCTTTGTACGCTTTTCAAGCTTCTTCTCTATATTAAGCCTATTCTCATAAAGCTCCAATATATTCATGGCACGGCGTAAAATAATCTTCGCAGTAAAAGGCTTATAAATAATGTCAGAAGCTCCGTATTCATATGCCTGCATATCTGTCTCAACTGTTGCTTCACCAGTAATCATTATAACAGGAATGGTTTTCATATACTCTTTTTCATTCATATGTTTCAATACATCGAGACCTGTTTTTTTAGGCATAATCAAATCAAGGAACAGCATTGAAATTTCATCATGTTTTTCATCGAGAATTTTAATTGTCTGTTCTCCATCCATGGCTTCAAGGACGTAAAACTGCTTATCGAAAATCTGTTTCAATAACTCACGGTTAAGCTCTGCATCGTCTGCTATAAGAATCGTTTTCTTCTCATCCATTGCTACCTACTCCTTCTTCTTTAAACATCTTAAAATATGTTCTTATTATAATGTCAACATATGATATTATTCAAGTGTTTTTTGAAAAAACACCAAAAAAGCTAATCCTTAAATTCCACTGCATGCTTTCTCATCCATATTGGGAACATATTGCGCTGGCAAGCCCTGTTTTCCCGTTCCTTAATTCCTATGGTCTTAAAGAAGGTTCTCCACAGCTTCGTATATTCATCCTCAAAATCCTCACTGCGGCTTAATACATCAAACTCCTCCTCAGTGAGATACATTAAATAAGGCTCCTCATCCTTCGGATGCACAACAGCAAGCCTTCTGTTATCATCCACAATGACAAAATGCTCCGAGGGCATCCGGTCAGCAAAATGCTCCCCCACTATTGTTACAACATTGTTTTTAGGCTCTATATGACAAACATAAACCTTATTCTCCAAGGATGTAAATCTTGCAAACTCCCTAAAATAGTGGCTCTCATTTCCAATTCTTCTCTTAAGCTCCATAATGCGCATAACATGAGGGTTTGCATACATGGAGCATACCCCTGCTCCAACCGCAAAGCCCACCCTGAGAAAATTATAAATAGCCTGCAATGCATCCTCCTCCACGGAAAGCGATGCGTAAAAAACACACAAATAAGCCTGATTCGATATTGATTTTTTTATGGAACGTATAACCTTTTCCGTTTTTTCCCTATCTGCATCAACATGTATATACTCATCGAAAAGAGACTGCTGCCATACAGGCTCTCTCACAAGCCTTATATTATCATGTCCTTCTTTCAATGCACAGCTCCACGCATCATAAATACACGTAAGAGTGTCCTCAAATCTGTCCTTACAGCAAAATATCTTCATACGCTATCCTATCCCAAAATCGGCAAGAGACATCTGTGTGTAACTATTATTCTGATTATTTACCTTCCAGTTATCCCTTCCGTTTGTATCAATAAGCTGTCTTGTAATGTATTGCTCCTCTATAGGTGTATTATAAAGTCTGTGTCCGTTGCAGGTTATGAAATAGTGTGCACGTTTTAATACTACACCCATTTTTTTCAAATTATCAAAGTCAAGCGTACCGTATCTTCTTCCATAAATTATTCTCCCTGCCGACTTTGGCCCGATACCCGGAATTCTTAAAAGCAGCTCATAAGGTGCACGCTGAACCTCAACAGGAAAATACTCGAGATGTCTGAGTGCCCAATCACATTTTGGGTCAAGAAGCTCATTAAAATTGGGGGTTTCCTCGGATAAAAGCTCATTTGCCTGAAAGCCGTAATATCTAAGCAGCCAATCCGCCTGATATAATCTGTGTTCCCTGAGAAGCGGTGGCGGAGTATGCACATCAGGTAAGTCGGTATCCGCATTAAGCGGTATATAGGCCGAATAAAAAACCCTCTTTAGGTCATAGCTTTGATAAAGCTTCTCAGTCGTCTTAATAAGAGTATAGTCACTCTCATCCGTAGCTCCTATAATCATCTGTGTACTCTGTCCTGCCGGTGCAAAGCTTCTCTTAAGCTTTCCCGCATCTGACGGCACAAGAGCATTTTTAACCGCAGCCTCAGTTATACCTTCCTGCCTTTCTATGCTCTGTCTGCTTTGGAATATGCTGTTGGAAAGATACATATTCCCCCTGCTTCTTTCCATCCTTGCATCTTTACCTATGGCAACCCGGTGTGCCTTAATCGTATCGCTCACCTTACCCATAGGCTCAAGTATAGTCTTAAAGCTTTTGTTTGGAGCAAGCTTCGACAAGCTTTCTGCCGTAGGAAGCTCAAGATTGACGCTTATCCTGTCGGCAAGATACCCTGCTGTTGCCAGCAACTCATCTGACGCTCCCGGAATTGTTTTCACATGAATGTACCCATTAAAATGATACTTGTTTCTAAGCAGCAAAAGCGTCTCGCACATTTTTTCCATTGTGTAGGTGGGATTTTTAAGAACACCAGAACTTAAAAAAAGCCCCTCGATATAGTTTCTCTTATAAAACTCAACCGTAAGCTCACAAATCTCCTCAGGAGTAAATGTAGCTCTCGGAATATCATTGGAGGCTCTGTTAATACAATACCTGCAATCATAAACACAATGGTTTGTCATAAGAATCTTAAGAAGTGAAATACACCTGCCGTCTGCGGCAAAGCTGTGACATATTCCGCATGCCTTTGTATTCCCAAGGAATCCTTTCTTTCCCCTTCTGTCGGAACCGCTTGATGTACATGCAACGTCATACTTTGCCGCATCTGCCAGTATATTTAGTTTTTCCTCTGTCGTATAACCTGTTATAATCTCATTCATAATACTATTATACGAACATTTGTTCTAAATTGCAAGTATTATTTAATTTTAAATTATCCCTGCTCCTGCATCTTACTCAGCTTTGCAGCCTGGTCGGCAGCAATGCAGGCATCTATAATTTCCTGTATCTCGCCATTCATAATCTTATCAAGCTTATACAACGTAAGTCCTATTCTATGGTCGGTAACACGTCCCTGAGGAAAATTGTAGGTACGGATTTTTTCCGAACGGTCACCTGTTCCTACCTGGCTCTTTCTAAGGTCTGCCTCCTCGTCGTGACGCTTCTGCATCTCAAGGTCCAAAAGCTTTGCACGAAGAAGTGCAAATGCCTTAGCCTTATTTTGAAGCTGTGATTTCTCAGTCTGACTGTACACGACAATACCTGTAGGATAATGGGTAAGTCTTACGGCAGAATCAGTTGTATTGACACACTGTCCTCCGTTTCCTGATGCCCTCATGACATCTATTCTGTAATCCTTCTCAGGTATATCTATCTCGTCAATTTCCTCCGCCTCAGGAAGAACGGCAACACTTGCGGTTGACGTATGGATACGTCCGCCCGATTCCGTTTCAGGCACACGCTGCACACGATGTACGCCACTTTCATATTTGAGCACGGAGTATGCGCCCTGTCCCGTTACCATAAACGTAACTGACTTCATACCACCAATTCCAATTTCTTCAACGCTTGCAAGCTCACATTTCCATCGTCTGCCCTCAGCATAATGGACATACATACGGTAAAGCTCCGCAGCAAAAAGTGCCGCCTCATCTCCTCCTGCTCCTGCACGTATCTCCACAATAACGTTCTTGTCATCATTAGGGTCCTTAGGAAGAAGAAGTATCTTTAAGGCATTCTCACATGCCTCAAGCTCCTCCTTTGCAGAGTTCAGCTCCTCCTTCGCAAGCTCACGAAGCTCCTCATCGCTTTCCTCGTCAAGCATTGTAAGACTGTCATCTATCGTCTGCTTTGCAGCCTTATACTCATTATACTTATCCACGATTGGCGCAAGCTCGCTCTGCTCCTTCATAAGTCTTCTGAATTTATCCTGGTCACTTACAACGGCAGGATCACTTAACAAATTCTGAAGCTCCTCAAGCCGTGCAACCAAATCCTCTAATTTATCAAACATTTATTCATCCTCCAAATCTTAAACATCAGCATATGCCAAAACAACTCTGTCAAGTCCCGCATAATCCTTAATAAGCTCTATATTCCCATATCCGTTATCTACAAGGATACCGTAAACTGCATCGTACTGATCATAACCAATTTCACATATAAAACATCCGTTTTCACTTAAATAATTCCTCGCTTCTTTTATTATTCTTCTGTAGAAATAAAGTCCGTCCTCCATGCCGTCAAGGGCAAGCCTCGGCTCAAAGCGGCTTACCTCCTCCATAAGCGCATTTATATCACTGCTCCTTATGTATGGCGGATTCGTCATAATGATATCATATAAATCCCCACTGTTTTTTAATGTCATATTGTCAAAGGCTGCAGGGCTTTTATATTCAAACATATCGCTTTTTATTATATCACAGCTTATGTCATGTAAAAAGCTGTTCTTCTTAGATAATCGGATGGCATAAGGAGATATATCAACGAGTGTCAGCCTGTCATCAAAATTTCCCCTTTTCCTTCTTTCCAAAATATAGCTTATTCCTATACAACCTGTGCCACAGCACATATCAAGAGCATTACATGTGCTCTTATCATCCGTAGCCTTTAAAGCCGTCTCGACTAAAAGCTCCGTTTCAGGTCGGGGTATAAGCACATTTTCAGAAACCTCATACGTATATCCCATAAAATCCTGAGTGCCGATAATATACTGACATGGATAATGAGTCCCTCTTTTTTCAATAAGCTCGTTATATGTGCTGACTGTTTCATCATCTAAATTTTTATCAAGCTCCATAAAGAGCCTTGTATAATCCATACCAAGAACATGCATTGCAAGAAGCCTTGCATCACCCTCTGCATTTTCTATACCGCAGGACTTAAGCCTGTCTGTTCCGTTTTTCAGCATATCTCTTAGAAGCATCTATATAATCTCCTGAATATTTGTAAGCTTTGCAACTACCTATCCTGTGAAGCAAGCTCCTCAAGATATTTCCTCCAATCAAGCACTCCCTCAACGGATTTTATCGCCACCTCAACCATATCTGCCTCAGGCTCCTTTGTGGTAAGTCTCTGCACCCATAGTCCCGGCTTACTTAAAACATTTGCAATATATGACTCGCTTCTACCTGCAAATTTTATAAACTCATAGGATATTCCCGCAATTACCGGAACAAGCAGCACTCTGTAAAGCAGCCTTAAAACCAAGGTATCTGTATCGATACACATAAATACAAGTATACTCACAATCATAACAATAAACAGAAAGCTTGTACCGCATCTCTTGTGGAAGCGTGTATGCTTCATGACATTTTCCACTGTTAAAGCATCTCCATGCTCAAGACAGTTTATGCACTTATGCTCTGCTCCATGATACATGTATGTCCTTTTTATTTCCTTCATACGGGAAATAAGCACAACATATAACATAAAAATGATAAGCCTGATTACTCCTTCAATCAGACCGAGAACAAAATGATTTTTCACTGCCTTATCAAGCAGTGACGCCAAAAAAGCAGGAAGAAGCATAAAAAGTCCAACAGCCAAAACAATTGAAACAACTACCGTGCCGAACATCCATAAATTATCCGAGTTGTTCTTGTCTGTTTTATCTTTATCTGTTTTACCCTTATCCGCCTTTTCTTCATCTGTATCTTCTTTTTTTATCTTTTTCCTGTCGGTTTCCGGCGTTTCTTCCTCCTCAAGAAAATCTGCTGAATAGGTAAGTGTTTTCACCCCAATCACAAGGGACTCTATAAAATTTACCACTCCACGTATGATCGGCACCTTGAAAAGAGCGAATCTGCTTCCTGCAGGCTTAAATTCGCTTATCTTAACCTCTATCTCATTATCAGGCTTTCTTATGGCGATTGCATATTTGTCATCATTTTTCATCATGACACCCTCAAGAACCGCCTGTCCTCCTATACTTACCTGTCTCATTTCTCCACACCCTTGTTATTGAATATCAGCCCATTAAACACAACTGTTCCTAATATAAAAATATAGCTGTCACATTAAAACGTATATACAAAAACGCTTTAACATAACAGCTGTATAAAATCCTTATCCGTCAAAATCTAAGCATTTGCAACGCCGTACTTACGATTGAACTTGTCAATTCTTCCACGAGCCTGTGCAGCCTTCTGCTGACCTGTGTAAAATGAATGACACTTTGAACAAATCTCAACGTGGATATCGCTCTTTGTAGAACCTGTCACAAATTCATTACCGCAGTTACATACAACCTTTGCCTGAAAATATTCAGGATGTATTCCTTCTCTCATGTTTTCACCTCTCTATATACAATAATTCATGATTTACCTAAGTTATCACGTCCGCAACGATAAATATTCTATCATAGGAAACATGTAAATTCAAGTATTTTTATAAAAAGTTGATAAAATATTTTATTTAATGTCTAAGGAGCGATTTTTTAACATAATCCACAAACTCAACATTATTTTTAGTTCTCACAAACAGCTTGAGAACCTCCTCAGTAGTTTCCTCAGCCTTAGCACCCGACAAAGCCTTATGTATGCCGTTTACAGCCTCCTGTTCTTCCTTTGTAAGAAGCAAATCATCACGTCTTGTTCCTGACTTTGATATATCTATTGCAGGGAAAATACGTTTTTCCGAGAGCTTTCTATCAAGCACAACCTCCATATTACCGGTTCCCTTAAATTCCTCAAATACAACGTCATCCATTCGACTTCCCGTCTCAACAAGTGCAGTTGCAAGTATTGTAAGACTTCCGCCCTCCCTCATATTTCTTGCAGCACCAAAGAAACGCTTAGGCATATGAAGTGCAGCAGGGTCAAGACCACCTGAAAGTGTTCTTCCGCTTGGCGGAACAGTAAGGTTATATGCTCTTGCCAGTCTCGTAATACTGTCAAGAAGTATAACAACATCCTTTTTATGCTCAACAAGCCTTTTTGCCCTCTCAATTACCATCTCCGAAACTCTCTTGTGATGCTCCGGAAGCTCATCAAATGTAGAGTAAATAACCTCAACATTAGGTCCCTCAATAGATTCCCTTATGTCCGTTACCTCCTCAGGACGTTCATCTATAAGAAGAACAATCATATGCATATTTCTGTTATTCGTGCTTATACTCTTGGCTATAGCCTTGAGAAGCGTTGTTTTTCCCGCCTTTGGAGGAGAAACAATCATACCTCTCTGTCCCTTGCCGATAGGACTTAACAAATCCACTATTCGAATTGCAACAGGTGCTCCGGCTGTATCAAGGCTTATCCTTTCATTTGGAAAAATAGGTGTAAGCTCCTCAAAAGAAACTCTCCTTGCCGCCTCTGACGGCTTATATCCATTTACATGCTTAATGTAAAGCAATGCACTGAACTTCTCTCCCTGAGTTTTCATTCTTATTGGTCCGCCTATTATATCTCCCTTTTTTAGACCAAATCTTCTTATCTGAACTGGTGAAACATATATGTCCTTATCTCCCGGAAGATAATTTGCGCTTCGAATAAATCCATATCCGTCCGACATAACCTCAAGTATTCCGTTTGCCTGCTCACCACTGTCTAATTCTGCATTGTATTCCTGTCCGTCAAAGGTCATCATTTTTTCAGAGCGCGTAGCCTCAACAGACGCTTCCGTTTTTGCCGTATCTGTCATTCTGGCTTCCGTTTTTCTTACCTCAGATTTCCTTGACTCAAATGCTCTTGACTCAGATGTTCTTGACTCAGATATCCTGTCTTCTGACTTTCTTTCCGCAGGCTTCTTTTCCTCTGTCTTCCTTTCATCAGGCTTCTTTTCCTCTGCTGCCATCTCAGGTTTTTTAACCTCAACTCTCTTAGAGGTCATCTTTTCAACATTTTCCAAAAGTTGGGTCAATTCACTTTTCTTCAGTGTTGAAATATTGCGTATCCCCATTTCCTTGGCATAATTTCTAAGCTCCGCCAAAGACATCTTCTTAAAATCCATACATTATTCCTTTCATTTTATCTATATTAACTTTCTTCAAAAAGCTTTGTCTGGGTAAATAAAATAATTGTCGAAACTTTTGACTAACTAATTTGCTCATAGACATATGTATTTTAACACAAGAAATCATAAACGTAAACAAAAAAATAATTTTATTGATTTTTTTTGCCTCATATCGTATATTTTTATAACAAAGTCATAATTTAAACTTTGATTATATACAATAGTTTTATTTTAAACAAAACAGATTACGGAGGAAATACACTGATGACAGACGGCTTACTGCTCTATAAGCTCATTATTTTATTTATGCTTGACCGAACTGACTATACAATGACAAATACCCTTATTTCCAATTTTATAATAGAAAAAAATTACACAACCATGTTTAATCTTCATGAAGCGCTTTCTGAGCTTATTGACAACGCATTTATTTCGACCGATACCATACGGGACACCATACACTACAAAATCACAAATTCAGGTGAGGAAGCCCTCTCACTGTTTGAAAATCGTCTGCCGTACGCTATAAAGCAGGATGTGCTTGAATATTTGGAAAACGAAAAAATAAATGTGAAAAACGAATCTGAAATATATGCTGATTATTTTTATAATGATGAAAACTGGTATACAGTAAGCTGCATCATAAAAGACAGAAAGGAAACGCTCGTAGATATAAAATTTGACGTTCCCACCAAGTCACAGGCAGAAACCATATGTAATAACTGGCGTTCTAAAAGCTCATCCATATATGAATACCTTATTAATCAGCTATGGCTTCCTGAATAAAGCCCCATATATCCTCTTTTCCCTGTTTTGATACTGCTGAAAAGGGGATTATTTTTGTCCCGCTTTCCACATTAAGTGTATCTTTTATAAGCTTTACATTTTTTGCCTGCTGGCTTCTCTTTATCTTATCAAGCTTTGTACATATAATAATCGGCTTATAACCGCTTGAGACAATCCAATTATACATTGTCTTATCATTTTCTCCCGGTGCATGCCTTATGTCCACAAGAAGAAATACAGCTCTAAGCTGTTTTGAGGAATGCAGATATCTGTCAATCATCTTTCCCCATTTATCCCTTATCTCCTTTGAAACCTTTGCATAGCCATATCCCGGTAAATCAACGAAATATAATTCCTTATTTATATTGTAAAAGTTAATAGTCTGAGTTTTTCCCGGTGAGGAGGAAGTTCTTGCCAAAGCCTTTCTGTTTAATAGTCCGTTTATCAGGGATGACTTTCCCACATTCGATTTTCCTGCAAAAGCTATCTCCGGCAGACTGTTGTCGGGAAGCTTACTTGTAATTCCGCATAGAGTTTCAAGCTCTGCGCTTTTTATAATCATAAATGTACTCCTATCTTACTAATCAAAATAGCTGTCACATGGGGCTGTCGCACTAAGAATATACTTAGTGCGGCAATCCCACTGCGACAGCCATTGATCCTTTTATGCTATACTGTCCTCACTTCTCATAATGTGCTTTCTAAGCGTTGTCTTTACCGCACGAGGTTCCTCCTGATATGTTATAACCGGATCTGCTCCCTCAGTAACTACAGCCTCCGTAACTACACACTTACTTACATATTCATCTGAAGGTATTTCGTACATCAGGTCCATTACAACCTTCTCAATAATTGCACGTAAGCCTCTTGCTCCTGTCTTACGGGAATTTGCTTCCTTAGCAATTGCACGAAGTGCCGCTTCCTCAAATTCAAGCTCAACTCCGTCAATCTCAAAAAGCTTTTTATACTGCTTACATATTGCACTCTTAGGCTCTGATAAAATCCTAATAAGCGCATCCTCATCCAGAAGGTCGAGCGTTACGGTAACAGGTACCCTTCCAACAAACTCAGGTATAAGTCCATATTTTATGAAATCCTGTGGAAGAACCTTCTGCAATAGCTCACCAATATTTTTCTCCCTGTCAGATATTACGTCTGCATTAAAGCCGATAGACTTTTTACCTATTCTGTTTTGAATTATTTTGTCCATTCCCTCAAATGCACCACCACAGATAAATAATATATTTGTTGTATCTATCTGTATAAACTCCTGCTGTGGATGCTTACGTCCACCCTGTGGCGGAACAGACGCAACAGTACCCTCAATTATCTTTAAGAGTGCCTGCTGCACACCCTCTCCCGAAACATCTCTTGTGATTGAAACATTCTCTGACTTCTTTGTAATCTTATCAATTTCGTCAATGTAAACGATTCCACACTGTGCCCTATCAATATCATAGTCTGCTGCCTGGATAAGCTTCAGGAGAATATTTTCAACATCCTCACCTACATATCCCGCCTCCGTAAGAGTGGTTGCATCCGCTATTGCAAACGGAACATTTAAAAGCTTGGCAAGCGTCTGTGCAAGATATGTTTTTCCTGAACCTGTAGGTCCAATCATAATTATGTTGCTTTTCTGTAATTCTACATCAAAATCCTTTTCTGCAAGTATTCTCTTGTAGTGATTATACACTGCAACTGACAAAACCTTTTTTGCACTTTCCTGACCTACAACATAGTCATCAAGAAATTCTTTAATCTCCTTAGGCTTAAGAAGATTAATATCCGTATCAATAACGTCACTGTCAAGCTCATCCTGTATAATTTCAGAGCATATGTCTATACATTCATCACATATATACACATTTGGACCTGCAATAAGCTTCCTTACCTGCTCCTGACTTTTATTACAAAATGAACATCTTAGTTTTTTTCTATCGTCGGTACGATTAGCCATTTAGCTACACCTCTTAATTATTCTCTATTTGTCATAATACGGTCAATGAGACCATACTCTAACGCTTCCTCTGCGCTGAGGAAATTATCTCTCTCTGTATCACGCTCAATAACATCAAGCGGCTTGCCTGTTGCCTCGCTTAATATAGTATTGAGCTTTGTCCTTGTCCTTATAATATGATCAGCATGAATCTTAATGTCTGTTGCCTGACCCTTTGTTCCGCCTAAAGGCTGGTGAATCATTATCTCTGAATTAGGAAGTGCCATTCTTTTCCCCTTTGCGCCTCCGGCAAGAAGAAATGCACCCATGCTGGCTGCCATTCCCACACATATTGTGGCAACGTCACACTTAATATAATTCATTGTATCATAAATGCCCATGCCGGCACTTACAGAGCCGCCCGGACTATTTATGTAAAGGCTTATATCCTTTGTTGTATCCTCAGCCTCAAGAAACAAAAGCTGTGCTATGACGAGGCTTGCCGTTGTATCGTTTACCTCATCACCTAAAAATATTATACGTTCCTTGAGCAGTCTTGAATAAATGTCGTATGAACGCTCACCCTTGCTTGTCTGCTCAATGACCATAGGTACTAATGCCATATCTATACCTCCTTGCAGTTATCTGATAAAAACTCAAGAGCTTTTCTTACAGCAATATCCTTTTTAATTGACTCCTTCTCATTATCACCAACAAGCTCCTTGAGCTTATCAATTTCCATCTGATAAGACTCAGCCATAGCTTTTAACTCTTCATCATATTCCTCATCTGTTGCAGTAATGTTCTCAGCGTCAACCACTGCTTCAAGTATAAGTCCGTTCTTTATCCTCTTAATGGCATCAGGCTTAATCTGCTCAAGCATCTGCTCCTTAGTAGTACCCATAAGAGCAAGATACTGTTCTATATTAATACCCTGATACATAAGATTCTGTCCAAATTCCTCAAACATATTCTCCTGATTATATTTAATCATAGGTTCAGGAATCTCCATCTCAGTAGCCTCGGCAATCTTTGTAAGCACTGCCTCCTGCTTCTTGTTTTTAACCTCTCTCTCCTTCTTAACCTCAAGGATTTTCTTAACGTCAGCCTTATACTCCTCAAATGTATCAAAGGAGGAAACTTCCTCTGCAAACTCATCATCAAGCTCTGGAAGCTCAATGGCATTTATGCCAAGAAGCTCTACCTTAAATACAGCAGGCTTTCCTGCAAGCTCAGGTGCATGATATTCCTCCGGAAATGTTACATTTACATCAAATTTATCTCCGATACTTTTTCCGACAATCTGATCCTCAAACGTATCAATAAATGAATGTGAGCCAAGTGTAAGCTTATGGTTTTCGCCCTTTCCACCCTCAAAAGCAACGTCATCCATAAATCCTTCATAATTGATGGTAACCTCATCATCCATTGCGGCAGGTCTGTCCTCAACAGGAATGGATCTTGAGTTTTCCTTCTGTGTTTTAAGGATTTCAGCCATAACCTCATCGTCTGTAACTTCACTGTCTATCTTTTCAATTTCAATTCCCTTATATTCACCGATTTTTATCTCAGGCTTTGTAGCAACCATAGCCGTAAAAATAAAATCCTTGCCCTTCTCAATCTGTTCAACATCAATTTCAGGACGTGATACAATCTCCACCTCACAGTCAGCAACCTCTTTAGGATAATACTCATTAATAAGCTTATTGGCCGCATCCTCATAAAAAATGGATGGTCCGTACATTTTTTCTATATATGCCTGTGGAACCTTTCCTTTTCTAAATCCAGGAACTGAGAACTTATTTTTATTTTTGTTATATGCCTCAGTAATTGCCTTTGTAAATTCGGAAGCAGGTACCTCTATTGTGAGCTTCGCCATGCTGCCTTCTAACTTTTCAACTGATAGACTCATTTTTTGTTTTTTCCTCCTTGTAACTTACTCACATATATTATGAGCACTATTCGTTTGATTATATCATAAACATCTTTTTTCGTCTATATTAATTTAAATAAAACAGGCTTGTTTATATATATGTGATTTTCATATGGAATATCACTGAAAATATAAACAAGCCCTTTAATATTTTTAAATATGCAAGATTATAAAATAATTCTTATTTCGAATTACTTACCAGACATCTGCTCTTCCTGTCTCTTGATCATCTGTCTAACCATCTCGCCACCGATTGAACCTGACTCACGTGAAGTTAAATCTCCGTTGTAACCCTGCTTAAGATTAACACCAAGCTCGTTAGCAACCTCCATCTTAAATCTGTTCATAGCATCCTTAGCTTCTGGTACGCTAGTTTTGTTTGAATTACTCATAATATTCTTACCTCCTTTAATAGTATAAGACATTGCTGTCTTAATCATATTATCTGAAGAATTTAAAATATTATGAATGGTAATTAATGCTTCTTTTGTTTTTTTATAACAACAACCATACCTGACATAGAAAGCAACATTACGAATGCCAAAACAGCTATCGGAGCCTCGTCGCCTGTATTTGGTGACTGTGCAGAGCCAAGGTATGAATACTGCGGTGTATTGTTTGTAATAAGCGGCGGTTTAGGTTCAGGATTCTCGTTATTCGAGTTATCCCCACCATTATTGCCTCCCGGATTATTATTTCCCGGATTAGTAGGGTCATTATTATTTCCGCCATTAACACTTTTTGCAGTAAACCATGCTGATATTATTGTATCTTTCGTAATCTTGGAATAATCAGTATCCCAACCTGAGAAGGTATATGTATACTTATCTGTTGCGGTCTTTCTAGGTGTAGTAACCGGAGGTGTTGCACTGCCGCCATCAGCTACAGTCTCAACCTTCATTGTATTACCATCTCCATCCTTCCATGTAACCGTGTAAGATTTTGGTGCTGCATCTACCTTGTAAAGTGCATAGATGGAGAATCGGCTTGTTGTTATCGCTATGTAATTTTTCGTAAGGACAGCCTCACCGTCTGACCAATTAATAAACTGAGCATCATTTCCATTTCCGTGCATGGATGCAACCCCAATCTTCTGACCGGAAAGGTCTCCTAACGGAAATGCTAGTGTAATAGGTTTTACAAGTCTTGTCACATCTCTAGTATATAAAATTTCACCATCGGCATTTCTTACAGTCTTAACAACATTAAGCTCTATATATCTTACTATCTCATTATTCTTTCCTATCTTATCTGCAAACACACCCTGAGTAGTAGAGCTTACATCGGTTACATCGAGATAGTCAGCATACAGAGTTATGTCAATGGATGCACCCTCATTATTATATGCATACCAATCCTCCTCGGTAATAACTGCAGTGTAATTTTCGTCAAACACCTGATCAAGTCCATCTGCCGTAACCTTTACTGCACCATTCAATACCATATGAGTTGAAAGCCTGCCTAATACAAAGTTCACTCCTCTATTTGTAAGATAGTCAGTCGGATATACAATAGCACCATTTTCAACAATAACGGATTTCGTCTGTGTATATACTCCGTTTGTTGCAACAACCCTGTACGTTCCATTTGAAATATTTGTAAAATTATAGTCGCCCTCGATATCTAATTTCTTACCGGCTATATATGTATTACCATCAAACAGCGATACATATATAGGAGCATCCTTTGCATCATCAAGAGCACTGCTGGCATATCTTACATTTCCATAAACGGCAGTTGTTGACTTGCCATCTCCTGTTCTGAAACTTCCATCAACAACCTTTGTTTCTCTTGAGGTCTTTGTAACGGCATAAACCCTGTACTCATAAACCGTATCAGGTGTAAGCCCTGAAAACTCATAATCAAGGCTTGCGCCGTAGCTTTGCGTACGCTTGTTTGCCGGAGCAGTCTCATAATTTGTAGCTCCTGCCTTTCTATATGCAATATAGCAATTTGAAAGGTCATATGTTCCTGTATAAATCTTTGCATCTATTTTTGCGCCTGTGGATGTAATATCCGTAATAGGACTTACACTCATTGCAAGAGGTACAAATTCAAGCTTAGCCACATTTCCTGCCATGTCCTCAACAGTAAGTTCATATGTGCCTTCATCAGCTACAATAAAGCTTCCTGATATTGTACCGTCATTCTCCCTTACAATTAAGGTTTTACCATTCAGCTTGGCAGTATTGATGTTAATTCCACTTATGGTATCATATGCAGTAAAGTTTATTGTCACTCTACCCTCAGCATCAACCATGGACTCCTTCATTTCTATAACAGGCTCGCTTAAATCTACCTTTATATTAGCTATTGCATGATTGCTAGGCTTACCGGTTCCGCTTACAGCCCATGCATCAATGACAATATTTCCCTCCTCGCCTAAGTTAAAATCCTTTTGAGCTGCGGAAAATATATCCTGCTTTTCTCTTTCCCCGTTTGCGATTGTATAGTATGTTGATACGGAAACTCCGTCCTGCTCGGTAATTGTTGTTGACTTAATCGTTATTGCAGGTGCCTGATCAACATACCAGCCATTTTTACCCATAGTTCCATTTGCCTCAATAGTCGGCATATTCGGTGTTTCATCCGATATTCCACTGAAACCAAGAATCATTTCGGTTCTGTTTCCTGCTCTGTCATATGCAACAATCCTATAGTTACCATTATCTAAAATCTGGTATTTGCAGTCCATGGAATATCCTTCATCATCTGCAGGATAGAAGGTGCGGATGCCTTCCTCATCATATTTTCCGCCTACTTCCTTCTGCAACACAACCCTTGAAATCTGACTTTCACCCTCACCCTCAGTTACGTTAAACTCTAAAAGCTTACCGGTCTTAAGGCTGTTAGGATCATCCTTTGTATTATCTGTAATAACAGGCGGCTTGCAGTCAATATTGAACGGTCCTACCGTGTTTAATTCTGCCCTATTTCCCGCATTATCAAAAACAATTCCTGTCATATAGTATGATCCTATAGGAAGCGTACTATCCTGATATGTAATTTTGAAATTATGTGAGATTACCTTGCCATAGGCAGTAGCATTTGCAATCTTAAGGTCAATATTATCCTCTTCGGCTATTTCCTCTGTACCATCAGGCTTTGTAATCATCCATACCATCTTATTAAGTCCGCTGTGATCATCTCTTGCATTTGCAACGAATGTCACTCCGTTGTACCATGAATCTTCTGAAGCAACAATAGCTTCATTATATATATTCTGAGCTGTAATTTCTGCTTTCGGCGGTGTATTTTCAACCATCCATTCATAGTAATTTCCCTTTGAAGGATTTTTGCCGTCATAAGCTTCAATTGTAGCATTTTCACCATTAGGGTCAAGCTTAAGCTTAATAATGTCAGAATCATTACCTGTAGTGTCCGTAGCGTATACAATAAGCTGTCCTCTGTCACCATCGCTAGTTCCAAGTATAATTGATGCCTGCCAATTACCATTCGGAGCTTTAGTAAATTCAGTGGTTCTGTCAATGTCAACTGTAGAAACTCCATTTTCATTCACATAGCGATAATGAAGCACGGAAGGGTCACTACCCTCTGCCGTATACTCAACGGTTATAGTCATATTTGCAACCTCAGAGCCGCTAATTTCCTGTGAATGATAATATGAGCCAAATTTAAACGCGTTAAAATATGGAAGTGCTGGTGATACAAAATGTGTCACATATTCCGGTCCGGTAGTGTCTATACTCAATCGGACATTTTCTATTGTTGTAACAGCACCCGTCCTTGAATCATACATCTGGAAACGGAATGGCTCATCTATGTAATTAATACCCTTTGCCGTAAAATCAATGGAGCTTTTAAATAATTTTGCCACATCAGCCGAACTAAAGCCGACCACATCGATATCATCGTCCGTCAAAAGTCTTATTCGATCATAATTACCAGTTGCAGTTATAATAAGTCCCGGATAAACACCGTTTGCAGCAGGCTCCCTGTCAAATTTATAGTTTGCATTCTTTTCAGCATTTTCTCTCACAACCGTAAAGCTGTTTTCTACACCCTTGCTGTCAACTGCGTAGTTAGACGGATTATTAAACTGTGCCCTTACCTTGTATGTTCTCGGCTCCGCATACCTCGCCCACTCAGTATCCCAGCCTGAAAATCCAAGAATTTCTTTTGCAAATGTTTCATCATTTACTCGATTATCATATTTTTGCTTATCAGCAGTTATAAGCTTTGAAGTATCAATATTCAATGTAAATTCAGGCATATTCTGTCCAAATAAAATTGTATTTTTATCGCCCTTTAGCTCCACTGTCACATCGATAGGTCTTTTCGTAATCTCACCTATATTAAATGTATATCTTCCGTCAGGACTAGGCTGGTGGGTGTTTTTATCAACGAGCACATAATAGTCAAGGAGTGCCGGATTCGTTGATACAAGCTGTACATTACTTATTGTAAGAGGCTTGTTCTCTCCTGCATCAGCAGGTCCTCTGCCCTCTAAGGCACCAAACTCTGCAGTACCATTAAACGTAATGGAAAGCTTATCAATATCAGCCGGATAAGCATTTTCCACAATTCCCGACGGTTTAACCTTAATTTCAGTTCCGCCATCGTACATCTTAGTAGGCGGCTCAGTCTCATTATTTATACCGAATATTGAGTTTGGATTTATGTATACTTCCCTTTTGGTAAAGTTAAATGTAATATTACATGTTGTAACAACCGAAGTACCATCGTCCTTTGTTGTATTTTTATCCGTTATTTTAACCGGTATGGTTATGCTTCCTGTTTTTCTAACCTCATGGTCATATGGTACACCTATTATAAATCCAACAACATTGTCGGCTCCGTTATATGTAAGGTTCGTTATTTTTATTCCATAGGAGGCTATATTTGTCTCATCTACATCTGATATTTCACATGTGAAATTAGGACTTGTTCCTGCGGTAACATCCGTCAAATATACAGGATAAAAGCTACCGGAAATACTGTCACCATACTGTGCAGTTACAATCAATCCGTTACCTTCGCTCGTCAGGATGCTTTTTCCTGTTGCGTCATTTATTATATTTCCTGCAAGTGTTACACGCTTATAATCCCATACAGCATCAAGTGTTTTCCCCTCAACATTAGGAATATCCGTAATATTTCCTGTAGGTGTACAAAGCTGGCTGACAGGTATCTCCTCACCCGGTTCATATATAGTATTTGTAGCCGTGTCCTTCCATCCAACAAGCACATATCCGTCATTTTCAGCCCATCCCGTCATATCAGCAGCAGTCGGAAGCTTTACAGTATCAGTATACGTCTTTTTAGCACTTTTATGTACTTGATCGCCTGTAATCTTTATAAACTCATATCCTTTAGGCTGAGCATCATATTTAATTTCTATATTCTCCACAGGCTTAAAATCAGCCACTATTTCTAAATCCAATGCTGTATCATTATCAGGGTCGGTTGTATAACTGAAATTTCCGCCCTTTGCAATAAGCTGACCACTTGCATTTCTTATTCCCTCATATGTATATCCAAGCCTTCCAAAACCATTTGTAGTTGCCCATGCATCATCAGGAACAGTAAATGTAATTACCCCTGTTGTCGCATCTGCTTTCACAGGATTATCGTTTATATATGCTTTTTTAAGGGTGTCTCCCGCAAGCCCATTTGTAATAAGGACATTATAGCTTAATCTTTTTGCAGTAAAATAAACTTTTATTGCACCGAGATTGTTGTTAACTATCTGTGTACTGATAGTATACTTTCCCTCAGAATTTTGTTCGAAGTATTTCTCGTTCTTTCCGTCAAGATAAAATAATTCTGATATGTACATATCATCAGCACTATAATTTGTACCAAAAACCTTTTGTGCAATAAAATTTTTATCAACTGTTGTTACAAATCCCGTTATATCATATTCCGTTGCACCATCAGGCAAATTCATAGAATCTGCCTTATACAAAAAATCACCAATTATTGCTTCCTTTGAATCCACCCTGAATACTGCGATAGAAAGAGGATAATTTGCATATGTACTTGCTCCATCTGCTCCATACAAGTCAAATTCCTGACTTATAATCTCACCATTTTCATCGTACTGAACATCAATGCTGCCAGCCTCTATGCCACTGTTTTCTTCTCCATATATATCAAGATTTTCAAAATTCCCCTCTGTTATGTCCGAATCCAAGATATCCTGGTTGGTATCTCCACCATTATAGTAGGCATCCGTACCCGTAGCAGTATTAGGCGTACCCGCAGACGATGAGGTATCCGCAGATGAGGTCAGAAAAAGCGATTGCGTAATGAGCATAACCATAACCATGGCTGATGCAACAAGCTTCTTTCCATTGCCCTTTCCCCAATATACCGCATGAGAAACAGCACTGATAACTGCAACCAGTGCAAGTGTAGGATACACAAGTATTCTGTGTTTCTTGCCGACCTCCAACAATTTTCTGATAAGTTTGTCTTTAAAATTCATCATTTCACCTCATTAATCATGTCCCAACCAGTGGGTTATTTTTATAAAAATCAACTTGTTTAATATGTACAACTCAAAGGGTACAAATAATCACAAAGACCCATAATCATTCATACCATTCATCATTCTATCACATATAATAAAAAATTTAAAGACTTTTTATACCAAATATGGTTTTTTTTATCGTATAAAGTCCATATGTTGTGTTTCGCATCACTGTATAACAAGATATACTGTTTTTGATCATAATAAAAGCATAAAAAGCTGTATATTATATCGTACGTTACATCCTATAGCTTTATCCCTTAATTGTTGGAAAATTAATGAAATTATTTGAACCACGTATTGTAAACTGACTGTTTCCAAAGAGGTACATATTTTCCCTCATAAAAAGAATCCAAATGATTATTAAGATAGTTAATTTCTTCCTCAATCTGCTGTTTGCTCATGCCCGCCTTGTAAAAGGGCTGTTCCTTTACCCATAGGCTGTCGTAATATCTTTCATAGCTAATTTCTGAATGATTTGATACAGCCTTATTTTCTCCGTTTTTTCGGCAATGTCCGTCGCCGTACGTGTTATTTCCCAATATATATCCCTCCTCATTAGAACATCACTGTAGGATATACCCTTCTTACGAAGGGTATATCAGTCTTGTGTCATCTATGTTATTTAAAACCTGTTCCAAAAATTTTTTGCTTATATATCTCGCCATAGGAAGATTCATGTCAAGATAATTGCCGCAGTCTCTTGCGGATGCGCCGGGAACCTCATCATCAAAGGTGCTCATAAACTCATACAGCTCTTTTATAAGTGGAATAATATCCTTTGATTCATAATCCCCTGCAAGTATAAGATAAAAGCCGGTTCTGCACCCCATAGGTCCAAAATATATAATCTTATCCCCATAGTCCTTGTGATTTCTTAAAAATGTTGCGGCAAGATGCTCAATTGTATGAACCTCAGCGGTGTTCATTACAGGCTCAAAATTTGGTCTTGTCATTCTTATGTCAAATGTTGTTACAACATTTTCAGCCACCTTATCTTTTCTTGAAACATAGACTCCCGGCAGCAATTTGGTATGGTCAATTAAAAAGCTCGCTATTTTTTCCATTTACACCGTCTCCTTTCTAATATTTGTCAACAAGCTCCATCATAAGCTTTACGCTGTGCTCTATCGCCTTTGCCTCAAAAGTCGGATAATCCTCCGTGGCGCTGTCGTCCGCTTTATCGGATATTGCCCTTATTATAAGGAATGGAATATTATTTAAATATGCCGCCTGAGCTATGGCAGCACCCTCCATCTCAGTGCAACAGCCCTTAAAGTTTTCCAATATGTACTGCTTCTTAGCCTTATCTGACACAAACTGGTCACCGCTCACAACTCTGCCACAGAATACCTTAATGTCAGGATTTACCCTCTCACAGCATTCCTTTGCCAAATCTCTAAGCTTCTCGTCTGCAATAAATGTTGAGGTTTCCATCCGGGGAATAACCCCAAGGTCATAACCAAAGCCCGAAGCGTCAACATCATGCTGCACTGTGTCAGTAGCCAGAACCATATCCCCTATGTCTATATCAGCATTAAGACTTCCTGCAATTCCCGTGTTTATAACGCCATCAACAAGGTATTCATCAACAAGAATCTGTGTACATATACCAGCATTTACCTTACCGATACCTGAGCGCACAACCACAACATCCTTTCCCATAAGCTTTCCCCTGTAAAAGTCCATTGATGCCTTTGTCTTAATCTCAACATCCGTCATTTTTTCCTTAAGCTTACTTACTTCCTCGTCCATTGCTCCGATTATTCCAAGCATTTTTCATCCTCCTTAAAAATATAAAATATGTTCTATAAATACGAACTATCCATATACATAAATAACAACTGGAAAATGGTCCGAATATAGAACCAAAATTTTACTGAATTTTATAGAACTAAACAGAATTAATCTAGCATTTACAATATCATATTTTATTTTTAAATGCAATACATAAAATAAAATACTTTGACTATCAAAGCATATTTTTATATAATGTCATATATCCATGTTAAATGAGGTGAACACAAATGAGACAACGTTTAAATATCGGACTGCTTATAGACGATATTGATGCAGTTTTTACAAATGAGGCCTGCAAAGGTGCAGTTTTAGCAGCCAAGGCAATCGATGCAAATATGTTTATATTTCCAGGCGGTTATTTGGATCATGAGGATATTTCGGAAGAACACCTGAAATACGAATACCAGTACAATACCTTATTTGATTTCGCCTGTAATAAGCATTTAGATGTTTTATATATTATGATGGGTATGATTGCCGGACGTGTTCCTAACAATGACAAGATTGCCTTTCTTGAGAAGTTCATCGGTATTCCCGTTGTTGCACTCTATACTAAAATGGATGGCTATGCCTCTGCCATCTATGATAACCGCATCGGTTTTTCAAACGCAATCAGGCATCTCATCACAGAACATAATGCGAAAAAAATAGGATATGTCAGTGGTCCAAAGACAAATGTTGATGCCATGCAGAGAATGGACACCTTCAAGCGTGTGCTTAACGAGGAAAACATACCTATTGTTGATGATTATATAATATACGGCAATTTTGAGGAAAGCAGCGAGGGAATAATTCGTGAACTTGTGGAAAAGCATCCCGAGATTGAAGCACTTGTCTTTGCAAACGACAGAATGGCATTAGGAGGATATCGTGCGTTTGAGAAAATGGGAATTCATGTTGGTGATGACATACTCGTTGTAGGCTTTGACAATTCCGTTTTTGCTCCTACATTAAACCCTCCACTCTCCACTGTGGAGGCAAATGCTTCCGAGCTTTCTTATCAGGCAGTATACAATGCACGTCACTTTCTTGAAACACAGAAAATGGAAAATATGGAGGTTAAAACTCACTTTATAAAAAGAGCCTCCTGCGGCTGTAGTAAGTTTGACACCGAGGGAATATCCGGTATGCTTGAATTTGACCACACGACAAACAAGGAAGATATCAATCTGAACACCGTACACAGATTCCTTTTTGGAAATTATTTAAAAGGCAGTGCCATCCAACGTATAAAGGATGACATATCTGTCCTTATAAAAATGCTTTTTGATTTGGCAGATGAAAGAGATTTTGAAAAATATGAAAAGGACCTCGAGGTTATTTTCATGCAGCTCATAAACAATTCCCTTCTTCAATACACTACTGTAGAGCTGTTCTTCAACTTTCTCATATATATGCAGCAGACTCTCACCAACAGAATTGATGGTGATGAGAATAAGCTTAGGATAGTTAATACATTTTCTAAAATGTACCGTGATCTTGCCATGTCAAACTGTCAGATTGTACAGGAGCGTGAGCAGGGCTTAGATCGTATCTCGCACCTCATAAACAATATGACTGCAAATATGTTTCTTATGGAAAACAGCATTGATGTTCCCTATGACATCGCGCTTAACAATTTAAGTAATGTGGGAATCCACAGTGCATATCTGTATACCTATCAAAATACAATACACCATGCCAGAGGTACCGCATGGTCTAAACCAAATAAAATTCTTTTCAAGGCATATTATGATGGTGATACGTCTTATCCTGTTCCCGAGGAACAGCAGCTTCTTGCAACAGGCAAGCTTTTTAATAACCCTTTTATTATTTCAGATCATGCAAGAATAATGGTACTTTCTCCGCTTTTTTCAGGTGATGAATTATTCGGTTTGCTTTTTTCCGAAGTTGATTACAAGGATTTTGGCAATATTGCTTCCATAAGCTTCCAGATTTCTGCCGCATTAAAATCCTTCCTTTTACTTGAGCAGCAACAGGAAATTCAGACAAGAATGGCTTTAAATCTCAATCAGATAAAAGAAAGCAATCAGCGTCTCAGTGTTATGTCCCAATCGGATGAGCTTACAGGTCTATATAACAGGAGAGGCTTTCTTGAGCATGCTCAGAATATCATACGCAACAAGAAAAACAAAGGTAAGCATGGCCTTATAGTATACGCTGATATGGATAATCTTAAAATGATTAACGATAAATACGGACACGACGAGGGCGATTTTGCCCTTAAAGAAATAGCCTCCATTCTCACGGATGTTTTCCGACGTTCAGATATTGTAGGACGGCTTGGCGGAGACGAATTTACCGCTCTCGCCCTTGTAAATATAGAAAACTATGAAAACATCATGAGACGACGTATAAACGAAGTGACACTCAGACACAATAAGGCAGTCGACAAGCCATACCCTATTGAGATGAGTGCCGGTATTTACGAATTTGAGTGTAACGCTGACGTAGACATATATGATTTACTTTCTGCATCAGATGAACTTCTCTACGAGGATAAAAAACGCAGAAAAACAATACGCAGGTAATATTATGGTGCCTCTATATTCTGTACAACACTGTGGAGTATTTCAATAAGTGCTTTTGGTAGGAAAGGCTTTACAATATAATCATCACAGCCAAGGTCAGTTGCCTTTTGGATAGATTCAAAATCCTTATTCACTGACATAAATACAATCGGTGCATCCGTTTTTTCACGAAGCCTCCTATAAACCTCAAAGCCATCCATATCCGGCATCTGTATATCAAGCAGAATTATATCTATGGAAACATTTTGGATTATTTCCAATGCTTCATGCCCGTTTTTCGCAGAATAAATATTATATTGCGGTTCATCTTTCAGTGCAATTTCGATAAATTCAACATTCATCGCCTCATCATCAACAACCAGTATATTCTTCTTAAATTCAGTTTTTTGACACAGGCTGTAATTTACATCCTCATCTATCATTTTAATCATTATTTTGGCAATTTCAGGGTCGAACTGCGTTCCCATTCCCTTTTCAATTTCTTTTCTTACCGTTTCCTGTGGAAGTACGTCTCTGTAGCTTCTGTATGACGTCATTGCATCATACGCATCAGCAACACCTATTATCCTTGCTATTTCAGGTATATCTTCCCCTTCAAGTCCATTTGGATATCCCTTTCCGTCATATCTTTCGTGATGCCACTTTGCGCCCTGTGCAATCTTAGGGTTTTCCTTCATTGTCCTTAAAATATGATGCCCCGCAATCGGATGTAGCTTAATGTAACCAAATTCTTCATTTGTAAGCTTTGATGGTTTATTTATAATGCTGTCAGGCACATGTATCTTACCTACATCATGAAGCAGTCCGGCATAATATATTTCTTTTATCTCACCCTCAGATTTTCCCATACGTTTTGCGATTTCTCTGGCATAGCCGGCAACACGCTGAGAATGACCATTTGTATATTTATCCTTCGCATCTATTGTTCTTGCAAGTGTCTGAATTATTATGTCATTTAATCTCTCTTTTGAAGCTCTGCTCTCCTCCAGCATTTGCATATGCCACTTTAACCTGCGGAACAGCATCGCACATAATAATACTATTATGATAAATACAACAAGACATACTATTATGTTTCTTACAATTATAACCCATGTATCATGGAAAAGCTTTGTATTGCTCACAACCATGACAACATACCAGTCATCCATTATGACCTCTGTAAATACAGTGCATTTTTCACCATCAATAGTAACATCAAATATATTCTTACCGTTATCGTATACTCCGGTCATTAGCTCCTGCATTTCCGGCATATCCTTGTAATTTTTGCCCTTCTCAGTTTCTTCGGAATGCGCCACAACCAAACCACTTTTGTCAACAATAAAGCCGTAACCCATACCATCCATGTTTATGTCCGTCATCATTGTCTGTATTTCATTCAGGTAAATATCCAGGGATATTACACTGTCATCGTCATATAACAGCTTACAAACGGAAATTACAATTGCATTTGTCTGTGCATCGAGATAAGGAGGTACTATAACAGGCTCCCCACCTGCCTCCTTCGCTACAACATACCATTCCCTTTCCCGAGGTACATAGTCGTCATCCGGAACCCACTGAATCCCATCAATATATTCATTCATAAAAAGACCATAAATGCCTGTAAAGTTTGCATCTACATCCACAATATAATGTTCAGACTGATCTATTAGAAAATCTCTGATTTCTTCCTTTGTTGCACCATCCTTCATCATATATTCCACCGATATTGACGTAACCCGCAAAACATTCATACCCTTTGAAAGATAGTATTTTAACTGCTCCGTTTCCTGCTTAAGATTACTGTGTCCAAGTGCAAGAAGCTCATCCTTCGACTCCCTGTAAAAAGACACAAAATTAATCGTAACCATCGATGCAAGCGCAATCAGGATGATTATGATTGTAAAAGTATACTGTTTTGCATCCTTATTTTTCATTCCTGTGTATCTTCCTATTCTAATTATATTAAATCAATGATAATCCACTATGCTTTTTATTATATAGCATTTAATATTTTATATCAATAAAAGTTTATCTGAAACGGCTAAAATCAATCATTTCAGCCATTTTGTACCCTGTTCATGTATCTGTCCCACTCAAACACAGCCTTTTCAAACAATATATTCAGACAATAGGAATCTGACACAGTTCCCTCGCTTTCATCCTCGAATTCAATTCCCAAGGAATAACTCAGCATGGCATCCTCTTTATCTTTGTCGTTCTTATTTAAAAAATAAAGATAGGCATTTTCACACTGCTTAGGAAATTTCTCAAGCTCCTCCTCAGTAAGCTTACGGTCTGGAACCTCATTTATAAGTACATCATTTGCATCATAATATTTATAGCCATCCTTAACGCCATCTGTTATTTTTCCTTTTATAAACCTGGCAGTCGTAGTCCCTGCATAGCTGTCCGTGTAGTTTGTATTTTGAGAATTGTCCTTTTTTACAATAAGTGCTTCAAGCAACAAAGTTATACAATCCTTTTCAACCTCAAATTTGACTATCCTGCAATCTTTATATGAAAATCCTTCTATTTCGTTTATGCTTTTATAATTCATTTTCAATCTCCCTTTTATATATTGTTATCATGTTGTCCTCGGCTTCACGTAGTTTTATGAATTGCAATTCATCTTCACGTGGATTTACGGCTTTATATGGCTTTAACATTACGGAGACTTATAAACGCATAAGCTCCGTAATGCATATTATATCATTCTTAATTAAATTATAACATAATGTGAAACAGTAAAAAAATAATAAATAATAAACAAATAAAAGAATTTAAGAATAAAGATAGTTTGAAAAGAAAATATTATTTCGTACAAATAAATTATACTAATTAGTTTTTCTTTAATACATACGCTTATCAGGCAAATTTTTGAATTTTAGCGCTATGGTCAGCCACAACCCTTTTAATAATGCTTATATCTTCCTGCATTTCATCAAACTGCATAACACCTGACTGATATCTTTGATATGTAGATATATAACAGGATTCAATATTTCCAATACGAGGAACGACATCATTCTCAATTGTAAGCTCAATATTTGTTACACGCGGTTTAATGTCTTTATCAATTGTAGCTTCAATACTTGCAAGACGTGGCAATACATCATTTTCTAATGTAAACTCAACCTTGTCAAGTCTGTCTTCTACTTTATCAAGTCTCTGCTCTACTTTATCAAGTCTCTGCTCCACTTTATCAAGTCTCTGCTCTACCTTATCAAGTCTCTGCTCCACTTTATCAAGTCTCTGCTCTACTTTATCAAGTCTCTGCTCCACCTTATCAAGTCTCTGCTCTACTCTGTCAAGTCTCATATCTATTCTGTCCAAGCATTCATATACAGGCTCTAATTTTATATCCATTAAATTGGATATTGCAAATAACAATTCATTGTCTGACATGTTTTTACCTCCTTTCCCACATAATAATAAGATTGGCTGCGTTACTTCGCAATTCCGTCATAAAAACAGCTTATGACAGAAAGCCCTCCTTAGGACATATACTACCATATCGACCGCAGAATGTATATAGTTAATTAAAAATATTTTTGCAAAAAATACACTCCTTTGCAGCTATTTCCTCAGTCAAGGAAAAAAGCTCCTTAACCATATGGTAAGAAGCTTTTTTCTCTAATATCGAAAAACAAATTTTTATTTAAAGCAATCTTCAAAGGATTCATCAAGCAGCAGGGTGTCCTGTGCCTTTTTATGTAAGTCACGGAGCTTAATTAAATCAATCTCTAATGGATTCTTTTTAATGCGCCAGCCATTATCCAGATTATTATCCATCAAATATTGAACTGTAACTACAGTACCATCCTCATAATACATAGAACCATTATAATAATGCATACTCTCTTTTCTGCTAAAATCAACATGTTGAACAAAATAGCCTGCTTTACATAATGCTATGGCTGTCGTAAGGTCAAACACATCATCAAGTAAACGTTGCAGTTTGTCAACATGTACAAGACTTGTCTGAATTGTATCCTCAAGCTTTTTCTGATCATGTTGGATATCAATGCGTATTTCCTGTAGCTTTTTTACTATATCAATAACTTCTGTATCCATATTCCACAATCTCCTTTACTTTAAATTAATAATTCAAAAAAAGCAAGGCTTCTCAAACCGAAATACAGTTTGAGAAACCTTATTTTTATTATATTATCCAATCGTAGTGAAAATTCCCTCTACGCATCAAGACAGTCCCATTATATTAGAACTTGCCTTCTTTTGCTGCCTCCTCAATGGAAACTGCAACTGCAACAGTCATACCAACCATAGGGTTGTTACCTGCACCGATAAGGCCCATCATCTCTACGTGTGCCGGAACGGACGAAGAACCTGCAAACTGGGCATCTGAATGCATACGTCCAAGCGTATCTGTCATACCATAAGAAGCAGGACCTGCTGCCATGTTATCCGGATGAAGTGTACGTCCTGTACCACCACCTGATGCAACTGAGAAGTACTTCTTACCCTGCTCAATACACTCTTTCTTATATGTACCTGCAACAGGATGCTGGAAACGTGTTGGGTTCGTTGAGTTACCTGTAATAGAAACATCAACCCCCTCCTTGTGCATAATTGCAACACCCTCAGGTACTGAATTTGCACCGTAGCAGTTAACCTTTGCACGAAGTCCCTCTGAATAGGATTTTCTGAATACTTCCTTAACCTCATTAGTATATGGATCATACTCTGTTTCAACAAATGTGAAACCATTGATTCTTGCAATAATCTGAGCCGCATCTTTTCCAAGACCGTTAAGGATAACTCTGAGAGGCTCCTTACGTACCTTGTTAGCCTTCTCTGCTATACCGATTGCACCCTCTGCTGCAGCAAATGACTCATGACCTGCAAGGAAAGCAAAGCACTTAGTCTCTTCCTCAAGAAGCATCTTACCAAGGTTACCATGTCCAAGACCAACCTTACGTGTATCAGCAACAGAACCCGGAATACAGAAAGCCTGAAGTCCCTCGCCGATAGCCGCTGCTGCATCTGCTGCTCTTTTGCAGCCCTTCTTAATAGCAATTGCAGCACCTACAGTATATGCCCAACATGCATTCTCAAAACAGATTGGCTGGATACCTTTGATTTGGTTATATACATCTAATCCAGCGTCCTTAGTAATTTTTTCTGCCTCTTCAATAGAAGCGATACCGTAGCTATTTAAAACGCTGTTGATTTTATCAATTCTTCTCTCATATGATTCAAATAAAGCCATTTTCGTTACCTCCTTCTATTATTTCGCAATCTCTTTGTCAGTTCTAGGGTCAATAATCTTAACTGCATCTGCAACACGACCATACTGTCCTACAGACTTCTCGTATGCTGTATTAGGGTCATCACCCTTCTTGATGAAGTCAGTCATCTTTCCAAGATTAACAAACTGATAACCAATAATAAGATCCTCAGCATCAAGTGCTATTCCTGTTACATAACCCTCTGCCATTTCAAGGTAACGTGGTCCTTTCTTAAGTGTACCATACATAGTACCAACCTGTGAACGAAGACCCTTTCCAAGGTCCTCAAGACCTGCTCCAACTGGAAGACCATCCTCTGAGAAAGCACTCTGAGTACGTCCATAAACAATCTGAAGGAACAATTCTCTCATTGCTGTATTAATTGCATCACATACCAAGTCAGTGTTCAATGCTTCCATAACAGTAAGTCCCGGAAGAATCTCTGCTGACATAGCTGCTGAATGTGTCATACCTGAACATCCTATAGTCTCAACCAATGCCTCCTGTATAATACCTTCCTTAACATTTAAAGTAAGCTTGCAGGCACCCTGCTGCGGAGCACACCAACCGATACCGTGTGTAAGACCTGAAATGTCCTTAACCTCTTTTGCCTGAACCCACTTTGCTTCTTCCGGAATCGGGGCACAGCCATGATGTACGCCCTGTGCAACCGGACACATGTTTTCAACTTCCTGTGAATAAATCATTTTGAGACTCCTTTCAATTTTTAGAATTTTCTTAATTGACGTTTTTCTAAAAATGAAACAGCTTCATTACCGTTATTCAAATTAATTAAGAAAAACATCACTGCATCTATTTTCTCACAAAGTGAATAATTAGTCTACTATTTTTTGACATTTTTGAACCAAATTTTAAAGTAAAAAACTATGGCTGCTTTCATAAAAAGTGAGGCTGCACACCTTACTTAGACTTTTAAGCCCAATGTGCCAGCCCCATTCTTTAAAATGCTTTTAAACTATTAGTTATATTGAAACCTACTTTTTTTCCTTACCAGGCTTCTTGGTATCCTTTGTATCCTATTCCTTTGCCTTCTTGTCATCAGCCGCATCATCCTTAATCTCTGCCGAGCCTGCTTTTTCAACCTCAGCTATGGCATTTTTGTGCATAGGAATACGACAGTTTTTGTTATTGCCAAACTCAACAATAACGGTTGTATCATCAACAATGTCGAGCAATGTACCATAAAATCCGCCGGTTGTCATGATATTATCACCTGGCTCCATGGCATTATGCAAATCCTCAATAGCCTTCTTCTGCTTCTTCTGCGGTCTTATAAGCATGAAATAAAATACAAGTATCCATATTACAATGACTAAAATAAAACCTGTCACACTTCCTGCCTGTTGTTGTGCTGTTGTTCCACTAGCTTCTAATAACATTTAAAAACTCCTCCTAATTATTCTTAAAGCCCTCCAATTTACACCGTTTATACTCCGAAAAGCGATGTTCAAGAATTGCCTCCCTAATCTCTCTCAACATATTATTATAAAAATACAAATTATGCAATACACAAAATCTCATTCCGAGCATTTCTTTCGCTTTAAGCAGATGTCTTATATACGCTCTTGAATACCTTTTGCACACTGGGCATCCGCACCCCTCCTCTATAGGGTGTTCATCTGCCTCATATTTTGCATTAAACAAATTAAGCTTTCCGTTATTTGTATAAACATGTCCATGTCTTCCGTTTCTTGTAGGGTATACACAGTCAAAGAAATCAACTCCCCTCTCAACAGCTTCAAGAATATTCGCCGGCGTTCCAACACCCATAAGATAGGTAGGTTTTTCCTTTGGTAAATATGGAACTACAGCCTCAATTATTCTGTACATTTCATCATGGCTTTCACCCACTGCAAGACCTCCAATGGCGTATCCGTCAAGATTAAGCTCTGAAATCTGTTTTGCATGCTCTATACGAATATCATCAAATATTCCACCCTGATTTATACCAAACAGCATCTGTTTCTTGTTAATTGTATCCTCCAAATTATTAAGCCGTTCCATCTCAGCCTTACATCTTATAAGCCATCTTGTAGTCCTATCCACAGACGGCGTAATGTAGCTTTTGTCTGCTGTTGAAGGCGGACACTCATCAAATGCCATGGCAATTGTAGAGGCAAGATTTGACTGTATCTGCATACTCTCCTCAGGTCCCATAAATATTTTTCTTCCATCTATGTGAGAGTTAAAATAAACGCCTTCCTCCTTTATTTTTCTAAGTCCCGCAAGTGAAAACACCTGAAAGCCTCCCGAATCCGTAAGTATAGGCTTATTCCATGACATAAACTTATGTAAACCACCTAACTGTTTTATAAGCTTATCACCAGGCCTTACATGAAGATGATATGTGTTTGAAAGCTCAACCTCAGTACCAATATTTTCCAAATCCTCAGTAGACACAGCACCCTTTATGGCAGCAACCGTCCCCACATTCATAAAAACCGGTGTCTCAATCACTCCGTGAGGTGTTGTAAGCTGCCCTCTTTTTGCACTTCCATCTGTTGTTATAAGCTTATACATTTCTATTTACTCCATAATATCACTTTAAATTTCTTGCAAACATCTATATAGTATGATAAATAATAAATAAGACACTATACTGATAAGCAGACAGCGTCAGCCTGTTTAATATCAAATAATAAAGGATGCTTTTATGTTTCGTATTTGGGGAAAGCTAATTAAAGAAAATAAAGTACTGCGTGACTATACTGTGTGCATAGACAACCAAAGCATGACAAGAACACAAAAGGTCTATCATGCCTTGGATGAAATCTGCGTAAAATTTGACCTTCCAAAGCCCTTGTGGCTTAAGAAGAATCAACAGGATTTCATAAGAAGCGCACGCACAAGATTTAACCAGGATAACTTTATTGAGCAAATTAACTTTGATTACCTTGACTTCCAAATAATCGAGGAGGACTATTAAATGTCATATTCATCTGTATATTCTTCCCCGATGTATTCATCTTTCTCAACATCCTCTTCCTCGGAAACGTTTTCATCTATATATTCTTCAATATCTTCTTCGGAATATCCTTCTTCGGAATACTCTTCGTCAGAAGCATAATCCTCATTCTGATATTCCTCGTCCTCAGCATATTCTTCACTGTCGGTATCAGCCTCCTCAGTTTCCGACTCCTCTGTTATTTCAATATCAGCTTCCTCAGTTTCCGACTCCTCTGTTATTTCAATATCAGCTTCCTCAGTTTCCGATTCTTCTGTTATTTCAGTGACAGCCTCCTCAGTCATAACCTTCACGTTTTCATCATCACTGTTTTTAAGACTTCCGATTATATCTGCAATCTGATTTAATTCGGCAATAACCAGGTTAAGCTCATAAAGATTCTTCTGACAAAGTTCAGCTGACTGCCTTGCATTTGACTCTATTTCCTGACTTGCATGCTGCTGACTTGCAATACCATCTATAATAGAGTTGTTTGACGCATCAAGATTGTTGCTTATACTGTCAAGCTGCTCCATCTCCATGTGAAGCTGGTCAACGGCGCCTGCTATTACCTGAAATGAATTGTCAGCCGCATCAATGCATTTTGCCTGCTCAGCAACAGAATGTACACTTTGTTCTATAAGGTCAGATGTATGTTTTGCAAGCTCGGTAACTCCCTTTAACAGTGATGCAATATTGTCAATTGAGCTTTTTGTATCATCTGCCAGCTTTCTTATTTCATCTGCAACCACAGCAAAGCCTCTACCTGCATCACCTGCTCTTGCAGCCTCTATTGATGCATTTAAGGCAAGAAGATTTGTCTGACTTGATATCTGGTATATAATCTGCGTTATTTCCTCCGCCGAAGCAATCTTTTCACAAAGCTCAGCAGACACTCTTGTAACATTATCGTTTGCAACATTTATATCCTCTGATTTGTCCTTCAAATCCTCAATAACCTTAAGACCTGACTGCACGGATTTTATCGCCTTGTTTGTAGACTCCACGGTGCTGTCCTTAACATCAATCAGTGTATCTATAACATCTTGTATCTGCTGTGTCATATCAGAGGTATTCTCCATCTCTGAAACCATGTCAGAAACCTCTGCTGATATGGCGTCCACAGAACCGGTAACCTCCGTTGTTGCATTTTGAAAAATATCAAGCTTATTTTGAAGAAGCTGAATATGGGTTTTTCCGTTGTCAACAACCTTTACCATATTCTCAGTGATTTCCTCCTGATAAGCAACATGGTACTCTATCTCCTGCTTGTCCGTCTGCTGCTCACGAAGCACTATCTCGCATGCACATATTATTCCTATGGTAAAAACAACGGCAAAAACAAACAGTTCTACCCACGAAAGTGACATGGTAAATCCATTACGCGAAATCTGAATTATTGTCTCAATGAGAAGTCCTATTACCGATATTCCGCATGTTACCTTTATGTGTGAGGTTTCCATGTAAATTATGCACATTCCCATAGCCACATATACCGGTATGGCATCTATAAGGCTGGATGATGCCATATAGCTTATGGTTACCAGACCCGCATACAGCGATATGGTAGTATACTTAATCATATCACTTCTGTCATTTATAATATTTAACGCTATATTTGCTACTAAAAACAAAGCAAACAAGACAATCAGTAATGCAAGATTTTTCTGATTTTTATTATTTAGTATAAGTATCAATATTTTAGCCGCCGCAAATGCAGCCATTATTTTCACAGCCAGCGAATTCTTTTTTGCAAGTCTCATTCCATTCATTAAAATCACCTCATTACTTTTCATATGTGCCAAATTTTTTCTACATTGAAAAGTATAACATATTGTGTCAGTTAAAGTCTATAACATAATTACCATATTAATTTTTAGTTATATAAAATAAATTTTTTAATGAAATCTATTATGTGAATTGCACCTTTTTTCTTGTACTTTTTTATTAAAAATGGTATTTTATGTTATAAATAACATTTTAAAAAGGTGAATTATGTTTAATATTGAAAAAATAAATAAATCATATGGCAATAAGCTTGTGCTTGATAATATTTCCCTGTCGATTGCAGGTAATGAGGCAATCGGTATTTTAGGTGTAAACGGTTCCGGAAAATCCACGCTGCTTTCTTGTATTGCAAAGAAATACGCAGGCGATGGCAGCATTAAAATCGGCTATATGCCTCAGGAAAATCCGCTTTTTGACGAGCTTTCTGCCATAGACAACATAAAAATGTGGACAAAATTATCAAGGTCTGAAATAATTGCGGCACTTAACAGTCCTCCTCTTTCTGACATGGGTATTTCAGACTTTGCAAGGATAACCGTAAAAAAAATGTCAGGCGGAATGAAAAAAAGGGTAAGCCTTGCAATTGCACTTATCAATAATCCTGACATTTTGCTGCTGGACGAGCCATTTGCTTCCCTTGACCTTCCTGCGAAGGAGGACATCCTTAAAATTATGAATGGCTTTCTCTGTGAAAATAAATCCATTATAGTTGCATCACACGATAATAATGTTTTTGATTTTTGCAGCAAAGTTTTTCTTTTAAAGGATGGAAAGCTTATGAACGCTAATGCTCTAATAAACAAAGGCATAAGCTATGTAGATATTTTAAGGAGTGGAATTTGATGTTTTTATTTCTTGCAAAAGCAAATTTAAAGCGCTTAACAAAATATTTGCCACACCTTATTATTTCTGTATTTATTCTTCTTGCAATATGCATGACCGCAGGAATAGTTATCTCTGAAAATATATATAAGGATAAAGAAAGGCAGCCTGTTCCGGTAGCATATTATCTCACCGAGGATGAGGACTCTGATTACGCAAAGCTGGCAATCGGCATGCTTGAAAGCACAAACAGCATGCAGGAAGCGGTGGAGCTTACAAGAGTATACAAAATCGAGGACGGATATTCCATGCTCGAAAGTAAAGACGCATTATATTTTCTCATTATCCCTGACCATTTCGTATACGGAATAATGTACGGAACAAACACACCCCTTGAAATTATAACCAACGACAGCTCCTCTGCTAATTCATTTATCACAAACGAGCTTTTTCTCTCCTACGGAACATACCTTGGCGTAGCACAGGCGGCGGTTTACAGTGCACTTGATTCCTCAAGGGCAGCGGGTTATTCCGATAAGGAGGTTTCCAACATACAAAATGCCGTCGATATGGCATTTCTTGACCGTTCGCTTAACAAGGCACAGTATATGGACAGTAAAGCTGCAACCTTTGAAGGCAGCTATACCATCAAACAGCATTATCTTTCCTGTGCCGTTATGCTTGTACTTTTTTTCACAGGCTTTATTATGATGCCTTTTATGAAAAACTATTCAAATGGAATGATCATGCGTCTTGAAATTGCAAAAATAAATAAATTTCACCTTCTGCTGCAAAATCTGATGTGCATGTTTATTGCCACAATTATAGCCTATATTCCGTGTCATTTTGTAATCAGTATTCAGGAAAAAAATATTAATACATCCGATATTACTTACATATTTATTGCAGCTTTAGAAATATCGCTTATAACTGCCGTAATAGGCACATTTGGTACACACGAATTCACGTGCAATATGATGCTTTTTACGGTAACGCTTCTGCTGGCATACGTTGGTGGAGGCATTGTTCCGGATGCACTGCTGCCAAAAGCAGTTTCACATATTTCCGATTATCTTCCGGGAAAATATATTATTAATGCTTTATCTCACAGCTTATTCGGAGGTGGCTATGGCATTTAAAAACGTATTTACGATTTATCTGAAAAGAATATTTACAAAAAAAATGTATGTGTTTACTCTTGCTATGCTTCTTACCCTTACCATAATCTATAAGTGTCTGCCTGACACAGAAAAAACAGCAGATATAAAAGTTGGCATATATATGGAGGATTCCGGTTATCATGCCGACAGACTTGCTGACAACGTTAATAATTTAAGCTCTGTATACTCATTTTATATTGCAGACAGCGAGAAGCAGCTTATCGACAATATAAAATCAGGTCACACAGAGTGTGGCTACGTTATACCCGAAGGCTTTTTTGACAGCTATATAAGAGGGCTTTCCGGTGTAAATAATATTGTTCTTTATACTGCTCCCGGTACAACGCTGTCCGAAGCAATATCCGAAACACTTTTTTCCAACATATATAAAATGTGTTCGGGGGATATTCTACATTATGCGGCAGCTTCTCCCGATTTAGACGAACAGCTTGATTTTCTGCTTAACTCATATATTGAGGGAGATGAGATATTCCGGGTCAGCGACAGTACAGGAGGTAAGTATATTGCAGAAACCCAAATTTATACAATAGACATACCGGTGTATGAGCTTTCACTTGTCATTATAATTTTTGCAGGTCTGCTTGGCCTGCTTACCTATATGAATGACAGTGAACGGGAAATTTTTATTGCACTTCCTGACAGTGGCAGGCTGCTTTTACTTGCGTCGGCAATTGCCTCCGCCATTTTGCCGGTATATGTCCTTTCAGTACTTTCCTGCGCCATAACATACGGAATAGCCACAAGGCTTGCGGCATTATCACTATGCGCTGCCTTAAGCTTTTTAGCTTCGGTTTTATTAAAACCTGTAATAAGAAAAAGCACCATCCTGACGAAGGTGCTTCCCGTAATTATGCTTTGCAGCATTGTAATTATATTTGTGCGTTCCATGCTGTAGTATAAGCGTATTTCATGTTTTAATTTGAAACTTTTTAACCAAATATTTCATCGCCAAGTGTTATGACAGCTCTGGCGCTTGTCGCCTCAGTAATTTCATTTATTATCTCATCCTTTTTACCTACAGGTATCTCTGCCTTAAATATGACGTTATCTTCAAAAATTGTATCATATATATTTATGTGTCTCTCATTAAGTATGTACTGAAGCTTTCCCATATCCGTGTAATTTATCGTTATTTCCACGGGGAAAATACGCTGCATAAGTTTTGTCTCACTGGCTGCCACAGCTGCCTTTGCAGCGTCGGTATATGCCCGCACCAAACCGCCTGTGCCAAGCAAAATACCACCGAAATATCTTGTAACGACAATACAAATATTGTGAATACCTGACCCGTTTATCACCTCAAGTATGGGCTTTCCAGCTGTCCCCTGCGGTTCTCCATCATCGGAAAACCTGAGCATTGGATTATCCTCCCCTACTGAAAATGCAAAACAGTTATGTCTTGCGTCGTAGTGCTTTTTTCTTATGCTCTCAATAAAAGCGTAAGCCTCCTCCTCGGTTAACACGGGATGAGCCATACCGATAAAACGGGATTTTTTTTCCGTTATTTCTCCTTCGCCACCCTTTATAAGGGTTATATAGCTGTCTAACATACTATCCTCTTATCTATAAATTATTCGTGTCAAGCAGCTTCTTAAGCTCACTCATAAATGTGTTTACATCCTTAAATTCCCTGTACACAGACGCAAACCTGACATATGCAACCTGATCTAAGCTTTTGAGCTCATCCATAACTATCTCGCCTATTTTTTTGCTCTCAATCTCCTTGACCTCCAGATTGAATATCTTGTTTTCTATCTCATCAATGCATACCTCTATGTCATCAATTGATACAGGCCTTTTATGACATGACCTTACGACACCGGATTCAATTTTTGCCCTGTCGTAGCTCTCCCTGTTTTTATCCTTTTTAATTACGATAAGCGGAATCGTCTCAACCTTCTCATATGTTGTAAAGCGTTTCCCACACTCGTCGCACTGTCTTCTTCTTCTTATTGCCTGATTATCATCGGCTGGTCTTGAATCAATAACTCTTGTATTGTCATCACCGCAAAACGGACATTTCATTTATATTAGTCTCCTTTGTAATTTATTTTTCTCATATCACATGCATCTATATCTACAAGCACTATATCAGGTCCCATACGGACAATATTGCAAAATCTGATATAATACTCCGTTCCTGACCCAAAACAGGAAAATAATTTTCCCGGTCCCGGAACAATAATAGCTGTAATCTTACCTGTATTAGGGTCAAATTCTATATCGGCAATAAAACCAAGTCTTCTGCAATCCTTACAGTTAATGACTTCTTTTTCCCTAAGATCAAGAAAACGCATACACTTGCTCCAACCCTTTTACAGATAATATATTCAATTGTTCTATCTTATGTCACCCATAAAGAATATTGCGATTGTTCCAGGTCCTGAATGAGCGCCTATTGTGGGCGATATTTCACCTATGACAATATCCTTTGGATTGTACATTTCCCTAATCATATCCACACAGAAATTAGCATCATCTATACTGTCTGCATGGCAGACAATAATAAGCTCCTGCTTGTCCTTAAAGCTTCCCATTGCCGTGTCAAAATTTTTAATCATCTGCTGCAGGGATTTTTTCCTGCCTCTTGCCTTTGCCTCAAGCACAAGCTTGCCTTCATTGTCAACATGAAGCAGCGGCTTTAAATTAATCATTGTTCCAAGTGTTGCCGCAGTTTTAGAAACTCTTCCACCTCTGTAAAGATAAATAAGATCTTCAACGGTAAACTTATGGACAATATTCATTTTGTCCTTTTCAAGCTTATCTGCATTTTCATCAAGTGAAAGTCCTGCCTTCTTGTTATTTACGGCAAGATAAAGAAACATCCCCTGTCCTCCCGATGCACAAAGGGAATCGACAACCCTGATATGACACTCCGGATATTTCTCCTCAATGTCGCTTTTGCTTATCATGGCATTTCCCACAGTACTGCTTATGCCCGATGAAAGGCATGTAAAGAGGATATCCTTACCTTCCTTTGCAATCTCCTCAAACATACCGCTTATATCCGCAAGATTTGCAGCGGCAGTTTTTGTAGAGCTTCCATTCCTCATTCGATCGTAAAATTCCTTAAGCGGAAGCTCTCTGTCCTTTCCGTAGGATTCACCATCTATCTCATATAACAAGGGTAAAATTCTAATTTCATTCTCCTCGGCAAATGATTTTGGTAAATCATTTGTTGAATCTGCTACAATAACGTAATCTCTCTCCATTTTCGCCTCCCTGATTCATTGGATTATCAGCAATTATCTATCAGTGAATTATCTTTACAGGACATTTTTCCTTACATGTTCCGCAGCCTGTACATTTATCATAATCAATAACTGCCAAGTGGTTTTCAACGGCTATTGCTCCCTCAGGACAGTTTTTCTGGCATATACCGCAACCGATGCATCCCACCTCACAATTTGCCTTTACATCCTTTCCAAAATCCTTGGAATTACAATCAACAACAGCCTCCGCCTCGTAAGGTATCATCTCAATAATATGTCTCGGACATTCCGCCACACACATACCACAGGCTTTGCATTTATCCTTGTCTATGACCGCTATTCCTTCTACTATCTGTATGGCATCAAACTGGCATACTGCCTTACATGAGCCGTAACCGGTACATCCGTAGGGACATGCCTTCGGACCCCCGCCGGGTGCATTTGCGGCAAGCTTACAATCCTTAGGACCAAAATATTCGTATGCATCCTTAGCCTTCGTGCACGTTCCGGCGCATTTTACGTGAGCAACCATTTTTCTGCTTGAAATCTCACCGCCTACAATAGCTGCTATTGCAGTTGCAGTTGGCTCGCCACCAACGGGACATCCGCTTGGCGCTGCCTCACCCTTTGCAATTGCCGCAGCAAGTCCATCACAGCCGGGATAACCACAGCCTCCACAGTTATTTCCGGGAAGCAGCTCCCTTATTTTAATCTCCTTCTCGTCAACCGAAACCTTAAATTTTTCACTTGCCACGCCAAGGAGAACACCTGCCAAAATACCGACTGCACCCACAACTGCGGCTGCTATTAATATTGCTATTATATCCATTTTGTTCTCCTCCTATTTAATAAGACCTGAAAGACCCATAAAGGCAATGGCCATAAGCCCTGCCGAGATAAGCGTTATAGGCGCTCCCTTGAAGCTTTCAGGAACATCATTATGCTCAATTTTTTCCCTTATGCCTGCAAGTATTATAATTGCAACTGCAAAACCTACTGCCGAAAACATTCCGTTTATAATTGACTGTCCCACATTTAAGCCTGCCTGAACATTGCTTATGGCAATACCAAGCACTGCACAGTTTGTAGTTATAAGCGGAAGATAAACGCCAAGTGCCTGATAAAGCGAAGGCACAGCCTTCTTAAGGAACATTTCAACAAACTGAACAAGTGCCGCAATGACAAGTATAAATACTATTGTGTTGAGATATGTAAGCTCAAGCGGTGTAAGCACATAGTAATATATAAGACTTGTGACGGTTGAGGCAATCGTCATTACAAATATAACCGCCCCTCCCATTCCTGCCGCCGTGCTAATCTTTTTTGATACACCAAGGAAAGGACATATTCCCATAAACTGACTTAACACAACATTATTTACAAATGCTGCTGAAATTGCAAGTAATATAATGTTCATGGTCTACTCCTCCTTTCCTTCATTTACTGTGCTTCCCTTACATAAAATATTATGGCAGGAGGCACAGTCCGCTATTGTACAAAGAGAAGGCTCACCGCCCTCCTTTTTGGCTTTATTAATATTTCTCTTATTTAAAATTGCAATTATAAATGCAAGTACGATAAATGCGCCGGGCGCAAATATAAATATAGGAATCGTATAATCCTCCGGAATAATTCTTGCTCCAAAAATTGTTCCTGCACCGAGAATTTCACGTATTATTCCTATTGTTGTAAGCCCAAGAGTAAATCCAAGTCCCATTCCTATACCATCAAATATTGACGGCAGTATAGGATTTTTTGAGGCATAAGCCTCCGCCCTTCCAAGGATGATACAGTTTACAACGATAAGCGGTATAAATATGCCTAAGCTCTCATAAAGCTCCTGAACATACGCCTGCATCAAAAACTGCACTATCGTGACAAAGGATGCAATTACCACAATAAATGCCGGTATTCTTACCTTGTCAGGTATAACCTTTCTCAGTAATGCTATCATTGCATTGCTTAAGGTAAGTATGATTGTTGTTGCAAGTCCCATTCCCGCACCGTTTATTGCTGAGGTCGTAACCGCAAGGGTCGGACACATTCCAAGCATCTGCACAAATGTAGGATTTTCTTTGACAATACCCGTGTATAAGCGTTCCGTAACTTTATTCATTGACACTGCCTCCTCCCAAAATCAAGCCGGTTATTGCAACGGCAGAATTTACGCCATCTGTAACCGCAGATGTTGTAATTGTCGCCCCTGAAATGGCATCTATGACATTTGCAGAGTCGCTTCCCGTTTTTGTGTAGGAAATTTCTCCAAAAGGCACAGCCTTGAACTGCTCCTTAAACTCAGCTTCGTTTGCCCTCATTCCAAGTCCCACCGTTTCATTTAAGGTAAGGAAGGAAATACCGGTTATTTTATTTTCAGCAAGAGAAATACCCACAGCAAGCTGAATGTCTCCTCCGTAACCATTTTTATTTGTAACAATAACTATTGTTCCTATAAGCTTTCCGTCTTTATCTGTCACCAGATTAAATTCATCTATTGTATTGTCCTTGTAGCCCACCGAGTGCAAAGTATCGTTGAGAAACTCATTTGTAATGCTTTCGCTCTGATCCACAATTGAAACAATAGATGCCGCATCAGGATAAATCTCCTTATAAGCCTCCTCCTTAGCCTTAAGAGCAGCATCAAGAATAGGCTTCTTTGTAATGTCATAAACCACACCGAGCGCAGCCCCCATAACAAGGGTTATGACAAATATGACAATAACCGCCTTAACGATACCTTTTACGTCAAATTTTGATTTTGCACTTCCGTTTTCATTGTTCTCATCTGTTTTATCAGAAGCATGTGGTTCGACAGTTTTATTATTTGATTCGTTATTTCCATCCTGTTTATCCTTTTGTTCAGCCACTGTTGTTTTTCCTGCATCAGGCTTCACATCCGCCCCAGCGCCAAATGCCTTTGGAACAGTGACACGCTCAATAAGAGGTACAAAAAGATTGCTTATTATTATGGCATAGGAAACCCCCTCTGCCCCACTTCCGAAAATTCTTAGGACAAAGGTCAAAAGTCCCAGCATAACACCGAATACAATCTTACCCCAAGGTGTAATCGGTGATGTTACATAATCTGTAGCCATAAACCATGCGCCAAGCATAAGACCACCTCCGCAGAGATGTGCAAGTGTGTACTCTAATACGCTGTAATCCTTAACTGCAGCATAAATTGCAATACACACTGCAAAGGTTCCAATATATGTAAGTGGTATTTTAGGGCTTATCACCCTCTTTATAAGCAGGTAAACAGCACCTATTAGAAGCGCAATAACGGAGGTTTCACCTATTGTTCCTCCAATACTCCCCTTAAACATATAGCTTATAATTTCCATATCAGGCTGTGCCCCTGACTTCATAACGGCAAGAGGTGTAGCGGTTGTAACACCGTCATATACAAACTGTGTCATCTGCTTTGAAAACGAAAGAAGCAAAAAGCATCTTGCTCCCAATGCAGGATTCATAAAGTTTTGTCCCAAACCGCCAAAAAGCTGTTTAACAACAATTATGGCAAACACAGAGCCGATAACAGCCATCCACACAGGAAGTCCCGGCGGAAGATTAAGCGCAAGCAGAAGTCCCGTTAAAATTGCAGAACAATCTTTAACGGTTACTGTTTTCCTGACAAGCTTTTCATATATAAGCTCAAACAGCATTGCCGAAAGCATACATACCGCCACCAAAAGCCCCGCATGTGCCCCAAACTTATATATACCGAACACAGTTGCCGGCATAAGCGCAATTATTACGTCAAACATCAAATCCGATGTTGTATCCTTACTTCTCACATGAGGAGATGATGAAATTTTTAAATTCAGTTCATTCATTTTTCACTCCTCCTACTTCTTTTTATTTGCAAGTACAAGCTTTCTTGTCCCTGCTATAACCTGTGTAAGCGGACGCTTTGCCGGACATATATATGAACAGCATCCACACTCACAGCATTCCATACCATTATTTTTTATGAAAGCATCGGTATCCCCTGCATTTGCAAGCCTTGCAAGCTGATTTGGCATAACTCGTCCGGGGCAGACCGAAACGCATCTGCCGCATCTTATGCAGGCTGATGGCTCATATTCAGAAGCTTCATCCTTACTAAGGCAAAGAATTGCCGAGGAGGATTTTGTTATAGGAAGGTCCAGACTGTAAATTGCCTTTCCCATCATTGGGCCTCCTGAAATTATCTTTGCAGGAGTACCCTTAAAACCGCCTGCTGCCTCAACCAATTCGGCATACGAGGTTCCCGTCCTCACCTTAAAGTTGCAGGGATTTTCTATGGCATCTCCCGTCACCGTAACAATTCTTGTTATAAGCGGCTTCCCCTCTCTTACCGCCTCATATATGGAATAAATCGTATCGACATTATGAACGATGCAGCCCACATCTGCAGGAAGCATTTTGGAATTTATGTATCTTCCCGTATTTGCATATATAAGCTGTCGTTCTGCACCTTCAGGATATTTTGTTTTCATGGAATGAACTGTTATATCACTGTCCTCTCCAAGCTTTTCCCTAAGCAGCTTAATTGCCTCAGGCTTGTTATCCTCAACTGCAATTATTCCCTTTGAACCCTTAAAAAGACTAAGCACTATTCTTAATCCTTCTATTATGTTTTCAGGCTGTTCAATCAGCCTTCTGTAGTCGGATGTAAGATAAGGCTCACACTCGGATGCATTTACGATTATCCTGTCAATCTCATCTGCATTTTTAGGTGACAGCTTAACATTTGTCGGAAAGCCTGCTCCACCCATTCCCACAATACCTGCTGCTTTTACTGCATCCAAAATCTCATCTCTTTTAAGCTCACTGACAGGCTTACTTATAGGAGTAAATTCCACAGACTCATATTTATTATCATTTTCAATAATTATGGAATTAACCTTTGATCCAGAGGATGTAAGACGTGCCTCAATTGCCTTTACAGTACCAGAAACCGAAGAATGAATATTGGCAGAAACAAATCCCCCTGCCTCAGCAATAAGCTGACCTGCCAAAACCCTGTCTCCCTTTTTTACAATCGGCTTTGCTGGAGCGCCTATATGCTGGCTTATGGGATATACCATATCTCCCTTAGGAAGGTATTCCACTATTTCCTTATCCATTGTAAGCTCTTTGCCCTCGTAGGGATGTATTCCACCCTTAAATGTGTATTTCATAAAAACTACCCCAATCCACTTGACATCGCCACATATGTGGTGACGATGCAGTATTAAAAAGATACGTATATTTTAATACATGAACAGTTTTTTTACAATAAATTTAACAAAAAAACCTTAAAATTTTGATTTTTTTTAGTAAATATGTTTATTTCCATATTAAACTATATTCGTATATTCCTGATTATATATACTGTAAAAATCCCTACCACAATACCTGCAACAACACCTGAAATTATGAGAGCAGGCAGGTAATACATTATATTAACATTTTCCATAAGAAAAACCGCAACAATAATCTGTCCTGCATTATGTGCCACAGCTCCCGCTACGCTTACTCCCACAACAGAAAACAGCTTTAGTTTTTTCAAAATAATCATAACGCATATACTAAGTGCCCCACCTGCAAGACTGTATATAATAACATATAGATTTCCAAATAAAATTCCTGATAAAATAATTCTTCCAACACTTATAACAATGGCAGGCTTTACTCCAAGCTTATACATAGCAAGCATTGTAACTACATTTGCTATTCCAAGCTTTACTCCCGGAACGGCAGCAAATACGGGAATAAGACTTTCAAGATATGATAGAACAAGCGCAAGTGCGATAAACACACCTGTTAATGCTACAATGCGGTTATTTGATTTACATGATGTATGATTCTTATTTTCGTGTTTATCCATATGTTTCTAAGCTCCCATATGCCCTGTCAATCATACACATCAAAACATTATATACCGTATTATCTATTTTTTCTGATATACCGTCCTTATTCTTAATATTGCTTACATCGTCCATTACGGCTTCATTCTGTCCCTCAATAGTTTTGACATAAAATTCATTAAGAACATACATTGCAACGTCATTTACAAGCTCGCCCCTGCCAGAATCTCTGAGAAATATATTTTTTTCTCCCACATATTTTATAAAATAATGCCATTTTGATATAAATGTCTGATTATCATTTATATTTTCTGTATCAATCCATTTTTTTACCTTTATTTTTGCGTTGTTCTTCCTCACACATTGGTCAGTCTGCAAAAAATATGAAAATCCCTTACCGTCATACACTCTCCCAAGAGGAAATATCCTGCAAATCCCCGGTCTTGTCTCATGAACCGAGCATCTTCCCTCCTCATTTAAAAAGCTACATTCATTTTTCCCATTCATTTTAATATTAGGCAAAATGAGTCCATCAACCATATTAAGCTCTATGTATCCGTTATTTAAAAGCTCCTGAAAACTCTGTCCCAGCCTGTTTTTAAGCATATATACATCATATGGGTCAAGAACGATGGATTGTCCCATATTGGTGCAGCATTTGTGACATCCAACACAGCCTCCTGCATCTGCCTTTACCATATCATTTAATCCATACATTCTTCCATCAGATATATCTTCCAAATTACACTCTCTAAGCATGGTATTCTCCTAAATAATTAATATTTTTATTATTATAACATTATTTAATGGAATAAGTAAAATAAAAAGGGAACACCTTAAACCGTAAAGGTGTCCCCTTAAAATTATTTTTTATGAAATAAACTTAATATTTGTCAGTTTATTTTGCAGCCTTCTCAGCCTTGATTGCCTCAGTAAGTGCAGGAACAATCTTATTTAAATCACCTACTACACCATAGTCTGCTACATCAAATATAGGTGCGTCCGCATCCTTATTGATTGCTATAATAATGTCTGACTCCTCCATACCTGCTACGTGCTGGATGGCACCTGAAATACCGATTGCAAAATATACATTTGGACGAACGGTCTTTCCTGTCTGTCCAACCTGAAGCTCCTTTGGCTTCCAGCCTGAATCAACAACTGCACGTGAGCATGAAACCTGTCCACCTATTGCATCTGCAAGGTCCTCAAGTATCTTGAAGTTCTCTGATGAACCTACTCCACGTCCGCCTGATACAAGAATCTTAGCGTCCATAATATCCTTAATGTCTGAAACTGCCTTGGCAACCTCAAGAATCTCAACATATCTGTTGTTTGGAGTAAATCCAGGATTGTAATTAATAACCTCAGCCTTAGCTCCCTCTGTCTTGTCAAGCTTCTGCATAACGCCCGGACGTACCGTTGCCATCTGAGGACGGTTGTCAGGACATGCAATTGTAGCGATTGTATTACCGCCAAATGCAGGACGTGTCATAAGAAGCTGATTGTGCTTCTGCTCCTTTCCAGGAATCGGATTGATTGGGAAATCGCCAATCTCAAGCAATGTACAGTCTGCCGTAAGACCAGTTGCCACTCTTGCTGAAACAGTAGGACCAAGGTCACGGCCGATTGCCGTTGCACCGACCAAAACGATTTCCGGCTTGTACTCATTTATAACTGATGCAAGTGCATGTGCATATGGCTCAGTTCTGTAATTCTTAAGCTCAGGATCGTCAACAACGATAACCCTGTCTGCACCGTAAGCAGCAAGCTCATCCACAAGACCTGAAACCTCAGAACCTATTAAAACTGCCGTAACCTGTGCATCTAATTTAGAAGCAAGTCTCTTACCTTCGCCGATAAGCTCAAAGGAAATACCGCTTAATACATTATCTACCTGCTGTGCAAAGACGAATACGCCCTTGTATTTTTCCATTTCTTCTGCGTTCATTGCGCCCATTTTATTCACCACTTTTCCTTTTTTAAATTAAATAACATGTTTATCTTTAAGCTTTCCTACGATATATGCTACCGGATCAGCATCCTCCGGTGCCATCTCGCCCTGACCCTTCTTAACCTTGTCAGATGCCTTGGCAATCTTTGTAGGTGAACCATTCAAACCAATATTTGAATCGTCAACATCAACAAGATCTGCCCTTCCCAGTGTAGTAATCTCCGTCTCAACTGCTTTGAAAATTCCACCAGGAGTCATATATCTCGGCTCATTTAATTCTGAAAGAGCTGTGATAAGACATGGCAGCTTAGCCTTAAGCATATGATATCCGTCATCATACTGACGCTTAACGACAATGCTGTCACTTTCTAATTTAATTTCCTGTGCATATGAAATAACCGGAAGTCCAAGATGCTCGGCAATCTGTGGTCCAACCTGTGCAGTATCTCCATCAATAGCCTGACGTCCCGTAATAATAAGGTCATAATCAAGCTTTCTTAAAGCTCCTGCAAGTGTAGTTGATGTAGCCCATGTATCAGCACCGCCAAGTACTCTGTCCGTTACGAGAACACCCTTGTCAGCACCCATTGCTATTGCTTCCTGAAGAACATCCGCTGCCTTTGGAAGTCCCATTGTAAGAACTGTAACCTCAGCTCCGTATTCATCCTTTAATCTAAGTGCAGCCTCAAGACCTGCCTTATCATCCGGATTCATGATTGTGAGCATTGCTCCTCTATCTAATGTACCGTCCGGGTTAAACTTAACTCCACCCTTAGTATCAGGTACCTGCTTTATACAAACGACAATTTTCACGTTAAGTACCTCCTTAATTTAAGATGTTAGCAGAGATAACCATACGCTGTACTTCTGAAGTACCCTCGTAAATCTCTGTAATCTTAGCATCACGCATCATACGCTCTACATCGTATTCCTTGATGTAACCGTATCCACCATGTAACTGAACACACTTAGTTGTCACTTCCATGGCAACCTCTGCCGCATACAGCTTAGCCATGGCTGCCTCAACAGAATAGGAAGTCTTATGATCCTGCTGATACTGTGCCTTTTTCATTGCAGCCTTGTATACAAGAAGCTTTGCAGCCTCAACCTTTGTAGCAAGGTCAGCAAGAACAAACTGTGTATTCTGGAACTGTGCAATAGCTCTGCCGAACTGCTTTCTTTCCTTAACGTAGTTGATTGTAGTCTCAAGAGCGCCCTCTGCAAGACCAAGTGCCTGTGCAGCAATACCGATACGTCCTCCGTCAAGAGTGTGCATGGCAATTCCAAATCCCTTACCCTTTTGTCCAAGTAAATTGTCCTTTGGAATACGGCAGTCAGTGAAAATAAGCTCATATGTAGATGATGCACATATACCCATCTTGTTTTCCTTTGTACCGAATGTAAATCCAGGAGTTCCCTTGTCAACGATAAATGCTGAGATTTCCTTCATCTTTCTTCCACGCTTCTCAACAATTCCGGTAACGGCGATAACGATATATACATCTGCCTCCTTACCGTTTGTGATAAAGCACTTTGAACCGTTAAGCACCCACTCGTCACCGTCAAGAACAGCCTTTGTCTGCTGACCCTGTGCATCTGTACCTGCACCAGGCTCAGTAAGTCCGAAAGCTCCAAGCTTCTTTCCGGAAGCAAGGTCAGGAAGGTATTTTGCCTTCTGCTCTGGTGTGCCATATGTCTGAATCGGGTCTACGCAAAGTGATGTATGTGCCGAAACAATAACACCTGTAGTTCCGCAAACCTTTGAAAGCTCCTCAACACACATAACATATGTAAGAGGGTCGCATCCCTGTCCTCCGTCTTCCTTTGCAACAGGTATACCTAAGAAGCCGTATTTAGCCATCTTTTCTACAGTCTCTCTTGGGAATCTGTGTTCCTCGTCAATTTCCTGCGCAAGAGGCTTAACTTCATTCTGCGCAAATTCCCTGAAAAGATTTTGCGCCATTTCATACTTCTTGTCTAAAGTGAAATCCATTCTAATTATTCCTCCATCTATTATAGTTATAAATCGGAACATCATCGCATTCAAGTTTCGCTTCGCGAAAGCGATGACGCTACATATCAAGTTTCTTCAAAACTTGAGACAACTACTGAGCGTCAACCGGTGTTTTAGTGCGGTCAGCATTATATACATAAAAGCCCTTGCCGCTCTTGACACCAAGGTTTCCACCACGAACCATCTTGCGGATAAGAGGACATGCACGGTACTTGCTGTCTCCTGTTTCCTTGTAAAGAACATCCATAATTGCAAGACAGATATCAAGACCTACAAAATCACCTAACTCAAGTGGTCCCATAGGGTGATTTGCGCCAAGCTTCATGGCAGCGTCAATGCCTGCTATGTCTGAAACGCCCTCCATCTTAATGAATGCAGCTTCATTAATCATAGGGATTAAGATACGGTTTACTACAAAGCCTGCTGCCTCCTGAACCTGTACAGGAGTCTTGCCGATTTCCTCAGAAATCTTGATAATCTTATCAACAGTCTCCTGTGGAGTGTTTACGCCTGCTATAACCTCAACGAGCTTCATTCTGTCGGCAGGATTGAAGAAATGCATACCAATCATAGGACGGGTAAGTCCGTTTCCAATCTCTGTAATAGAAAGTGATGAAGTATTTGAAGCAAATATACACTCAGGCTTGCAGATTTTGTCAAGCTCTGAAAATGTAGTCTTCTTAACATCCATATCCTCAAATGCAGCCTCGACTATCAAATCGCAATCTGCACAGATATCCTCCTTAAGACCTGCAGTAATACTTGCAAGTATACCGTCAACTGCCTCCTGTGTCATCTTTCCTTTTTCTACAAGTCTTGCGTATCCCTTGGCAATTTTGTCCTTGCCGCCTTCTGCCCATTCCTTCTTGATGTCACAAAGTGCAACCTCATATCCGTCAACCTGAGCAAATGCCTTAGCAATACCCTGACCCATAGTTCCGGCACCAATAACGCCAACCTTCATTTTTACGTCCTCCTAATATTTATTTTTTATTTATTCTGGAACGGAACAACCTTTAACTTCTTTTCCTTGTCTTTCTCAAGGAAGTTGCCCATACCAGCTTTCTGATCCTCTGTCTCAAAGCAATCACCGAAAAGCTTCTCCTCGATAACTATAGCCTTGTCCATATCAACCTGTAAGCCGTCATTTATAGCCTTCTTGCAGTTTCTCACTGCAATCGGTGCATTTGCTGCAATACCTGCTGCCATCTTCTTAGCAGCCGGAAGTAATTCTTCCTGTGTGTAAACTGCATTCACAAGCCCTATTCTTAAAGCCTCATCAGACTTAATGTTTCTTGCAGTATAAATCATCTGCTTAGCCATGCCTGCGCCCACAAGTCTTGCAAGTCTCTGTGTACCGCCAAAGCCCGGTGTAATTCCAAGACCTACCTCAGGCTGTCCAAATACAGCATTGTCAGAACATATTCTGATATCGCAGCTCATAGCTATCTCACAACCGCCTCCAAGTGCAAATCCATTAATAGCTGCTATAACAGGGATAGGGAAAGTCTCAATCTTTCTGAATACGTCATTTCCCTTTTTACCAAATGCCTCTCCCTCTGCCTTCGTGAGTGTTGACATCTCACCGATGTCCGCACCTGCAACAAAGGACTTCTCTCCGGCACCTGTTAATACTATAGCTCTTGTTGCTTCTAAATCAACGGCATCAAATGTAGCTTCAAGCTCCTCAAGCACCTGACTGTTTAAAGCGTTAAGTGCCTGTGGTCTGTTGATTGTAACTACACCTACAAAACCGTCCTGCTCGTAAGTAATAAATTCCATGTGTTTCTCCTTTTCTATGGAACATCATCGTTCCTTAATCTCTCTTAACGATAGTTGAACATCCCATACCGCCACCGATACAGAGAGTTGCAAGACCTGTCTTTGCATCCTTAGCTTCCATCTCATGCAAAAGTGTAACAAGAATACGACATCCTGAAGCTCCAACCGGGTGACCAAGCGCTATTGCTCCACCATTAGGGTTAAGCTGCTTTGCAACATCAATTCCAAGGTCCTTACCAACTGCAACAGACTGTGCTGCAAATGCCTCATTTGCCTCGATGATATCAAAGTCTTCAATCTTCATACCAGTCTTTTCCATAACCTTCTTCGTTGAAGCAACAGGTCCGATACCCATGATAGAAGGATCAACACCACCAAGTGCTCCTGCTACCCATGTAGCCATTGGCTTAACGCCAAGCTCCTGTGCCTTCTCCTCGCTCATAACAACGATTGCTGCTGCACCATCATTAATACCGGATGCATTTCCTGCGGTAACATATCCGTCAGGATTGATTGTGCGAAGTCGTGCAAGTCCCTCCATTGTAGTACCCGGACGTGGACCCTCATCCTTCTTAAACTCAATAGTCTCTTTCTTCTTCTTAATCATTACAGGAACGATTTCCTTATCGAATGCACCTGCCTCCTGAGCTGCAACTGCCTTATTCTGGCTGTTTACCGCAAACTCATCAAGCTCCTCACGAGTAAGCTTCCACTGTTCTGCAATATTGTCAGCAGTCTTAATCATATGATAGTCATTGAATGCATCCCAAAGAGCATCATGAACCATTGTATCAACTAACTTTCCGTCATTCATTCTGTAACCGTATCTACCTTGCATAACTGCGTATGGTGCCATTGACATGTTCTCCATACCACCTGCAACAACAATATCAGCCTCGCCTGCCATAATCATCTGTGCTGCCATATTTACACAGTTAAGACCTGAACCGCAGACTACGTTTACGGTTACTGCAGGAACCTCAATAGGAAGTCCGGCTTTAATAGAAGCCTGACGTGCAACGTTCTGACCTAATCCAGCCTGAATAACACAGCCCATATACACCTGATCGACCGCTTCCGGTGCTACACCTGCTCTGTTTAATGCCTCTTTAATAACTATCGCACCAAGCTCCTGTGCAGGAGTTGTACTGAGTGTTCCACCCATAGTACCGATTGCTGTACGACATGCGCCTGCTAAAACTACTTTCTTTGCCATTGTTTAAAATTCCTCCATCTTTTTTTATTTGAACTCCACGTCAAATACGCCTTGTTCTGTCTAAGGACATACCCCTCGACACTGATATGCATATAATATCATATTTAGGTCTGTTTCGCAACAGATTAACTTCCTACTTTTTCTTCTTTTTATGAATGTTTCTTATTGTTTTTTTCTTTCTTTTTACGTCACTATTTTTAATGTTTTCACTATTTCCTTTGCCATGCGCCTTAAAAGCCTCATCATTTTTTCTTGGACGTATAAGACATTTTTTATCATAACCTATAAGGTCGGTTCTTTTTGCAATTACAAGTGCCTCGTGTACAAGGTCATAATTCTTGGGATTTCGGTACTGAATAAGAGCCCTCTGCATCGCCTTTTCGTGGGGCGACCTCGGAACATACACCTCCTCCATTGTCCTTGGGTCAACACCCGTATAGTACATACAGGTTGAAATGGTGGATGGCGTTGGGTAAAAGTCCTGTACCTGTTCAGGCATGTATCCCAAGTCCCTCAGGTATTCCGCCAGTTTAACCGCATCCTTCATCGTTGAGCCGGGATGTGAAGACATAAGATATGGTACCATATACTGTTTCATCCCAAGCTCATCATTTATCTTTTTATATTTGTCGCAGAAGCTCTTGAAAACATCATTTGATGGCTTTCCCATTTTACGAAGAACATTGTCAGAAACATGCTCGGGCGCCACCTTTAGCTGACCGCTTACATGATATTTGCATAGTTCATAAAAAAACTCATCATTTTCATCAGCTATAAGATAATCAAATCTTATTCCCGAACGTATAAATACCTTTTTAACATTTGGAAGCCGGCGGAGCTTTCTTAAAAGCTCAAGATAGGAGCTGTGGTCAACCCTTAAGTTATCACACGGTTTTGGAAAAAGACACTGCTTATTTTTACATACGCCGTATTTCTCCTGCTTTTCACATGCCTTTGGTCTGAAATTTGCCGTTGGACCTCCCACATCGTGTATGTAACCCTTAAAATCAGGCTCCCACACCATTTTTTCAGCCTCCTGCAATATGGATTTATCACTTCTTGTCTGTATAATTCTTCCCTGATGAAATGTCAGAGCGCAGAAACTGCAGCCCCCAAAGCATCCCCTGTTGCTTACTAAGCTAAATTTAACCTCCGATATTGCGGGCACGCCACCAAGAGCTTCATAGGAGGGATGATACGTCCTTTTATAGGGTAATGAATAAACCCTGTCCATCTCATTTTCTGTAAGAGGCGCCGCAGGCTTATTCTGAACCACATACATATGGTCATTATATTTTTCCACAAGTGTTTTTGCGGTATAGTGGTCTGTATTTTCATACTGTATTTTAAAGCTTTTTGCATAATTCAGTTTGTCAGATTTTAGCTCATCATAGGAGGGAAGTTCTATATAATCATATGTATTTTCAATGCTTCCTGTCCTATATGCCGTACCCTCAACAAAACTTATATCCTTTGCCTCAATACCGCTGTCAAGGGCTTCTGCAACCTTAACTATAGCCCTTTCTCCCATTCCGTAAATAAGTATATCAGCCTGAGAATCTATCAATATTGAATGTTTTATGTGATTAGACCAGTAATCATAGTGAGCAAGCCTTCTAAGGCTTGCCTCAATACCGCCTATAATTATAGGAACATCCTTATATTTTCTTCTTATAAGATTACAGTACACAACAGTTGCATAATCGGGTCTTTTGCCCATTACCCCACCCGGTGTATAGGAATCATGTTCTCTTTTTCTTTTGGATACTGAATAGTGATTTACCATGGAATCCATGTTTCCGGCAGATACAAGATATGCAAGACGTGGTCTGCCGTATATATCTATGCTTGCAGGATTTTTCCAATCCGGCTGGGATATTATTGCAACCTTGTAACCGTAAAGCTCCAGCATACGGCTTATTATTGCATGACCAAAGGAAGGATGGTCAACATACCCATCCCCTACTACATAAACAAAGTCAGGCTGTTCCCATCCCTTAAGCTCCATTTCCTCCCTGTTTAAAGGAAGAAACCCATCATCATACTCATAAACAAATTTATCCATATGTTTCCTCATAAAATGCAAACTGCTTTTTTGTGATTTAGTTTTCTCGCAGTCTTACATACTTTCTTGCAGTTCCCGCTCCCTTTGCAACAAGCAGCTCAGGCGATTCAATCTTAGCTGCCTTCACCCCAAGCCTTTCATCAAAAAGCTTGTCTATTCCGTATATCTTGCTCCCCCCACCGGTTAAAATAATACCGGTTTCCGAAATATCACTTGCAAGCTCAGGCGGAGCCACCTCAAGAACACGTTTAACAGCATCGACAATCTGCTCTGTTGCTTCCGCAACTGCCTCCATTATCTCTGAGGATTTAACCTGAAGCTTAGTGGGAAGCCCCCTTACAAGCTCCTTCCCCTTTGCATATCCAACCGCATCCTTCTGTCTTGGATAGACTGAGCCTATTTCAAGCTTAAGCATCTCCGCTGAAACATCTCCTAAAAGTATGTTATGGCGTTTTCTCATATACCTTATAATTGCCTCATCAAAATCCTCTCCACCAATCTTTATGGACTTTTCATTTTTTATTCCGCCTTTTGAAATAATGGCAATATCAGTTGTTCCACCACCTATATCAACAATCATATAACCCTTGGCGGTATCAACATCCACACCTGCTCCTATGGCTGCTGCAAAGGGTTCCTCAAGTATATAGACCTCCTTTGCACCCGTTCTGTAAACTGCATCCTCCACAGCTCTAATCTGAACAGGCGTTATCCCACTCGGAACACAGACACATATATTTGGTCTTCCCCATATCTTCCTCTTTTGCATGGCATTTCTCACAAAGAGCTTTAACATACGTTCTGTAAGTGTATAATCGGATATGACACCATTCCTTATCGGTCGTACAACCTCTATTCCCTCAGGTGTTTTTCCCATCATTTTCTTAGCCTTGTTGCCAACGGCAAGTATCTTTTTGCTTCTAGGTTCAAATGCAATTACAGATGGCTGGTTTACAACAATTCCCCTATCCTTCATATAAATAACCGTATTTGAAGTACCTAAATCTATTCCTATGTCTATATTTATCAATGCTTTTTCCTCTATTCGTAAAATAATCCACCGACTATAAAAATCATGGTAGTTTACATTATAAAAAATTTTGAAGAATTTTCCCATAAAGTAAAAAAGTCGGTGCCATAAATAATTATAAGCACCGACTATGATTTTTTCAATATTTTATTTAAAATCTTCAGCTAGTAAATATTTCTTGGAAATACCCTTCTGCTTTTCTCTGTCCTCACATTTAAGAAGTGCATCATCAACAGCCTTAAGCATTCTGTCAATGTTACCGCTTTCCATTGCCATAAGAAGGCTTCTCAATGTTCCGTCTATATCATCTGACTTAAAGCCTCTCTGTGAGATATAACCCTTTGCAATTGCAATCATATCTGCCGTGGAAATTCCAAGCATATTTACGCTGTACTTAAATGTGCCATTTTCAGGCTTTGCGCTATCCATAAGTCTGTCAATGGAACCCGACTCACCTGTAAGTATAATTACAATATTGTTTTGTTCAGGACTTGAAAGCTTTATAAGCTCATTAAACCTGTCTGCTGCTATAAGACCTGCATTCTCAACAACAAGACATCCGTCCTTAAGCTTAGTCATTGCATCTGCAAGCTTAACCTTATTAAGTGCCGCAGCCTTTATCTTCGCAATTGTCTTAGCCTTACATATTGCCATATCGTAAAAGCTTCTTGCAAAATCCTCTCCTACGCTTGTAAGACCAAAGCCATGCTCACCTTTAAGTATTACATTTCTTGACTCCTTCGGATTATTTGCAATACTATTAAATGTATCAATAATCGAAGCGGATATGCTATCTACCTTTGTGTATTTCTCAAGGTAATATGCTGCCAGCGGAAGTTTTCCGTCCTCTGACGGCATGGTAAGGTCAAGCTTAATATTATCAGCTTCCTCTGCTGCCTTTAAGGCTTCCTCCTCTGCCTTTCTTGCAGCCTCAAGAATCTTCGCAGCCTCCTCTGCCTTCTTGCGGGCAGCCTCCTCAGCTTTCTTTGTTTCTTCTTCTAACTTCTTATGGGCTTCCTCGTCAGCCTTACGCTTTGCCTCCTCGTCAGCTCTGCGTTTTGCTTCTTCGTCAGCTCTGCGTTTTGCTTCCTCTGCTTCAGCAGCTTTCTTAGCTTCTTCCTCTGCCTTACGCTTAGCTTCCTCCGCAGCTCTCTTAGCTTCTTCCTCTGCTGCCCTTTTAGCTTCTTCCTCTGCCTGCTTACGAGCCTCCTCTGCTGCCTTCAAAGCTTCTTCCTCTGCCTTCTTGGCAGCCTCAAGGATTTTCATTGCCTCCTCTGCCTTCTTGCGGGCAGCCTCAGCAGCCTTCTTAGCTTCCTCCTCTGCTTTCTTCTTAGCCTCAGCTTCAGCCTTCTTTTTAGCTTCTTCCTCTGCCTTACGTTTAGCTTCTTCCTCTGCCTTGCGCTTAGCTTCCTCCTCTGCCTTACGCTTAGCTTCCTCCTCTGCCTTACGCTTAGCTTCCTCCTCTGCTTTACGTTTAGCTTCCTCCTCTGCCTTACGCTTAGCTTCTTCCTCTATACGTTTTCTGCTTTCCTCTGCCTGTTTTGCAGCTTCTTCCTCTGCCTTTTTAGCCTCCTCAAGAATTTTCGCAGCCTCTTCGGCTTTCTTACGTGCTTCCTCTGCTGCCTTTAATGCCTTATCCTTTGCTTTGGCTCTAGCTTCTTCCTCAGCTTTTCTGCGAGCCTCCTCAGCGGCCTTCTTGCGTGCTTCCTCTGCGGCTTTCTTGCGTGCTTCCTCCGCCTCCTTCATGGCAGCATCCTGTTCAGCTCTCTTACGTGCTTCTTCCTCTGCTCTTTGCTTTGCAGCAGCCTCGGCAATTCTTCTTTCACGTTCAGCAGCCGCTCTTTCAGCCTCTTCAAGCTTAGCTTTTTTACGAGCTTCCTCCGCTGCATATTCAGCTGCCTTTTTCTTTGCCTCTTCCTCTGCCTTCCTTGCAGCTTCTGCTTCCGCCTTCTTCTTAGCCTCCTCTGCAGCTTTTACAGCAGGATCCTCCTTTTTAGCCGTCTCATCGCCATAGTTTGCAAACTTCGATAACTCTGCTCCCAAAGCATCATCATCGTCATTATCTATGTCGTACATGCTCTTGACATCATTTGTCGCCGTCTTTCTGTTAGGCACTATGTTAATCTCATCATCGCCATTTTTTGTTCCGGACTTTGGTGTTTCTGCCGTCTGCCAGTTTGTTCCGTTGGAAATTACAGTCGTATTTCCATCTTTTACAAATGTCGTCGCATCATCCTTTTCGATGTCATCACCTATAACCGTTACGCTTCCATCACTGCCGGTAATCTTTGTAGGCTGAAGTCTTGCCTTTTGTTCTCTTAAATAGCTGTCATCCTTTGACGGAGCCTCAGAGGTTTCTGACATTTTCAGCTTAGGTGTTTCCTCAGTTTTCTGTTTTGGTTCCTCTTTTTTAACTGCCTCGTCTGCTCCTGCAATTTTAAGCTTACCTGTAGAAGACTTAGCTTCAGTGCTGTCAGTGCCTGTATTAAGCTTTAATCCAAGCCCGCCTGACGACTTAGCTGACGAACCAAGGCTGTCGGTTGTTGCCCCTCCAAGTCCACCTGTTCCTACTCCACCAAGCGTCTTTCCGGATTTATCAGGTTGAATACCAACACTCATTCCAAGTGAAGGCTCCTCTGCCTTATCTGCAGTTTTCTTATTTTCTTCTACTTTGACAGTTTCTTCTTTAGGTGCCTCATCAGTCTTGCTTTCTTCCTTATTTTTTGCTTCCGCAGTTCCCGGTTCAGTTTCTGCTGCCGGAGTCTCCTCCTCAAGCTCAATACCTAATTCAGCTGCTTGCTTTCTTCTCTTTTTCTCCTCGATTTTAGCAAGTTCTTCAGCTGATAAAGTCTTATACTTAGCCTTTCCATCCTCGGATTTATTTGTTGTTGCAACAGTTTTTCCGGACAACTGCATATTTTCCTGCTCTTTTTTAGTTTTTTCAGCCTTTGCAGCCTTTTCCTTTTCAACCTTTGCCCTTACAGCAGCAATCATTGCTTCTCTTTGATCAATAGCCACTTATTTTGCCTCCTTTCAGTAACCCCACCGTCAAGAACTATCTATGTTCTTTTATTTTTCTTAAAATTTCTCTTTTTTCAGAACTTATTTTCAAGGATGCCTTTAACGCATCTCTGGAAGCGGTATTATTTATCGGAATATTGGGCTTATGGACTGCCTTCTCAACTTGTTTTTTTGGTGTTATACTTCCATAGTCAATGCCTAATGATGCCAAAAGTGCTTCTGCTTCCTTTTGCATCTGTTCCTCTTTCAGAAGGTTCGCCTGCAATTTATCCTGAGCCTTTTCCATAATTTCATCAAAATTATTTTCCACCTCTACAACATTATACTCAGGAAACAAATCCGTCTTAAACACCGGAAAATCAAGATTACTTTTCTTTGAAGCTATGTCAACAAGCAGGTCTGTTTTTTGAGCGTTGTCATTTGTCTGCTCCTGCAAGGAATTCATTTCAGATTCCCATTTTTCATCAGCTTCATATGCCGTTTCAATTTCTTCCTGCTCTGCCTCAGGTTCCGTTTCCAACTCTATTTCAGCTTCTGCTTCCTGTTCAATATCGAACTCAGAATACGGTTCCGTTTCCTTAACCTCAAATGTATCCTGTTCATATGTCTGTAAAGGAGCTTCCTCTGTTACATCTGCTGTTTCTTCTTCTGTTTCCGCTGTATATTCTGCTTCTTCCTCCGTCTTTACATCAAACTCAAAATCAAATTCGAAATCAGCATCTTCATTCCTATCAATGCTTTCTTCCTCTGCTTCAACAGCATTCTCTTCTTCTATCTCTGACTCATTTTTCTCCTGCTCATCCTTGACATCAAAGTCAAATTCAAAGTCAAATTCAAAGTCCTCTGTATCATTCTTAATTTCTTCCTCGATATCAGCCTCGGAAGTGATTTCTGTTTCTTCCTTCACATCCGCCTCGAAAGTGGTTTCCGTTTCTTCCTCCACATCCGCCTCGAAAGCGGTTTCCATTTCTTCCTCCACATCCGCCTCGGAAATGATTTCTGTTTCTTCTTCACTCTCCTCGGACATTGAACCGAATTCGTCATCCTCTATAATGGTAAAATCATCCGTTTCAGCATCCTCATCCTCATCAATAATAATGTCTGAGGCTTCAAACACATATTCCATCTTTTTCTTTGAAAAGAATTTTTCCGTTTCACTCTTTTCAGAATCTGTATTATCAATTGTATCATTATAATCGGCTTCACCATCCAGGTCATCAATTGTATCTGCCTCAGCAGCAAAACCATCATTTTCCTCATCCACAGAAATAACCAAATCACTTTGGGTTTCATTTTCTTTTAAATGCAACTCCGACATATCTGTCTCTCCATCGTCATGTGTATCTTTTTCCCAATTATCTTGAAACCTGTCATCATCAGTATAATCTTCCGCAAGCGGACTATCGTCCTCTTGTTCCGGTTCATCATTCAATAAAGCTTCCTCTATATTAAATTTATATTTTTTTGTCTGATTATCATTGTCACGATTTTCTGTTTCAGGAGCCGCTTCGATTTCTGCCTCCACTTTAATATTACTGTCTGTATCAGTAATATCTTCAGAGGTCTCCACACTATCCTTTTCTATCGTCATATTTTCAATATCAGAAGTCTCGTCAGATTTCACCTCTGATTTTTCGGATGCATCTGTATGTTCTTCTGTTGTTAGAACCTTTTCAGTTTCGTCAGTTTTTTGAGTTTCGTCAGACTTATCTTTGCCTTCTTCCCCGGTCTGCTCTATTATCTCCTCGGTCAAATCCTCATCAGCCGTTTTAGATTTCTTAAACAGTTTTTTAAACAATCCTGTTTTCTTATTATCCGAATTTGTAGTCTCATCGTCCTGAGCTTCAGCTTCCTCGCTTGCCATTCTTTCTTTTTCTTCAAGCTCACGTTCCTGTTTTTCATGCTCCTTAATAAGCTTTTTCATTTTACGCTTTGAAAGCTCCTCGACGCCATCGCCGACTTCCTCAAACATAATCGTAATTTCAGCCTCTTTAGGGTGAATTCTCAATTCATCTTCTTCTATGAGCTTTAATTCCTGCTCCCTGACTTCACTTTCATCCTCATTATTATCTTCAACCCACTCTTTTGCATATGTGTAAATGAGAGAATCAACCTCCAAATCACCTGCAGCTATTTTACCTATACAATCAGAATTTTCACTATTTTTATATGTGGCACAATACACGTCAGAAAGCGCTTCAGCATCACTTTTACGCCCAAGCTTTATCAACAGCAAATACGTAATAAAGCTCCAATCATAATCCATGCTGTGCATATATGAAGATTCCAAATATTCAATAAGCTTTTCCGCAGGTTCACCATGAGCGTTGTCATACACATATTTTGCCTGCTTGGTTTCGATGCTGTCATCGGAACCAAACAGGTAAATATCATAGTATCTTTTTGCTAAATCCTCATGTCCCACATTCAAATGGAGCTCAATAAGAGAAAATATAACTCTTTTAGATTCAGGAGCAAGCCTGTGTGCCATAACAAGAACTCTTCTTGCATCCTTGTAGCGGCCAGCATGAGAATAAATATCCCCACAAAGCCTGAGAAATTGAGGATTAAGCGACTTGCTTAAATCCTGACTGTCAACAATTTCAAGAGCAAGACTATACTCCCTTGCATTAGCCAATTCCTTTATCTTGTTCACACTAGCCATAGATAGTCCTGCGCCCATGCTGTTCACCTCAAAAAAATGATAATTTTAGTTTATCACACAGTCTTTTGTTTTACAACAATTAATGCCCCTCAAATACCTTCTCAACCTTCTCAATAACAGTATCCTTCATGTTACCACGGGTTTTCTCATACTGGAGTCCGGATTCCATAATTTCAAGAAGCTCCATCCTGTACTGTGTATCAATATCCTTTATGTACTCCATAAGAACATCCTTAATCTCCATAACGAATTCTTTCGTCTGCATCTTAGCAAGCATCTCATCAGGATTAAATCTTGAACCGGACGACTTCATATCATCCTGCTTACGCGCACATACAACACATTCCTCTGAACCTGCCTCATTTACATATCCGCAGTTACATGTCCATGTCATACCATCAGACTTATATTTCTCAACGGCATCAATACCTCTCTTTTCCTTGAGTGCCTCAAGTCTGTGAAGCGGCATCGTTACATTTACAGGTACATCATTGCAGGCAAATACGCCTCTGCTTGTAACATATTTTGATATTGTAACCTTTGAATCCTTTATTAAAAGTATATCCTTTGCCGGCAGCTTACATTCAATATCGTTTGCCCTTATCTGAGTTACATTACCTCTTTCAAATACAAAATCAAGGTTCTTCAGCAAAAGCTTTTCCTCATAAAGATTAGTAAGCTCAATGTCTGCTCTTACAGCCTTTATATCATCCATGTTGTAGTTGAAAAACTCGGTAGCTATTGTAACATTTTTGCTGTCACCTGACAGTATTACCTTTACAGGTCTTGGCACAAGCCTGTTATAGTAGTTGCTTACATAAAGCTCTTTTACTATCTTTTTCTCAGCCTCTGCCTTTTTCTTTAATGTAACCGCTGTTCCTGATGCAATTGTACCTACTGAATAGTTTGCAAACTGAGTATAGTTAAACTCTGCACCGATAATGGCATCTGCTCCCTTTGCCTCTGCAAGCTTTTTAAGCTTTTGCATGGCAACCTCGTTTGCCTGCTCAAGCTTGCTTGTAAGCTTATCGCTCTCAGCGTCAGAGACCTCCGTAACACTTGCAGCAATGCCCTTAAAGAAATTAGAACCAAGTACTGTTTGTCCCGCTACAAAGCCAAGGTACTCCTCAATTTCATAGCCCTCAAAGCCCACGCCGGACGTAATCATAATCTCACTCATCTTTAAACCCTCCACTTAAAAATATTCGATTAAATATAGAAAAAATTATATCATATTCCAAAAATGATTTAAAGTGTTTTTGTATAAATTATTACATTTTGAATTTACTTTTTGTGCATTTATAACACAGTCACTAAAATTCCAAGGGATTATTATTTACATACTTATAATAATAAAACTCCAAGTTGAAATATGTATGCTCCTCACTGTCCCCAATTACCTGCCAATTAGGGAGCTTATCCAAATTCGGAAAATATGTGTCCGCCTCATAATTATAGTCAATTTTTGTCACATGCGCATACTTACAGTACGGCAAAAGCATTTCATAAACCATGCCTCCGCCTACAACAAATATCTGTCTGTCCCTGTACTCCTTAAGCACATCAAAAAGTTGTTCCTTAGAATTTACAACTGTGGCATCTTTCACCTTAAAATCAGGCTTTGCAGAAAGTATAATGTTATCCCGTCCTGCAAGGGGAAGTCCGTTCGGGAAGCCTGCCAAAGTTTTTCGTCCCAGCACTATTACATTTCCCATGGTGACCTGTCTGAAAAATTTGTGATCCTCCGGTATGGAAACGAGCAGATTTCCCTTATTCCCAATAGCCCAGTTATTATCAACAGCAACAATTAAATCCATTTGTTTTCTCCTCGCAATTCTCCTTTTAAACAGCAACGGGTATATTTTCAACCTGCGGTCCCGTCTCATAGTTTTTGATACTGAAATCATCAAGGGTAAATTTATAAAAATCCTTTATGTCAGGGTTCATCGAAAACTCCGGGGCCGGATATGTCTTTCTCGTAATAAGCTCCTTTACTATAGGAATGTGCCTATCATATATGTGTGCATCGGCAATGACATGAACGAGTTCACCCGCTTCAAAGCCCGTAACCTGTGCCATCATATGTACAAGTACGGCATATTGCACAACATTCCAGTTATTTGCCGTGAGCACATCCTGAGAACGCTGATTTAATATTGCATTAAGCTTATTTCCTGTAACATTAAATGTAACACTGTAGGCACATGGATAAAGATTCATCTCAGATAAATCCTGGTGTACATAAATATTCGTCATTATGCGGCGACTGAAGGGGTTATTTTTCAAATCGTATATAACCCTGTCAACCTGATCCATCATACCCTCCCTATACTTATGCTTCACGCCAAGCTGATATCCGTATGCCTTTCCGATTGAGCCGTTCTCATCTGCCCATGCATCCCATATATGGCTCTTTAAATCATTTACATTGTTGGATTTTTTCTGCCATATCCACAGAAGCTCGTCAATTGCAGATTTTATATATGTTCTTCTTAAGGTTATCGCGGGAAATTCCTTTGAAAGGTCATATCGGTTCACTATTCCAAATCTTTTGATTGTATATGCATACATTCCATCCTCCCACTTTGGGCGAACCTTTTCCCCCTCCGTACTGTAGCCATTGTTAATAATGTCATTACACATATCAATAAATAGGTTGTCTGCCTTGCTCATTTTATTCCTCCGCCAATTTTATAAAATTAAGTATATACAAAACAAAAATATGTGATATAATGTGCTCTAAGGTTTTTCCCTTTCTGACATTTCAAAAGGTTCAACCACATTCAAAATTTTCCTGATTTATTTTAGAAATTATACAATGAAAGTGAGGTATATTATGCAGGTAAAATCATTTGCTGAAGTCCTAAAAGGAAAAAGAGAAGAATTTGGATACAAACAATGTGAGGTCGCAGAGATGCTGTATTTGTCCAGCTCAACATACAGCCATTATGAAGCAGGAACACGGCTTCCGACCATAGAAAACTTAATAAAAATATCCGCTCTTTACAATATGAATCCTCTGGAGCTTCTTTATATGCTTGCCCCTGAGGATATCAAATCAAATAGTGAAACATATTTTAATTTCATAAGACATGGTAAATATGCCCTGTCAACAAAAGAGCTGCATCTCCTGTCTGATTTTAACATGCTAAATAATGATCAGCAAAATGCAATAATCAATATGACTAAGCTGTTAAAAAGGAGTAACATACCGCATTAATCAAACTTTTTCATCTACATTATTTCCCACAAGCAGGTTACCAAATGCTTCATCAGCATTCTTATCATATGGATTTGATTTTGAATACTTTATCTGAGTCGTTGTAGTTCCTCCCGCAACATATGTCGTACCACACTCAGGACACACTGCCATCTTGAGTGCAACTGATGCGCTTATAAGTTTTGCCCCGGGCTTGCTGCCCTTTGCAATTGCATTGGCAACATGCTCTCTCTCATGTGCGCTTACCTTGGCATATGTTTCCTTCGGATTTATTTTGCCCGGTGTTTTAAAGGAAACATCAGGTTCATTGGATCCGTCCACATATTTTCGATTCTTGCATGTCTGACATTCAGCAGACTTTACTTTGGAAGAACTGTCTATCGTATTATCAGCATTAACAGGCGTCACCCTGTCCACCATGCTTACAGGCACAGTGTAATTGTTACTCATACCGCCTATGTACATAAAAACAGCCTCCTTTCTAAAATCCATTCCATATCACATATATGTTATTGTACTACAATATAACTTCGTCTACAAGCTATTTTTTCTTTTATCAGCCTCATTTTTGCTGTATACACACCCGCAGTAATTCTGTCTGTACAGTCCATATTCTTTAGACAGCTGTATTGATCGCGAGTATCCATTTTTCTTTTTAAAATCACTGTAAAGATAGTCAATTCCAAGCTCATCGGAAAGTCTCATGCCGATTTCATTCAGCCACTCAGCATTTTTATGGGGGCTTATGGAAAGCGTTGTGGTAAATAAATCATATTTATGCTCCAAAGCATATATGGCAGTTTCCCTGAGTCTAAGCTCATAGCATTTATAACATCTTATTCCCCGTTCCGGCTCATTTTCCAGATTTTTGGATATTTGAATAAATTTTTCCGGATTGTACATGCCCTCCACAACTGCAACATTTTTAGCAAAAGGCGCTTCACTTACAAAGCGTTTTAGTTCTCTTATCCTTTTCTCATATTCCTCCCGTATTGTAATATTGGGATTGTAAAAAAAAGCAGTTATGTTATACTTGGAATATAAGTATTCCAAAACATAAGAGCTGCACGGAGCACAGCACACATGCAGCAACATTTTTTGTTGATTTTGTATATCCATTTATTTTTCTTAACCCTTTCTTGTCAATTTGAACAATCGATTTTATTAAAAACTACCGGTTTCAAATGCAAATTAGTCACTTTTAACAATTGACATTGTAAAAAATATACAATATACTATTAGTAAATAAACAATTATAATAATTATAGCGATTTGATTATATATTATCAAGTAGATTTATGTAGCTTTGTAAGAGGAGGAATGTCAAATGACAGTTGATCAGGCCGTTAAGAAATTCAAATTGGAGCCCCTTAATGTATACACAGCAAAGGCCAAGGCTAAAGAACTTAATGTAGAGGAAGTTCTTTATATGAATGTGCAAAAAAACAAGTATTCATATATTGTTAAAGACGGTGCTCGCGGATTTGTGCTCTATCAGGATGAAAAGAGCTTATATACCAAGATGTACAAAGGTCTTAAGATGACACCATTAGAACCATAGTAAATTACTTAATACTTTTTCTCCAAGCCGGACGAATGTCCGGCGATTTTTATTCTTAATATCATTCCAATATAAACCTCTGTATCATATATGTCATGTAAACACACAGGAGTCCCATAACTCCCCATAAAAATGTATACGGAAGGCAGACCTGCCCCATTATATTCCCTTTCACCTTCGAGTAATCCCAAACCTCCAAATGAAAAATGACGTTCACAATAAGTCCAGTAATATACTCCAAAGTCGTTATGATAAGCGCCGAGGCAGCCATTATCTTTACAATGAAAAACCGGCTTTTCTCATATAAAATACTAAGTCCTGTCTGCCCGACAAAAAGAAAACAAAAGCCACCACATATTATCATGGAATAATGAGAGTAGCCCCGAAACATTATTTCCATATAAAAATATGCGATTCCGCCCGTCAGCCACAGCAGAAAATACTGTTGGAATTTTTTAAGAATATCAGAAGCCAAACAATCGTTTTTTGCCATATTATTTTACCTAAACATGAAATATTATCATATTAAAATTTAATTTATATAAAACACCAATACAGTCCTATCACTATTTATATTTTTACAAAAAAACACCGGCTTTATTCAAAGCCGGCATCATAATTTTACTTCATATTTTTAATTTTCAATTTTACTTTTGTAATATACTTTTACATGTTCTAACGCCTTGTCCGTAAGCTCCACAACCGCCACAGTCTGTCTGCCTCTTTTATCGTTAATCATAAAGGCATACCATCTGTCCCTGTTCTCCTCCCTGCTTGTTGTAATATTCTTTACAACAAGGGATTTGTTAATGTCAAGTTCATTTTTAAGCTTATCACTTTCGTATGGAAGAACCCTTGTAACATGGTCTGCATCAAAGGAAAAAAACTCTTTTCTTTTCACCAAGTTGTATATTATGGCACTGTCAAAATCACCATTTGTAAAAATATATTCAAACTGTGAATGAAGCTTCTTGCTTGTAAGGCTTCCGAGAAAGCCTCCAATTACTATAATCAATGCCCCAAACGATATACTTACAGCCGCAAAAACAGCCATTCCCGCAAGTGCAATTAAATATGACAGCGTAAACGGCAACATATCCGCAAAGGTTCTTTTTCTTTTTATTACCTGTTCAATATAATCATCCATAAAAAACTCCTAAGCAAAGGACTCGTCAATAGCTTTGGCAGCTTTCTTTCCAGCTCCCATGGCAAGTATAACGGTAGCAGCTCCCGTGACTACATCACCGCCTGCGTAAACATTTTTTCTTGTACTCTCGTTTGTATCCTCATTTACGATTATTCCGCCCCACTTCTCAGTTTCAAGTCCTTCTGTAGTCTGTCTTATAAGAGGGTTTGGCGACTGTCCTATGGCAATTACAACCGTCTCAACATCTATAATCTTATTTGAACCCTCAATAGGTTCCGGTCTTCTTCTTCCTGATGCATCAGGCTCGCCAAGTTTTTGTTCAACAACCTCTATACCCTTAACCCAACCGTCGTCACCATGTATTTTGACAGGGTTGTTTAGGAGCTTAAATATTACGCCCTCCTCCTTGGCATGCTCAACTTCTTCCTTCCTTGCAGGTACTTCCTCCTCGCCACGTCTATATACTATGTATACCTCCTCAGCTCCAAGTCGCTTTGCGGTTCTGGCTGCATCCATTGCAACATTTCCCGCACCTACAACTGCCACTCTCTTTCCTATCTTTACAGGTGTAGGAGCCTCGCCCTTCTTATATCCCTTCATAAGGTTTACTCTTGTAAGGAATTCATTTGCAGAGTATACTCCCAAAAGATTTTCACCTGGTATTCTAAGGAAATTAGGAAGCCCAGCACCTGTTCCAAGAAATACAGCGTCATAGCCCTTCTCAAATAAATCATCAACCGTAATTGAGCGGCCAACCACAACATTTGTCTCTATTTTGACACCTAAATCAGTTACGTTTTCAAGCTCCTTTGCCACAAGTGCCTTTGGAAGCCTGAATTCAGGAATACCATAGCTTAAAACGCCGCCTGCCTTGTGAAGCGCCTCAAATATTGTAACCTCATAGCCCTTCCTCGCAAGTTCTCCGGCACATGTAATTCCGGCAGGTCCAGAACCTACGACAGCCACACGTCTGCCGTTTGGCTTAATGTCATACGATGGCTTTGTACCATGTTGCATGTGGTAATCAGCAACAAATCTCTCAAGTCTTCCGATTGAAACCGGCTCACCCTTTATACCCCTTACGCACTTACCCTCACACTGATTTTCCTGCGGACATACTCTGCCGCATATTGCAGGGAGCGCATTTTCACTTGTGATTATCTCGTAAGCCTTCTCAAAATCACCTGCTGCCACCTGTTCTATAAATCCCGGTATCGGTACATTTACAGGGCAGCCTGTCATACAAGGCTTGTTCTTACAGTTTATGCATCTTGATGCTTCTTCCATTGCCATCTCGGCAGTGTAGCCCGTGGCAACCTCATCAAAGTTTTTATTTCTTACATCCGGCTCCTGCTGTGGCATCGGAACCTTATTAGGACTCATATTTGCCATAATTTTATCTCCTCTATTTTTCTATACCCATACAATCCTTATTTGCAAGGTAACATTATAATCTCATCATACATTCATGTTCTTCTTCCTTAAAGAATGACTGTCGCCTCATACACTCATCAAAATCTACAAGGAAGCCGTCAAAATCCGGTCCGTCAACACATGCAAATTTTGTCTCTCCTCCAACAGTAACCCTGCATCCGCCGCACATTCCCGTTCCGTCAATCATGATAGGATTAAGCGATACAGCCGTATGTAAATCAAACTGTTTTGTGACGGCTACAACATTCTTCATCATGATGAGAGGCCCGATTGCTATTGCATGGTCATATTTCTCTCCTGACTCAATAAGCTCCTGAAGCTTATTTGTAACAAAGCCCTTTCCTCCAAGAGAGCCATCATCCGTCATAATGTAAACATTGTCACAGAATTCCTTAAATTTTTCTGCAAGTATTACGAACTCTGCCGAACGACCGCCTATTATTACATCTACAGAAACACCCTCCTCAGAAAGCTTTTTCAACTGCGGATAAAGAGGTGCTGCGCCTACTCCTCCAGCAATTCCTATAACACGTTTCCATTTATCAACCTCAAACGGTGCAGGCTGTCCTAACGGTCCCACAAAATCGCAGAAGGAATCTCCCTCCTCAAGTTTTTCCATGAGCTTTGTGGAATATCCCACAACTTGGAAAATAATTGTTACGCTGTTTTTATCTCTGTCAAAGTCAGCTATTGTAAGCGGTATTCTCTCTCCGTCCTCGTCAACTCTGACAATAACAAACTGTCCTGCCTCACAACGTGCAGACACATAAGGAGCCTCCACGTCCATCAAGATAACAGCCTGATTTAAAACTTCTTTTTTTAAAATTTTGTACATGAGATTATCCCCCATTCAAATTCAAATGTATTTGCACACGCAAAATCTTTTTAATTTTAACATATTTTTTTGTAAATTCATAGACCTTTGTATAATTTTATCAAATTTTGGCATGTAAACATATTATTTACACTTCAGACAGACACCCCTTACACCCTTCACAATCCCTGCATTTTGTATTTTTTGTCATGGCATTCGTACTCATTCTGTAATCAAAATTATTTACCGTCTCCAAAAGACATACGGACTGTGCGCTTATGCCCTTCCCCTGTCCTGTAAAGCCTAATTTTTCCTCAGTTGTCGCCTTTATGTTTACCTGTGTAATATCTATGTTAAGAGCATTTGCAATATTTTTTCTCATATTTTGAATATAAGGACCAAGCTTTGGATTTTGTGCAATTACTGTAGCATCAATATTTGATATAAGCATGTTTTCCTTATCAATAAGCCTTCCAACCTCACAAAGCAGCTTAATACTGTCCGCATTCTTATAGCTTTCATCCGTATCCGGAAAATGTCTTCCTATATCTCCAAGTGCAGCGGCCCCAAGAAGCGAATCCATTATGGCATGTACAAGGACATCCGCATCCGAGTGTCCAAGCAGCCCCTTTTCATATGGTATTTCAACGCCGCCCAATATAAGCCTTCTATCTGACACGAGCTTATGAACATCATATCCCATTCCTACACGCATTTTTAACCCTCCATTATAATTTTGTTGATATATTATCACATCTAAAAATGCGCCTCAAGAACAATTGTAGGAAAATATATGTTTACTGAATTCATTTTTCATTGTAAAATAAGGTTAGTCTTTTGTGTTTTAGACATATTTTATACAATTAAGGAGGGGTAATATATGGCACGTTCTATGGGCGGCGGTGGAAGCCGTGGCGGTGGAAGCAGAAGTTCAGGCAGCAGAAGTTCAGGCAGCAGAAGCTCAAGCAGCCGAGGCAGTTCAGGCGGAAGCCGTTCAATGGGAGCAAGCAGAAGTGGTACAAGTCGCGCCTTTGGTTCAGGTCACTCAGGGGGAAGCTCGGCGAGAGGCACGGGAAGAAGCTACAGTGGTCAAACATCCAGCGGCAACCCGATGATGGGCGGAGGCAGCAGACCACAAAGTGGACATTATGGTGGACACTACGGAGGATATCACAATCCGCCTCCACCTCCACCACCAAGGAGACACTATTACGGATACGGAAGAAGGCGCTATTACTATGACGGACCTAACCGTGTATATGTAAATAACTATTCCGGCTCATCCTCAGGATGTTCCAGTATTTTTGCAGGGCTTATTCTTCTTATTATTATATTTTCTGCTTTGGGGTCAATGCGCTCATACAGAAATACATACGACGGCTATTATAATAATAAGGCGCCAAGCTATTCAGACAGCTATTCAAATATCGAACGTGAGAAGTTTACAGGCAGGGTAAATGTAAACGGATTTTACAGTGACCCTGACGGTCTTTTGTATGACGATGAGCATTCTGCAATGGAAAATGGTTTGAGACATTTTTACAACACCACGGGCGTTTGTGCGTATGTGTACCTTGTAGAACAGTTAGACCCGGGAGTTGACGGTGTTGATGAGGCATCTGCTCTTTATGATGAGCTTTTCGATGACGAGGGACATATACTTTTGCTTTATGACTATCAAAATGCATATATGTATGATGCATGCGGATACGAAATAGCAGGCACAATTGACAGCGAGGCTGTTGATATATTGTACGATTATATCGAAGCACAGTGGTCAAGGGACAGTGAGAATCTCGGTGCTATATTCGGAGGCGGCTGTGCGATGGCTGCTGACAGAATAATGCACAGGGAAAAGACCTTTGCAGAAAAATACAAGGGCATTATCATAGCTCTCATAGTGGGTATAGTTGTAATTGTTGTTGTTTCCATTCTGTTTAAATGGTGGAAAAAGAAGATTGCACAGAAGAACAAGGAGCAGGAAGATTTGGAAAGAACCTTAAGCACTCCTTTGGAAACCTTTAGTGATTCCATGTCTGATTTACAGCAGAAATATGACGACACTTCAAGTAATCAACAATCATAAGGCTGTCCTATAAAGCAAAAAGGCTGTCGCACTAAGCGCGACAGCCTCTTTGTTTTACAGCTTTCATTTGAACAGTAAATTAATCAGATAATTTATTCCTGAATCAATTGCATCTCCCGTTCCTATTTCTCCTTCTTTTTGATTCATTATATTTTCATTGTAAAAATCCACACCATAATTAACAAATTTGGTATTGTAGAGCTTTCCACATACTATGTCAGATGAGGCATCATCTATTCTGCCAAAGGCTGCATCTGCTTTTTTTTCACTTGACAATACCGCTTCACAGCTATCGTTCATAAAAAGAACGATACTTTCATTTCCCATCTCTCCACATATATATGCCTTACAGAATTTATTTTCTACGGTTTTTGTTGTCTTGATATTGTTTTTCAGACTCACAAGCGTATTGCCGGAAGCATTGTTAATTTCTATCCTGCCTTTTCCCTTAAGCATAATTATGCGGTTATATGGTTTCTGAACGTCAGGCTTGTAACCAAGCTGTGACATATCTCCCTTATAGTCGATTATTCCTTCATCACAACAATATATATGAATGTCCTTTGCATTTTGCTTTATATCAAGCTTTACGGTCTGACCATCTCCTAAGACAATACTGTTATTCTCAAGGGTAATCACGCTTATATCATCTATTCCGAAATTTCTTAAGATAATATAGCTTTCCTCGCCTCCATCATATATATACGTTGTGGAGTTTTTATATTTGTCAATAATGTATGTGTCCTTTCCAAGTCCTCCATCCAGTATATTTGTACCATCTCCTGCAATAAGCACATCATCAGAGGTATACCCATATAATTTATCGTTGCCGCTGCCACCATACATTACGGCAGATACCGCAAAGGAGGAATTTACACCAATTCCATCGTACGCCCTCATAACGGAACCTTTTTTGGATGCCAGCATAACCCTTCCGTCCTTCAATGCCCCAAGTGAGGCTGCGATTAATTCATCTTTAACTGACTGATATTCTTCTATTCCAAAACATCCAGGCAAAGAAAAATCAGTAAAGCTCTCCATTCCCGCCCCAATAATATTTTTTGTTATATCAATCGTAATCGGCTTATCAGGTGCATAGGTGTAGGTCTGCCCCTCCTTTACACATTTATTCAGGAAAAAAAGCCTTGCCCCTTCATGTCCAAGGGTGGACCATATAATATGGGATGCTGCCGTTGAATATTTTGGTATAGCAGTATTTTCCGACATCTTATCCAAATTGGTTTTCCGGTCCAACTGATACATGGTGTCCGCATTTGTATGCTGTATAACATCCGCAACAAGATAACCTGTATCGTCTGTATAGTTACAGAATGGCATATCCTCCACACCCGAAAACTTATCTATATCGAGGAAATTATAATAATATACAAGGTCGATTACGTGCCCACATGCGCCGTCAAAGGAATAACCGTAACAGCCTGTTACAATTGACGCATTTGTCACAAGCGCCCCTCCCAGGGAATGCCCGGTAAAGGTTATATTTCGGTTTTTCCCCTCTGAATTAAGCGACGAAGCAAAATCGGAATATGCGCTTAAGGAATCGTCAAACTGTGATGACAGCTTATTTAAAAGTGAAAATTTAAAATCCGTTCCGATCCAATCATTGCTTTCATCCAACGGAAACGAATCCGTAAACATTTCACTCCCTCTAAAGGCAAGCACACCATGACTGTCATCCACAAACGCAACAGCATAAAAGCCCGATTCGGAATTATTATTGTAAACCTTATAAATAGTAAATTCTCCGATAAACCTGTTATACAGACTGTTGTATTTTATACCCGAATCTGTCCATATTTCCTTATCGTACAAGGAATCATTGGCATCAATATAATCACGTATGCTTTTTCCCTCAAACCCATCAAGATCATCATAGATAAGCTTTGCCAGAAGAAAATGCAGAAATTCCTCCTGCTCCGTATCGTCTCCCTCAAAATAAAGCTCCTGCTCCGAGTAGATTTTGTTCAACCCGTCCTCCGCAGTCTTATTTACTTTTGCATTGCATGTCTGACAATACATCACAGCGGGAATAAAAAACAGCAATGTTAAAACGCTTATGAATCTTCTTTTCATCAAGCACCTGCTTTCTGCAGATTAAGTCTAGAGCAAATGCGCCCTTATCTCATCTCCGCTTAATTTTGACAAATATGCAGGAGCAATATCAAATGCAGTTTTGCATCCGCTTACTCCCTCTTTATTTAATCTATATGCTGCTCTTGCATATGCTGCAATTACTGATGCAGTAAATTCAGGATTTGAATCAAGCTTGAGACTATATTCTATAACATGTGAATTTTCCTCATTCCATCCTGTTTTTCCGCTTCTTATAACAAAGCCTCCATGAGGTATACCGCCGTGTTCTCTCTCAAGCTCCTCCTCTGTTATAAAATGAACCGTAGTGTCATAATCCGCAAAATAATTCGGCATATTCTTTATTTCCGCCTCAATTTTTGCTTTATCTGCTCCCTCTGCTGCCACAACAAAGCATTCTCTCGTATGCTTCTGCCTTGTTGTAAGGTCGGGATTTTCTCCGCTTCTTACCGCCTCAAGTGCAGCTTCCACAGGAATTGTATACTGTTTTCCATTTAATACGCCTTCAACCCTGCGTATTGCATCTGAATGGCCCTGACTTACGCCCTTTCCCCAAAAGGTGTAATCCATTCCATTTGGGAGAATGGCATTTGCATACAACCTGTTTAATGAAAACATACCAGGGTCCCATCCAACGGATATAATTCCTATTTTACCTGATGCCTTTGCCACCTCATCAACTGCTGCAAAATGTTCAGGTATTTTTGCATGAGTGTCAAAGCTGTCAACAACGTTAAAATATCTTGCGTACTCCCTTGTCTGCTTCGGAAGGTCCGTGGCGCTTCCTCCGCATAAAATTAAAACGTCAATCTCATCCTTGTGGGCTTCAGCCTCATCAGCAGAATACACAGGAACATCCTCTGTAAGAATACTTAAAGTGGAAGGGTCTCTCCTTGTGAATACCGCCGCAAGCTCCATATCATCATTCTGCTTTACTGCACACTCAATCCCTCTTCCAAGATTTCCATACCCCATAATACCTATTCTTATACTCATTTTTATTGTTTCCTCCTATGAAAATAGCCAAATGTCAGGTTTCATGTTAAATCCGACCATAAACATTATAGCATTTTTTATTTATTCAATCTGAATGTAATTATAAACCAAAATGAAAAAAAGAGAAAGTCCAAATATATCAGTATGAATGTTCAATTAATTCGATTGTGAGATTTTAGAAAATTTAGTATAATTTCTAATATAAATAGTACGTTGTAAAGGAGATATCGTTTATGAAAGTAATATTAGATGAAAAATTATATGATGAAATATGGAATAGAATTAAAAAAGAATATAAATTTGATCCATCTGTAAACAAAAAAATTAATGCTTTTGAATTTAATATTGAAAATGTATGCTATCAGTTAAATTCCTATTGGTCTGCCGAGCAGGAAAAAATAGTAAATGATATATTCAAAAAAATAAGTAATGATGATTTATATGCATTAGATTGGTGCCATGAATTTTTTGAATATAATCCTAATGAGAATATTGAATTAGGTTATCATTATTATGATAAGGATAGAGAAGTTAACGTTTATTTTCCAAGTTATTATCCAGACGGAGATCATCATATGTTTTTAAGTAAAGATTGGAGCTATGGCATGTTTGGACATGCAATGAGAGATAAAATATACGTTTTTGGTAAAAAATTAATAAACGAATTTGAAAATAAAGAAAAGGAATTAAATATAACAAAGTTGTAACACAACTTACTTCCAAACAGTGCGGATAACAGGAGTTGAACCTGCACGTCTGTTGACACTAGAACCTAAATCTAGCGCGTCTGCCAATTCCGCCATATCCGCATAAAAAATGAGCCACGGGGGAATCGAACCCCCGACAACTTGATTAAAAGTCAAGTGCTCTACCGACTGAGCTAGTGGCCCATAATATAAGCTGGGCTAGTTGGATTCGAACCAACGAAGTGCAGGAGTCAAAGTCCTGTGCCTTACCGCTTGGCGATAGCCCAATAATGTCACTCCACGAACCAAACAACCCTAAATTGAACATATACCCGATGGCGGGCTACGGTAATCAAGCCATGCTTGGTTACTTAAAAGCAAGGGTGGATAGAGGGACTCGAACCCTCGGCCTCCAGAGCCACAATCTGGCGCGCTAGCCGACTGCGCCATACCCACCATAAAATATAAAAATGTGCCCGAAGGGATTCGAACCCCCGACCCACGGCTTAGAAGGCCGTTGCTCTATCCAGCTGAGCTACGGACACATTTAATCTTCGCCAATAGCGAAAATAAAAAGCGGGTGATGGGAATCGAACCCACGTGACTAGCTTGGAAGGCTAGTGTTCTACCATTGAACTACACCCGCATAGTTTATGCATATAAGTGCTTTTAAGTCGGGGTGACAGGATTCGAACCTGCGACCTCCTGATCCCAAATCAGGCACTCTAGCCAAACTGAGCCACACCCCGTCAAATTATATTAAGTAAATATTCATGTGGTAAGCTTGTACCCCATCTCTTAACGCAAAACCCATTATATAATAGTGCCCAAATAATGTCAACAATTTTTTTTGATAAATTTTCCACCATAAATTTTACACTGTAATGATAAATTTTATACCATAAAATATTGCCTTATTTTCAGGTCTGTTGTAGAATTGCAATATGCGAGGTACACTATGGATAACTTTATTTTCAGCATCAATGCAACAATTCCTATATTTTTAATAATACTTTTAGGCTACATCCTAAAAAAAATCAATTTTCTTACAGAGGAATTTGCCTCTGTCATAAACAAATATGTTTTTGTCGTTGCCCTTCCTGTCATGCTTTTTCAGGATATTGCCTTATCGGACGTTAAGGAAGAAATGAATTTTAAATTTTTTATATTCTGCTTTGCTGCAACGGTTTCCATGTTTTTTCTTGTTTGGATTATTGCAAGACTTACGCTTAAGGATAAAACAATGGTAGGTGCATTTGCACAGGCAGCCTCAAGAGGAAGTGCAGCCATATTAGGCGTTGCCTTTGTGGAAAATATATGCGGCGACATGGGCTCTGCCCCTCTTATGATTGTTGCGGCTGTTCCTTTTTTCAATATACTCTCGGTAATCATCCTTGTTTGCAATGCCAATACCAAGGAGAAAAACTATGGCAAAATTAAAGGTTCGCTGATAAACATAGCAAAGAATCCCATTATAATAGGAATTCTTTTAGGATTGGCATGCTCCCTTGCAAAGCTTCACATTCCGACCATACCTGCAAAAACAATTGACTACATAGCAAGAACCGCAACACCTATGGCGCTCATTGCCGTTGGAGCGGGCTTCAATGTAAATGAGGCTCTTGTTCGCTTAAAGCCCGCTTTAGGTGCAACGTTTATTAAGCTTATAGGTCTTCCGCTCATATATCTGCCTATCGCGTACAAGCTTGGCTTTATCGGAAGTGAAATGGTTTCAATCCTCGTTATGCTTGCGGCTCCGTCAACCGTAAGCTGTTATGTTATGGCAAAAAATATGCATAATGACGGAATACTCACGTCAAATATAATTGTGCTTACAACACTTTTATCCTCCTTGACGCTTACACTGTGGATTTTTATACTCAAAACAATAGGATGTGTTTAGGCATATTCCTTTTTATATGCCAAAAAATCATACATTAAAGCTTCAAGGAGCTCCATCTTAGGAACAACAATATATTTATCCTTTGTGGACCTTGTATTTCCCGTTGCCTTATCAATACATAATTCTTCATAGGTAACGCCTTTCATCCTCTTTTTATGTAAGGCCCTTGATGCAAATCGGGACATAAAATCAACAAACCTGCTGTCAGGCTCGCCCGTATCTATAAACCTCGCAAAAAGACCAAAATACAAAAAGCTGTCCTTTGAGTTAAATATTTTTGCAACATCCTCAGTCACAACCTTTTCAAGCCTTGTTACCATATCCTCAAAGTAATCAAAATCCTCAACGGAAGCGTTTTCTTTGAGAAAGTCGCACATTTCCTCCTGCTGCTTTTTCCAATCATTCAGATATTTGCTTGCCATAACGGATTCAACAACAACTCTGTCAATCGTTCCGTTTTTCATTTCCCCACCGGTGTAGGCGCCTATTTCCTTAAAAAACGGCATGGCTGAAATACTTTTTACCATTGTTGCAAATTCCTCTCCAAGCCTGATAAGCCCCTTCTGAGGCTTAGACATTGCCTTTCCTTCATTGTAGCGGATAATATGATAGGCAATTTCCTCACTGCTGCAATTTAGATATTGGTCGCATTTAAACGTATAGTCCAAAAACTTTTCCTGAAGCTCCTCAGGAAGCTGATAAAATTTTTTGTTTCGTATGTCAAATTCCATATACTCACTCAAAGGAAAACCATTATCATCAAGTATCGGTTCCCCTTTCTCATCCCTAATTTGTGAAAGATATTGTATATTCCATCTTCTTATATTTCTGCTGATTTTAAATCCATTATTTACAAATGCATAGCAATTTGTACATCGTTGTTTACCGTCCAAATCCCATACAACGGGAATACCATTTATAATCTGCTCTGCAAAAACGATTTCCGGCAGAGGATTATCCTGTAATATATCAGAAATAAGATTTCCCTTCATTGCAGGGCTCCACTGTTCTGATTCCCTTTGAAGGGGATGATCAAACCTGATTGTGCGATTGTCAATCTTTTTGTTGATTGACGCAATTGAATACTGCATCGGCTTACTCTTTTCCATAGTCTGTGTTGTTCTCATAATTTTTTCCTCCGTAATTTCTTCATTATCATATGTATGAAACAATGTCCTAAACAGTCTTATGTTATTAAAAGACTTAACACTGTTATATTCCCTGCAATATTCTCCGTCCGATATACCCAGCCTTTCTTTAATCTGACATGGGGTATAACCTTTCATCAGCAGCACAACAATTTTTTGCTGAACTTTGCTTAAGCCTTTTAAAAATGCCTCTACTCTTTCGTCCTGAAACAGCTCATCTCTATCATCAGAAAAAACAATATCCTCAACTGTTTTTTCATCTGCAATTTTTTCAGCTAATATATTGCCCTCCTCATCAGGCTCATCAAGACAAATATTTGCAATAACAACCGGTTCACCCTTCTCGTCCCTTACAATTTTTCCTTTGCTATCACGCTTTACATTACAGCGTTTACCACGCATATTATTTCTGAGCCAATCATAAACTGACCTCCTGATGTTTCCTGACAGAAAGGTTTTAAAGGAGCTTTTTTCCTTGTCAAATACCGCAAGACTCTCCTCCAATACTCTCATTGCATCGCTGTATAAATCATCGTGATACATTTGAGCTATGTTTTTTTGTGATATTATCGGGTCACATATTTTTTTAAGCTCCTTTAACTCATTTACGCAATAGTAATTTCTTATTTCGTCTTTTTCTTTCGTATTCATTTTTATAACCGCCTTTCTTATACTGTTTTTTGGCAACACAAAGCTAAACCCTCCATATATCCTAATTTGGCTGGTTAATATCAGTTATCCTTTTGGGCTGCTGAAGCTTTGCTGATTTGCCGTGAATTACTTAGCCGTCCTATGATGATGATTATTTTTTATTTACGTTGTACCTGTATTATATCGAACAACTGTTCGTGTGTCAATATCATTATTAATACAAAATTTTAAAGTCCCTTAAAAATCCCTCTTTTTAAAATTCTATTAAAACAATGAATTAGTGTGACGCATCCCGTAATCAAAAAAACCAAAACCAAAAAAGAGAATATATAAATGCGGACGCAAAAAAGCTCTCAAAAATGAGCGAATAAAAAAGTTTTTAATAAGAAAGGAAACAAGGGTAACGAATATGACAAATAATATTTTAAAAAGAGATGAGCTTCACCAAACATACGGAGGCACAATAACCTTATTTGATTTTGAAGGACATAGCACTATGTCAATAATGGCAGGAAAAACTGCCGCTGATATGCGTTTTGACAGAGTGTGCAAAAAAAATGTTGAGCTGAGAAGTCTGAGAAATGAGTAGCGACTACATAAAGGTCATATAAAAGCAACAAATAAAAGCAATAAGTCAGGAGGTATAAAATGAGCATAAATTTAGTTTCACAAAGATTTGTATATAAAATACATTCATCACGTCTTCGCAGAGCAAAATGGAATTTACAGCTTTCCATAAATCAGGCAAGAGAAAATAAAGAGCTTGTTACCTTAAACGAAAGTCAGCTTATGCGCTTTATTGATGAATTAAATGGTACTCCTAACTCGGCATCTCATATTTCTGACATTAAGACACAGATTAAAGCGTTAAACTGCGAAAAGAATTTATCTGTTTCAAGACCAAAAATAAAAAAATTATATAAGCAGTTGGACGAATACCAATTCAAAAAGGATTATGTCTGTGTAATTATGGATAGTAACAGTGATTATAAGCAAATCTACAAAAAAGGATTTAAAATCAACAACATCACATTCCGCCGATTGCTGGGAACAACAGGAGGTGTGAAAAGCAACACCATTGTTTTTGTAAACGAAAAGCTGCTTCCCGAATTAAAAAAACGCATAAATAACGGACGTGATATGTCAAAGGAGCATGTTCCCGCCAAATTGGAGGCTTACTTTTCATTAGTATGCAGCTCCTCCACCCCTGTTTCAACACCGAAGGGTATTGTGGTTGTCCATGATTGTTTCACTCATTTTAAGGCGGATGTAATTGAACTTGATGATACAGGCTTAGATGAGCCACGCATGAAATACGTCCATAACAAGGATATTACACTAAATGACAGTGACGGATACGGCTTAGCAATGCCACAGCTTATGGAAAAATGGGGAAAGGAACTCGGTGAAAAATATGTACTTCCTGCATGTGTCATAAGAAATTCATTTTGCAAGGGTGCCGTATTTCCGGTTGATTTTCAAACATTTGCACGTAAAAACGGATTTACAAAAATAACTGACGTATGGGGAAATACCTACAATATAAATGAAATTGAGCTTATTCTCACCGAATCCATGCTCAAATTATGGGATTCCTACTCCTCCCTTGAAAGCTATATGGAAAATTGCAGGAAGAACAATTATACATTTGCCATTACAAAATATTCAAAGGAAAAGCTGGAAAATGTAAGAACAATGAATTATCAGTTTTTACAGAGCTATGATTTTACGGAGGAGCAGCTTGAGGAGCTTATTGCACCTACCGTAAACGAAATCATGGACATTCTGGCGAATGATTATAGAAAGGCAATCCTATATACAAAAGGAAGCGGTTTGAATGAAAATAACATACAGCATTTGGACAGCTCCTTTGCAACTGCATTAATGATAGAGCCGAAAATGAAAAACGATCCATTTGTGAAAAACCAGATACATTCCATGATAAGGAAACGTATTAATGATGCAAAGGTGGGGGTTCTCAATGTTGACGGTAATTATTCCTTTGTTTCAGGCGACCCCTATTCCCTGTGCCAATCCATGTTTGGAATGAGGGTTACCGGATTACTAAAGACAGGTCAGGTTTATTCAAAATACTGGATAGATAAAGGAGTTGATGAAATTGTAAGCTTCCGTGCTCCCATGACCTCCCACAATAATATAAGAAAGCTAAAGGTCGTCCACAATGCGGAAATGGATGATTTTTATAAATATATGGTTACCCCTACCATTTTCAACAGCTGGGATACATGTGCAGAGGCAATGAACGGAATGGATAAGGACGGGGACTGTGTAATAAACACCTCCTCTTTCGTTTTAGTAAACAATACAAATAATTTACCCGCAATCCAATGTATTCAGCAAAAGGCTCCCAAATGTATCGTGACCGAGGATGATTTGATGCAGTCAAATATAAACAGCTTTGGAAATGCCGTCGGCGAGGTAACAAACAAAATAACCTCTATGTTTGAGGTTCAGGCAGGATTTCCCAAAAACAGCAGAGAATACAGAATATTGGATTACCGAATTAAGTGCGGTCAGCTTTATCAGCAGAACTCAATCGACAAAACAAAGGGTATTGTTGCAAATGTAATGCCTGATAAATGGTATAACCGACTTTCCAACAAAAACTCCGAGACGGCGCCCTCCGCCGAAAGGAAGGAAAACCTGCTTAATTGCAGAATTTTGGCTGATAAAAAACCATATTTTATGCAGTACATATATCCTGCCGAGCGTGCCAAGCTCACGGAATACAATAAAAGAACCAACGAAAAATGTATTATGCAATTTCGCATATCCTTAAATGAGCTTTTGAAAAAGGAAAATAAAACAAATGCGGAGGAAAAATTTTTAGAGCGCTATTATCAGGACTTTCCTCTCGGACAGTCTCCTTGTACCGTAAACCGTATCTGTAAAAGGCTTGAAAACATTTTTGATAATATTTCCTTTGAACATGAATCCGATTTTGATTATTCGATTTTAAAGTGTGGCACTTCCTATTCAAGGGATATGTATAACAAAATTAAAAAAATTTATGACAAGTATGTAAATGAAACCAAAAATTATATACAGTATGCAAAATCAGAAAGACTACGTTCGGAGGAGCTGCAAATACAAAAATATTTATTTAAGGAACGGTTTAAACGGCAATGCTTAGAGCAATGTCCCAACGAAGAATATTTGTGCGACATAGTTTTAGATTTATGCTATTCGGGTACAAAAAAGAGCAAGCAGTTTGCGTGGGATATATGCGGCGACATGTTTATAAAAAATTTATTAAAACGAAATGATTATAAAATATCGTACCCAAAATTAGATTCTGATGGAGACATTGAATTTGGCGGCAACAAATTTAGCATGCGCACTGCCACCATAAAGATAACGGATGAGGACGCAACAAATACGGAGGTTTGAAATGTCAATTATATTAAATGAATGTGAATATGCAAAATATGTTATAGAACAGGGGGAGATTGACAAAAAGCCCTCCTCCACCCTGTTTCTTTTGGCAAGGTATTATAAGCAAAAGGAGAATTTAGACAAGGAACAGATATTTGAAAGGCTGAACGCATTTATGCAGAAAAATTATTCAGGCTACAATGCGGCATTATGGGAGGATATCATTGAGGACATTTATAAAAAATCGGACAGATATCCTTTAAAGGAGATTAACCATATAGGCATCACGCAGTCAGAGCTGGATAAAATAGAAAAGCTTCCTAATATAAGGTATAAAAAGCTTGCATTTACAATGCTGTGCTATGCCAAACTATACAATACCATTTTTGAAAATAATAACGGATGGGTAAACGCAAAAATAAAGGATATATACAAGACAGCTTCGGTTACGGTAAAGCACAGAGAGGACAAATTTTTATATTTAAACGACTTAGCGCATATGGAATACATATCCCTCTCCAATAAAAATGATAATTTAAACCTTCGAATTACCTTTGCCGACATGACCTCACCCACCGTATTAGAGATATCCGATTTCAGAGAATTAGGCTTGGAATATCTCTATTATATCGGTGACGGCAATTTTATAAGATGTTCAAGGTGTAATCGTCTTGTAAGAAAAAAAAGCAAAAATGATTACTCAACAAAATATTGCCGTGACTGTGCCCATAAAATAAATTTAAAAAAGACAAGGGAAAGCATGAAAATAAAATATAATTCTTTGAAAGCCTAAGCGGTCAAACACATTGATTTTACTTGTGTTTAGGACCCATACCCGTTTTTCTTATAATGTAATAGCTATTTGTAAATAAAAGGCGGACCGGTCTGCCCCCTCCTCTCATGATTAACAAAATACAAAATAAGGCGGTGATTACTTGGAAGGTTTAGAGATGCTGGACAGGCTGCAAGAAGCAGTCATGGATGACAGTAAAAATAAAATAAGCGCACCAAAAGAAAACTATCATTTTGATAAGCTGAAAATGTATTTTGGTGAGGATTTCAAATTAAAGGATGGTATTGTTATCTCACAACCCACCATCGGAGATATCCTTGAAACAGGAGAGGAAAATTTTTATCATTCGCTAACACCTTTTTTATATAATTCAACCTCCATAAGATTACAGCTTTGGGAGGCTAAGCCAAGAATTGATTGGAACCATGTAAAAGACATTGAGGTTTTTGCAATGCTTATTCCCATGGTTGACAAAATACCCCTAAAATTACTTTTTAAGGACGTACATTTTGAGGATTTTACCCTTGTAAACATTAACGATACCGAAAATGAAGAACAACCTAGGTTAGGTTTGTACAGTGCAAGTCAAAACATACTTTTAAATGAGAATGAATATATGCTTGCAGCAGAATATATCCGAACAATGTTAAACAGTCATCCAAAAATCGAAAAGGCAAAGGGTAAAACCGCAAAAAACTGGATTATTCAGGAAGACAGATTAAATTTGCAGCAGCGTTTAAATGAAAATAAAACCAATTTTTCCACTCTCCTTCCATTGATTTCAAGCTGCATCAATCATCCTGGCTTCAAGTACAAATTACATGAATTAAAAGAGGTTGGAATATGCCAATTCATGGATTCCGTTCAGAGAATCCAAAAATACGAGTCCTCTATTTCCGCACTCAGAGGCTGCTACTCCGGCTTTGTGGATACAAAAAAGATGGACAAGGAAACATTTAATTTTATGGGTGATATTTAATCACCCATTTTTATTTTAATTTACATTTTTAAGGAGGAACATATTATGTCATTTAAATTAGGAGATGTAATAATTGACAGACTTCAGTTTGGTTACGGTGCCAAGTCTAACGGTACACCTTTGTATGTTTTAACACAGTTAAGCGATGCATCAATAAGCATATCTGCTGAGTCTCAGGACATTACTGACAAGGAGGGTAACCTTGTATACAGAAAGTATACAGGTAAAAAGGGCGATGTAACTGCTACAAATGCATTTATGAATCTTGCTGTTGTTGAAGCCCTTTCCGCAACCGATGCTGAAATTGCAACAAAAGAACATGGTATCGTAATGCCTATGTTTAAGATTGTTAAATCAGGCGAAACACTTGATATTACAGATTATGTGGACGGCTCTGTTGTTGTAAACGCATTAAGCGCAGACGGTTCAATGGGTAAAGAATACAAGCTTGGCTCCACTGCCTCAGCCACAGAGTTTTCAATTGCTTCAGTTGATGCAGACGAGGATGCCGGTACGGTAGCAGGTGCAGTTCTTACGCCACCTTCCGATGCCGATGAGGTACAGTATGTCGTTAAGTTTAAGAAGACTGTTTACAGCGGTACAAAAATTACAAACTCAGCCGACAACTTCCCTAAGTCACATGAGTTATTTTTCAAGGCTCTTGCAGTTGACCCATGCAATAAGGAGGTTCTCAAGGCATGTATTATTGAAATCCCATCATTTATGCCTTCTCCTGATATGGAGCTTAACATCGCTGGCGGTGATAGCCAGACACTCAATTACACAGGTGCTATGATGCTTGATTACTGCTCAGTGGACAAGACCTTGTTTAACCTGTACTTTATTGATGAGGACGAGGAAGTATAATTTACTTAAAATCTAAGCAAAGCTTGGCAGGATGACGCATAAGGCGTCATCCTGCTTATTACATAAGGAGACAGAATGAAATACAGTAAACAAAGAACATGTGCGGTTTGCCGTCAGGACTATTATTTTTGTCCAAAATGTCAAAAGGATAAGCCATTATTCATGTTTGCATTTTGCTCTGAAAACTGCTGTAAAATTTATGATGCTACATCCAAATTTGAAAACGGACAAATAAGCGCCACATCTGCAAAGGAACAAATCGAACAGCTTGATTTATCAAAAATTGACAGTTTTGGCGGAAGCTACAAAACTTCTATTGATAAAATTATGGAAACAGCTTCATTTTCTGCTATGGAAGCGAGGGATAAATATGACTGATAAATTATTTGAATTACTTTTAGCTGCCATTCCCGTTATCGGAACAATAATAACCGTTTTTATTGTTCCATACCTCAAAAGCAGACTCGGCACGGAAAAGCTTAACAATTATATGGAATATGCCAAGCTTGGTGTCAAGGCTGCTGAAATAATTTATAACGAAACCGGAATGGGAATTGTAAAAAAAGAATATGCCGTAAAATTTATGAATGAATTTTTTAATAAAAACAAGACTGTAATTACTGAAAAGCAGATTGAGGTGCTTATTGAAGCCGCCGTTCAGGAGCTCAAGCTTGTACAAAAAAACAGTTAAGTAGGTGTTGCAAATGAATATATTATACGAAATTTTAAAAATGACTTCTGTTGTATTTACTGCACCTATCGAGCAGATGACCAAGGTTAATTTTGGCACAGTCATAATAGGTACATTTATTATTCTTTCAGGAATTATTGCCATCTTCACTATCATAGGTAAATTTTCTGAAATTATCGGTAAGCCGGTCAAATGGATTCGCGAAAAGCGTGAGGACCATAATTTAATAATAAAAACGGCTGCCGAGCTGGTTGAATTTAAGCTGAACAGCTCTCAGACAGAAAAAAGCAGGGATGCACAGATTCAGGCATTAATTACCGCAAACAGAGAGGTTTTGGCAGACAGAATCAATCAGAAATATAAGTATTATATATCAATCGGCGGTATTCCCGAGGATGAAATTGACGAGTTTACCTCCCTGCACGACGCCTACAAGGGCGTTGGCGGAAATCATACCGGAGATGTGAAATTTGATTATTGTATTAATCATTTACCTATTATACATGTAACAAATAATCCTGTTTGTATAAATAATCCGTATGCTACGGACATTCCTTAAAGGATTTTATAAAAAAGGAGTTGATAAAATGGGAAAATATAAGGTTTTTTTAAATGCAGGACATGGCGGAAGTGACTCTGGCGCAGTTAAATATCTTGTAGAGAAGGACATAAATCTTAAAATGGCAAAGGCGTGCCGTGATTACCTTACTGCAAGAGGCGTTGATGTTTTAATGGGCAGAGATGCGGATGTTAATCGCACAAGCACGCAGATAACAAATATGTGTAATTGCTATAATCCTGATTGTGCGGTGGATATACACAATAATGCTGGTGGTGGGGATGGATTTGAGGTGTATCACTCAATAAATCCAAGCAGCAAGGGAATACCCCTTGCAAGAGCCATTGAGCAGGAAGTAATCAAAATTGGGCAAAACAGCAGAGGCTGCAAAAGCAAAAAAGGCAATAATGGAGATTACTACTACTTCATTCGCAATATAGCATGTCCATCAATTATTTGCGAGGGAGTGTTTGTTGATAATAAAGCGGATGCGGCACAGGCAGATACTGATGAGGAGTGCAGGGCATTTGGAGAGGCTTATGCCAAAGGTATTTTAAAATATCTTGGAATATCTGACAGTGAAGTATCTGAGTCAATGCCTGCTGAGCCTGAAAAATCTGATAAAACTGATAAAACTGATAAAACGGTATCTGAAGGCTATTTAGTAAAAATTACTGCAAATAACCTAAATATACGTGCAGGTGCAGGAACAAATTATAAATACACAGGCTCAATAACCGATCATGGAGTATATACGATAGTTGCGGAAGCAGACGGACAGGGAGCGACAAAGTGGGGAAAGCTGAAAAGCGGCGCTGGTTGGATATCCCTTGATTATGCTGAAAAATTATAGTGATAATATTTCAGGAAGATTGTTAATGATACAGGATTTGAAAATAGAGGTGGATAATGGAAATCAAATTAAAAGTTAACGAAGTGTTAGGTCTCAATCATGTTTTAAAAACTATCATTGATAATGATAAAGTTAAGATAAATGTTCTCTTAAAGTTCAGACTTCTGGGAATCATGCACTCCATAGAGTCTCACATTGCAAATTTTGAAATCGTTAAAAATGAAAAAATTATTGAATATGGTGAAGAGGATGAAAATGGTATTTACCAAATTTCAACAGATAAGCCAGATGCAATGGAAAATTTCAAGAATGATATCAGGCAGGTATTAGATAGTGAGGTTACTATTAATATTAACATGTTGAAACCTGATGAAGTATTTGATCAAGGATTAACAGCTGAATATCTGATGGCATTGTATCCTATCATTGGCGAATAATAAATAATTTAAAATATTAGGAGAAAATATTTATGATTACTATAATTAGAATAATTAGACTTTGGCAATTAAAAATAAAATGGAAACTTGCTTTTTGGCAATTTATCGACAAGCATGCAATGGAATTAATGAATAGCTCGGAGAAACTTGAAAATAACGCTGAATAATCAACCGTCTTTGACGGTTATTTTTATGCTCAAAAATATAAAGGAAAGGACGGTTTTAATATATGAATAATGATAGCATGAAAGTTCAAGCTACTATTGATTTGCCTAGTGCAAAAAAAGTGGATGAACAAATACGTGCTTTAGAGAAAAGTATAAGCAAGCTAAAAGTAAGTGGACAATTTAATGATACAGCATTAAAGAATTTGACTAAACAGCTAAATACTTTAAGAGTTAATATTGGAACTGCCAACTTCTCTCCTACTGCTTTGAAGGAATTAACTAATCAGGTAGAAAAAGCATTAAGCAATATTAACATTTCCGGTGTCAATATTGGAAAAGAAATAACTAAAAGTATAAAGAATAATATTGATACTGGTATTGTAAGTCAGAATAACAAAATTTCAGACTCTTCTACCTCTACTATTATTCAGAATGAAAAGAAAAAACAGGAAGCCTATAAATCAACTGTTGATACTGTAATTGATTATGTTGACACTATTTCAAAATTATACAACACTGGAAAGGAAATTAAATCATTAGGTTCAGGATTATTGAAATTATCAAAATCCGACCTAATTCTAGCCGGATTAACTACTGCTATCACTGTTGGTGCTACTGCTTGGGATATTTATAAAAATCATCAGGAAAGGGCAGTTGAAGCTTTAAAGGAAACTCTACAAAAGTCAAGGGAACTTACGGAAACTTATAAACAGGAACAAGCCGATTTAGATTCAACTATTGAAAAGTATAAGGATTTAAATGAACAGCTTACGAATGCTCATCTGACAACTGAAGAATACAATGGTATCAAAAAACAGTTAATAGGACTTCAGGATGACTTAGTATCCAAATATGGTAACGAAGCCGATGCTATTGATATTGTTAATGGAAAATATGATGAACAGATAAAAAAACTAGAAACTCTTTCAAGACAAAAAGCTCAGGAATTTGTTTATACAAATTTTTCAAACGTTGAGGAAGCGCAGAATTTTTTAAATAACACCCAATCCATAACAAAGCAGCATAACATAAATGATGAAGATGTAAGTAGTTACAATAAATATTTACAGGGTTTAAATGGTAGAGTAAATGTAATTACTCGCTCCACCCCTGATTATGAGCAGAGTTATCTAGAATATAGCTACAAGGGAACCCCTGAGGAAAAACGTAAACAAATCGAAGCAGATATAACTGCCTTGATTAAGCAATACGGATATACAAACGAATATGCCAATGTTATTATAAAAGACTTATCTGAATTATTAAATAGAGAAGAAATCAGCTCTGAGAGTATTAATCAAGCTAAACAAGTTTTATTAAATTTTGCCGAAGCTTCTGTTAAAAGTGATTCTGAAATACAATCTGCTTATGATTCTTTAGTTGACGGAATAGAAAAATATAATAATGCACTTGAAACAGGTGAAGGTATTGACAAAGCTTATAGTAATTATGAAAAACTCCGTGACGAATTTAAGAATGTATCAGCAGATATTTTAGGAATCGAATTTCTTTATGATAATTTATCAAATAAACTTAATGAACCCTTAGACTTAAGCTTTAAACTGGATAAAAACATAGAAAACGGAAACAGATTAACAAAAATGTATCTTGAAGAATTACAAGGGGTTACAAGTGATCAATTACGTTCTTTGGATTATGATGATTTGCTAAGTGTAAATAGTCTAAATAATTATGAAGATGCACTTGGTCATTTAGTTAAACAGCTTGACGTTTCTGAGGCTGGTGTTGATGCACTAATTGACAGACTTATTGAGCTAGGTTATGTAACTGATTCTGTAGAAATACAGAACAAAGAAAACATACTCCATGCTATGGGTTTTGATAGAAATGCCAGCAGTGCAAATGCTGCAAAACGTAATATAATTGCTACTAATGTATATAATAGTCTAACAGATGAACAAAGATATTTATTTGGTAACAACCTTGATTTAATTCCACCAGAATCATACAACTGGACAGAACAGCAATGGCTTGATTTTATAAATGAACTACGAGATAGCTCTGAGGTGGATATTAACATCAATCCTACCAAATCTCTTGATTCTATCAAAAGTACCTTTTCAGAATTCGAGTCGATTTACGAGGATATTCATAATGGTACTACTGTTGCAGCCGATTCCATAGAAAAACTTAATGATGCCTTTGGTGAATTGGATGGTGGTACTGCCCTACAGAAATTTAGAGACGTACTTACTACAATGCCTGATGATATTGATGCTCAACAAGATGCATTGAATAATCTTGCAACGGCATATATTGACAATTCAGACTTAATAAAAAATCTTACAGAAGATAATGCAGATTATACGATTTCCGAACTCGAAAAAATCGGTGTTATGAATGCTGAAGAAGTTGTCCAATCAAGGTTATACAATCAGGAAGAAAATCTTAAAAAAGCACAGGAAGAACAAAAGAATACTATTGACAGCTTAACTAATGCCATGTCTTCATGCAACTCAGCTTCAGATCTACTAACGGCATCAACATATAACGCAATGCTTGCTTCAATAGATCTTAATAATGCAAGTGCTAATGAAATAGCAGGTTTAATTAATGCGGCAAATGCCGCAGGTGTTGATTCAACTGCATTAAAAAATCTTATTGCAGACAAAATACGTTCCGGACAGATTGTTCTTACAACGAATGGTGATATAAGCAATCTTGTGGCTTTATGTCAAGCATTAGACGGAACCTATACATATCTTCAAAAATATTCACAAGCTAAAGACACGATCAGACAGGGAGGTACAATTAATGGTGGCGGAACTGCCGATGTCCAGATGCTAAAAGGACTTGAAGCTTTAGCTAAAAATGAATTAAAGAACGCATTAAAGGACTATGGTGGAGGAAATACCGCCAATGTTCAATATAGTGCACCAAGTTATTCTCCTTCCATTTCCGATTCAAGTAGCTCAGGTAGTGCTTCAACCGCTGAAACTAAAACAGAAACAATCGACTGGATCGAGATAAATCTTAAAAGACTTGAGGAAGAACTAAATCGTTTAGATAAAAAGAGCAGTAATGTATACAGTCTTTGGGGTAAAAGGAATACCGCCTTAAATGGGCAGATAGCAAAAACACGTGAAGAAATCATATTACAGCAAAAAGCATATGATGGCTATATGTCCAAGGCAAATTCCATTGGATTGTCTGATACATATATAAGTAAAGTCCAAAATGGCATGATTCAGATTGAAGATATAACAGATGAGGATTTAGCCGATAAAATATCTGAGTATCAAACTTGGTATGAGAAAGCAATTAAATGTAAAGATACTATTCAGGAGTTAAATATATCTCTCGGTGACCTTGCATCCCAAAAATTTGACAATCTTCAAACAGAATATGATGGTGTAATATCCACTTTCGAGTCTTTTGGTAGTCTTGTAGATGAAACGATTAAACGGACGGAAGAACATGGCTATTTTGTTGCGAAAGATTATTATAAACAGCTTATTGATTATGAAAACAAAACGTTAAACACACTTCAACAACAATATGCAGCACTCATACAGTCACGTGATGAGGCATTAAAAAAGGGTGACATTGAAGAAAACTCTCAGGAATGGCAGAATATGACACTATCTATTCTTGATGTAAAGAAAGCTATTGAACAATCCACGACATCAGTTGTTAAGTTTAACAAAGAAATTCGTAATTTAGATTGGGAAACTTTTGATTATACAGCGGAAAAAATTAATCAGATGACACAGGAAAGCGATTATCTGATAGGTCTTATGGAGAATTATGACCTGTATAATGAAACAGGTGCTTTTACTTCTGAAGGTAAGGCTACTACTGCCCTGCATGGTATTAACTATAATATATACATGCAACAGGCATTAGACTGTGCGAAAGAATTAAAAAAAATAGAGCAGGAGATTTCAGAAGATTCTGCCAATAAAAATTTAATCGAGCGCAGGGAGGAACTGTTAAATCAACAGCAGAAATATATCACAAATGCCGAAGCTGAAAAGAATGCAATTAAGTCTCTTGTTGAAGAAGGTATCAATATTCATCTTGATGCTCTTAGTTCACTTATTGACAAGTATAAAGAGGCTATGAATTCAGCAAAGGATTTATATGATTATCAGAAAAATATATCTTCACAGGTAAAGGAAATTTCCAATCTTGAAAAGCAGATACTAGCTTATGAAGGTGATGACTCCGAAGAAGTACGAAAGATTATTCAGGAAACAAAATTATCTCTCGAAGAAGCACGCACTGAACTAAAGGAAACCGAGTGGGATAAATATATATCTGAAACAGAACAATTACTTGATACCTTATATGATGATTACGAAGAAGTGTTAAATGCAAGACTGGATAATATAGATGCTCTTGTTGCTGGTATGATAGATATGGTTAATTCCAATGGTTCCGAAATAAGAAATACTGTTAAGGATGTTGCTGATAAAGTAGGATATACTATTACAGATAGTTTGTCAAAAGCTCTTGGCGAAGGCAGTCATTTAACTGTATTGATAAGTAACTTTTCGACTAAGTTTGATACCGTTGCTACAACATTACAAAGTTCAATAGATGCTATTAAAGCATATGTTTATAAGATGATAGAAGAAGGTAAACATAAAGTTGATTCTGAAAGAAAGCCGAATACCGATCCTTCTTCTCCAAATTCTTCGGCTTCTTCCAATAGCACTCATAATTCTTCCAATGGTTCAAACTCCACATCTTTTTCTAATTCATCTTCTGCTACACCTAATTCAGGTGATGGTATAGCAAAAGTCGGAGATGCAGTTACATTTGTAAATGGTAAATATCATGAAGATTCATGGGGTAACGGTAAATCAGGCAATCAGCTGCTTGGTGGAACTGTATATATTACTAAGATTGCACCGAATAGTCCTTATCCATATCATATTTCAAGAACAAGCAAATTTGGCGAAGCTAATCTTGGATGGGTTAAATTAGAACAGCTTAAGGGATATGCTAAAGGTTCAAGAAAAATTAATCAAAACCAATTGGCTTGGACACAGGAAAATGGTAACGAAATGCTATATCGTTCAAAGGATGGTGCATTACTTACTCCTCTTGGTAATGGAGATATGGTATTTACGAATGAGATGACACAAAAATTGTGGGAAATGGCAAAGGGCAATATTGCTATGCCTACATTTAATCCTCCTAAAATTAATACTAATTTAGAGCAGGAAAATAAGACAATTAATAACGACAATAAGATTACTATTACACTTCCGAATGTTAAAAATTATAATGAATTTAAATCTGAACTTCAAAACGACAATAAGTTTGTCGGTTTTGTTCAGGAAGTAACATTAGGGGAAGCTTTGGGTCACAATAGTATGAAAAGAAAAAAATATTAGTTATACGTAACTGTTAATTCTGTTTAACCACCGCTCCAAAAAAATTATATTTTTGAAGCGGTGGTTGTATTTTAAGGAGGTATTTTTTTGAATCCAATAAAAAAAATATCACGTCTTGAAAGAAAGATTCAAAGTTTAGAAAGTGAAATTATATTTTTAAAACAATCCAATCAAGATGTGGAACGATTAAAAAATGAATATGTTACAAAGCTGAAATTAGCTGACCAACGTGAGCTGGAATATAATATGACAATTGAACAAGTGAAAAAAGAACGTGAACTTTACAGGAAGGCTCTTAAAAAACTGGATTTTATAATTTCAAAAATAAACAAGAACAACAAAAAAGCATTAAAGGAAATAAAAAATGATATGAATATGTAGGGAGGTGCCATAAAACATGATTCAAGATTTTTTGTTTGACGGACAAACTTTATCTGGATTTGGATATATGATTTGCAGTTTTGATTCTTCAAACAGTAATAGTACAGAGTTTGTTTCAAATATGAGTTATACAGAGATTAAATCCCCTCTCTCTAATATTTCACATAAAGTATCTGCTTCATATGAAAATAATTTGTCAAGAACGATACAAATATGTAAAAAGAACTGTAATGATAGTGATCATAATATTACGAATGATGAATTATCAGAGTTATCAAGGTGGCTTTGTCGTCAGGATTATAAATGGTTTAAATGGATTGATGATGAAGATGATGACGAGATTTTTTATCAGGTACATATTACACTCAAAAAAATAGAAATGCGTGATAATAAAGTTGGTTTTGAATTAGATATTATATCCAATCGTCCTTATGGTATGACCAACGAAATCAAAGCAAATTATAATAATGCTGATAACTCTCCTATCCGTTTCGATGTATATAGTGATGAAGAAGGTTATATATATCCTGATTTAATAATCAAATTTAAAGAAAATGGAAATCTCAAAATTACGAATACTTACGAAAACAGGATAACACAGATAAACAACTGTGAAGCCGGAGAAATCATTACCATCATCGGTAATGATGTCAGACAAATTATGAGCAATTCTGAACACGATTTAAGTTTCGATTTTAATTATATATTCCCCAGATTATGCAGTATGTACAACCAATCAAACAATGAAATAATAATAAATTTAAACTGCGATATTGAAATAAAATACAGAGGTGTAAGAAAGGTAGGTATATAATGAATTTTAAGTTTAATATATTTGGTGAAGCAGAATATCCTACTATTATCCTCTCAACGAAATATCATAAGCATTTGGGTGTTATAGAAAATATTGACGTGACAAGTATAAATAGTACATTTAACATGGCATCGGCACAGGAGCTGTCATTTGATATTTATAAGGAAATGGACGGAAAAATATGCTCACTATGGGATTCAATTGTGGATTTTAAATATATTTTCGTTCCGGAATTTCAGGAATACTATGAAATTCAAATTTCGTTAGATGAGGATAATAAAACAATCAAACACGTTGCAGCCACTTCTGCTTGCGAAGCCGAATTAGGTACAAGATTACTTAGAAATTTTGAATGTAATAGTGAAGCTGATATATTAAGGGATGATTATGAACCTACAGTTTTATATAATCCCCACAAACCTGATTCTTCACTATTAGATAGAGTATTGAAGGATAAATGTCCGGATTATACCATTGCTCATGTTGATGCTTCCATTGCTTCCATACAGCGTACTTTTTCCGTAGATAACGAAGACATATATGCATTTTTTACATCTACGGTTGCGAAAGAAATTGAATGTTTGTTTGTATTTGATTCTGTAAACAGGGCAATATCCGTGTATGACTTAAAAAACGCATGTTCAGAGTGTGGACACCGTTTTGATGATGGAAATACCTGTCCTAAATGTGGTAGTGAAAACAGTTCAAAAAAATATGGTGAAAATACTTCTGTATACATATCCGCTGATAACTATGCTGAATTAATTACTGTAGAGGGTAATACGGATAACGTATTTAACTGCTTCAAGATTGAAGGTGGCGATGACTTAATAACTGCTACTGTTGCCAATATAAATCCAAATGGAAGTAACTATATATATCAATATCAGCAGGATGCGTTAAATGATATGCCTGAAAATTTAGTTACTGAAATCAATGAATATAATACATTTTATAACAACAAAAAACCTATTTACGAAGACTATACAAAAGAAATGTATAAAGCAATTGATGCTGAGCTATATTTAACTTCGGAAATGATGCCTGAAATTGTCATTCCAGAAACCTCAGCTAGGCAGGAGTTGTCTAATCTACTTGCTCAGATATCTGAAGTTGCTGTTGCCAATATATCAGTCATATCGAAAGCTTCCTCAGATATTGCAGTCAAAGGAATGGCCAAAGTTATCGTTGATGCAAGATATGATGTTGAAATCATTTCATCTTCTTTATCTGACTTGATTGCAGGTACATACCGAACATGGACAGGCAAATTTAAAATCGTTAATAAGGGTAACGAAGAAGATATTGCGGAAAGTACATCATTTAGTTCAGTCAAAATAGTTGATAATAATGAAGAATATCTTTATCAGAAGATCCAAAAAGCATTAGATAAAAAAGATTCCTTATTTTACTCAATATTTGAAATAAAAGATATGGAGGTATTTAAAACAGAACTAAAAAAATACTGTATGGACAAGCTGAAATCCTTTGAATCAAGTTATCAAACATGTCTGGGAGTCCTTATGGGAAATGAAAATGATATAGCTGATATGAATGCCACATTTTATGATGTAGATTTATATAATTCCATGTATCAGCCTTATCATGACCGAATTTCAGCAATTCAGACTGAGATGGGCGATAGAGAAGAACAAATATCAAAAATACAGGCTGTAAAGAAAAAGTATGATAAACTCCGTAAAGATATTCAAAAGGAATTAAATTTCAAGGATTATCTTGGTGATGATTTATGGTTAGTACTATCCCATTATCTCAAAGAAGATACTTACTCAAACAGTAATTACATTTCTAAGGGATTGAATAATTCGGAGATAATTAATAAGGCTTCTGAGTTATATGATATTGCTTATAACGAATTATATGCAGCAAGTAAATTACAATTCAATTTAACGTCTACTCTCCTAAATCTGTTAAATACAAAAGAGTTTGAGCCATTTAAAGATAAAATAGCATTGGGAAATTGGATTAATGTTCGTGTTAATGACGTTTTATATCAATTAAGGCTTATCAATCTTTCTATTAATTATGGTAATCTGAAAAATATATCTGTTACATTTTCTAATGTAATTAAGATTGATTCTGTTATAAGCGACACACAATCAATATTAAATCAGGCGAAATCTATGGCTATGTCTTATGATTATGTCGCACATCAGGCCAATCAAGGAAATGAAGCACAAATAAATGTCCAATCATGGATTGCAGATGGTTTGAATTCATCTTTGGTACAGATAAAAAACAATGATGAAGAAGAAATAACATATGATAATCATGGTTTATGGGCAAGGTCTTGGGACGATATTACAGAATCATATTTACCGGAACAATTAAGATTAACCAGTAACATTCTTACATTTACAAAGGATAATTGGCTTACCTGCTCTGCTGCTTTGGGTAAACATACCTATACATATTTTGATGAAAATACTAATTCATTTGCTAACGCAGTGGACTATGGTTTATCAGCTCAATTTGTACAGGCAGGTTATATATATGGAACCCAAATAATCGGAGGGGCCATTTATTCTGATAACTACTCTCCTACTTCAGGAACATATATTAATTTAAGAGATGGTAACTTTAGCTTTGCAGGAGGGAAACTGAAATATGATGGTAATACATTAAATATAACTGGTTTTTTACAGGCAGGAGATATATATGGCTCCCAGATTATCGGGGGAGATATTTATTCTAATAATTATTCTTCTACCTCGGGTACACATCTTGATTTACGAGATGGTACATTTTCGTTTGCAGGAGGAAAACTGAAATATGATGGAGATACATTAAATATAACCGATAAATTTGTAGTTACTTCTAATGGTGAAGTTATTGTGAAAGGTGAAACATATTCATATAATACTATATATATGTACTTTAATAAAACTCACTTTGATTGGGATATCGAAGGATTTTGTCCTATTATAAAAAAAGAGGATGCAAATGCGGAGATTTTCTTCGGACTTTTAAACGAAAATTCTTATATAAAATTCAATAAACATTTTGGATTTTCAATTCGCTCAAATGGACGCACCGTATTTGGTGAAGAATATGGATTGGCTAATTATGTTTTCTGCTACTTCGATCTTTGTTGCAACAAAGATTTAACAGTATTAGGTACACTCTACACATCTTCTGGCACAGTTTCAAAATCAGACAAAGAGAGTAAAAACTCTATCACCCCACTTTCTAAAATTGATTCTGCAAATTTTATTTATTCATTGAATCCAACACAATATAAGTTAAATGACGGAAATTCAAACAGATATCATCATGGTTTTATTGCGCAAGAGGTTAAAGAAGCAATGGGTTCAAAAGATTGGGGACTTTATATTGATACATCTGTTACAAATGATTCAAGTGAAAAAAACTCATTTAAAGCTCTTAGATACGAAGAACTTATAGCTGATTTAGTAGCAACTGTACAAAGCCAGAATGAAAGAATATCATTATTAGAACATCAATTAATAGAAAGGTAAGAATTAATATGGATAACATACAAGAAATAACTCTTGACATTAGAGACAATCATACATATCAACAATTATATACTAAACAATATGACTATGGTTCTTCAATTATTTTTCACATTACTAAAAATGGGAAACCTTTTGAGATTGAAGGGGCTAGAGCTGTTTTTTCAATGAAGAAACCAGATAATCATGTTATAGAAAATATTATAGATGTTGTTGAAGGAAAGATAGCAATAGATATAACAGAACAAATGACATCATCTTATGGAAAAGCAAAATTTAGTATAACATTACTTAAAGATGATATTTCAATCACAACAATTACAGGCATAATGAAAATAGATGAAGCTGTTATTCATCCAGAGGATATAGAAAGTTCAGATGAATATAACATTGTTGTTGACATCTTAAATAAAGTTATAGAAGCAGAATCAGCAGTAAACACAGTCATAAAAAAGGTTGAAGAAGCATCTGATTTTGCGGATGCCGCTAAAACATCGGCGACGAATGCGGCAAATTCAGCGTCAACTGCAATAGAAAAAGCGCATGAAGCAGACGAATCAGCTAGTAATGCAGCCACAAGTGCTGACGATGCGGCAAATTCAGCAATAATAGCAACAGATAAAGCAAATGATGCGAATACATCATCTGGTAATGCAGCCACAAGTGCTGACGATGCGGCAAATTCAGCAAACTTAGCATCAACAAAGGCTACAGAGGCATCAAACTCTGCAAACACGGCTACAATTAAAGCTACAGAAGCAACCAATAGTGCAACTAATGCACAAAATTACGCAATAGGCGATACAGATAGCTCAAAATATTACTATGAACAAGTAAAAACTATTTCAGAATCACTTTCAGGTGCATTACGACCAATAGGAACCATTACATTTGCAAATCTCCCCTCTCTTGCGAGTGCACTAGAAGGAGATATGTACAATATTTCTGATGAATTTACCACAAATGAAAATTTCAAAGAAGGGTCCGGAAATGTTATCCCTGCCGGCGCAAACATTTACAAAACTACTGATGGATATTGGGATATACTCGCAGGAACTCCAGTCACAAGTGTTAATGGTCAAAGAGGAAATGTAAACATTACAAGCGAAAGCATTGGTGTCTCATTTGATAAGATATATCCAGTTGGAAGCATTTATATGAGTGTAAATAATGTTAATCCTCAGTCTTTCTTTGGTGGAACATGGGTTGCATGGGGAGCTGGACGTGTGCCTGTTGGTGTGAACACTTTGGAAACAGAATTTGAGACTGTCGAAAAAACCGGCGGTGCAAAAACAGTAAACTTACAACATTCGCATACCGTTGATAACCATACTCATGGAATGTCACATTCACATACCGTTGACTCGCATACACACGGAATGTCACATTCACATACCGTTGATAACCATGCTCATGGAATGTCGCATTCACATACCGTTAACTCTCATAAGCATATAGGTACAACGGGTGTTGATGCTAATTATTATTATCAAGGTGCCACATATGGTTCAACTATAATTAACGCTTCTATCGAAAATATGACAGGACTTAGGTTTTATCCAGCAACTGAAGGAAGAACAACACCGATTCGATTATCTTATACTTCAGCTGAGGCACCAGAAACTAATACAGGAACAAGAACAATTACCGATGGCGCTACACCAGGAACTAATACAGGAACCAAAACAACTACTGATGGAGCTAAACCAGGAACTAATACAGGAACCAAAACAGCTACCGATGGCGCTACACCAGGAACTAATAACGGCTTAAGTACTGCACAATCTATATTACAGCCTTATATTACATGTTACATGTGGAAAAGGACGGCATAATTTTTAGAATCGCCGCTTACCTTTTATTTACCTCTAAAAACAAAAAAAGCCCGAAAGCTTTGTTTTCAAAGCTTTCAGGCTTTTTAAGTAGCGGGAGGGGGATTTGAACCCTCGACACTACGGGTATGAACCGTATGCTCTAGCCAACTGAGCTATCCCGCCACGCTACTTCCTAAGAAGTAAAATGGGACCTACAGGGCTCGAACCTGTGACCCTCTGCTTGTAAGGCAGATGCTCTCCCAGCTGAGCTAAGATCCCATTTGGTTTTGACACCTTTGCTAGTATACTATCAGAACATGTAAATGTCAAGTTGTTTTTCAAAAATATATTTACTAAAATGTATTTCTTTTTCAAAACAGGTGTTATATAGAAAGAAAAAAAGATGGACCGGTGCACCGGTCCATCTCCTTTATACTGAAAACGACTCAGACTACTTGTCCTCATCGTCAGTTTTAACAGGCTCCTCGATTTCATCCTCATCAAAGAAGCTGTCGTCAAAATCGTCAAAATCATCAAAATCATCAAGGTAATCAGGAGTAAGATACTTGTATACTGCTACACAAATTCCTACGATGATTGTAATAACACCTACAATAAGCGCTACAGACAAGAAAGCATTTTTAGCTTCTTTCACGCATTCATCTTCCTGTACTACCGTAATTTCATCAATCTTCTTCATATTTGTTACCGCCCTTTCTCAAATTATATAGCTTATGTCTTCAAGGGTAAAATAAAACCCAAATTCATATGGAGATTATATCATAATAACAATGTTATTTCTACTGTTATATCATATTTTTTTCATTTTTACTAATGACATAAACATTCTCTTTTCGCCGACCCTCTCAAAGTCAACTACTATCTCCTTGTCATTTCCGGCAGGGGTTATTGATTTTACGACTCCCTTTCCAAACTTAATATGCTTTACCGTGTCTCCTACCGAGTAGCCATCTCCATCAGTGCCACCCATAGGAAATGCTTTTCCAAAGCCCGGATTGGCAGATGGATTTCCCGAAAGCTTTGTATACGGATTATTTTTTGAATAATCGTTCTGTACCATTTTCGGTCTTCCGTAGCCTACATTTGAAAATATTTTAGGCTTACTTACAAATGTATCATCAGAATCCAAATAATGCTTAGGAATCTCCTTTACAAACCTTGATACATCGCTCATACAGGTTGTTCCCCTTACCATACGCTGGCTTGCAGCAGACATGTACAGCTTTTCCATTGCCCTTGTAATACCTACATAGCAAAGCCTTCTTTCCTCCTCAAGCGCATCAGGGTCCTCAGAATCAATGGACATACCACTTGGAAAAAGTCTGTCCTCCATACCGACCATAAATACATAAGGAAACTCCAAGCCCTTTGCACTATGCAGTGTCATAAGGGTAATCTTTTCGCTTTCATCCACATCATCAGACTCATCTGTATCGGCCACAAGCGCAATTTCCTCAAGCAACTCCGTAAGAGTACTCCCCTTGTGCTGCTCCTCGAAAATAACAACCTTATTTTTAAGTTCGCCAATATTTTCTATTCTTGCCTTTGCCTCGTCTGTGCCCTCTGCATTAAGCTCCTCAATATATCCGGTTTTCTCAATAACCTCATCAAAAATTGCTTCCAAAAATCCCTCGCTGACCTTGCTTCTGATGCTCTCCATCATATCCGTAAATTTATTTATTTTGTCAACGGAACGGGACATAGCCGGAATTTCTTCAATATCTAGAAGTGCGTCATAAACGCTCATACCATTATTGTCAGCAAATTCAGAAATCTTAGATACAGTTGTATCACCAATTCCACGTTTCGGAACATTAATTATCCTCTTAAGTGCATTTGCATCACTTGGATTTGCAAGCACCTTAAGATAAGATACAATATCTTTTATTTCCTTCCTTGCATAAAAGTTTGTTCCGCCTACAAGCTTATACGGAACATTTTCATAAATAAGCTTTTCCTCGAGTACACGGGACTGCGCATTTGTTCTGTAAAGGATTGCCATGCTTCCGTAAGACGCTCCCATGCGTTTTACGGATTTAATTTTTGATACGGTGCCTTCGGCTTCCCTGTATTCATCATTATATTTTGTGAAGGTTATTTTTTCTCCATCCTCCTTATCCGTCCAGAGAGTTTTATCCTTACGGCCCTCATTGTTTGCGATAACCGCATTTGCCGTATTAAGTATATTTGCCGTGGAACGATAATTTTGTTCAAGCTTTACAACCATAGCGTCAGGATATTCCTTCTCAAAATTGAGAATGTTATATATGTTAGCGCCACGGAATTTATATATGCTTTGGTCATCATCACCAACCACACATAAATTTCTGTATTTGGCAGCAAGCTGTTTTACAAGAATAAACTGTGTATGGTTTGTATCCTGATACTCGTCAACCATTATGTGCTGAAACCTTTCCTGATATTCAGCAAGAACGTCAGGATTTGTCTCAAATAAAAAAATGGTCTGGTAAATCAGATCATCAAAATCTAATGCATTATTTATTCTAAGACGTCTTTGATATTCTCTGTATATTTTTGCTATCTGCTGATCTCTGAAGCTTGTGGCGTTTTCCCTTTCATAATCGTCAGGTGAAATATAATTTTCCTTCGCCTTTGATATGGCAGCAAGCATAGCCTTCTCCGGATAAAGCTTAGGGTCAAGATTTAAGTATTTAATTGTCTCCTTCATGACAACCTTCTGCTCGTCCGTGTCATAAATTGAAAAATCCTTTGTTCCTCCTATGCTCTCAATGTGCTTTCGGAGTATCCTTACACACATTGAATGAAATGTGCTTACCCATACTCCTTCATAACCTTTTTTGACTATTTTGTCTACTCTCTCACGCATTTCCTTTGCAGCTTTATTAGTAAATGTAATTGCCAATATATTATATGGGTTTACATTACAGTTTTCCATAAGGTGTGCGATTCTGTGAGTAATAACGCGGGTCTTACCGCTTCCGGCTCCCGCAAGAATAAGCAGAGGCCCGTCGGTATAGCAACAGGCCTCTGACTGCTTATCATTTAAACCGTTCAATTATTTAAGTCCCATCTGAGCCTTAAGAGCCTCAAGCTCGCTCTGTATGGCTGTGTCAGGAGCGGCGTCATACTTAGCTGCCAAAGCATCAACTCCGCTTTCATCTACTGATAAATTAAGCTCAGACATTGCATTTGCCTTGTCAAGCATACTGTCTGCCTTTGCTTCCATTCTCTCAAATGCACTTATGCTTCCTGAAGAATCCCCAATTGAAGAATTAAGCTTGTTAAGTCTTTGCTGGGTTTTTGCAACCTTCATCTTTGCTTTAATTGCATCTCTCCTTGAGTTAAGCTCATTGATGTCATTCACAAGCTTATCATGCATCTGTCTCATCTTCATTGCATTTGCAGAGGCCACATCATAGGTCTGCTGTAAGCTCGCCTGCTTAGCCGTAAGCTGTGCTTTCTGCTGAAGGAACTTTGTTGCATCTCCCTCATTGCCTGCAAGAAGCGCCTTCTCAGCATATGACTGCATACTTGCAATCTCTCTGTTACACTCATCAAGCTCTCTCCTGCATCTTTGCTCATCAGCCATAACGGCAGCAGTTTCTTCCTTGACTGCAGCCAAATCCTTTGTAAGATTTCTCATGGTTTGGTCAATCATCTTCTCCGGATCCTCAGCCTTATCAAGAAGGGCATTGATATTGGCTGCCATTATGTCCTTAAATCTGCTAATGATACCCATAAATTTATTTACCTCCTAATTATGTATATGTTTTAAGTTAAAATACATTCAATATATCAGCTCAATGTAATTTACCATAGGTCAATTATACCCAATAACCCCTTTTTATTCAATATGAAAAAAATAAAGTTATATTTCATTTGACATAAAAACGGTGTTTTATTGTCTATTTTTTGCACGATAGTAAAAAACAATGCCATTGTCAAGTGATTACTCGCTCTGCATACGTGCAAGTACTTCCTTATATGTCTCAATAAGGTCACCAATATCCTGTCTGAATACATCCTTGTCATATTTCTTATTTGTATCAACATCCCAAAGACGGCATGAATCAGGTGATATTTCGTCTGCAAGAAGTATCTCACCATCAGCAGTCTTGCCGAACTCAATCTTAAAGTCAACAAGCTTAAGGTTAAATTTAAGGAAAAACGCCTTAAGCAGCTCATTTATCTTGAGGGTTGTTTTCTTGATGTAAGCATATTCCTCACGAGTACAAAGCTTAAGCGCCACTGCATGGTCCTCATTTATAAGAGGGTCACCGTAATCGTCATTCTTGTAGCTTATCTCAAATATAGGCTCATCAAGGACTATTCCCTCAGGTGCACCCAGTCTCTTACAAAATGAGCCTGTTGTAATATTTCTTATAATTACCTCAAGAGGGAATATTTCAACTTTTTTAACCCTAATATCCCTGTCATTTAACTTTTCGAGCATGTGGGTCTTTATTCCCGCCTCTTCAAGCATATCAAAAATTATACAGGAAATTGTGTTGTTCAGAACACCCTTTCCCTCAAACTGATCATGCTTAACACCGTTTCCTGCGGTTGCATCATCCTTATAGTGAATAAGGTATTCATCTGCCTTATCTGTTTCGTAAACCTGCTTTGCCTTTCCTTCATAAAGTAAATTAGCCATTTTTATACTCCTTTATATTAATTATATTTTGCCATTACTTCCTCATTTGCTTTCATTGCCGACTTCTCCATTTCTTTTCTGTCAGCTAAAAGCCTGTCCTTTAAGTCCTTATTACCATTTGCCATTATCTGAAGTGCAAGATGTGCTGCATTTTTGCTTCCGTTTATGGCAACCGTCGCAACAGGTATTCCGGGCGGCATCTGAACGATTGATAAAAGTGCGTCCATTCCGTCAAGAACAGAGCCTGATATAGGCACTCCAATAACAGGTATTACCGTCTGTGAAGCAACAACTCCAGGAAGCGCCGCCGCCATTCCTGCTGCCGCTATAATAACCTCCGTGCCATTCTCATTTGCCTCACTGACAAATGCCGAAAGTCCCTCATGTGCCCTGTGTGCCGAAAGGCATCTCACATCTACCGTAACGCCGTAATCCTTAAGTATCTGTATGGCAGGCTCAACCTTTGGCAAATCACTTGTTGAGCCCATGATTATCGCTGTTCTCATATAAAATCTCCTCATCAATTGTAGATTATATAGGCAATTGCGAAACTTAAGTTTTTGCAAACGTCCGTTGTACAACTATGTTATGAAAATAAGGAGTTTCGCAATTGTCTAATATTATATAATAGTTTGCAGGGTTTGAAAACCCTTAATTATTATTGTTCAAAGGGCTTATTTAACTCTTTGGTACCCTCAAGAACAAATCTTCCGTTTTCTATGATTGCAATTTCCTCTCCGTCAGGCTTAACCGCATATATGCCGCCTATTTCCTCGTAAGGTATCGTTATGTCAGTATGACAATTAAAATATGCCTTTGCCCGTTCCTCAGCATCCCCGCTTGTTCTAAGAAGGGAACATTCATTGTCCTTTGCTATAATTTCCTTTCCGTCAGGATTGTAAAGCCTGTTTTCCTCACTGTAGCTGTAGCATGTGTCACCCACCGCAAAATGTGGTCCCATTTTCTCGGCTATCAGTATTGGAAGCTTATAAATTATATCATACTTATGCGCCATAACATATGCCGTTGTGTTTGTTCCGATTGCAAATTCACCTATGGGCAAAGTATCATGGTTGAACATCAGATTTTCCTTAATGAAGCTTTTATTTTCCTGCTCATCAGAAAAATTATCACAGGTGTATGACGAAATTTTCCCATCCTTAAATTCTATTGTCAGATTTGTATATTTAAGCTCATTAAGATAAACCTCGCTGACATTTAAAATTCCGTCCGTTCCCGTTAAGACAGGTGACGTAAATACTTCCCCAACAGGTATGTTTACATCTGCAAGACAGTTTTCAAAATTTGTTTCCCTCGAAGGTTCATTCAGCTTATGAAGCATAACCCTCATGTCGGTTTTGTTGCTTCCCTTTCCCACAACATGAACATACTCCGCCTTATCAAGCTCATCGATAATACACTGCTGTATGCTTTGGTACAAATCATTATCCAGCGTATTTACCTTTACTATCTCATCAAATATCTCCTCAAAGTTATCCCCTATCTCAGGTATCGGATAAGCTATAATTGTAAAGCTGTATTTATCCCTCGGAATGTATTTGTTTGTTATCTCTGCCGCCTTGGAGGAATACTCTACCGAAAGCTTCTGCTGCTTTTCATCAAGCTTTATGACCGTTTCTTTATTCTCAGGCTTAAAGGGTGCCTCGCCAAAGGTTTCAATAACTGCCGGACCTGCATATACATATGCGGTCTCCTTATTTTTTTCATAGGCTTCTTCAATAACCTCAAGCTTTCTGTTTATAAATGCCTTATCATAAAATAATGCCTCATCCATTCTGTGGTCATAATCATATTGTTTATTTGCAGGGCTTCCCACAAATCCTGTACGAAGGTTAAGCTTTCTGTTTATACGGCTTACTGCATACCTGAAAATTATAGGGCTAAGTCCATTTTCCCTGAACATTTCTATTGCATATTTTACCATTCGCTCCTGACCGATTGAATATCTTATGTTAACTGACTTTTTAGGGCTTAAATCTATTCTCATTGTCTCAAACCCCTTTATAAAGCCATTTACATAGGTTGCCGCCATTGCACGTACCTTATCCTCGGATAAGCTGTTTAAAAATTTTGCGGCTTTTATTTCATTTTCACCTATATATTCTCCATAACTATACAAATATCTTAAGTCACTTAAATCGCTGTCCATAATTATGTCTACTGCAAATGTGTTTGAGCAGTCTATGCCCTCAATGGTTCGTCTCTCAACCAAAACATCTGCATAATCATACATATAGTAATAAATTGCATTTTTAATTTCCTTTGGTTCGGGAAGCCTGTCATTTTCTGAAAACATACAGTAAATTTCAATGAATAGTTCACATAGGGATACAAATTCCTCCATTTTATTCTCATAGCAATAAACGATACAGCCTCTTATTTCGGAATAAAGAAAGCAAAGCAGATTTCCGTAAGCCTTTCCAAGCCTTTTTACTGCATAATCGGGGTTGCCAAAGCTTTTTTCATAATTCTCAGGAAGTATGTCCTGATAAAGCTTATGGTTAATCTCCCTAAGTCCTTCCTCATCAAGCAGAGATCTGTCTATCTGATATACATCATAAATATAGAGAATAAACTCTGACACAAAATCAAAGTATTCCTTAAGTGCTTCACTTTCGTTCCACTTTTCATTTGAAATTTCTCCAAGCCTTTCAACTATAAGCTCCAATCTCTCCCAAATATCTTCCATTTTTATTCCTTTCACACAACATAAATTTCATTCATTCTTCAAATTTCCAAGCTCCGTATTCTTTTGAATAAGCCCCCTTGCATATTCCCACAGTGCATCCGAGCCCTCTCCTGTTTTTTCATTTCTTTTCATTGCCTGACTTTTTTTAATTTCATGCTCCCTCCATGAAAGACCTCCCGATGCGTCATTTAATAAAAGAGGCTGCACATGGTCAAGGGTATCGGCAAATTTTGCCTCGGCAGTTTCTCCTGCCTCAAATTCCTCCCACAGCTCTCTCATATATTTTGCCTGGTCAGAAGGAAGAATATTAAATATTCTGTCTGCTGCTTTTTCCTCACGCTCACGTTTACTTTCATTTCCTGCACTGTCATAAGCGTAAGTGTCCCCTGCATCAATCTCCACCACATCATGTATGAGCACCATTGTAACAGTCTTAAGAACATCTATTTTTTCATTTGCCTGCTCCGCTAAAAGAACCGCCATAATGGCAAGATGCCAGCTATGCTCGGCGTCATTTTCCTTCCTGCTGGCATCTGAAAGATAGGTCTGTCTGCCTATCTTTTTTATCTTATCCAATTCCAAAATAAAGGCTAACTGTTTTTTTAACCGTTCATTCACAACGCTTCCTCCATCAAACATCATCACAGTCTAAAATATTATTATCGCCAGCGGGATCATAAAGGAAATAATATTTATCAATATTGAAACCCTTTTCCCTCGCACTCCGCCTTCCTCTGCCTTGTTGCCCCACATAGCAAAAATTCCACCCTCAACAGATAAAATTATAGCTATAATGTAAAGCAGACCGAATATTTCCGGAGCATGTCCCCTTGTAGCTATGGAGCATATCACTCCCGATATTTCAATTATAAGCGCAACGGATGCCATTATATAAGCAATAACCGTATCTACTGCAATTGATGTATCTGTAAAATAATATCTTCTTTTTTTGAACAAACCCATAATAAACAAGCTTCCTTTCTACTTAACACAGCCTATAAGCTCATTTACATCCTCAATATTATTCCTTAGCATATAGTCTTCCATTCCATTGATAATATCTCTGGTAGCATAAGGATTATGGAAGTTTGCTGTTCCGACTGCCACGGCAGTTGCTCCCGCCATCATAAATTCAAGGGCATCCTCCGCACACATACAGCCTCCCATTCCGATAATAGGAAGCTTAACGGCATTTGCTACCTGATATACCATGCGGATGGCAATAGGTTTTATGGCAGGTCCTGAAACCCCCCCCGTCTTGTTGGCAACTGCAAAGCTTCGCTTATTTACGTCTATTTTCATTCCCGTAATAGTATTTATAAGTGAAAGTGCGTCAGCGCCTCCTGCTTCAGCCGCCTTTGCCATTTCCGTAATGTCCGTTACATTTGGACTTAATTTCATAATAATGGGCTGCTTCGCCTTAGCCTTTACAGCCTTTGTTATGTCCATGAGTGCGTTTGGATTTTGTCCAAAGGCAATGCCTCCCTCCTTTACGTTTGGGCAGGAAACATTTATCTCAAGAAGGTCAATGTCGCACTCTCCAAGTCTTTCCACGACCTCCACATAGTCTTCAGTGGTTTTTCCACATACATTTACAATTATTTTCGTGTCCTTTGTTTTAAGGAAAGCTAAATCCCTTTCAATAAACGTGTCAATACCGGGATTTTGCAGTCCAATTGCATTCATCATTCCACCATAGGTTTCCGCAATACGCGGCGTCTCATTGCCGGCCCACGGCACATTAGCAACACCCTTTGTCGTCACTGCTCCAAGCATATTAAGGTCAACAAACTCGTCATATTCCATTCCTGAGCCAAATGTTCCCGATGCAACGGTTATTGGGTTTTTAAATTCTACACCTGCAATTTTTACTTTAGTATTCATCTACAGTTCAACCTCCCTTGCATCAAAAACAGGACCATCCTTACATACTCTTTTGTTATTTACCTTTGAATGGTCGTCTATATCCTTCGACTTACATACACATGCAAGACATGCTCCTATTCCGCACGCCATATGCTCCTCCAAGGAAAGCTGCGCCTCTATGTCATGTTCAAGTGCATAAGCCTGAACTGCCTTAAGCATAGGTGTTGGTCCGCAGGCATATATTACGTCTCCTGTGATGCCATACTCTCTTATAGCGTCCATAACCGTTCCCTTTATTCCTATAGTACCGCTATCGCTGGACATGTATACATCTCCATAGGTCTTAAATTCATTTGAAAGAAATTCCTCGTCCCTGTATCCAAGTACAATGCTCTTTTCACAACTGAGTGCCTTTGCAAGTGAAAGCATAGGCGGTATACCGATGCCTCCTCCTATTAATATTGCCTTTTTATCAGACAGTGAAAAGCCATTGCCTAATGGTCCCAGTAAATCTATTTTATTTCCTGATTGCAGATTGGAAAATTCTTTCGTCCCTTTTCCTGCTACACGATAAACAAGCCTTATTGTCCTTGCATCCTTATCCGCATCACAAATACTTATGGGTCTTGGAAGAAGTCTGCTGCCATCCTCCGAATATAAATCCACAAACTGTCCTGGCACAGCATTTTTTGCTATACTTCCCGCACTTATAATCATTGAAAAAATATCTGTTGCAATGTTATCCTGCCTTACAATTTCAGCCTTTATTTTTGCCTTTCCCACTTATACACCTCCTCTTGCTCCATTTATATCCTCTATCATATCAATAACTGCCTGACGGCTTGCATCCGCATATGCAGCCTCGCCGAATTTAGAATATTTTTCCTGCTTGTATGCCGCAATGATTCCTCTTGAGGAATTTATTATTGCACCAAGTCCGTCTGAATTAAAATAATGTACAAGGTCGGCAGCCTTTCCTCCCTGCGCCCCGTAACCCGGAACAAGTATATATGTTTTAGGCATAAGCTTTCTCAATATTTTACCCTGCTCAGGGTAGGTTGCTCCCACGACACAGCCCACATTGCTGTATGTATCGCCCATGCATGCCTCGCCCCACTCTATAACCTTTTCGGCAACAAGCTCGTAGAGAGTCTTTCCATCTATAAGCTTATCCTGAAATTCCCCTGATGATGGATTTGAAGTTTTAACAAGTACAAATATACCTTTATCATGCTCCTTGCACACATCAACAAATGGCTTTACGCCGTCAGTGCCAAGATACGGATTTACGGTAACGAAATCCTCATCAAAGGCAGCATAGGATTTTCCTCCAACCTGTACTTTTCCCAGATGTCCCACAGCATAAGCCTCTGAGGTAGAGCCTATATCTCCTCTTTTTATATCACCTATTACCACAAGGTTTTTGCTCTTTGCATAGTCGCAGGTTTTCTTATATGCAATAAGTCCGTCTATTCCAAACTGCTCATACATTGCTATCTGAGGCTTAACGGCGGGAATAAGGTCATGCGTTGCATCAATGATTCCCTTGTTGTATATCCATATCGCTTCACCTGCACCGGCAAGCGTCTCACCATATTCATCAAACGCCGCCTTCTTTATATGCTCCGGTATATAAGAAAGCATCGGGTCAAGACCAACAACTATAGGTGCATCCTTTTCTTCGATATTCTTGATAAGCTTATTAATCATTTTAATACTCCTTCCTGATTTATCTTTAATTTAATCCACTATACACAAGTTTTCCATCACAAATGGTCGCCATCACCTTACCTTTAAGTAACTTGCCATTGTAAGGCGAATTGTGTCCCTTCGAGGCAAACTCATTTACATCAACCGTCCACTCAACATTAGGATTAAAAACAACAATGTCTGCCATTGCGCCCTCGGTAAGCCTGCCGTAATCCTTGTCTATGCCTATCACTTTTGCAGGGTTATGACTCATCTTTAAAGCCATGTCCATAATATCCATAAGTCCTGTATCAACCAGAGCCGTATAGGTAATCGCTGCCGAGGTTTCAAGTCCAACAATTCCAAATGGTGCCTCATCAAAATATTTTGCCTTTTCCTCTGCGGAATGCGGAGCATGGTCGGTGGAAATGCAGTCCATCGTACCGTCAACAAGCCCTTCTATCAGTGCCTTAACATCATCTTCCGTTCTAAGTGGCGGGTTCATTTTGTAGTTGCTGTCAGCCTCTGTTATATCAGCATCCGTAAGAGTGAAATGGTGTGGACAAACCTCCGCAGTGACGTCTGCCCCAAGCCTTTTTGCCATTCTCATAAGCTCAACCGTACCTCTTGTGGAACAATGGCATATGTGAAGCTTTGCACCTGTCTCCGCAGCAAGAAAAATATCCCTTGCAGTTATAACATCCTCAACGGAATTTGGGATACCCTCCACATTGTACTTTTCTGAAGCAACGCCCTCATTCAGCACGCCGTTTCCAACCAAAGCCTTATCCTCACAGTGAGCCATAACAACAGCCCCAAGCCGAGCAGCCTTTTTCATTGCCTCCCTATAAAGTCTTATGTCCATAACGCTCTTTCCGTCCTCAGAAAATGCAACAGCTCCCGCCTCATGCATTTCTTTCATGTCAACAAGCTCTTTTCCCTCCATACCCTTCGTAATTGAGGAAAGCTGCTTAACATGTATTGGAGCTTCATTTTCTGCCTTATCCAAAACATACCGCAAAGTTTCTACAGTATCTACAACAGGCTTGGTATTCGGCATGGCACACACGGTTGTAACTCCGCCCCTTGCAGCTGCACGTGAACCTGTGGCTATATCCTCCTTATAAGTAAGTCCCGGGTCTCTGAAATGAACATGTAAATCTATAAATCCCGGCATGACATAACAGTCTGATGCATCAATGACGTTCTGTCCCTCTGCATCAACATCCGCTTTTTCGCCCTTACTCTTAACGTATATCTTCTTTATTCTTTTATCCTCAACAAGTATGTCTGCCTTCTCGCATAGACCTGTTTCAGGGTCTACGGCATGTCCATTGATAATCAGCATATAATAAACTCCATCCTTTCAATGATGTATAGACATAAGCCTATCATTATCCTTTTATCGTCTCCATATATAGCATATATGAAAGCACAAGCGCCTCCCTGCGGGAAGCCTCGTCACTCTCCACCTTAAATGTTACATTAACCTTATATTCCGACACATGCAGTTCTTCAATAACAAGATTGGTGTCAGATATTATTTGTAAAATTTCATTTAAGCCAAGTCCCTTATCTGACATCCTGTCCGCAAAAAGGCTTAAGGATAGCCTGCCGCCATCCTGAAAAACCTTCTTTGAGGCAGCGTCAAAGCTCTCCATAAAATCCTCGTTCAACTTTTTATTGTCTACAAATTTTTCGTATTGGTATTTTCTGCTGATCTGAACAATCCTTTTATTAACACTCAGATATTTTTTGTCATTTGAAAGACGTTTTGCAATTTCCCTTTCACGCTCAGGCTTGTAAACCATATCACCTGTTTCAAGCTTAATACATGCCACCTGGTCAGAGCAATCAAGTCTTTGTGCAAAAAGATTCCTTATCTCATCATCTATACGATTAATTTCATTTCTTACATTGTTTAAGTCCATATATTCTCCTCATACAGTCTGCTAAACTCCTCAACCGGCATAGGTTTTGCGTAATAAAATCCCTGTGCAACACGGCAGCCACTCTCTACAAGGAAGCGTGCCTGCTCAAGATTTTCAACTCCCTCTGCCACTATATCAAGACCAATTGATTTCGTCATCTGTATTGTATGCTCAACAATCACCTTGCCTCTGTCTGAGCCTACAAAATCCTGAAGAAATTCCCTGTCTATCTTTATTACGTCAAACTGCGTATCCTTCAGAGTGTTAAGGGATGAGTAGCCCGAACCGAAATCATCCATCAAAAGCTTATAGCCGTGCTTTTTAAGTCCCATAATAGTTTCGGCAACATCCTCCCCTTCAACGGTTTCCGTTATCTCTATCTCCAAAAGCTCCTTTGGTATGTCATATCCGTAAACAAGCGTTTCAAGCCTTTTTAAATACTCATCATTTTTCATATTTACTCTTGACATATTTACGGAAATGGGAACCGGCTTAATGCCATTATCGAGCCAGTAACGAATAACCTTACATGCCTCTTCACATATGTACATATCAAGCCTTGTTACAAAACCATTCTTCTCAAAAACGGGTATAAATTCCATAGGCGGTATAACACCCTCGTCAGGCTTTATCCACCGCACCAATGCCTCAGCACCTACAATTTTCTCAGTATCCATATCAAATTTTGGCTGTAAATACATTACAAACTCATGGTTTTTCAATGCCTTTTCCATGTTATCTTCAACACGCTTGGCAGATACAATCTTCTGAATCATCTTTTCATCATGGAATACAACATACTCCATGGCATTTGCTTTTATGCTCTGTCTTGCAAGTGATGCCCTGTCACCGTATTTCCTCAAATTTACATTTTTATCCTTAATAAATGCAATTCCAAATACAAGCCTGTATTCCATATTCTTGTACCCCAAAAGATTTGTGCGGATAAACTCAACAAAATCAAGCAGGTCCTGTTTCGTCTCATAGGCAGTCATAACCATAAAGACATCTGCGGTAAGTCTTGCAAACATCTGCTCACTTGTACAAAGAACCTTAAGTGACTCTATGAAAAAGTTAAGCAGTTCATCTCCCACAGCTTCACCGTACATTTCATTTATCGCCTTGAATTTTGCCACATCAAACTGTATAAGAGCATATTTACCCTCAGGATTCTTGCGGATAACTTCATTTGCAACCTTAATGAACATTGCAGGATGCCTGTCATTTGTAATTGTCTGAGAAAGCTGGAAGCGGTAAAGCTCCTCGGCAGTCATCTCGTTTATAACGCATGTAACACCCTCAATATATCCATCTTCGTCTTTAATTATATAGCAGGTCATATTGTGATAAGAGTAAATCTTATCCTTTCTTCTCATTCTTACGGAAACGGCAACACGGTTATCATTTATCTCCACAAACTCATCTGAAACCCTGGTACCGTTATATATTTTTTTTGCAAAAACAGAAAGAGTTTCAAGATCCTCCTCCATAACAATATCCACAAATAAATCTAAATTGTCTGAAAATGGCTTATTTTCAAGTGCTTTCTCGTCAACATCAAGCTTACTTCTGTTACAGACTATTCTATTTCCATGTTCACTGTCACAGAGCATTATGAACATATCACCCAATGATAAATCAACATTCAAAAGATCCTCTGAAAAAGCCATATATGTCTCCTCTCGCCTTATAAGATAATAAAATCCGAAAATCCCCTAATTATTTACAATTCTAACATAACGTATACGTTTTCACAAGGAAATTATCGTCCCGAGACACTTAATGGAAGCTCCAGTCCACTGCCTTCCATAAGCTCCTTATCAAGCAGAATATCCCTGGTTTTTCCATCGCATACAACACCGCTCTTTGAAAGTAGAATTGTCCTGTCACACGTATCAAGTATAAAATCCAAATCATGGGAAGCAATAAGCTTAGTCTTGTCCAGTCTGCCGAGTACATGGATAAGGTTTCTTCTGTTTTTGGGGTCAAGGGTAACGCTTGGTTCGTCAAACATTATAATGTCGGGATTCAGGGCAAGTACACATGCTATGGAAGCAAGCTTTTTTTCTCCTCCCGAAAGCTGATATATGGACCTTTTTTTCAGGTGCTCTATTCCTGTTTCACAAAGCGCCCTTTTGACACAGGAAGATATTTCCTCCTTTTCCATTCCATAATTGGAAGGTCCAAAGGCAACATTATCCTCAACATGTGACAAAAACATCTGACTATCCGCATCCTGAAAAACATATCCCGCCTTTTTTCTTACCATAGGCAGATTTTTCTTTGTAACGTCAATGCCTGAAACGCTGATATGTCCCTCATAGCCTGCTTCTAGACCCACAATAAGACGAAGCAGTGTTGATTTTCCCACTCCGTTTGCACCTACAATGCCTACACTTTCTCCTTTTTTTATTGTGAAATTAATATTTTTAAAAATATAATTATCCTTCACATAACCAAAGGACATATTTTCAATTTTAATACCGTAATCATCCATTTTTTCACCTAACATTATCCCATAAACACATTTCCCACAAGCTCAAAAACAGGAAATATGCGAAATGCAGCAATAATTCCTATCCAGACTAAAAGCCATATAATTGAGCCCGTGCCAAGTCTGTATTTTTTATGATTTCCGGACAGGATACGCCATTCATAGCCTGCCATGTTCATACTGTCATATACCCTCTTTGCCCTGTCAATACTTCTAAGCATTAAATTACCTGCAAATTGCCCCCACACCTTAACATGTATTCCCTTCTGCCCCGGCGAAAGCACAAAATAACTCTCAGAAAGCCTTTTTGTCTCCTTTATAAGTATATTGATATATCTGTAAATAAGCATTATGACCGTCACAAGAAGCTCAGGTACATGTACTATTCTTAACGCCTCGCAAATATCATCTATAGAGGTTGTAACAATCAGCACATATACGGCAAAAATCGACAAAATACCCTTGCTCCAAAAGCCCAACGCACCTGTAATTCCGATATATAAATCTCCTGAAAATAAAATATTTGCCCCACCAAAAATAAAAAAGGCAAACAGCACCGTCCTCATTCTTTTTAAGCATTTGTATAAAGATATATCTGCCATTAAAAAGCAGATAATCAAATATACGCTCATAGATAAAATACCCGTGAGCATATTATTTTTAAAGGAAATGACAAAGCATATGTACCATATTGTTATAAACAGCTTAACAAGAGGATGCATTTCATTAAGCCAGCCTCTTTTTGCCGTTTCTCTGTCAATGCTGCACATTTCCCCAAGCATATTATCAAATCGGTTCATCATTACACTCTTTTCGTTTTCGTAATACCTTTATAATTATGCAAAATAAAACACATATGCCTATAACGGCAATTCCCCCTGCAATGCCGGAAAACGATGTGCCGAATTCACTGTCCGAGCCTGAAAATGCATAATCAGGAAGCACTGCCGTCTTGTTCTGCACAGCAGAAAGCGTATCGTATATCTGCCCCTCACTTATAAGTTCTGTGCCACCCGTAACCTTTTCAACCGACCATTCGAGTCCATCAGGAAGTGAGGATGCAAGAAGCGACAGACCTCCTGCAATAAAAATTGCCGCTGCTCCAAGTATTGTCATGACCTTTCCATAGGACAGACGCTCCGTTTTGTCATTTTCATGAATTCCCCAAAGCAAATCAGGCTTTGTCTCATATACGAAGCACAAAACCGCTGCCGTTATTATGCCCTCAACGGCACCTATCGCTAAATGTATGGGCTGCATAAAGGAGACAAACACCTTAAAGGGAAGCGTTGTCACTCCCGATATAAGCGTTTCAAGTGTTACTGAAAATGCTCCCAGCTGAAGTGTTACAATGCAGCCTATGATGGAGGCAGCAGTTATTTTCCTTTTGGATGCACCGCTTTTAACCATGCTCCGCCATATAATTCCTGCTCCTATAAAGCATCCGTAAAAAGCCATATTCCATATATTTGCACCAAGTGCCATAATTCCGCCGTCAGCAAACATAAGGCACTGAATGATAAGTATTCCCATCATTGTAATAAAACCCGCAGATGGGCCAAGCATCGCAGAAAGAAGCATACTGCCACATATATGTCCGCTTGAGCCTGTTCCCGGAATTGCAAAATTAATCATCTGGGCAGCAAAAACAAATGCTCCCATAATGCCCATTTCCGGTACTTTAATTGGCTCGTCTGACTTTTTTATTGTATGTATGCTGTAGGCTGAAGTGCCGGCAGTAAGACCAAACATGACAGCCGCCACCCCTGTATTTATAAGTGCATCTGCCATGTGCATGGCAAGCTCCCCCTGTCCTATTATTTATTTTTATAAACACTATCTTTTATATCCTGAAAGGCTACGTTTTTCTCACGGGCAATACGCTTTAAATCCTCATATTCAGGCTTGACTTTTTTTGCTCCATAGCCCTCTGAAACCTTTACGTTTACGTCACCGTATTGGGTATGAACAACCTCATTGTGTCTTTCCATAATCATGCGTTTCTTTTCAGTATAGCGTATGCCTATTGTTGTTGTATGTTTAAATATAATTTCTGCAAGCCGTTCCCTATCTTCTGGTTTACATAACGCTCCAAGTATAACGCCTGTCCTGCCCTTTTTTGCAATAATCGGAATTGTGTAAACATCCTTTGCCCCACCTTCCATAAGAAGCTCTGTTACATATCCGATTTCCTCTCCTGTAATGTCGTCCAGATTACAGTTAATTTCCACAATTTTATCTTCATCTTTTTTTTCATTATTACCTTTATTTATATCCTCTGCTTCAATATTGTCCTCCTCCAATGACGCAGGCTGTCCCAATACAGCCCTTACAACATTGGCGACAGCAAATTCCTTACTTCCCGTGCCATAACCTATATTGTCTATTTTCATAAACGGCATACCGCCAAATTGATTTACATAATTACCAACAAGAGCTGCGCCCGTAGGTGTACAAAGCTCTCCCTCAATGTTACCGCTGTAGCATGGAATATCACATAAAAGCAAGGCCGTGGCAGGTGCAGGAACAGGTAATATTCCATGTGCGCATTTTACCTGTCCGTATCCCATATTTATAGCAGACGCAGCAATTTCATCCACATCGAGCATTTCAAAAAGCATGGCACAGCCTGTAATGTCCGCCAAGGCGTCCATCATTCCTACCTCATGGAAATGTATGTCTGTAACGTCCATTCCGTGAACCTTACTTTCCGCTTTTGCTATCCGCTTATACACGTTTTTTATTTCACGCTTTACACTGTTTGAAACCTTTAAGCCGTTTATAATGTCAGTAATATCAGACATTGAAGCATGATGATGTTCATGGTGATGCTCGTGTTCATGGTGGTGCTCATGTTTATGTTCATCATGGTGCCCATGTTCATGTTCATCGTGGTGCTCATGGATATCCTCGGTCACCTCGGTTTTTCCATTTATTTTTACTTCCACATGTTTTCCCACAATACCACATTTTTTATCATCAAAAATGGTTGCGGTTACACCGGGTATGCCTGCATCATTAAGCTCCCTCAAAAAATCCTGCTGTTCCTTCTCGCCAAGCAGTGAGACAAGCGCACCCATAAGCATATCTCCTGCAACACCCATACTTAAATCCAAATATAGTATTTTCATTTTATTTCTCCTTTAAACACCTACACATTTCAAGTTTACTTTCAGAAAATGGACTAGCTTTGCGTCTCGGCGGCTTTGCCACCGGACATATCAGAGTCTCGGCGGCTTCGCCACCGGACATATCATACATGATTTATCATACTTGCCTGATAGCCTGCACCAAATCCGTTGTCAATATTGACAACACTCACTCCACTTGCACAAGAATTAAGCATGGAAAGAAGTGCGGAAAGCCCTCCAAAATTAGCTCCATACCCCACACTTGTAGGTACGGCAATAACAGGACATGAAACAAGACCGCCTACAACGCTGGCAAGCGCTCCCTCCATGCCTGCAATGGCAATAACAACGCTGGCACTCATCAACTTATCAAGATGTGCAAAAAGCCTATGTATTCCTGCAACGCCAACATCATATATACGTTCAACCTTATTCCCAAGCGCCTCTGCCGTGAGAGCTGCCTCCTCTGCAACAGACATGTCGCTTGTCCCTCCCGTTATAACGGCAATGGTTCCGTGTCCCGATGGCTTTGGCAGCTCACCTATTATACAGGTGCCGGAAAGCTTTTCATAAAAGACATTAAGCTTATCCTTTAAATATAAAAATTTCTCCTCACTCATCCTTGTTATAAGCACTGTTTTCTGTCCAGCTTCAATCAGCTTCCCCGCAATGGCAAAAATCTGCTCCTTTGTCTTTCCTGCTCCATATATAACCTCTGCCGCCCCCTGTCTTATCCTTCTGTGGGTGTCAAGCTTTGCAAAATCCAAATCAACATAAGGCTCCATTTTAAGCTTAAGCATTATTTCTTCCATTGAAAGCTCGCCGTCTTTAAAACGAGTAAGCATTTCTTCAATTGTGTTTTCACTGTATTTTTCCATGCCATACCTCAAAACAAAAAATTTTCATACATCTGCTGCGGGATGAAGCTTTGCCTCACACTGCCTGATGTATTCCTCATATAGTGCATGATGCCCAAATATTTGAAGTGCCTGCCGGTAGCACTCAACCGCCTTTTCGTACTCCTGCATACATCTGTAAATATCTCCCTTCATGCACCACATCTCATGATATCCGGCAAAGCAGCTCATTCGGTCACTTTTTGTTTCAATTGCCCTGCAAACGGCAAGCAGAGCTTCATCATATTTCCCTATCGCACGGTAAAATTCTGCCTGCTTCGCATTCTTAAAATGTATATACGTATCGTCAATATCCTCAAGCTGTGCAGCAGCAATATCAATATAACGTTGATATTCCGGCTTGGTTATAGCATCCGTCCTGCTGACTGCAAAAAGATACAGTGCGCTTATGAAAATATCGTTTTCCGGGTCAAGCTCCAATGCCTTCTCAAACATCTTCTTTGCGTCCTCATACATTTCATGGTCTGAGTAAACCATGCCCATACACCTGTATATATTACAGTCCTTTCCATCCTTCTCAACCGCCATCCTAAAAATCCTATAAGCGTCCTCTATGTATCCTTCATTCCCATAAAAACAACAGAGATTTCCTATGCATGACTGCGCAAGCGATGCATTTTTGCTACGCTGTTCCTCCGATACGCTATATTTTTTGTCCTTATCACCACTGACGGAGACATCACCCATATACTTATCCGCAAGGTCTGCATACCCCATCTCACAGATGCATTGTTTCATAAGCCTTGCACAGTCCTGCAGATTATTCATCCTGACAAGAAGCTCCGCATGGTCCAGCACATAGGATTCAATGAAGCCAAATTCTTCCTCACATGCTTCATATACCTGCTTTGCACTTTCATAATCCCCCATACAGGACAGATTTGCCGCTTTTCCACAATACGCACGTTTTCTGTATCCCACATTTTTTGTCAACCCAATAATTTTATCATAGAAGGTAACTGCCTCCCCAAACCTTTCAGTTAAATGGTATACCGATGCAGTACGGTTTAATGTCCACAGGTTTTCAGGTGCCTCCCTCAAAGCTTCCTCATAATAATATAACGCCTTCTCATACTCCTCAATATCCTCAAAATTGCCTCCAAGCAGCGTATAGACCCCAAACCAGTCATCTTCCTCCAAATCTGTCTCGTCTGTTCCCCTTTTACCACACAGCGGAAGCAGCAACTCATTAGACGCAGCATAATTCTCCTCATGTGCCAACAATCTTGCACGGTAAGTATCAATCTGGTCACTTTTCACTTCCAAACCGTCAAATCGTGCAATAACACGTTTCATGTCATCATAATAGTCAAAATCCCAATAGATTCCAAGCTCGACGGCATACGGTCCCGACCCATACGGATAAATTTTCATCGCATGCTCACATGCATCTATAGCACGACTGTATTCCCCAAGCCTCTCACAGCTTTTTGCCATATACATATATGCATCATAGTTTTCCTTTCGCGCAAGCAGCGACTCACATGCAGAGATACATGCGTCATAATTTGCACATAAATACTCCAAACGGCACATTGCCTCCTGTGCATATGTAAAAAAGTCAGATTCATGGGATAGCGCCTCCTGTAAATACTTTCTTGCATCATCATACTGCTTTATCCGTATATAACAGTCCGCAATAAAATAGCTTACCCGATAATACCGCATCTTTTCTTTTATTTCTTCCACATTACTGCCCTGTGCTGCCGCCGTCTCAATCTCATTCTTCCATACAAAAAAATGTTCCAGTGCTTTCTCGTATTGCCCTATGTATAAGTAATTCCTTCCAAGCAAATCCTGATACTCGCATTTTCCATCGTCAGAAGGCATAAATGACTCTAACACCTTTATTGCTTCAGGAAATATATTATTCCTGTAATAACACCACGCCAACTGGATTTTCAGGTCATTATCCTCCGGTTTTTCTGCAAGTTCCTCATTGAGTTTTTCAATCAGCCCCTCATTTGCCCTTGCCATACGGTTATATACACCTACATCATAACCGTTACGTTCCAAAAGCTCAACAAAAATGACTTTGGACTTTTCATATTCTCCTATCACATAATAATAATCTCCCATTCTCACATTTGCATTATAATTATCCGGTTCCGCTTCTAATGCCATTTTGTAATATCTGCCAGCATCCTCATAAACCGACCGTGCAAATGCAAAATCACCGCAAGTGAGCATAAGATATGTCTCATCCTTATATTCTTCAAGAATTGCCTTCGCCCGTTCCTGCATCTCGGCAAGCTTTGCAGCATACCGTTCTGCTCTTTCCGCCTGACTGTCAACCTTCTCGTTTATCTCATGAAGTTCATGGCGAAGCTTGCTAATCTCAAAATACGGATGATTAATTCCTATTTTTTCCATGGATACAATATACTTCTTTTCTTCTTCAACATCCGACATTGCAAGTGCCGCATCAAGCCCATAATACATGCGGATAAATTCATCTATATCATCGGAATCAGTATCAAAAAGCGCATAGTTAATGACATCCTTGTACTCCGCATTACTTAATATATGCTCGATAAAGCCTGCGGGATACTCTTCCGACAGTTCATTCTTTATCTCATCTATATGAAACGTTTTCATTATAAGCTGATATACTGACTGCGGTACATAGCTGTGCTCCATCAGAAAGGAGAGGAACATATGCATTGAAGCATCAGAAGTATCTAATGCGACAAACTCATCCCTGTCAAATATCCGCCTCCATTCCTCCACATCAATTCTTCTTCTAAAATCCGCATACAGATTTGTCATCTCATAAATCAAATCCTTCTCCGCCGATTCTTCCTTATCCGTGTCTGCCTCCGATTCCCGTAAGGCTTCCTCATATGCACCTCTGAGCTTCATAAAATTTTCGGAGTCATCCTCGGGATTCACATAAACCAGCCTGTTTCTGTATGCCTCCTTTATTATTTCCTTATCCTTTGTTTTATCAATTCCGAGAATTTTCCACTTATCCATTACTTCCTCCATATTTCACAATGCGGTTTATACCAACCCAATTATAAATAGTGAAAAAGCTTTAGGCGTCCTCTCCCATTGCATAAAATTCTTCCGTCTCGTCAATGTCCTTTACAGGAGGCTTTAAGCCTTCTATCTTAATATTATTTTTCTCGGCATAATCCCAAAGTGCGGCATGTATTGCCTCCTCCGCAAGCAGTGAGCAGTGAACCTTTACAGGAGGAAGTCCACCCAACGCCTCCATAACTGCCTTGTTTGTAACCTCAAGGGCCTCCTGTATAGTCTTGCCCTTTACAAGTTCCGTTGCCATGCTGCTTGTAGCAACAGCGGCTCCACAGCCAAAGGTCTTAAACTTTGCCTCGGTTATTATGCCGTTTTCATCCACGTCGATATACATTCTCATTATATCTCCGCATTTTGCATTTCCCACTGTACCTACGCCGCTTGGGTTTTCTATTTCTCCAACATTTCTTGGATTTGTGAAATGGTCCATGACCTTTTCGCTATATTCAGTAACCTGACTCATCTTTTCGTACCTCCGCTTAGTTCTTATTTGACTTTACAAAATCTTCATATAAAGGTGACATGCTTCTAAGTCTTTCAACGATTTCCTTAAGCTTGTCAACAACAAAATCCATTTCTTCCTTTGTGTTTTCATCTGAAAGGGTAAGTCTCAGTGACCCGTGGGCTATCTCATGAGGCAGCCCTATTGCAAGAAGCACATGTGACGGGTCCAGCGAGCCCGAAGTACATGCCGAGCCGCTTGAACCGCATATTCCATTTCGGTCAAGCATAATAAGCAGCGACTCTCCTTCAATAAACCTGAAGCTGAAATTTGCGTTGTTTGAAAGTCTTTTGGTTCTATGTCCATTTACCCTTGTGTAAGGTATTTCGTTTTCCACCCTGCTTATAAGATAATCACGAAGCTCCGTCTCATAGGCTGTGCGCTCCTTCATTTTTCTTTCTGCAAGCTCTGTAGCCTTTGCAAAACCTATGATACCTGGTGCATTGTGGGTGCCTGCCCTCCTGTTTCTTTCCTGTGCGCCACCGTGAATAAGAGGTGTTATTTTCACATTTTTTCTAATGTACATAATGCCTATTCCCTTTGGCCCATTAAGCTTATGTCCGCTTGCGGAAAGCATGTCAATATTCATTTCATCAACATTTATAGGCACATGACCATATGCCTGAACTGCATCCGTATGGAACAGCACGCCGTGCCTTTTTGCTATCTCACCTATTTCCTTAACAGGCTCTATCGTACCTATCTCGTTGTTCGCAAACATAATGGATATAAGTATTGTTTCGGGCTTTATTGCAGCCTCTAGCTCATCTAGTTTAACAACTCCGTTTTCATCCACGTCAACATATGTTATTTCATATCCGTTTTTCTCAAGGAACTCACAGGTGTGTAAAATTGCATGGTGCTCTATCTTCGATGTAATTATATGGTTCCCCTTCGATTTATTTGCCAGGGCAGCGCCCTTAAGCGCCCAATTATCAGACTCACTTCCGCCGCCCGTAAAATATATTTCCTCAGGCTTTGCACCTATGAAATCCGCAACTGTTTTTCGTGCCCTGTCAACCTCATTATTTATCTCGCCTGCAAATGTATATACACTGGCAGGATTTCCGTAGCTCTCCTCAAAATACGGATGCATAGCCTCATATACTTCCTTATCCACCCTTGTTGTGGCGGCGTTATCTAAATATATAAATTCTTTCATCCATGCTTCCTCCTGTATAATAAACATATTATGCCAATCTAGCAATTGTAGTATAAGCCACGTATTTCCTTATGTCAACGAATATAAGCAATTCCAAAATGATAGAATTTCTCAAAAAGAAATTACTAATAATTTTCTGCCTTAATTTCAAAATATCCCTGTGAATGCTTACATACAGGACAAATACCGGGAGCCTCCATCCCCACTACAATATGTCCGCAGTTTCTGCACTCCCAAATCTTAACCTCACTTCTTGCAAATACCTGCGCCATTTCAATATTATTAATAAGAGCACGGTAGCGTTCCTCATGATGCTTTTCAATTGCAGCAACCATCCTGAACATGTGCGCAAGTTCCTTAAATCCTTCCTCCTCTGCAGTCTTTGCAAAGCCGTCATACATATCTGTCCACTCGTAATTTTCTCCCTCGGCAGCAGACTCAAGATTTGTCTTTGTATCGCTTATTCCGTCAAGCTCCTTAAACCAAAGCTTGGCATGTTCCCTCTCATTTTCTGCCGTTTCAAGGAATATTTCAGCCATCTGTTCATAGCCTTCCTTTTGTGCCACTGCAGCAAAATAAGTATATTTACACCTTGCCTGTGACTCCCCTGCAAATGCAGCCTTTAAATTCTCATACGTTTTCGTTCCATCATATTTGCTCATAAAAAATTTCTCCTTTAAATTATTGTTTCTAGTAAATATTCCCATTCTAAAAAAACCTATACAAAAAGCAGTATCGCTATATAAACGATACTGCAAAAAATATATCAGTGTGGTTACGCTGTATGTACTGTTTTATCCGCCTTGTGTAAATCTAATATCGCATGAACTCTTTCCACTTCATCAAGAATCATACAATCCATAGCTTTCAACTCTTTAACTGATTTGTTAAGTTTGTTATTTAATTTCTTGTAATCTCTCTTTAAAATGCGGACATCTTCCTTTAAGATGCTGACATCCTCCTTTAATATGCCGACATCTTCCTTTAATCCACTGACATCTTCTTTTAATCCACTGACATCTTCCTTTAATCCGCTTATATCATTTTCCATAGAACCTACTTTTACCAAAAGCAAATCCAGTTTTTCACTATCTGTCATAAAATCCCCCTCTCTTACCTGAATATTACTGAACTACATGATAGTATTAATATTTTATATATAATCATTGCGTTTAGAAAAAACTTATTGTTTATAATATAAAACGTTTAATAAAATATGTCAATAGGTATAAAAAAATATTCTATAGCCTACATAAAAAAAATTTCGAATAATATAAACAAATGAAAGAGATAATAAAAAATAAAAAAGGAAGAACAGCAATGGAAAATAAAACTCTGTATTTTTCCCTGGAGCAAAGTACATTGGTTCCCTCAAGAAAGGTTCACGTGGGTGATATAGCATCCATATTTTGCTCTGATATGGACATAAGCCATGCTGCGGAAAAAACGCTTATTACAACACTTACAAACACGGAACAGGATCAGATTGTTATAACGGCAATGAAAATTGTTGAGCTTATTTCCCTCCAGTATAAGGATTTAGGCATCGTCAGCATAGGCTGTCCTGAAACAATCGTATACTACCGTAATCTTAAACCAGTATCGAAGTTTAAGGGAATGTTAAAAAGTGCGCTTATGATACTGCTTGCCTTTTTCGGGACTTCATACTCAATCATGTCATATAACGGTGACATTGATGCTGTAAAGCTCTTAAACGACCTGTACATTTTGTTTACCGGTGACAGAAACGGAAACACCGTGGGGCAAGTACTTGGAATTGTTGCATATTCCCTGGGACTTTGCGCCGGCATGATTATATTCTTTAACCATGGTATAAACAAGAAAAGCACTGATGACCCTACTCCCCTTCAGGTACAGATGCGTTTATATGAGCAGGATGTTAACACCTGTATTATAGTTGACAGTTCAAGGGATAACAAAACCTTAGATGTTAATTAGAAAAATTGCATACATTTTATTCTGTTTAGTTGCAGGGGGAGCAATCTCAGCAGGATTTGTAGCATTTATAACTTTGCTTGGTGTTTTTGACAAATTGTCAGAAAAGCTCAAGGCGGTAAAACACAGCTATGTAATAGAAACATTAATAATAATCGGGGTGACAATTGGCAATTTTGCATACCTGCTTCAGCTTAAGCTACCCTTCGGGCTTATAGGCTATGTATTTTTTGAGCTTATGGGCGGAGTGTTTATAGGCTGTCTTGCAGGTGCGCTTGCAGAAACCATAAATATTTTCCCGATACTGTCAAGAAGATTTTCAATCAGAAAAAATCTTCACTATGCACTTATTGCAGCAGCTTTGGGAAAGGCGACAGGTTCATTAATCCAACTTCTGCTGCTTAAATAATAAATACGAGGAGGTAATTATGAAGGTAAAACAAAATGATGAGGAATACAACAAATATGTTGATGCCGTAACTCCGAAGCACAATCCGTTTAAAAACTGCTTAAACGCTTTTTGGATAGGAGGACTTATATGTGTAATAGGACAGGCAATCAATAATTTCATGATGTCATATTTTGAATTTAACAAGGATGACGCAGGAAGCTACACATCACTTATATTAGTTTTATTAAGTGTGCTTCTGACCAGCTTTAACCTTTACAAAAAAATTGCCAAATATGGAGGTGCGGGAGCCTTGGTTCCAATTACCGGCTTTGCAAACTCTGTAGCTTCACCGACAATTGAATATAAAAAAGAGGGTGAGGTATTTGGAAAGGGTGTTAAGGTATTTACCATTGCCGGTCCCGTAATACTTTTTGGAATAGTAACAAGCTTTATACTTGGTTTTATTTACTGGGCAGTAAAGCTTATAGGCTTAGTATAGGAGGAAACATATATGAATAATCAGTCAGTAGGAAAACAAAGTATAAAATTTGATAATCCTCCCGTCATAATCAGTCAGGCATCAATAGTTGGCGAAATGGAGGGGCAGGGACCTCTTGGCTCATACTTTGACCAGATTGAAACCGACCCTGCCTTCGGACAGGAATCCTGGGAACTTGGAGAGTCTGAAATGGTAAGGCGGGCAGTTTCTACAGCTATAACGAAATCAGGACTTGAGCAGGATAAAATAAAATATATCTTCGGCGGTGATCTCCTGGGACAGCTTATCGGTACAACCTTTGGTCTGAAGGATTTTAATATACCTCTTTTCGGTCTTTACGGTGCCTGTTCCACATGCGGAGAATCTCTTTCCCTTGCCGCAATGACGGTAGCGGCGGGATATGCAGAAAATGTCCTCGCTGTTACAAGCAGCCATTACGGCGGTGCTGAAAAGCAGTTCCGTTTTCCACTTGAATACGGAAACCAGCGTCCCTTAAGCGCCACATGGACCGTTACGGGAAGCGGTGCATTTATTGTGAGCCACACAAACGCGGAGCAGCCCATGCTTCAATATCCCCGCATAACTGCTATAACAACAGGTAAGGTAGTTGATTATGGTGTGAGGGATAGCCTTAATATGGGAGCATGTATGGCTCCTGCGGCAGCAGACGTCATCTATCAATGCTTCGAGGATTTAAACATGAAGGAAACCCAGTTTGACAAAATAATAACCGGAGATTTAGGAAAGGTTGGAAGTGAAATTTTAATTAAGCTTCTAAAAGATAACGGTTATGACATAAGCAAGCAGCATATGGACTGCGGTGTTAATATATACAACAATGAACAGCAGGATACACACAGCGGCGGAAGCGGATGCGGATGCTCGGCGGTGACTCTTGCAGGCTACATTATTCACAACCTGAAGCAGCATATGTGGAAAAAGGTTCTTTTTGTTCCTACGGGAGCACTTTTATCAACAGTAAGCTACAACGAGGGACAGACAATCCCGGGAATAGCCCATGCCCTTGTTATTGAGCAAAAATAAAAATTAAAATAATTTTATCAGGAGAATATTATGGATTATATAAAAGCATTTATAATTGGCGGTATTATATGTATCTTGGCACAGATATTAATGGACACTACAAAACTTATGCCAGGACGGGTAATGGTTATACTCGTATGTACAGGCGCAATTTTAGGTTCAGTGGGAATTTACAAGCCGTTTCTTGAGTTTGCAGGAGCCGGTGCCTCCGTACCCCTTACAGGCTTTGGCTACAACCTTTGGAAAGGAATAAAGGAAGCAGTTGATTCAGACGGTTTTATAGGATTATTCCGAGGCGGCTTTACAATGGCTGCGGTTGGAACCTCAGCAGCGCTTATACTATCCTACTTTGCATCTCTTATATTTCAACCTAAAATGCCGAAAAATTAACTTATTATCTGCATATGTTAATAATAAGCAAACAAGCATATGCTTTTAATATAGATATTGTATGTTTAAACATACAATAAGGGGCTGACGCAGCAGGGATTTAACCCGTATGCGACAGCCCCTTTCATTTTTATAATATTATTCTGCCGGCGGTGCCTCCGTTGGCGGTGCCTCCGTTGGCGGTGCTTCTGTTGGCGGTGCTTCCGTTGGCGGTGTCTCCGTAATCGGTGGCGGTGTTGTGCCTCCTCCGGTTGGAGTAAAGGTTGCCGAAATTGTTGCATCCGTCTCAATGTTTGTAAAGGTGTATGAACTTCTAGGTCCCTGACTTACTCCATTTACAATAACATCCTTAATGGTATATCCGTTGTACGGAGTTATGAAGAAGGTAACCGTTGAACCCTTATCAACTGAAGCTGAGCTGGATATTGTTCCTCCTTCACCTGCCTGTGATGTTATTATAACCTGTTCTGCCTGCTCAGGGTGCAGATCACATATTTCTTCCGTGTACTTGTAATCATTATGACCATCTCCCACATATTCCTTTTCTCCATCATCCTTTATCCTAACAACAAACTCAATTACGTCAGGGCAGGTATTTGTTGCTATTTTCTTTGATTCCTTACATATCTTTACAGGCTCATGTCCTGCACAAGTTCCGCCTCTAAAGGTTCCAACTGCACAGTAATCAGTAAATGTAGGGCATGTCTCAAGCGGGAGGTCTCCTGTTATCTGGCAGAGCGTTATGCTGGATATACCATCCGGTCTTTCCATTATAACCCTTGAGGTATCCTGACCCTCAAGCTCTGCTATTCTGTCCATGACGTCACGCCACATACATTTTGGTGCATTTGTACCATATCTGAGAAGATCCACATTTGAATCACAGCCCATCCAAACCGAACCTGTATAATATGGAGTCATACCGCAAAACCAAAGGTCGTAGTTGCTTGAAGTTGTACCCGTCTTTCCTGAGCAGGCAACTCCCGACCTAAGATGAGCCATACTTCCCGTTCCTGCCGTAAGCGTGGTTCTCATTGCCTCAAGAAGAAGCCATGCCGTCGTAGGTTTCATAACAGTATGCGAGGTCGGCGTTGTATTGTCTATAATCACATTTCCGTCATGGTCCACAACCTTAGAATAAAATACAGGCTTATTATAAACTCCGCCATTGGCAATTGTGGCATATGCCGCAGTTATCTCGAGGTTTGTCACTCCATAGGTAAGACCACCAAGGGCTATGGACTGATTTATATCGGAATATACGGTACCATCCGAGCCGGTTTCGCTGTCAACAATGGTTGTAAAGCCATAATCAATCAGATATTGGTACGCAACCTCCGGTGTGGCTGCCGTAATTGCCTTAACCGCACAAATATTTGCAGACTGCTCAATCGCCTCTCTCAATGAAAAAGGTCCCCTATATGACAATCCCCACCAGTTTTTAACCTGTACACCATTGTCATAATAAAATTCCTCATCAAGGAAAGGAGATGCAAGAGAGCCTCCGTAGGAATCTATATAAGGTGTATATGCTGCAAGTATTTTAAACGTGGAACCTGCCTGACGCTTTGCCATGGTTGCCCTGTTAAACGCCCTGTCAACCTTTTTTTCTCCACGTCCGCTGAATATTGCTTTCACATAGCCGTTATGCTGATCTATAATCGTCATTGTAAACTGAGGCTGCGGGTCAACCTGATATGTTTCTGCAAAAAACGTACCGCCCGTTTCCTCAAGCATTGCTTCCTTATATACATCTGCAGCAGCCCTTGCAGAGGCTTCGTCAGGATATATCTCATTATACTTTGAATTACCTGTCTGTTCCCTATAATATGAGAGCAGATTTTCTAAGCTGAAATTCATAGGCTCATTGTTCTCATCCGTTAAGGTGAGCTGATATTTTAATGCCACACTGGTTCCCTCATAATAATAGTCCGTTTTATTCAGTTCCTCGTCAAGTATTGCTTGAATATCATCATCCTGAACAGAATATATGGAATAACCTCCCGTAAATACCTCAATAGATGCCTGTGCTTTTGTAAGTCCATACAAATCCATAAGGTCATTCTCAAATGCATCAATAAGGGCATCCGTGTAATATGAATTGGCAGAATAGCTTTCCTTCTGCTTACGGTCAATCTCCGCTATTCTTGTATACACATCGTCAGCCATGGCTGTATCGTACTGAGCCTGCGTTATATATTCCAACTCAAGCATCTTGTCAAGCACGTCCTCACGTCTGTGGGAATTTGCCTCCGGAAAAAGCGTAGGGTCATAGCCATATGGATTTTTTGTTATTCCCGCAATAACCGCTATCTCAGATATGGTAAGCTCTTTTATATCCTTGTCAAAATACGCTTCCGCAGCAGCCTGAATGCCGTGAACACCGCTGCCTAAATATATTGTATTAAGGTAATATTCAAGTATGGCTTCCTTGTCGTACTTTTTTTCCAATTCAAGGGCAAGGTACTGCTCCTGAACCTTTCTCTCTACTTTGTCAAGGAAAGAGGACTCATCCATACCTACATTAAACACATGGTTTTTTATAAGCTGCTGCGTTATTGTACTTGCACCCTGATCAAAATCTCCCGTACTTATTCCATGTATTCCTGCACGGAATATACCTCTTACATCAATTCCGTTATGTGTCCAAAAACGCTGATCCTCGATTGCCACAAAGGCGTTTATCCAATCTTCCGGTATATCCTCATAATAAACATATACCCTGTTTGAATTTATGGTAGCAATCTCATTTTTAGGATTTCCGTTTTGATCATATATAACCGTCCTGAAGCCCTTTGGTACAATATTTATATCATTAACATCCGGTGCCCCATCCAAAATACCCTTCATCATTCCAAATGCAGCACCTGCTCCCGCAACGATAACAGCTATAAATGAAACTAATATTAATTTAAAAAAATTGACTAAAATTTTCCGTCTGGTCCGTTGTGCCTTGGAGACCAGTTTTCTCTGCTTTTTCTCAGTCTCCTGTCTTGAAAAGCCCATGGAGCCACCTCCTTAATACAGTATGTAAACTCAATTATTCATAAGTATATCAAAAAAGACATACAAATACAAGTACCGTAAAATTCTAACACAAAATCATGTTAAAATTGTGACTTACTTGTAATTTTTGACTTATATTTTAAATGTTATTCCATTTTAAAAACTCTGCAGCAATATTCACGATAAGACTATCCATTTCCTCCGATACAAAAACCATAAGCTGTCCGTTTGTTTCCTCCAGCCCCGTAACCCTGCCTATTTCAGTCCTTACCCTCTCCATACTGAAGCCGTCATTATCTATCGTTGCTTCACAATCCTTCAGCTTGTGATTTTTCAAGCCATACATGTCAATATAACGACTGTTCATTCTTGTATAATCCCCGTAATACATTTCATCAGAAAAAAAGAGCTTTCTTGGATAAATTCTTCCGTTGTCAATAAGCTTTACCTGTGTCACTTCATCATACAAAAATGCAGGTACAAGCTTGTCGTTAAAGAAACGAAAGTGTTTTGTCCAATACAGCTCCAAAAATTTTAAATCAAAAATAAGGTGATGGTAATATCCTCGCACAAAGGGCTCATTAATCCTATCACCGTACTTTTTTAAAAAAGCATTAATATCCGGTTTTCTTACAAACTGCGTAAACTCCGAATCACTCCAAAAGTGACTTTGCTTTTTATTATTTCCTTCCACAATGTCCGGCGCAACGCTTCCCACAATATAATCGTTTATATATTTTTCATCCCCTATACCGCATAGTCTCAAATATTCCACAGCGGCTGCCATGTGAATTATAAAGCCCGGCATAATCTCACTCCCGCAAGCATATCCTCATCAAGATATACGTTATTTAATCTTTTTCGTACCGTATTCGCACCGGCCCTTTCTACTGTTGACACATCAGAATTCACATCCTGTTGTACTTTTTTATCCCCAAAGCATCTACTAATGCTTTCAAGGCTTTTAATATTGTACATAAGCAGTCCTGACAGTATTTTTTCTATGGACATTCCAACTGCCTCCTGCCTCATTAATTTCATTTCAGTATAATCTATGCTTCTCGGAATATCTATACATCTTACATATATATCCTTATCCGTTCCAAGCTTATTTTTCATAAATTGCTTTCTCAACGTATTCAGATTCAAAAGTCTTATATCTATATTTTTGTCAGAACATTCTGACAGTGTTTCCCCCACAACGGAAATATATACATAGGTTTTACTGCTAACTCTCAGGTTTTGTAAAAAAGAATATACTGCAAGAGAAAGTCCCCATCTGTATGCAGGAACCACAAGTCCAACGCTGTCACAGGAAAGCATTTCGCCTTCATATTCCGTATATTTTTTTACCACACAGTCATTAAGCCCTTTTTGCAAATGCAGCGCTATGACTCTCCCCGCATCCATTTTTCTAATATGCTCTGACCTGTAATCAGTATCGGCATCACATACATAAAATACAAGATTCATACACTACCCCCTGACTAAAGAATCAAAAAACATTCTAAAGGAATAGCGTAAATATTCTTCCTTCGTCATATTTAGTCTGCTGTTTATATAATCTCTTTTTCTTCCTGCAACCTGTATAATTCCGCTTATTGCGGACCACACATATAATACTGTCGGCTCAAGCTCAATATCTTTTCTCAGGGCATTACCCTTTATGCCCTTTTCTATAAGCTCCATTATGAGAAGCCTGAGTTCCCTTCCCATATCATGCTTTATCATGACTGGCCCCTTTTTTTGATTATTGAGACGAATATCTCCCGCAAGCCCTGCAAAATACCTTGGATATTTTTCCTCAAAGGCCACAAGACATTCACAGAACCTGTAATAGCATTTCTCAAAGTCCAGCTCTCTGTCTATCTCTCGCTTTATTTCAACGCCAAGCTCCTCAAGATACTCTCCCACAATACTATTAAAGATATCTTCTTTGCTCTTGAAGTAAACATATATAGTTGATTTGCTGTAATCAGCATGCCTTGCAATATCATCCATGGTAGTCTTATCAATACCGTTGATATCAAACAGTTCTTTTGCGGCGGTAAGAATATTGTCACGATTAAACTGCTCCAAGGCCTCTTTTTTTCTAGCACCCATAAAAATACCTCAAATTAGACTAATAGTGTCACTTTGTTAAATATCCATACAAACAAACTCAAAGTATAATTTATATAATCAAAGTATAAAAAATAAATTAATAGTATAATAAATATATTTATAGTACAATATTAATATGTATAGTATATTTATTATACTTACAATATAAAAATAAGTCAATAGTATTAATATAATATTATTAGTTTTTTTATTATATTTTTAGTTTTATTTTTATATTATATGTTTAAAATATAAAATTAGTATACAAATTATATACTAATATATTAGTTTTCATACTAATTTATTTTTATTGTACTATTAGTTCGATTCTTTGTCAACAATATTATTAAAGTCTTATACATTCAGGGTTTCTCTCATCTTCTCCAAAAGCTTTTTTTCCAATCTGCTCACCTGTACCTGACTTATTCCAAGCTCTCTTGCGACCTCACTTTGGGTTTTATCCTGAAAATATCTCATGTTTATTAGCTTTCTCTGCTTGCTGTCAAGTCCGCTCATAGCCTGCTCTATCATTAAATGATTTATCATTCCCTCCGCTGCAATTTCTGACCCTGCATCATCTGCAACCTGATCCACAATGTACATTTCCTTTCCATCATGCCCGTACACTGTCTGATACAGTGACTCTATCTCCCTATTTGCCTCCGTTGCCATAACAATATCTTCAATCTCAAGCTGTGTCTCCCTTGAAAGCTCCTCCAAGGTTGCCTCCCTTCCCAGCTTATTTGAAAGCTTTTCCCTTGCCATTGAGAGCTTATAGCCGTTCTGCTTTAAAATTCTCGATACCTTTATCATTCCGTTGTCCCTTAAAAATCTTTTTATTTCCCCTGAAATAAGCGGCACCGCATATGTGGAAAATTTAACCTGGTACTCCATTGAAAATCTGTCAATTGCTTTTAGCATTCCTATACATCCTATCTGATATATTTCCTCTAAATCATAGCCTCGTCCCATATATCTTCTTGCTATGCTCCATATTAGTCCGGCATTGTCCGAAACTATCTTTTCCTTAGCAGCCTTATCGCCTTTTCTTGCCAGTTCAAATAGTTTCAATTCATTCATTTATTTAATCAAATTGATGTTTCGTCACACCAATCTCCTTCCACATTTTTACTATGGTGCCCACCCCGTATTCCGATTCGACAGTAAGACCATCCATAAATGCCTCCATAAAGGAAAATCCCATACCTGACCTGTCCTCCTGTGGTTTGCTTGTATATAAAGGCTCCATCGCCTTTTTTATATCCTCTATGCCCTTTCCGTTATCCTTTACCTCTATGTACACCATACGTCCGTCAACCCTCGTCCGTATGCTTATCATTCCGCTGGATTTTTCATATCCGTGTATAATGGAATTTGTCACTGCCTCCGAAACAGCTGTTTTTATATCCGACACCTCCTCTAATGTGGGATTTGTTCTTGTTATAAATGCAGCAACAACCATTCTTGCAAAGCTTTCATTTTGAGCCTCTCCTGAAAATTCAACCATCATTTCGCTTGTGTTATTCATAGTAACCTCCCTTTAACATTTCCTTAATTATCTCCTCCTTAGAGCTTTTCTTTTTTACTATCCTGTATATGCCTGACATTGTGAGAATCTTATCTATATTTGCATTTATATTTATTACATAAACCTGCCCTCCCGTATCATGAACCTTTCTGTATCTTCCCGTTATAAGTCCTATTCCCGAGCTGTCCATAAAGGTTGTTTTGTCAAAGTCAAATATAAGATGCTTTATATCACCATCCTTAAAACAACTCTCCGTCTTTCTCTTAATTCTGTCCGCCGCAAAGTGGTCAAGCTCCTGCGGCAGGTAGTAAATCATTACTCCATTACTTACCTCAAATGCTTCCATTTCATATCTCTCCATTTCATTTTTTCAGAACAAGGCGTCTTTGACGCCGCAGTTCGCATCTTAGCAGGGTCCGCAAGGACCGTGCCTATAGGAAATCCGAAGGAATTTCCTATAAAGGAACAAGGCGTCTTTGACGCCGCAGTTCGCGCAATTAAAAAGGACTATCCCTATGGTTAGCCGTATAGAAACATTAAAACCTTATCGTTTTACTTTTCCTGTGTTCTTTTACAGCCTGCCATAAGGACAGTCCTTTTTATTTTTGTATTTTTTATTCGTTGTCTATCATATTTTGTAGATCGTCAGCCGACATACCTGTTTTCACAGTTGAATAATCCGGCATTGAATCATTCGCCATGGTTGCATCATTTTCAAGATTTTCAATTCTGACATTAAGCTCTGCAATCTGATCGTTTAAAGCCGTAATTGTGGCATTTTTAACAGCCAGCTCCTCACTGTAGTATTTAATTTCATTTCTGTTTTCATTTCTTATTTTTTTCTTTTGTGCAGGGACTACCACAAAGAACAGAATAAGTATACCCAGCACAAGCCCCACTATTACATATGTGCCTGAATATTTTGCAAAGCTTACCTCGCCGTACTCTCCAAGCTTAACGGTTTTGTCAATATTATTTTTCTTAAATTCCTTGAATACATTTGTTTTATCCTCAGGGGGTGCCTCAAGATTACCGTTTTGTGTAACGGAAAGCTCCTCCATGTACACGTCGTCCAAAAGTCCGTCGTTTTCTATGGACTGTTCACGCATCATAATGATATTTTCATCCGTGTGCCCCATTTCATGAAGATACCTTATAGCCTGCGGATTAGCCTTGTCTATTTTCAGCACACGCCTTAAGGTGGTGCCCGCTTTTTCGTAGTTTTCTACCTTGAGATACAAAAGTGCAAGCAGAAGATACCCCTTTACAAAATGAGGGTTTTCACCAAGAACGCTCTTTAGCTGCATGATTGCAAGGTCATAGTCCGCCGTATTTGCATATCCAAGCGCCATATTATATTTTTTTGCAATTTGGTCAATAAACTCAAGTCTTCCGGGGTCCTTCTTAAGCTCCTTCAAATACTTGGACGCAATATTATTACTCGGCTCATAATTGACGCTCATCACAAAATGGCTTATCGCCTCAACGACCTCACCCATCTCATAGTATATAAGCCCCAAAAGATTTCTTGTCATAATGTTCTTTTTGTTATATCTAAGAGATGTCATAAGAGACTCAATGGCTCCCGACAGGTCTCTGGCAATCGCTTTATCATACCCTATGTTGTAATGGTAGTCCGACGTATTAAATGCTTTCCATGTGACATTTACATGCATATTACAGCCGATGCAATATCCGTTTTTCAAAATTCTTTTGCCACAGCTTGGACAAATTAAAGGTTTTGAATCAGCCATAATTAAAACCTCGTTCTTCCCGGCATTTGAACGTATGCTGCCGACGTTGTGCTTCTAAAATCCGTTGTCATCTGCGTCACAATGTCACTGATATCCTTCAGGTCATTGCTGTATATAGCTTCCTCCGCCTGACTGACATCAGGTATTGGCTTAAACCTCTTTAGTTCTTCCTCAAAATTTATCATTGTATGTTCCTCCTATCTTGGAACGTCAGCCATTCCATATTTGCCTTCGGCAAATGGGCTGACGCTACATGTCAAGTTTTCTATGAAAACTTAACACATCAGCTCCTCTATACTTCCCACAAGATATAAGGAGCCAACGCAATAAAGCATTGTATCTTCACGCACGGCTTCATAAAAAGCTTCCTTAAAGGACGTCTTTATATCCTTGTCACTTATATGGCATGTGCTTTTATCTTTCATGTTTATGTCGAATATCTTACCGATTATCTCCGGCTTCAGTCCTCTCTCATTAGAAGATTGTGTTATGTATACCTTTTTCAGCTTCAGATTATTGCAAATATATTTTATAATACTTTCATAATCCTTATCATCACTTGACCCATAAAGAAGTATTATAGGTTTATCCTTATTAGTAAGCTTTACAGTCTCCACAAATCTTTTTATTGCATCAAGATTGTGGGCACCGTCAAGTATAACCCTCTCATGTATACGTTCCATTCTTCCTGCCCAAAAAAAATCCTTCAATGATTTTTTTATGACAGCTGCGTCCATAACCTTTTTTTCAAAATCGGTATTTCCAGATAACGTATGGCATGCTTCTATTGCGGTTACCGCATTGTCAATCTGATATAAGGCACACGTGTTTATCTTCAGGTTGTCATAACTATAATACCTACCTGAAACAGAAAAATCAATGGTTTTATCTGTTATTTCATTTATTATATATTTCGTTTTTGCGACATTAATTGCCTCTGCACCAAGAGTATCTGCAATCTCACCAATAATTTTGTCAGCCTGCTCATCCCCCGTATTATATACGACAGGCACATGTTCTTTTATTATTCCTGCCTTTTCGTAAGCAATTTTTTCTATTGTATTTCCTAAATATTTTGTGTGGTCAAGTCCGATTGAGGTTATTACGCTCACGTCAGGCATAAGGATATTTGTCGCATCAAGCCGTCCTCCCAATCCAGTTTCATAAATTACAAAATCAAGCTCTCTTTTTGCAAAATATACTGCTGCCATTGCAAATATAAATTCAAAAAAGGAAATATGGGGATTTCCACCTGCCACAAGTATATCATTCTTTTCCTTCACCTCGTTAAATACCGCAAGAAACTCATTATCATCTATGAGTTTTTCCTTACTATCCTCAACTGTAACAATTCTCTCATTTACCCTTACAAGATGAGGCGAGGTAAATATTCCCACGTTCATACCTGCCGATACGAGTATATTTTTTATAAACTGTACCGTTGAGCCCTTTCCGTTTGTTCCTGCAATATGAATGCATCGATGTGCCCTATGGGGCATATTAAGCATGGCAAGAACCTGCATAAGATTTTCGTTTCCCGTTTTACCCCTGTCCGAAAATCGTGGAATATTAAAAATATATTTTACTGCTTCCTCATAATTCATACTTATCTGTTGTCCACCTTTTCCGGATACATGTCGTGATTTGCAAGCCTGTCCCAAGCAACCTTTTCCCATTTGGTTCCTGGTCTTCCATAGTTACAGTATGGGTCTATAGATATTCCTCCCCTTGGCAGAAATTTACCCCACACCTCAATATACTTGGGATTCATAAGCTTTATCAGGTCCTTCATAATTATATTTACACAATCCTCATGAAAATCACCGTGATTCCTAAAGCTAAACAGATACAGCTTAAGTGATTTGCTTTCAACCATAAGCTCATCCGGTATATAGGATATATAAATTGTGGCAAAGTCAGGCTGACCCGTTATAGGGCAAAGACTTGTAAATTCAGGGCAGTTAAATTTTACAAAGTAATCATTTTCACGGTGCTTATTGACAAATGTTTCCAGCACCTCCGGACAATAATCCGACTTATATTCCACACTTTTATTTCCCAAAAGAGTTAGTTTATTTGTTTCATTATCGCTTCTTGACATTTTGTTTCTCCTTTCAGATATCCTCCATAACCTCTATAGTTTTATCAAGGTAAAAGGAATATATAAGCTTTTCCTTTACCTTAAGTCCCGTAAGCCGGTTCAGGGTCAGAGCGTAATATGTAAGCTGCGCATGATAACGTCCTATAAGCTCCTCCTCGCTTGCCCTGTCAGTTTTATAATCCATAAGCACAATCCCGTCATCCTCATAAAAAAATGCATCTATGATTCCCTGAACTATTACTATATCATCACTGTCAACATTTTTGTATATCTCTTTTACGGGAATGCCTATGGAAAACTGCTGTTCTTTTTTAAGCTTGCCGCATTTTGCGGCTGCTATCATCCTCTGACCCAAATCAGATTTAAGCATACTGTTTATTTTTGCTTCGTTTACGGCGTTTTTCTCCTCCTCCGTAAATACATCAGCTTCCACAAGTCTTTTCATGAAATTTTGTATGTCATGTATATAATCTCCATTGCCGAGAGCAGCAAAGTCCAAAAGCTCCATAAATTTATGTATAATTGTTCCCCTCTCGGCGCCCGTAAGATTTTTTTCCGAACTGGTGCCATATTCTTCCCGCTCACATATCTCCTCCTGATATGCTTTAACAGGGTAGTCCACTTCGTAATTTTCTCCGTCAAACGCCTTCATCTTCTTTATTTCCGATATAGGCATTTTGCTCTTTATTTTTGTAAGAGCCTCATATGGATAAACATAGTCAAAGCTTTCCTTAAACTTTTTGTAGGCTTCATTTTCACCATGCAGCATGGCATTCTCCACAAATTCCTCCAGACTTATTCCCCTGTCTGTCTCCTCTTTTACCTTCTTTGTCAAAAGCATGTCCGGGCTTACAAGCTTTGTCTCAATAACCGCCTCCGTAAGTCCCTTTTCCAAATAATAGTCATATCTTTTCATTGATGCAATAATCCAGTTTAAAAAGCCTTTTCCCGAATTTCTTATACTGTAAGGTAAAAGCATTTTTTCATATCCAATGTCAAGTCCTTCCACGAAGTCCTCATAATCCTTTATATAGCCCGTAATTATAAGTTTTTCCTTTGCTCTTGTCATGGCAACATAAAGTATTCTCTGCTCCTCGGCAAAGGACTCCTGCCTTGCAAGAAGTATGACCGCCTCTCTCATAACAGAATTTTTTCTGTACCTTTTTTCCATGTCTATAAGCTTTGAGGAAATGTAATAGTCTGAGTGAAGCTGTATGTTGCGACGCACGTCATTTGTGTTGAACTGTCTGCCAAGACCGCTCACAAACACAATGGGGTACTCAAGTCCCTTACTCCTGTGCATAGTCATAATGCGGACAACATCCTCATCCGCCCCCTGCTGCCCTGCCTCACCGAAATCCACCTCATTGACCTTCAGCTTATCCACATATCTGAGGAAATTGAACAGTCCCTTATACACTCCGTTTTCAAATCTTCTCGCCTTGTCCACAAGCATGTCAAGATTGTTTTTTCTCCTTTTTCCTGCCGGCATTGCAGCGGCATAGTGATAGTAGCCCGTAATGTCATAAACCTTAAGTATAAGCTGTGAGATTGACAGTGTTATCTTTTCCTCCTTAAGCATATCCACCATTTCAAAAAATGTATTCAGCTTGTCAGCTACACCATCAGACACATTTTCAGCATAATAAATGCATTTATCATATAAAATATTTTTACCGTCAAGATTTTTTTCTGCATATGCACATATGAGTGCCAGTTCATTTTCATCAAGCCCGGCAATGGGCGAAAGCAATGCGGCTGAAAGTGGTATATCCTGTCTTGAATTGTCAATGACAGCCAAAAGAGACATGACAACCCTGATTTCTGTTGCCTCAAAGTACCCCTGAGGGTCATCAATATATGCAGGAATCCCCTGTGCAGTAAGCGTGTTGTAAATGATATCACCATACCCCGATACGCTTCTCAAAAGTATAACTATGTCACCATAGCATGCTTTTCTGTATTCGGATATTTTTTCATCATAGACATAGAGAGGCTTATCCGAATTTACAAGCTCGTCAATACGATTTGCAATCATCACCGCCTCCAATTCCTGCTTACTTTCCTCCTGTACCTCATCATTATCATCCGTCCGTTCCTTATCAGTCACGCAGGCAAGCATGAGCTCCGTCGAACGACTTATATTCAAATCGGCAGCAGCCTCAAACTGCCTTGAGGGCACAAGAGCCACATCTTCTGTATAGTCAATTCCTCCCATATCAGCGCCCATAAGCTGGTAAAAGAAATAATTTACCGCATCAAGAACAGTAGCCCTTGAACGGAAATTATTTTTAAGTTCAAGCTTCACCTCGCCTGCATCATTTTCCCCTTCATAGGCCGGGAACGTATTATATTTCCCAATAAAAAGGTCTGGTCTTGCCATACGGAATTTGTATATACTCTGCTTTACGTCACCAACCATAAACAGATTATTTTCTCCTCTTGATATTCCCGAGACGGCGGTTAAAATATACTCCTGAAGGTAATTGCTGTCCTGATATTCGTCAATGTAAATTTCCCTGTATCTCTCACCTATCTCTCTGCCAATCTCCGTGGGAATTACATATTCCGTTTCCCTGCCATGACTGTCCTTATTTTTTACGCATTCTCCGCACACAAGTCTGTATGCCATATGCTCAACATCGGCAAACTCCATAATATGCTTTTGCTTTTTTTCCTCCATATAGCGGAGCGAAAAGCCTTCTGTAATTTCTATGAGGGGGATAAGGTACTCTCCCATAGTATTAAGCTGTATAAGAATTTCCTCACATGGAGTTTTGCATATATCAAGCTTTTTTATCAGCTGCTTATAATCCCCTCTTATTTTTGCAAACCTGTTTACAAGAGTTTCGTCAAAGTCATCTCCCTTACAGCTTTTAAGTCGCTGCCATGAAATGTTTTTTACCGCCTCGCTTAGCTCCTCATAGCTTTTTACGTCTGCAAGCCCTTCTATAAGCTCTAGATCGGATTTGCTTACCTCGGCATTTTTATATGGTCCGCAAGGGGCTTTTGTAAGCACTTCCGCCTCCTTGGCCATAAGAAGTGCCTCTCTTATAACCTTTTTTGCATACTCAAAAAGAGCCTTCATCCATAAGGTATCTTCCAATGCCTCCCTATCTTTTATGTCAAGGGCATTCTTCGCTTCTTCAAGCCATTTTTCAGGCATTGGATAGCTTGAGGCAAGGGTATGTATTTTTAAAATCAGTTCCTTAAGTCCGCTGTCGTCCCTGTCTCCTCCGAATATATTGATAAGCTTGCAAAATTCTACCCGTTCCTTTTCATTTTCACAGTTGTATTTTTCCTCAAATAAATCCTCAAGCACGTCAGCTTTCAAAAGCTCCGTTTCTCCCCTGTCTCCTATGTTAAAATCAGCATCAATGTCCAGAACACTGAAATATTCCTTTACTATTCTTAAACAGAAGCTGTCTATCGTCGTTATATCCGCCCTATTTATAAGAACAGTCTGCCTCATGAGATGCTCATTGTCAGGGGTCTTCTCAAGCTCACTCCATAGCCTGTCGGATATTTTATCCCTCATTTGCGCTGCCGCCGCCTTGGTAAACGTCACAACAAGAAACTCGTCTATGTCCACCGGATGTTCCTTATCAAGCACTCTGTTTATTATTCTTTCAACAAGCACGGCAGTTTTTCCAGAGCCTGCCGCAGCAGATACAAGAATACCTTTTCCTCTTATGTCTATTGCACTTTGCTGTTCCCTAGTCCAAGGCATCTTCCTCACCTCCAAGCTCCTCAAGGATTTTTTTGTACACCAGATCCCGCTCCTTATCCTTATATTTCTTATATCTGTAATTATTTCCGCCATACTTATTGTCAAAGCGGCAAACATCCTTGTAAGGACAGTATGTACATGCCATTTTATCCCCTGACTGCATTGGGGCTTTATCTATAATTCCCTCAAGCATGACATTTGCAAGCTCTTTTGTTTTTTTCATTGCAAAATCAGACACATTTTTTATATATTCAGGATTTTCGGAAATACCCTTAAGGATAAGCTTCTTATCTCTTGCCGCCTTAATATCCTCCTCGCTGTCAGATGCCACATCCACAAACGGGTCTTGCATTTGAAAATAGTACATACCCTCAGGAATAACCTTCACATTTCCGCCGTCCCTCTTATTTTTTTGTTCCCTTACAAGCTCAAGCATAACGTTCATATATACGGAAAGCTGGAGCTGCAAACCCTCATACAGCTCACTTATTTTAAAATCATGGTTTCCGGATTTGTAATCTATTATCCTTAATTTTATGCTGTCCTCCTCACTGCTGTAATAAATGTCCCCCCTGTCAACAATTCCCGTAAGCGTAATATTTTCTTCAAGCTTCTCCTTAAACCTGTACTCAAAATATTCCGGCTTTAACATTCCTCGTACAGTTATGTCACATAAGGCGGCAGCAGTTCTTTTCCCTATTCTCTTTAGCGTATCCTTAAGATATAACAGTTTTCCGTCAGCCACATCATATTCCTTGTCAAAAACCTCCTCAACAAAGCTCTCCACAAGCCTGTCTCTTTCATTATCACTGACCTTTTCCCATGCATTATCAAGATTATCGTGTACATGCCTGTAAAGCCTTTCCATTGCAGCATGAAGCAACGTTCCGATATTCCTGTCATCTAAGGTATTCATTTTACGTTCCTTCAAGCCAATAACATATTTAAGAAAATATCCGTAGGCGCAGCTTGCATACTGCTCAAGCCTTGACACGGAAAGAGACGTAAGCTTAAGCTTTATAAGCTCATGTACGTCATCTGCAAGTCTGTCCGGCAAATTATTATAAAGAAGCCCCGCCCTTACCTGCTCCAAAAGCTTTTTTTCACCGCTGTCATGGTAAAGCCTATACAAGCCATAAAGTGCGTCAAGACTTTCATTATTTCCTGCCATAAGCTCCTTCAATCCGTCTGTTAAAATATCAACTGCCGTGGCCTTTGTTCCCGAAAATGCTGTGTCTTTTTCCCCATCCGCAATCTCTAACAGTGGAAATATATTACATATCCTATTTATGATATACGACGGTCTCATTTCTTCATTTTCACTGTTTGCGGTTACATATGATATGTAAAGCCTGTCACTTGGCTTTGTCATATTAACGTATAGATAAAACTGCTCAATATATGCATTTTGCTTTTCAGTATCTGCCAGTTCAAAGCCTAAGCTAAAAAGCTTTTCCTTATCCCTGTCACTTATAATCTGTGTAACTGCCGGTCTTGCACATAAAATACCGTCATTTGCATCAAGAATAAACAGCACCTTTATACCGTCAAGTCTTGTTCTTGTTATATCTCCTATTGTAATCATGTCAAGGCATGTAGGTATGATACCAAGGGATAAATCCTTAAGTCCAAGCAAAAATAGCTCCTCAAAATCATGTATGTCTATTATGTCATTACCCATAATCTGTTCCATCTTGTCAAGGAACTCGCATATTTTTGCATAAAGCATTCCATAAAGCTTTGACATTTCAATATTGTCATCCTCAAGGAATTTTTCAGCTTCCATGTTAAGCCTGTTTTCATAGTCAAGGTTTTCCATTAATTCAAATATTATCTTTGTAAAATTCTTTACAGGTGCAGCCTTGATAAGTCTGCCGTTTTCCATAATAAACGGCTTTGCAATTTCAATGATATACTCTCTTGCAAAATCTGTTTCATCCTTCCACTTCCTATTCCACATCCATAAGCCCTTTATTCCATGTGCAAGGACATAATTTTCCAACATTTCCACATCATGGCAGTTTATGCCCGATACGACACCTGATTTTATAAAGGCAAATATGCCGTCATAGGAAAAATTTTCCCTGACAGCCTTAAGCATGTGGCATATAGCGTCAATATACGGATTATTTTTTACGGGTCTGCTGTAATCCAAAAAGAAAGGGATATCATATAACGGCATAATCTGCTTCACGATTTCCTCTGTTTCCTCAAAATTGGCAGTAATTACAGCAAAATCCTGATATCTGTATCCCTCCCTCATGACAAGTCCTCTTATAATATCTGCCACACCTGATATTTCGCTCCTCAAGTTTACATAACATGAAATATTGATATTGTCAGGCTGCTTTTCATACTTTATGTAGGGGTATCTGAACAGATTTCTTTCAAGATGGCAAAGCTCCTCATTTTTGCCAAAGCCGCTTCCCTCTATAAATATATCATCACATATTTCAACCTTATGGCTTATAGCTTTCTCCTTAAGCCTTGTCATTGTTTTTCTTGTGAGATGAAACAGCTCGTGCTCCTTAACCGTTTTTTTATCATAAAAGGTTTTGTCTATCGTAAAAACCCCATATACCTTCCTTGAATTGTACAAAAGCTTCTCTATTACCCTGTACTGTATAGGTGTAAAGCCCGTAAAGCCATCCATGACAATCACACTGTTTTTTATAAGCATGGAATCGTCGATACAATCTGCCAAAAGCTCCGTGATTTCCTCAGCAACTATGTACTGCTTACCAAGCTTATTTAAAAAGGCGTCAAAAATAACGGACATGTCGGCTATTTTTTTTCCAAGAAGCGTATCCTCCTCATTGTTTTTCCTGAGGGCATCCGCTATAGCCTCAATTTTGCCATGTCCCAAATCATACTGATAAAGCTCCGACATAAGTGATTTCACCTCGTCAATAAAGCCGGGCTTATCTAAGGAGTTTCCATATATTTTAAGCTTATCCCTCACGCTGCCTGCCACCTGCCGTATAAGCATGCTTTTTCCAAAGTCCTCAAGCACCTTTGCAGTCTTAACTCCCTGTTCGTCAAAAACACGGTAGGCAAGTCTGTTAAAGCCTATGACGTCTATATTCATTGCTCCGCCTACAGGATTAAGCATAACCATTTTTCTCTGCAAAAGCATGGAATACTGCTCAGGAACAAGAAGTATATAATTAGTATCCGGATCTGCCATTGATTCGTCTATTATTTTATTGTAGATATAATGGGATTTGCCTGCGCCTGACGCTCCCAATATAAGCTGTAAGGACATTTTTACCTCCTTTTTTCTTGCCATAACAATGTATAGATTGTATAATAGCCTTAACTATCAAAGTATAAGGGGGATACTATGGAAACTAACAGTCTAAATATTTATTCACAATACAATAACCTTATTGCATTACATGTTACACCGGGACATTTTGTTACTTCGTCCTCTCATATCAATTACTACATTGACATGACCTCTCTTAAAACAAGAAGAAATGAAGCAAAGGCGGCTGCAAAGGCTCTTGTTCAGGAATATGTCACCAGCACCATCATTGACACAATCGTCTGTCTTGACGGAACTGATATCATAGGAGCTTATCTTGCCGATGAGCTTACAAGTGCAGGTATAATGTCCGCAAACATAAACAATACGGTTTATATTATCACCCCTGAGCAAAACTCCGTGGGACAGCTTATTTTTAGGGAAAATTATATGTCCATGATAAGGGACAAAAATATTCTCGTGCTTTTGGCAACTGCCACAACAGGAAAAACCGTCCGTACCGCACTTGAGTGTATTGAGTATTACGGCGGAAAAATTGCAGGTGTTTCCTCTATCTTCTCGGCAGCCCCGGAGATATACGGTCAGAAAATCAACACGATTTTCACAAGTGCCGACATTCCTGACTATGCAACCTATCGTGCATCCGAATGTCCGCTTTGCAAGGGAAACCAAACAATAAATGCGATAGTAAACAGTTTTGGATACGCCAAATTTTAAATTTCATAATTAGCATAAATACTCCTCATTAAGAATATATTTTATACAAAAGTAGTACGTTGTCTGTCCTCAAAAGCATCCTGCAAAAGTTGCTTTGAGGGCGTATAATGGGGAGTTTTATTATGTCTTCAAACACAAAAATAGTTGTCCTAAAGTCAAAAGAGCTTATTTACACCGGCATATTTATAATACTCGGGGTACTCTTGGTGTTGCTTTTGTTTTACATGTTTTCTCCAAATGATAAGCAAAAAGCCGAACCAGATAACACCGAAGCCGTAACTACATATGCTCCCGGTATTTACACATCTTCTATTAACCTTGGCGGAGCCACACTTCAGGTTTCTGTGACAGTTGACAAAGACTCCGCATCACATGTATCAATAGAGAATCTTGACGAAACCGTAACTGCCATGTATCCGCTTATAACACCTTCGCTTGATGAGATTAACTCGCAAATAAACAGCGTCAGCTCTCTTGATGATATTACATACTCCGGTGACACCCAATATACCACCATTATACTTATGGAGGCTGTTAAGCAGGCGCTGGAGCAGGCGGAAGTGCGGTAGCTTATACTCTTTGTGTGCTGGTGACGGAGCAGGCACATTGGGAATATTTATATAATAATAACAAAAATACGCTTTCGCTCGTCTCCGACGTAACGGTACTAAGGTGCCAAAATACGTCACCTAAGTACCGACGTCTTCAAACGATTTTTTCTATTATTATATAAATATTCCCAATGTGACTGCTCCTGTTTCACTATTACTCATAACTTAGCATGTATACTGTCAAAGCTTATTTTTTTGTTGATATGTAATACTATAGACAGCTCCATCAAATTCTCTTTCTATTCAGTTTTGGCCGCTATTATTCCTCCGGTTTTGTATATGCTGTCTGATGGTACATATCCTCTTACAGGGGACAGCGGATATATGTTTGTATTTCTTCCGATTACGCTTCCCGGATTAAGAACACTGTTGCAGCCAACCTCAACATGGTCGCCGAGCATGGCTCCAAATTTCTTAAGTTCCGTGTTTATGTCAAAGTCTCCATCTGAGTTTTTACCCTTTACATGTACAAGTGTTTTGTCGCTTTTTACATTTGAGGTTATTGAACCTGCTCCCATATGCGATTTGTACCCCAATATGGAATCTCCCACATAATTGTAATGTGGAACCTGTACGTTATCAAATATAATCACGTTTTTAAGCTCCGTGGAATTACCTACAACGCAGGATGAGCCTACAAGGGCATTTCCTCTTATAAATGCGCACTGCCTTACCTCCGTATCAGCACCTATTATTGCTGGTCCTGCAATATATGCTGAGGAAAATACCTTTGCAGTTTTGTGGAGCCATACCTGAGGCGATACCTCATCATATTCGTTTTTGTCAAGACGGCTTCCCAATTCAAGAATATAGTCCTTTATGTTCGGCAATGCCTCCCACGGATAGGTAAGCTTCTCCAAGTATTCCTTTGCCATCGTATGCTCAAGGCTGTACATGCTTTTTATTGTCAGTTCCGAAATAATGTCATTCATTTTTTATTCCCCCATTTATTTTCGTTTCATATCCATCCCGTTTATTTCATCCAACATGCCAATTAATATTATGTAAACTTATCCTTCCGTTTTTGCTTCCTTTTTCTTCCGTGACTTTACACTTTTTTTCTCGGCGTAATAGGGCTGTGTCATATCAAATATCGTTGTTATTTTGTACTGATTGTCAAGCTGCTTTACAAGCTCCGTATTTTTTATGACAAAGCTGTTCATTTTTTCCGTGTATTCTTCCTTTGATATAGTTCCCTCCGCAACACCTGTAAGTCCCTTTTCCCAGCTTGCTGTCATCTCTGCCCGAAGAAGATTATTTATGGAATAATATACAACATCATATATAACCTCTCCGAGAAATGTAGGAGTTACTATCTGTGTTTTCTTATTGAGGGCTATGTATTTGTTTGTAACAAGCTTAGTGATAATGCTGTCACGGGTTGCACTTGTTCCTATACCGCTTCCCTTTATCTGACTTCTAAGCTCCTCATCCTCAATAAGCTGTCCTGCATTTTCCATTGCAAGTATAAGAGTTCCCGAGGAATATCTTTTCGGCGGGGTTGTTTCCCCCTCCTTAATGTTAAATTCCTTTACAGAAAGCTGCTGCCCTTTTTTCAGCCCGTTTAACATATCCATCACGGCAGGTGTAAGCTTTTCCTCGTTTTCCTTTTTACCCGTTCCGGCTATCTGAAGATACCCTGGCGATACAAGCCTTTTAAAATTAGAAAAGAAATGCTCTGGTTTCTTATCCTTGTCGTTTATTATGGCTCTTGTTAATACAAGAGCTATTTTCTCGTACACTGCCGCCGGATAAAATATACTCAAAAATCTCCTTGCTATTATATCATAAACCTTTTTTGCAGTCTCCGAAACACTGTTTAATGCTCCAAGCCCCTGACCCGTCGGTATGATTGCATAATGGTCGGTAATCTGCTTGTCATTTACATATTTTGATTTTGCTATACCTTTATATCCACCCTGATTCATAATATTGTCGGCAAAAGCGGAAAGTGGAGTGTATTTCCTAAGTCCTCCGATATTTTTGTGTATTTCCTTTGAAACGGCAGTGGAAAGCACCCTGGCATCCGTTCTCGGATATGTGACAAGTTTCTTCTCGTAAAGCTCCTGCACTATATTTAATGTGTCCGTCGGGCTTATTTTAAACATGGCAGAGCAGTCATTTTGCAACTCCGCTAAATTGTAAAGCATCGGCGGTGCCTTTTTTTCCGTCTTTTTCTCAACTTTTTCTACAGTGAGGCATGCGGGAGGATTTTTCATAAGCAGCTCTATAAGCTCCCTTGCAGACTCCTCTTTTTTAAAACCGTTTTCCTTATAAAGCAGTGGCGACTTATCATATGTACTTCCTTCCACTGCCTTCCACTCTGCCTCAAGTCCGTCAAGCTGTGCTACAATTCTATAAAACGGTGTAGGAACAAATTCCCTTATCTCTCTTTCACGCTTTACAATCATACCCAAAACACATGTCATAACACGACCAACGGCAATCACGCATTTGTCAAGCTTCAAATAATTTTTTACCGTATAACTGTACTTTAATGTAAGGGCTCTTGAAAAGTTAATACCCATAAGGTAATCCTCCTTCGCCCTTAAATAAGCTGAGTCACTTAAGCTGTCATATTCCGAAAGCTCCTTTGCTTCACGTATTCCTCTTAATATTTCCTCCTCAGTCTGTGAGTCAATCCAAACCCTCTTTTTTATTTTGTCATGACCCACATTTGCCATTTGGTCCACAAGCCTGTATATATATTCTCCCTCACGTCCCGAGTCTGTACAGACATATATACATTCAACATCCTCACGGTTAAGCAGTCTTTTCACAACATTAAACTGGTTGCTTGCAGCAGGTATTATCTCATACTTAAATTCATCGGGAACAAATGGAATTGTATCCATGCTCCACCTTTTTAATTCAGGGTTATATGCATCGGGATAGCTCATTGTGACAAGATGTCCCACACACCATGTTACGATAGAATTCTCCGTCTCTATAAAGCCTGTTTTTGTTCCTGCGCTATCAGCTCCCTTTACTCCTAATGCCTTGGCAAATTCCCTTGCCACACTTGGCTTCTCGGCTATATATAAATTCTTCAAAATATTTCCTCCAAAATCAGGTCATACAATTTATATGTAAAACAAAAAATATTATAGAAATCAGGCGCCTACTATGAATAGCCGGCGCCATATTACGCTATATGATATCCTCCTCAATGGAATCTAAAAATTCTTTAAATTCTTTTCTTGCGCTTTCAATCTTAAGCTTGTCCTGCTTGTCAAGAATCTCCTCAAAGGCATTCATCTGCAATTCAATTATATGCCTTGTATCTCCTGTTGCTTCCTCATACATACGGTCACCACGCAAAAGCAACAGCTTATTTTCCTCCTGCTCTCTTGGATGTATCTTGAGGGACGCTAAAGATTCAAGCCTTGCAGCTATCTCCTCATCACTCATATCCGTATCTTCATTTTTTATCACTACACGCTTTGATATTTTTGTAGATAATACCTTAACCTCAACCTCCAAAATAGAGTTCACGTCATAGGTATATGTCACGTCAATTGCCTCTTTCCCTGCCGGACCAATTGGTACAGGCACCTCTATCTCACCTAAATATACATTGTTTCTGGCATACCTGCTCTCTCCCTGAAGTATCTTGACAAGTATGTGGCTTTGATTATCAGAGGCTGTATAAAGGCGCTCTGTCCTGCTTACGGGTATTACCGTATTTCTTTCTATTATAGGCAGATAATGACCGTTTTCCTTGTAACCACCACTTCTTGTGACAACAATATCCGTTCCAAGGGTGAAAGGACATACATCTGTAAGAATTATCTCCTTTACCGCCTCATCCCTTTCCTTCATGGCAGCCTGTGTAGCTGCACCTACAGCCACAACCTCATCAGGATTTATGCTTGTATTTGGAAGTCTGCCGAAAAGACGGCTCACAAATTTTCTGACAATCGAAAGCTTTGTAGCTCCTCCTACCAATATAACTTCCTCAATATCAGCAAGCTTTATCTGAGCATCCTTAAGACTTCTCTCTATCGGCTTTTTTATCTTACCAAGCAAAAGCTGGCAGGACTTTTCATAATCGTCTATGCTTATCTCATATTCATATTTCTCCTCGCCTATCCTGCATTTAAACACAGAGGTTCTGCTTTCCTCAAAGCCAAGCTTGCATATTTCTGCCTGCTTTCTTATATGAGCAAGTGTTTTTGCATCAAGCTCATCCTGATCTATATCCTTTTCCCTGAAAAACATCTGCTCAAGAACTTCTGTAAAGTCCTCTCCTCCAAGGTAGTTATCACCTGCAACTGCACGAACCTCCATAATATTCTGATACAGCTCAAGTATTGATACGTCAAATGTACCACCGCCCAAATCAAAAACAAGAAATTTGGTATCTGCATTTTTCTTATTTAAGCCATATGCAATCGCCGCAGCAGTAGGCTCACTGACAATACGCTCAACTACAAAGCCTGCCATTTCTCCCGCCTTCTTTGTAGCCTTTCTCTGTGCATCATTAAAATAGGCGGGAACACTGATAACAGCCTCTGTCAACTCATGTCCCAAAAACGCCTCCGCATCCTCCTTAAGTGATTTTATGACAAGGCTCGATAATTCTTCTGCCGTAAATTCCCTTTCGCCAAGCATAAACTTCTTGCCTGTACCCATGCTTCTCTTAAAGACGGAAGCAGTCTGAGACGGATTAGTCATACCACGCTCTCTTGCGGTTTTTCCTACATAAACCACGCCTTCATCATCCACGCTTACAACGGAAGGCGTAAGCATTTCTCCCAGCTTATTAGGTATAACCTTAGCCTCATCCTTATCAAAATATGCAATTAAACTGTTTGTTGTTCCAAGGTCGATTCCTACTATCATTTATTCTCAATCCTTTTTAGTTTTTCCTCTATGACTGCATTATGTCCAAATATGCTTAACGCTTTTTTGTAACACATTTTTGCCATTTCATAATCCTTCATCTGCTCATAAATAAGTGCTTTTTCATACCACAGTTCATGGCATTCACCATAGAAACAGCCCTCACATCTAAGGTGCTTTAAGCCGTCATCTGCAACGGCCACAGCCTGTTTTGTTTTTTTTGTAACCCTGTAAAGCCTTGCCATTTTAACATAGTCCAAAGGCGTGTGCATTTTCTCCCTTGGAATTGTGGCACGTTCAAGATAAACTCTTATGTCAGGCTTAAATAAAGTTTTTTTGCTTAAAATAGTTTCTATCAAATTACTATAATAATTTGCTTTATTGTTCATGTCAAGTTTTACGGCCTTCTCAAAAAGCTTACGTGCATCCTCCATAAGACCATGATCCTTGAAAACCTCTCCCATGCTTACATATGCTCTCTTATCATCTCCCTGATTGCTTATGGCAAGCTTAAAGCTTTCATGTGCCTTGTCTATATATCCCTCCAAGCCATATACATAGCAGAGCTGTCTCATACACATCTGTATGTCTTCATCATATGGCAGCTCATCTATGCATCTCCTAAGTACATTAACGGAATCCTCCATTCTTCCCATTCGGAGTAAAAGCTCCGAATAGTCGTACATTACATCCGCATTCAGTCCGAATATTTCAAGATATTCCTTATATACCGCTTCGCTTTCCTCAAAACGGTTCATGCACTGCAGGGTTCTTGCTTTATATGCATATATGTTTGCCTTCATATCCTGATCCGAATCCTGCATATTAATATAATGCAGTGCCTTATCATAATTTTCCACGGCCATATCAAACTGTCTGTGCAGTTCGTAAATAAGTCCCAGTCTGCTGTAGCAGTAATAATTGTCAGGCTCACGTTTAATCGCCTCCTGAAAATCAGAAAGAGCGCTTTTGTAATTGCCTAAAAATCTGTTTAGTATTCCCTTATTTATATAATAATATGCACTTGGTCTTATTTCCAACTGCTTTTCAAACAGCTTTATTGCCTCTGCATATCTTCCGTTATGCTTAAAAGCAAGTCCCTTTTGTCCGTAAACGTACTCATTATCTGGCCAAAGACTTATTACCTTATCATAAATGGCAATTGCATCATCAACCATGCCCCTCTTTTTTAGCAGCTCTGCAAGCTCCATATACACATCATAAAATTCCTCCATGTCGCTTTCATCAGGGTTGCCTTTTTCAATTATCTCTTTTAATATGTCCTCAGCCTTTCCATATTCCTCCTCATGCTTATATATCATAGCCTCCTGAAAGCTCATACTGTCACTTTCGATATCAAAGCTGTTATATCTTTCAACAACTCTCCTTGCACTATCCGGCTGATTATATCTTAAATATACCTTTATCTCCTGAACATAAGGCTCAGCCACAAAAGGATATATCATTATGGCATGCTCACACGCATTCATAGCCTCCTTTATGTAATCTAAACAAAAGGCAGCCTTTGCCATAAAGCTGTATGCAATATAGTTACTGTCATCCTTTTCAATAAGCTGCTCACATGCCTCAAGGCATTTCTCATAATTATTAAGCTTATATTCAAGCTCACATTTAGCCTCATATGAGAGCATTATCTCCTCATGCTCTTTTGAAAGAGCAATTTCTAGAAAATGTTCTGCCACCTCATAGCGTTTTGTCTTTAAGTAGCAGTCTGCTATAAGGAAATTGACATATTCATAGCGTTTTCTTTTTGCAACAGTGTCCTCACTGTCATCATCCTCTGGAAGTTCCTCAATCTCCTTTTTCCATATAAAGAAGCATTTTAAAGCCTCCTCATATTTGAAAAGACATAAATAGGTTCTTCCCTTTACATTATTGTACTCACATACTTTTTCTTCCCTTGGTGTAAAGCTGTCAAGCACCTCTATGGCTTCGTCAAATTTGTAGGACTGATAATAGCTCCAAGCCATCTCCATGCGTGTATCGTCATCAGTCGGATTCTCCTCAAGCGTCTTTTTATATTGCTCAATCAAAGAAAAATTTGCCCTTATCATTCCTGCCCTGACGCCGTTGTCATAATGGTTAATCTTTAAAAGATCCATGTACATATCTCTGGACTTTTCAAAATCACCAAGATAAAATGCAAGGTCTGCCTGTTTTCCATTTACAATGTATTTATCCTCGGAAAGCTCCTCAGCCCTGCTATAGCACTCCCCAGCCCGGTCATAATCTCTATTACTTTTGGCAATGTCACCGCATGCAAGCAAAATTGCAGTATCATCAGGGAAATCATCTACAAGCCCATCAATATCATGCTGTATTTCAAGAAGCTCATCTTTGCATAAATCATAGAGCACTATTTCATCATTTTCAAGCTGCTCCTGATACTGATTGTGAAGCTTTTGAAGCTTATTTTTAACTATGGCAATCTCCAAATACGGATGATATGCATCAATACTTTGAATTTCAGAAATTATTTTGTCCTGTTCTTCAATCTTGCCTGCCCGTATAACTGAATCCAACTTATAATACCTTTCAATAAATTTATCTATATCCTCCGTTTCACCCTCGAAAAGATAATAATTTATCAAATCGTCGTATGTTGAATTTGTTATAACGTAATCAATAAAATCTACAGGGTATTCCTCTGAAAGCTCCTTCCTTCTGCTCTTTATATCAAAGCAGTCAACAATATATTTCCATACCTTTTTTGGGATATAGAAATAATCCATAAGGAATTTCATAAGCGTATCAAAAGCATCTTCGGATGAATCAAGAGATACAAACTCGTCCCTGTCAAAAAGCTCCTGCCACTTATTTACATCTATTCTTGAGAAAAAATCAAAATACATATCCTCAATTGCAAGCAACAACGGCGATTTTTCTTCATTGGCAGCACTCAGTTCCCTCTCATCGACATCAGCAAGGTGCATTGCCTCCTCGTATGCAGAGCGAAGCTCCTTAAAGCCCTCAGGATCATCCTCCGGATTAACCTTAGACAGCTTTTCCCTATATACATTTTTTAATTCCGTTTTGTCTTTTGTAGGTTCAATACCCAGTATCTGCCAAATTTCCATTTACATTCCTCTTATAAACTTTTTTCCAATGTTTCACGTATAGCCTTAATAAAATTCTCACTGTTAAGAACAGTGACGTTTTCAAGGGTGGTAATAAGCGCCAAATCCTTAGTCATCTTACCATACTCTATTGTCTTTATGGTTGCAGCCTCAAGCTTATCTGCAAATTCCATAAGCTCATTAATGTTGTCAAGCTCTCCTCTTTTTCTTAAAGCACCTGTCCATGCAAATATTGTTGCAACGGAATTTGTTGAAGTTTCCTCCCCTGCAAGATACTTGTAGTAATGTCTCTGTACCGTTCCGTGTGCCGCCTCATACTCATATTTTCCATCAGGTGATACAAGCACGGACGTCATCATTGCCAATGAGCCAAAGGCTGAAGAAATCATGTCGCTCATAACATCTCCGTCATAGTTTTTGCAGGCCCATATATATCCTCCCTCGGATTTCATAACCCTTGCAACCGCATCATCTATAAGAGTGTAGAAATACTCTATGCCTGCCTCATCAAACTTTTCCTTGTACTCCTCATCAAATATCTGCTGAAAAATATCCTTAAAGGTATGGTCATATTTCTTTGAAATCGTATCCTTTGTAGCAAACCAAAGCGTCTGCTTTGTGTCAAGGGCATAGTTAAAACAACTTCTTGCAAAGCTTTCAATGGAGCCGTCAATGTTGTGCTGTCCCTGTATTACGCCCGGTCCTTCAAATTTATGTATCGTCTCCTTTATGACATTTCCATCCTCACCTGTAAATATAAGCTCTGCCGTGCCTGCTCCCGGAACATCTATCTCAACGCTCTTATAAACATCACCATATGCATGTCTCGCTATTGTAATAGGCTTCTTCCAATTCTTAACACATGGCTCTATACCCTTTACAACAATAGGTGCACGAAATACCGTTCCGTCAAGAATTGCACGAATTGTACCATTTGGACTTTTCCACATTTCCTTTAGCTTATACTCCGTCATGCGGGCAGCATTTGGTGTGATTGTTGCACATTTTACGGCAACTCCATACTTCTGTGTCGCATATGCAGAATCAAAGGTAACTTTATCCTCCGTTTCATTTCTATACTCCAATCCTAAATCATAATATTCCGATTTAAGGTCAATAAAAGGATGAATAAGCTCGTCCTTTATAAGCTTCCAGAGTATTCTTGTCATTTCGTCCCCATCCATCTCCACAAGGGGAGTTGTCATTTTAATTTTTTCCATTATTATTTTCCTCCAACTATATCAGTGTTTTTTGTTTATTGGAAAGCTCCCTGACCTTTCCATAAGACAGGATTGAAAATCCTGATAATTATACTTTATAACTTTAATATCTCTCTTTTTATTGTTTTAATTACACCTTGGTTTGCCATAGTATCCGCAACAAAACGTGCAGCCTCCTTAACCTCCTGTCTGGCGCTTCCCACTGCATAACTGTATTTTGCACACCTTATCATGCCGATGTCGTTTATGTTGTCTCCAAACACCATAACCTCGTCATCTGTTATATGAAGCTTATCCATAATAAGCTTTAACGCGTTCCCCTTATTTACGTCACTGCGATTACAATCCACCCAATTTAAGCCTGCACATGCAAGGGCTGCCTTATCCTGCCACTTGTCATAAAACCACTCTCTGACAGCTCCCTCAGCATCAGTCGGGTGATATAGGGAAACCTTTGTAATATCATCCTCCACAAGTGTTAAATCATCCACACACTTTATATCAAATCTGTACTCATCATGAATCCATCTGTAAAGTCGGTCACTGTTTTTATCAAGATAGACATAATCCCTGCCTGCAAGCATAATGCTCACATCGGAAATCCTCATAGCATCCCTGACAATATCCTTAACAAGCTGTTTATCCATTGCATTTGCCGCAAGTGTATTATCGTTACTGTCTATAACAAAGCCCCCGTTATCACTTATATAATATATATCCCCCGCAACCGGAGCAAAAAGCCTTTTTATGCTTGCATACTGTCTCCCGCTTGCAGCAGCAAATACGATTCCTTTTTCCTTAAGCTTTTTTATTATATCATAAATTTCAGGATTAATATTAAAAGTGCCATCAGGAACCAGAGTTCCATCCACATCACTGGCTATTAATTTAATCATTTTCTTTCTCCTCTTGCATGAACATCACAGCATTTTGTGCCAAACAAAAAGGCTATAATATTTTATCACAAACAAAGCCAATAGACAAGATTAGGAATTTTAATCCTGCCTTAAGTAAAGCATCATCAAATATCGTATTAAATAAAAACGAGGCTGTGACACAGGCAGGTAAATTACCAAAGCCTTAGTGCAACAACCCCATTTTTATTTATTATCTGCCTAATGCATAATTAAGCCTTAGCTTCCTTTTTTGCTTTCTTTGCTTCAATTGCCTTATCAGTAGGTTTCACCAGAACAAGACATATAATAAGTGCTATGATGTATAACACGATTGTGGCATATAAAACGTGCTGGTATCCTGTAGGATTTACCGTAATCATCTCCGTTGTTCCGTCTGCAAGCTCATGTGCAATCTGAACCTCTTTACCAAAATGATTTACAATCCATGTAGCCATCTGATTTCCCGTAAGACCTGCAAACGCCCATGCAGAAAGCGTAATACCGTGTATTGCACTTATACTTCCCATTCCATAATGATCAGAAAGAAGTGTTGGCACATTTGAGAAACCGCCGCCGTAGCCTGCGTTTACGACAAAGATAAGTCCTAACACCAAAATCATGAGAAGCGTATTGCTCTCTCCGTTTTCGATTCCTTTTGTGAGCATAACGATTGCGGTAAATGCAATGGAAAGTATAAATATAAGCTTGTAAATTGTATTTCTGTCCTTCATTGTATCAGCCCATGCAGAAAAACCAAGACGTCCGCCTGCATTAAACACTGCCGATACTGTTGAGATAATACCTACAACGCTTGCAAGTCCTATACATTTTACAATCATTTTTTCCTGTGATATAAGTGCAAGACCACAGGTAATATTTATGTAGAACATAAGCCATATTCCAATGTAGTTTGTAACAGGCTTTGTCTTTATAACTGACATAATGCTTGCCTTTTCCCCTTTGCCCTGAGGCTCATGCCAGCCATCAGGCTTCTTTAAAAGAAGATGTCCGGCGAACATCATGACAAAGTAAACGCCTGCAAGAATGATAAACATTTTATAGATTCCGCCCTCGCCTAGGTTGTCAAGCATAGCCTGCATAATCGGACTTGCTATAGCCTTTGCGGCTCCAAAGCCCGCAACTGCAAGTCCCGTGGCAAGACCCTTTCGGTCCTCAAACCAAAGCATAAGCGTCTTTACAGGCGACAAATATCCTGTACCAAGTCCGATACCCATAATAAAACCATAGCATACATAGATACCGATAAGAGCCAGCCTGCTTCCCTGATGTGCACCGCCGTAGTATATGAAAAATCCGGTGCCTGCCATACCTGACGCAAAACAGATAGCCGCAATCAGCGAGGATTTATGTATATCCTTCTCCACAACATTTCCTAAGAATGCCGCTGACATTCCAAGGAAAAATATTGCAAAGGAAAATGCCCATTCAGTTGCACCCTTTGAAAATCCAATATAATCTGCAATCTCCTGACTAAAAATTGACCAACAGTAAACAGTACCGATGCTACAATGTAAAAGCAATGCTGGAATGGCTGCACGTATCCATTTATTTGTACGCCATCCGCCTTTCTTTGTTTCTTCCATTTAAGTTACGCCTCCTCAAATTTTTATTTAGCCTTTTTACATTATAATTTAACATGAAAATATGTCTTAAACCTGCAAAACCTCACAAATTCTGCTATATAAAGACATAAACCTTTGTTATTATACGCTCAATTTTTATGACTTTCAAGGAAAAAATAAAAGTACACAAAAATAAATGCCCAAATAAATTAATGGTAAGTAAATATGTCATTCTACCTCTATAACAAGACTGTGGGGCAGACATACTATTGTCTCCCCCGTTTTACTTATGGCATTGTGCTTTACACATATCTGCTCATGGCAGTCAGCCTCGGATATATATGCCTTTCCATTTTTTATGACAAGAATATTATACTCCTCAGACTCATCTGCATCATCTGGCAGCCTTTCACTGCCTGAATCCGCAACAATTTTATACTCCGTATCCTCATCAAGTGAAAAGCTCTTTACTTCCTTTCCATTTATATAGACCTTTACCGTTCCTCCTGTTTTCATTGACAAATGCTGAAAAACAAGTGCAAAGACTCCAACCAGCATTACAATGGATATAAGTATAAGATCTGACTTGTACCTTTTCCAAAAGCTCCTTTTTGCGCTTCCTGTCTGATCACTTTGATTGACTGTTATATATTCCGGTTTATTCATTTCTAAGCGCATTTAATCTCGCTGCCAATGATTGAAGCTCATCAACCATATTTCCTACGTCACTGACAATACTGGAGTTTTGATCACTTGATTCTAAGGTTGTCTGTGAATGGGCAGTTACCTCTTCCGTAGCAGCCGATATCGTCTGTATGCTCTCAACAATCGCCTCATTGGAATTTGCAAGCTCACTTACTAACTGTGACAGCTCCTCCGTCTGCTGCTGAATGTCGGTTGTCTTGCTTGCAATTGTTTCAAAGCTTGAAGCTGTTTCAGTAGCTGCAATACCCTGAAGTTTGCTGTTATCCATAAGGTAATTTATAACCTTTACAACCATATCAAGCTCCGATGAAATATTTTCGATAAGGTCTGCTATATCAACCGTTGCACCCTGTGTCTGGTCGGCAAGATTTGTTATTTCTGACGCAACAACCGCAAAACCCTTTCCTGCCTCTCCTACTCTTGCCGCCTCTATGGAAGCATTGAGTGCAAGAAGGCTGGTCTGTGATGTGATGTTATCTATAATCTCAATAATGGACTGCATCTGTCCGTTATATTCCATAAGCTTTTCAAGCTCCTCCGAAACCTTTTTGCTGGCTTCATCCGAAATACTAACCTGCTTAATAAGTTCATCAATTTTTTCCTTGCCCATGGCAACCTCAGAGCCAGCATCCTCCATGCCGTTTTCAATCTGTGCTGCAACATCCTCAACCCTGCGGACAAAATCCTGTATTTCCTCTGTTTTTATAAGCTGTGACTGTATAGACTCCGCAGTATCGTTTGTTCCGTTTGAAACCTCTTCCATGGAATTTTTTGTATTTACAAATGAAGCTTCAAGATTATCCATTTTTTCAGATACTATGTTTATATTTCCAGACATATGCGAGGATATATCCATAATCTGATTGAGCATGGCCGTAACCTTTGCCTTGTCGTTTTCAATCTGAATAAGCTTATCCTCATTATTCTGCATCATAACCTTTGACATGAACAGCATTCCTACAAAGTACAAAATGAGGAACGCAATTCTTATCTCAACATTCGGCAAATCCTCTGCTGTAATTTTTCCCTGGGCACCTGTGTATATAACATTTAAAATATTTATAACCACAAGTCCTACACCCATTCTCGTTGAGTACTTTATATCACTGTATACAAGCACAAACAAAGAAATAAATATTCCATATACAAATGCAACAGGTGAATATGTAGTGAAAACCGTAAATGAATAGAATATTGCATAACCTACACCAAGGACCAAACGTATAAGCATACTGCTTTTGTCACGCTGGTATATAACATACATAAGAATAAGCGGAACTAAGGAAAGCACCGCAAAAATACAAAAATATAACAGGGTTCTGCTTTTTTTCACAACCTCTATTATATACGCTAACAGAAGCACAATATTATAAATAGTGTAACCAATTATTACAAATCTGTTGTTTCTTGCCATCTCACGCTGTGAGGCAGACATGTTTTCGTTCATTTTTCAACCTCCGTCAAATGATTATTTTTTCTAAAATTAAAACCCCTAGCTTGTATTTTATCATATTGAGAAAAATATTGCAAAATTTTTATGTTGCTGCATATTTGTTCCTATAATCTGCCTTTAAAATCCTCATAGGAAAACATTTTATGTAAACTGATTGTATCTCCCTCCTTGATATAAATGGCAGGAAGGGGCATTCCGTTAAAGGTATTATTTTTTACCATTGTATAAATAGCCATATCGGTAAACAAAAGTCTGTCTCCAATATCAAGCGGCTTATCAAAGGAATAGTCGCCTATTATATCTCCTGCAAGGCACGTCGGTCCGCCCAGACGGTAAGTATATTTCTTCTCCTTCGGCATTCCCGAGCCTTCAATAACAGGTCTGTAGGGCATCTCAAGTACATCAGGCATATGACATGCTGCCGAGGTGTCAACTATGGCTATATCCATCCCGTTATTCATAATTTCACGAATTTCCGTCACAAGATAGCCTGCATTTAAAGCAACAGCCTCCCCGGGCTCTATATATACCTCCAGCTTATACTTTTCCTTGAGACGTTTCACACGCTCCACGAGAAGGGATATGTTATATCCCTCTTTTGTAATGTGATGACCACCTCCGATATTTATCCATTCAAGCCTTTTCAGATACTCTCCAAATTTTTCCTCGACCACGTCCAATGTCCTTGCAAGCACCTCTGCTCCCTGCTCGCACATTGTATGAAAATGTATTCCATCAATTCCTGTCATATCCATTTTGTCGAGGTCAGCCTTTTTCGTTCCAAGCCTTGACCCGGTTATGCAGGGATTGTAAATGTCAGTCTCTATCTCCGAATACTCAGGATTAATTCGTATGCCACATTTTAAGTTTCTTCCCGAAGTCTTAATCCTGTTCTTAAAACGCTCCCACTGCGTGGGTGTATTAAATACAATATGGTCAGCAAATTTTACAAGCTGGTCTATTTCCTCCTCCCCGTATGCTGGTGAGAAAACATGTACCTCCTTATCAGGCATCTCCTCGTGTCCAAGCTTTGCCTCGTAAAGTCCGCTTGCGGCTGTTCCACAAAGGTATTCGCCCATAAACGGATACAGTGAATATGCGGAAAATGCCTTTTGGGCAAGAAGTATTTTTGCACCGCTTTTTTTCTGTACATCACGGAGTATTTCCAGATTGGATTTCAGCTTATCCTTATCTATTATATATGCAGGGGTTTTTATGCTATCGTAATTCATTGTTTTCTCCATTACAATATTATTAATGCTTTGGTTGACGTTGCCAGATTCCTATATCCGTCCTCTGTTACTATTATCATATCCTCGATGCGAACACCAAATTTACCCGGCAGATATATCCCGGGTTCTACGGTTATGCATACTCCCGGTTCAAGAATGTAATCACATTTTGGTGAAAACCGGGGTTCCTCGTGAATGTAAAGACCTACGCCGTGTCCCAGTCCATGTCCAAAGTAGTCTCCATAGCCTGCATCCGCAATGATGTTCCTTGCAACTGCATCTACGTCCGAGCATTTCATGCCTGCCTTAACAGCCTTTAACGCTTCTGTCTGCGCAAGCAATACAGTATTGTATACCTCAAGCTTTTCACCCTCAGGTTCTTCCCCCATGATTACCGTTCTCGTCATATCGGAGCAGTAGCCCTCGTAAATACAGCCAAAGTCCATGGTTACAAAGTCCCCTCTCGTTATGACCTTATCCGTTGGAACAGCATGTGGAAGTGATGAATTTTTGCCTGATGCAACAATTGTGTCAAAACTAAGTCCTGATGCGCCAAGGGACTTCATTGTATATTCGAGTTCTAAGGCAACCTCCTTTTCAGTCATGCCCTCCTCAATAAATGTCAGCATATGAAGAAATGCCTTGTCGCCTATAGACTCCGCCTTTGCAAGCCTTTCCATCTCATCAGCAGTTTTTATTCTCCGTAAGTTATTTACCGCATCATCAAGTCCGTTAAGCTCCGCCATATCCGTTAATTCCCTGTAGTATTTGTCATACATGTTGTAGGATATGTGCAGATTTTCAAAGCCCACATTCAGCCTTCTTTTGGAACTATTACAAAGTCCCTCCAGCAGCTCCCTGACGGTTTTTGCATATCCCTTAGATGCTATGTCAATACATGTATAATCAGGTGCCTGTATCGTAACCATTTCCGTGTATCTTGAATCGGTCAGTATATATGCTGCACCACTTGTTACAAGCATACATCCCTCATGACCTGTATACCCTGATATAAAATGTATGTTGTAGCCATCCGTAAGAAGAAGTGCATCCTGCTTTTTTTCTTCCATTATTTTTCTTAAAATATCTATTTTTGCTTTCATGATACAACTCCCATATTATAAAGCCTATTACATGCTCATAATAATTTCCCTTGCAACGTTTTCCTCTATAGGTTCAGCAAACACGCCCTCACTAAATTCAACAATAGCTCCTATTCCCTTTTGGAAAACAAATCTAAGACGTCCGTCCCTTACTTTTTTGTCGGTATACAGCTTTTTAACGAGCGCTTCCCTGTCGATATAATTAGGAATTTCCACAGGAAGATGCGCCTTTTTCAGTAATGCTGTCACCTCATTTTGCTCATCAAGGGAAACATATCCCAGCTTGTTAGCCAATTTTACCTGTGCCACCATACCGATTGCCAAGGCTTCCCCATGAAGCAGCCTGTAATCACTTACTGTTTCTATCGCCCTGCCAACAGTGTGACCAAGGTTAAGAACCTCTCTAAGCCCGCTTTCACGCTCATCCTTCATGACAACCTGATATTTAATTCTGCAATTTTCATTTGCTATATGCTCGCATGCATCTCTATCAAAAGAAAGTATATCCTCCATATGCTCATTTAAATAATCAAAAAACTCTCTGCTGTCAAGACATGCATGCTTTATCGTCTCTGCAAGGCCGCTGTACAACTGTCTCTGCGGCAGAGTTTTCCATGCTTCTATATCTATATATACCTTTTTTGGCTGATTAAAAAGTCCGATTAAATTTGTTGCCAAAGGGGTATCAACCGCCGTCTTACCTCCGATTGAGGCATCGGCTGCTGAAAGCAGTGTGGTTGAGTAATTGATAAATGGCACACCCCTGCCAAAAGTTCCCGCAACAAAGCCTGCTAAATCAGTCACAACTCCGCCGCCTATGGCAAGTATGCAGCAATCCCTGCGATAACCTTTTTCAAGCATTGCATCCTCAATTTCCTCTTTTGTCTTTCTCGTCTTACTTTTTTCTCCTGCCTCAAACACAAAAAGGTCTGTGCTAAAGCCCTCAGCCTTAAGTCTTTGCAAAATATTCTCTGCATATAATTCCTTAACAATACTGTCAGTAATTACGGCAAACTTTTTTATGTTCCCTACCAAGCCGCTTTTTATATCTGAAACTAATTTACCTGTCAACCCAAATCCAATTTCTATATCGTAGCTGTCATCCACAACTCTTTTTAATTCTACGTTAAATGTCGCCATAATTTACCTCCTGACTATAAAACAATCCACCTTCACTGCATTAAGCTTTATCCATCCTTTTTATGATTGTAAGCGTAATTCCTAACGCTATCAAAATGGAAATAAAATCTGCCGAGCACTGTGCATATATTGCACCGTTCATTGCAAATAATCTGTCCAAAATGTAAAGCATAGGTATAAATGCAACGCCCTGTCTGCACAGTGTAAGTATAAGTGACGGAAGTGCCTTACCCATTCCCTGAAGCGTATTTACACATAAGAACAAAATACCTATTACAGGACATGAAATCTGAAGTGCCATCATCATTTTAATTCCTGTGTCAACAACCTCAGGTTTATCAATAAAGCCGCTTATAATTCCCTCACGGAAAACTGCCAGTAATACGGTAAGTGCAGTTCCCATTATAATTGCACAAAGTGCAGTAAACTTGAAAACGGATTTGAGCCTCTTTTTGTTGCCCGCACCATAATTGTAGCCGATAAGCGGCTGTATTCCCGTACAAAGTCCTATCTGCAAAAGCACCGCAAGCATATTTGCCTTCATTGCAACACCCATTCCTGCAACAGGTATGTCGCCGTATTTGCCGAGAACATTATTTAACAGTATATTAGCAACACTCATAAGCATGTTATTTAAGGATGCAGGTATTCCTATTGCAAGAACACCAAAAGCAATATTTTCCCTTGCTGAAAAATGCTTTAACCTTATGGAAAGTGCAGTATTTTTTCTGAAAATAAAATAACCGATGTAAAAAATGCTTGCACATATATTTCCGATAACGGTAGCTATTGCAGCTCCCTTAACACCCATGTCAAGAACAAGAATCATAATCGGATCAAGTATTATGTTAACTACTGTTCCTATGAGATTTCCAATCATTGAAGATCTTGTTGCACCCTCTCCTCTTACAATATTACCGAATGCAGTGGCAAACATTATAAAAGGTGCACCAAAGGCAACATATGTAAGGTACTCCCTTGCATAGTCTATCGTATTTGGACTTGCCTTTATTATTTTCAAAATCCAGTCCATACAGGTCATAAATAAAATTATCATTATAATTCCTATACAAACTGAACTGTAGCAGCAAAATGCTGAAATCTTTTTTGCACGCTCATCATTTTTTTCTCCAAGCGCTCTTGATATTGAGGAGCATCCGCCTATGCCAAACAGATTTCCAAGTGCCATAAAAAGCATGAATACAGGTGTGGCAAGAGAAACTGCCGCCACCTGCATTTCATCGTTTGTTTTTCCTATAAAATATGTGTCTGCCATGTTATAAACTACTACAACAAGCATTGATATTATGGTGGGAATTGCCATAGTAAATACGGCTTTTCTCACCGGTGCATTTTCAAATATTTCTTTTCTGTCGTTCATTTTTTTGCCTTTCTAAACCTAACATATTATTCAACCATAACCGGATTAAAGCTCTCCTTCCATGGAAGCCCCCACCTGTTAAGCGCCTCCATAAATGGGTCAGGGTCAAATTCCTCCACATTGTAAACTCCCGGCTTACACCATGTGCCGTTCATGACAAGCATAGCCCCAATCATTGCGGGAACACCGGTTGTGTAGGATATTGCCTGGGAGCCTACCTCCTTGTAGCATTCCTGATGGTCGCATATATTGTAAACATAATAATGCTTTTCCTGTCCGTCCTTTATCCCCTTAAATATACAGCCTATATTTGTCTTTCCCACGGTTCTTGGTCCAAGCGACGCTGGGTCAGGAAGCACTGCCTTCAGAAACTGTAACGGCACAATTTCCTTACCTTCATACATAATAGGCTCAATGGAGGTCATTCCCACATTTTCAAGACATTTTAAATGTGTGAGATAGCTCTGCCCAAATGTCATAAAAAATCGTATACGCTTTATTCCTTTTATATTTATTCCGAGAGACTCAAGCTCCTCATGGTGCAAAAGATACATGTCCTTTCTTCCTACCCCATCAAAGTCGTATTCTCTCTTTATTTCCATCGGCTCAGTCTCAATCCATTTTCCGTTTTCCCAATAGCTTCCCTTTGCACTTACCTCACGTATATTTATCTCAGGATTAAAGTTTGTGGCAAACGGATAGCCATGGTCACCTCCATTGCAGTCAAGTATATCAATCTCATGTATCTCATCAAAATAATGCTTTGCCGCATAAGCGGAAAATACGCCCGTTACACCGGGATCAAAGCCACAGCCAAGGAGCGCCATTATTCCCGCCTTTTCAAAACGCTCCCTGTAAGCCCACTGCCAACTATATTCAAATTTTGCAGTGTCCTCAGGCTCGTAATTTGCAGTGTCAAGATAGTGTGTCTTTGTTGCAAGACATGCATCCATAATTGTAAGGTCCTGATACGGAAGAGCAATATTCATTACTATGTCCGGCTTGTAGGAATTAATAAGCTGTATAAGCTCGTCCACGTTGTCAGCGTCAACCTTTGCGGTTGTTATCTTTGTTGTGGTAGTACCCTGAAGCTTGTCACGAAGTGCATCACACTTTGATTTCGTCCTGCTTGCTATACATATCTCCTGAAATACCTCACTGTTTTGACAGCATTTGTGAACAACAACTCCTGCCACTCCTCCTGCTCCAATTATAAGCGCTCGTCCCATATTATGTAAACCTCCTGTATATGATTTGTTATTAGATTCTATTTATTCAAGTCCCAGCAATTCCTTAACATAAGTAGGAAGATAAAATGCACCCTTATGTAAATCCGTGTTGTAATATTTTGTTTTTATCCCCCTGCTTTTCCATTCCTCCTTATTCATGTCATCAATCGGATGATATTTTTTGGAGGCAAAACCGAACAGCCAATGACCCGAAGGATATGATGGAATGTGACACTGATATATCATGCTGCACTCAAATGCAGACTGAATATTTCTGTGTGCAAGCTGTACGCTTTTGGCATGCTGCTTGTAAAACGGACTTTCATGCTGGTTAATAAGAATTCCATCGGACTTCAATGCGTTCCAGCATACGCCGTAAAACTCCCTTGTGAAAAGTCCCTCTGCCGGTCCGTAAGGGTCGGCACAGTCAACTATAATTAAATCGTATTTATCTCTTACCATCCTTGCAAATCGAATGCCCTCCTCAAAATAGATTGATACACGAGGGTCATCTAATTTGGCAGATAACTCAGGCAGATACTGTCTGCTTACCTCAACAAGCTTTGAATCAAGCTCAGCCACGTCTATTGTTTCTATTGTATCATACTTTGTAAGCTCCCTTACCGTTCCACCATCGCCGCCACCTATTACGAGAACGGTTTTTATATCAGGATGAACCGCCATAGGTACATGGACAACCATTTCATGGTAAACAAACTCGTCCCTCTCCGTCGTAAAAAGCTCACCGTCAAGCACAAGCACCTTTCCATAATCCTTTGTCTGAAGAATTTCTATCTGCTGAAAATAGCTTTTCTCGGAAAAAAGCTGTTTTTCAACCTTCATGGAAAACCTCACATTATCCGTATGATTATCCGTATACCATAAATCCATATTTTCACCCCATTTCCGCAACTATTTCTACTCTGCCACCACATTAAGATATTCCATGCTCATGTCCTCAGTACCAAGCATCATACATCCCTTTTCCTTCGCATAAAATGTATAGCTTAGAATATCTTTTGTTACACGCTCACCCGGTGCAAGAATCGGTATTCCCGGAGGATAGCACATTACAAACTCACTGCATATCCTATTCTCGCTTTCTGCAAGCTTAACCGATTCCGTGTCAGCATAAAATGCCTTCTGAGGCGGCATGATAACCTGAGGATTTATATACTCATTGTCAAACATGCCTTTTGTGCTTTGCTGGTGGTTTCTCTTTATCTCCGAAAGCGCCGCAATAAGCCTTTCTATCTCAATCCGTCTTTCACCGCCTGAAACTATGGCAAGGATATTTCCAATATCGCCAAACTCTATCTGTATACCGTATTCGTCACGAAGAAAATCGTAAACCTCTATTCCTGCAAGACCGATATCCTTTGTGTGTATGGAAAGCTTTATAGGGTCAAAATCAAATATGTCCCTTCCGTTTATAAGCTCCCTGCCAAATGCATAGTAGCCCCCAATCTGATTCATTTCACCCCTTGCATAGGTGGCAAGCTCCTTCGCCTTTGCATATATTTCCCTGCCGTTTTTATAAAGATTTCTCCTTGCAATATCAAGAGAGGAAAGCAAAAGATAGGAGGCGCTTGTTGTCTGCGTAAGATTGATAACCTGTCTCACATAATCAGGATTTACCGTGTTTTTAGTGAGCAGCACGGAGCTTTGCGTCAACGAGCCACCCGTCTTGTGCATGCTTACGGAGGACATATCGGCTCCTGCCTCCATTGCCGAGATAGGAAGGTCGTCTCCAAAATAAAAATGTGTGCCGTGAGCCTCGTCTGCAAGTACAAGCATACCATGCTCATGTGCAAGCTTTACTATATTAACAATATCAGAGCATATGCCGTAATATGTAGGGTTATTTACCATAACCGCCTTAGCGTCAGGATTTTCCTCTATGGCTTTTTTCACATCTTCGAAATCCATACCGAGAGGTATACCAAGTTTTTTGTCTATACCGGGATTCACGTAGACTGGAACTGCACCATTTATAACAAGCGCATTTATGGCTGAACGATGGACATTTCTTGGCATTATAATCTTGTCTCCCGTTTTACAGGTTGACATAATCATAGCCTGAACAGCCGCCGTAGTACCATTTGCAATAAAAAATGCCTCATCTGCCCCAAAAAGCTCCGCAGTTAAAACCTGAGCGTCCCTTATAACAGATGATGGATGGCAAAGGTTGTCAAGGGGTTTCATAGAATTTACGTCAAGCTTAACGCATGTCTCTCCAAGGTATTTCTTTAAATCCTTGTTTCCTCGTCCTCCCTTGTGCCCCGGCACATCAAAATGAACAAGCCTGTCTAATGCCTGTTTTTCAAGTGCTTCAAAAATTGGAAGTGATTCCTGACTTAATAAATTATTCTCCAACTCTTATCTCCTATTTTCTATCGTGATTTTACGCTGTATAACGACAACCTGCGCCGCATTAGCCACATCATATTATCTCTCTGTAATCAGTCCATAACATTTTGGTCTTCTGTCCCTGAAAACGCCCCAGCTTAGCCTGTTTTCAGCAATGCTGTCCAAATCAAATTCCTGCAATATGATTTCTTCCTTATCCCTTGAGGCAGACTGCAAAATTTCACCTGTTTCATCCGTTATAAAGGAAGAACCATAAAATTTAAGTGCCGAGCTTTGATTTGCATTTTCCTCACAGGGATTAACTTCTTCCGTTCCTATCCTGTTTGCCGCAATGACAGGCATTATGTTTGCTGCGCTGTGTCCCTGCATGCACCTTCTCCAATGGGGCATGCTGTCGGTTTCAAGTATTGGCTCCGAACCAATTGCCGTAGGATAAAGCAAAAGCTCTGCCCCGTCTAATGCCATACATCTTGCAGCCTCGGGGAACCATTGGTCCCAGCATATGCCTACGCCAATTTTGCAAAATGCAGTATTCCAAACCTTAAAGCCCGTATCACCCGGGGTAAAATAAAATTTTTCCTGATAAAAATGGTCATCGGGTATATGGGTTTTCCTGTACACACCCATAACGCTTCCGTCAGCGTCTATCATTGCAACAGAATTAAAAAGACTGTTTCCATCCTTTTCGTAAAAGCTTACGGGAATTACAACATGAAGCTCCTTTGCAAGTGCCGACATTGCATGAACAGCCGCATTTTCCGAAACAGGCACTGCAAGCTTATAGCTTTCATATTTTCTTTCCTGACAAAAATATGTATTTTCAAAAAGCTCAGGCAGCAGAACGATATTTGCTCCCATATCCGCCGCTTTTTTTACCATGTTTTCCGCCTTGGAAATATTTTTATCCGATGACGTATCCATCATCATCTGGACTGCTGCCACAGTAATTTTTCTCATACGATTTCCTCCTGGAACATCAGCCCATTCCAAATTTGCTTTCAGCAAATGGGCTGACGCTACATGTCAAGTTTTCATAGAAAACTTGACACATTATTCTTCATTAATCCCTCAGGTATCTGTTGGGTTATACAGTGTATGTTTCCACCGCCTATCAGTATGTTTCTTGCCTGTATCTGAATTATTTTTCTATCCTTAAATATATTTCCTAAAATATCTGCCGCCTCATCATCATGCTCATCATCAAATGCAGGCATTATTATTGCAGAATTTGATATATAAAAGTTTACATAAGATGCGGCAAGTCTTTCATCAGGTTTCCTTGTAGGCTCGCCATCAAAATCAACAAGTCCCTCACATTCATTCTTAGTTATGTAAACAGGATTTGGCAGAGGAAGCTTTGTTACCTTTATTTCTCTTCCCTGAGCATCCCTTTCATTTTCAAGTGCCTTTAAGCATTTAACTGACATATTGTACTGCGGGTCATTTTCATCATCTGTCCATGCAAGCACAACATGCGCAGGTGCAACGTATGCGCATATATTATCTACATGCTCATTTGTTTCATCCAAATATATTCCATATGGAAGCCATATTACCTTCGTCACTCCCAAATACTTTTTTAATTCATTCTCTATTTCCTGCTTTGTCATATGGGGATTTCTGCCCCTGCTTAACAGACAGGCTTCCGTAACAATCGCTGTCCCCTGTCCGTCAACATGAATTGCACCGCCCTCCATTATAAAGGCTCTTTTGTCATACACGTCAATGTCCAATAAATCACAGCATTTTCTTGCCATGCGGTTATCTTTATCCCATGGAAAATAAAGTCCGTCAATAAGACCTCCCCATGCGTTAAAGCCCCAGTCTATGCCACGGATTTCTCCCTCACTATTTTTTACGAAGGTAGGCATAACATCCCTCGCCCACGAATCATCCGAAGACATCTCAATCACACGTATATGCTCCCCAAGCATTTTTCTTGCGGTGTCGTAACCTTCAAAACTGGTAAACACCGTGAGCTTTTCAGATTGCGCAATTGCATGTGCAACCTCGGCAAATGCCTTTCTCGCCTCGACAGCGCCATACTGCCATGAATCCGCCCTCTCAGGCCATATCATCAGGCAACCGCTGTGGCGCTCAAATTCAGCAGGCATGAAAAATCCGTCTTCAGTTGGAGTTGAATGTAATATTTTCATTTTGTTTCCTTTGCCTTTTGGATTGCAGCTATTCCGCAGTTGCCTTCCGCATAAACGCTCACCTCAAAACCTTCGGTTTTTCGGTGTTCGTTTCACTCACATAGGTCCGAGAACATTCGCACGGCTGCTAGCAGCCGTCGAATGTTCTGCGGACCTGCGTGAGCGTTTATGCGTTCATTTTACCATGTAACGCTTTACTTGTAAATGTCAGGCTATGTCACCGGCTGGCAGTCCTTAATCATATTTTCACAATTTACATTTTTGCACGAGCTGCAGATACCCTCGCAAACCTGCTTTGGATTTTCAGTTAATATTGCATAGAAAACAACACTCTTTGATGGGGTTAAAACACCATATTCATTGGCTGTTATATCATCCTCGTATTCAATCCCTGTCTTTTCATTTTCTGTGTTGTCATTTTCCGTTTTATCACTTTCTGTTTCCTCGTCAAGGACTTCCGTGCTTTGCCCGTTTTCTTTTTCAACGTCAATACATGTATTTGCGGCTTCCTTTACCCCTTTCACCTCTTTTAGAAGCTTAGGAACCTCAGTAACAGGTATTTCCTCCCCTATAAATACATATCTTTCAACGTATCTTCTATGAAATTTTGCATATTCCTTATTAAAATCACCATACATTGTAAGGAGAAGCTCTGCCGCAATACATTCCAAAATATACGCCTCATCGAGCTTTCCTGCATCTGTAAGCTGTTCTTCAAGGCTGTCAATTCCTTTCCCTAATGTCATGGCAACAATCGCTGACTGCTTGCTGTCTATATCCTTAATACCCGTATCTCTTTGGTTCATTCTGTAAACAGCGTATGGCTTCATACATGACTGCATTTTCTCATACACAGAAATAATATCATTTTCAGCCTCAGGCTCAAAATGATATTTGTTTATTATTTCTTTTATAAAACGCTCTCTATTCTGCTTATTTGCTGACATTCTAATTTTCACGTATGTTCCCCTAATTTATATTCTTTATTTGTTTCCTTATAGGAAGCTTTATTTTAAATATTCCCTACCGTAACACATTTAATACACTATACTCCATTTCTTTTACATACATCATATAGACAGCAATTATCACAGTAAGGATTGGTTCTTGCAGTGCAGACAGCCCTTCCGTGATGCACAAGCCTGTGACAAAAATCGCTTCCCTCCTCAGGCGGAATAATCTTCCAAAGTGCCATTTCCACCTTTTTCGGCTCCTTTACATTGTCAACAAGTCCAAGACGGTTACATATTCTTATACAATGAGTATCCGTAACTATGGCAGGCTTTCCAAATACATCACCCATTATAAGATTTGCACTTTTTCTTCCCACACCAGGAAGTGCCAACAGCTTATCAAAATCATCAGGCACATGTCCGTTGTATTTTTCATGTATAACCTTCATACACGCACTTATATCCCTTGCCTTGCTATGTCCCAAACCGCAGGGCTTTACTATCTCCTCAATTTCTGCCACGTCAGCCTTTGCAAGTGCCTCAACAGTAGGAAATTTTGCATACAAATCCTTCACAACAATATTAACCCTTGCATCCGTGCATTGTGCCGCAAGCCTTACCTCCACTAAAAGCTTCCATGCCTCATCGTACTCTAATGTGCACTCCGCAACAGGATATTCCTTTTTTAACTTTTCAATAATTTCCAATGCTCTTTGTTTTTTTGTCATACGTTTTCCTTAAACAAATAGGGGGCTGTCGTAATAAACACATAAATTGCCAAAACGACAGCTCCCTTTGTCTGTTCCTTTCAATTGCTTTTTATTCAGTTAGAAGGTAATTGTATTCATCATAGCATCAAACTGTGATTCATCATCAGTTGAAGTAACGTACTCTATGTAGACAAGTGTATTATCCTCGCAAAATACAGCAGCCTGACCAAAAAACCTTCCATTCGGATTATCAATATCCATCACAGTGAATTCATGTCCGTTATAGTTTTTTTTCTCATCTGTAACCTGAGAACCATATACATTTTTAACCTGTGCAATATATCCATCTACAACCTGATCCGCAGCATAGGTATTATCATCCTCTACATAAAGTCCAAACTTCTTGTCGTTAGCCTCTGTTGCATATATTATTGTTCCATTCATATTCTGATAGAAATTAAACTCCTCAGGAATATCTATTGTTACATGCTTAACAGTAAGCTTTCCGTTTTCCTCAACATATGCCTCAGTAGACACCGATTCACCAGTATCTGTTTTATCATTTTCAGTTACTTCATCTGACCTGCTCTCAGTGGTATCATCCTTAACTGCTTCTGTGATAATTTCCTTTTCTGTATTCTCTTTATCATCACCACAGGCAGTCATTGACAAGGACATTACAAGCGCCATACCAAGTACTGCCAGCTTTTTTATCAAGCTCTTTTTAATCATATTAATTCCCCTAAAAAACATTTTAACAATGAAACATTATAATACAGATTCATTTAAAATCAATATGCAAATTAAATTATTTTTATTCATCCTTTTACACTTTATTTAGTAGATTTAACTACATACAGCGAACTAGTTAGCTTTGGTACAGTAAAACAATCGTATCCTTCTCAAGAAGTCCCGTGCTGCCCTCAGGTTTTATAATCCGTTCCTTTCTCCTTATCATTATTATAAATGTGCGTCTTGATATATCTAGCTCCTTAATTTTCTTTCCAATCCACGGATGTCCCGTATCCAGTTTGACTTCTTCTATTTCTGAATGTATTTTTGTATTGCTTGTGCTTGCCAAAAGCAGCTTGTCATACATTTTTATCTCAAGCTCCGAATATGGTGTGAGTATGTCCTCTCCACGAAGGACAACAGCAAGATAAAGTCCCTCCGGGAGCTGCAATTCATTTATTTTTTTGCCTGCATAGCCATGTTCTTTCGTTATGTCAATAACAACAAACTCAGCATTCCGGTGGGAATATGTACCCGTCTTTATCTTTGTGTAGTATTCAACAAAGCCTGCGCTGATAATACCTGTCGGAATAGCGACAAGACCTACACCAAGAAATGATATAAATATAGCCATTATTCTTCCGCCGATGGTTATTGGGTATATGTCTCCATACCCCACGGTAAGCATAGTTGATACCGACCACCAGATTCCAGAAAAAGCATTTTTAAAATTTTCCGGCTGTGCCTCATGCTCCATGCTGTACATACACATGGAAGATGCGACAAGAAGTACGCTGATAATAAAAACAGAGGATATAATCTGATCCTTTTTATCCTTAAGTACATCCGTTATTACGTTAAAGGCATCATATTGCGCATTCAGCTTGAAAAGCCTCATAATCCTTACAACACGAAGCATTCTGAGTGCCACAAAACCATTTGTAAATATAAACGGAATAAAAAATGACACTATGGTAAGCAAATCAACTATTCCATAGAATGAAACAACATACTTAAATATTGCCTTTGAGGGCTTTAAGTCTTCATATAGATACTCGGCAGTCCATATCCTAAGTATATACTCAATAAGAAATACGATGATTGTCACAAGCTCTATTGCTGCCAAAGCAGGATGCAGAAAATCAAGCTCAGAAAATGTCTGCATAAAGGTAACAACTATACTTACGATTATCAAAAATGAAATTATGTAATCAAAAACCCTGCTTGCAATATCCGTTTTATTCCCTATTTGGATTATGTCAAATATTCTTTTCTTTATCTTTTCAAAATCTGTCATTTTTCTTTCTCCGAAACAATAGATAATTAAAATGGTGCAAAAGTATTTTTTCCCTTAATTCAACTTCCATACCCTTTACTTAAAATATAGTCAAAAAATGCTTCACAACCAACTTCAATATCCTTATATGTCACATCAAACTTCCCTGTATACCATGGGTCGGCAACGTCCCTGTCACTTCCGGCAAAGGAAAGAAGCTTGTATATTTTTCCCGCAGGGTCACCACCCAATATTCGGTTCATATTTCTTATATTAGCACTATCCATCCCAATTAGATAGTCATATTTTTCGTAATCTTCCCTTTTTAGCTGTACGGCGCGCTTTCCCTCACACGAAAGTCCATGCTTTGCAAGCTCCGCCTTGGCAGGAGGATAAACAGGATTCCCCAACCCGTTCCAGATTTCTTCCGTGCTGGTTGCAGCGGAGGCTATGTAAAATTTTTCTGCAAGACCCTGTTTTTGAACCATGTCCTTTAATATAAATTCCGCCATTGGGGAACGACAGATGTTGCCGTGGCAGATGAAAAGTACTTTAATCATAACGCTTATAGCTCCTTATATCTTGGTATTGCTTGATTTTTCTTTATTAATATTCAATCCTAAAATAATCTAAACACGCTTTATATTTGTCCTGTGCAGTTAGGCAGGTATCTGTCAGATAACCTTTTTCATTATTCCATTCTTTCAATCCACGGTAATAAAACATTTTTAGATTATCTTCGATAATGAACGGAACTATATTATATTTCAGACACTCTTTGAACATAATCAGTCTGCCCACAC
>CAZWNL010000006.1:0-163673 GCA_964635615.1 uncultured Bacteroides sp.
ATTCCGTTGGTAACGAAAGAGAAATCTTCCGTCCGCTGATAGCGCTCAATTTCTTTCAGTACATCGCATCTTGTCGTCCTGTAGGGCGTACAGGCGTGAAGCCTTCCCAGATAACTTCTTCCGCCGCATCCCAATGACAATGCACTTTTAAATCCACACTCGTTGAATTTCGGAAGCATATTTCCCAGACACTCTTTTCCTTGATACGCTTTTCCTAAAGCTCCATTCTTCTGGGACAAGCTCTCCGAACTCTTTTTCACAAATCGCCGCATGGATATCTGGACATACCCATTCTCTCTCAAATACTCCGAGCCCCACCGGTACAAAGCATACGCATGATCAGAATCCAGCAGCTCCTTTCTGCCTTCCCGCTCAAGCCGGACGCCATGCTTTATATACAGCGGATAAAGAAATATTTCATCCGGCGCATAGGAAAGAGCTATCTCCAAAGAACGAATCAGACTTTCCTCTGTCTGTCCGGGCAACCCATATATAAAGTCAAAATTGACACACTCAAAGCCCATATTTGATAAAAGCCCCGCCGCCTCTCTGGCGCGCTCACTGTCATGATTTCTCCCAAGCCATCGAAGCTCCTCGTTGTCAAAGCTCTGAATCCCCATACTGACCCTTGTAACTCCAAGTTCCTTAAGCAGCTTTGTTTTCTCCTGATTGGTCTGATTAGGGGCCGTCTCTATAATCACCTTGCGGTCAGCACTCATGGGCATATAGGTATCCACTGCCTCAAAGACCCGTGCTATCTGCTCACTTTCCAACAGTAAGGGGGTTCCTCCGCCAATAGTGAAATCCGCAAACAACGCACTCTGTGGCATCATTTCCCTGTACTGCTTCATCTGTCGCAATACTGCACCAATATAGTCGTCCATCTGTATCTGATTGCAGCCTGTGACGGAAAACAGATTACAATAACCACATTTACTTTCACAAAAGGGAAGGTGAAGGTATAAACTGTGCCCTTCACCTTCAAGATTGAAAAAGTAATCCCTTAAATTGACATTCTCTAACGCTCTGTACGCTGTCTTATGAGGATAGCTGTACATATATTGAATATATCTGTTCATTCTCACCTCTACAGAAAAAAGTGCTTATACGGCACCGTATTGACCACCGGATGATTCACACCATGGAAAATATACCCGTCCTCGCCGTAGCAGGTGCCATGGTCGGAAAAGCACACCACAAAGGTTTCACCCCTCTTGCTCTTCCAGTGTTCAAAAAGCCTGCCAAGCTCGCCGTCCGCATATCGCAGTGCTGCCCTGTGGGTCAGAATACTATCATTCTTTTCATTTTCCACATAGAAATTATTTGGATAATGAATGGAGCAGACATTCAAATAAAGGAATATCTTCCGGTCATCTTCATTTTTATCCAGCTTAGTTTTAATAAAATCGACCTGATTTTTCGTGCTGTCTTTTACCGGACAGGCAAATGACGGATTCCAATAACTCTTTTCAAAAAAGGACGGGAATACTTTCCCCATATCAGAACGCTTGTCAAAAAAGCCCACTCCGCCCACGCACCATGTATCATAGCCGTCATTATGAAGTCCCTGCACCAGATTGCTGGTTTCAAAGCCGTATGCGCCCTTGGGAACTTTATTTCCCAGCCCCATACTCTTGGGGAAGAAAAGCATTTCCTGCTCCGCAAGACTTCTGGCCTCCTCCCTAAGCGGAAGGAACCCCGAAAAGATGGCGTGATGAGAAGGATATGTAAAGTTTCCGGGAGCCTGACGCTTCTCCCACGCGCCATATCTGTTCAAAACGGGAGTACCGCCGCTTTTCTCCTCCTCTATGGCAGCGTCGTATCTCAAGGTATCCAGACACACAAACAAAATATCACATTTCCCCACGACCTGCATCATATCCACCGTATTTTCCCTTTGCCCCATGCTGGACTTAAATGCCGCAAACGGTACTTCACCTGTCATTTCTATTGAACCTCCTACAATAAATGTAAATTATATTCCCTGCACGCTTAGGAATCGTTTCCTGAGCAACTTAATTCTATATAAATCTTTCGGACATCATCGCCCTTATAATCTCAATCTGCCGCCTGTAAATCCGATTCTCTCCATAGATGTCCCTGTGCAGCAGGTCGCCTTGGGCATTCATCTCAATAATATAAGGCTTCCGGCGCCCCTTCTCCAAAAGCACATCTATCCCGATGCTCTTTAATCCGGGATAACAGTCCGCCGCCCTGAGGCAGGTCTCCGAAATATTTTCTATAACGGCTCTGTCCAGATTCAATTTTTCAAACTCCATGGAATGGTTGTTCAGATGCAGATTGGTAATCGGCCCCTTTGACAGCCGGGGTAAAATATAGTCAATCCGCCTGTCCTGTACGATTACCCTGAGGTCATAGCAATACTCCTGAAAAGTGTCTTTGCTATGCCATTTTTCCACAACACAATCCAGTTCCAAAATTTTGTCCAGAAATGCTGCCGCATCCTCCCCCTCAAGCCTGTACAGTCTTTTCGTATTGACGACATCACCTTGTTCAACAGCCGCACAGGTGTAAAGAACAATTTTCCCCCTTACCGACGAAAACCGAACTGCCGTTACCCCTGCCGCGCCTGACCCTCTCATTGGCTTTAAAAAGATCTGATGAACCCTGTTCTCCCTCATAAAGTCGAGCAGTTCTTCCCTACAGGAAAAGGAGTCATCATACATCTCAGTCACGGCAATGCCATTTCCGGCAAGTGTCTGCTTGCATTTTCGTTTGTCAAGCACCTCCACGATATCATCGGGATGATTAAAGAATCCGCCAAAGGGCATTCGTGCAAGCCTAAACAGCTGCTCCCTGTACTGACCGGTAAGTTCATCCAAATTTTTCAAACGACAGCTATCCCATTCAGGCGCATCTATCTTTACAATACTGTTTTCTATGTCCCGGATTCCTTCTACAAACGGAAAATCCTTCCAATCATAAAAAGCAACACGGACACCCGCATCGGCAGCTGCCTTCTCGAAATACACCTTCCTTTTGCTGCCTTCCGAATCCTTGCCGCCCTTCGAGCCAATCAAAATAATTCCGCTTATTCCGTCAACATCGCGTTGTACCATATTTCTCCGTCCCATTCCTCTGCTTCTTCCTGCTCGGATACATCAACTTCAGGGGACAACTTTCCTATCTTATCCATCATCTCATCAGACAAATAGTGATGATGCACATCCAGCTTCTTGATATTCGAAAGCTCCGGCAGCTTCTCCAAAAGCAGGCTTCCGCCCTTGTCTGTCAAGGTTCCGCATGACAAATCCAAAGTTTCAATCTGACGGATATACTTACATTCCAGCACCACCTGCGCCAATTCATCCTGAATCTCACTGTCCACAATGCCAAGATAGGTGAGATTTGGGAAATCAGAATTCGCCAGCAGTTCCTTTATAGTGTCTGCATCACCGTCAAATCCATAGTCCTCCACACCAATATAAAGAAGAAGCTTTTTCAGGCTGGGCAGCTTCGCTTTCTCAATTTGCTTGATAACAGTTGTTCCCAAGCCGCCGCAGATAATGGTCAGAGACTCCAAATTCTCATGCTCAATCTCTCCCAGTGTCAAGTCCATACTGCCCTTTATGGTCAGCTCCTTCAACTGAGGCATAGCCTTCCAAATCCGACTGTAATCCCCCTGCATAATCCATGAGACCTCGCACTCCTCATAGTCCATATCGCCCACAAAAAGCTTTGTGATATGACTGAACCTGTCAGCATTCTCAACGATAGCATCTATAACCGGCTGGCAGTCAACCTCATATGGACCGCCCCAACTGCCGATAATAAGCTCATCTAGTCCGGTAAATTCCGAATCCGCCAGGATATCCATCACCATGGTCTCCGCTTTTTTTCCGCCTTCATACTCATCGTAATTGTAAGAATATGTTTTGCTTTTTCCCATTTTTGCTGTTTGCCTCCTTCTTAATCGTTTCCATTTCCATTATACAAAGCGTGAGGAAAATGTTCAATATATTTTGCATGGTTTGCGAACGTCGTCTATTTAATGGTGTAGTAAACGTCTTGTTTTGCCACAAATCTATTAATTCTACAGGCTTTTCCGGAACTTTTCAAAATACTGCCATGGCAGACAATGTCTACACGAGTCACATGATAATAAAGAATATTTTAGGGAAATGCAGATTAATTCAAGCATTTTCTCCCAATATGTGTTACAATACAGTTATCAACTAAAAGTGGTATAGAAGGGATGAGAATAACGATGATACAAGACCTTATTGAAATAAATTATGCATCGGTTGTTATTCTGTTGTTTTTTTTGGTTTTTATATTTACAAATGATTACTTTGCCCAAAGGATTCGGACATTGTTTCTATTGGCAGATGTTCTTTTGTTGTGCTTGGTTGTGGTAGATTCCATAGAATATTGGACTGCATCACTTGATACATTGACTTCCCTTCGAATCCTAATGTCTGCTATAGGATACAGCATAAGACCAATAATTATTTATGTTGTAATTTTATTGTTGGGAAATGCAAAAGGCAAAAAATATGCATGGCTCTCAATCCCACTTGTCGTGAATACTCTCATTGCCTTTTCAGCATTTTTTGTTGATTATGCATATTCATATACGATGGATAACCAGTTTGTGCGAGGACCTCTCGGCTATTTTGCTTTCGTAACAAGTGGTTTTTATGAGATTGTTCTATTGATTTGCACGATAAAATTGTACAAGTCGGTTAAAATTTCGGAAACGATTATTTCTGTTGTAGTTCTTTTTACATTTATGATTGCTATATTGTTGGAATCCGTATGGAAATTCGAAGGGATTATTAATGTATCAGGTGCGGTCGCATTAACTTTTTATTATCTCTATCTGAATACCCAGCAATTCAAACGTGACCCACTGACGAACGTATTGAATCGAAGATGTTTTTACATGGATGCAGAGAAACACAAGACAAATCTGAGTGCTGTTTTATCAATTGACCTGAATGATTTGAAAAAGTGGAACGACGAGTATGGACATGCGAAGGGCGATGAGGCAATCTGCACGATAGTTGGCTGTGTGGAAGCAGTACTTCCGTCAAATTGTTATCTGTATCGTGTTGGCGGTGATGAGTTTATGCTTCTTTGCTTTAATCAAGAAAAAACAATCATCCAACAGTTGAAAAATCAAATAAAAGAAAAAGCATCGCAAACCCCTTTTTCTTGTGCAATTGGTGTTGCATACAACGATGAACAGATTGATTTTAATAAGCTCTGTTCCCAAGCGGACAAGGATATGTACGAGGATAAACAGCAGATGAAACATACAGAATAGCAATACGTTACTATCTTTTACATCATAATCCAGTCTGTCGAATCATTATGCCGTAAAATATCACATAGCACACCCTTGCTTGCTTTCTTGCCTCCCAAAAAGACAAGGGAGCAAATAAACATTTCTGATTTTATCCACTCCCTATAGCCACCCCATTAAGAAATCACTGCATTCTGCCGCCTGTATGTATCATTATCCTTTTGGCTCAGCTCGCTCTCTACCTGAGATAATTTCTTCTCCAGCTCCTTTACCTTTTCTTCATCTCCGGAAGCTGCTTTTATCTGCTGTTCCAACTGCTGTTTCTGTTCTTTCAGTTTTTTTATCTCCCTGTCAACCTTATCGGTATTTGTTGTGCATTTTTTATCTGCACCACTGGCTTTTTTCGGGTCATCGTAGAGCACTTTCGGATTACCGTTTTCATCCTGTCCCATATGATACATTCCGCTTGGCTTGTTGCCAGACTGCTCGCTGCTGATGTACTCATCCTTTGGAACCGGAATGCTCTCATTTTTATTTTCCGTGCCCTGTTCTTTTCCAATTTCCTTTGCCTTTTCCCTTTCTTCCTGTAGCCTTTCTAAATAGTCATTTTGGTAATCCTTATAATTACCGCTTACTTCCATTGACATAATTTTGTCCTCCTTTTCTTTGACAGCATTTTTATATTCCCTGCCTTTATCTGTTATTCGTCATTACTTTGGAGGCATTTAACGCACCTGTTGTGGAATGCTCGTTGACTGCTGTGGAATGATTATAAGGATGCTTAGTACAAATTTTTCTCCCTCTGTCCGTATCTCCATCGCTCCCTGATATTTTTCTACCGACGCTCTGATATTTGCAAGTCCTGTTCCGCTGTGGCTCATCCTCCTGCCGAAATAACTGTTTTCGATTTCCATAAGCAGGAAGTCTCCCTGCACCTTCCCTGCCACATGGATATATTTTTGTTTATCACTACTAACCCGGTCACAGGCAGAAATAGCATTATCCAGTGCATTCCCTAAAATGATGCAGAAATCGATATCACTGATACCGCAAGGGTATGGAACAACCAGAGAACACCGTGCCTCTATTTGGTTTTCTTCCGCAATCCCCAGTTTATTTCCCAGCAGAATGTCAAGCACCGGATGATTTGTACTGACCGGAAATGATATATCTGCTGTCAGGTCTTCCATCCCATCCACATACTGTAATGCTGCCTGCATATTTTGGTTTTCAAGCAGTTCCTTCACGACCGTTATATGGTTTTTTATGTCATGCCGGAACGATTTTGTTTTTTCATAACGTAATTTTGCTTCTTCCACATACTGCTGCAAGGAATGTGCCTGCATCTCTAACAGCTCCGCCTCTTTCTCCCGTTTGAAACTTTCTGCCAATTTTTTATAGGAAAACATTATACAAAACAGACTGGCTACCCCCAACGCCTGCATCAATAACATCTGATAAGGATTCGCACCGAATTGCATTCCCTCTTTTTCTATCGTAACCGTATTTCCATAAACATTCTCATTGATATATTCACTTGCCAAAAAGATCAGTAAAACCGGCATCAGTATCATAAATACATATTTTTTGCAGGCTGTCTCATCACATGCGCAGCATTGCTGTATAACCCGATAACATAAGACTGCCAGCATAAGGGAAAAAATGTTCCCTGCCCACTCAAAGATAAAACCATAAATCCTTGGATTTTTTTCAAAAACCATGGGACACAAAATATAAGATAATGAATTAAATAATCCAAAGCATAAATTCATAATTTCAACTGTTACGACGGCATATAAAGCTGCGGAAACAAAATCAGCCCTGTAAAACAGCTTTCCCACCACTATAAGAAGTAGGATAAATACAAGAAATGCCCAAATTCCCTGTAAGTTAAAGACCACCAGAACGATCATCCCAAAGACAGCAAACAATATCCTGTATATGAGGTTTCCTTTTTTCTGCAAAAACTCTGTAAAGAACCAAATACCCATGAGCATTTCAAGGCTTGTCATGACGTATATATTAAAAAAATCCAACCAGTCATTCATTTCACAACCTCCATTCTCTCATATACTTTAAGATTACTTTTGAGAACTCTTTACTTCTTAGGCGTGACACAGGTATTTCCTTTCCATTGGCCATATACGCAGTATTGTTGCTATAGCTTTTCAAATGGTTCAAGTTGATTAGATAGCTTCTGTGACATCTGAAAAATCTCCCATCCAGCTTCTTTTCCAGATTTTCAATCCTTTCATAGTAGTCAACGACCTCTCCAGATGCAAGATACAGATATACTTTCCTGTCTATGATTTCACAACAGATAATATCCTGAAAAGAAATAATAATGCTTTCACATCCCTTCTGAACTAACAAATTTACTTTTTCCGGTGATAGCCTGTTCTGCATGGAAAGAAAAAGCCGTTCCATTGTCTTCTCGAAATGCTCCTCTTGAACTGGTTTTACCAAATAATCAAAGGGCTGTACCTCAAAAGATTGGAATACCATTTCTTTTAAAACTGTTATAAAGACCAGAAAACCATTATATCCATGCGCCCTTAACCTTTTGGCAGTTTCTATTCCATCCATCCCGCACATTCCAATATCAAGAAAAAGGATATCTATTCTTTCATTGCTTTTTAGCAATTCTTCTCCCGAAGAATACTCCACAACAGAGATATCTGTATTTTTCTTTCTGAAAAAATCTTCTGCCATTTTTTTAATTTTTTCTGACATACATTTTTCATCATCGCAGACAGCAATGTTAATCATAGAATCACCTTCCTTAAACCAAATATTATACTACCCATAATCCAGTTGCGCCATAATAATGACGCCGAATGTGTTTGCAGTGATGCGAAATGATTTCATCTTCCAAGGAACATATCGGCAGCAAAAAAATCGAGCTGTTTTTTTTTGCCACTCACATATTATCTCATTTTTTCCTGCATCTCTGCATATAACGCCCCCCGTTCTTAACAATTTGCCATATTGCAAGCATACAAAGTGGTAAAAAAGCAGCTGACAGCAGAAACAGATTCATATATGGAGAAATATTAAAAATATTCATAACAAAAAGGTAATATGGCTCGAAAAATATCCAAATGTTGTACTCCTGAATTATTGTCGGAAATGAAAACCTGTTAAACAAAAATTCAAAAAGAACAAACATACTTGATATACTTACTGCAGATATTGTAGTTCTCGTACTACATGAGATGAATAATACAAAAAGGGTCAGTATGATACAGGCAACAGTTAAACTTATAAACGAAAACCCAAAGTGCTGCCATGTTGACCATATAGGGGTAAGTTCCAATTCAGTCCCTACGTACTCTATTTTCAAATTGCCGTCAAATAAATTGCAAAGAAAGGGTACTGCAAAAGCTATAACTGCAACTATTATACAAAGCAAAACGGCTAAACAAATTGCTGCAAGCATTTTTGCAATGTTCCGTCCCTTCCTTCCGACCAGACAGGCAGCGGGAATTTGATTAACATTATTTTCCTTATCACCCACAAAAACAGGAGACAGCATACTTATCAAAATGATTACAAGAAAAATAGGTGCAATAAAATTAAGTAACATGACAGTAACACTCTCAATATCGGCAAAATAGCTTTGCCGCAAATCAGGGAACAAACATATCACAAATGCGGATATGGTGTAAATTGCCGTCAATATCCAAAGAGTCTTTTTGCATAAAAAATTTTCTAATTCTAACCGGACAACCTTTAATATAGTAACCATCAATTTTTAACCTGCTTTCGCGTGTATGCCCTGTAACAGAGAATAAGACATATCACCATAAGAATTATATTGACGCATACATTTAATACAAGCGAAGGTACCATGCACCCAAAAACATTTGTAAGATGACCCATTTCAACAAGTTCCGCCTGTGTTTGGAGCATAAACAGACTTAATTCCCCCGGTAAAGACCAAATAGAGGATAAATATTCCGGAAAAGTAATCATATTCGCATAAATGGCTGTACCGCCATAAAAAACACCTGCGAAAAAAAACGGGATTAAGGCGTTCTTGCTATACGCTGATATACACATCACGATACTCCCCAATGTCAAGGCAGCTAAAAGCGTTCCTAAAATCTGTCTCAAACAAAAACCGAACACCGTTCCACTATAAGTAGTCAAAGAAAGACCGTATGTACTGGCAGCGGAAATTGTAGCGTTTGGCGCATGATAACAAATTGCAGTAACAACCATGTAAAACGCTTCCATAATAAGGACTACACTGAAAATAAAAATGCTTGCCGCAAGCAGTTTGCTGAAAAAAACTCCCCCACGACCTTTTCGTGAAGTCAGCAAGGGACTTAAAGTACCACTTGTGTATTCATCTGCATAGATACCCGCAAGTCCGACAATGACAATAAGCATAATCAATCCCGGAAACACAGCGGAATGATTAACGTCGATAAAATTGTTTGCGCTGCTTTCTAAATTGAGTTCAATCGTCACGGATGTGCTTTGATAGATTTGTAAAAGTTTTGTTTTTGCCTTTGTCACACTTGTATTATCAGATGTTGCAATATCCTGCATGAGCTCGTCTATAAATGCTGCACGGTTATCTATTCTCTCATAGTAGTTATTGATAATATCTCTTAAATCACTGTTTAAAGAACGATAGATACGTTCATTTCCGTTATACTGCTCGATATAATCAAAGACGGAAGCAGGAATAAACGGCTTCATATCTTCAATACTACAATTATAATCATTTTTACAAACAAAGTTATGAAAGTCTGTGTTCTCGACGGCACTTGTCAGTTCATACCGCATAGGCTCAAGTGTGTATTTCACGCCTACCATATCAATAAACTGCAATTTCAAAAAAAGGAAAAGAGCAAGGAAAGCCACTAACGAAATCCAAATAACCTTTTTGGAATAAATTTTGTAAAGTTCCGTTTTTAACATTCTTATATTCACAGTATATTCCCTCCAAAATAATAACTAAATACATCTTCTAAAATCGGTTTAATCGGCTCGCAAGGAAAATCGGGCTTTTTGTCTCCAATAATCCGGATTTCCACACCATCTTTTTTTTGAACAATATTACCGATTGTATATTGACCTTTTAATTTATGAAACACGGAGTGCGAAACAGTTGCAGACCAAACCTTGCCCTCGACTTCCTGCAATAATTGATCCACAGTATCAACCTTAAGTACGCCGCCGTTTCGCATGATAATAACCTCTCCTGCGATAAATTCCATATCGGATATAATGTGTGTGGAGAGAACTACAATCCGGTTTTCCGATAATGCAGATATAATGTTGCGGAAACGAATACGTTCTTGTGGGTCAAGCCCTGCTGTCGGCTCGTCTAAAATCAGAATCTCCGGGTCATTTAGTAACGTCTGTGCAATACCAATGCGGCGCAGCATACCACCGGAAAAACCTCCAAGTTTTTTTCTCCCAACGTCTCTTAATCCTACAAGGCCTAAGAGTTCTTCGATTTTTTCATCTGCGGCTTTTCCTGTAATTCCTTTTAAGGCGGCAATATATTTCAAAAACTTCCTTGCAGAAAAGTTTTTATATACGCCTATTTCCTGTGGCATATATCCAAGTTTGTCCCGATAGCTTGCACCCAGCTCGTGAATATTAACACCATTCAAACACACTTCCCCCGCTGATGGTGTCAATATATCGACTAACATTTTCATCAAAGTTGTTTTTCCTGCACCGTTTGGACCAAGCAACCCATAAACGCCATAGGATAGTCTGAATGAAACATTATCAACTGCATGTTTTCCTCCAAAATCTTTTGTTAAATTGCATACGGATAATTCCATAAATCATTTTCCTTTCTAAGCATATAGCTTTGTTGTAGATTTCATTGCAGCAACAGCAAACAAGCAAAAGCTAAAAACTAAACCCCCGATAAATGCCGTTAGACTTGTGCTCACAATTATATCAAGAACTTCACTTTGAGAGAGTAAATATACTGCTCCTAACACCCAAATAACCATTATCAAGGACAACGGTAAAGCATTATCCATGAAAGACAGCAAAAACAATGCAAGGGATCCTACAAAAAACAGGGCAATAAAGGAGCAAAGATATAATTGCAAGAGTTTTTCGTAATGAGAAAAAGCAACTGCCCCGACCAGTACCACAAATACTGTGTTAAAAATCATGTCAATCCACAAGCGGGCAAAATATATTTTGTCCGGAGCATATTTGCAGGTTTTTTCCAACTGGACTAAGTTATTATCACGATATTGCAACTCACGGATTGCAAATGATAACACCGGGACAGGGGATAAAGCAGTCATAAGTGCAAGTGGCTCAATTTCATACTTTGTTATCAAGAAAGATATGACTACACAAGTTCCAAGTAAAAATGAAGATAAAGCCCAAAAGAATGCAGATTTTATTGTAAGGAAGGAAAAGGTTACTTTCCAGAAATCCACATTCCAAATATTTTGTTTTTTCGCATAATAGGAAGCTGCCACTTTGCAAACGGTGTCAATTTCTTCTTGCGAAATCTCAGGAACGGGAGTATCTTTGATACTTAAAATAATTTGCTGCTCCATTTTTGATAATTCATCTGGATAACTATTTACTTTTTTCATCATATCCCTCCAATTCTTTTTTTAATTTTTCAAGTCCATATCGTATTCTTGCTTTCACAGTTGTTTCCATAGTCCCTGTAATTTTTGATATTTCCTTAATGGTAAAATCATTGTAAAAGCGCAATATGACAGCTTCTTTTTGCTCTGGCGGCAAGTGAGCCAATGCCTTTTCCATGTCGCTTTTTATTTCAATCTCGGGAACAATAGTTTCACTCGTAGGAATATCTTCTGAAATCTCTAAATATTCGGGGTGTCTAGAGAGTAATCGGTAATAATTTTTCAGATGGTTGGAAGCTATCGCAAATAGCCAGCTTTTAAATGAAGCCTTTGGCTTATATCTTGAAATGCCGGACACCATTTTAATAAAGACTTCCTGCGTTAAATCTTTCGATTGATGATACTTACTTGTATTTTTGTAGAAATACGCAAAAACAGCTTGATAGTAGTTGCCAATCAGTATATTCATTGCGTCCCTGCTGCCGCTTTGCACATTTTTAATCAAATCATTTTCCTTCATGCCATCAACCACCGCCCTTTTACTCTCTCACTTATTAAAACACCGGAAGCAGGCAAAAAGATATATTTACAAAGATTTTTTTCTTTTTGCCGCCCGTCAACAGACTTTTTGCATCTTTAGGGATAAACCACTTTCAATTCACATTTAAAACGTCATCCATTCTATCTTCCTAATATTATCGCCGTTAAAATGGACTCTATCAACTATGTAAATAAGAATTTTTATAACTGCTTATTGCCACCCACAACACAAACTATATCTATTACCAATTAAGGGAAAAACATGATTTTCTTTAGTTGAATTTTGTCTCTTAAATTGCTAAAATAAAAAGAGATTTGAACGATACATTTTGAATAAGGAGCAACGGATATGAAAACTTACAATCACTTGTTTGAAACAATAGAAAATTTTAATGTTTTTTTGGACGGAATTGAATTGGACAGAAACAGACAGGTATTATTGCGGATTCACAGCAATATACATACTGCTGATATGATGGAAGAATTGACAGCAGAATTAAAAGGGCTATTGCCAAATGCTGTGATGATTGGCTGTAGTGCGTCCCATGTAATCTGTGAAGGAAAAATTTTACAGGGTGTGTGCCTTATTTCTCTCACAGTATTTGAGCAGTGCGAAATCCGGATTGGAATGTTTAGCTGTGAGCAGGAACCGGGAGTTGAAAAGCCCGGAGAGGTCTTGGGTGATGAAGTATCCAAAGAGCTTGTTAAAGGCGATAAAGGAATGATGCTGACCTTCTTCCCTTTATCTTATTATAAAACGGCAAAATTTGTAGAACAGATGGACCGATTAAATAAAGGCTTGAATATGATAGGCGGCGTTGCTTATGTGGCGGAAGGCGCCCATAGCGAAGCTGGAGAAAAAGCTTATGTTTTAGGACAGACAGAAGCTTCTGTCAATAAAATGGTGGCGGTTATGCTGGTATCGCCAAAGCTTTTTATCTATGAAAATGTCATCTGCGGTGCGGAAGGTGTAGGAAGAAGCTATGAGGTAACAAAGGTTCACGAGCACTTTGTAGATGAAATAGAGGGTGATGATGCAGCCAAATGGTATCAGGGAATCCTTGGCAGAGAAGAACTGGAAAAAGACCCTACCCTGGCGAGCCTGTTTCCCCTTATACTGGATGAGACTCAGACTGCCTACAATGTGGTTTATGAATTGGCGGATACATTGCCAGAGCCTTGGAAATCTGAGAAAAGGGACAGAATCAATGTTTTCAGTGAAATATCCGAGGGCATGAAGTTCGGTCTGGGATATTTTGCACCTCAAAGGATTGTAGACCAGTTAAGCAGTGCCTATGAAGAATTGGCAGAGGCACCGGTAGAATCACTGTTTGCATACGAGTGCCTTTCCAGAATGTGGATGCTTCATGACTGCGCCTCATGGGAAATCGGACAATTCTACACCACTAATATCAGCGGTGCCATTATGGCGGGAGAAATCGGTAATTTAAGAGGCAAAAATATATATGGTAATGCCACTCTGATGCTGGCAGGATTATCGGAAAATGAGAATGCCCGCCTGATTTTGAAGGAAAAAGGATTAAAGGATGTTTCCGGACTACAGCATGAAAATATGCAGATTATTAATTATCTGCTGATGACGGGAAACAGACAGTTGAGTAAACAGCTGAGCCTGCAGAGGGATAAAATGAAGCAGGCGATGTTTTATCAGGAAATGTTAGGGCTGGACAACCAGGCAAAATATATTTACGACAAAGATAGACACCATTTAGACAAGCTGGCGGTATTTTCCCTGAAAAATGAACGGATGATTCGTCTCTTCCTTGGACAGGAGGATTTCTGGTCGGAATTAAAGACCATTTATGGAAATTTAAGAGAGCATTTAGCGGAGAAAGCAAAGGATTTTGCAGATGTGCTCCATTTTTACAGTTATGGGGATAACGGGCTTTTGATTGCAGCGGAAGATACCCTGACAAATGATGATGACTTTGTGGAATGCATCAAGACAGCCTATGAATATATGAACGGAGCTATATGCAGGGACTTTAGGCTTGCTTATGAATGCGCAGTAATAATGCATGAAGAAGATGCCCTTCAAAAAGCAGATACAGCCCTTCAATACGGGGCAAAGAGTAAGAATCCTTTTGTCATATACAATCAGGTTCAGGAAGAGGTAGCGGATATGAAGGAAGACATCCGTATTCTTCAGGTTGTAAGGGAGGCTCTTGTTCAGGACGGCATTGCACCTTATTTTCAGGGAATTTATGATAACCGCAAAGGCAAGATAGAAATGTATGAGGCCTTAATCCGTATCAGAGATGCTCAGGGAAATCTGTATTATCCCGGTCAGTTCCTTTCCATTGCCAAGGAATATGACCTTTATGAAGCCCTGTCTATTATTATGGTAAAAAAAGTAATGAGCATGTTTCTCCACAAGGATGTTAAGGTAACCATTAATCTGAATGTGCAGGATATCTATGATGAGGATATGATTGAGATGATTTTCCATTACTTAAAGCAGGCGGACTATCCGGAGAATTTTGTGTTTGAACTGGTGGAAAGCGAGGAGGTAACGGACTATCAATACATTGAGCAGTTTGCTGAAAGCATTCACGAGCATGGCGCAAAAATTGCCATCGACGATTTTGGAAGCGGCTTTTCCAATCTTTTGCACATTATTAAAATCAATGCAGATATTCTAAAAATTGATGGAGAAATCATCAAGGTAATATGTCAGGATGAAAACTGTCGTGAATTTGTGACAATGATAAATGAATGGTGCAAAAACACAGGAAAAGAAGTAATTGGCGAGTTTGTGGAAAATGAAAATATCCAGCAGATTATGGAAAAAATCGGAATTGCCCATTCCCAAGGATACTATTTTGCGAAACCACAAAAATGGGAGGATATAGCATAAGGAATGGCTTGGTGGTGAGATGGGTCTGAAGAATTGAAACACACAAAAAACAAGTTAACTATTATAGATGATTTTGTCAGGACTATCGGCTTAGCCGGTAGTCCTGACTTATTATAAAATACATATAATGATTTATATGTATGAGGGAAAAGTCATCCTGCCACATGGTACCTATCCAATACAAGCGCATATACCCCCTCGGAAATATTCATCATGTTTGTATTTTTCCAGTTATTGTGAGCATTGCATATGGGAACAATATATACGGTATTATCAGAACCAATGACAGGAGAGGTATTATTTGTCAAAACCATATGTCCACCACAAAGTGGGTCGTTGCAAGTTATAGCTGCACTATTTTTCACATAGCATTTTCTGACATGCGGATAATTTTTTGCTTTGAGTTCATCTTCCCATATCTGAAGCCAATTGGGGTGGAAGTTATTATACCATGGGTCGCCTGTGCTGCCGACAACATTCCATACATTTGTACCCGGAGCAAGATAACGAACATCCCGCAGAACTGACCTAACAGAAAGAGCTATCAATCCGTCGGGATAATCCTTGTCAGATATATCGGGGTCATAAAAGCCTGCAAATTCATACAAATCGTCTTCGGTGTTTTTGTATAAGACCTTACAGGTTTCCTCCTGCTCGGCTGTAATTACTGCCTTTATACCCTGCAATGTATAGGATAAGTTTATATGTTTGAGAGCCATATTTATCCCTCCTTAAATTTCCTTGTATCCTCCTATACAAAGATTGGCTTTAACATTGCCTTGCTTTGTTGAATTATCGTCCAGCCAATCATCTACCGCTTTATAATGCTTTTCAAAAATTTTTTCCGCATATACAGGCCAAAGATCACTTCTAAAATCAAAATATGTTTTGAAAATGTTAAGCTTGGACTGCTTGCAGTCTGAACCTTTTGATTTGCTTTCACACATTGAAATATCACTGTAGTAAATATATGCTTCGACATGATTTTTATCAGTATTAAGTGCACTTACAGAAAAAATTGACGTACCCTGCTTAGTATTATAATTGCTTGTAACTGAAATAGTAAGATTTTTTATTGACTGTTCAATTTTTTCTTTATCTTTATCGGCAACCCCAGTAAATAGATCTGCAATTTGAGTAATTGCATCATTCCATGATGATTCATTTCTGTTAAACGTGTCACATGTGTTAATTTTGAGATGAAAAAGCGGACAATCCATAACCTTACTTAAATATTTCTTGTAGTTATCCTTATTAGCTCCGCGCATGCCGCCGTTTGGATCATAACCTGACGCTATCCTTGCCATATCTAAAATGGTAGTACAGCCCGAAAGAGGACTTTTCTTAAAAATTTCGATGGCTTCGTCTCTGTTTGAATCCATCTTAGATTTAATTTCATTATCAGTCTTTTCATACTCGCAATCTCCAACTACAATAGCTGAGGAAGCTGCAATATTTGTTGATTGTTCGGGAGTTGCTGCCAATATTGGTGCATTGTCCTGAGCCTGATTTTGAATATCGTTTTTAAATAATATAGGATCATTTTCAGTCAGCCATGCTGTTAACTTGTTTTCGATTTCCATTGTGTTTGTACCTAACATAAATATTCCTCCAAATTTTATTTTTGGTCGAGCTCTCAACCTGCTTACAGTATACATCTCCGCACTTATAAAAAGCGGAAATAAATTTTGACTTTTTAATCCTTTTGCCTTGTCATTAAAAGAGGTAAACCCATGTTATCCAACACAATATTTATTTCAACAAGCAACCTGCCACCGTTTCTATATGTATTATTATTCATGAACCACATTACCGTCGCATCTACCGCAGAGCTTTTTGAAAGACAGTACCCATAGCTGTGCAGCAAAACGTCAGTTTCCGACAGACTGCAGTTCATGGAAAGGGCTATCGCAAGCAAAGCCTGCTTTGTGGGAGTGATTTTTTTGTAGTACCTCAGCATTCTCTCACTTATTGCCGCATTTTCGGACAAATTTTTTAATTTACCTTTATAGTGCACAGCCAAAAATTTATACAAATTTCCACAGGCGGGATTTAGCGAAAGTCCCGCCGAATTTGCCAATATTTCGGAATCTTCAAGAGATAATCCAAATAACACAACAGCATTTTCTATAACGGTCCGTATTGATTTTTGGGACTGCGTGCTGTAGGAATTAGTGGTCCAATATGAAATATTTTGTTTTGAACAGCCAAGCCTTTGGTATATCTCACTTAAATTTATACGGTTTTTTTTGTTCACAAGCGAGAACATGCAAATTTTCCGCAAAGCTTTTTTCAAGTCGTAAATTTCTTTCAGACAGCCAATTGTTTATGTACTTGTAATTAACAGTATTTCGTTTCATTTTCTACATTCCTTTTCTCTAAAAACAAACCACAACTTTAACTATGGACCACTTGTTGTGCAAAATTTTGTTATATTTCAAATATGCCGCATACTCCAACCAAGCCGTCTCATAATCTGAAATCATTTATCTTCCCCTAAATTCTTGTTAGAATTCATTTCCCACAATTTTACAAAGTAATATAATTATTATTTATAAATCTATTTTGCTAATATCTCAATATGGTTACACCATACTTTTTCGTCTTATAATGAGCTTATTTTTTACAAAAAAACAGAGATTCTCTCGAATCTCTGCTCTCCTGCTATTTTTCAGTTACATAATAAAATCTATAGAACCCCATCTCTCTGCTACAATGAAATAGAGACTGGAAACCCCAAAACTCTCTCTGGTTTTTTTGAATATTTTTGAAGTCTTTTTGTTATAGTAAATTAAATGACTTTTATCATCAAAGCAAAATCTTCACAGTAACCAAAATGTGCAATATATCAATTTGGTATAACTATGTTCGACCTCATTCATGCAACAACTATTCCACCCCACCAATCATTCCGGCAAAGGAAATCCCTTTACCGCCTCCGAAATATCGGTTCCGTCTCCAATCTTCGCCAACAGCTGCCACCATGCAGTACGTGCCTGTGACCAATTAGGGGTAATCTGATAATAATCACCCATGTATGGCGTAAAAATGCTATATTCCGTCATAAGCATATCATTTTCATATATATTACCCATATCACGCACCGGCCAGTAGGAAGTAGCCCTTACTGCTCTGGTGTATGGAATATCATTTTCCGTCATATAACGGATAAAGGTTTTTGCTGCCATGATACGTTCCTCACTGCCATTATCAAAAATACCAAACCCCCAGATACCTCCCTGAAGCTTCGGTGTATCTTCGCTGGTCGGAAAAGCCATCGGAAAAACTTCAAAATCCAAATTTGGATTGTTAATGGTCTGTTGCACTTCCATAGATACATTCCAGCAGAAACACATGGCAGATTCTTTTTTGCAAAACAAATCAATTGCATCCGCAGAGGTAAGAGAAGGTTCAAAGTTGATACCCTCTAAGTCATAAAGAAGCTGCAGGGCTTGCCTGTTTTTCTCACTGTCAACTGTATAGCTTGTATGTGTGGCATCAGTAAAGGTGCCGCCATACAGATTGGTCACCAAGGCGCGCGTTCCCTGGTCACCGCTTTGATTTTTACAGTATATGACGCCAACATTTCCATTCATCTCCTGCGCCGTTTGATAGTCATTCAAAGCCTGGACCGCTTTAATAAAATTCTCCGTCGTCCATGTGTGTGTTTCTTCATCAATGTACTGAAGGGCTCCTGCCTCCCGAAACATATCATAATTAATGGCCATACAGTGTGCAGACATACAGACTGGAAATACATAATAATCTCCGTTTTCGTGCTGGCAGGCAATTCTTATGTTATCATATATTTCGCCGGCTGTATCAGATTCCCACAATTCAGACAAATCAACCATCCAGCCTTTTTCACCCCAATTTACAACAAGACGCTCCGGTCCTTCCAGAATCAAATCCGGCATACATCCATCTTGAGCCGCCTGATTGATTTTTTCATCTCCGTTATCATAATTTAAATATTCCACCGTAACATGGATGTCAGGATGTTCCTTATGAAAACTGGTCAACATGCTGGCTACCGCCGTAGGATTTCCCCAATTACCTACCGGAAATGTCCACAAAACCAGTTCTGTAACTTCTTTGGTGTCGCTGCCGCTCTCCAATTCGATATTTGAGGTTCTGCCACTGCAAGAGGACAAAAGGGCAACAACTAACAGCAAGCTTATCAAAGCATTTATTTTTTTCATAATTGAATTCCCCTTTCCATTCATACTGTTTCTTAAAGAATATGCTCTTCCATCAAAGAGATAATCTCCTGCGGCACTAATGGTTTTGCTGAATGGGCATTCATGCCACAGTCAAAACATTTTTGAATGTCATCATCAAATGTATCTGCACTGATTGCAATAATCGGGATAGTTTGTGCATCGTTCCGTTTTAGCTGTCGTATTGCAGTTGTCGCTTCAAACCCTGTCATAACAGGCATTCGAAGATCCATTAATATGGCGTCATACCATCCCGGAGCAGACTGCTCAAATTCTTCCACACAAAGCTGCCCGTTTTCCGCCCACTTTACTTCCATTCCAAATTCACAAAGTATTGCATTTATAATTTCCCAGTTCAATTCGTTATCTTCTGCTACGAGTATACGTCGTCCCTTTAATCCGATGCCAAGTTCTTCTTTCTGCTCCTGTTGTGGCATCTTTTCTTCTGTAAACTGACGCAGACCATAGTAAAGGCTGGAGCGGAACAGAGGCTTTGAAATAAAACTGCAAATATTGGCTTTTTCACTTATTATCTCTAATTCATCCCATTCGCCGTCAGTGAGAATTATAATAGGCAGTTCCTGTCCGAAACGGCCAGCCAGCTCTTCCACAACCTTTGTCCAATCCTGCCCTTGTAAATCCCAATCCACCAGAACCATGTGATAGTGCTCATTTTTGCCGCAACGCTCCTCTATCATCTGGCAAGCCTGTTTCATATCTGCTGCTGTCTCCGCCTTAAGTCCAATGGATTCCAATGATGATACGGCAAGATTTCCTGCTATTTCGTCATCATCAATAACGAGAACATTCTGCTTAGGCAAATGCAGTTCTTTCTCCTGGTCAACTGTTCTTTCCATATCAAGAATAATATGGAAATGACTTCCTTTTCCCTTCTCACTTTCTACGGTAATGATGCCGTCCATTGCATCTACAATATGCTTGGTAATGGTCAGACCCATTCCGGCTCCCGCTGTTTTATCCACACGTTCATTGTCTTCTCTGGCAAACGCATCAAATATTTTCTTCTGAAATTCGCTGGACATGCCTATACCGTTATCCTTGATATGTAAATGGGAACGGATATATTCATTTCCTTTTGGAGAAGCTTCTTCATACAAATCAACCGTAATGGTTCCACCTTCCGGAGTGAACTTAACCGCATTTCCCAGAATATTCAAAAGAATCTGGCTCAGACGGACTCTGTCCGAACACACATTTTCATGATAGATATCATGTATATAAATATTGAACTGCTGTTTTCTCTCCTGTATCTGCGGCTGGATGATTGTCTCAATATTCTGCATAATATCACGAATACAAAGAGGCTCCATATTTAATGTAAGCTTACCATTATCAATTTTGGACATATCCAGCATATCATTAATCAATCCCAGCAAATGCCGACTGGATACATGTATCTTTTTCAAACAGGAACGTACCCGTGCAGGATTATCCAGACTGCCTATGGCAATCGATGTCATTCCCATAATACCGTTCATCGGTGTACGGATATCATGACTCATATTGGAGAGGAATTCACTTTTTACCCTGTTAGACCGCTCTGCTGACAGCATTGCCTGTTCGGCAGTTTTCCTTGCTTCCTCCAACTCCTTCATATGTATTTTGGTCAGACGATAGTATCCGAAAAAGACAAATAGCAGTGCACAGATAATCAGGCTGCCACCGCCAACGGAAACATATGCCCATTTTTTCTGAAGAAGATTTACCGTCTCATTTAATGTATTATGGGAATTTTTCAAAATTAAATACCAATCTGAATTCGGAAGACTGGTGCAATAGACATTCCACGTTTCACCCTCAATCAGAACTTCACTGGTATAATCCCTGCCGGCTTCCATCGCGTCACGAAGTTCCTCTGCATACTGGGCCGGTTCTTTTCCATTATAACTTTCATAAAGACTTTTAACCCGTTCAAAATAATTACTATCTTCTATGATACCGTTATTCAAAACATAGCTGCCATCCACGCGGATAATCGAATATTCCGTGCTGCTGTTTCGGATATTGGTTTCCAATAAATCATTGAGATAACTGCTAGGCAGTCCCGCAACCAACGCAATGCTTGTCTTTCCGTCACTCATAGGATATACAGCCGGTACACCCATTAGAACAATGGGCATTCCATTTGCATCCTTTCCTGCGCAGACATTATACTTTCCTCCCTGAACAGAGCTGTGCAGCTTCTCGGGAACATCTGCCGTCACCTGAGAGCCGTAGAGCATATGAAAGGTGCCATCCTCCGTATAAAGAGCCAGATATTCAAAGCCCATGGATCGTGCATTATAGTTCAAAGCTATCCGCATTGCGCTTTCTCCTGTAACACGTCCGGGAGGAACAGAATCTACAAGCGATTCTACCTGAGACAAACGGAGCTCAATGGTAGTTCCAAAATGTGCGGATACCTGTTCGCTGATTCCTGACATGTAAAAAACACCAAGCTGCCGGATGGCATCTTCTCCCATAAGATTCACACAGATTGTTTGGACGATAAATATACATATACAAAAAAGCGATACCAGAACAAGACTTATATTCAGAAAACGTGTTGTCCTTTTTTTCATAAATTCCTATCTCCCGAAAAGTATTGCTTAAATTATCTGCTGATATTCTATCTCATGTAGATAATTTAATATAGTCTAATTATAGTCCATCTGCGATTTACTTTCAAGAAATCTTTAATTTAGATATGTGGCAACACATTATTGGAAACTTGTTTGTGTTTTATTAAAAAACATAATAATTTTTCACTTACATATACTATCTCATGAGGTAAATTTTATGAAACATTTAAAAAGATATACGATTATTGGAATAATTTTTGTTTTGATTACAGGCACACTCGCCCACTTTCTATATGATTGGACCGGAAACAATCATATAGTCGGCTTTTTTACGCCAATAAATGAATCCATATGGGAACATATGAAGCTGTTATTTTTTCCGATGTTAATATACTCCTTTTTTATCATTTTAAAATTCAGAAAAGCCTATCCATGCATTACTTCTTCCTTATGTTTTGGAATTTTAACAGGAACATTGTTGATTCCAATATTTTTCTATGCATATACATCTATTCTTGGTAAAGACGTTTTTATCTTAGATATTGGCACATTTATTTTGAGTATTATAATTGCATTCTGGCTTTCCTATAAACTTACGTTATCGTGCAAGTTGGAGTCCTACACGTTTTTATTAGGCTATTTAGTATGTATTATTTTTATCTGCTTTGTATTGTTTACTTATCATCCACCGAAAACCAACCTGTTTTCTGCGGATGTAAGCAAATCAATCTCATCATTTAACAATATAAAATGATTGAATTATATTTTTATGTCATTCTCAAGCTCCTGCGCAATGGAAATCGTGTGTTCCAGTATATTTCTTATTGAGCTTATGCTGTCAATATGGGTTTTCGCCATATCATCAGCTTCTTTAATAGACTCGGTAATGGTTTCAAGATGATTTACAATTACAGACAAGGTTGCCTTTATCTGCGTTGCCGAAGTACCACTGTCTTTTGCCAACTTACCCATCTCTGTAGCAACAACCGCAAAACCTCTGCCTGCATCTCCGCTTCGTGCCGCCTCAATCGAAGCATTCAGTGCAAGTATATTAGAATGGGATGCATTATGGCTGATGTTATTTACAACATCCGTTGCCTCATTGACATCCTTCTCCACATCGGAGGTCATTTTATTCATAGTTGTAAGCATAGTAAATAAACCTTCAATTCCCTTGACAACATCCTGGATGGAATTATCAATTTCCTGAATGGATTCCTGGAACTCTGCGGCAATATGCTTAATCCTCTCCCTGCTTTCTACAGAGTAGGTGCATATCACACAACCTACCACTTTTCCATCATCTTTAATCGGAACTAAATTCCCTTCAACCGGAAAGCCCATAACTTCCTTAGGCAGATAATTATGTTTTGTTATACCTTTTCTTATAACCTCATCAAAGATTCCACTCGGGTCCTCAAACACGGAACCGACTTCTACCTGCGGTGGCACACCATCAGGCAGTGAAAACCCCTGAACTACTCCTTTTTCATCCAGAACAGAAATAATTAAATCCTTGTCAAACAGTTGTCTTATAATATCAAGATTTTCAACAATATTTTGTAATTTTATATTCATACTATGCATTACCTCCTGTATGGCCACTTGTAAACTATTATAAATAAATATACCATAGTCAATCGATAATGGAAACAGTTTTGTCATTTTTTCACGCAATTTTCCAACAAAATTGTTAAATAAGTAGATAATATCAAAACGCCTATTATCTACCTTCCAAATGCCGATGCGCAATCCTTCAATCTGTCAATAACAGAAATCTGCTGTGGACATGCTCTTTCACACTGACCACAGGCAATACAGTCAGATGCCGCACCATTACCCGCAACAGCTTCCGAATACTCCGTTTTTCCTTCTTCCAGCTGTCCCCATACAAGCTGCTTGTTTCGTGCTGCAAAGATTTCAGGTATAGGAATTTGTTTCGGACATCCTGAAGTACAGTAATGGCAGCCTGTGCACGGAATAGATTTAACGCCATTGATTACTTCCTGTGCTTTTCGTATAGCATTCTGTTCTTCAACATTCAATGGCATGAAATTCTTCATATATGAGAGATTGTCTTCCATCTGTTCCACATTAGACATTCCTGAAAGCACAGTAATAATGCCTTCCAGAGAAGCCACATAACGAATCGCCCACGATGCAAAGGAAGTATTCGGGTTAGCTTTACGGAAAATATCCTGAACCTCTTTCGGTGGATTTGCCAGAGCACCACCCTTGATTGGCTCCATTACTATAATAGATTTTCCATGTTTTCTGGCAACCTCATAGTTTGCTCTTGCTGTCACATCCGGATTTTCCCAATCTGCATAATTGAGCTGTAACTGAACAAATTCTGCATCCGGGTGCTCCGTCAGGATTTCATCCAAAATTTCAGGACCTGCATGAAAAGAAAATCCCCAATGCTTAATCAATCCCTTTTCTTTCTGCTCCTTTACAAAATCCCAAAGATGGTATTTATCATAGGTTTTATAGTTTCCTGCCTGCAGGGCATGAAGCAGATAATAGTCAAAATATCCTGCTCCGGTTCGTTCCAAGCTGGTATAAAACTGTTGCTTGGCTGTTTCTTCATTATGTGCACCCATCCACGCACACAGCTTCGTCGCAAGTGTGTAGCTTTCACGGGGATATCGGTCTACCAGCGCTTCCTTTGCCGCACGCTCCGAATCACCTCCGTCATACACATACGCTGTATCAAAATAGTTAAGTCCTGCATCCATGAACAGGTCTACCATTTTCTTTGTCTGCTCTATATCGATTTTTCCTGATGCCTTTTTAGGCAGTCTCATAAGTCCAAAACCCAGCTTAGGTGTTGCTTCCCCAAAATAACGTTCCATTTTATTTCCTCCTTATATTCTTTCAAGTTCCATTTACCGATATTGATTTCATCTTTTAGAAACAAAGAGCGAGTGTGCAAATATTTCCCTAAAGATACATCAAAATTATACCTCAATTCTTTGCAGATTTCCATACAAAGCGGCACTCTAAAATCCACAGGCAATTCCTTCGTTCACTTTGATGTATATCTTATCATCAAAATGATAACAGCAAATGCCACCAACAGCTCTGTAATCGGCATGGCAAACCAGATAAATTCAGCCCCCGCCAAAGCAGGCAGTGCATAAATCAAAATTCCACTGACAACCATTCCCCTTGCAACAGAAACAAGGAAAGAGGCACCTGGTTTCATTAATGACTGGAAGTAATAGGTCGAAAAAACATTCAGCGGCAATAACAGGAATGATATCCCATAGCTGCGCATAATGGACGATGCAATCCGGCAGACAGATTCCGTTGGATTCATGAAAACACGGATAAATCCATTTGGAACTGCCCAAATAGATATTGTCCATGCAACACTGAAAAATACCACTGTATACAACGCATACCGGAGTGTTTCCCTTATCCTTTTCCAACTTTGCGAGCCATAATTAACAGATAAAATTGGCTGTGCCGCCTGTCCTACACTATACGCACAACACTGTACAATCGTACTGACATTCACAATGACACCGTAAACAGATAAGGCATCCGTTCCAAAATATCTTACAATCTGCCGGTTAAATATCATGGTCAAAAAGCCCATTGCAACATCAATAAAGAAAGTGGAAAATCCAACCACCAGAATCCTCCATTCCTTTTTTAAGAAAAGGGAAGGGACAATAAAGTGCAAAGTGTTTTTGTGTGTAAAAAAATGGGAAAGCATGACCACGCAAGTAATGGCTGCACCTATTGCAGTTGCTAATCCTGCTCCCTGTATTCCCATATCCAAAGTAAAGACAAAGAAATAGTCTCCAAAAATATTAAATATTCCGCCAGTTAAAACTGCTACTGTTGCCAGTCCGGGAGCATCATCATTTCGCAAAAATGCTGCCAGCATTTGATTAAATAAAAAGGTGGGAATTACAAATTTAATCGGAACAAGGTATTCTTTTGCCAAAGGTAACAACGTTTCCTCTGCACCAAAAAGTGTCAGCATTTCTGTATCAAAAAACAGGACGGCACCCCAACAAGTTATCGCAAGGATTATGGTACCTATCAACGCTGCTGAAAAATATTCATTTTGCTCTTCTGTTTCACCTTTTCCTTTTGCACTACCAAGCAAAACAGACCCGCCGATTCCCGTTAATAGCCCAAGGCTGTATATTATATTCCAGATTGGGGCTACAACTGCAAGTGCGGCCGTGCCGCTTGGTCCCTGATACTGCCCCACCATTGCCATATCCACAATACCATAAATGGAACTAATCAACGCACTTCCAAAAGCCGCAGTTAAATATTTGAAATAAATACGCCTGACATTTCCGGATAACATATCCATTTTCTCATCTCCTTTAAAATAAAAAGAGCTGGTAAGAAAACAGGCATCTCAACCTGTTACCTTATCCAGCTCATCATTTCCTAACGAATGACTCACCCTCCGAGTAATCATTTGGAATGGTAGCAAAATAAGTGAAAATTGTCAAGCGTATCTTCAAAAAATACTGGATAAGAACATTGAATTTTACAGAAAAGAAATGGAACGTTTAAACAGCAAAAGGGCGGGATAACCCGCCCCTCCATCTTAACCGACTGAGTTCAATTTCTTTATTTCTCGGTTGAAACAGGATGCTATGCTCACTGTAAATCCGCATATTCCGGTACACAGGAACATTGCAGCCATACCATTTCCGGCACTACTGCCTACTATTTTTTCCAGCATTTCTACCAGCCTGTTTCCGGAACTCATAAAAGGCTCAAATACATAATCTGCCAAATAGCCTCCGAGGATAATTCCGACCGGAATTGTACTGTACTGGATGGCATTCCTGACTGCAAACACCCTTCCCTGCATGGTCTCAGGAATCTTACGGTACAGTATCGTATCCTGATTTGCCATAATAAAGGGAATCGGCAAACTGGCAGCAACCGCCGCAACCGACCACCAGAAAACATTTTTCCCAACTGCCATCATCAAATCACCGAACAAAAATGACAATGCAGCTGAAACATAAATTGACACCGCTTTATGGCTGCTCTCCTTTTTCACAGAAACAATAATTCCCCCGACAATCCCGCCTATGCCCATACAGGCATTTACAGTTCCGAGTGCGATACTGTTTCCGGAGCTTCTTGCCAGAATCATCGGTGATAAAATATTTTCGTAGGTCAGCCTTGAAAAGAAATTAATCAGCGCCATCGTCAGCATAATGTATAAAATGCCTTTTTCCTTTTTCAGGAAAGCAAATCCCTCCGCTATTCCGGCAAATGGAGAACTATGCGTTTCTTTCCTACGCTGCTCTGGGATGGTAATAAAAAACAGCAGTACACAAAAAGCAAATACAAAGCTCGCCAAATCTATCACTAAGATAAGTGAAAGTCCACCTGCCGCAAAAAGGAAAGCCGCCAACATGGGGCTAAATACCACGATAAGGTTATTGGAAAAAGAATTCATACCACTTACATTTGAAATCTTCTCCTTTGGCACAAGCAGACCCGTTGCAACTGCAGATGCAGGCTGCTGGAAGGCATTCGTTATACCAATCACTACATTTATGACATAGATATGCCAAACCGCCAGATTTCCTGCAAACAAAAATGCCAATACTGCCAGTGAACCAACCGCCGCAATACTGTCCGAAACCAGCATAATCGTTTTCTTCTTATGCCTGTCTATAAACTCACCGACAAACAGGCTTAAAATTATATACGGCACGTAATTACAAAAGGACATCAGCGAAACGGACATTGCAGAATGGCTCTGTCCATATGCCCACAAAACAAGCGCAAATCCGGTCATGGAACTTCCCAATCCGGATACGCTCTGACTTAACCACAAAATAATGTATTTCTTAAATGATTTTTCTTCCATTGAATTTTCTCCATTCTATTCTTTATATTTCCCAGAATAAAAGTACAAAATCCAATGTGGACGATACATTACATTTTACCTCTGTACAAGTTTCGTCCTGTCATCAGACCTTGTACAGAGTCCTTTGCTTAAATCAATTATCAAATGGCAAAGCATCTTGCCCACCTCCCTCAATTATCTATCAACAGTATAGCATAGAACTATTTTTTAATCAATTTATCCATGAAGCCGGACGTTTATTCACTCATATTACTAATGGGAATTGTTTTTAAACCTGTGCCCATCGTTCCTGCTTCAGAACTGTATGTGTATATCTGAAATACACATAAAATGACAGCACAACTGTCAGAATATCCGCACAAACCTGTGACCAGACAATTCCATACATTCCAATCATGTGATTTAACAAAAACAGCATCGGGATATTAAACACTGCCCATCGCATAACACCAAGAAACAATGACTTATTTCCTTTCCCAAAGCCTTGAAATACATAAACCATAAAGAAGCTCATGAACATCAATGGTGTTGCAAGGCATCTGATACGCAGGAATCCTGTCCCAAGCAAAACAGTCTGCTGATCAGGTATAAATATACGCATGATGCTTCCGGCAAATATTTCATATAATGTGACACTAATCAAACTGGCGATAACTCCCACTTTGAGGGCAAACTTTATGGTGCCATCCATACGACTATAGTTTTTTGCCGAATAATTATATGCAACAATCGGCATCATTCCCTGACAAATTCCAATGCCAATGTTAAGTGGCAGCCGTTCAGCCTTCAAGACAATACCAACAGCCGCAAGTGCTATATCACCATATCCTGCCATCAATTTATCAATAATTACATAATCTATATCAAAAAGCAGAGTTGTAACTGCGGACGGAATGCCCACATTAAATATAGAGCCTATGCTTCTTTTGTCCGGCAGTCCGCCTTTGATGCTAAAACTGAGAATTGATTGTTTTCTTATTTTGTATAGGACACCAAAGAAATAACCACACGCAATACAATTCGAAAGTAGTGTTGCAAGTCCTACTCCCAATACCTCGTTACCCTTCGGAAGGACAAGGAACATAAAAAACGGATCAAGCACAATATTTATAATTCCTCCCATCGTAATGCCAAGTCCTGCCTCCTTTGACATGCCAACACTACGGAGCAGATTAGACAGTACATTTGAAAGTACAGTTGGAATTCCACCAATGACAACAACACAAAAGGCATATTGTCTTGCATAGTGGAAGGTATTACCACTTGCTCCTAATATGTTAAGAACCGGTTTCATCAACACAAACATCGCTGTTGAAAACAATGCAGTAACACCAATGGACAGGTAAAAGCTGAAAGAAGATACCTTTTTTGCCTCCACATCCCTTCCTTCCCCCAAAAGTCGGGAAATTAATGCACCTCCTCCAATACCCGTCAAGCCTGCAAGTGACAGACAAATGTTAAACACAGGGAGTATCAGAGAAGCACCGGCTACCATATAGGGATTATTGGTTCTCCCAAGATAAAAGGTGTCAGCCATGTTATAGATTAAGACGATAATTTGACTAAATATTGTCGGTAATGCCATTTCCTTCAGTGCCCTTGGCACAGGCAGAGTTTCAAAGATTTCTTTACTGCTTGCTTCCGCCATCATTTTCACTCTCCTCAATTCTTTTATCTATATGCCTGATATACTGTGCCATGAAATCTGCAACCTGAGCAAGCTGGGCATCCGAAAAATCTTTCATAAAAGCCATGTCTCGTTCCATCCATGACTTATGGGCTTCCGCATGCTTTTCATAGACTTCTTTTCCTGCATTTGTAAGACAATAATAAATGTTCTTTGCATTACCATCTATTTGGTAGGAGGATACAAGACCGGCGTCTGTCAATTTCTTTATATTTTTACAGATTCCTCCCCTAGTCATTCCCATATGCTCTGCAAGAGAAGTAACATTCGGATATTCCAAATCACCAACAGCCGCAATAATATGAAGCTCCGAATTATTGTAACCCCAAAGAGACTGATCTTCCCTGAGTTTTGATAACATTTCCTGCTTGTCACCATATTCTTTAAACAGATTCAATAAATCCATAGCGCTGCTCCTTTTTGTTTTCTAGGAAACAATATTATCACGATATTGTTTCCTTGTCAACAAAATACCCACTATGCTATTATACATCCATTTTGCATCATAATCACTTCATCGGCATAAGTCGTAGCTTCTTGTGAATGGGTTACAACAATCACACACTTCTTTTTGTCATGTGCAAGCTGTTGAAAAATTTCCATAATCGCCTTTTCATTATTACCATCAAGGTTTCCCGTCGGCTCATCTGCTGCAAGAATCGGAGAGCCTCCTGCTATCGCACGTGCAATTGCCACTCTCTGCTGCTCACCACCGGAAAGTTTCAATATCTTACGGTTTGCCTTTTCCTTGTTAATACCCACTTGCGAAAGTAATTCATAAGCCTCAGACAGGCTATTTGAGTTACTGTTCCCTGCAATGTTCATAGAAAGAAGAACATTCTCCGTTGCGGTAGCATTTTGAAGTAGGTTATAGCTTTGAAAAATAACACCAATCTTCTTGGAACGCCAGTCATCTCTGTTAACAGCAGCAATGTCCTGTCCATCATAAAGAATTTCACCGGATGTAGGAATATCAAGACCTGCGATAAGGGAAAGCAAGGTGCTTTTACCTGCACCTGATGCACCCGTTACACAATAGAGCCGTCCCGTCTCAAAAGCACAGGTAATATCTTTGAGGACCGGTTTTTCTGTTTTTTCATATTGATAGGATACTTTATTTAGCATTAATAATTCCATTGTTCACTTAATTCCTTTCCGATAAAATTTTCATAGGTTCATGACGCATAACCGCAAACACTGCACAAAGTCCGGAAACAATACTCAGGATAAACGCTAAGCCCGCACTGAACCACACAGAAACTGTTGGCAGCGATATGCCGATATTTGTTAAATCACCCAGCAACGTTGCTGCAACCGGTTTAGTCAAAACCAGACCTGCAAAGATACTGACCGCAAAACCGACAAGCATAACAACAAATGTTTCATAAATCATCCCCCGTGCAATACTTGATTTTTTCATTCCCATAGACCGCAGAACACCAATCTCATATTTGCGCTCCCTCACATTTATGATAGAAATCAATAGGAGAATTGCAGCTCCTATCAGACTTGCCGACAGTGTAAATATTTCAGCAATGCGGGCAATGTTCTTCAGGGGATTTGTATTTTTTTCGTACTCTTCGGTTGAATACTCTAAAGTGTGATACTCGTTAAGTCCCTTACTGCGCAGCTCCTGCTCAAACAGCTTTGCATCTTCCGGATTATTCAGAATAAAAATCCCCTCTACCAAATCAATATAGTGAAATCCGCTGTTCATCAGCGTATCATATGTGGTAAAAATATCACCGTAAAACGTTCCAAATGTTATTGCGGTAGCCGTATTGTAATAGTCTCCGTATATACCTGTAACACTAAGAGATATTTCCTCCTTGTCCATTGATCTGCTTATCCCCGCAAGGGAAATAGTATCTCCAACCTTCAAATTATTTTCTTTAGCAAACTCGGAACTAATAATACACTCATTATTTTTCTCCGGAAAAACGCCCTGCTCCAGCTTGCGTTTTCCTGTCGTAAAATCTTCCAATAATGAAATGTCAGTAAATCCAACAAGACTACCGATACTGTCATTCTTGTAGTCCATGATTTTTTCCACTTCTTCCTTCCCACCAACGATTTCTTCCAATTCCTGTTCTGTGGACACACCGAAAAACTTCATAAGTTCATCTTTACTCATACCTCCTAGGTCCACGATTTCCTCCCCCTGTCGAAGATTATCCTTCACAGGCTTCAGCGAACTTGATGTAACTGCACAGGACGCATGATATAGTGTCTGCTTTACATACTGGGAATCTGCGTAGTACTCATATTCTGAGGCATCCGGCATCGGAACCTCAAAATTTTGTTCCATTGTAATGCTTCCATCCTCATTTATTGTTTGCTCCGGTGGATGTTCACGCTCTAACTTTTCCCAGTCAAATCCAATTTTTGCCTGAACGCCAAAGCTATTTTTATAGCGTTCAATGGCAAGATTTGAAAGTGTTTGAATGGAAAAGGAAAGAGTTACAGATGTGAGTGTTAATATGGCAATCAGCAGAATTACAATATTCCTTCCCTTATTTCTCACAAGATTTTTAAGTGAATTGTTTAATATGTACATTTTTCTACCTCCTTTATGACCCCATTTTACATTTGCAAAATGGAGTCTGTATGGAGTTCAAAAAAACAAATAAACCATGACAACTTATATGTATATCGAGCTGTATTTAAGACTATTAAAAATATATAACAAACCGCATTCCATTCTCATACGGTTCAAATGTATAGGACAATTCACATGCACTGAGAATTCTGTCAGTCAGATAGATTCCAAGTCCGGTACTGCCTGTGTCCTGTTTCAAACCTGCCGGATGATAAAACGGTTCCCCGATATGTGATAGTTCCTCCTCCGACAACGGCTCACATTCATTTTCAACAATTACAGATTTGTCCTTCATATAAATCCGTATGGAGTGTTCCGCTTCCGTGTATTTGACGGCATTGGAAAGCATATTGGAGAGTGCTTTCTTCACAAGCTCCTCTGAAATTATGGCACAGAAAGCATTCTCTTTTGAAAGCATCATCTGAACATTCCGGCTCTGCGCTATTATAACGTATGGTTCTGTTATTTCTTCTAAAAGCTGTCCAACATCTATGTTATCTTTCGTTTTTGCAGCAGTAGAAGCATCCAGCTTTGATGTTTCCAATATACTGCAGATTAATTCAGTCAGGCTCTCCAATGATTTTTGGCACTCTTTCAGGTAAGTATCTCTGTCTTTGTATATACCCACATTATAAATCATACCATCAATCATTCCCCGAACGGCAGTAACCGGAGTTTTAAGCTCATGGGAAGCAAGCAGAAGAAAATCCAGCTTTTCCTGTTCGGCCTTTCCTACCGTTTCAATCTCCCGCTCCAAATCAAAAATTGTGGTTAGCAGCTTTTTATACATGTCATTGACATTTCGGGACAGTGTACCGATTTCATCATTTCGTTTTATTTGGCAAAAGGCATCCGGAGCAAGAGACTGCATTTGAACCGTTGCCTGTGCAATGTCCCGAATCGGCTTTGTAATGGATTTAGAATAAAAGTAGGCAACAATTGCTGATATGATCAAACAAAGTATAAGCACAACAGGCAAAACCAAAAGTAAAACAGATACAGCATCTTCTATCGGTTGCAGAGAAACACTCAGGGATAAGTGTACCGTTTTTCCATCCATCGTCCGAAAGGCTTCCTCACTCTCGACAAGCTCATAATTAAATTGAATTTGATAGTTTTCCGTAATCTGTCCCACACCGATAGACTCAAAGCTCATTCCCGCTCTGGTTGAGCAGATAATCTCTCCATCTTCATATGAGGCAGTGCATCCGTACTCTCTTGATAAGGCATAGGAAGATACTCTGTCTGCAATCTGTTCAGAGGAAAGAAGCTGCAATTCTGATGCAAGCTGTTTTGTCTGCGCTGTAATTTCTTTCTGCTTATATTGTCGGTAAAATGTAGGAAGAAAGCTGTAAATCAAGAAAAAAACTACCAGTATCATACTGACAATCAGGCAGAGCGAGTGGATAAATGTTTTAGGGAAAAGTTTCATGTTCTTCATTCGGTCACCTCAAATTTGTAGCCAATTCCTTTTACAGTCTGAATTGCATTACATTCTAATTTTTTTCGCAGATTTTTGATATGCGTGTCCACAATACGGTCAGAGATATCGCTGTCAAAGCTCCATACAGAATCAAGAATTTGTAAACGAGTGAGGACCGTACCTTGATTTTCAATTAAAACTTTTAAAATTTCTATTTCCTTTGTGGTAAGCGGAATTTGCCTGCCCCTTTTCGAAACCGTATATGCCGAAAAGTCAACCGTTATATCTTCAAATGTGACAGTCGTTTTATCAATAGGATTACTTCTTCTGATTAATGCTGTAACCCGCTTTACCAAAACCATGGGAGAAAACGGCTTTGTAACATATTCGTCCGCCTGCAGGTCGAAGCTCTTTACCTGTGTGTACTCATCGGCCAAGGCAGTAAGCATAATAACAGGTACGTTGGATAAATCCCTAAGCTCTCTTAAAAGCTCCATGCCATTTTTCACCGGAAGCATAATATCTAAAATCACCAGATCATAATGCTCTTTACAAAAATATGTTATCGCCGTTTCACCGTCATAAGAAGCGGTAACACGATAACCTGCATCCTTTAAAAATTCACAGATGACTTGATTGGTGTTACGGTCATCTTCAACAACTAATATATGATACATACACATACCCTCCAATCCATATTTACTATAGCATATCTATGTGGAGTTTGTGTGGAGAACTATGAAAACCTTTCCTTTATTCGCTTTTTATACCCTGTAGCCATAACAGGTAAAATATTTTGCTGCCCATTTTCTGTCGTATCATAATTCATGTCACGATACTTTTGTAATAACTCCTTTTTGGGCTGTTCACCTGTTATTATCTTTTTGTCTTTGTCGTTTTCCGGCTCATTTGGATAGCCCTCAAGCCAATAAAGAGTTCTTCCATCCGGATAAATTATCATTCCGGCACTTTTTACAGGCGGCTGCAATGCCCTTATCTCCATTTGTTCTTCCTTACTGCAAAATTCCTTTATCGCATTCAACACTTTCCTTTTTAAAGCAGGATTTTTTTCCATATTTGATAATGTCTGCGGTGAAATTCTAACATAATTCGTGCATCGTATATCATAGCTGTTAATTAAATCATAGCAGCTACCCACACTTCCTACATCCAAGGTCACATTGTAATTTTCACGAATTTCCTCTGCCATTCTGCCACCTGTAAGTTTGTTAAACAGATTTTTAAATTCCTCCCCTTTTATATTTTTTATTTCCGAGTCAGAATTATTTAATGCACTATAAAAATTTACCGCACTTATTTCCATCATGTCCTAATTCTCCTCTGCCCAAGTATTATTTATTCCTGAAATACTCATAGTACATCTCCATTTTTCATTTGCTGCTCATGGAATAAATTTAATTTTGCACACTGGGTCTGATATAACTGCAAATACTCCTCTGCCTGCACTTTTCTCATTTCTGAGTTTTGTCTTAGGATTTCTATGTATTTCACACGTCTTTTCCGTTTTTCTTCCTGCTGAGCTCGAAATTGCTCCTGCTCCTCCTTTGAAGGGCCGGTAATTCTTCCAGGCGCTGTGACTGTACAGTTTACCACATCTCCGTTTTCATCCAGATTAAACACATAGCTTTTTCCTGCCTGATGCTCTGCAACATTCATACCATAGCCTGCTGCCACCGTGTTATCCCAACGGTCATAGTCTTCCTTCCATTCCTGTAACTTTTGCATAATCTTCTGAGCATAAGCAGGGTCTGCATCCATTTTCTCCTGCAGCTTATCCGGTATGAGAATAGCTATTCGTCCGCAACCCACACTGCTGTAATTCCTCTGCAAATCACTGCGTGTCTGTGGCGGATTTGCCCCCTTTGGTCTCCAGTCATTTAATGCATCTGCACTTGTGTTCTTCTGAAAATATTCCCAAAAGGGAAAATCGTTCCTCTGCCAGTTTGCCGAAGAAATATTCGCATTCCCCACATGTGTTATTACATCATATTGTGGAAATGCATCAACAAAGTTGGTGGCATTCACTTTTCCAGTGCTGTATGCCTTACTGATTCTTGAAATATAATCCGTTGAACCTGCCATTTTATTTGCGTAGGCCGCCTTGAAGGCATTTGCTGCATTTTTATCTGTTATTTTTCTTAGGCGTTCCTCATAGGATTCACCCATATAGGTGTCTGTTCCAATTCCGTTTATACTCATATTTTAAAAACCTCCATCTTTCATTTGCTGCTCGTGGAATAAATTTAATTTTGCACACTGGCTCTGATATAACTGCAAATACTCCTCTGCCTGCACTTTTCTCATTTCTGAGTTTTGTCTTAGGATTTCTATGTATTTCACATGCCTTTTCCGTTTTTCTTCCTGCTGAGCTCGAAACTGCTCCTGCTCCTCCTTTGTAGGACCGACAAGTTTTCCCGGGCCGCCTAAAACTGTACAATTTACCACATCTCCGTTTTCATCCAGATTAAACACATAGCTTTTTTCTGCCTGAACCTCTGCTATATTTTTACCATGTGACGCTGCGACCATATTGTCCCAACGGTCATAGTCTTCCTTCCATTCCTGCAGCTTTTTTATAATCTTTTGGGCATAGGCAGGGTCTGCATCCATTTTCTCCTGCAGCTTATCCGGTATGAGAATAGCTATCCGTCCGCAACCCACACTGCTGTAATTCCTCTGCAAATCACTGCGTGTCTGTGGCGGATTTGCCCCCTTTGGCCTCCAGTCATTTAACGCATCTGCACTCGTGTTCTTCTGAAAATACTCCCAAAAAGGAAAATCATTTCTCTGCCAGTTTGCCGAAGAAATATCCGCATTCCCTACATGTGTTACTACATCATATTGTGGAAATGCATCAACAAAGTTGGTGGCATTCACTTTTCCGGTGCTGTATGCCTTACTGATTCTTGAAATATAATCCGTTGAGCCTGCCATTTTATTTGCGTAGGCTGCCTTGAAGGCATTTGCTGCATTTTTATCTGTTATTTTTCTTAGGCGTTCCTCATAGGATTCACCCATATAGCTGTCTGTTCCAATTCCGTTTATGCTCATATAAATCCTCCATTCATATATTTTCTGCGGCTCCTCTGTCATTCAGAGCCACCTATGCCCTCTTATGATAAGTCCATACATATCCTACTTTATTTCAAAATTTCCACTGCTTCCATGATGTTCTGCACATAAGTCGCCGAAACCTCTTTGTTCTGGTAATATCTTCTGTCCATTTCCTGTGCCAGCATTTTGCGTTTCAGTGCGCTTTCCTCTGCCAGCCTCTCATACTCTGCGTGTTTTGCTTCTCTGGCTTTGCGGGCTTCAACAAATTCTGATGATGAAACAGTAAATTTTAGCTCACCTACCACACAAGCATGGTTAATTTCTCCGTTTCTATCAAATGTCATCAAAAAGCCTTCGATCTCTCCCGGAGTAACATTAGTTAATAGAAAATTGTCCACTCGCTCCATTACTTTTTTCGCAAGTTCCGGGTCATTTTTCATTTTTTCTTCCAGTTCCGGCGGTATGGCTATGGCTATCTTACCAAGCATAGAATTCATCTTAGCATGTACCTCCGGACTCTGCATATCCGGTTCCGGTCCTGACGGTGTCCAGCTCAAAACAGACTCATCCGCAGGTTCTGAAAAATATGCATCCCAAGGATAATCATTCCGTCCCCATAAATCTCTGTCAATCTTGGAAGTATCCATTACATTGTAATACGCTCCCGGATACTTTGATTTTAACATTTCCTTAAAACTTACACCCTCTGTTTTCTCCGCCGCCTTTGTAGCCGCAAGTTCCGCAAAACTCACGCCCTCGCTCTTTCCTGTCACTGCATTCTTCTGGTACTGCTGCGCCAGATAGTAGCCTTGTAATTTACCTGTTAATCCAAAGTCCATATTTAACATCTCCTTTACTCCAAAATACCCACCGTTTCCATAATGTTTTGCTCATAAGCCGAAATCGCCTTTTTCCGAATAATCCATAATCCGTTATCATTTCTTTATGTTCCTTTCATTATCTTTATATCACGGTGCTTTTCATATCAAACACACACCACTGTCGGCTCCTCTGTCATTCAGAGCTGCCATGCCCTCTTATGATAAGTCCGAGCATTTTACTTATCCATAAATCCTAAAAACTTCTGCCATTCCATATAGCCTTTCAAATCCCCATAACCATATTCTGACTGCATAATATCCTTGACAATCTCCACCCAATTCATCTTTGTTGAAAAACTCCAAGAGCCGGAATTTCTCTGCTCTGCATTTTTTACGGCTTTTGCAACTGTAGCTTTCAGTACTGTATCTTCAAAACTGCCTTTTCCGCTCTCTTTCAGATTGGAAGTGTACGCATACATTTCAGCCGTATCACAGTTTTTCGGATCTACCTTAGAAACATCTATCATTCGTTCTGTTACATTTCCGTCCTTATCCCATGTTTTTACTTTATAAATCGGATTGCCCGAATCAAAATCTTGTGTTTTATATACAGTAATAGATGAATTATTTACTATATCAATATTAGAACAAATTGCAATATCTCCCGTTTCTTCATTTGAGCCATGCAAAGCGGCTGTTGAAGTCTGTCCAGTTGCCTGTGCCGCTTCCGCCACTTGTTTTGCAAAGCTTCCTCCTGCTACATTTTTTTCTGTCTTTCTTGTTTTATACCCTGCCATCGGGTAACCTGTTGTTCCAATTCCGTTTATGCTCATATTAATCCTCCATTCATATATTTTCTGCGGCTCCTCTGTCATTCAGAGTCGTACTCTGCTCTCTTGTAATAAGTCCGAGCAGTTATCTTTCTTTACATTAAAATATTTGGCACCGACATAGCATTCATTTCATAGGCCGCAAACACAGAACTCATCGTCTCCTGTGGTGCCACATATGTAACCCTACCCAACTCTGTCGTATGACTGGCAAAAAAATCTGCCATTGTCTGTTTCCTGTTAGTTAGCTCTGTCTGTTCTCTGCGCTTCTGCGCCGCTTCCTCGGCAAGCTCCTGATATCTTTGCCGCCTTTTCCGCTTTGCCGCCTGTTCTGCTCTCACCTTTGCTTCAATCTTCGCCCGCACTTCCGGTTTCAGATCCCCGGTCACATATACATGCCCCACACCTTTTTCATCAATACTCACGGCATAAGAATACATCTCGAATCCATTCATTGACATTGCTGCCTTACATCTTGGAATGTCATCGAGCGCTTTCTGGATTATTTTTTCATAATAGGCTGCCTTCTCCGGGTCGTTTGCCATCTTTTCTAAAATATTGGGGGCGATTGCAACATTATTATACCCCGCTATGCTTGCGCCGAAGTTGTCAATACTCCTTTGGTCGTTACCGATATTTTTCACCATCACGTTTGCGCCATACCGCTGTTTCAGATACTCCACATACTGCTCCTCCCGCGATGCGGAACTATTTTCTGCGGTCTGCTTTACGGTGTCCGCAAAACTGGTTTTCCCTGTGGCATTATTTTTCTGCGTTTTATTCGCATACTGATATGCCGCCAATACATCATTTACTCCTAAAATGCTCATAGTAAATTCTCTCCTTCCTTCTGATTAGCCTTTTACCATGACTGACAGTATGAATTTATTGCCTTCCACAATACAGTCCATATCACCGCCATATTTCACTGCACATTTCTTGATATTTTTCAGCCCAATTCCATGCACCTCCTTATTTTCTTTTGTTGATATAGGCAGACCGCTGTCCCTGTCAAACAGTGTCACACCATCAAAACTGTTCTCAATTTCTATAAAATACATATTCTTTGCCCTGAAGGACCTGATTGTGATGTATGCCTCCGAATCAGGCTGTTTCTGCCTCATTCTTATACAGGCTTCAATTGCATTGTCCAGCCCATTGTTCAGGATAATCCCTATATCGTAAGCCTTTATCGTAACGGCATCTGACATCATAAAATCAACAGCATCCAGCCTTATGCCCTTCACCTGTTTTTCCGCATAACGAAATTTACTGCCTACAACCGCATCACTGACGGCATTTCCTGTATGCACCTTTGTATCAAGCTGCTCCACAGACTGGTACATTCCGTCAAAATAATGCTGTATTTCATCCTCCTCATCCGTTCCATCCTGCTGATACTTTTTCTGTATCAGATTGTGTAAAACTGCCATTTGATTCTTCATGTCGTGCTTGACGGAACGTATTCCGTCATACAGATGTTCCATTTCCACTATGGAGCTCTGCATCTGTGCATTCTGGTTCGCCAGCACAATTTTTTCTGCCCGTTCTTCCTGTAGAGATACCATGTCCTGATATATGTGGAAGCTGAACACAATTGCCTCAAGAAGCACCAACGCAATCAGAGGTATAATCAGATACAATGCCGGATATTTATCATACAACAGTACCGGATTGCCCTCTTCCACAACAATTATCAACAAACGCACAAGCACAGCAACCAGCACACCCGCCACGGATGGAAGAAGATAAAAAACAACCTCCTTACCCATATATATTTTTCTACTTCCGTTATACGATTTTACAATTTTTTTAATAGAGCCTAACAGCAAGACGCCTTGTACAAATTCCATAAATGCTATACTCAGGCATGATATGACACTTACAGCCATAGGTACATGTTCCAATAAAATTCCACTATCTATCTTGCGAACTAACAAATTCATTATCATATCTCCAATGTAAAGCAGGCTGTACCCTGCAAAAAATGCCAGCTCACGCAGAGAAATAAATTGAACCACAACGAAAATTTTCAGCAATATATTTCCCTGATACCAAAATACGCAGAAAGCAAATAAAACGATAGCAGAAAAAATTAATCTCATAACAGGCCTGGCGTTTATCATTTCAGGCAATAAATCATTGCCGGCAAGCTTTATCAAAACCCATACAATTGCTACTGCCCACGTTGTACATTTTATTCTGCACAGCTTAGGTTTCGCAAATCTGGAGAAGAAGAACTGTATGCAATACCCTTCAAATAAGTACATCATGACGCATAGTGTCTCTATAATAAATTCAGACATCAGCACCCACCTCATTTCTCAGATATCGCATATAGATTTTTACAAACTCTCCATATCTTTCCTTTGCCAGATATACACTCTCGCCATTATTAAGAATAATACTCTGACCATTGTACTCCGCCACATATGCCAGATTCACCAGATATCCCCTATGACATCGAAAGAAGCTACCACCAAGCTGTCTCTCCAACTCATTCATGGAGGCATAGGCTTCTATCGTCTCCCTTGTAGTATGAATTCCCACTTTCTTTGCCCTGCTCTCAATATAGAGTATATTGCCCTTTTCCAACGTAATACTCCGTTTCCCGATTTTGATAAATAAAGGCTCCTGCCGCTGTTTTTTTCTCTTTTCCAACTGTTTTTTTGCCCTTTGGAATACCTCTGTAAATTTGCTTTCCTCAATCGGCTTTAACAAATAATGGAATGCAGCCACATCAAATGCTTCAAACACATATTCCCGAAGACCCGTTATAAATATCAGTATCGTATTCTCGTTCCGTTCCCTGAGTATCCTTGCCGTTTCAATACCGTTCGTACCATTCATCTGTATATCAAGGAACACAATGTCAAACTGCTTTTCAGCGACAAGCAGTTCATCACCTGTCCCATAAAATTCGATATTAATGTCCTGCTTTTGCCTCTCAATCAGCTCATTTATCTGCTCACGGATGACCTTTTCATCATCACATACCGCTATGTTCAATTTCATCACCTGCAATCCATATCACTCCCATGAGGAAAGTTTCCCCGCAGACAGTTCTTTTTATTTTTTTATCGGCAGAAATTATTCATATTCATGTAAGAGAGAACGAAACCCTATCTTAAATGGAACGAAATCACCGCAGGCAAAACAAAAAAGCACTTAGATTTTAATTAAGTGCTTCGTTAATTTCCCATATCCCATTTTAATCTGCGCTGTCCTGTATTGGGCAGAATAATCAAAGTTTCAACTATTTGCACTAATCCGGTTGCTGCCCATCATGTGCTTTCCACTGGCAATCCAGCATCTGCATATTAGAAAAAACTGCCTTAAACGAAGATTCCTCCGGTGAGCAGGCATATATACCGAACTGTATTTTTCCTTTTCCATGATGCATATGACAAATGCGCATCTGGTTATATTTGATGCCATCTACAGAATTTTCAATACAATAATCATCCTCTCTACGGCTAAACCGGTACCACATTGACTTCACAGAAGCATCTATAACCGTCGTTGCCCAATCAGAATATCCGTTATTTGTTACTACACTTCCTAAATGCTGGTACTCATCGTTTTCATATTCAATGGAACCCTTTAACCAATTTTCACTATCTAGATACATTACAATACCACACTGGTCAAACCTGTGATGGCTTTCCTCAAATTCTGTTTTCACAATAAAGCTGAAATATTTTTCTTCGGTTTCCATCTGTAATACAGGGGCATTGTCATTTTGGAAATGATAGTATGTCCTCTGCCACAAATCTGTATGTGGTTTGGTGATTATTTCAATTTTATCTTCCTCAACTTTATATTGTTCCGGTTCACGCGTCCATTTAAATGCTTTTAAATCCATTGTTATCCAACTCCTTCATACATCTAAAATCCCCTGTTTTACATGGGAGTGATTTTTTAGTTTTTACATAATACCATAGTCCTTGTTATTTCACAAGAACATATGCCTTAATATGATTTGTGTAATTGTTCAAAAAATAATTGTCGCTCGAATTGTTTCATCTGCATCCGTTTTTTAAACTGTTTTTCCTGTAGTTCCTTCTGCCTGTCTTTCTTTTCGCTCACCTTCTTATAAAAGCTGTTCCTGGAACGTGCATAAAAGCCCGAATCATAACCCACTGGCCACGAATCCCCTCTGTACTCATTCAATGTTGCACCGACTGTGAACACGCCAGAACAATTTCTTGGCGCTAATGAACTTCCCAAATCTCTTTGAAGCAGTGAAAGAATTTTTTCCCTATACTCCGGATTATCTTTCATAGCCTTAAAGCCTGCTTCTGAAATATTGATAGCCACATTGTTTAATGTCTTATGGATGGTGATTTTGGAAAGGTCATCATAAAATTCCTTCTTGAATAATTCCATTTCTTTCGCTTCCGATAAATCCTGCTTTTCAATTTTTTCATCTAACACTTTCTTCTCAAATTGTTTTACCTGTGCCCTTTTTTCCAGATATTCTTCCAACAGTTCCTTTTGTCTTGCCTTTTTCCGGTGTCCGGTATCGGCTCCCTTTGCAGAGGTAGTTCCGGTATAACCAAAATTCTCTTTCATCCCCTGTGTATATCCATAGCATTTTTCCCAAGTGTCGTCTATACGGGTATATGCAATCACCGGGATATATCCCCCGAAATTCACAGCCTTATTCTTCGCAATCGCATCCAGTATCTTCTTCTCGTATTCCGGGTCTGTCTGCATTCTCCTATAAGCCGCATCCGTTATATCAATCACATCATTCATATTCCTCTGCGACGGGTGGGTATACAGACCATTCATCTTTTCCTTAAAATACTCCTTGTATTCCTGTAAGGTCATATCTTTGGGTGAAACAGAACTTTTCTCAATAATGTTGTCCGCAAATCCGGCATATGTTCCTGATACGGCCTGCTTACCTTCCTTCTTCACACCTTTATAACTTTTTGCTGCTTCATAATAGCTTCCATAAATTGAACCTACTTCCATTACCACTTTCTCCTTCCTTTTTGCTATAACTTTTTTATTGTATTTCCTTCCTTTTGCTGCAACATTACTGTAACCTTGAATACATCCATTTCTGTCTTAATATCCATAGACCCCAAATAACGTTCTGCAACGTCTTTCACATTTCTCAGTCCGATACCATGTTCCATCAGTATATCCGGCAGATTGCTTGGTTTTATCGTTGTCGGGATAACTTCCCCATCTTTCCATTCCAGCCTTCCGTCAAAGCTGTTCTCCACCTCCACCAGCAGAAAATTATTTTTCCTTTTCAGGGTAAGGCTTATATGCCGTTTTGTCTGTTCCATCCTTTCACAGGCTTCTATGGCATTATCCAAAAGGTTACTCAGCACGATTCCCATATCAAATACAGATATGGTATCCGTTTCCTTGTAAGCAAATTTTACTCTGAATGTAATCCCTGATTTTACTGCTCTTTGGTATTTATCGTTGATGATTACATCCGTCACGGCATTTCCCGTACTAAACGTATAGTCCAGCCCCTGCATTGTTTGATCCAGTTTTCCTATATACATTTCCACTTCCCCATACTTTTCTCCTGCAACAAGTCCTTTTATATTTGCCATATGGTTCTTCATTTCATGCCTTATTTTACGGATGCTGCCATAGAAACTTTCTGCCTCCTCAAGCCTCCTTTTCATGGCTTTCATCTGCTGTTCTTCCACAAAATGCTTTTCCCTCTCATCTTGCAATTCCTTGTACTTCCTAAAAATATAAATTGCTGAAATCTCCCCGACACAGATTAAAAATGCAATTGTCGGTATTTTCCACAGCATTTCCTTCCTTTCACTAAAAAGAAAAAAGACTTCCCTATCTAACTGCACCACAGAAATATCTATCACCATATACACAAGCATACTTCCAACAATATTGAGCACTGATAAAAACATGGTATCATACCAGTTCATAACAAATGGACTTTTTACAAGCTTTTTAATGGTTCCTGCCATGAGCAGAAAAGAGAGTGTATAAAATAATAAATGGAAGCTCAGACCAATGACCTGACATTTATACATATGAAGCATATAGTGCGCATCCCCACCATCCAGCCTGCCCAGCATATCATCCATCAGATACTGATAAATACTGTTTGAAATCAGAAAGCTCATCCCATGAAAATTGTAAAACAATAGCAGTGTAAAGACTGCCTTTTCCAAATGCATTCCATATCTTACACGACAGTATCCCAAAATAATAATTGCAAATGTCCCATACCTCACCCATGCAGGAACAGGCGGGCATAAATACAAAACCACATTGACAGCCGCAAATATACCAGTGACAGCTGCCGTATTACTCTCCCTTTCGGATTTAAAAAAAATATCCCAAATAACAAAAAACAGTATCACCTGCAGGAGTACATGGTATATCTCATATAGCCTGTTAAATAATTCATATCCTGCCTGACTCATTTATTTATCCTCCGAAATATATTTCAGATAAGCCTTTATAAAATCCTGATATTTATATTTAGAAATTATGAGGCTAATGCCGTTTTTCATCCGCACCTCTGCCCGATTATACCGTTCCACATATTTCATATTGACAAGATAACCCTTGTGTATCCTAAAAAAGTCTTTCTGAAGCTCTTGTTCCATGTCGCCGATTTTTCCGTAACATTCTATTTTTTCATCCTGCATAACCACAATGATTTTTCTGTTACTGCTCTCAACATAGTAAATATCATCTACCGAAATATTCCGTGTTACATTGCCATTCCGAACCAATATTTCCTTTGGCTCTGCATTCTTTTTTGCTTTCAGATAGCGGTACTCCCGCACTGCCTGTGTGAACACCTCTGCAAATTCCGCTTCATTTACTGGCTTCACAAGATAACCAAAAGCATTTACGGAAAAAGCCTTCCGCATATACTCCGGATAGCCCGTTACAAATATCAAAAGAGGCAGACTTCCCCACAAAGCCTCATTTTTTTCTTCCTTCCACTTCCTTATTTGCTCCGCCGTTTTCATTCCATCAGTACCATCCATAGAAATATCAAGAAAAAAGATGTCTATCTGCTCCCCGTCTGTCTGTCGCCAGAACCGCAATAACTCCTCACCGGATGAAAAATCAATTATCCTGCAATCCATATCCTGCATTTCTATCAGCTTTTTTATATAAATTCGCATGTTTTCTTCATCATCACAAACTGCTATATTCAACCTGCCTCACCCCATGTTAATTTTTTATTATCAATAATAACTATTGTTTCCCATTCACCTACTTTATCGGTAAAAAACAGTAAAAACGAAGAAGGATTGTTGTATCCGGACAATTGACGGTAGTGACTGGATATTATAAGATTCGAGCACTTTCGTCAAAATGTATTTACAAGAATACTTGGCAGAATTATAATAAGAATGCATCAAGAAAATTGGGTAGTACTAATTAGGAAGTTTCATTATGAACAAGAAAGAAATTTTAAGAAAGAATCATGAAGAAAAGCGAGACGAGATGCGAGAGTATGCTGGTTAGCGCAGTTGCAGGTGTGTTTGCAGGAGCATTTTTTGTACTTTTACATATTCTGGGTGTGCTTGGTATATTCTGACGAATGATGTTGTTATAGTCGTAAAGGAGGCTGTAACCAGAATTTCTCCTCGCTTAACTACCATATTCCATTTCCGGAGGAGGAGCCTGTCTACTGGGTAGTAATGACCAAATGTTATTTGATATGTCCTTTGCCAATACCCATTCCTCATTATTTAACAAAAAAACAACATGGTAATAATGTCTAATGATTTCAACTCTTACCACTTTAATTGATCTCTTTACATCATCTATGCTTTCAATATCTTCTCCTATCTCCCAGTCTATTTTTTCTTCATTAAATTGTTTTACAAAAAGCTCATCCATCACTTTGCAATCATTTTGAAAAACCTCATATGCAGCCTTAATCTTGTTGTTTATTTCTTCGGTCTTGGCATCTGAGCATGAAGATACAAAATTACGATCGTAGCAATAAATACCTAAAGCAATAATTAAATCACTGTCAACAATATTCAAAAAATTCATTTTCTTTTTAATTGCCCAAAAACAAGGATTTCCTAAATCATCTGCCAGACATACCACCTCTCCAAAATACGGACTGTTTGCTCTTGCAATTTCTGTTTCAACTATTTGCATGATTATGCTCCTCCTTTTGCACGTAATGTTTTCATTTTATCCATCCTTGTTCAAATTGTTCCTGATACTGCATTATTACCCCTATTTGACTTTTCCGTACTGCGCATCATCCACAGGCTCCAGCCATTCATTTGAGCCATTCTCACCCGGTACCTCAACTGCAAGATGAGAAAACCAGCTGTCAGGTGCAGCACCATGCCAATGCTTAACACCCACGGGAATATTTACAACATCACCCGGCATTATAAGCACAGGCTCTTTCCCCCATTCCTGATAGTAACCCCGTCCTGCAACACCGACAAGTATCTGTCCGCCACCCTTATCGGCATGATGAATATGCCAGTTATTACGGCATCCCGGCTCAAAGGTTACATTGAAAATCCCAACCTGGGACGTGGAAACAGGTGCAAGATAGCTCTGACCGATAAAAAATTTTGCAAATGCATCATTTGGCTCTCCGATTGGAAATACCATTGAATTTTCATGTACAGACTTGGCATCATCAGCAGCCTTGTCCTCATTCCATACCTCTTTCGCCATCCTAAATACAGCCCATGCCTTCGGCCAGCCTGCATAAAAGGCTGCATGTGTAACGATTTCTGCAATTTCCTCCCTTGTAATGCCATTTGCCTTTGCCGACATAAGATGATACCGGAAGGATTCATCCGTAAGTCCCTGTGACATTAAGGCAACTACCGTGACAAGGCTTCTGTCGCGCAGAGAAAGCTTATCCTCCCTGCTCCAAACCTCGCCAAAAAGAACGTCATCATTTAATTGTGCAAACTTAGGTGCAAATTCACCTAACTGATTTCTTCCTGCTGTCTGTTTTACTGCCATACCATTTCCTCCTAAACCATTCTCTCTATCTGATACACTAGATAATCAAATTTACATTCCTATCATATTTGTAAAATCATTCATCATCTCAGAAATTTTAATCTGCTGAGGACACACCTGCTCACAGCTTTTACATCCGACACAGCTTGCAGGACGCTTTTCCTCCGGCATACTTCCAACAGCCATAGGTGCAAGGAAACCGCCTCCCGTAATTTTATGCTCGTTATAAAGTGAAATAAGCTCAGGAATAGGCAGCTCCTTCGGGCAGTGGCTTGTGCAGTAGTGACATGCCGTACAAGGTAGTCCTGCCTTTTTCGTTTCCTCATCCACAAGCTCTATGAGGCGGTCAAATTCTTGTTTTGTAAGCGGCTTATCCTCCTGCCAAACGGCAATGTTTGCCTTTAGCTGCTCCATATCAGACATTCCTGAAAGCACCATCGTAACCCCCGAAATGGACTGCAAAAATCTAAATGCCCAAGCAGAAGTTTGTTCTTCCGGGCGCATGGCATGAAGCTCATTCTCCATATTCTCAGATACCTTTGCAAGCTTTCCTCCACGCAACGGCTCCATAACCCAAATAGGAATTCCTGCCTTTTGCATAAGCTCAGCCTTTTCCTTAGCATTCTGAAAATGCCAGTCCATGTAATTAAGCTGAAGCTGACAAAATTCCATATGCTCCCCATACGCATCCAAAAAGCGCTGTATTACCTCAACACTTCCATGAGCAGAAAATCCAAGATGGCGAATCCTGCCGTTTTTCTTCTGCTGAAGGAGATAGTCTAAAATACCAAACTCAGGATTAAGATAATCATCTATATTTCCCTCATAAACATTATGAAATAAATAAAAATCAAAATAATCCGTCTGACATTTTTTTAACTGCTCCTCAAATATTTCTTTTACCTTAGGCATATTTGAATTATCATATCCCGGAAATTTTGTTGCAAGGAAATAGCTGTCCCTTGGATATTTTGACAAATATTTTCCAGCCGTAAGCTCTGAATTTCCATTATGATAGCCCCATGCAGTATCAAAATAATTAATCCCATTTTTGTAGGCAAAATCAATCATTTCGGCAGCCGCCGCCTCATCAACAACCCCGTCATCGCCATTCACTACCGGCAGTCTCATCATTCCAAGCCCAAGTCCGGATAATTTTATATCCTGATAATCTCTGTAAATCATGTTTTACCCTCCTCATATTATAAGCTCTTTCCTCAATTCGTCGAGAGTTATGTCAACCTCTCCCATGAATTTTTTTACTATATATAATAGTATAATTCTTCCAATTAAGAATAGCAAATACTTATATCAAATATTTTCTAAAACAGCCGAGAAATTCCTTAACGAGTTTAAGAATCATATTTAACAACAGCATCCTCCCCAAGGAGTACACATACTGCACATAAGGTAATTCATGCAGGGATCCCCACACATTGATGAACCGTAAACATTTGGCATACCATAGCCCATGCCCTGATTTGCATACCACTGACCGCCGCCCTGTATACGCTGTTTAACAGCCTGATACTCTAAATTATTTGGCTCCATGCTGATTGCCCTGTTAATATGCTCAAGTGCCGTCGCCCTATTGCCAAGTCCGTAATTTGCCACTGCACTTAAATAATACCACCTTGAGGTTCTGTCAGATATATCATTTAATGTTCTTACTGCCTCACTAAACATACCGTTTATAATAAAATTCTGTGCCGCTGCAATATGCGTTTCATCTGATGACCTCCCACCGCCTTCATTTCTTGCACGGTTAAATCCACCCCCAAAGCCATCCCAGCCATTGAAGTTGCGCGAACCGCCTCCATATGACGTGTTCTTGTTCATAATGGTTCTGTACGCTTCCTGAACCTCTTTAAACTTCTCCTCTGCCTGCTCCTTGTTGGCATTATTGATATTTGCATCAGGATGATATTTTCTGCTCAGCTTTCTGTATGCTTTTTTTACCTCATCATCTGAGGCTCCGGGTCTTACGCCCAATACTTCATAAGGATTTCTCATTTCGTCTCCTAAAAATCTCATAATATTTTATCCATATACCGGAATAAATAATGTTTCTTAATATATCCACATCTTTTACTATGGGAAGCATTTCAAATGCCTGTGCCGCATCCGCTGCCTCCATAAGCAAAAGCTCTTTAACGTAACCGTCAAAATCTGCATTTGCTTCACATATACCTTTAAAGGGATTAAAGTCACCCTTTTTGACGTCCTGCTCCAGATCGTCATAGGCATCAAGTATATAAATGTATTTTCCAAGATGATAACCCATATTATACAAATCATTCTGAAATGTGTCAAAACGGCAATCTGCCCGCTTATTACAAAAAACCGTTCCCAGCAGTCCACCAAAGCAGGAGGACAAAGCATCAATATTGCACGTTTCTTTATTTTTACTCTCATAAGAATTGAGCTTTTTTAAGTTCTCCCTTATAGCCTGTGCCTGAATGGGATATTTTTTACATATCCCTCTGACATTTTTCCTCGACACTGCACTGTAGGTAAGGCGTGCAAAATTTTTATCATCCTGCCAATCATCAAGGCACTTAAAATATGATAGCAAAAGACACATATCCGCAGCGTAATCTATCATATTATTTGAAAAATAAAAATGCTTATTTACAGGGTGAACGATGCAGTGCTTTGACTGCCTTGTTGTTTCAGACTCGTAAAACGCAGACAAAAGAATTGCCAAAAATGTAACGTCGTAGCTCAGAGAAAGACCGCTCACAATTCCATATCGCTCTTTAAGTGAATTGCACACGCCGCAGTAATATTCCCTGTATTTTTCATAATCCTTTAATTTAAGCTCTGCCTTATTTGCAATAATGTATCCAAACATTTAAAATGTGTACTCCCATCAGCTTTTCCTTACAAATTTCTTCCTGCAAAAATAAAAACACGATATAAAAATATATTTCACATTCTTGAATATTTTTTATACCGTGTCAAGTATATTCACAGTTATTTCAAATTTAATTTTGTATAGTCGGTTATAATATTTTTTACTCCTGCTCCTCCTTGCCATCCCTGAATGCCCGAAGCTTCTCTCTAATAATGGCAGGATTGTCGCCGGCCTGAATTGATAAAACCCCCTCCGTCACAATTTCCATAACGAGATTTTCCTGAGAACTGCTTTTTTCCAGCTTCCTTGACAATGGAATGCATAACCAGTTGGCAAGTATTGAGCCGTACAGAGTTGTTATAAGCGCAAGCGCCATACCTGAACCGATGCTGTTTGGGTCGTCACCCATAGCGTGCATCATATTTATAAGACCAAGCAGCGTTCCCACCATGCCCCATGCAGGAGCATATGCGCCTAAATCCTTCCAAAACTGTATTCTTTTTTGGTTTCTTTCCTCATAGTGAAATCGCTCTGTCTCCATAATATCCTTCACAAGCTCAGGATCTGTTCCGTCAACGATAAGCCTTATTCCCTTTCTCATTAAATCATTTTCAATTTCCGATGTCTGTTCCTCCAGAGATAAAAGTCCATCCTTCCTTGAAAGATTTGCCAGTTCAATAATTTGACCACACAATTCATCAATATCAAATTCACTTTTTTTGAATGCATAAAAAAAGCACTTTAAACCGTCTATGTAATCCTTAAAGGAATCCGATGTTATCATAACCGCAAAAAACGCACCGCCAAATGTAATGATTGCCGAGGGTCCATGAAGAAAACGTGGCAAAGTCTGTATTCCACCATTACTTACTATTCCGTACATAATCATGATAGCACATACCAAGAAGCCCGTAATTGCGGCAAAATTTTTCTTTCCCATAAATATTCCTCCTCACATGACTGCCATCAAAGGTCTGACACATTTTCCAGCTCATCAATTTTGACCTTAAGCCTTGCACGAACAGGAAGCAGTACCATAGAAAAAAATACTCCATACAGCAGACTTAATACCACAACTGCCATATTTGGTCCAATAAGCTCAGGACTGGCAAATAATCCGTGCAGTAAGCCCACAGAGCAATACATAACAGAAAAAAGGCTGATATAAATTGATGTTTTCATTGCAAGACAAACAGCATTGTACGCTCTTTTTAGTTTATCCAGAACAGCATTATCATTGTCATCAACACCTTTGAATGCCAAAGGAAATGCCCGAAAGAAATCCCTTAAAAGCCCTGCTACGGCAAGAAATAATGTGACGACAACAAACAAAACGATTGCCGTTACATAATCAAGAAAATATATTATATTTACGCCCGCCTGTGCCAGTGAAACAATAACGATACCTAAAATAACAAATATGGCTGCAATATAACCCAGTACATACTGCAATGTTTTCTTTCCACTTTGTTTATTTTCCTTAATAAGCTGTATTATATTTTCCTCTGCCTTATTGGAATAATGTTCATCGGAAAGCCGCTCACCTGACAAAAGCTCATTTACATTTATATTAAGAGCCTCACAAAGAGGCATCATAAGCCCCACCTCAGGCATACCCTTGCCGCATTCCCACTTTGAAATTGTCCTGTCACTGATTTCAAGCTTTTCGGCAAGCTGTTTTTGCGTAAGGTTTTGTTCCTTCCTCATATCATATATGAATTTACCTGTCTTAACCTGATCCATAATATTCCTCCTGTCTATAATCACAACACACTGACGCATGCCGTGACCATCAAAAGCCTGTTTGAAAGCTCCTTTAATGACATAATATCACATTACCAAAAAAAATAAATGTATACTCCGTAGAAAACCAAAAAAGGAACTCCACGTTCCGTGGAATCCCTTTAATTATGCCATATTTTTAATGTTTTTTCTCAAACAATTATGTGTTTTTATCTACGATATTATTCAGCCACACGCCCTTTTTCACAAGTATAAAGCCCACCAGACATTTAATCAAATCCAGCGATTGTACACAAAAATACATTGTTATAAGCGGCAGTGACGTAAACCGGCTTATTACATAAGCAATCGGATATGACAAACACCATAAATAAACACTGTCAAACAAAAATGTTACTATGGTGTTTCCGCCTGCCCTAAGCGTAAAATACGAAGCATGCATAAATGCCCACACAGGCATAAACAGGGCTGAAACCCGCATATATCTTGCTGCAAGCGACTTTACGCCGTCTGTTGTATTATAAAGCATAGGGAAAAGCGGTGACAGGACAAACATAACTGCGCCTACACCTATACATAACACAACCGAAAATGTAATCAGCTTCCTATCAGTATCCTTAGCTTCCTCAAATTTTCCTGCTCCCAAAAGCTGACCTACAACAATGGCAATCGCATCTCCAAATGCAACAAAAACCACGTTAAACAGATTGGATATTGTTGATGCGATATTTATTGCCGCAACTGCATCAAGCCCTCTTAGGGAATAACACTGATTAAGTACAGCCATGCCGGATGCCCATAATATCTCATTTATTGTAAGAGGCGTACCTTTGATAATTATCTGCTTCACAAGTCCACCGGGAATAGCCATAGTTCTGTATGCGCCTTTAATAAACGGCATTTTCTCACTATGTCTATGTGTCCATACAATTACAATAATAACCTGTACATACCTTGATATTACGGTTGCAATGGCAGCACCCCTTACCCCAAGCTCAGGCATGCCAAGATTTCCGAAAATAAGCACCCAGTTTAAAAACAGGTTTACAAATACGGCAATTACACCTGCCTTCATGGATACAACCGTCTCTCCACACTCCCTTAAGGTTCCACTGTATGCGCCCTCTATGGCAAAGGGCAGAAGTCCTGCAAACATAACAAGCATATACTGCTTTCCATATCTTAAGGCGTCCTCAATTGACAATCCGTTTCCTTCACCTTTAAGATACATTCTTATAAGAGCATCACCAAACAATGAAAATATTGCAATTCCAAGTATCGTTATGCCTACACATATGTAAAGCTTAAACCTGAATGTATTTCTTACACCTTCCTCATCCTTAGAACCGTAGTACTGCGCCGTAAATATGCCCGCTCCCGATATTGCCCCGAAAATCGCAAGATTGAATACTAAAAAGAGCTGATTTACAATGGCAATACCCGACATCTGCTCCGTTCCAACCTGCCCTACCATAATATTGTCAAGCAGTCCCACAAAATTGGTAATTCCATTTTGTATCATAATCGGAACTGCTACTCCAAGTGTCATTTTATAAAATTGTTTGCTTCCAAAATATTTATTTAATGTTTTCATATCTTTTTTCTTTTCTTATACTTTCTTTTTCGTCTTGCCTTCTGCCCGTTTTCTACTCTGTATGCGTTTATTCTTTCTGCAATGGAATTATAATCCCTTTCAAAAAGCATTGCACACATCTGATTTTTCAGTAAATCATGGGGTATTTTATCATATACCTTATCTATTACAAACTGCTTGCTTTTATCCTTGTATTTCGGCATATCGTTTAGTGCCTGAATATCTGCAAGCTCAGGTCTCCACATAAATGTAAGCTGCTGTTTTATGTCAACCTCCGGTGCATGCTCCGCCTCCCTGTACATATAAAAATCAGGCTTGCCATCAATCTCATCTATTGTAATAATTCCCCACCATTCAGGCACATGCTCCGTAATGTGATGCGCGTGGCTTGAGCCTATCGCTATAATATTATAATCAAAAAATGTATCGTAATCCTTAACCTGCCTCTTAAGTCTTGCATATGTATCCGCATCGCTTTTTATCTCAACACCAAAAAAGGCATTCTCTGTTATCATAACAATGTCTGCCCTTGACTTACCCATATTCTTTTCCTCTAAAATACGCACTCTGCCAAAGCTTTCCTCAAGGAAATCAAACAGAGGCTCACGTATATCCTTATCATAAAGCATTTTGTAAAAGCCCCTTTTCCATATGCAAAAAATAAAATCCTGCAAAAATTCGCATTACGATTATACAACAAAAAACAACCTAAATCAAACACAGTTTTTGCTTCCTTTATACTTTTCCGGCATTAACAGCATTGAGAGACAAACTATCACTTGACACATTTATCCATTCTATATAAAATAAGTAAATAATTATTGTTAAGGAGATGATTTTAAAACGTGGACCCCATAGCGCAGCTAATTATTCTTGTGATTTTACTCATTCTTTCCGGATTTTTTTCATCCGCAGAAACCGCACTTACAACTGTAAATAAATTAAAGCTGAGAACCCTATCCGAGGAGGGCAAAAAACGTGCCGCAAAGGTTCTTGCCGTAACCGAAAACTCCGGCAAGCTTCTCAGCACAATACTTATCGGCAATAATATTGTAAATATATCCGCCTCAGCGCTTGCTACAACACTTTGCACAGAGGTATTTGGAAGTAAGTTTATCGGAGTATCAACCGGAATACTTACAATATTGATACTTATTTTTGGTGAAATCACGCCAAAAACCCTTGCAACTAAATATTCCATACAATTATCCATGATATTCGTATATCCAATTTGGATACTTATGATTATACTTACTCCCGCCATATGGCTTTTAAATATAATTACGGGTATCATTTTCAAAATATTTCACGTAGATACCTCTGACAAGAGTAATACCATGACAGAGTCAGAGCTAAGAACGATTTTTGACGTAAGCCATGAGGACGGCATACTTGAGACATCCGAAAAATTTATGATTTCAAATGTTGTTGATTTTGGCGATGCTTTATCAAAGGATATCATGGTACCACGTGCCGATGTTGTATTTGCAGATATAAACTCTACATATGAGGAGCTAGTTTCCAAGTTCTCCGAAGAAACATACTCCCGTATACCTATATACGAGGAATCTAAGGATAATGTTGTAGGACTTCTCTATATTAAGGATTTATTTTTCTACAAGGAAAAGCATGGCGCCCAAAATTTTGACGTAAGGCATGTACTCAGGAAACCGCTCTTTGTATATGAATATCAGAAAACAAGCCAAATATTTGCTGATATGAAAACCTCATCCGTTACAATGGCAGTTGTCCTTGATGAGTATGGCGTTACCTCCGGTATTATTACAATGGAGGATTTAATAGAAGAAATTGTCGGTGAAATCAGGGATGAATATGATACAGATGAAGCAGATTACATTAAGGTAATATCCGAAAATGTATATGACATAGATGCATCAATCAAGCTTAACGACTTAAATGATGCCTTGGACATAAAGCTTGCCTCGGAGGACTATGACTCTCTTGCAGGTTTTGTTATCCAATTATTGGACAAGCTGCCCGATGAAGGAGACGCTGCAAAATATGAAAATTTAGACTTCAAGGTTACCAGGGTGAACAGAAACCGTGTTGAACGGATTACCCTTTCCATAAAGCCTGAAGAAACACAGGATAATAAACAAGAAGGGGCTGTCGCACTATAAATATTTTAGTGCGACAACCCTTTTTTGTTTTTATCCCTTATCCTTTTTATCTTTCGGCGGCTTTGCCGCATTTTTTGGCTGTCCCTTCTGATTGGATTTCTGACTTTCCTTTTGATTTACTTTTTCCTTTTCCTGCTCCTCTGCCATCTCATCAATGATATGTTCCATAAGCTTTTTCTTCATGAAAACATCATATCCCAGCAATGAAAGGAAATTAAGCTTTTTAATATACGGGTCGTCTGTCTCCTCAAAGGATTTTTCCGAAAGTTCAAATGCCTTTACCACACTGCTTTCAACATTGAAATACTGATATTTTTCAAGATTATACAATCTTGTGTATATGTCTTCCAAGCTGCGGCTCGCCTTATCATTACCATAGTAATTGTCAATAAGCGGCTTCAGCATAACCTGTATGTCATTGATACAAATTACATTTTTAAGATAATAAATATATATCAGAAGAATAATGTGCTCCTTTGAGTACCTCTTTTTGTCAGGAGGCGGAAGCAGGTCATTCTTTGTGTAATTATTTATCATTGTCTTAGTCAGGGTTTTATCTTCATCCGTACGCTTATTTTGTTCAAGGTGTTTATCCATAAAGGTTGTGACCTGATCCATATAAAGCTCTATAGTCGGAATATCATCGGGACGTATATACCCTAATTTAATCCATTCCCGAATTTGTTTCTTTAAGTTTTCTTTACTATTGTCCATAAAACACACTCCCTGTACAGGCTATAGTATAAGCCTCACGAGACATTATATAGTATTGAAAACCATATGTAAAGGTATAACAGATGTTATTTGACTAAATTAAATAATCGTCAACTAACTAGAGCCTTCACCATATCAAGCTGTTGAACACTCCTTGCCATTCCGTCCTCACTAAGATACATTCCTGATTTTCTTATCTGGGCATTGTGGCTGTTATCCTCATCTGATTTTAAGGAGTATTCGGTAGCTATATTTCCAAGGAATATTGCTCCTACATTTGCTTCCTTAAGATTCATCAGTTTATCATTTCCGGTATCATCCTTCTGCCATACGGACAGCTTGCTGTATATTGAATCATTCTCATCTATCCAGCCGTTTCCATCCTCATCATAAGCAGCAAGCTCAGCAAAACCGTTTCCTGTTCTTGCTCCAAAAAGCTCAGTACCATCGTTGATTTTTCCATCACCATTTTTATCGTATGCAAGAAATGCCGAACCCTTTGAAAGCATGGAAATATTGTCAATGCTTCCGTCTCCGTCAATGTCAAATTTCCATTTTTGGTCGCTTACACCCACCGGTGAAGAATCAAGACTTATGACAAGGGGATCCGTCATAATTGCAACAGTATCCTTTGTAATACTCTCCGTCTGCTCCACATATTCTCTGGACATTTCAAGGGACATGCCAAACTCAATCTCCCTGCCGTCAGCAGTTTTAACAATTCCTTTTGTCTCAAATTCCAAGGATTCCGATTCCTTATATGAGTACTCAGTGTATGTTGTTCTGTTCCACACACTGACATTGCCGCCCGATGACAGATTTAAAATGCCATTATCACTGCTGCCCCAAAATCCGCCACCAAAAAAGCCTCTTGAAATGACACTTGCAAGCCTTCTTCTTACATCCTCCAAAAAGCTTTTTATCTGCATATCAAGCTTCCTTCTTAATTCATCCGGAGTAGGAAGATAGTCCGATGTTTCTTTTACCTCATCATCTCCCGGCAGTCTGCCATAGCGGTTGTAGGTCGGTGTATCATTTCCAAATCTACTTCCTCCCTTAAGCGTTCTCTGATACGTGGAATTAAAGCTTTGTCCACTAAACTTTTTCTCTCCTGTATGGGCGTTATTCATAACAGAAACATCCTTACTCCCATAACTGATGCTTTTTGTTGTTTTTGCCGCCATAGAAACGGCACTTGAGTTAATAACCATACATTCCCTCCTCATTAATTGAACGTCGCCACATCCTAATTCTGCTTAGAAAGACGGCAACCCTTCTGCCACATGACATGTCACGGGCAAAATTTTTTTAACTCAGTCTACTCAGGGCATATGTATGTATTCACACTAAATATATCGACATTAAAAAAAGACACATTAACGAATTATAGTAAACTCGTTGTGTCCACTTACGAAAACATTGAGGGGGCTGTCGCATTAAAAAGATTTATATCATAATATAAAAAATCGTTTGAAGACGTCGGTACTTAGGTGACGTATTTTGGCACCTTAGTACCGTTACGTCGGAGACGAGCGAAAGCGTATTTTTGTTATTATGATATAAATCTTCTTATCGAGACAGTCCCCTCCATATTGTTATTTATTCAGGCGAGAAAACACCATTTCATAGCCGTCATTTCCGTAGTTCAGGGAGCGGTTGACACGGCTTATTGTAGCTGTGGATGCCCCTGTCTCCTTTGCAACCTCAAGATATGTTTTATTATCCCTCAACATCTTTGCTACAGAAAATCTCTGTGCTATGGACAAAACCTCATTCACAGTACAAACATCTTCAAAAAAATCGAAGCACTCATCTACATTTTCAAGTGTCAGTATCGCCTCAAATAATTCCTTTACTGCCTCTGTTTTAATAGTTTTTCCCATACCATCACCTGCTATTTATTCTCTTTCTGCACCCATACGGCTACTGCTCCTCGGTTTACATAAAACTCTCCGCAGCCCTCATCATCAATCTTTATGTTATACTTTGCATTTCCCATTACATCTGAAAAATGTGTGCCTGCAAACTGCTTTCCAATATACATACGCTTTGTTCCGCCTGTACCATCTGAAATAACAACTGCAAGCCCCGAATCAGGATGCTCCTCATCGCCCTCTCTTGTCCATCCTATGCAGTTTGGATCATCAAAGTAATCATGCTGAACACCATATGCCTTTTGCTTTCTAAGCTTTAAGAGCTTGTCTATCTCCTTCTTTTTGGACTTAATCTTTGCTGACGGAATACCCTTGTAATCACCGTAAAATACGCAAGGATATCCTTCCTGTCTAAGCAGAATAATAGCATATGCCATAGGCTTAAACCAGTCATCAACCCATGACTCAAGAGATTGTCCAGGCTGGCTGTCATGATTATCAACAAATGTAACAGCCTTCATAGGATTAGTCCTGATCAATGTACCATCAAGAATTTTTCTAAGGTCATAATTTCCATTTGCCTTAGAACAGTTATGGAAGTTAAAATGCAACGGTACGTCAAAAAGATTAACCTCACCCTCGTTTGCATTAATGTAGTCCATAAGAACATTTACATCCCAATGCCAATATTCGCCCACGGCAAAAAGTTCTTTCTCCATAGCTGCCTGCATGGCACGAATCCAATCCTTATAAAAATACTTATTTATATGCTTCACGGCATCAAGCCTGTAGCCGTCCAAGGCGGCCGTCTCAGTATACCATTTGCCCCAGCTAATAAGCTCCTGTCTTACATCCTCATTCTGAAGATCCAGGTCGGCACCCATAAGATAATCATAGTTGCCCTTTTCTGTATCTACATCCTTGTCCCAATCCTTTCCCTGAAAACGGAAAATTGAATTTTTTGCTCTGTCCTGATCCCAATCTATTCCATCAAAATGATTCCAATTCCATGTAAAGTCAGAATATTTGCCCTTTCTTCCGGGGAAAGTAAACTTAGTCCATGCACCTATAGTCTTTTTCTCACCTATCATCTGACCTCTGCTATTTTCGTTAAACTCCTCTGCCAAGACTTCCTCGACCTCATCTGCGCCAAGCTTATGATTTAACACTATATCAGCATAAACCTGTATTCCCTTTGCATGTAATGCCTTTATCGCAGCAAGATACTCAGCCTTAGTTCCATATTTGGTAGGTATTGAACCCTTTTGATTAAATTCTCCTAAATCATATAAATCATATACTGCATAACCAACATCATCAGATCCTCCAGCTCCCTTATATGCGGGCGGAAGCCACACTGCCGTAATTCCGGCTGTTTTAAGCTTTGCCGCATCCTCCTTAAGACCCTTCCACAAGCTCTGATCCGCAGGTAAATCCCATTCAAAGTATTGCATTATTGTACCATTAATGTCCATTTTATCTAACCTCCGCAAAATTAATTTGGAAAAAATATACACTTTAGCAATCTAAAGCGATTATAACAAAATATTTTTGCAGAGTAAAGTAAAAATATGCATACGCCACCTCACTAAAGCTTAAATTATTCTTTCCACATACGTTTATTTTTTCTTTTCTATCTCACTTAATGCATTTACATTTTGTAGAAAATAATTCTCACATGTATCAATCAGCTTTCCATTTCTTTCTTTTTCATCTTCAACGTCAAAATCCCCACGACAGTTAAAGTACATATAAAGAATATTCTGTAAAATGCTTTTCTTGCTTACATATTCTACCCACAGCTCTTTATAGTTTTGAAGTGTAATGTATGACCCGATAACTGATACAACTGAACCAAGTATTGCAATTACAGTTTTCATCAGTACCGAACCATCAGCAAAAATAGACAATACCGGTATTACAGAGCTTATTATGATTGACGCAAACATAAAACCCTGATACTTATTTTTACAATATTTACCCTTTACCTCAAACCAATCAATCTGTTTTACGATTCGGTATTTTATATAGTTTTTCATATTTTCGTCTGCCATGCCGTTAAGCCAAAAATCAAACTCATCATTATTTCTGTTATTTCTTATTTTTTTACTCATGTCCTCCCTGTATATAGAATTGGTTGTCTTTTTACCATGATATGTTTTAAGGGAGGCTGGTGTGAATAGGGGGAAAGAAGTGATGGATAATAAAAAGTTATCTATGAGAATTGATGAATAAATGTTTATTATATAGAATAGGGAGTTTATAAAATACAGGAGTTATAATTATGGAAGACATAAAATCATTTTTTAAAGAAGATAGTTGTGGATTTACAATCTATGTAGTTGAGCAGAAATTTGCAATTGGGAGAGGATTAGATTATTTTAAGTCTTATAGAGGAAAAAGTAATTATATAGATACAGATGCTATTGCTAAAAACCGTATCCATAAAATTTATAGTTGGATTGAAAAAAGAATTCCATCAATTGCAAATTTGATTAACATCAGTTTTAATAAATTTAGTTCTGTGGGACTTGCTGAAATGGTCGTTGCCTTAAATAAGTTATTTGGTTCCCAAGAGCATCAAGCGGCAGGTCCGGAAGTAATAGACCCAATTATTATTCAAGAAGGAAAAGTAATAAAAAAATACATCACTAAATTAATAAACCTGCATAAAGATAGTTTTCTAGCTCCAACAATTATAATTCTGCTAAAAGACAATAATTTTGAACGGGCAAAGGAATTGTTATGCGAATGTCCTAATGGAACTCGTGTGAAATTTATAAGAAATAATGGACAAAGTGAAATTTATAAAATAGTTAATACTGGTGCCGAAAATATAAATGATTTTATAAATTCCTTTGCTGAACAGTGTTTCAGTACCTGTTCTAAAACCAAACATGATATTTTGTTAAATAAAGAGTGGTCTGAGAATTCTATTGTTAAATTGTATTCTCCTCGATTGTTAAAATACCGAGCCAATTTATTGTGTGATGAAAAAAAAGAAATAAAGGGCTATTTGGACGAATTCATTGTCCAGTTAGAAAATCATAATGCACTTTTGGAAAGTGAAAATGTTCTTATAAAAAATTTTCTCTGTATAGCGAAACTATACAGGGTATTTTGTAATGATTCTGGGAAAACAGATATGCACGATGCCTATAATATTGCAAAAGAATTAGATAATCAACTTTTATTAGCTTATGTTTTTAAATATGCATACTTTTTCGAAAATAAGTCATTGGATGAACAAAATCAAATGCTTACACAGGCATATAAGATATTTGTGCAAAATAATATGGCTGACAATGCCATTTATTGTAAAAATAATATGCTAATACGTCAATTTGACTATGGGAATATATATGCGCAACAATTTTCAGACATGTTGGGAGAAGCAATAAGTGATGTGCCAGGATTAGTTGGGATGTCCCATATTTATAATAATACAGGTATTGCATACATGATGTCTGCAAAACCCGACTATGCATTAGAACTGTTTGATAAAGGCCTTGAGTATGCTAATTCAATAGATAGGCAAGTCCAATATTTTGCGATTCTATGTAATAAATTGATAGCAAAATCATACTATGGAGTACATATAGAGTTTTCTGACATAAAATATATTTTTACTCAAATATTTGATGGTATGGTGCGCAACAATCAATTACCTTTTATTTCAGCCAGATATGTGATGAATTTGTTCATTATTGCGATAAAAGAAAATAAAGATTGGGGAAAAGAGCTACTTCAACAATACGATATTATTAGCTTATTCAATAATGGTCTGTCTAGTAATACAATGGGCAACGGACAACTTTTAAAACAACTTAACTATGTTGAAAAAAAGCTGCCCGAATATGATATAAAAGGTCAATGTCATTTACCTTCAAGAGTAATTGAAGTTACAGGACGCAGAAAAGAATTCATAGAAGACACAGGATTAAATCCTTTTTACTTTTTTACTTGGCTGTAGAAAGTGCTAACATTGCAATACTCAATAAAAAATTGTGTAAAGTGCTTTGGGGTACAACATTTTGCAATTCTTTAATGTATGTAAAAAAATTATCGGTTGGTTGTATTTTTGAAAATGAATATGAAAATGCATTATTGATCCATACAGTAGGCATAGGATTAATTTCAATAAAATAAATATCTTTTAATTGAAGTGGTTTCTCAATCAACGAGTTTAATTCACTAAAAGAATCACATTTAATCCTAGCATCGATACGACAAAAAGTATTAATGGACAGGTTTTGAACCAATTCTAAATACTTTTTGTGCACTTCTTCGCTCAAGCCATAAATTGTTTTTCGTGTGAAACCACTCCTGAGACTTTTATTTTCTTCGTCAAGATACCATTCTACATTATTGTTTTCCCCGATATATAAGATAGTGGGCATGATATCCATTTTCTGTATGATTGGGTTATATACAATAGGAGTCGTAATGTCATAACCTTGGATAAACTCCTGATAAATCCCCTCAACCTGACTAGAAAATTCTCGTTTTACACCTAGACTACTTCCTAAATTTAAAGGACGAAAAATTCCACCTTTGATTTCATTACTTAAAGTTTTGGGAATCTGAATTCCTATTGCTTGAGCAAGTAAATTTGACATTAGTTTATTTTCACCAGCTAATATTGCTGTTGAATTACAAGGAATACAAGGAATATGAAAATAACCACAAACGGAAGGAATTAATGCCATTGGAGACAATTCACAACTGCCACAATTCAAATTTAAAACATAGTCAATATTAGGCAATGTGTTAGAAATAGCCTTATCTACAAAAGTTCTTACATCTAATATCAACGGTCTACACTTTAGTTCTTGAATGGCTAACAGCCATTTTGATATTATATCACTTTGCCAAACATGATAATGTCCAGAACCTGGAGCATCTTCTCCTTCAAAAGTATAAATAACACCTATAGTTTTTCCTATTATCTCATGAAAATCAAACATTATAGAGATCCTCCTTTGGGTTAATTATAAATAAATTTCATTGTTTATCTGTAAACATTTATGTTCATATAGTGTTTTAGTTTTTATACGAAATTTTAAAATATGATTTTAAAATTTTCATATTTTATATTTGAAAATGCCATAAAGAGACACTTTAAATATTCGATAATCTTTTTTTTGCTTTTATATATTTTTGCAAGCTTTAAATAAAAAAAGAACTTAATAATAAAATCGTTTTTAAAATAATTTTTATTTTTTTCATATATTCTTTTATATCCAGCTAAAATTAAATTATAGTTCTTAGTTATCTGGTTTGAGTCATGCCTTGTATATATAAATAATGGTTGCTTAATTCCTATAACTTTATATTTTTTAACTATTCTTATCCATAAATCATAATCTTGTTTGGCTGGCATTGTTTCATCGAACATTCCAACATCAAAAAAGCAATCTCTCTTAATCAGTGCCGTAACTGTTGGTCCAATATAATTATAAAGAAATAATTTATATAGATTCCCTTCCGTTACAAAAATTTTAGGTTTTGTATATAGACATTTGAAATTTGGCGTAATAATATAACCATTAGAATAAACCATACCTATATTATTGTTGAAGTGCTTTAACTGCATTTCCAATTTGTTTTTTAACCAAATATCATCATCATCTAAGAAAGCTAAATAACTTCCTTTTGCATGACATGCACCGATGTTTCTCGCCGTATTTGCTCCTTGTTTACCTTTTGTTGTAAGGTATATGAGATTATTTTTTTTACAATATTTTTTGATCTTTAGGCTATAGTTTGAGTTACATATATTGTCATCAACAACAATAATTTCATATTTTTTATATGTTTGTTGCAAGATGCTTTTAATTGCTTTTGAGATATAGCATAATTCTCTATTATATGTAGGAATAATAATACTTACTAATTCGTTTTCGTTCATTATTTTATCCTCCGGTAATACTCTTTGATAAAAATAAGATAAAATTATTTGTTAATTTCTGATCTAATCAATTCTCATAGATAACTTTTTATTATCCATCACCCAAATTCATTCTACAACACAACCACCAAAAAACTTCCATTTGGCGATTTTTACAGAATAAAATTCAATATTTGTATTCAGGATATTTTTATGTAAACCAAATGCCCCAAATACACTTTTTATTACTGTATTTTTTTTTTAAAATCTCTATTTGACCTTACCAGAGCCTCTGCAAAGGAATCCTCCTTTGACCTGGCGATTGACAAATGTGTACCGTCAATTAATTCCAATTCCGTGGTTGTCTTTCTTGCAACATATTTAAGATTCACTAAATAGCTGTTATGTGCAAATTCAAAGCCATAATCCTTCAGCATTTCATACATTTCATCCAAGTTCATTTTACATGAAACATTTCTTTCAAATCCATAATGTATGGCTTCTTCAACAACATGTACCTTACTTTTTTGCTTATGCCTCGATACAAACAAAATATCCTTTGTATATAACCGTGCCATATTAAAGTGCCACATTGCGATAATGACCGGTCCTCTATCTTCATGTGATTTAATTTCAATTATACCTGCTTTATCCTGATGCATATTATTACCTCTCCCCTTTTCAATTTAAAGGGCTGCAAAATTATCTTGTTTTATATTTAATTATCGCAGCCCTTAAAGTTTTTATCTTTTACCGCCCAAAAAGCCATTTTATAAACCACTCTAGATTCACACCAAAAAATGACATTTCCGTTCCCTCCTATACCATAAAATTACAGTGCAAAACCGCCTGCAATTTCATGGTATAAGGATAAAAAAAACCTTTCAATTATCTCTGCATGAACGACACTTTTTCTGCATGAACGACACTTTTATTCAAAATAAACTAAAAAAACAGAGATTAAATTTCATCATTTAATCCCTGTTTTTTTAATTTTATGGAAAATATAAACTTTTAAATATGTAATACTATCTCAAACCATCCGTCCTCGCTTGTAAATTTTATCATTCCGTCGTGTTTAGTAACTACATCCTTTATATTTTTTGTTCCTAAGCCATGATTTTTCTTATCCGTCTTTGTTGTAATGGGTCTACCTTCCTTATCCAGAATTAAATTTCCGCTCATAGTATTTTTCTCAATAATACATATTTTATTATTTATAATTTGTACTGAAATACTCACAACCCTGTTTGAAGATATTTTTTCACATGCCTCTATTGCATTTACAAGAATATTTTCAAATATGGTACATAAGTCAAACAAATCAATGTCAACTTCCGAAAGTCTGCATGCTCCATCCCAGTTAAATTCAATTTCCTTTGAAACCATTTCCTTTCTGTAGTTATCAATTATTGCATCCAACGCAACAATTCCCGTATAGCTTCTGCTTCCGTCACTTTCAAGCTTTGCACCTATTTTATTTAAATATTCCTCTGCTCCCTCACAATCCTTTTGTGCTATATAATTATGAAGCACAATCATATGCCCCTTAACATCATGCTTAAATTTTCTTATCTCCTCATTGGAATTTTGTATTATGCCAAACCTTTTCTCCTGCTCAAGCATTCTTAGGTCTGCCAATTCCCTTTCATGCATATACAGGTCTCTCGTCCTTATGGAATTAGAAAGCCACACAAGCACAATAATAAAAAAAGTACAAAGCAGGGACATTAGAATACCAAAAAAATTCTTGACATTTAAAGGCATGTCCGAATAATGAAAAAAACTTTGTGAAATGCTCATTATAAACACACAACAAAATAATGCCACGGATAATAAAATTTGCTGATCAGTTGAAAAATCAATCAGGGAATGATTATCTTTCTTAGTAATCCTTTGGTATAGAAGATATACTATTACAATTAACAAAAATGTACAGTTAATCATCATACCATAAATCGGATTTTGTATCATTTGCTGCTGGTCTCTATTTAACAGAAAACAGATAATATAATTAAAACAGCTGATAAAAACAGAAGACACAATGTAAGAATCAAAAAATATTATTAATCTTCTTATTATCTTTCCTTCACCTAAAATGAATGCTATACCAAAGCCATAAATTACATCTAAAAAATCCTTTTCTATACCAAGAAAGCAAACATTTACCCACTGTAAAATGATAATCCCCAAAAATAAAAAAACATATTTGGCAACATCCTTTTTTAATTTCTCCCCAAAGAAAACTCTGTATGCCAAAATACAATTAATAATATCTACAACACAATACCCAATTTCAAAAAATATATCCATGCCCTGTTCCTCATCAGCACATTCTAAAGCTTAGACCGCCTCTTTGCAATTTCATATATGTATGCCTGATATCTCTGCTTAATGTCTTCCCTATAGCTTCTTCCAATGGGAAGCAAGCTGTAACTTTCTTGAAGCTTTACATATTTTGCAGTTAATTGATCAATATATGCAAGATTTACCATGTATGATTTATGTATTCTAGCTACACTTGTATTATTCAAAAGCTCTGATGCTTCATATATATCCATAACAAACAACGGGTGTTCATTGACAGTATGAACACGAATATAATGTCCGTCAGATTCAATATAAATTATTTCATCAACATTGATTAACGTATTGTCCTCAAAACGAATAATCTTATTGCAGTCGCTTTCCTCAATAGCTACATCAAGCCACCTGCTTATATCCTCATATCTTATGGGTTTTGAACAATATCCCAAGGTTTTTAATCCAAATGTCTGAATCATAAGCTCATCATGGCTTGACACAAAAAGTATTCTCCAAATTTTATCGCTGTGTAACAGTCTGTGCATTACATCGATTCCTGTAATACCCTTCATTTCTATATCCAAAAGTAACAATGTAAGACGTTCCCCTGAATATCCCAGCATTTCCTCTCCCGATCGAAATAACACAATTTCATATTTCAACCTGCGTTCAGAGAAATATCTGTCACATACAGCCCTTAACATCCGTCTATGTTCAATTAAATCATCACAAATACCTACATAAACCATTTTAACTTTACTTCCTCAAATTTTATCATTTTAGCAATTCATCATATGTTGTCCCCAACACATTTCTTATACCTCTAATTTGAGTCGCACTAATATGCTGTATGCCTCTTTCTATTTTTACAAATGCTTCACGTGTCATAGATACATTTTCCATTTGCAGCAATGCAACCATCTCAGTCTGCCCGATTTTCTTTTCCAGCCTCAGCCTTCTTATATTTTTTCCAATATGGATTTCGTCCTGCTTTATTTTTTGTTCCATCAAATCACCTACCTATGTACTTATTTAAGTCCATTTATAGGCATTTTATTGGATATCTACCATTTCAAGGGACTAATTTTAGTCCATATTGCGTAAAAAAAGGCAGTTTTTGTCAAATATAATTGTATTATATCATAATTTTTTTTATTAATAAAGTTTGGTAAACATAATTTTCTCGTACTTTTTCTATAAATAAAAAACAGCTTAACATAAATTAAGGCATTTTATACTAAAAAAATTTGCAAAAAACGTATATTTAGATGTCATTTTTTGCAAATTATAGTCCCCAATATTCTGGTTTTCCAAATAATATTCCTTCCATAAATAAAAATAAAAGGGGAGTCGCACTAAGGAAGGACTACACCATATGATACAGTCGTTCCTTATGCGACATCCCCTTTTAAACTAAAATAATTTCCAACTTACATTGCCGTCTTTATCTGCTCATAAATCCCTTCAGCATCAAGCTTATATTTATGAATAAGCTCCTTAGCAGGACCTGACTCACCAAACACATCCTTAACTCCAAGCCTTGTAAGCCTTGCAGGACACTTTTCGGAAAGCACTTCCACAACTGCACTTCCAAGACCTCCGATTATCGAATGCTCCTCAACGGTAAATAACCTTCCTGTAGTCTTTGCGGCCGCAACAATAATATCCTCATCTATAGGCTTGATTGTGTGGATATTGATAACCTGTGCATCAATACCATCATCAGCAAGCAGCTTTGCAGCGTCAAGAGCCTCTGACACACAAAGTCCTGTTGCAATAATCGTTATGTCCTTACCTTTTTTAAGCTCCACGCCTTTTCCAATTTCAAATCTATAGGTATCCTCATCATTTATAACGGGAAGCGCCAATCTTCCAAACCTCAGATAGCATGGTCCCACGTACTCATAGGCTGCCTTTACCGCCGCACGCGCCTCAACATCATCACACGGATTAATAACAACCATTCCCGGGATTGTCCTCATAAGGGCAATATCCTCATTGCACTGATGAGTAGCTCCGTCCTCACCTACTGATATACCTGCATGGGTTGCACCTATTTTAACATTAAGGTGCGGATAACCGATTGAATTTCTCACCTGCTCATATGCCCTTCCTGCCGCAAACATGGCAAATGAACTCATAAACGGAACAAAACCGCTTGTAGACATACCTGCCGCTATGCCTGTCATGTTTGCCTCCGCTATACCGCAGTCAATATGTCTGTCAGGAAATACATCCCTAAACTTGATTGTCTTTGTTGCCTCTGCAAGGTCTGCATCAAGCACGACAAGATTGTCATGCTCCTTTCCAAGCTCCACCAACGCATTGCCGTAACTGTCCCTCGTTGCTATCTTATCTCCTAACATAATGCGTCACCTGCCTTTCTAAGCTCCTCTGCCGCCTGCTGATACTGCTCATCATTTGGCGCCTTGCCATGCCAGCCCGCCTGATTTTCCATGAATGATACACCCTTGCCTTTTACCGTATTGGCAATAATTGCAGTAGGCATACCCTTTGTATTTTTAGCTTCCTTAAATGCACCGTCAATCTCGTCAAAATCATTTCCGTTTATTGTTATAACATGAAATCCAAATGCCTTAAACTTCTCATCTATCGGATACGGTGAGCAAACCTCCTCAACTGTTCCGTCTATCTGAAGATTATTGTTGTCAACTATAACAACAAGATTGTCAAGCTTACGGTGTCCTGCAAACATTGCAGCCTCCCAAATCTGACCTTCCTGTATCTCTCCGTCACCGCAAAGACAGTATGTTCTGTAAGCTTTCCCTCTCATTCTTGCAGCAAGTGCCATACCCACGGCAACAGAAAGTCCCTGTCCAAGTGAGCCTGACGACATATCCACTCCCGGAATATGCTTCATGTCAGGGTGTCCTTGAAGAACTGAGCCAATATGTCTTAAGCTAGTTAAATCTTCTGTAGGAAAAAAGCCTTTGATTGCGAGTGCCGCATAATATCCAGGTGCTGTGTGTCCCTTGGAAAGAACAAATCTGTCTCTTTCCTCATCCTCCGGATTTGCCGGATTAACATTCATTTCCTCAAAGTACAAATAAGTAAAAATATCCGCCGCTGAAAGTGAACCGCCCGGATGTCCGGACTTTGCACTATGAACGGAAGAAATTATGCCCTGGCGGACCTCATTTGCCTTCTTCATAAGATTTAACTTGTCCATTTGAAAAATATTCCTTTCGTATTTTATTTGTCGCATAAACACTCACATAGGTCCGGAAACATTCGCTTGGCTGCAAGCAGCCATCGAATGTTCTTCGGACCTGCGTTCGCGTTTATGCGTTCATTATAACACGTCTTTTTTACCAAAAACAGTATTATAATATCCAAAGATAAAACGTCAATTCTTAAAACTTTGCCAAAAGTACACAAAAAACAGCAAGTGTCAGTATTATATACAAAGACAAAACACATGAAACAATATCCCTGCTTTTTTCCTCCTTGACATATACCGATAAAATAAAGCTTGGTGGCAGGCAGAAATACAAAATAAAGGATGCGGTAAGCTCAGGAGTAAAGCTTATATGTCTTCCAAAAATAAAAAGACCGACTGCCACTGCAATCCCAACAACACATATCCGCTGAAGGATTATCAGGAGGGCATCCTTTATATTTTCCTTTGATATGCTTATTCCATATCCAAGGCCTATAAGTATAATTGGTGTAAGGGGTGCAGAAAACATTTCCACTACATTTTCATATACTTCCCCTGCATCGGATTTAAGTATTGTGTGCCCAAGTCCCGTAAGCCCAAATATAAGTCCCAAAACCGCCGCAATAAGCGTAGGGGTTGTTAAGATACTTTTAACTATTCCCTTTTCTTTTCCTTCACGTGAATTTTTATTGCAAAGGCGCTCCAGCATGGTAATCCATATAGTAAATGAAAACAGTGCTCCCGCAAGGTCAATGGTTGCAATGTAATAAAGCTTGTCTGTTCCTACTAAAACCTGTGCAAGAGCATATCCGAGCATACCACCCTCAAATGTAACGGTAATATACGGAATGTAATCCTTATATGTTTTTTTGTACAGTTTTTTTATTACAAAGCCCACTGCAAAGCCTGCCACAAGAACAAACATGGACGTGAAGAATATAAACATGGAATCCCTGTTAAAATCTGCCATTGCAAGGGCGTTAAAAATGACGGCCGGCAAAAAAACATTAGATGCTATATTTTTTATACCCGCTATCGTTTCTTCTGATACAAATTTTATCTTCTTTATAAATGCTCCTGTCAAAATTAAAGCAATTATAGGTACAAGTGCTTTTGCCATAATTTTCTCTCTTTCGCATTAGTTTACATAATTCAATTTTCTATTCCTTTACTCCGTTTTCCTTCAATATGTCATTAATCATATTAGGATTAAACACTCCATTTCTAATCATTTCAATCTCATGCTTATATGGAGCATAGGATTTTTTTGCATCCTGCGGGTCTTTTATATAAGGTGTTTCAAGTATTTTAGGTATATCCTCAAAGTCACTGCAATTAATTATATTAAGCAATGCATCAAAGCCGATATTGCCAAAGCCGATATTCTCATGTCTGTCCTTCGCCGCACCAGGCACATTTTTGCTATCGTTTATATGGAATACGGAAATCTGATTTTTTCCTATAATTTTGTCAAACTTGTCCATTACTCCGTCAAAATCATTTATAATGTCATAGCCTGCATCACTTGTGTGGCACGTGTCAAAGCAAACCCTAAGCTTATCACTGTAAACAACACCTTCATATATCATTGCAAGCTCCTCAAAGCTTCGCCCAAGCTCACTGCCCTTTCCTGCCATTGTTTCAAGGGCAATGTTTACCTCAGTGTCCTTTGTGAGAACCTCATTTAACCCCTTTACAATCTGTGCTATACCTGCCTGCACACCCTCTCCTACGTGAGAGCCGGGATGAAGCACAAGTACACCTGACCCCATAGCCTTTGTCCTCTCAAGCTCAAGAGCAAGAAAATCCACTGCAATTTTGTAGGTTTCAAGCTTAACGGTATTAGCAAGATTAATGATATAAGGGGCATGTACAACAAATTCGTTTATGCCGTTTGCCCTCATAAGCTCCCATGCCTCGGATATTTTAAGCTCGGACACATCCTTTCTCCTCGTATTTTGAGGTGCACCGGTGTAGAGCATAAACGTATTGGCACCATAGCTAAGTGCCTCCCTGACAGAGCCAAGCATCATATCTTTTCCGCCCATACTTACGTGACTTCCTATTTTAAGCATATATATCTCCTTTATCCATAATAATTTCAACACTGATTGCCACACTGTAGTCCCGATTGCGCACTACTCAGGAGTAAACATCTCCTGCTCAAGCCGCTTAAGCTTTATCATATACGAAACCCCAATTGGCAGCGTCAGTAAAAATGTTAGCACGTCAGCAGCAGGCTGTGCTATCTGAATTCCAAATAAGCCAAACCAATTACTAAATAACAAAAGCAGCGGTATAAAACAGGCGCCACTTCTTAACAGCGACACAAATGCCGCCTTTTTGTTTTCTCCCACACTCTGAAAAAGCATGGATACACATATTGAAAATGGCTGGACAAAAAGGGCTACCATCTGGTATCTTAAAGCGACTGTACCAATTTCTATAACACTCTTGTCATCCCTGAAAATACCTACAAGATTTCCCGATAATATAATTCCAATTATGGCAAGAATACCAAGCAGAACCTCTCCTGCCATCCATGTAAAATAAAATGCCTTTTTTACCCTTCCATATTTCTTTGCACCATAATTAAATGCGGCAACCGGTTGGAAGCCCTGCCCAATTCCAAGCCCGACTGCAAATATAAAGAAGCATATTCTGTTTACAATTGACATGGCCGCCACAGCCTCATCACCGTAATTTCCTGCCATACTGTTTAAAATCATGGTAGAAATGCTTGTAAGTCCCTGCCTTAGAAAGCTTGGAAATCCGGTTTGCATGATAAGAATAACCATACTCACATTTACACATGCAGTTGCAAGGCTGATTTTACTCTGTGTTTTTCCCCGAAGGAACATACTCAGCAATATTAAAAAGCTGACACACTGTGAAAGTGCCGTTGATATTCCCGCACCTGCAATTCCAAGGTCAAAAACAAATATACATATAGGGTCAAGAGCAATATTTATAATACCTCCGATAGTAAGACCTATCATTGACAGGTATGCTTTTCCTTCATATCTTAAAATATTGTTTAGTACAAAGCTCCCCATGAATATAGGTGCCGCCATGAGTATAAACCTTCCGTAATCCTTTGCATACGGTAGTATGGTTTTCGTACTTCCAAGAAACTTCATCAGCGGTGTTATAAAAATAAGACCGAAGACGGTCACGCAGGCTCCAGCTAAAAGTGAAGCAAAAAAGCTTACAGATGTATATCTTGTGGCATTTTCAGGATCCTTCTCACCAAGACGTCTTGCAACGATACTTCCTGCCCCATGTCCAAACATAAAACCAATAGCCTGGTTTATTGCCATAAGTCCAAAAACCACGCCTACCGCTCCGCTGGCACTGTTTCCGAGCTTTCCCACGAAATAAGTATCTGCCATACTGTAAATTGTTGTAACCATCATGCTTATAATGGTCGGAATAGCAAGCCTTATAACAAGCCTTGCCACAGGAGTATTTACCATTTTGTCGTAATTTGCGGTGGTTGCCGCATCCTTATGTGTACTCATTTTATTTATCTCCTGTTCATAGAATAACTTCTTGCATACAAACAAACCAGACAATTATATTTCATAATCAATACAGCTTCTTGCCACAATATAAGGTCTTACAAAGGTATCGGCAACCTTAACATGCTCCGGGTGCTTCTGATAAACCTTTAATGCCTCCTCATCCTCAAATGTGCTGTCCATCATAACATCTACATTTGATGAGGAAAGCGGGTTAATATTTATCTTCATACTTACAAGTCCGGGTATTTTCCCGCACAATCCTTCTAAGTTTTTCTTTATGCCTATTCGCACTTCTTCCTTTTGAGAGCCCTGAAGTTCTTCATTTAATTTCCATAAAATAATGTGCTTTACCATATTTACACCTGCCTTCTTTCATAATAGTTGTTGTCACTCATAGTTTTCCACTTTTTGAGCATACCACTGAAATGATAATTATTCTTCCATAACCGGTGTAATGCCATGATTTGAAAAAAGTGCCTTTAACTCATTCCAGCTTTGTGTTCCTGCATAATTGTCATCCATAACATACTTTGTATGCTCAGCATCATTTTCTTTGATTATCTGTTCAATATCAGTAAGCGTCACTTCCTTGCCATCAATGAAATACAGTCCCTGCTTTACCTCGATTGTAATTGTATTTTCTTCTACCTTCTCCGTTGTATCAGCTTCGGTTGTTTTTTCTGCATCCTTATTATTGAAAAGCCCGAATCCGAGCCCCCCTCCGTTGCCCAAAAATAAAATGGCAACAATAATAAGCGCTAAAAGAAGTAAAAGCAGCAATGGAAATTTTCTTTTCTTTTTCTTCTTTTCCTTTTTTGATTTTTCGTTTTCATTAATTTCATTGTTATTGTTCTTTTTACTCATTTTTACTTCCTTTCCGTTTTTGTTTTTTACTTTTTCATTTCCTCAATGTAACAGGGAATATTCAGGTCTGTGTCAATCATCTCAACAGCATCATGTATTATTTCCAAATCCGCATTGGAAAAATTCACATCCCGATAGTCATATTCGATTAATACCCATATAAGCTTTGCATCGGAGTCCGTGAGATATTTTTTAAGCTCCTCCTTAATACTTCCTATCTGCTTTGCATTAAATTCATCCCGTTCTTTCCTCGATAAATCAAAGTCATGTATGATTTTCGCAGTTGTCTGTCTTGCGGTTTCATCCTTATTCTTTATAACAATATCAATGGACACCATATGTTTATTTGTTTCCGTGTCCATACCCGTCTCACATTTCATAATAACCTTTGTAGTGCTGCCAAGTAAAGCTTCATAGGCTTCAGCGGAAACAGGGTCATCACTGTTAAGCTGATACCCGCTAAGCTCCATATTTAAGGCTTCATTTTCAGCGGACAGTTCATCCAGCTTATCCTGCATATCCTCCAGCTTCGTTTCAGCATTTGCAAGGCTTTCCAGTGATTTTTTTGCATTTTCATTTGCCTCCAAGGACGCATTGCTCATATTACATATAACAACAAAAAGCAAAATCATTATGACGTCCAAAAGAGAGGTAAAATCCAATATTAAATTTTTCTTTTTTCTCATATGAATATTCTCCGTGCTTTGAACATCTTACTTTTTCGTTTTCTAACGCTCCTTGTGAGCCTTATCCGGAATATAAACGGTTTCTATATATAACTCATCATCCTCAATGGTCGGTGATATTCCCGCATCCAATATCTTACATACGATAGCTGACAATATTCCCCAAAATGTTGATGTCAGCGCAGTAAAAAACAATCCTGTTGACTGTTCTCCCATTTTATCCACCATTGGAATGAGCGATACAACCGTGCCAAACATCCCTAAAAGCGGAAAAATGGAGGTTATGCTGGTATAATATGCATAGAGCGAATTCATATGCTCCCTCAACGAAAAAAGCTCATTTATGTCAAATTTCTTTTCCTCTATCTGCTCCGCTTTCAGGAGGTCATTTTTTACCCTGTCAGGCATGTTTTTACTGTAATCCTTTGGGTAAAGGATATTATGCATACGCTCCGCCTTTTCCTTGACGCTGATAAATATCAAAATATTTACCACTAAAAGCACGATAATAAAAAAATCTATAAATCCAAAATTTTGGAATATGATTTTTATAATGTTTATCATATGTTGTATTCCTTTCATATTTTGTTATTACTCACAGATTATACATCAAATCATGGTTCAAATCAAAATATTATCTTATGTATCCCTCTTGCAGGATTGTTTCCACCAATCTTTATAGCCTCTTATTATGGTCTTACCAAATTCGTGTGTATAGGTGTTTCCTTTTCAGGCAGCCCCATCTGCTCTTTTCCAAGCTTTATTGATTTAATAAGAAATGCCATATTACGTGCCAAGGTTCTCATCTGCTGTAGGCCTTCCTCATCCTGATTTGCCTCGCCTGCCGACCTGCCGTGTATTCCGTTCCAATACTGTCCCGTTGCAATCGGCATTCCGCAAATTGCAAAATATTTATTAAGCTCATCGAAGGTTGATGTAAGTCCTCCCCTTCTCGCTGCTGCCACTGCTGCTCCCACTTTCATGGTTTTGTCAAAATGGGTGCTGAAAAACAATCTGTCCAAATAAGATATCAGTGTTCCGTTTGCAGAAGCATAATACACAGGAGTTCCCACTACAAGACCATCTGCCTCCTCAAACAACTGTGCTGTCTCATTTACCGCATCATCAAAGCAGCATTTTCCTGTTTTTCCACAGGATCCGCATGCAATACAGCCCCTTATGTCCTTGTTGCCAATATGGACTATCTGTGTTTCAATCCCCTCACCGTTAAATACATTTTCCATCTCATGCAGCGCCACATACGTATTGCCTTTTTCATGCGGACTTCCGTTAATTAATAAAACCTTCATATGATTACCACTCCTTATTTAGTTTAAACTTAGTTGATTGCGAAACTTTCCGTTTTCAAAATATGAGTTGTAGAAAACGGTGTTGTACAATCGCTTACTTGTTCTCATATAATATATATGCTGTTTTCATTTTTATTTTCTGCAAACTATATTAAGTATAGACCGATATGGTTATAAAATCAAGGAAGTAAAATATTATGACAAAAAGAGAGCATATAGATTTTCAATTTCTATATGCTCTACATCGTCTATATAACAAAGCAAGCCGTTTTTCAAATTTTCCATTTTTAAAGACTGCCAATATTATTTTGACATCATTTCAGTAGCTTCGTTACCAGACATACTGCATACCAAGTTTTCATAAATCTTCTCCACGTCATATTCAGGAGCAAACTCATCGGCTATGTCACATATCCGTTTTACCTGCTCCAAATCTTCCTCTAACTCCTCCGCTATGACCTCGGGAGTTTTTGACTTTTGTTTTTTTCGACAAATTTGAGTTATCAGTTTTTTCATTTCTCCCTGCTCTATTCCCTCCGCACGTCCATCCTCATAAGCCTCCTCACGCTCCATCTTCATATGCAATTCCGCATCATATTCAAATATACTCATACTTACCACCTCTGCCTTATTCTGCAAAAGAAATTCCTTTAATATTCCTTCATCAATACATTCATCAACAGCTCTTGTTACCGCTTCCTCAAGTGACATGCCCTTATTGTACTCACGGATTTTGGAAACATACTGCATATACTGGAACAGGTCAGGACATTTTTTCATAAGCGCATCATTGTAGCCCGGGTTAATGTTAATCTGCGTCACAACAAGCTCAAGACTTACACCTTCCGGCTTTGTCATATATGCATCCGATAATCGGTATTCCTTACGTTCCGGCTGTTCTTCCCTTCCGTTGTAAAATACGATAAATTTGGGTGCAGGAAGCTTAATCAGCTTTCTGGAATAAATATTTTTATGTACCGTAAGTTTTTCAAATACCCTTGCAACATATCTCAGATATCTGAGTGGCATATTGGGATTTACCGTAGACTGCTGTTCATACATGTCAAGGGTAAAGTCTATGACACATGCAACGTCATTTTTACAGCTCATATATATGGCATTTTCAAGTGTGACAATTTCCAAATCATCAGGATTATCGTAATTCGTCCCGTTTACACCGTTGTAAAGTGCAAGCAGTTTTCTCTTGTCCCTGTGAAGCATTCGGAATACCGTATCTTTATATTCACGCCTTACCGCCTGCCAGCCTGTAAGCTCCTGCCACTGCTCCCATGTAAGCAGCTCCTGTTTCATGTCATTTTTCATTTGATTTCCTCCTTTAACCAAATATGGCAGGAGGTTTCCCAATTCAGGCGTTTTAACATCATCCTTCCCAATACGGATAACCTCACTGCTTAAATTGTAATGTAAATGAATTTAAAGCATTGAAGTTCCGAATTTTTCTGATTTTTTTGAACGAAGCCTATGCCTCAAAACAGAATAGAAAGATAAATGCTTTAGAGAAATCGTAACACAAGAACGTATATAATGCAATATATTTTTGTAAACGCTAGCATAAAGGAAAATATACTTACTAACTTTTTACGAAAAAACAAGAGGGAGGTTGTTGCCATGGGTATAGATGATTATGATGCAGAGCTTCACGAAAAGACCCTGATAGAGATTGGACGCGAACAGAGTATTGATGTAGGACGTGAGCAAGCTGCAATAAATATGCTAAATGCGGATGATTTACCAGTTGAAAAAATCTCTATATATTCAGGACTTACAGTTGAACAGGTGTTGAAGCTTAAAAATCAACTTTAAAAGCATCAGCCAAATTAGGAACATGTGATATTTGTAAGCATCCACTTTGGTATGCTCCCCGTCTACTTGACAAGGGGCATATCAAAGTGGGTGCTTTTCCTTTGTCAAATATAAATTTTTCTGTAACAAATCTTAATCTCACCCGTCTAACCCATGTAACAAAGCAATTACAGACATTCGGATGTACCATGAAGCCAATTTCATTTTATGGACACACAGAATTACTCGTGATATTCTTTACAAAGACATTTTATAAGGTGGTGAGCATACTGATGGACTTTGAAAAACTGTATAATACCTACTACATGAAAGTCTATTCCTATGTTATGACTATCATGAAAAATGTCCATTTGGCAGAGGAAATCACTCAGGAGGTATTTTTTAAGGCCCTAAAAACAGATACCTTTAAAGGCAATTCAGGAGAATTTACATATCTGTGTGCCATTGCCAAAAATACCTGCACTGACTATTTAAGAAAGCAGTCAAAAATGCAGGAGCTTGATCCTGACGCACATATATGTGACAAGGCTGACATAGAAATCGAGATAGAAAATAAGGATATGGCACTGAAAATACATCAGATACTTCACAATATGGAAGAACCCTACAAGGAGGTATTTCAGCTTAGAATATTCGGGGAATTATCATTTATTAATATAGGAAATATTTTCGGCAAAACGGAAAACTGGGCAAGGGTCACCTATCATCGTGCAAGGCTCAAAATTCAGGAAAGGATGAAAGACTATGAATAATTCAAAATATAATTGTGAACTCATACAGGATTTGTTACCTCTATATCAGGATAACGCATGCAGTAATACAAGCCGCAGCATCGTAGATGAACACATAGCTGACTGCGATAAATGCAAGGCTATGCTCACACAGCTTCAAAACACCTCAGTGGACGATTATTTGATTTCCGAAAAAAATAATGTTTTGAAACAGCATTCCAAAAAGGAAATGAAAAGGACTGTAACAATCGGTATATTTACGGCATCAATATTAATGATACCCGTAATTGTGTGCCTGATATGTAATCTTGCAATCGGGCATGGCTTGGACTGGTTTTTTATAGTGTTAACCTCATTGCTTGTATTTGCATCAATTACTGTTATTCCAATGGTAGTAAGACGAAACACCATACTTTGGACCATGGCTGCCTTTACAGTATCACTGCTTCTACTTTTAATGACCTGCTGCATATACACAGGGGGAGATTGGTTCTTTATCGCGTCAATACCTACGATATTTGGATTATCAGTCATATTTATGCCATATATCATATGCCATATACCGCTGCCAAAAATTTTACAGAACAAAAAGGCTCTGCTCATCATGCTTTGGGACACTATCTGGATTTATATACTGGTAGTCGAATGCGGAATATATACATCCTATGCATCATATTGGGACATCGCCCTTCCAATAACAACGGGTTCCCTTATCGGACCTTGGATTATATTCCTGTGTATAAGATATGTGAGGGTTCATCCTGTTACAAAGGCAGGTATATGTACATTGATATTTGGCGTATTCCACACATTCGTAAATAATTTCATCTATTATGTATTGTACGGTAGCTTCCATGTAGGAGCAAATCTCTTAAACTGGGATGTGAGCCAAGAAGTAATAGACGCTAACGTAATGCTGATCGTACTTATAGTCTGTCTTGTAATCGGTACAATACTTGTAGTTGCCGGAACCATGTTAAGCCGTTCCAAAAAAGAGCACTAAAGGCTGTTGCACGAAAGAACAGGCTTTCCTGCGGTGGCCCCTGCTGCTATATGCTCACAAAACACGCTTTCGCTCATTTCAGACGTAACGGTACTAAGAGCTTGGGTTCGATTACATCTGTACATGGCATATAAAAACCGTTTGAAGATGTCGGTACTTAAATTGCCGGTCCAAGATTCCTTTATATGGAGGTATCTTAAACCGGCAATTTTTAGTACCGTTACGTCGGAGACGAGCGAAAGCGTGTTTTTATGTGCCATGTACAGATGTAATCGAACCCAAGCTCAAGTGCCGACATCTTCAAACGGTTTTCTGAGCATATAGCAGCAGGGGCCGTCACAGGAAAGCCTGTTTTTTCTCATGTCAGCCTTAATCCTTAATCCTGCTTTATAGCATCCTTCATGCTCTTAACATATTCACTTACATACGGCACGGCATTTTCTCCATGCTGTGCTATTATTTTCACAATTGCGCTTCCCACAATAACTCCGTCAGCGTACTGTGCCATTTTCTTTGCCTGCTCAGGCGTACTTATGCCAAAGCCCACAGCACATGGAATGTCCTTTGCAGCTTTCACAAGAGATACCATTTCTCCTATATCAGTGGTAATCTCCGTTCTTGTTCCCGTAACTCCAAGTGAAGATACACAGTACACAAATCCGTTTGCAGTTTCTGCAATCATTTTTATCCTGTCATGTGAGGTAGGCGCTATAAGTGATATAAGGTCAAGTCCGTACTTTTTGCAGATGGGGTCAAATTCCTCCTTCTCCTCATATGGAATGTCGGGAAGTATAAGTCCGTCCATGCCAATCTCCTTACAGGTGCTTATAAATTTTTCCGCACCGTAAGAGTAAACTACATTTGCATATGTCATAAATACCATAGGCACCTTGACCTTGAGACGAAGTCTCCTTACCATGTCAAATATTTTGTCGGTAGTCACTTTGTCCTTACCGCCTAACGCCCTTATGTTTGCCTCCTGTATGACAGGACCCTCCGCCGTAGGATCAGAAAACGGTATGCCAAGCTCTATAAGGTCAGCTCCCGCCTCCTCCATTGCACAAACTATTTTCTCCGTTGTTTCAAGGTTAGGATCACCACATGTTATAAACGGGATAAATGCCTTTCCCTTTTCAAATGCCTTTGCTATATTACTCATGGATATCCTCCCCTCTGTAACGTGCTATTGCAGCACAATCCTTATCTCCTCGTCCTGAAATGTTTATTACCATAATGCTGTCCTTGCTCATTGTCTTTGCAAGCTTCATCGCATGTGCAACCGCATGTGCACTCTCTATGGCAGGGATAATTCCTTCTATTCTTGAAAGATATTCAAATGCTTCCACCGCCTCATCATCCGTCACGGCAACATACTCTGCCCTTCCCGTGTCGTAAAGATACGCATGCTCAGGTCCAATTCCCGGATAATCAAGTCCAGCGGATATTGAGTAAACAGGTGCAATCTGTCCGTATTCGTCCTGACAAAAATATGACTTCATACCGTGGAATATTCCAAGCCGTCCCGTACTTATGGTTGCGGCAGTTTCAAATGTATCAATTCCTCGCCCTGCTGCCTCACAGCCGATAAGCCTGACGTCCTTATCCTCAATAAAGTTATAAAATGCTCCCATTGCATTTGAGCCGCCGCCTACACAGGCAAGCACAACATCGGGAAGTCTACCTTCCCTCTCCATAATCTGCTGCTTTATTTCCCTGCTTATGACAGACTGAAAATCCCTTACAATCTGCGGAAACGGATATGGTCCCATAACCGAGCCAAGCACATAGTGAGTATCATCAATCCTTTTTGTCCACTCTCTGAAGGTCTCGGAAACGGCATCCTTAAGGGTTGCGGTCCCGCTGTCCACAGGGTGAACCTTTGCACCGAGAAGCTTCATACGGTATACATTCAGTGCCTGACGTTCCGTATCCTCCCTTCCCATGTAAATCTCACATTCCATACCCATCATTGCGGCTACAGTTGCCGTTGCGACACCGTGCTGTCCTGCTCCCGTCTCAGCTATAACTCTCGTCTTACCCATTCTCTTTGCAAGAAGCATCTGACCTATAACGTTGTTTATCTTATGTGAGCCCGTATGGTTTAAATCCTCACGCTTAAGGTATATCCTTGCTCCGCCTAAATCCTTTGTCATTCTCTCCGCAAAATAAAGTCTGCTCGGACGTCCTGCATACTCATTTAACATTTCTGTAAGCTCCCTGTTAAACTCAGGGTCGTCCTTATACTTAAAATATGCCTGCTCAAGCTCATTCATGGCATTCATAAGCGTTTCGGGTATATACTGCCCGCCATGTACTCCAAATCTTCCTTTTGACATGTTTAATCCTCAACCTTTCTTAATTAATCATAATATATCTTGCTTCTAAGCTCATCTAACATCGCTTTCTTATCGTTGCTTCTCATCAGCGTTTCGCCTATAAGAACTGCATCCGTTCCATTATCACAAAGCCTCTTTATATCCTCCGCATTTTTTATTCCGCTTTCCGATACAAATGCAATCTCCTTCGGCACAAGCTTCCTAAGCCTTGCGGAATTATTTATGTCAACCGTAAAGGTTTTTAAATCCCTGTTGTTGACACCTATTATTTTGGCATTTGCAAAAAGTGCATTTTCTATCTCATATTCGTCATGCGCTTCAACAAGTGCAGAAAGTCCCAGTTCCTCGGCAATTACCTGATACTCGGCAAGCTCATTTTTATCAAGAAGCGAGCATATAAGAAGAACTGCCGACGCTCCAAGCACCTTCGCCTGATATATCATGTACTCATCTACGGTAAAATCCTTTCTAAGCACCGGTATGCTGACATTTTCCACTATCTCCTTCAAGTAGTTGTCGCTTCCCTTAAAATAAAAGGGTTCCGTGAGACAGGATATGGCGGATGCCCCTGCTTCCTCATAGGAAATCGCAATATCTACATACGGAAAATCCTCCGCAATAATTCCCTTTGATGGGGAAGCCTTTTTTACCTCACATATAAATGACATTCCCTGCTTTTTTAAAGCCTTGTAAAAGGGATATTCACCGCTTACGGGAAGCTCCTCCGCCATTCGCCTAAGCTCGGTTAAAGGGAGCTTTTGCTTTTCAAGATTAATTCGCTCTCTCGTTTTTTGTGCTATTTCATCTAAAATCATATTTCTAATCCTTTTACTTCTTAATATACTTAGTCAATTATGAATTAGTTGCCTCAACAAACTGTTCAAGCTGCTTCATTGCCGCACCGCTGTCTATCATCTCATTAGCGATTCTTATACCCTCATCAATTGAAACGCCCTTAACAACGTGGATGGCTGCGCCTGCGTTAAGCACTACCACATCACGCTTTGCACCCTTAAGCTTTCCTGTGAATATGTCCTTAATTATCTGTGCATTTTCTTCAGGCGTTCCTCCTTCAAGGTCAGATTTACTACAGCTTGCAATTCCAAACTGCTCAGGACTTATCTCGTAACGTGTTATATCTCCGTCCTTAAGCTCACATACTATCGTAGGTGCACTTAAGGATATCTCATCAAGACAGTCCGTTCCATACACAACCATGGCAGCCTTTAAGCCAAGCTTTTTAAGTGCCTCGGCAATAGGCTCTACCAAATCCTCTTTGTACACTCCAAGAAGCTGATGGGTATTGCCTGACGGATTTGTAAGAGGTCCGAGTATGTTAAACACCGTAGGTACGCCTATATCCTTTCTCACAGGTCCCACATATCTCATTGCCGTGTGATATTTTTGTGCAAACATAAAGCATAATTTTAAATCCTGTAAAACCTCAGAATTTTTATCAGGCTCAAGCATAAGGTTTACGCCAAGTGCCTCAAGACAATCGGCAGTTCCGCATTTACTGGATGCTGCTCTGTTTCCATGCTTTGCAACGGCAATTCCTGCTGCACTTGTCACAAATGAGGCAGCAGTTGAGATGTTAAATGTATTTGAGCGGTCACCGCCTGTGCCCACTATATCTATAACATCCATTCCGTGTCTGTCAACCTTTGTTGCAAATTTTCTCATACCCTCAGCACATGCGGAAATTTCCTCGGAAGTCTCACCCTTTATGTGAAGTCCCGTAAGAAATGCAGCAATCTGTGCAGGTGCAGCCTTACCACCCATTATCTCATCCATAACCGAGAGTGCTTCTTCCCTACTAAGGTCTGTGCCGCCTGCAACCTTTGATATCATATCCTTGATTATGAATTTTTCTTCTTCCTTCTTAATTTTTACATTCAAAAATCTTTCCAAAATCTGCTTTCCGTTTGGCGTAAGAATTGATTCAGGATGAAACTGAACTCCGTATATCGGATATTCCACATGCTCAACAGCCATTATCTCATCAGACTCCGTCCTTGCAATAACCTTTAAATTATCAAGGAGACTGTCCTTTACCGTTGCCAGCGAATGATACCTTGCCACCTGTATTTTAGGCTCCATTCCTCCAAATATCTTGCTTGTCAAATCAAGGGTTACCATTGAGGTTTTCCCGTGCATAAGCTTATCAGCATACCCTATGGTGCCTCCAAAAACCTCACATATTGCCTGGTGACCGAGACACACACCTAAAATCGGTATTTTTCCCTTGAAATAATCAACAACCTTTTCACATATTCCTGCATCCGCCGGTCTTCCCGGTCCCGGTGAAAGGATGATATGTGACGGTTCAAGCATCTCAATTTCTTCCAGCGTCATCTCATCGTTTCTAATAACCCTTATGTCCTGATTTATTTCTCCTACCATCTGAAAAAGATTGTAGGAAAAGCTGTCATAATTATCTATCAGTAATATCATTTCCGTTTCCCTCCTCATCCTTGTTCATATCCTGTGATGCCTCAATTGCCGTAACAACCGCTTTTGCCTTGTTTATGCACTCCTGAAATTCATTTTCAGGAATACTGTCCGCTACAATTCCTGCTCCCGACCTTACAAAAACCTTTCCGTTTTTCTTGTAGGCAATTCTGATTGCTATGCAGGTGTCAAGGTTTCCGGTAAAGTCAATATATCCTACAGCCCCTCCGTAAATGCCTCTCTTATTATTTTCAAGCTCACTTATTATTTCACAGGCTCTTATCTTCGGTGCCCCCGAAAGAGTTCCTGCCGGCAAAACCGCATCCACTGCATCAAGGGCGCATTTATCATCCCTTATTTCGCCTCTCACCGTTGAGCCGATATGCATAACGTGAGAATATCTCTCAACGGACATATATTTCTCAACCTTTACCGATCCAAACTTACTTATTCTTCCAAGGTCGTTTCTTCCAAGGTCAACAAGCATGTTGTGCTCTGCACGCTCTTTTTCGTCCGTGAGAAGTCCTCTCTCAAAATCCTTATCCTCCTTAGCCGTTGTTCCTCTCGGCCTTGTTCCTGCAAGAGGAAATGTGTGAAGCACGCCGTCCTCAAGCTTTACAAGTGTTTCCGGTGACGCTCCCGCAACCTCTATTTCATCACCGCTGAAATAAAACATGTAGGGCGATGGGTTTATCGTCCTCAGTACCCTGTAAGTATCAAGCAGGCTTCCCTCAAAATCCGCTTCCAAACGGTTTGATAGCACAACCTGAAATATGTCACCCTCGTATATATATTTCTTTGCACTGTTGACCATGCTGCAAAACTGCTCCTTGTCAAACAGGCTTCTGAACTCAGATTTAAGCTTAGGGCTTTCTACTTTTTCTTCCTTACCGTTTCTTACAAGCTCTATTATGCCGTCTATTTCCTCAAGCGCCCTTGCATAATTTTCCGAAATATTGTCAGTCTTTGCATTTACAATAATAATCATCTTCTGCTTCTCATTATCAAATGCAATAACCTTGTCAAAGAGCATAAGGTCAACATCGTTAAAACCTTCTGAGTCGTAAGTTTCATTATTAAGCTTCGGCTCGCTGTACTTGATATAGTCATAGGCAAAATATCCTACAAGTCCGCCTGTAAATGACGGCATACCCTCTATTTTAGGACTTTTGTACTCCGCAAGGATTTTGTTTATGTAATCTCTTGGATGAGAGGTTTTTTCCTCTGTTACAACGCTTCCGTTTACATCGGTTATTTTTATATTTCCGTTTATGCAGGTCACACAAAGCTTTGGCATGTAACCAAGAAATGTGTATCTTCCCCACCGTTTTTGATTTTCCACACTCTCAAGCATGTAACAGTGTCCGCTTACCTTTTTAAGCCTGCGAAGCACCTGTATCGGTGTCGTAAAGTCCGAATAAATTTCCTTGCAAACCGGAATCACCTTATAATTTTTTGCAAGATGCATTGCTGTTTCTAAAGTTGGGTTAATCATTTTTTTACCTCCTTTTAATAAAAAACAAAAGTTTCTGACAAAACAAAAAGTCCCTGACATATGTCAAGGACGGATAATCATTTCCGCGGTGCCACCTTGTTTCATAGAAAAATCTATGCCCTTACGAAGTACAAACATACCTCCTGCAACTAACGTATGCAAACGTCATGGAATACTCGGAACTGCTTCCTTTGACCATGCCCTCAGTGGTCCATTTGCTATACTGCGTTCTATCGGGCTCTCAGCCGCCCCGACTCTCTGTAAGTGCACATATAACGTTATCTCCACGTCATAGGTTTAAGTGAACCTTATTTAATTAAGACATAATTTATTATATACGCTTTTAGAAATATGTCAATAAAAAATTAAAAAACTTACAGCCTCAATATTTTTTCATTTATAAAGCTTCTTATTTTTGAGGTCCTCCTGTATGCGTTTATTGTGTATGTACCATTAGCGGTATAGGTGGCCTTTATAGTCACGGAAACTGGTCCCTGCTCTCCCTTCCAGCTATATTCCTCCAACTTATGCTCACCCTTTTCCATCTCTATCTCCTTAATATCCTTGCCATTTTGTGAAAATACGACCATGGCCTTTCCCTCTGATACATTTACCGTTCCTAAAATATAATATTCATATCCCTTTTTATCTGCATCGGCAAAATTTATTTTCTGGGTATTTGAGTCAATGCTATCATCCAACTTCATAATATTAAGCTCACCGCTTTCGTCCGAAAACATGTACCAATCGGTTTTCTTAAACATAATCACGCCTGTCACTACCGCTAATATCAGCACAGCCGCCACCCCAACTACAATCACTATTTTTTTGTTCATACACTGTCCCTCCTGCCTTTAAAATTTAAACAATAACTCCAAAAAGCGGCAACGTTTATACTTTTTACTGTAATATTTTACAATTTATATGTATCCTTTTTTTATCCTATGACAAAAAATAACAGTATGCAATACGTTTAAACAAGTTATAAACTACTCTTAATATTTTCTTAACAAAGAAAAATTTAAAAGTGCCGAAAATCAAGGTGTTTATAAAGTTATTGTTGCTAATTTGTTGCTAATTAAATTATATTTATTATGTTAAATTTTAATTTAATGTAAGGTATTACATAAAACGTTTTTTAATTTTTAATCATGGTTTTTAACTATTAAATCCTTTGCATCTATTATCTCATTATTATGTTTTGCCAACGAAAAGCTTTATGTCTATTTCACTTAATTCAGCCTGCTTTTGTTTCATTTCGGTCAGACAAGAATATTCTTTTTGTTAATCCTCCTTTGCTTTTTCAAATCAGTCTCTAAATTTTAATCTTTTGTACGATTTTGAACAGTTTTGTATAGTTTTTGCATTTTTGTACGATTTCTGCATTTTTGTACTTTTTTAGCGTGGCAAATTTATTGCAGTATATCGCAGTAAGACAATATGCGTATATTTTGTATCTTACTAACTTATTTCATAAGTTAGCAAGACACGTATTTTGTATATCACTCCGTTCATCCAAAACACATCTTGCTAGGGGACACCCCTAAGACCCCATGCTCAATAACCCTCAAAAAAAGCTGCATCAGCTGCGCAAAAATGAAGCTGATTGTATCATTGGTTTATCCGTAAATTGTAAATTTCAGCATTACCAGAAACTGATGCAGTACATCATGAGCCATGTTCACTTTCCATGTCTGACGCTCCGAATATTTTATAATCACCATCAAGATCCGCCTGTTTGGGCACAAAAAAAGGGGACGTCCCATGCATCTGCCTGTGACGTCCCTTTTCCCTATAATTATTGCTGCAACAAAAAATCCCGACTAATATAGTCAGGATTTTTATTTCAGTTCCTTATAGTCTCTCCTTATGTCCCTGTTCGATTTATAATCAGTCGTCTTTCTCCCCCCTTTCAGTATATAGATAACAAGCGCAGCAAACAGTATTATGAGAAACAGAATACCTGCTTCGAGAACCGCCTTGGTAACCGGTGACATGCCTTTTGCCTTTGGCGCTTCCGTATAATAGGCATGTGCGGTAACCTCATAGCTGTTTTTCATATCCTCAAGCTGCCCGGCACACTCATCGCTTAATACATACTTTATGGTTGCCCTGTAAAGTGGAGCATCAAGCTTCTTTTCATAAAAAAGCGTGTAGACACTGCCATACATCTCATAATTGATGATATAGTCCCTACACATGGTTCCGTCAGATGACGTATAAGACTTCGATGTGTACTCAAAAGAAACAGGTCGGTAGCTGTCAGAATCATATCCGTTTTCACGCATAAAGGCTTTCATAGTTTCGGTTTCAGAAATCCGATCGTTGGCTATAATAGTTTCGTCAATGGTAACGCTTCCATCGTTGTAACCATAAACAGTTCCCCAAAGCTTAAACGGATACCATCCTTTGGTTTCCTCATATTTTACATATGGCAGCTTATATGTTTCCCCATCATACTCATAATCCATCGTCTTAGGATATTGGCTTAAATCTAGCGACAGCAGCACCTCCGTGTTCAGTGATGATTCAGCGTCCACCTCCGCATGTCCTGCCTTTTCAAACCTCATGCTGTCATAAACATATTCCAGGTCTTCCTTGAAAATGCTGTTCTCCGGCTTGAAGCTTTCCCTATCTTCATTTTTAATCCCATCCTTTTCGTATATCAGCTCGGTTTCTGCTCCCTCCTTTCCATAAACGCTTTCATACACGTTTACTGTTTCATATTCAATATGATCCAATTTATAGTTTATACCATCAGCGCTGGTTTCCTCCGGAAAATCAAAATCGTATTTTGTTTCATCATCCGTATCATAGGTCTTTGTATCCGTGACAATATATGCTTCCTTTTCCTTTGCTCCCTCTGCATAAGCCGTAACATTGCATAAGCCGACCAATAATCCGACGGAAAGGCTTAATGCCATCAACTTTTTTAATTTTCCTGTCTTCCCTGAACCGACTATCTTCAGTCCTTTTTTCCTTCTTTTATGAAAGAGTAGTATCGCCACACCAAGAACAAGCGCAAGCAGACCTATAACTGCAACTGCCAGTACAGGAGCGCCGTCCCCCATATGCGGTATGTGATGTCCATGACGACCAGGATAGTTTGAACCATGCAGTACAAGCCAGCCCCTGCCCTTCATCTTAATTGTCTGGTCATCATCATTAATATCCTGATGCACGGCTATTTTTGTTTCTGTTTCCTCAAAATACAATTCCTCAAAGACAACCACATAATAATTCGGCATGTAGGTTACATCAACACTGTAGGAAACATCGACGATACCACTACTTTCATTTGCATAAAAGGTAGTTGAGCCGGTTATGATATTGCCATTTTCATCAAACAACGGCTCATTTGTTGCCCTGTCCATGAGTATTCCGCTTATCTTGTACCAATAACCGGGAACAACATTTTCGTAAGAGCATGTATCGGTTATATCCAGCATTCCGTATGCTATATGCACCTTTGCTCCATCTTCAGCAATCGCCTGTGTTCCTATTCTTGGATAATAAATACTCTGTCCGCCGTCCTCTATGTCAGCATGGGTTGCTACCTTTTCATTGTCAAGGTATAAATCCTCAAAAACAACAACCGTCTGTCCGGCAAGGAGCCTGCTGTCAAATGTGTAGATAAGGCTTACATCACCGCTTTCCTTTTCTGCAGTAAAAGTTGTAGTGCTTACTATCTCGTTTCCTGCCATGTCAAGCAGAGGCTCTCCTGTACTCTTTACCATAAGCACACCGGATAGTGTATACTCACGTTCCGGTATCAGGTTGCTATAATGGACTACGTCCTCTATCTTTGCATCCTCATTATAAGCCCCAACGTGTGACTTTGTTTCACTATCAGTTGCAGTTGTCTTTATTTCAGGTACTTTTGCTGCATTATATACAGCAACATTCTTATATATGAGCTTTTTAATTTCTCCGTCGTTGGTAATGTCAACCGTTTCATCATCAAAGGAAATTTCCACTGTCTGCGGTTCTAACGCTTCATACTCAGGTGGTGTGTTTTCTTCTACAACGGTATATGAGCCGAAATAAAGTTCCTCACTTTCCGCATGACCATCTTCATCAGTTGTTACGGTACATACTTTATCTCCTTCCGAATATAAAAGTGTTCCGTGTCCGTCCAAAGAATAAATATCTTCTGCTGCATATATTCCAAACTCTATGTCCGAAAGCTTTATGTCGTTGCTGACAAAACCCTCTTTTTCGTCCCATTTGCGGTTTTCAGCAGATTTATCTATTTTAATGATGCCGTGAACCAGCTCATTGTAAACGGTTACAGTTGTCACAATATCATCAGTGGCATTTCCGTTTTCATCTATGTATACCTCATACAAAGCTCCCTCGGCATTGGTTATTGTAATGTCAACATTGCCTTTTGAATAATAACCGTCAGGACATTTGATTTCCTCAAGCCTGTATGCTCCATTTATAAGTCTGCCTGGAAGAAAAGCAATGCCTTCACTATCTGTCTCAAATTCTGAAATATTATCAAATGATACATATTTCTTATTTTTGTAATCCCAGATTTTAAATACTGCATTTGAGGATATAATGCCTTCTCCTGTTTTGCTGTCAGCCTTGATTATCTTTAACCATGAATAAAGCGGTCCATCCGTAAAGCTTCCAAGCACGATAGGATCTGATGAGCTGTCATCCACATAAAAGAAAATGTCATCCACTGCAACGTGATTCTTTGGAACTGTTGTTTCACGCATCATGTACTCACCATAAAAAAGCGGACAGCTTACTGCATTTCCATTTTCATCCGTGAAAAGCTCCATACTTTTGTCTTTTGCAAAAGCTACTGCCTTGCTTTCATCCCATATGTAGTTGCCATCTGCATCTTTTTTCAAGTCCTCCGTTCTGCAGACCTTGAAGCCTGCATTTGCCAGAGGACCCTTTCCGTCATTTCCTCCAAGCTTGACAAACTGTACAGGTCGCTTATTTGGTTTTTCGTTTATGATTGGCATGTTGTAGGTGTTTACTTCCTCCAGTGCTCCTCCGTCATCGGTTATGGTTCTGACATATATCGTGTTATCAACCATATATCCGGTTGGCGCTTTTGTTTCCTCTATGGTAATGGTTCCAAAAGGAAGTGTTGGTTCTCCAATGCTTGAAAGGTAGAAATCGTCACCGGATACCTTATGTTTTTCGTCTAACCATGCATATACACAATTGTTTTTTGGGTTTAATATAGTTGTAAGAGCCCACGTTCTATCAGCAACCTTTCCGTCAAGCGCAGGGTCAGTACTTTGCTGCACCCCCTTATAAAATTTAATCGTAAACTCTGCATCCTCAAGATATTCACCTTCATAATCTCCGTCAGCAGATTGTTTTTGTACCAATGCACGTACCGGATCTCCTTTCGGATTTTCAGGTACTATTACTGTATAAGGTGCTGATGGCGTATGTTCTGTCGTTACCGTCACATTAAATACTGTAGGATTTAATACATATCCTTTTGTTGGAGCCTTTGTCTCCTTTATTGTATAGTTTCCGACAGGTATATTATCAAGCTGTGCCGTTCCATCAGCATTCGTAGTCAGCGTCCATGACTTGGACTTATCTTCACTTTGCACGGTAAACTGCGCACCTTCGAGAGAATAACAGTCATTCCCATCTGTTATATCCGGATTTGCAGACACCTTTTGTATCTTTATGCTTCCAAGATTTGAAAAATCAATGGCAAAAGATTCTGATGCAGTAAGTCCATCACAGTACATAAATCGCTGTAACGTCACAGAACTTCCCATTGAATTTACCAATTGTGTTTGCGGCACAAGTATATACAGGCTACCTATGTAGTATCCCGTAGTGAAGTCACGGTTAATACATGCGCTCGAAATGCTAACATTTATATTTGTTGTAAGTGGTGCTGTGAAATATGCAGTTGAATTATTTACAAGTGCAACCGTTGTGTTTGTTGCAGTTGCCGGTATTCCCATATCATAAGGTGTATAATGCATGGTAACACCTGCCGGAACAGTGACATAGTGATGAAGATATGTACTCCCTGTCAGAAATGTAAGTGTTTCAGTCTTCTGAATACCATTTGCCATGTCAACAGTTGCATTTATTGTCTTTCCGCTCACATCAACATTCGATGCATTCACTATTTTATACGCTGTCCTTGTCGGAGCTGTACGTGTTCCACCGCCAGCTGCGTCAAGGTCATGGGTTAATAGGTTGTACGATGAGCCTGTTCCTCCGGACATCTCACTACTTGAAACAGTACGGTTAGGATTATCACCCTTATAATAATTAAAAAGCACGTCAGCCATACCGCTATTGCTGATTTCCGAATACGACCATGTAAGACCTCCTGACTGCCACCCATAATTGGTCCATTGAAACGCTGAAGATAAGTTTGCGTCTATGCAATGAATCTGATTTCCTGCTGATGTATGAGCAACAACGGGAGCATGTTCATTTTCGCATACAGCACTTATACTTCCCCCATCAGCAAGTGTAAACGTATAGTTTGTATCAACCGTGCTGTAAGTTTCAATCCCCTCTGTTCCCTCTGCCTCCTCCATTGACACCTCGCCAATTTGAGAAGGCTCTGCATCCGTTGGAGTCGCATTTTCTGTATCATTCTCTTGTTCTGATATTTCTTCCGCATTTACCGTTAAAACCGGCATCGTATTAAATGCGAAAATAATCATAATCAATGACATGAGAAGTGCAACTGTTTTTTTGATTTTCTTATTCATTTTTGACATTCCTCCTTTACATTTTAGAATAAGAAAAGGCAGATAAAAGAAAAAATCCCTTACCCGCCCTTAATCTATGGCATAAAAAAAGCATGTTGGTATTAACCTTCATGCTTTTGTTGTTTTTATGTTTTCATTATTTGATTTTTACTCCCAGTATCCTTCCTTTACAAGCTGCTTCCCGTAATGTCCCTGCTCTGGTACTGTTACATCCTCGTAAGTGTAGATTGGTACATCAGTCCAACATCCAACACATTGTGGTGTAGTGCCTAAATGATCACTGATCGCTCCTGCCACCTCAAACACCTGTCCACAGTAGCACTGAGTCACATACTTTACATCCACGACCTGCTTTTCCGTATGTGCCGGAACATCTACTATCCATACATCCTCATATACTGGCTCATGCCATACCTTTTGTTTCTCAGTTGTTGGCTGCTGTTCTGTAGTTGCCTTTGGCTGCTCTGTGGTTTTGGGCTGCTCCGTCTGCTTTGGTGCTTCCGTTGTCTGCTGCTGTTCTGTAGTCGTCTTTGGCTTCTCTGTCTGCTTTCCGTCAACGCTTTCCGTAATTTCACTTTTCACTGTGTCCTTTTTAGCCTCTTGGTTGTCTTTCTTTGTATCCTTCTTTTCTTCAGCCTTTTCCTTTGTATCTTTGCTATCTTCCTTGACCTCAGGCTTTCCATCTTCAGCTTTTGCTTCTTTGTCTGCAACTGTCATTGCTTCTGTCATTTCAGCCTTTACACTATTTTCCTTTTTATCGCCTGTTCCTATAATTAATATTGCAGAAATAAGTCCTATAAGCAAAACCGCTGCTATTGCTATGATTATTGCTTTTTTCTTATTCATATTTAACTCCCCCTTTTAAAAACCTTAACTTCCTTATCTAATTATATTATACACATTGCGTCACAATTTGTCAAGCAGTAAATTCAAATTTTTACCAATTTTCTATATATTATTGCACTTTTTAAAGTAATTTCAACTGATGTGTAGGTTAAATTGTGGTATATTTAACCATAAAAAAAGGACATACCCTCAAAGATATGTCCTTTCTGTGCCTTATGAGTATCTGCATCAGAAGCCTTTTCAATTAATTTTTCCAGACTTGGAAGCATAAAGATACAAAAGGTGTCAGCAAATCTGCACATCCGCACATTAATAATAACATACATGAAATGCTTTACAATTCGATACTCAATTACTGACGTTACTCTCGTTACCGAGATTATAATATGTCTGTCAAGATTTGCAAGAGATTTGAAAAATATAAATAAAATGGATAGCCTTTTTCATAGACTATCCATTTTATTTATAATTATGAATTTATATGTTTTCAGCCCATAATATCCTCCCTTTTCTCATTTAAAATTATTTATCCTAATATAATAGAATATTCATCAAAAAAATTAGCATGCTGTAATACAGAATTTCCAATAAGTTTGTCTGAATATAAAATCCCATTTAAATGATCTAATTCATGCTGGATCACTCGTGATATAAAACCAGTATATGTGGATTGACATAAATTAAACATCTCATCACGATATTCTAAAGTAATTTTATCTCTCCGTTCAACTTCACCCATTTTTCCCCAAACAGACATACATGATTCACGTTTACGATCTTTTTTCCCGCTTAAACTTATAATAGAAGGATTAATAATAATTTGATCTTTATCACGGGATTCACGATTAGGATTAATGACTGATATTGCGTAAGGTATCCCAATTTGTGGTGCAGAAAGACCAACACTAAAAGGATATGCCCAAAGTGTATCTCTTAAATCTATAATAATTTGTTGAATACTTTCCGTTATTTCTTCAATTTGTTTTACTGATGTATGAAGAAACAAATTATCTTCTTTTGTTCCACCTGAAATAGCAGATTGTAAAATAGTTTTTACAGCCATAATTTTCCTCCCTATTTTGTTTCTATTCCTTGTTCCATTTCTGCTGGTTGTTCCGTTTCTGCTGGTTGTTCCGTTTCTGCTGGTTGTTCCGTTTCTGCTACCTGTTCCATTTCTGCTGGTTGTTGTCCCTCTATCCAAGACCAACGAATTCGATATTGCCTAAAACGTTTTATTTTATGTTTTTCTATTTTCCATTCATAAATACCGTTATCGTCTAATTTTTCTTTCATGATACTAATTGGAAAGTCAGCATCAATTGCTCTGAACTCTTCACAAATAATTTCTTGTTTCGCATATTTTTCACCAAGATCTAACAATAATACAATTTTTTTTGTTGGTTCCTCAGTAGAAATTGAAAAAAAAGGAGAGGAATGTGAACAAGAACCAATCTCCGGCCATTTATATTCCAATTTCTTTGTTTGTCCTTTATTAATATGATTATTTAACTCCATAATAAAATATCGCCAAATACCAATACGCGATTTATTTTCAATATTTGTAATACCTTTTACCGGAGTTATTCTCATTGTATTTGGCATATTACCCGTCCATATATATTTATCAAGAACCTGAGTAACACGATTAGAACATGCTTTAATGTTTACACAACGAGAATATTTCAAAACATCATCAGCTGTACGCTTATATACAATTTTTTTTTCTATAATTTCATAATTATAATTTTTTCGTATTTTTAACCATGGATATTTATAAGATTTATAACTTGTAACATTCCATATAGCTTTAATGATTATTGCACCAGAAAATATAATCAGAATAATAATTAAGGCAATACATAAAGGATTTAACGTATTTGATACATACCCAATTATAACAGGCACGCTTGCTGTAATAGCTGGTACTATGATTGTTAATATAGTTAAAATATTATTTATTAACCACTCTTTTATCCTTTGCATAACTTAATTTCCTTATACATATTATTTTTGTCATACTAACATACTTTAAAAATAAATGCAATATTAAGTAACTATAACGATATCGTAAATTCACTGTAGAAATTAACTGTACAGACAAATTCACATACTTCTCTGCAGATACACCCCCATGAATTGAAAATCGAATACTATAAGTAACGACTTTTGATTGTTTTTCTTTAACTGCTATATTTTCCTTTTTTTATTAATTTTCAATTCTCCCCCCCCTGACTAAAAACATATACAGAAATTACACACAGCAGTGCAAACCATATTATATTTCAATATATGTATTAAGTCAGAAAGTATCTTCAAGCATTTATCATGCTAACGTCCGAGGTCCGGCATCAGACAACGTAGAACACTCAAATTTCTTTGATACTCCCCCCTTCTGCTTTGCTGCACCCACTACAGGCACATTAAAGCAGCATCCGGGACGGGTTACCTGTATAAATCAATATACAGCCCTTTCTCTTGCGTCATTTTGACGCAGTTATTCCTCTGCGCTTTAACCGGGATTCCTCCGTAGCCAAAGGGTGAGCTATTCCCTCGGGTTAATTGTTTGTACCAACGTACGGAAAGGTTGTTTTATAGTGATATGTAAGTGTCTTGGGTTATCTTACACCGCCATTTATGTCTTTGCGTTCCTCTCATCACCTGATGCTTTCAGACTTTAATTGTTTTTGTACGGTTTTGCATGATTTTCAAAAGCTTTAAGCTGTTTATGCAAATTTGTACTGTTTTTGATTTTTTTTACTGAAATATTTTAATGGATTTTACATGCGTACTTGACATACTTTAAATATAATGATATTGTAAAGACACATTAGAAATATTGTTTGTGTCGTATATCTTGAGTATATTTAGTATGTTAGGTATGTCTGGCACACATGTAACAGAGGGGAAATGTATTGATTTCTTCTCTGTTATTTTGTCCTGATTAATCAATTGCCTGCAGAAAATCAAGCACTTTTTCCGGAACACCCGGCATCGGTTTCTGTCCTGTGTTTTCTGCATTTGTTACCGGTTTCCCCTTCTCCCTGCTTTTTTTATCCACTGTCTCTTTTATGCTTTCTTTTACCCCTGCAGCTTCCCTGTGTTCCAATGTCTCAATTTTTTCAGTAAGAGCCGCAAGCATTTTAAGTATTTTATCATTATTGTGTTGCCCGACGGCTTCCTACTCATAATCTTCCGCATTTTTCTCAAGCCTTTTATGTCCGGAGTCGGTATCCAGCACAAGACCGTCCTGAAGATTTCAAGAATAACCTTGTCCCTCGTATGGGGTAACTATCTAATATCTCGATGAGTTTCGTATAAGTGATTGAGGAATATAAATCTTATACTGTTTTTCATCTGCTGTGTCAGTAAATCCCGTTCCCTGCTCAGTTCTTCTGCTTCGTTGGATTTGACAATATTTCCGATTTTGTCCGATGTGTAAAATTTTTGGCTTCCGTCTGAGGTACATCGCATCGGAATATAGATGGTCTTTTCAAGCTCGTCCAGTCCGTACAGTTGCTCTGTTATGTTTTTCCTTGCTGCTATGTATATTTTTCTTAACTTCTCATGATTTTGGAGGCAGTCCTCAATATCACTTGTTTTTAATTTCACGGATGCTCTCCCTTCTGCTCTTTAATCTTTGCCAAAATCAATCCGGTTGTTTTTCTTATCTGCCTGAACACATTATTGTTCTGTACTTACTTGTTGTCTACTTTCATTAGTCTAGCTTACTTCTTCCCCGTCATTATTTTTTCCAAGCACCTTATTTAATTTATCCCTGAAAATAAAATACTGATATATTGTCCTGCCTCCCTTTTTATGACTGACAGAAGGAAATACCTTACCAATGTCAAGAAGTCCACGTCTCATCTGAACCCTTACCCCCTGCGGTGCCATTCCGAGAAGCCTTGCAGCTTCCTCTACTGAAATTCTTTCAGTTTCCTTATTCACCCTAAACCGCCTCCTCTCTTGCGTATGAATCAATTATCATTGGTAAAATTAAATTTTAGCTCTTAATTCAACGACCTTTCCTATAACCTTAACAGGCTTATTTTGTATTTCCTCATTTGAAAAGTATATAGGAGCGTAATCAGGATTGGTTGAGAGTAACCCAATCTCATTCTCATTTTTTTTAAATTTAACGCATATTACGTCGTAACCGTTTATAGTTGCGATAACAATATCGCCTGTTTCGGCGTCTTCCTGTCGCCTTACAATAACAACATCACCTTTACTTATTTTTGGTTCCATGTTGTCCCCGTTTATGACTAGTCCAAAAACTGTGTCTAATTTTTCCATATGCTTTTCATTTAGCATTTCAATTACTTCTATGTCCCTCATAATATACCTCCCACCTATGTAACATGCAGTCTGTTATCCCACACAGGACACGTTATTATTACTTATCTCTTTGCCCCTCTGTCTTGCTATGTTCTTTGCTATCGTAGCTGCCATTGTCTCTGATAATCTTTTCCTTATTTTTGCCTGCTCCTCCAGCGGTAATGTTTTTAAATCAACATATTCTCCATCCTTTTCAATGAAATACTTATAATTCATGCTAACACCTCCTTGTAATTAGACTATTCACATAAAGTTAAAGTATGTCACTTAATTATATAATCTAGCATCACGTGTGTTTGGGGCATGATGCAGTCGCTTTAAATTTACATGAATAATTTTCATGTTTAGTCTAAAAAAATATCAGTTATTTTTACCCCAAAATGCTTTGCAAGTGCATTTACCTTGCTAACAGATACCTTTGAAATATTTTTTTTCCATGAATTATATGTTTGTGTCGAAACTCCTACAGCTATTGCTGTTTGCTTTTGTGTTTCATTTTTTCTAGCACGTAATTCTTTTAACGTATATTGTACATTTTCCATTTTTTAATCCTCCTTATGTTTATTTTATGCTTGCATATTACATGAATATTTTTCATGTGTCAATACTTTAGTTGATTTACTTTCAAGTTTATTAATATTTTTTAATAATACACTTGAATTTTTTTCATTTATAATGTATTCTAATATTATCAGCAACATAGAAAGGAAAATATAAATGCTTGGAAATAATATAAGATACCTTAGAATTAAACGAGGATTTTCTCAGGATTATATAGCGGAACAACTTGGTTATAAATCTTATACTACTATCCAAAAGTGGGAATCTGGGGTTTCCGAACCCCCTGTAAAAAAACTAAAAGAATTATCATTATTGCTTAATGTTGATATGGATGACATGACAAACAAAGATTTGCAAGCAGAAAGCAATAGCATTGCTCCCATTATAAATAAACATGGTATTATAATAAAAGTCCTAGGTCGTGTTGCAGCTGGCATTCCTTTAGAAGCAATAGAAGATATAGTGGATACAGAAGAAATTTCTGAAGACATGGCTAAAACTGGCACATTTTTTGGACTAGTCATAAACGGGGACAGCATGGAACCGAAAATAAGTAAAGGTGATGTTGTTATTGTACGGCGACAGGAAGACGCCGAAACAGGCGATATTGTTATCGCAACCATAAACGGTGACGATGCAACATGTAAGCGATTAAAAAAATACAAGGACGGGATTGTTTTATTATCAACTAATCCTGCTTACGATCCTATATACCTTTCAAACGAAGAAATACAAAATAAGCCTGTTAAGATTATAGGAAAGGTCGTTGAATTAAGAGCCAAATTTTGATTTTACCAAATATAATATATCTATCAAGGCGGGCGGGCGAACGTGCTACACCTCCTCTGAGTATCTCAGGAGGTGGTTTTATGAGTACATATGAAGAATTTATGATTATCTTAACCACTGCGTTACTGATTGTCGCTATTCTGAACATGAAAAATAAAAAATAGCCGTTTGCCTCTGGTAAAGTCAACGACTATTTTTTAGCTGTATACAAGCCAGAGGAGGCGAAGTGCCTCGCCTGTCCGTCCGTCTTGATATTTATATTATATACTTTTCTTTTGTATATTTCAATAATAAAAGTTTTATATAAATTTAAAATGGCTCCCTGCGCCAACAGGGAGCACGCAGCCTACTAACATGCCAAGACGACATGATACATAAGCCCCAAACAAGTATATTGTATCATTTTCGTCTTGGTTTTGCAACCAAGGTATTTTTGTGCCTATAAGGAGAATGATATTATGCTTATCACATGTCCGGAATGTAATCGTAACGTATCAGATAAGGCTATTTCCTGCCCTAGTTGCGGTTACCCTATAAATTTATCATTAAATGAAATCAGAAGGCAAAATGAGCCTTCTACGAAGCCACAGAGCAACTATAAGAGAAAAAAGAAGCACAAGAAACTCCCTAATGGCTTCGGCTCCATTAAATACTTAGGTAAAAACCGACGAAATCCATATGCTGCATATCCGCCTGTTCAAAAATATAATATTAACGGCTCCCCTGTCACTGTTCCGGCAATTGGATACTATAAGGACTGGTATACAGCTTTTGATGCACTCAGGGAATATAATCACAATCCATATAACATACAGGCTAAAGGTATGACTTTTGAAGAACTTTATAAATTATATTATAATTCCAAATACGAAAACAGCAAAAAAACTTTTTCCATGTCTTCAAAATATTCTACACGGGCAGCCTTTAACAATTGTTCCGTATTACATAATAGAAAATTCAAGGATCTAAAAAAATCAGATTTGCAAGAAGTAATCGATAACTGCACGCTGAAACATTCCAGTCTGGAGTTAATTGTAAATCTCTTTCATGGTATGTATAAATATGCTATCGAAAATGATTTTATGGACAAAGACTATTCTCAGTTTGTCACAATCAATATTCAAGACGACGATGAAAATGGAGAGCCTTTTTCACAGGAAGAATTAAACATACTTTGGAAAAACAAGGATATACCTGGTGTAGATACAATTCTTATTATGATTTATAGCGGTTTTCGAATTAGTGCATATGAAAATATGGAATACAACCTGCAGGACAAATATTTCAAAGGCGGAGTAAAAACCAAAGCAGGAAAAGACAGACTTGTTCCCATCCATAATTCAATATATAACATGGTTGCACCATATAACGGAAAACCGTTTTATAAAAATCCTGTAGATTATCGGAAAAATGTATTTTATCCTTTACTTGAAAAACTTGGCATACTTATAACAACCAATGGAAAAAACACACATCCCATGATACACGCCATACTTTTTCTTGGCTGTGTGATAAATACAAGGTAGACGACCTTTCAAAACATCTTCTCATGGGACATGTAATTAATGGTGATATAGAAAAATCTGTCTATGGACATAGAACATTAGAAGAATTACGTTATGAAATTAATAAGATACAAGTATAATTTGTTACTAATTTGTTGCTAACCGTATTTTATGTATAACTATTTGATAAATTTTATTATAACAAAAAATTTCTCTATTTTCCTTGATTTATCAGCACTTTTCTGTATTTTTAAGTATTTGCAAAATCACATAAAAATTACTATTTTCTTAAAGGAAGGAAAGAAACCGAAATAAAAAAAGGGCTGCCGCGTTTTATATTCTGCATGCGACAGCCCCAAGGCTCACGTGAAATCCTTTTATTTGAAATTCTACCGGAGCATTTACCGATACAATTCATCTTTTTATTGTGGATTGTATATATCTTAAATCTCCCCAAGATCAATACTAAATAAAGCTTATCATTTATATGTAAATCTCCCCTGAAATATATATTTATGATAAACTCCTTATCTCATCCACGTTTGTACCTGATTGCACCATAAATAAAAGTTTTTACTTTCTAGTTTTAATTAAACCTAGTATAATTTTAGCGTAGAATTCCTTTTCAACCATTTCGCCGACAAACGGTCCAGTCATATATTTTTATATGACATTTTTAATTTAATATTTTTTATGGCAAAAGTCCTGACCAGATTTTTGTTTATTTTAGTTTACTTTAAATAAAAAGGATTTGTTTTCGGATTCAACTAAAATGTTATACCGATTATTCTTTATCGAAAGGTGGTTCTTGTTATGACAAAAAGACAACTTGTAGATAACTTTGCTACCAATATCGAAATTGAACGTGCAAAATTAGGATTAACACAGTCTGATATGGCTCAAAAATTGGAAATGTCTCTATCTTCGTATAAAAATATGATTACCGGAATTTCTACCAATATACCTATTTATGTCGCACATCTTGTATATATTGTTACAGGAAAACAGCTCTTTGAATTATGCGGCTATATTACTCCTGAAATTCAGTTAATGATAGATTTTTGCAAGCTTCCTAAATACAGACAGAAAGCCATTTTGTCATTGGTAAGCCTCTAAGCTGAGCTTTCTATGGAAGGCAGAAAAATGATTTCCTCATCAGAGGAAAACTACATTCCTCTCTATATTCTTACCGGAAACATGACCGACGGAATGATATATGACAGCACAAATATACAACCCTTTAACATAGGACAATACAAAAACATATATGGTGACTTAATTGATTGTGCAATAAAAATAACATCAAATCATTTACATCCTGTATATTATGCAGGTGATATACTGCTCATTCACAATGAATCACCAAGAGACGGTGACACAGGAATATTTATAAACAGGGAGAACAGCAGGGTTTACATACGCCGGCTAAGACAGACAAGCCCCGTTCAGCTTATTCCCGTAAGCGACAATGGTCAAATTATATACATAGATGACAGAGAGCCAAAAGAAATGAAGAAGTGGATAAAATTCGGACACGTTATTACAAAGGTAAGGTAGCTAATATTTAATGGGGCTATTGCGCTAGCAACAACCCCATTAAATAATCAGTCATTGTATTATTTTACTCGTATATCTCCTTATAGAACTCTGCATAATCCTTCCTCTTATCCTTTGTAAACTGAATGGCAGTTCTCGGATGCTGATTGAGCAAGCCTGTAAGGAGATACTGTATGTCATAACCCCATACGATTCCTTCCTCCACAAGCTTAACCATATTGTCTTCGATAAACTTAATCACAGGATAAACATCATATTTTGGATTTTTCAGGAAGCCGAGCAAAAGCTCCATTGCACAGTTTCCTGCGCCTCTGCCCATGGCAAGATATGTTCCGTCAAGCCAATCAACGCCATCTCCGCATGCCTCAATTGTATTTGCAAATGCAAGCTGTTGATTATTATGGGCGTGAATACCGACCTTTTTGCCATATTTAGCTGCAAATTCAAGATACAAATCAGCAATCCTTGCCATCTGCTCAGGATAGATTGACCCAAAGCTGTCTACTATATAAATAACGTCCACAGGAGTTTTTCCCAGCATATCAAGGGCAACTCTCATATCCTCCTCCTGTGCATGTGAAATAGCCATAATGTTACAGCTTGTCTCATATCCCTTTTTTGCAGCATCCTCAATCATATCAATTGCATCAGGAAGCTGATGTATGTAAGCAGCAACTCTTACAAGGTCAACAGGCGAATTTGCCTTTTGGTCGAAATCATTTTTATCATGTCTTCCTATATCTGCCATAATGGCAAGCTTAAGGTCAGTGTCATTTTCACCTACTATCTCCCTTATATGGTCATCAGAGCAAAACTTCCACTTGCCGAATTTTGACTCATCAAAAACCTTTTTGGAGGCACGATATCCCATCTCCATATAATCAACACCAGCTTCAATATTCGCCTTATATAAATTTTTTACGAACTCATCCGTAAAATAAAAATCATTTACCAATCCGCCGTCACGAAGCGTTGCGTCAACGACTTTAATACTTTTTCTGTAATCAAGCAGCTTTGAAACCTCTTTCATAATAACAATTCCTTTCAATTTGTCTTTTTCTTTACCACGTTGAAGTGACAAAGAAAACTATATCAAAAAATAAAAAATAAGTCAATATTGTAATCATTGGCTTATGATGTTAAAATTTTGTACAATGTGAGGATAAATCTATGGGTACAAAAATTATAAGCTTTGTTAAAAAGGAAACAATACTTTGCATAAGCCTTCTGCTTGCAGTTATATCTGCATTTTTTGTGCATCCCGACAGTGAATACATGAATTATGTAGATTGGCACACATTAATGCTGCTCTTCTCACTTATGGCAGTAATGGCAGGCTTACAGCACCTTGGTGTGTTTCGCAAAATCGGAGTAACGCTTTTATCCCATACAAAAAACACAAGGCAACTTGCACTTATATTAGTTTTTCTTCCATTTTTCTTTAGCATGCTTATTACAAATGACGTGGCGCTTATTACCTTTGTTCCCTTCGCAATCATTGTTCTTAAGCTTGCCGACAGAGAAATCATGCTTGTTCCCATAGTTATTTTACAGACTGTTGCCGCCAATCTTGGCAGTATGCTTACACCTATGGGAAACCCACAAAATCTTTATTTATTTTCACAATCCAAAATGTCCCTTGCAGATTTTCTAAAACTTATGCTTCCTTACACAGTTGCGGCTGCTTTATGCCTGTTAATTATAATTTTCTTTTTTAAGAAGAAAAGAATTGATATGATTGACATGGAAAACGACTACAATATATCAAGGCTGTTGTTTTTTATGTATCTTATTTTATTTTCCTTATGCCTTCTCTGTGTTTTGGATATGATTGACGTTAAAGCTGTGACAGCCATAACAATTATTTTTCTTATTATTTTTGACCGTAAAATCTTTGCTTCAATAGATTATTCACTTCTCGGAACATTTATCGGCTTCTTTATATTTATAGGAAATATGGGAAGACTGCCGCAATTCCACAATTTTATCGAAAATTTAATTATTGGCAACGAAGCACCTGTCTCAATACTCTCAAGTCAGGTTATAAGCAATGTTCCATCTGCGCTTCTGTTATCAGGCTTTACGGACAATTGGAATGCTCTTATTGTAGGAACAAATTTAGGCGGACTTGGTACACTGATTGCATCAATGGCAAGTCTTATTTCATATAAGCAAATTGCCCGGAATTACCCGGGCAAAAAAGCAAGCTATCTTATCTGGTTTACCATCACAAACATTATTATGCTTTCCATATTGTTTGCAATATATTTGTTCTTAAATTAATGAGCATTCATAATAATTTACTCATATCTCTTGGCAACACTTTTCAGATGCTCAATAATCGGCAGATGCTGCGGACATGCATTCTCACACTGTCCACAAGCCACACAGGCTGATGCTTTTCCAAATTTCTGTGACACAAGCTGATAGTTTGAAAGGTTAACCGTCCAACCCTTACTTTCAGCCTCACGCATATCCTCATTATACATGGAAAAATACTGTGGAATTGCTATCTTCATAGGACAGCCCTCCGTACAGTAAGAGCATCCAGTACAAGGAACAGCAATCTGTGAATTTATAATATCAGCCACCTTAAAGCAAAGAGCCTTTTCCTCCTCACTCATAGGTTTGAAATCTTCCATATAGCTTAAGTTATCCTGCATCTGCTCTATGCTGCTCATACCTGAAAGTACCATCATTACATTGTCAAGAGATGCTGTAAAGCGAATAGCCCATGATGAAATGGAAGCGTCAGGGTTATAATCCTTCAGCAGCTTTTCCGCCTCATCAGGAAGGTTTGCAAGAGTGCCGCCCTTAACAGGCTCCATGACTATAACAGGAATACCATGTTTTTTCGCCATCTCATAGCATGCACGTGAATGTATCCACTCACTTTCCCAATCCAGATAATTTATCTGAAGCTGTACAAATTCCATATCAGGATGCTTTGTAAGTATCTCATCAAGAAGCTCAGGGGTGTCGTGGAAGGATATACCCATATGCTTTACAAGTCCCTGCTTTTTCTTATCACGAAGCCAATTAAAGCAGTCGAACTGCTCATATTTAGGGTAGCTTCCCGCATCGATGCCATGAAGAAGATAATAGTCAAAATATCCTGCCCCCGTATTTTCAAGCTGTGCATTGAAAATCTTATCCCTATCCTCAAAGGAATTAAAAAAACCGCTGTGAAGCTTTGTAGCCAAAGTAAATTTATCCCTTGGATAGCGGTCAACCAAGGCTGCCTTTGCAGTCTTTTCGCTTGCAAAGCCACAGTACATCCATGCAGTATCAAAATATGTAAATCCCTTTTCAATAAAGGCATCTACCATTTTTTTAGTTTCCTCCAAATCAATACCGGCTGCATCGTTCTTGTCAAGTAGAGGAAGCCTCATTAACCCAAACCCTAACTTTTTTTCATTATTCATACCTACTCCAATCTGCCGTAAGCATATGCCCGCAGCATTTTTAATTAATTACTCTTGTTTCATAATAACATTTTCACTCTCATTATTCAACAGTTCCATAATCAGCATCTCAACCGCAAGGTTGTCCTTCATCCTGCCTGATTTTATGTTTCCGTCTGTCTGCTGGCACATTTCCACACACTCTATAAGCTGTTTGTATGAGTAGCCCTTACACTGCTCCATGTATTTTTTTACCGTGAAGGGCGGTATTTTTGCAAAGCCTGCAATACCTGAATTTTGTGTTCCTGCTTCCATGGCAAATTTTATCTTTAGCAGAATATTAAACTGCCTCGTTATTAAAAAGAGCACTCTCATTGCCGGCTCCCTAAGCTTATGCAAATCATCATAAAGCCTCATTGTTTTTTCCACGTTTCTTTGGGAAAGTGCATCCATCATGTCAAAAATCTTGCTCTCAACCTGATTAACACAAAGCTTCTCCACACAGTCTATGGTAACCCTATCCTGTTCCATGCAGTAGCATATAAGCTTCATGCTCTCATTGTACAGGGTATTCATGTCCATTCCCACACCTCTTACAAGTCCGTAAACAGCCTCATCATCTATATTCATTCCTTCCCTCGTAAACAATGATTTAACCCACTTTAAAAGCGTAGCTTCATCAGGAGTATTAAACAAAACTGCCGTACCTTCCTTTTGTACAAGCTTATAAAGCTTCAGCCTTTTATCAATATTTGTTTCCACAAATACAATGACCGTTGTTTCAGGGATTTCTTCTATAAATTCCTCAACTGCATCATTTCCCTTATTGAAAAATTCCGAATCCTCAACAAGGATGACTCTCCTATCAGCAAAAAAAGGCATAGTCATGGCAAACTCCCTTATATCCTCTGCCACAGCCTTTTCCCCCTTGTACGCCATATAATTCATGCTGTCGTTTCTGTCACAGAGAGCGTCTATCAACTTGTCCTTATACTGTCTTACAAGATAACCCTCATCACCGCCCATAAGATATACTCTTGAGAAGTTATTATTTTCTATATGAGAATTTATTATTGACATGCCGTCTGCCTGTTTCTCTTTTCCTGCCACTTTTTTGTCTCCGTTTTTTGTTTATATTATAATAATACCAATTTAACATAAATAATAACCTTTCTCAATCACAGTTTCTATTTTTTGCTATTTATATTCCTCAATTTGAAGTTTTCCATTTCTTATATAAACGCACACTGCTCCGCTCTCATCCGTTCGGTAAATGCTGCATCCGTACTGTTTTAGTTTATCTAAAACCTCATTATGAGGATGTCCGTAGGAATTATCCTTCCCGCATGAAACAACAGCTGTCCGCCCTTCAATCAAATCATACAACGGTTCATACACTGAGGTTTTAGAGCCATGATGAGGAACCTTGAGATACATATACTCACTTTGCAACAAAGCACCGTTTTTTGTAAACATGTAATCCAGTGAAGCTGCCGACATATCACCTGTGAAAAGGCAGCTCAAATCAGAGGATAAATACTCTAATGCGAGAGATGCATCGTTTGTGCTGTCCGCCACAAAACCTTTGTCAGGATGACAGCATACAATTTCCGCACTCCCATCCTCTATCTTATCTCCTGCACCAAGATAAATCGTATCTACACCATTTTCTTCCGCAAGCAGTCTTATTTCCTCAAGCTTCTCTGAATGACCCCCATACCCTGCCATCAAAATGCAGTCTATATTGATGTTAGACATCTTATAGTTTTCAAGTATGTACATAAGTCCGCTCACATGGTCTGTATCTCCATGCGTTACAACCCAAAAATCCACGTCAGCCATTCCAAGTGCTTTCAGTGCAGGCTTCAAAGTATACTCTGCCAAGCCTTCCTCACTCTGACTTGTGGAACCGCCGTCTATAACAATAACCGTTCCCCTTGGTGTTGATACGATAATACCGTCTCCCTGACCCACATCCAAAAATACAAGCATCTCCCTGCTAATTAAAATCCTCACACAAATGGTAACGGCAAGAAACAGCGTACATATTCCCAATACAAGAGCGGCTCTAATCCTTCTCCATTTTCTTCGGTTCATTCTTATTCTCATCTGTGCAAAAAAAGCCTCGCATATTTTGTTATCTGAAAGTACCAAAACAAAAATCACAATCAAATAATAAAAAATAATAAACCATATACTCGGCTTTCCCGTATTTATCACGGAAAACGGCAATCCTAAAAACATATTTGCAAGCCGCTCAAACATATTTAACAGCAATGCTCCCAATGCAATAACAAGCCTCCCCGCAAAAACAGAAACCGCCGACAAAATGATTCCTATAAAGCCTGCATAAACCACAACAGCCATAAAAGGCACAACAAAAACATTAAGAATAAAGCAATATAACGAAATTTCAAAGTACATATATGCTATGACAGGAAATGTAACTATATTAACGCACAGCGACATTATAATCCCCTCTGCAAGTCTCCTTACCAATCTATGCTTTTTAAAATATTTTTTTATCCTTTTCCTTCTCGTAATAAGATGCATTACCTTTAATCCATAACAAACGCCTAATACAGCACACACGCTTAATATAAAGCTTTGGTCCCTTATGCTCATGGGATTATATATAAGCATAAGAAAAGCCGCCATTCCCAACCCTGTAAGCATATCATAAGCTTTTCCAAGTCTTTCTCCAAAAATGGCAATGACAAGCATAATAATTGCCCTTACTGATGCCATTCCAAAGCCTGCCATAGCTCCGTAAAAAACGGCACCCAGCACTGAAAGCAGTGAGGAAATCCAAAACGGCACATAAAACCCCCTTAAAATCAAATAAATAAGTCCGCTTACAACCGATATGTGAAGCCCTGAAACAGCAAGTATATGTGCGATTCCGCTAACCTGATACAGCTTCCTTGATGCGGCATCCACCGCCTTGCTGTTTCCAAAAATAATCCCTTCATAAATGGAAGCCGTTTTTTTGTCACATATTTTGCTAAGCTGTGCTATTCCCCACTCCTTGACAGTGCTTACCAAATCAAGGAAATAATTATGTGAGCCCTTATCAAAAATCATATTGTCCGCATCAAAAATAAATAGAATCCCCTTTGCTTTGTAGTACGAAAGATAATCAAATCCGCCCGGATTTGAAGGTTTTTCAGGCAGTGAAAGCGTACCTTCCGCTGTAACGCCTGTCCCTGCCCTTACTTCCCCGTCATACCCAAATACAACAACCCTGTAGTTATCTCTGACGCTTCCCTTAAATCCACAATAGGATTTTTTTATTTCCGTCGTATTTACTTCAATGACAATGTTATATCCCCCATTCCCCTCCTCCACGCTTTTTATCATGCCCTGCACGCTTACCTTCGCCCACACATTTTCAGTGTCACAATGAACATCAGCACTATCCTCAAGTAAAAGACATATGTTAATCGGACGTACAAGCTGAAAATACATCACGGCATATCCTGCAATTCCCATAACAAGAACTGCTGCCGCCTCAAAATGTTTCCTGATAAGCAAAAGCATTGCACAAATGAAAACAGGCACGCAAAAAAGCATGCCTATAGGCATTGTTTTATTTGGCATTATGCAAATCACCTCTCCAAGTGCAAACATAACCGCCGCATTAAACAATGGTCTTTTCAATTTTAATTTCTCCTAATACTAAAGCCTAATAGTAATAAAATGAATCCCTTTCGTAGCTTTCCTTAAACAAATCCTCTCCATTATCATCATTAAGAATTATAATTATACTTTTTATATCCTCCAGCTGAAATATTGTCTTTGTTACTGCTGCCCTTGTCAAAAGAAAATACTCCTTATCATATTCACCTGTGAGTGTAAATTCAAGAGTTACATTATTATCAGCATCAATCATATAAGTGTGATACTGTATCTTTTCCTGCTCCAGTTTTTCAAACATAGCTGCCATAATCTCCTCCACTGAAACAGTTATGGAATCCGGCTGCTTAAGCTGATAAGGCTCATTATCCTTCAAAATCTGTGTTCCTTCGGGATAATATATGCTTATCATGTTTTCACCCAGCTCCTCCGTGCCTGTATCACCCGACTCTCCTGTTTTTCCACAAGCAGTAAAAAGCACCATCATACAAAATATTAAAATGAGAATTTTTTTATTTTTCATTATTGTTCCTCTATACTAACATCTGCAATTATTGCTCCGAAGAAGCCTTTTCCTCAACACGCTTCATAGGCAGCCTGATTGTGAAGGTGGTTCCCTCGCCCGATTCGCTGTAAAGCTTTATTGTTCCCTTATGCATAAGTATTATGTTTCGTGTAATTGCAAGACCAAGCCCGGTTCCTCCGGTATCCCTGCTTCTTGCCTTATCAACTCTGTAAAATCTCTCAAACACCTTATCCTTGCAATCCTCCGGGATGCCAACTCCTGAATCTGCTACCTTAACATAAAAATTTCTGTGATCCGAGTTGAGTGTTACCTTGACCCAGCCGTTATCTACATTGTACTTTACCGCATTTTCAATAATATTTGTAAATGCAAGAGTAAGCTTAACCTCATCAACATCCGCAACAACATCACGATAGCTCTCATAGGTTATTGTAATGCCTCTCGCCTCTGCCAAAGGCGCAACACGCTTTAATATAGCCTCCAAAAAACTGTTTATATCGACCTCAGAAATGTTTATGTCTGCATTTTTTCTGTCCGTCTTAACAAGCGTAAGCAAATCCGTAATAATTTCACTTTCTCTGTCGATTTCAAGAACAATATCCGACATAAATTCCTTGTACATTTCAAGGTCAGCCTGCTCATTTTGTACAAGTGAATCAGCAAGCACCTTCATGGACGCTATAGGCGTTTTCAGCTCATGGGACACGTTTGACACAAACTCCTGCCTTGAGGTATCTATTTCCATAAGCTTTTTTATTGATCTGTTGTAGTTTTCGGTAAGTGCACGAAACTCCTTAAATCCACTTACAGGGATATCCTGTCCCATTTGTCCGTGCTGAACAATTTCCATATGCTCATTCATTTTCTTAAGTCCATGGACACTTATATTTGCACCAAAGCATACTAAAACAATACCCACTGCAATAGCAACAACGGCAATTAGATAATCCCTGTCAGCAATTTGCGATTTCATGCTGTCAATCCTGTTTTTAGATGCACATACTAAAATAACGCCCTGTATTTTTCCATTTTCAGAAATAGGGTAAATATATTGATAATAATTTTTGAGTTCGCTTACATTGCGTCCGATTTTTCCGGTCATGGTATTTATTACAGACTCACTGATTATGTATGAACCCTCAGCCTGTCCCGACGTGTCCTTTAGAATCCTGTAATCGGAATTAATAATAAGAAGAAATCCATCAAAAAAGTTTACAATGCTATCAACGCTGTAATTCAAATCTATTGTTTCACCAACCATAGTAAACTCATTTGCAACAAAATCATCAGATAATTTATTACACTGCTCCCACACATCCTCATCAAGCTGTTTTTTTTGACTGTCCATGTCAAACTTAATGGTGACAATAGAATATGTGAGTATTATAAGCACCAAAGCAAGGGACATATAAATAATTATAAATGCCTTAAGACTAATTGGAGCTGTTTTTATATAATTATTTTTCAACTCTATATCCTCATTTCATGGCATGCATTTTAATTATATCAGGACTGAAAATAGTATCCGACACCCCACTTTGTATGAATATACTTTGGATTAGCAGGAGTTGCCTCTATTTTCTCCCTAAGTCTTCTCACATGAACATCAACTGTTCTGGCATCCCCCGGATATGATGCACCCCATATTGTCTTTAAAAGCTGTTCTCTGGAATAAACCTTATTAGGATTTGAAATAAGCAGATACACCAGGTCAAATTCCTTTGCAGTGAGATTAACCTCTTTGTCATCTATGTAAACCCTTCTGCTGTCACAGTCAATCTTTAGACCCTTTGCCTCAATAATCTTGCTTTCCTTCGTTTCATTTACACCTTTAATGTTTCTCCTGAGTATAGCCTTTATCCTTGCCTTTACCTCTAATATGTTAAAAGGCTTTGTAATGTAATCATCCGCACCATACTCAAGACCGAGAATTTTATCCATATCCTCTCCCTTTGCAGTGAGCATTATAATCGGAACATCAGAAAATTCCCTTATCATCTGACATATCTCAAGTCCTGTCATGCCCGGCAGCATAATGTCAAGAAGAATAATATCATAATGATTCTCCTTGGCCATGCTAAAGCCTTCCTCGCCGTCATATGCAACATCAACATGCATATCATCCTGCTCAAGAGAAAATTTAATTCCCTTTACTATGGATTTTTCATCATCAACTACCAAAACCTTTTTCATTTTATTTTCCTACCTTACACAAATAATGTCTTTTATATTGTTGTAGACGCTTTCTTTGATACCTTTAACGTTTTTTATATCCTCAATACTTGAAAAGTCTCCGTGCTGGTTCCTGTAATCCAAAATGTCCTGCGCTCTTTTTTCCCCTATACCGGGCAGCGTCATAAGCATATCCTTATCAGCCGTGTTGATGTTAATCAAGCATCCTGATACATCAGCCTCTGTCTCACTGATAAAAATGCCGCTTTCCAATTCCTCCTCATAGGGAAAATATATTTTCTCTCCACTTTTTACAGTCTCTGCTAAGTTTACATAATCTCTTGCTGCACCTTCATCAAAGCCTCCCGCCGCCAAAAGGGCATCCTGCTTTATAGCGCCCTCCTTTAACATATATACATCGGGACATTTAACGGCACCGCAAACATGCACTGCAAATTCCGTTTCCATTCCTGCATCATCCAAAGTCTCAGAGGTATCTCCAACATCTTCATGTGTCTGTTCATAACATGAGCCTGTTGTTATAACAGCTTTTCCTGAATCACATGCAGTTAAAAATAGCATACACAGATCAAGCAATATTATATTGAAAAATTTATGCATTCTGAAATACTCCTTTCCAATCCGAAAAGGTATTCCATAACACAATAACAAAACATACTCCTATTGTAACATTTTTGTAAAATATTACAATAGGAAAAAAGCATAATACTTACTGCTTTTCCCACTTAAATATGATAAATCCTACAATGGCAATAATAATTCCTATAAGCTTGCTCCACTGAAAAGGTACCTTTTCCACCTCAAAAATACCGAAAAGCTCTATTAGATACGCAATTAAAAGCTGTGCAATGACTATAAGCAGCACTGCCTTTGCAGGTCCAAGCTCCGACATGCTCTTTATAACAGTCCATGTAATAAAACTGCCTATAAGACCACCTACAAGCATATATTTATTATCCACTTTAAAAAGTGACATGATATCCGCCTGGTCTCTCTCAAATATAAACCATAAAATAAATGCAAGCACAAAGCCCGAAAAAGCAACCCATGCAGTTGTAAGCCAATTTGAGGTCTGCTTTGTTACTCCTGTATTAAAAACACCCTGTATGCTCATAAGTGCTCCCGATATGATGGCAATTATTAGTCCCCACATAAGATAAAACCTCCGTTTTTACAAATAATAGTCATGCGCAAAACTCTACTTTTGCAGACATCCGTTGTACAATATAGACAAATCACCGCAAGGCACGCTTTCGCTATGCGTCGCTCGTAACGGTACATAAGGTGCCAAAATACGGCACCTAAGTACCGACGGCTCCCCAATGCCTTGCTTGCGATATTGTCTATATTGTACAACTACATATCAGAAATAGTGCGTTTTGCTTATCTCTAACAAATAATTATTCCTTAGTATCTGTAAAAAAATTCAGTTTATTCGTTTTATGCCATAAGAACCTTATCATAAAGCAAAAACAGCATGGGCTGTCCCATGCTGTTTTTTTCACATTATAATGTTTTATAATAACGGCTCCTTCATTATTGCGGTTCCGATACCCTTTTCGGTGAAAATTTCAAGGAGAAGGCAATGCTCCATACGCCCGTCCAGCATATGTACACGTGACACCCCGTTTTTCATTGCGTCAATACAGTTTGTAAGCTTTGGCAACATTCCACCGCCTACAATTCCCTTGTCTATAAATTCCTGTGCCTCGGCAATACTCATCTCTGAAATAAGCGTTGACTTATCTTCAGGGTCAACAAACACGCCCTCAATATCGGTTAAAAATACAAGCTTTTCCGCATTAAGTGCCGTTGCAATTGCACAGGCAGCATCATCAGCATTTATGTTGTAGCCGTGATAATCCTCAATTCCAATTCCGATAGGCGCCACAACAGGAATGAAATCATTTTCAATAAGGGTATCAAGAATTGTGCAGTCAGAAACGACAACCTCACCTACATAACCGATATCCTTTCCACCACTTAATTTTTTCTTTACCTGAAGAAGTCCTCCGTCCTTTCCGCTTACGCCCACAGCCTTTAGTCCAAGCTGCTCCATCATTGCCACAAGGCTTTTGTTTACCTTGGAAAGAACCATCTCCGCAACACTGAGGGTTTCCTCATCAGTCACCCGGAGCCCGTTTATAAATTCCGACTCCTTGCCTATTTTGTTCATCCATGCGCTTATTTCCTTACCGCCTCCGTGAACGATAATTGGCTTAAGACCTACAAGCTTAAGCAGCGCAACGTCTTTTATCACATTGTATTTCAGATTATCGTCTATCATGGCGCTTCCGCCGTATTTTACGACTACCTTTTTGCCGTTAAATTTTTGAATGTACGGCAGTGCCTCTATAAGTGTCTGTGCCTTTGCAAGCACCAAATCCATGTTATCGTTGTTTGTCATTTTATTATTCCTTTCTTTTACATAATATATTTAGATAATTGTGAAATGCTGTTCTTCCCAACAAACCGGAATTTGTTATTTATTAACTAACAATTCTTCCCGAATTTTCTTGGAATTTTCTTTCAAATAACAGTATTTTGACTGATCAGCTAAATCTAAATACTCATTTATCTTATCAGAATTAATAGTATACAGTACATGAAGCACCATTATTTTCTGATATTCATTCTCGTAATCATTATCCTTATATTTATCTCTATGCCAAAAATCAATTGCGTATTTTTCAGCTTGGTTCGGATAAATATACGCCAATGACATTAGTGCCATCCTTTCTGTATATTCGTCATCAATTTTCAAAAATTCATAAATCAGTTCATGAAGATTATCTTGTCCTTTATAATCTTTCAAACTCTCAGCGAATTGCCATTTCGCATTCAAATAATCCGTTGATAATGACTTCCTGCATAGAACAGAATACCACCCGGAATAATCTATCAGCATATTAACGATGCGTGAGCATTCATTATCTCTCGCAATCCCAAACAACATATCATCAAGTATTTGTTCCGTAGCTACTGTGTATGATGTATTTTTGATTATATCAAAAATAACACTGCACATTTCATCAAATTCGGAAAGACCGATTTCCCACTCTCCATTATCATTTCTTTCGCTCCAATGGGGATAATCTTTATTGGCTCTACGCTTAAAGCTATTAACTTTTTTATGCAACTTTTTTTCATAGTTTATATTCATATAGTACCTCTGCGAAACTATATCATATGCCTGCAAATTCTAATTTAACTATCACTTCTAGGATCTGTAATCAGCATTTATCTCAACATATTCATATGTAAGGTCACAGCCCCATGCAGTTGCCGCTTCCGTTCCAGATTTTATATCGCATATTGCAATTACCGTATCCTTTGCCATAATTTCCGAAGCAGTTTCCTCGTCAAAATCCGCATACATTCCATCCTTTACAAGCTGGATACTTCCCCTCTCACTTTTTAATGTTATGTCAACCTTATACGGGTCAAAATCCGCACCTGAATAACCCATTGCACAAAGTATTCTTCCCACGTTTGCATCCATACCGAATATGGCACATTTCGTAAGGTTGGAGGTAATTACGGACTTTGCAAGTGCCTTTGCCGTTTTCCTATCAGGTGCACCCACAACGTCCACCTGAAATAGTCTTGTTGCTCCCTCTCCATCTCCTGCAATCTGCTTTGCAAGAAATGTGTTTACCTCATTTAATGCCTTTTTAAATTCATCATATGCGGCTCCCTCAGTATCTATTTTTTTGTTTCCTGCAAACCCGTTGGCAAGAATAAGCACCGTGTCATTTGTGGAGGTATCTCCGTCCACGGATACCATATTAAATGTATCCTCAATATTTTCCTTTAATGCCTTTTCAAGAAGCTGCTGGTCTATGTCAAGGTCTGTTGTTATAAAGCCAAGCATCGTTCCCATATTAGGATGTATCATACCTGAACCCTTGCACATTGCTCCCATTGTGACTAATGTTCCGTCAATGTCAAATGTAACTGCTATTTCTTTTTTGTGAGTATCGGTTGTAAGAATTGCCTCTGCTGCGTCAACAGCAGCCTCCCTTGTATCACTTGCCAAATCCTTTAATTTATCTATTCCTGACTCTATTACGTCCATAGGAAGCTTAAAGCCTATAACTCCCGTGGAAGCAACAAGCACCTGCTCAGACTTTACATTGAAAGCCTTTCCCGTAAGCTTCGCCATTTTCTGTGTATCCTCATAGCCCTTATCGCCTGTACACGCATTTGCAATACCGCTGTTTATAACAACTGCCTGAGCCTTCTTTTCTTCATTTACGACCTTCATATCCCAAAGCACCGGAGCAGCCTTCACAACATTTTTTGTAAATGTTCCTGCCACGCTTGCCGGTACCTCTGAATATATCACTGCCATATCCTTGTTTGTTTTTCCCTCTTTTATTCCTGCCCTTACTCCGGCAGCCTTAAATCCCTTTGGAGCTGTAACTCCACCATCAATTATCTTCATATTCATATCTCCTTTTTATTGAACATTCTATCCAAACTCAAGCATCTCAATTTCTATGGGAACAGCGGCGGCATCATAAGTCCCTTAGTTTCCGGCAGTCCCATTATAAGGTTCATGTTCTGCACTGCCTGACCTGCCGCACCCTTCACAAGGTTATCCATCGCCCCCATGATTACCACTCTGTTTGTTCTCTCATCTATAACAAAATTTACGTCCACATAGTTGCTTCCCTCAACCCATCTTGTTTCAGGACAAACACCCTTTTCGAGAACTCTTACAAATGTTTCATCCTTGTAATATTTGTCATAGGAAGCTTTTATATCCTCGTAGGTACATTGCTTTACAAGACTTGCGTAAGCAGTTACAAGTATGCCTCTGTTCATGGGAACAAGGTGAGGCGTAAAGTTTAATGTAAGGGGTTCTCCGTCATAAGCATAGCCAAGCTGCTCCTCTATCTCAGGCGTGTGTCTGTGGGTTGTTACGCCGTAGGCTTTTATACTCTCATTCACCTCACAGTAAAGATTTGCAACCTTTGTCCCCCTTCCTGCACCTGAGGTTCCCGATTTGGCATCAATAATTATCGTGCTTACGTCAATAAGCCTTTCCTTTACAAGCGGATAAAGGGATAATATGGAGCAGGTTGTGTAACAGCCCGGATTGGCAATAAGTCTCGCCTTTTTTATGTCCTCCCTGTTTATCTCGCAAAGTCCATATACAGCCTCGTCTATAAATTGGGGGCTTTTATGCTCTATGCCGTACCATTTTTCGTATGTGGCAACATCCTTTATACGAAAATCCGCTGATAAATCAACAATCTTCGCTTTGGAAAGTATATTTTCATTTACAAGTGATGCACAAAGTCCCTGAGGAGTAGCCGTAAATATAACGTCCACCCTGTCAGCAAGCTCCTCCATATTGTCATCCATACACTTAGCATCAACAATCTGAAACATGTTTCCATAAACTTCCGAGTACTTCTTATCTATATAGCTTCTTGAGCCGTACCACTCTATGGATACATCACCGTGGCCGAGAAGCAGCCTCACAAGCTCCTGTCCTGCATATCCTGTCGAGCCGATTATACCTGCCTTTATCATAACAAATTCCTCTTTTCCAAATATTTATCATTTATTCCATTTCAAGGGATAACTACACCGATTATACAACCGTCCGTACAAATATGCAATATAATATTTATATTCTATGTATATTTTTGCATTTTATGCATTATTTTGTATTTTATACATAGTTTTATGTATAAATTCATTAAATTTTTTATGCTTTATTATTGCATTATCCATGTTTAAGTGTTATTCTAAGCCTATGATTTTAATAGGAGGATAAAATAAATGAAGGAAAAAGTAATTCTTGCGTATTCAGGCGGACTTGATACAACTGCCATCATTCCTTGGCTCAAGGAAACCTATGACTTTGACGTTGTATGTGTTTGTATTGACGTTGGACAGGAAAGCGAGCTTGAAGGCTTAGAGGAAAGAGCAAAATATTCAGGAGCAGAAAAATTATACATATTGGATGTTGTTGATGAATTTTGTGACGAATATATTGTACCCGGAGTTCAGGCAGGAGCTGTTTATGAAAATAAATATCTTCTCGGAACGTCATATGCAAGACCTCTCATTGCTAAAAAGCTTGTGGAGATTGCAAGAAAAGAGGGCGCAACAACAATCTGCCACGGTGCCACAGGTAAGGGTAACGATCAGGTAAGATTTGAGATTAACATAAAGGCTCTTGCTCCTGACTTAAAAGTTATTGCTACATGGAGACAGCCTGAATGGACAATGCAGTCACGTGAGGATGAGATTGCTTACTGTAAGGCACACGGAATCGACCTTCCGTTTGATGCTTCCTCCTCCTACAGCCGTGACAGAAATATATGGCACATAAGTCATGAGGGACTTGAGCTTGAGGATCCGTCACAGGAACCTAACTGGGAGCACCTTCTCGTACTTGGAACTTATCCTGAAAAGGCGCCTGACGAGGCTGAATACGTTACCATGACATTTGAAAAAGGTGTGCCAAAGTCAGTAAACGGCAAGGAAATGAAGGTTTCCGATATCATTCGTGAGCTTAACCGCCTTGGCGGAAAGCATGGTATCGGTATAGTTGATATAGTGGAAAACCGTGTTGTAGGTATGAAGTCCCGTGGAGTTTATGAAACTCCGGGTGGAACAATTCTCATGGAGGCTCATACACAGCTTGAGGAGCTTATACTTGACAGAGACACAATTGCATTTAAAAAGCTTATTGGCGACAAGTTCGCAGATATGGTTTATGAGGGCAAATGGTTCTGCCCATTACGTGAGGCGCTTCAGGCATTTATTGAAAGCACACAGGAGCGTATCACCGGCGAAGTTAAATTCAAGCTCTATAAGGGAAGCATTATAAAGGCAGGTACAACCTCACCTTACTCACTTTATTCAGAAACGCTTGCAAGCTTTACTACAGGTGATTTGTATGATCACAAGGATGCAGAGGGCTTCATAAAGTTGTTTGGACTTTCAATGAAGGTTCGCGGAATGCTTGATGCCGAAAGGGAAGAAAAATAAATTATTAAAGAGGCTGTTGCCTTAAAAAACTGACCCCAAAAAGTTAGACAAAAATCTAACGTTTGAGGGTCAGTTTTATTTAAGGCAAAAATACCGAAAGTCTACAAAAATTACAATGTAAAAATAAGCTCTATTCCAAAACCGTTTTCGTACGGAATATATTTATCCTGACTAATAGTTACACATATTTTTTCCGCATATTTTTTTACAAGGTAAAGTCCCATTCCCGTAGCCTTTTGTCTGTTTGGATGACCACCCGTAAATCCCTTATCAAATACAAATGGTGCATCCTCTTCCGGCACACCCTCCCCGTTGTTGTAAATACCAAGATGTACCTTATCTTCCACATTATTAACTGAAATAAAAATTTCCCCCTCACTCTCAGCAACATATTTAACCGCATTGCTAATAAGCTGTGAAAGCATAAAGAAAACAATCTTTCTATCTGAAACGACCTCAATTTTTGTTATATCAAGATTGACCTTGATTTTTTTCTCCTCAAAAAACGGCTGATACTCCTGTACCACCTCCATTACACACTCATCCAGCGAAAACTTAACAAATTTACTGTCCGTATGCTCCGCTTGCAATCTTGCATAAAAAAGGATTCTTTCCACATCCTCATTTAGCTGGTGTGAAATATAATTCATACGTCCATACACATAAGGCGACATTTCCTCCCTGTGATTATTTAACACAAGCGTTGATAAGGATAATGGTGTCTTCGCCTCATGCACCCATGCTTCAATGTATTCACGATACGATGTAAGCTCCACTGTTTTCTCATTTATCATATCCGACTGCTCCCTAAGCTTTTTGTAAGCAGCATCTATTACTTCATCTGCTCCGAATCGTTTTAAGAGCTCATCCCTTATTTCTTCCGTCGGCGTTTCCAAAAATTGCATCAACGCTTTTTCTGACTTTTGCCAGCGAAGATGCTCCATGAAAATACCAGCCGCACATATTAACACGGTCAATAAAAAAATGAATGGTACCATATATTTCATTGCATCACGACGCAGAATCCAGACAACAAAAATAAACCCTAAATCTGTCAGTAAAAGCAACAATATCCAGTTTCCTGCCTGCTTCAAAAATCTCATCATATGTCCTCTACCTCTTGCCCCATTAAAACATACCCCTGTCCCCTTACGTTTCGTATGACATCACCTAAATCTATTTGTGATAAGTTCTTACGTAATCTGCTCATATTTACCTGAAGTATATTTTCATCAACAAATTCTTCCGTTCCCCATACAGTTGAAAACAGCTCTCTTTTACCGACAATAGATGGATACTGTTCCATCAGGGTCTTCATAATCTTTCCTTCTGTCTCCGCAAGAACTACAAACTTATTCTTAAATACAAGCTTGTATGTGTCAATATCAAGGGATAATGCTCCCAGTTGGAGCATTCCCTTTAGCTTGTCATATGTTTTAAGCAACCGTTCTGTTCTTGCCAGCAGACGGTCAGGATGACACGGCTTTGTCAAGAAGTCGTCTGCTCCCAGTCCAAGTGCGGTAAGCTCATCTGAAAGAGTGTCTCTTGCCGTTAAAATCAGTATTGGAAACGATACCTTTGATTTAAGATTTTTACATAGCTCATATCCTGATTTCCCCGGCAGATTTACATCAAGCACTGCAAGGTCCGGTTTCAGATTGCACAAATCATCCTCCACGTGTTCAAAGGATGATATCCCACATGCCAAATATCCTGCTTTATTAAATGTCTGTATTAATTCGTCTCTCAAATAAACATCGTCCTCAACAACTGCTATTTTAAACACGAAAACACCCCCTACCTATCGGTCTGTCTGGCAAAGCCTGGCCTGCTTTTATCAGTTAATCGCACTCACCTCTTTGCTCGCTGTCCGTTTAACTACACCTATATATATAACTTCCGTCAGTACAAAGGCAATCAGCACCATCGCTGAAATGGCTACAACCATATGCATATTAGTACCAATCGGCAGCTTCGTAAAGCTGGTAAACATAGAATATATTGCTGCCACACTGCTTATTACCGCAACAACAAGAACAAGCATAAAAAATATTTGTATTTGTTTTTTCACAGAGTGGCACATTTCCTCCGTACCTGCACCAAGCATTGAAAGTGTTTTATACCTATGCTTTGTCTGACGCTGCTGTATCAAATACTTAAGTCCTATTACTGTATTGGCTATAATCCAGAACAGTACACCCAAATAAATGGTCAGATAACTTGCTGACACTGTATAAAACAAATTTCTTCCAATTCCCACAAGAAAGCTGTCATACTCCACTCCCGTCTGCGCAAGCCTGTCATCCATTTTGGATACCGCCTGCATAAGACCCAACTCATCAACCAGTTCATCCTTAAGTCTCACATTTTGACAATATACTTCCGGCTCCCTTGCAAGCTCATAAAAAAGCTCGTCCGGCACAATCAATGCCATATAAAGAGTAATCGCCCTGTCTGCTACAATATTATCATAATAAAGCTTGGATGCAATAGCATACTCTGTTCCGTCTATGCCAATAGCTGCATTATTTTTTAGTGATTCCTCGACCATTATCCCAAAATTTCCATCCGTTGCCATAGAGGAATATAATGCCACCTCATGTTCACGAAGATTTATCTCATCTTTATCCATTGATTTCAGTAATTGATTATATGAGCTTTCTGCTATAATATAATAAATATGAAGGTTTTCCAGGATATTTTCTGTACCATCTACCTTTGCAACAGCAGCCTCAAACCTTGACATGTCAAATTCCTTTTCTTCTCCTTCCATATACTCATCCTTTATCATGGAAAGATACATTGGGTATGATGTCTTAACCATCTCCTTCACATCTTCCTGCTCCAAAATACTATTGATCTGCTGTTTCTCACCAAACATGGAAAAATCTGCAGAACGGCTTGCACTCCTTCCAAAGCCCATTGATATACCATAGGACACACAGGCAAATGCCATAAGTAACAAAAGCGATGCTACTGCCAGCGATTTGTGCTGTGAAAGCACATTTTCCTGTACCTGTCTTGACGTAAATGTCTGAAGTCCCTCCGCATTTGGACTCTTTCTTTTAATTTGTCTGCCAAGAAATCCACCAAGTCCCTTATAAAGTGTAAATGTTCCTATAATTCCGCAACCAATAATTGTAAGAAAAACTCGGGCATCAAGTGTATGCAGTCTGAAAACTCCAAGATAATATGCCACAAATAGCAGAATAACGCCAATTGCAAAAAATTCAGTACTCTGTGAAATAGACATGGATATTTGTTTTTCCTGTGCACCTGAGCTTAAAAAATCCGCTGGCTGGGTTTTAGCCAATCTTACACATATAATGAGCATGGCAATCAACTGAACAATTACAAATCCACATACAGTCCAAATGATGGCACTCATTGAAAAAGAGAAATGATGCCCGATAATGCCAAGCCCTACCATCCTTGCCGTAGCAAGACTGATTCCCTCAGTCAGAAAAAATGCTACAGGAATACCAATCAGCAGTGAAATCAGGCTACTCCAAAGTGTTTCAAGAAACAGCATAAAAAACATCCTGCTTCGTTTCATTCCAAGCATAAGGTACATTCCAAATTCACGTTTCCGGCTGTCCGTCTGATATTTACATGCAAAATATACAAGAAAAAATACAAAGAAAAGAGAAACCACATAAACGGCAGGAAGTAGCATAAGCAGTTTACTTACTGCATCACTCTCCACCTTTGCAAGGTATATCATAACATCCTGTTCCCCAAGTGAAAGGAGTGTATAAAATGCCACTATAGCTATTACAAGCGAACCAAAAAATAATCCATTTCCTTTTCTGTTTTTTGCAGCATTCCGCCATACCTGTTTAAAGAACATTGACACTACCTCCTCCCAATTGTGCCATAACAGCTACAATCCTGTCATAAAAGTCGGCAGTTGATTCCTTATTAATTTTTTTTCGGAGCTCATGGAAAATACATCCGTCCTGAATAAACATGATACGGGAACAATAGCTTGCCGCATTTGCATCATGGGTTACCATCATAATGGTTTTTCCCTGTTCCTTATTTATTGTTGCAAGCTTATCCATAAGTGTTTTTGAGTTTTTACTGTCAAGTGCACCTGTAGGCTCATCTGCAAGCACTATGTCCGGTGAAGAAACGAGTGCCCTTGCTGCCGCTACACGCTGCTTCTGCCCGCCTGACATCTGCCCCGGAAATTTATCCAGCACCTCGGTAATATCCAGCATAACAGCCAGTGCCTGTATGTCTGCCTCCGCCTTCTTTGCAGTTATACCATGCAGAGAAAGCGGAAGTGTAATATTTTCTCTTGCAGTCAGGTTATCCAAAAGCTCAAATTCCTGAAAAAGGTATCCAATCTCTTTTCCCCTGTAGTCCGCAAGCTTTGAGCCCTTGAAGCCTGAAATGTCCTGTCCCTTAAGTGTAATCCTGCCAGATGTGGGACGAAGCATCGTTGCTATACAATTCAGCAATGTAGTCTTTCCTGAACCACTAGCACCCATAATGCCTAAAAATTCACCCTCCAACACGTCAAATGAAATGCCTTTCAATGCCTCCGTTTTATTGTCGCCCTTTCCATATGTCTTGGTTAAATTTTCAACCTGTAAAATTCTATCTGATGTATTCATAGAAATTCTCCTTTCCTGTCTGTTTTCTGCTTTCAGTATAGCAGTAGGAAATTTCGAATACCACTTACAGCTTTTGTAAGGTTTCTGATTTTTATAAGGTAATCACAAAACAACTACTATTAAAATAATTATACGCAAAAGACAAATTATTATTGTTATGACCTATGCTCTATGATAAAATACTCTTCAAGGGTAACCGTGTTGCAGGGTGGGCTGATCTCTCATTTTTACAGAATGGGGGTGATGCTATGAAGAATCATAATGATTTTGATTTTAAGGATTTAATGACCTTTGGTCTTTTCCTTTTGGCATTGCTTACGTTCGTTTTGTAAGTAACCATACATAGAAAAACCACCCCTAAACTTTGACCGGTAGAGGGGTAGTTTTTCTATCTAATCAACTTGGTCAACCCACCTTGTGGGCGGTTGCTCCTTTTTATGTTTTCAATATAACATACTCACAATGCCTTTGCAATAAGAAAATCACGTGATAGTGGGGTAGTTTTTCTATTGCTGTTATGCCTTTATATCAAATCCTGCTACTGTTGGTGCCGTCGATATGGCATTACTACCCATACTTATTTTACTGATAAGGTTGTCTACAACTTTTTCCATATCTGCCCCTATTACATTAATATCATATTTCCGGTTTTCTACAGTCTCCTGCTCCAATTTCTTCTCAGCCTGCTTCTTCTGCTCAGCTTTCTTCTCTTTGTTCTTTTCAAGCAGCTTTTCCCATTCTTCTTTACGCTCTTTGTTTCTGGCTCTTGCTTCCTCAAGCATTTTTTTAGACTCCTCTGTACCGGGATCAGATTCAAAAATACCTACACACTTTGTCGTGATACAATCCTCGCTATCTATGCTGATTTCCAAACTGACAAGTCTTGCTCCATTTTTAGCAGAATTTTCGCATATCTTGTTAATACAGTCTGGCATTTGAGAAAGGGTTTTTTCCAGCCATTCAGCAGTTTTCGGATTAGTTGCTGCCTTTGAAAGCAAACTTGAATTGATCGATACGGAACTATCCTTTGTTGGTGTCAAACAAGCATACTTATTATTCAGATATTCCGAATATTCCCGACTGCTTCCATATGTACTCTTTTTCTCTGTTTCCTTTCTTACTGTTTTTGTCTGCACTTCCTTTTCCGTGTTCACCTGTTCCATATTACTATAATTGTTCGTAATCTCCATTGACATATAAAACACCTTTCCTCTCCCTGTTATTAAAATAGTTTCTATTTGGTTTATCGCCAATCCACAGAAACACCTATTTAAGCGCCTCTGCGAAATAAGAGAAAAACAATATTTACGCTTTTATATCAAAGCTTGCTCCTATCGGCACAGATGTACCAGAAGCGGCAGCTATAACTTTCTGCGTAACAGCCTTTATATCCATACCCGTAACACTTATGGTATATTCGCCCGTTTCTTTTCCTGCTTCTTCGGCTGCTTTTTTCTCTGCACGTCTTTCATCCGCCTTTTCTTCCTCTGCTTTTTTCTCTTCCCGCCTTTTAGCTGCTTTTTCTTCCTGCGTTTTCTTTTCTTTTGCTTTCCTTTCTGCATTTTCTTTGGCTATCTTTCCGTCCGGGTCATTTGTTCCTGATAATATTCCGGTTATATTTCCATTCGCATCAATTTTATAGGAAATACTTGTTAATGTTCCTTGTGCATGCGATACAGCATAAGAAGCACATTCTGGTAATGCTGCCAGGTTTTCCTCCAAGTATGTAGCCTTTTCCGGGTCATTCATACATTTTTTCAAAAATGCGCTTGATACCGATACCGTTGTCGGAACACCCTGCATTGAGGTAGTCCCAGTATTCATGTAGCTGTATTTTTCCTGCAAATATTTGGAATAATCATTAACATTACTATATCCCGTTTTGATCTGCTCTGTTCTGGTTACGCCGGGCGTTGAAGTTTTCATTTCAACTGTACTTGTTGTCACATTACTATCTTTTGTGCTGCCTACATTTTTTGTAGTATTTGTGCTGCTTGTTACATAGTTACTGTAATTATTTGTAATCTCCATTGCCATATAAAACACCTTTCCTCTCCCTGTTATTAAAATAGTTTCTATTTGGTTTATCGCCAATCCACAGAAACACCTATTTAAGCGCCTCTGCGAAATAAGAGAAAAACAATATTTACGCTTTTATATCAAAGCTTGCTCCTATCGGCACAGATGTACCAGAAGCGGCAGCTATAACTTTCTGCGTAACAGCCTTTATATCCATACCCGTAACACTTACAGTATATTCGCCCGTTTCTTTTCCTGCTTCTTCGGCTGCTTTTTTCTCTGCTTGTCTTTCAGCCACCTTTTCCTCTGTTTTCTTCTCTTCCCGCCTTTTAGCCGCCTTTTCTTCCTGCGCTTTCTTTTCTTCTCTCCGCTCTTTAATCTTTTCTTCCAATTCTTCCCTTGCTTTTTCTGTTCCCGGATCAGCTTCGGCTTTAGTAACCAATTCCGTTGTTATATTGTCATATCCTTCTATTTTGATATTACAGCTTATTATCTGACTTCCACGTGCTGCTACTGTTGATTTTATATTATCCATTACTTTAGGTATCAAAGACAGATTGTATTCCAACCATTTTGATGTCTTTTTATCTCCTAAAGCCTTTGACAAAAGAGAACTACTTATTGCTACAGAATAACCAGAGCTTTTCATGCAATCATATTTTTCAGTCAAATAATTTCTATATTCATTAGTATTGCTATACGTTTTTCTCGCTTCTTCCGCTACGTTTTTCTCTGCCCCTCTTTCAGCTTGCTTTTTAGCTATTTTTTCTTTTTCCTCACGTTTCTTTCTGGCTTTTAACCAGCGTTCTTCCTCTGCCTTATATTTTTTCTGTGTTATATTAGTATTGTTATTTCCTGCATTTGCTGTTCTCATGCCGCCACAAGACGACTGCCTGTTGCCATTGGCATCATATGTAACGGTTCTACCCCCAAGTACGACACCATCTCTTTGCGCCCAACCATAAACCATTGAATTTGCCGTCACTTCTCCCGATAAGTTCCATTCGATTTCTTTTGCAAATTTTGGATCATCTGCCATTTTCTTTAAACAGTCATATGAGAGATTTACAGTAACTTTACTGCTGTTGCTCGGTATTACACCGCCCTTTGTATTAAAATTTATTTGAGGAAATTTTTTACATAATTTTTCGTAGTAATCCTGTACTTTATCTTTGCTGTTTGTTGATGTGCTTGTCTTTACCTCCGTTGCTGACTTACTATCCGATTTTTTTGCACTATCAAAATAATTTGCCGCATAGTTACTATAATTGCTTGTAATCTCCATGGACATATAGAGTACCTTTCCTTTCTTTGCTATTCAAAATAGTTTCTGTTTGGTTTATCGCCAATCCGCAGAAGTGCCTATTTAAGTACCTCTGCGAAGTAAAAAAGAAACAATATTTACGCCTTTATATCAAAACTTGCCCCTGTCGATGCAGATCTGCCCAAAGAAGCAGCTATAACTTTCTGCGTAACAGCTTTTACATCCGTACCCGTGGCACTTACGGTATATTCGCCCGTTTCTTTCCCTGCTTCTTCGGCTGCTTTTTTCTCTGCACGTCTTTCAGCCGCCTTTTCTTCCTCTGCCTTTTTCTCTTCCCGCCTTTTAGCTGCTTTTTCTTCCTGCGCTTTCTTCTCTTTTGCTTTCCTTTCTGCATTTTCTTTGGCTATCTTTCCGTCCGGGTCATTTGTGCTGCCACTCGCTATGGAAATATTACCATTTTCATCAATCTTATAAGTTGCATATGTCACTACCGGACTTCCCGGTGCCGTTTTCACATAGTCGCAAAGCAATTTAACACAATTTGGAATAGCTGCCAGATTTTCCTCCAAATATGTAGCTTTTTCCGGATCATTCATACATTTTTTCAAAAATGCACTTGATACCGATACCGTTGTCGGAACACCCTGCATTGAGGTAGTCCCAGTATTCATGTAGCTGTATTTTTCCTGCAAATATTTGGAATAATCATTAACATTACTATATCCCGTTTTGATCTGCTCTGTTCTGGTTACGCCGGGCGTTGAAGTTTTCATTTCAACTGTACTTGTTGTCACATTACTATCTTTTGTGCTGCCTACATTTTTTGTAGTATTTGTGCTGCTTGTTGCATAGTTACTGTAATTATTTGTAATCTCCATTGACATATAAAACACCTTTCCTTTCCCTATTATTAAAAATAGTTTCTGTTTGTTTTATCGCCAATCTACAAATATTTTTCATAAGTTTGGCGTGAACTACGGAATTTAGGGTGTGAAATTTCTGGTGCAATTTCAGATTGCCGCCACAGGTTTTCCATTCATCATTACTGTAAGATTAAATTTCTTTCTGCTCCCCGTATTGTGAATTGTTATGTCTATATCGCCCATATACTTTCTTGCACACCTTTGTATGTTCTCCATGCCTAAACCATGAAGCTGCTTGTCTGCTTTGCTGCTGATTGGCAGCCCCGTTTCGCTATCAAACATAATTTCACTGGAAAAATCATTTTCCACTTCAATAAAAAACAAATTTCCTTTCATGTAAGCGTGCAGATTGATACTTTTCTTTCCATCAACCTTGCTGCTTGCTTCGATTGCGTTTTCCAATGCATTGTTTAGCACAATTCCTATATCATAAACATCTATCTGTTGTTTATCGGGATAAATAAAATCTGCTTCAAAAGAAATATTTTGTTTTTCGGCTTCCTGTTTCTTTTGATGTATGATAACGTCTGTAATCGGATTTCCTGTGCAATATGCAAAATCTAACCTGCTGACTGTTGTTTCCATTTTTTCAATATAATTGTCAAGTTCTTCTTTATCCTTACCGGATATTCTTCTGATAACTGCTGCTATACTTTCTAATTGGCTTTTCATATCATGCCTAAGCCCTCTCATATCGGCATATATATCTTGTATTTCTTCAATTTCCCGCTGCATTTGTACCGTTTGATTTTCAAGTATGGCACGTTTTTGTTCTTCCTCTCCTAGCTGTACCAACTTTTGAAAGAGCATAACGGAAGATATATTGACACCTAATAATAAAAAGCAGATAAACGGCACCCAAAACAGAGTTGCAGGTACTTCCTGAAACAGAGTTGCCGATGTACTATTTTTCACTGATAGAATCATTATTCTAATGGTAATGGAAATACACAATGTTGACACATTTGGGAGAATTAAAAAAGTATATTCATGTTTCTTGAATTGATAATCTTTTCTGACGAATTTTCTGCTGATTATGGAAAAATAAACTATCAGCAGCAAAGTATAGAATAAAATAAGGACAAGCACATTCGTTACATTGAAAATGCAAATCCACATTTCACTTTCTTTCATAGTAGTTATCTTCTTTAATAAAACTGCTAAAAACTTACTGCTGACCCATATTTCACCATAATTTATAACCACTATGATATATATGATTATCTCTTTTCCTGCAACAAAACTAACAGCCACAAATAGTTGCTTCAAGAAATCTTTGTTATACAACAGCATTAGTAAAAGTAAAACAACTGCTATATTCGTAAGCACTCTTAACGGATAGGTGCCGTCAATCCTATCCAGTACCACACTTTGGATAATAAAATACAGGCTTGTCCATGCAAACAGGACAAATTTTTTCTTATACTTTCCCCTAAGAAATTTCTGTATATAGATACCGCCCACTATGCTGCTCACAAGGTATAGGGAAGCAGACAGCCCTACATCATACATTGACAACCCCTCCGTCCTTTGCATATTTCATATACCGCTTGATAAAATCGTTGTATTTCTTCCGCGCAAGTATCAGTTTATCCCCATTTACAACTTCAATCGTATTGGCATTATAAGAAACAATTTTCTCCATATTCACAAGATAGCACCTATGACAACGGTAAAAGCTGCTGCCTGTCATCTGCTCCAATTCGTCCATTTTTCCATAACTATCTAATATTCCTGTCCTTGTATGGATAATAACTTTTTTATTTGCACTCTCAATGTAATAAATGTCTTTTATATAAACTTTCTGTTGTACCCCAGAGCTTCTTACTAAAATATACCGTTTTGTCTGTTCTTGCGCTAAGGTCAACTCTTTCAGTGCACGCCCAAAAACATTACGGAACTTTTCCTCGTCAATGGGCTTTAACAGATAATGGAACGCAGACACATCAAATGCTCTATTCATATATTTTTCATATCCTGTCACAAAAATAATAATGCTCTTTATTCTTCCCTGTTCCTCCTGCCGGATATGATTTGCAATGTCCATTCCCGACATTTCCCTCATTTCCACATCGAGAAAAGAAATGTCAAAACTACTCGATACTTTCAGCATTTCTTCCCCTGTTGCAAACGTTATAATTTCTGCGTTCGGTATCTGCTCTTTTATCAGCGAAACAATATGCTCCCTTGCTGCCTTATCGTCGTCACAAACCGCTATTTTCATCAGTCTTTCAACTTCCTTTCTTTCATGGAATATGCAATAAAAAACCTTATCATTATTATATCGGCTTTTTATTTTTTCTATTGGCAGGAAGGGTGCCAAATGCGGAATTTTGGACGTGAAATTCTTTCTTTATGGACATACAGCTCAATTGTAAATCAAGATTCCCGGTTTCTCTGTTTCCGACAGGCACACCGGTTCGTCTCCGACATAACGACACAAAAATTGCCGGTTTAAGATACCTCCATATAAAGGAATTTTATACCGGCAATTTAAGGATCTACGTCCCCTCAATTCAGGTTTTCTTATATTGCTTCAGCTAAATCAGCGGCTTTTTTACAGCCATCGGTTTTATCAATATCCCCAACATTCAGTACTCCAGGAATTAAAACCTCGCCTGCCATTTCCCATTTGTTCAAAGCAGCCATACGCTCAATCGGAATGCGAACGCCATCCATAACAGACATGTCATCTTCCTCACAACAAGTAATCAGCATACATTTTTTCCCTGCAATGTCTTTTCCTCCAACAACAAGAGAAAAAATACGGTCAATGACACCTTTAATCTGTGCCGGGATCGAGTACCAATAAACAGGGGTAGTAAATACAATAACATCAGCTTCCAAAATTGCAGGGGCAATTGTGTTAAAATCGTCATCAAATGTACAGGCCTTTCCTGTGGAAAAACATGTTTCGCAAGCCCGACAACCGCCCACTTTTTTCAATGCAGCATCAAAACGTGTCACAGTATGCCCTTTCGCTTCTGCTGCATTAATGAAAGCATCAGTCATGGCAAAACTGTTTCCATTTTTTCGGGGACTTCCTGTTATTACAACTACTTTTTTACTCATTCGATATATCCTCCTCATTGCTGTGGGATTGACTTTATCCACACCTGATACTATAATCTTAGCATGAATAAAAGGTAAATCAAGTACGCACATTCAGGTGCGATACTTGCATTTAAGTTATATACTTACCTAAAGGAGAGTGTAAAAATGAATAAACGCTGCATTGCAAATGAATGTCTTGAAACAACAGGTTTTAGTTATACATTATCGCTGATTAATGGTAAATACAAAATGACTATTTTATATACTCTAATGGAGTTTGGTGTTGTTCGTTTTAATGAAATGAAAAAATATATCAATGAAATATCGTACAAAACATTAAGCTCTACTTTAAAAGAGTTGGAGTCAGACCAGCTAGTCAACAGAAAAGAGTATCCACAAATTCCACCTAAGGTAGAATATAGCCTTACCGAGCGTGGGAAATCTTTAATTCCCATTTTAGACGGAATGTGTGAATGGGGTGATAAAAACAGATTATAAGATATGATTTCTGCCTCTGTATCATACACGAACATTATTTCATCAATTCATCTGACAGCCGTATAATTTCCGGAGCCACCTTTTCCCGCTGTTTTTTTGTAATATAATTATAAATGGGATATGCGGCTGCAACTCCCGCCATACCTATTACACCAATAATTATGCCTGGAATAAACCATACTCCTCCCCAAACCATTGTGCAGCTCATGCCGGTCCCCATAATTAAAGCACTGACAATACCTACAATCAGCGAAACGATTGTACCAGGCTTTGTCACACTCTGGTCCAGACGTCGCAGCCGCTCCATCTTTTCTTCCTCCTGTGTTGGCTGTGTGTACTTTTCACGAATACTCTTTATTTCCTTCTGCTGTGCTGCAGAATACGTATAATTGAAGATTTCATTTTTTTCATCCATAACGATCCGCTCCTTTCATTTTTTGCCTGACATAGCTTTCACTTACCCGCAAAATATTCACATTATTTCTATGTATTATTATCTTTTAAATTTTTTATCTGCTTTGTTGATTTGTAAATCATAAATACTGCCATACCAATCACAATGGTACAGACACCACCACCTGTTGCCCCCGTCATAACAGCACGGAATTCTTCATCCTCCCCACCAAACTGTGCAAGCATAGCCGTTTCCAATGACAGTATAGATACCATTGCTGCCACTAAATTGATTACCTTCGCAGCCGACATAATCGGGCTTCCGTGTTTTCTGAATTTGACAAGATTTATAACAGCTGTAATAACATAATAAAAAGAATACAGTGCCATAAAATAAATCAATACTCCCGGATAGTTAAACCCTTGGTTTTGATGCACCATGAATGCCACAATACCGGCAAGTGCCTGATTCATCACAAGCAACATAATTCCACATAGGCGGTAACGGTAAAGCTCATTTTCTATTGGGGTCCTGTCAGTTTTCATTTTACCCTTATGCAGAAGCATCAATCGCATTACTACAAGCAGTATATAGTAAATTGCCAAAGATATAAGCCATAACGAACGATAACGAATACCGGAAAACATTTTTATGGCAATATACACTAAATTTATAAACAATCCCTGATATAACGAAATTTCTGTACGGAAACGAACATCACCAAAAAAGCGTTTTCCAATAGATGTACTTCTCAACCTTTTCATAATCGGGAGTTCATTTATGCGCCATCTGACTCCCTTAACAAATTTCGTGAAATAAGGGAACCCCGTAATTGTTATAATAAGTGCGTATGCAGAACCTATATATGCCAAATATTGTATCGCAGTAATGCTTATGTGCAAAGCTGCAACCACAATTATAAGTGCATAGCCAAAGAACGCAAACACTACCGTAGGCAGCGGTGGTAAACAAAATATTTTTTTAAGTATTTGTATAAATCGCTCCATCGCTTTTTCTCCTAAGCTTCACAGTAAAAGTACTGCCCTTTCCTGTTTCACTGCTGACTGATATATCCCCATCAGCAATTTCTATCACCCTCTTTACAAGTGCAAGTCCCAAGCCATTGCCCTGTGTAGCATGTGAAGTGTCTCCCTGATAAAACTTTTCAAAAATATGCCTGCCTACTTCAGGAGGAATACCACAACCGGTATCAGACACCTGCACAACAGCCCACTCATTGTCTGATTTCATTTTCAGAGTAACCCTGCCACCCGGTTCCGTGAATTTCATGGCATTGGAAAACAAATTGTTCCACACCAACGTCAACAGTTCAGCATCATCCTCTACAAAAACTTCTTCCTCTATGTCCGTTTCAATTTCTATATCCTTTTGCTCCCACACATTTTCAAAATTTAAAAGGCATTCACAAAGCTGTTCTCCGAGGTTATAAATCTGTCTATCAGGGTATATCTGCTGGTTTTCCAATTTGTTCAGTTTCAGAATATTGGTCATCAGATCTGCAAGCCTGCGAGACGAGTCTGTAACAGTCTTTGCATACTCTATCCGTTTCTCTTCCGAAAGATTTGGCTGTTGGAGTATGGTTCCATAATTTTGTATCACAGCAAGAGGGGTTTTCAATTCATGTGACACGTTGGCAATAAAATCAGTACGGAGTGTTTCTATTCCTGAAAGCTCCTCCGCCATTTTATTAAAATATAAGATAATCATATCAAAACCATCCGTATTGTAGCCTCCAAGTGGTTCAATACGTGTGGAAAATTCCCCCTGCATAATTTTTTCAGCCGCACTTATAATACGTTTTACCGGACGCTCAACTATATGTTTCCGCCTGAGCCCGTCTATTATCGTACAAATCAGGCTGAGCAATATGACATTGCCAAAGGTAAGCGGTGCGGCATAACGAAGATCATCTTCGGAAAAAGAAATTTCCATAGCATTTTCCATCAATTTTAGAAATACGAGCATGCAACAGGTAATAATGAACGCAATAAATATAAAAAATACAACATACCTCTGAATACCTGCCAAAATACGCAAACGTTTCTCCTTAGAAGACTTTTCCCTCATTTCACCACCGCCTTATACCCAAGACCATGAACCGTAACAATCTCAAATGCATCACATCCGGAAAATTTATCCCTCAGCTTCGTCATATAAACATCTACCGCTCTAGTTGCCGTATTGGATTCTGCATCCCAAAATTCATCCATCAACTGGGTACGTGTAAATGTTTTTTTCGGATATGACAACATCTTATACAGGATATTAAACTCACGCATTGTTAGGGAAATTTCCTCCCCTTCAAAAACAGCGGTACGCTCGTCTGCATCCAGTACCAGCCCCCCAATTTCCAATCGGTGACTACTTGCAATTTTTGCCCGTCGCAGCAATGCCCCAATTCGCAAAATCAGCTCATCCAAATCGATAGGCTTTATCATGTAATCATCTATACCGATCCGATAACTCCTTTGTTTGGAAGCGAAATCATCCCTTGCAGTCATAAACAGAATTGGTATATCCTCATTTAATTCCCGCACGGTTTTTGCAAACTCATATCCGTCAATCCCCGGCATCATAATATCAGATATAATCAGGTCAAACGTATTATTATACATGGAATCATATGCTTCGTTGACACTCAGGCAGCCTACTGCTTCATAGCCGTTTTGGTTGAGGAACGTGCAAACGGAATAATTCAGTTCCCTGTCATCTTCTACTACTAATATTTTAAACATAGGCAAAACTCCTCCTACTGTCGGTTCATATTAGGCAATTGCGAAACTTAAGTTTTTGCAAACGTCCGTTGTACAATATAGACAAATCACCGCAGGCACGCTTTCGCTATGCGTCGCTCGTAACGGTCTATATCGTTATTTTGCGGAGCAAAATGATGATTAAAAAGCGAAGCTTTTTAAGTACCGACGGCTCCCCAATGCCTTGCTTGCGATATTGTCTATATTATACAACTATGTTATGAAAATAGGGAATTTCACAATTGTCTATCAGTTCATATAGTTATAATACCATGAAAATGTTTCAGTTTTGTTTATATTTCAAATATTTTAATAATTTTTTTATCCCCATGTCTCAACTGCAGCAAATTACTGTGGAAATCCCTATAAAGAACGCAAACGACCCACTTAGTCTTTTTGTACTATACGGGTCGTAGACATAGTTTCAGATTAATGTTTTGTAGCATTCCTACTTGCCTCAACACTAGCTCTTCCAAGCTCACGGCTTGCTTCTACACTCGCCTTTCCAATATCCGTTGCTGACCCTGCCGAATGTGCCGCAGCACGTTTTTCTGCAGCCTCCTTCGCAGACTGTTTACGTGCATTTTCTTCTTCTGCAAGACGTTTCTTTGCATCCTCTACAGATTCCCCTTCATGTGTCAAAAATTTATCAACAAACTTATCCTCGACTTTTTTATAAGTACCAACAACACCATCCTCAATTTTCTTATACGTACCCACAACACCTTCTGCAACCTTCTCATTTGCTTTTACAAGTTTTGATTTTGCCATTTTATTTTCCTCCTTAAATCTTTTTATTTAAACTATTATTTATAAACTCTTTTCATCCGATTTGTATACACCATTTTCGTTTTATTTCAGACCCTTGCAGATAGGGATAAGGAACAGAAGTAAAATGATACCAACAACACCAACAACAATTCCCCATACCATAATGTTCCACACCATGATCATGCACATTCCGGCACCAAATACAAGTGTACTGAAAATGCCATATAAAATTGTCGCAATTGTTTTTCCGCTGAATGCGATTGCAGCCTTGCCACTCATCTTTCGATGTATGATCCACATAACCAACAAAACTACGACTCCAACTGCACAGACAACAACACCGGGAGTAAAGGCATCCCATTCCGGAATCAGTGCCATACACATACCGATTGAAAACAACAACCCTCCGACTACACTTAAAAGTAATGTCACAAAATCCTTTTTCTTCATAATAAACAACCTCCATTCAAATTTTATCTTCAAGTGTTCCCTCACCTGTTATCTGCATTCTACTATCCGATTATTTATAAATGTTTGAAGAAATGTTTCTGAAATGTTAAAAAGAAGGGAAATTCCCTTCTTTTTTATTCTATCTGTATTTTTCTTTATACCTTCAAATCCAAATTTGCACCAACCGCTGTAGGCTCTTTTTTATCTTTCTTCTCTGAATCTTCCTCTTTCACAGCTTCCATAAAGTTCTTGAAATCTGTGTCATCCACATAAATCATACCATCACCGGAATTTGCCATTTTTTTATCCAAAAGGATTTCTGCCTTGCTAAGAGTTTCAGCTTTCTTTTTTTCTAATTGCTCCTGTAGCTCCTCTTTCTTCTCTGCTGCCTTTTCCCTTGTCTTTTTAATCAGCTTTTCAGAATTCTGTCTTCTTTCTTCCCTGAGCTTTTCATTCAGCTTGTCTTCTCTTATTACATACGAATATTGACAATAATTCCCGTTCTCATCTATGTAACTATGCCGGAATACACAGGTCATACCCCTTGCCTTCTCAAATGCATCAGCTATTTTTGTCATTTTCTCAACGCCTGCAATCAGTTCCTTCATTTTCTTTTCCATTTCCGGATCATTCTGCATTTTTTCTAAAAGCTTTGGGTTAATCGTCAGAGTTTTTCCACTTTTATCTGTAGCATATGTACATCCTGTCCTGAATTCCACACTTGGAGCAAGTTTTTTCAACTTATTCATATAGTCTGTTGTACTTTCTACTTTACTGCTTCCTGATGTTTTCGATGTACTATCTGCTTTGTTGCTCTCAGGTGCTTTCGACGTTTTTTCCGCTTCCTTCTTATTTGTACTTCCTGTCACACTGCTTTCTGTCATACTCTGTGCCAAATAGCTGTTGTAACTGTTTGAAATTTCCATTGCCATAATCTTATCCTCCCTGATACTTTGAACGTCAGCCATTCCATATTTGCCTTCGGCATATGTTCCGATTTACTTTGTAAATCGAGAACTCTATGGGCTGACGCCATGTCTCGATGGCTTTGCCACCGGACATACTACACCTTCAAATCCAAATTTGCCCCAACCTCTGTAGGCGTTTTTTTATCTTTCTTCTCTGAATCTTCCTCTTTCATAGCTTCCATAAAGGTCTTGAATTCTGTGTCATCCATATAAATCATACCGTCAGCGGAAGCAGCAATTTTCTCACTTAAAAGCGTTTCAACCTTATTAGAACCTGTCTTTTCGTCTGTTTTTTCTACTTTTTCTTCAGTTTCTTCCTCTTCTGCCTTTGCCTCTTTCTTTTCTTCCAACACTTCTTCTAATTCTTCTTTCTTCTTCGTTGCATTTTCTTTTTGCTTTTCCATAAGTTTTTCAGAGTTTTCCCGTCTTTCTTTCCGGAGCTTATCGCTCAGATTTAACATATAATCATTTCGAGCCATAGCTATATGGCAATATTTACCATTTTCATCTATATAACTATGCCGATAAACCGTCGTCCAACCAGTTGCTTTATTAAATGCTTCCGATATTTTAATCATTTTCTCAACACCTGCAATCAATTCCTTCATTTCTTTTTCCATCGCAGGGTCATTCTGCATTTTTTGCAAAAGCTTTGGGTTGATCGTGAGAGTTTCTCCACTTTTGTCTGAAGCAGGCGCATATCCTGTCCTGAATTCCGCACTTGGAGCAAGCTTTTTCAGCTTATTCATATAGTCTGTCGTACTTTCTGCTTTGTTGCTCTCAGATGCCTTCGATGTCTTTTCTGCTTCCTTCTTCCTCGTGCTGCTTGTCACACTGCTTTCTGCCATACTCTGTGCCAAATAGCTGTTGTAACTGTTTGAAATTTCCATTCCCATAATCATATCCTCCTTGATAATCTTTTTTTGAAATCCTTTTCGTTTTCATTTTATTTTTATAATTGTTTACATAATATATGAGCCCAATTATTCATTATACTTTCATAGGGAATCCGTACGATACTGTCCTTCGAATCCCTTTCATAAATGCAGCCTTCCCCTGCGCCACCTAAGCCGGGAAGCTTAGTATAACCACCAAAAATAATATAAATGTCACCGGTTGCATTGTTTTCATATAAGAAGGTCTCAAATGCCTCCCTATCCACATATACATAACTGTCATCATAGGAAATCATTTTGCTTAGTTCCTCTGTGTCAGTTGAAACAATTTTTGCTTCCCCATCATAACTGCCTACCATAATGTCTTTGCTTTCGCTGTAACGGGCATAGGAATTGATATGTATAATCAAAAATACAGCTGCAATTGCCATAAATGTGATAATGCCCATTCCTGTGCACAGCCTTTTTCGATATGGACGAAAGTCCGCGATTTCCGACATTCTTCTTTTCATATCTGCGAATTCCTTTTCGCCTGCATAGGTTGCTGTCGGTGATATTTCCTCATATCCTAAACGTAACACCTTTAAGCTTTTCAGTAATACCAAACCATATTCATGTGCAGACTTTCCACTATTCTGTATACACACCCTGTCACATATATCCTCCATATCTGACCGCAGATACTTCCTGAAAACAGACAGAAACGGATTTATCCATAGCAGACATATCAGTATGTCCCACGCAAACCCATACCATAAGTGTCCCAAACGAATATGTGTCTTTTCATGCTGTATAATAGCCATTAATTCATCTTTTCTGTAACTGTCCAACATTATTTGCGGCAGAACAATTTTAGGTCTTAATAAACCCGACGTAAATGGCGTAACATTCATTTCCGTAACATATATCTGCGTACCTTCAAAAACAGATGTTTTCATCCCCGAAACAATTCTCCGAAGATGCAGACGTTTTCCAAATATACAGAAAGCTGCTACAAAAATACCTGCTATATAAATGCGGTCAAACCAAATATTTTGCATGGTTCCGTATGTCATTCGCCAGGTAAGCCTGAACACGACTTCATTTTCATAAAAGAGCTTTAATTTTCCAAGAAATGGAATAAACAGGAACAATGTCCATAACAATCCTCTTAAAAAAACTCTCTTTGAAAAAAATACTTTTCGGAGCAGAAGCACAAACCAAATTAGTATAAATGAAAACACCGCACATCGCACAAGCTGTGTAGTAAAATACACTGCACAAAAATTCATGACACCGCCAATCAGTGACCAGTCAAGCATCGTAGTCACCCCTCTTTATCCGGAGATTCACTTCTCCGCTCTTTGCTGTGTTCCAAAATCTCCTCCAGCTCTTTTATCTGTTCATCTGTCAAAACAAAGCTCTGCAATAACGCCGTCATGGCATTCGTTCCACTACCTGAAAAATAGTTGTCTACAAACCGTCTGCTTTTTTCTTTCACACACTCGGTCTTTGGTTTTTGTACGTAATAATGGTAAACTCTGGAATCATGCTCATCCACAGTATAACCAAGGATATCTTTACTGTTCAGTCGGTTCATAAGCACACGCACCATTCTCTGTGACATATCCACGGTCCCTTGCATCCTTTTATAAACCTCTGAGGATGTCAGTGGCTCATCACTAGCCCATAAGACTTCCATAATCTGCCATTCACTTGGTGTAATTTCTTCCTTTTCCATATACTAAGGTCCTTTCATTTTGTATTGTTAGTATATATATCGGTCAACAGTCGTTAATCATTAATAGCCGTTGACGTTTTTGTTCTTGTTTTGTTGTATATACAGAAAATATATACGGCAATAACGAAGTTTTATTTTCGTTATTGCCGTATAATTGTTGCATATTAACTAGTATTTTTTTGTCACAATAAACTATCTCCTTCTGCAACATTATCATCATTGGGTTGCACTTCAATTAAGATTTCTTTTTTCGTTTCATCTGTAAGTATCTTCTTCATAGTGTTGCTTGCTGTCTTAAATCCCTCAACGACAGCTCGCACTGCTGCTCCACTTGCTGTAAGAGCACTAAGCGTTACAATACCTGTTGCTGCACAAGCTGCTCCTGCTACCTTTGTTACTTTTTTAGCACTAATTTTCATCTTGTTATCCTCCTTATATTTTATTCGTTTTACTTATATGATGTCTGTGTTCTACCGCCAAAATATTCTCCTGACCATAAACTTTCAGATCAATATTTCCTGACATAAATTTCTTATCACCATCAACGCAATCCTGTTCATGTCTACCCCCTATACTTCTTAAAAATTAATATGGAATTATGTCCGCCAAAGCCAAATGAATTGCTCATCGTCACTTCCACTGCCTGTTGCCTTCCTGTACCCTTTATGTAATCAAGATCACACTCTCCCTCGGTTTCCTGCAGCCCGGCTGTTACATGAAGATAAGAATCCCGCATGGAAAGCAGGCACACAATAGCCTCCATAGCCCCAGAACCGGCAAGTGTATGCCCAATCAAAGACTTTGTAGAATTGATTGGTATATCATAGGCATATTGACCAAATGCCTTTTTAATTGCCCGTGTTTCATACAGATCATTATAATAAGTACTGGTTCCATGCGCATTGATATAAGAAATCTGTTTTGGGGAAACACCTGCATTTTCCATTGCCAGTTCCATAGCTTTCGCTGCTGCCTCCCCATCCGCTCTTGACGCAGTGACGTGATAAGCGTCATTTGTACAGCCATATCCAATCACTTCTCCATAAATATGTGCATTTCTTTTTCTTGCATGTTCTAGTTCTTCAACAACCAGAACACCTGCCCCTTCTCCCATCACAAAACCACTCCTGTTCTTATCAAAAGGAATCGAAGCTCTTGCGGGATTCGTTTCCGTAGTCAATGCCTGTAGCTGCTGAAAAGCGGCAATTCCCTGTGGGCAGATAATAGCATCCGAGCCACCAGCCAGCATGACATCACATTGTCCAGCCTGAATACTCTGATATGCCTCCCCGATACTGTCAGTTCCTGTAGAGCAGGCTGACGTCACACCTATACACTTTCCCTGCATCTGAAACAACATAGCTATATTGGCTGACACCATGTTTCCAATCACAAGAGGAACTGTCATAGGACTCACCTTATTAGGACCTCTGTCGTTCATAATGAGAGTTTCTTTTGAAATACGGCTCAATCCTCCAATTCCGGAGCCGATGCAAACTCCCACACGATATGAATTTTCCTGTTCCATCAAAAGTCCAGAATTTTCCACTGCTTCCTTCGCAGCAATTATTGCCAGCTGTGTAAATCTTTCCGTCCGCTTTGCTAACTTAGACGGAAGGCAGCCACAAATATCAGGGTCCTTTATCTCAGCAGCCACTTTCACTTTAAGCTCTTCCACATTAAAACTAGTGATAGGCGCAATCCCTATGCACCCCTGCTTTGCATTTTTCCAGAATTCTTCCACATTCTTTCCTAATGCGTTTACACACCCCATCCCTGTTATAACGACTCGTCTTACCACCATTCTTTATCACCTCTTGTATTTATCCTATATAATGTCTGTATTTTATCTGCAAAATGTTTTTAAAATGATTAAATTATGTTTCTAACTTATTAATACACGTTCTTAGAGCAAAGGAGAAAACACCTTCATAACCTCTGCCAAAAGTTTCTGCCATCCTCTCAGTTTTGCTTTATCTGCTGTTATATTTTCAGACAATGAGATTGTTTTTAAAAAATCAGATTTCATGTCTTCAATACACTTGGTACGATACATCCATGCACCACACTCAAAATGATGCACAAGAGAACGATAATCCAAATTGATTGTTCCACAGACGGCAAACTTATCATCACACACAAAACTTTTAGCATGAATGAAACCAGGTGTGTATTCATAAATCTTCACACCGGAATCAATTAACATCTTATAGTTGGAACGTGTCATCAGAAAAACAGTCTTCTTATCGGGTATATGTGGTGTGATAATCCGAACATCCACACCTTTTTTCGCTACAATGCGCAATGCATTTAGAATTTCATGATCACAAATCAAATAAGGAGTCGTAATGTAAAGATATCTTTTCGCTGCACTGATCATATTCAAATAAACATCTTTTCCAATGGTATCCTTATAAGTTGGTTCGGGACCATCCCCAAACGGTATTACAATTTCTTTCCTGTCTATTGATACATCGCCAATTCTCATATATGCGGCACAATCTATCACCTCTTTGCTCTGAGTGTTCCAGTTTGTGAGGAACAGTGCAGACAGATTTTGAACTGCTTCACCTTCAATTTTGATTGCTGTATCTTTCCAATGCCCATGTTTAACAACCGCATTGATATACTCGTCCGCCAGATTAACCCCACCAGTGAAACCCACTTTACCATCAATCACCGTGATTTTCCGATGGTCACGATTATTGTGAATATGGGAAAGCACAGGTGTAAATTTATTGGCAATCACACAATGGATTCCCTCGCTGCAAAGCTGTTCGTGGTAATGCCACGGAAGTGTTGCTATACACCCAAAGTCGTCATACATAAAATAGACTGAAACTCCCTCTGCCACCTTATCCTTCAGTACCTCATGGATAGCGTTCCACATTTTACCTTCCTGTACAATGAAATATTCCATGAAGATAAAGCTCTCTGCTTTTTTTAATTCCTCTAAAAGTGCAGCATGGAAATTCTCCCCAAGCGGATAATAGGTTACTTTTGAATTTTCAAAACAGGGCATTCCTGCAATATGATACAAGTAATTTGCCTGCAGCCATGCAGTCTCATCCTGTTCATGCAATTTATCAATAACGGTAGTTTGCTTTTGGAATCTCCGAATCTCATTTAATGCTTTTTTAGAACGGGCATATTCTTTTTTGCTGGTACTATCACTTGATAACAACATAAAAATAAAAGCACCCAAAATCGGAAGAAGAAAAAGGATAATCAACCACGGCATCTTGAATTCAGGAATCTCATCATGATTGATTAAATATAACAATATACCAAAATGAAATACCCAGCTCAAGATTGTGATGGGCAAAAAAAACTTATACAACAGAATAAATACAGCTAAAAGCTGTGCAAACTCCAGCAAGATACAAAACGCACCTATAAAAAAACGGGAACGCAAAAACAATTTCAATCTATTCATAATACCAGCCTCCAAAATCTAATATTGGTATTTTACAGACCTTTTGTTTTTGAAATGCTTAAGAAATGTTTCTGAATTGTTAATTTAGCCAAAATTTGACTTTTGATGTTCTTATCTTTTTGCTTTGTCACTGTAATTTGGATATAAAAAAGCACTTAGGATTTTCTCCTAAGTGCATCTGTGAGCTTTCCCCACAACCTCATATATTACAAGTACCACACAGCCTGCTCCGTAGCAGGCGATATCCTTCCAGTCAAAGGTTCCACCAATCAATACACTAAAAAATCTGCTGCCTGAAAGACCAAGAACATCAACTATATTAAAATACTGAAGCACTTCCACCAGAACCGCAAATAAAAATACATAAAGCGGAAGCAATCTGCACCCTTCCGGTATCCATATTCTGATAAATGTATAAATAACAATAACTACAAGCATATCTCCCACATACGGTCTGATAAAGCTGTCATGCACAAACATGGCAATCAGAACCTCTATAGAAAGCAGAACCAATGTAACAATTATATATAATATCCTTTTCTTCATCACATATCCTCTGGCTCGTTTTTACTATGCCTGTAGCTTGATATATTCGTCCAATCTTTCTTCTTCCAACAGAGCTATCATTTCAGCAAATGGTTTCAGCTTTCCGTCTACCGCGTATGCTTCCAACACTTCAAAATATTGCAGTCTGTTTTCCTTTGAAATTGAAACAGGCAGAAATCCAGATGCCATCAACTGATAATTCATAATCATACGGGCAGTTCTGCCATTACCATCAACAAAAGGATGAATTTTCACAAACTCAGCATGGGTCCATGCTGCAAATTCAATGTCATTTTCATATACTGAATTTTGAATATCTGCATAAAAATTCTTTATCTGCCGATACATTTCATTTGGTACCGGAGGCTTATGTTTTGCACCGGATATCCGGACTTCAACGTTACGATAAACACCTCCTGCAAGGATATTCTCCATAAGTAATGCATGAATTTCTTTGACAATATTTTCATCCAGTAATCGTTTCTCTTGTATACCTTTTTTTACAAATTCAAAGGCTTTATTGTGATTAACCACTTCATATATTTCACGAAGTAGCTTTCCTCCTATTGATATACCATCTTCCAACACTGCCTTTGTCTGAATTAAGCTAAGCGTGTTACCTTCGATAGCAGTGGAGTTATGAGCATACTCAATCGCAAAGCTTTTATCAAAGCTCTCCAAAGCCTCCTTGGGAATTTTCCCATATATCCTTTTTAGCTGTTCTCTTTTTTGACAGAGTATATTGTAATCCACTTTTGCTCACCTCATTTCACGATATCTGACTATCCAATGTTTGTCTCATCTTATCACAGGTTTTTACGAAATACAACAGCCCTACCTCCAATCAATCCTATAGTTTAATTATCTCCGTTGCAATCTTTTCACGAAACCTTACGTCATGCTCCACAAATAACATCGTTGGCTGATATTCCAACAGCAATTTTTCAATCTGCATCCTTGAAAATACATCAATATAGTTTAGAGGTTCATCCCAAATATAAAGATGAGCAGGCGTCAGCAAGCTCGCCGCAATCAGAACCTTCTTCTTCTGACCCTCTGAATAATCTTCCATATTCTTTGAAAACTGTGTCCGCTCAAAGTCAAGTTGTCTTAGTATTGTGTAAAACAAACTCTGATTTAAATTATATGTTTTACAAAACTCTGAGACTTCTCCCTTTAAACCGGCTGTACTCTGTGGAACATATGAAACGACAAGTCCTGAGGCAATTTCGCAAATTCCCTGTTCCATAAATGTATCATTAATATCACCGATACCAATTTTTTGCAAAATCAATTTAATAATTGTTGACTTCCCACATCCATTCTTCCCACAAAGGGCAATTCGTTCCCCTCTGCTAACTGTCAATTTGAAGTCAGTAAAAACAGGATTATCCATTCCGGCATAACTCAAACTATAATCTTTCAAGTTTACAAGCATATTTTTATGATGCGTAAGCTGTACCAGCTTTAAATCCACGGGCGACTCCAAATCCTTCAAGAGCCCTTCCTTTTCCTCTATTTCCCGACTAATCCTTTTTTCTATTTGCTTTACTCTGCTCTGCATCTTTTTTGTTTTCGCACCAATAAAGGCTCTTGTACCTACACCTCTGTCATGCTCTTTTATGGGATCAAATCCAATCTTCGTGCGCTCATTTTTGTCGGCCCATTCTGCATTACGTGTTGCTGCCTGCTTTAACTTTTTTATTTCCCCCTGATGCTTTTCATTTTCTGCTATGGCAAACTGGTCTTTCCGTTGTTTGTTTTCCCACCAACTTGAAAAATTGCCGTTTTGCACCTCAATTGTCTTTCTGTTTAACACCAGAACATGATCAATACAGGCATCCAGCAGGTCTCTGTCATGGGATACAAGGATAAATCCTTTCTTGGATGCCAGATACATTTTTACCTTTTCTCTGGCATTTTGATCTAAATGATTTGTTGGTTCATCTATCAACAGAAAATCATTTTCCCCTGAAAACAAAACAGCCAACAAAACTTTAGTACGTTCCCCATGACTTAATGTGTTATACGGTCTGTATAGGATTTCCGCATCTTCACCCAATTCCGCGAGTTCACATATCACACGCCACGTTTCACATCCCGTCTTAATGTCCTCAATAAAATCAGCAGCGGGTAATTGCATCTGACATTCTGTAATCTTATACGGAAAATAGTCAAACCTTATATTAGTGCCTATTGACCCCTTAAATGTATATTTTCCCATCAGCAAATTCAAAAAAGTTGTTTTTCCCTTGCCGTTACGACCTATAAACCCCAATTTCCAATTTGTATCGATAGAAAAAGAGACATTTTCAAATATATTGTCATAGCTTCCATCATAATAAAATGTAAGATTATTTACGCTTATTTGTGCCATATACATTCCTCCTTTTATGATTCCGTACATATCAGTAAACGAATTACTAAATAAAAATAGGAACCGTTTGTTGCCAAACAGTTCCATTACATACTATAACCTCATAATTGGAGGGATGATATATATCTATCATCACCTACATTATTTTTATATTCACATCATTGCAGGTTTCGTTAAAACCCACCGTATACACAAAAAAGAGAGGTTATGAGGACATAATCTACCTTTGGCAACATGATAAAACAGTATGGGCATTGTTACCCACACTACAAAAACTTCATGTAATCAAAAGTAAATTATCTCTTCATTTTTTCACCTCTCTCATTAAAATCTTGCTATTTTAGCACTCCATATTTACTACAATCAATAATTGAACTTTCCAATCAACTCATCTAATTCCTGTGCCAATTCTTTATTTTGTTCAGACTGTTGCTGAATTTGGTCAGCAATCCGAGCAGTGCTCTCATTCTTTTTAACAATAACGTTAATAGCACAACGATTTTCATTTGTGATATTATTAACATCAATAATATTTTTAGAAATCTGCCTTACAGAATCCTCCAGCTGCTTAACAGCATTACTTACTCCGTCAAGCTGTTCTTTAACCGTATTTAAGGAAACACTGTATCCAGTGGATTTCTGTGCGAAATCTTTAAACTGGTCTACAACTTCCTGTTCAATAAACGCAATGATTGTATTGAAACAACTATTTACAACATTGATACTGTCATTTGTTTCGCTGCAAATTGCCTGAATACTGGATGCCGTATTTCTGGAAGTATCTGCCAAAGTACCAATTTCTCCGGCAACTACCGCAAAACCACGTCCTGTCTCACCTGCTCTGGCAGCTTCAATGGAAGCGTTCAGTGACAACAGGTTCGTCTGCTCCGAAATATTGAGAATCTCTGATGCCAGTTCATTGATTTTTGTAAGGCTGCTGAGGCTGCTGATTGCTTCCTCAACAGAGCTCTTTGTCCTATCCAAGGTTTCCTGTCCATTTTTGTATGCATAATCTGCCTTGGTTTGCATACCCTGTGCACTTCCAATCACGGAATTACTTGTTTCAATCGAATCAGAAACATTATTCAAAATGGCATCAACTAACGAGTTAATGTTCTTAATTTCGCTATTGACATTGGATACAACTGCATTGGTACTTTCCAATGCTGCTGAAAGCTCCTCTGTTGTAGCCACATTATTCGTAACATCCTCTACCAGCTCGTAGGATGATTTATGTAACTGCTCTGCTTTATCCTCCAGTGTATTACAGCATTCGTTTAAGGTGCCTGTAATTTCCTGCAGAGAATGTGTTAAAACTTCTGTGGCATTCGCAATTTTTCCCAGTTCGTCACGTCTGTCGCAATACTTTTGAATCTCCTTATTATCAGCTATATCAAAATTCTGTAAAGAAACAAGACCACCCTCAATTGACTTCATAGGCCTAAGTATTTTACCCACAATTACAAAGGAAATGACAATCAGAATGAGTAATGCTGCAACACAGAAAATAGTCAAAGTAATCGTCAACTTGCTAGCGGATGCAAAAATCTCTTTCTCGTCATCTGAAACCATAAATAGCCAGTTATAATCCCACATGTAATAATATGTGGAAATATATTCTACGCCGTTTTGCTTATATTCAATATATCCGCTTTTATCTCCCTCTACCCCTTTTAATTGCTCACAAAGATTGATAATATAGGATTCTTCTGCAGGTGTGGCAACCTTTTCTTCATCCGCATGGAAAATATACTGACCATTTTGCACATTTACCATGCAATATGTAGCATTTTCCATTCCATCCATTGTTAGATTATCCAAAATCTGTATCAAGCCCTTACTGAATATTCCCCCACCTACGAGACCTGCCGGATTCCCCTGCTCGTCATAAACCGCCATATACATGGAAACAATCTGCTGTCCGCTGGCAGGAGAAATAATAATACCTGTATTATATACTCCATCTGCTGCAAGCATAGCATCCTGCAATGCCTTCAATGGGTCCCCTTCTCTTGTGGTAATTCCTACCACCTGAGCATTCGTATGCGCCAGTACATGGGTATTCCACTCACTGGCATACAGACCTTCCAAATTTTCAACATCACTTGAAAATTTCTCCGTATATGCCTGAGCGGCAGCAACAACTGCCGGATCCTGCGGATTTTTCATAATATTCAAAATTTCTCCGGCACGACTATACGCCATAAGAGTCCGCTCCGCTTCATCCACATAATTTGTAATAATCTGACTGCGTTCCTGCACAATCGTTTTCATACTATTTATAGTACTATTTCTAATGTTTTTTGTCATACTATAAACAACGACAATTGACAGAATTGTCATAACCAAAATCTGCATAGCCAGCATACTCGCTATGATTTTTTGACTTAATGAAATTTGTGCTTTTTTCTGCATTTTCATCGTAAACTACTACCTCCAATTTTATCAATAAGCTTCGAAGCTTTTAAGTCAGTACATATAAGGCTTTTCACCTTTCGTTCCCTAATGTTTAAATAGTACAAAATTCAGCCTTATTGTACCATAAAAAGCATAAATTGAAAACACAAAAAATTTCTTACTGTCGATTATAATAGGCAATACCATCATTCGGTTTAAAATAAGTCCGAATATAACCATCTGTAGATACAATCACCAATTCATTACTGCTTTCCAGATAATAAACATCATCACCATCTTCAGCCTCAATTTTATGTAATGATTTGCTATTTACAACAACGCTTCTGGCTGCTGCTTCATATTCTGAAGCAGAACTAAAGCCCATCTCAATACCATGCTTTTGGTAATGTTCATTCAATAGATTTTCATTTCGGAAACTGATACCCGTCGTTATGTTGTCATCAGAATAATCAATATTTGTAGGTGTAGGTTCCCTATCCTTCTGATTTGCAAAAATTGAACCAACGGCAATCATGATAATAATAACTACCATAGCTATATTTCGAAGTAAATTATTATCCTGATTATTTCCAGATTGTTTACAAACCATTTTCATTTCTCCTTTGCTTTCTTAATCATATTTTCAAAGCTTTCTGCAAATCTGATATCATCTTCCTCCGTCCTTTTGCGCGGCCCTTTCATATGATGCTTGGAATTGCTTCTTCGTTCCTTCTTTGCAAGATATCTTTCCATTAGCATCTGGTCAATATTTTCGTTCGTATACCATTTACCGGACTGGTGAATACAATAGCAGTCCTTTCCCAGAGCCATAGCCGCAACCCCATAATCCTGAGTAACAACAATATCCCGCTCTCCCTTATGCAGCAAACTGATAAGCTTAAAATCAACCGCATCCGCTCCTGCACCGACAACTACAACCTCACTATAGTCTGAATGAATGACATGGTTTGTATCACACAAAAGCACACATGGTATCTCATATTTAACTGCCAGCTTTTCTACTATACTAACCACCGGACATGCATCTGCGTCTACATATATTTTCATAGCGTTATCACAGTCCTTCCCTATACATTCTGCTAATCGCACTATGTGCCGCCTCAGCTTCACGCTTCCTTCGAAATCTATCCCTATCTTCTAATATAGCTATCATTTCATCAATAAGCTGTTCTTCACTAGGCTCTGTTATACGATAGAGATATCCAAGCATTCTTGTTGCTGTGTAATCTGTATTCAAATATTTATATGCGATTTCCTTGCATAAAGACTCATGAAAACCTTTTCTTACAAGCTCATTATACAGTTCTTTACTCTTATCTGTAGCCATATAAGTATCCTTTCCATGTATTTACTCAATTATATACGCATTATATATCTCACGTCACAAAAGTGGCAATGGTTTCGATTTCACCAAAACATCTACAACAGCACAAGGAATTTTATTATCATGCACTGCCACCAAAGAGCTTCTCCCATCTAATATCTTTTTGTAAACGTGAATGGTCTCGCCTTCAAAACATTGATCTAAAAAATGAAGTTCAAACTCCTCAATCTCAAATTCTTCAAAAAACTTACTATTAAAGGCATTCAAGAACAAATCCACATATTTCAGATTTGTCATATGACCAGTCTTATCCAAATCCGTATATCTGACCTGATGGGTATATACATATTCCATCTCATCTAAATCCACTGACAATTTTTGAAATCCCTGTATACCATATTCTATATTTTCTGCCAAATCCGTTGGAAAATCAATTTCTTTAAGCCGAACCAGCCTTTCTTTAGAGATATGATAAAGGCAGCTTTCAACACACCCCCGTGCACACTCTTCTCCACCTCTGGAAATAAGCAGATTCTGATGAATTATCGCCGGTGATTTTTCCTCCGGAATCCATGTTTTCATATTCAGCTCTTTTGTAAAACCAACTTTATGGCTTATATGCATCTTATACTTTGTATACATCCAGACAATTCCGTATTCTTCCGGAAGTGTATCATTCCCCTTTTGAATATTATGCATATAATGCGTTGCCATGTCCTGAAAATAGTTCATATATCCCCGCAACCCCACGTAACCATCTCCATCAGCATCCCTGAACTGCGGAAGATAATTCTTTTCAAAAATCATACCACATCTCCTTTTCAATTTACGCAAATTCCTTACAAATTTAAATACGAATTTTTTTACTTTTACCCATTGTGTATATTAATCGCTCTCTCTGTTTGCAAACGCAGAGCATCTTTATCAATCCCTATCTCATATGCTGATTATAACAAGGTTATCCATATTTGCAAGACTTTCTTCATCTTGCAAAACATCACCGGCATTTGACCATATGCCATATTCCAATAAAAGAGCGCATAGGCTGTTCCTATACGCTCAAACGCCATTTTACTATTCTGTTAAATAATGATACCGATTAGATAGATAAACTGCAATGCAACACTGACATAACCTTTTTACCTTCTACTCTCCTACAAGAATTGCATAAGGTGACAGCTTTTTAATTTTCAGTGACATTAGACACAGAATCAAAAATGTAAACACGATTAATCCGACACCCTCAATCATTACCATGCCTACAGGAACGGTAAATGTACATTTTACGATTCCGACATTACTTAAAAACGATGCTATAAACGGATTGATAATGATGCAGCTAATAAACAATCCCACTATGGTTGACAAAATAACAGGTGGCATAAAGGAAAATGCCGTCTGAAAAATAAGCTGTCCCGTCGTAAAGCCCAGGGACTTCATAATTCCGTAATCCCGTTTTTTATTGCCAAGCCGTGTTCTGACAAGCAGGTAAAGTACAAATGCAATTACTCCTGCACTTAATATCAGAACTCCAATTACAATCATAACCATAAGCTGAACATAAACAGATCCGGCTGCCCGAAGGGTTTCCTCTACATTGACTGTTATATTTACTTCGTTTCCAAATCGTTCCTCTATATGCATATTAAAAGCATCTATGTCTGCTCCATCCACAAGATTAATATAATAGCTTACATTTGATATATCTCCAAGCCTCATATATCCCTCCCGTGTAAGTATACAATCCAATCCCAGATTATTAGCTATCTGGGTAAATCCTGATACAATGAATTTTGCTTCCGTTCCGTTTGCCGTAATCGCAATTTCATCGCCTATATTAATATCCTGTTCCCTTGCATATTTCACACCAATTGCTATTTCGTTGTCATATTTTGGAAATCTTCCTTTAAAAACCGCATCCGGATTATTTACATCTTCATAATCGTCTATGAGTGTTGCCAAAAGCTCCATTCCGCCCACATGAGTCACATTCATGCCACTAAACAAATATACTTTTTCCACTCTTTCGTCCTTTTTAATCATGTTCAGAAAATCCTGCTCGATACCCGAATTAACATTGATACAGCTATCGCATGATTCCCCTGCAACAATGGCAGTAAATTTATTCATATCCCAGATAACATTTTCAGCCATTACTGCCGAAAAAACTAAAACAAGTGTAACGACAAGCATGGAAATGCATATCGTTATATTGTTTTTTACACTTGTAAACATCGTTTTAAGTGCAAGTGCAGCGTTCAGGGGTGCCTTTGTATGTTCCAGCGGAATATGGTTTCGTTTAAAGCTATGTGTCTTTACCCCCTGTCTGAGTGCAACTATCGGTTCGATTTTCTTTATCCTGCTGACCGCAACCCATACTGTAATAAACACCGCCCCACTTAAAATTCCAACCGTAATAAAAAACGGTGCAGCTAAAAAATGTAATGTATATGGAATTCCTGTCTGTGAAATCATCATTTCATTGACCACAGGAAAAATACAATAGGATAAAGCAGCTCCCAGCATGGCAGCAATCAGCGACACTCCTAAAAATTGCATATGAAACGAGTTTATCACCTGATTACTTGTATAGCCTATTGCTTTTAATACACCAAGAATTTTCATATTCTCCTGAACATAATTAGCGATATTGGATGCCATGACAACAAGGGCAATGAGAAGTATTAAAAATGCCATTGCACTTATTATGGCAGAGCATATCATTTGTGATACATATCTTGACTGAAACACCATCTCATAATGATTACTTGCCAAATACAAATCCCCTGATGATAATTTATCCTTAATCATTGCATGATAGTCTTTACAGTCCTCTTTATTCTTAAGGCGTACAGAACAAAGTATTGCATTTCCAACAAACATGGAATTATCTGCATATATTGTTTCCCTTGCCTCTTTGTATTTATCATCCGTAAGAATTATCTCGCACAAGCTGCAATTGTGTGACCCTGCCATAACACTATTGGTAAACCCACACACTGTGTAATAGACATCATTTGTACCCAATGTTATTTTAATTTGTTTTCCAATTGCAATATCCTCTGACTTATAAATCATAGGCATATAGATACCACTTTTTTCATCGCTGTCTTCAACAATTTCAATCCTGCCGACCGAACGTGAAATCGCCGTATCTTTATCAAGAAAAACAAAATTCGCATTCATCTCACCGCCATTATATGCAAACTTACACGGCATAAGCAGTGCCTCGTCAATAGAAAATTCATCTGTACGCTCATCATTTTCAATAATATCTGTCACTAACTCATGCATTTTTTCAAACGCTTCCATACTGCCTGCATTTACAGCTAACATTACATGCCCTGCATTCAGCCTGTCATGCTGACGTTCAAAATTTTTCGCATAATCCAGCTGTAAAATAAGCCATAGATTGAGCATCATCCCGACAATCAGCATAAGAGCTGCAATCGATATCATCTGTCCCTTTGATTTACGAAAATTGGAGTGGGCTATAATCAAAGTCTTTTTCATCCTACCACCCCATTTCAGATAGAAAAGCAGACAGCTTTTCATGTCTTGCCATATCTTCATGCACATATTTCCCCAGATTACATTCCCCTAATATGACGCCATCCTTTAAGTACAATATCCGGTTTCCACGTCTCGCCGAACGCATATCATGCGTTACCATGACAACACTCTGCCCCTGTTCATTAAAATCCGTAAGTGTGTCTAGTACATCAAGTCCTGTCTGGGAATTCAGTGCACCGGTAGGTTCATCTGCAAACAAAATTTCGGGTGTGTTAATAAGTGCCCTCACAATTCCGACTCTTTGTGCCTCACCTCCAGAAATCTGTGTCGGAAATTTTCCATACATTTCTTTTGGTATATCTACGGATGCAAACAGCTCCTTTGCCCGTTCCACAAGCGCCTTCTTATCCTTATTGACAAGCAGACCTGCAGAAAGCACATTATCCATAATTGACATACTATCAATCAGATAAATCTGCTGGAAAACAAATCCACAATGCTCACGCCTGAACACGGCAAGCTCATCCTGACTTAAACTTGAAATCTCCTTACCGCCAAAGGTAATCGTTCCAAGCGTAGGTGTGTCCATTCCGGAAACAGCATATAAAAGGGTCGATTTTCCGGCACCGCTTGCTCCCATAATTACCGTAAAATCGCCCTCATAAAGCTCTAAATCAACATTCTTAAGAACGTGCTGCATAATCCCTCCGTTAGAAAAGGACTTGCTTAAATTTTCTGTCTTTAATAGTATTTTTTTCATAGTCAACCTCCTCTAATTGAACATCAACACGCTCTATTCTAATTATTCAATTCTTAAATGTCTTTATGTAATCCTTAAATATTTCTTAAATACTAAAGGGAATCATTACAGACACCTTAAGTCCATTATTCCCGTTTTCCAGAATAAGCTCTCCCTTCATTTCCTGCATGAAATAATCGGATATATACAGCCCTAAGCCTGCCCCCTCAATATTTTGCACATTGGCTCCCCTTCTGAATTTTTCTTTCAAAAGCGGAAGTTCCTCTGCAGCAACACCGCCACCATAATCCTCTATACAGACTTCAAGCCTGTTCGCTTTTTTTAATACCATTACATCGATAGGTGTTCCTGCATATTTATATGAATTGGCAAAAATGTTGTCAAACACCTGTTGCAGACGAAGACCATCCACACATATAACGCAATCGGGGATTTGTGGGATTTTTGCATACTGAAGGTAATCTGAATTTTCAAGCAGGGTTTTAATCTCACTGCTCTCCATATCATATGGTGACACCGAAATTTGTGTAAGCTCCTCAAGAGACGCCGTAAATAAGTTTGTAACAAGAGTATTTATCTGATCTGTCTTAGAAATAATCTGAATATAATTATTTTTAAGCTTTTCATCTCCTGCCAGCTCTGCTCCGACCTCCGCTGCTGCCTTGATGCTTGCAACAGGTGTTTTAATATCATGGGAAAGCTTTGCAACAAGCTCCTTTTTGCTTGCATTTGCCTCTGCCTCTGCAATTCTCGCTTTTTTAAGCTCGGAACGCATTATGTCAAAGCTTTCCGTAAACGCACCGAAAATATTTTGTCTGTCCATGTCAAGGGGAATATCCAGATTACCGCCTGCCACCCTTTGGGCAAAATTCTTAAGCTTGTGAAAAGGCCTAATTACAGAATAATTCAGATATATGATATAACCGATACATAGGATGCATTGTACAAGTATGGATACAAGTATTACAACCATTATTGTATCACGCCATTTGTCAAACACACCTTTACTGTCATTGTAAATTATGATTTTTCCTACAATATTGCTGTTATTTTTAATATCAAGCACGGTATCTCTATGAATTACCGCCTCATTTATGCTTTCACTGAGCCCTGTCCTTGTCCTATATAAAACGGCTCCGTCCATATCAATGACAACATAATCAAGCTCCGCTGTTTTATTATGGCTTTCTATGTTGTCAAAATCTTCCTGTACAGATTGCAATATTTCATTTACTAAAACAGCATCCTGCTCTTTTACCGTATAATTTGTCATAAAATATATAAGACTTGCTGTTTCTACCACAAAAAGAAGGAGCAAAGCTGTTATAATTTTTCTATTATTCATCACTTTCCTCCAACAAATTTGTAGCCGTCACCCCATACAGTAACTATGTATTTGGGCGTTCCCGGGTCTATTTCAATTGCTTCACGTATTTTCCTTATATGAACATTTAAGGTTCCGTCACCTGTAAATTTGTCACCCCATACCTCCTGAAAAAGCTCCTGCTTTGTGACAACCTTGTTTTCATTTTTTATAAGATAGGATAACAGTTTGAATTCAAGAGATGTAAGCTTAACCTCACTTCCATCGACAAGGACCTGCCTTTTATCAAAATCCACATTGATTCTTTCATCCGAATATCCTACAGCTTCCCCACCGCCAAGACGTCTTTTGACAGCCTTAACCTTTGCCATAAGAACTCCTAAAGAGTATGGCTTTTGAACATAATCGTCCCCTCCGATATTGAGTGCAATAATCTGGTCATCATCGCTTGTTCGTGCCGAGATAAATATAATGGGGATTTCCATTTTTTCCCTAAGCTCCTTACAAAGCTCAAATCCACTTCCGTCTCCCAGATTTATATCAAGAAGCAAAAGCTCTGCCGTATGTTCCTCCAAAAATGCCCTGCACTCTGACGCAGAATAGCTGACTGCCGTGCTTACACCAAACATATTAAAATACTCTGCCGTGCTGTCGGCAAGCATTTTTTCATCATCTATTATCAAGCAATCATATTTCATTGTCTACCTCTCAAATGGTTATTTGTTTTTTTAGACTACATTTTCTGTCTCTACTACTTCAAACCTGTATTTCTGCCTAACATTGGGATATTTCTCTTTGTCCACCTCACTGATAAACATGTCATAAGGTCTTGCACAGGTCTTGTAAGGTGGGTACAATGCCTGATAAATCACAAGCTTTTCTCCGTTTTCAGTATGGGAAGCAAATGCAAGAATCTTATATAAATATTCTGATGTGTTCTCATCTACATTCTCTCGTTTAAAATGTTTAACAATATCACCTATCTTAAATCTTGAAGCCTCAGCCATACCCTCATATCTCCTTTGCTTTCTTAATTATCATTTCCACTCCTTTACAAAAAAGAGTGCATATAATTTGTCCCTTAATGATGCCCGTTTCCATGACCAGACTGATGATGCCCATCATCTGCGCTGTGGGGATAACAGTATTCTCCGTTATGCATATGCACTTCTGTTTCCGTACATCCTGCTATATCGCATCTGCCGTGGCTGTGCTCTCCAATCTGCATGCAACCGTCAATTCCACATAAACCATGCTGATGTGCTTCCGTCTGTGTACAGCCCGATACCTCACAAGAAAACATCACTTTATCTGCCTGTGTCGTCCTCTCATCCTCTGTTTGTACCATATCCACAGTTTGCACCTGTGCTGCACCCTTGACATCCACTGATTTTTTATTCATCTCATACATTGAAACGATACCGCCTGATACCATCGCAATCGCTACAAAGGCAACGGCTGATATTACTTTTTTCTTTCCCATGTGCGCATCTTCCTCTCTTCTGAACAATTTTAATAAATTAAAAATACTATAGCATAGGTGTTTCTTCAATTCAATATGGTTACGAATGGTATTTTATTTTAACAATAACAAAAGGACACTCCCAAATTTTCACTTGGAAAGTGTCCACATTGCTGTTCTATGCAATCACAGGAAAATATACTTCAAAATGAACAATACGGCAAGAATGTACATAATCGGATGTATATCTTTCCACTTCTTGCAAGCCATGTTAATAAGCACATAGGAAATAATGCCGATTGAGATACCTTCCGAGATACTGTAGAAAAGAGGCATCGCAATAATGCAAAGGTACGCAGGGATTGCTTTTGTGTAATTCTCACTGTCAAACTTAATCTCAGTGACAGAGCTGAACATTAAAAAGCCAACCATGATAAGTGCCGGAGCAGTGGCAAAAGACGGAATCGCAGTAAAAATAGGCGCAAATAACATGGAAATCAAGAAAAGCACCGCGGTAACAAGAGCAGTAAGTCCTGTTCTTCCGCCCACCATAACACCTGCGGAGGATTCAACGAAGGTAGTGGTGGTAGAAGTACCCAACACAGCACCTGCCGAAGTAGCGATAGAATCCGCCAAAAGTGCAGGTTTAATCTTTGGAAGCTTTCCGTTTTCATCCAGCATCCCCGCCTTGGTGCTGACACCAATGAGAGTTCCCAGCGTGTCAAACAAATCTACAAACAGGAAGGAGAATATAATTACAATAAAATCGAGAATTTTAACGTTGCTTAAGTCAGCATTGAAACACTGACCGAAAGTTTCCCCCAGCTTTGAAAAATCTGTCATCTGGAAAGTTGGAATTATCGAATAGAATCCTGCATCCGCATTTGGAACATAAAGTCCCGTGAGCTCACAAATAATACCCAAAACCCAAGTAACAAGGATACCAATAAGAATGGATCCTTTTACATTTTTTACATAAAGAATAGCGGTTATAAAAAGACCGACAATTGCAAGGAGTGCACAAATCCCTGCCGCATTAAAATCATCACCGAAACTGATAAGCGATACCAGCGTGGATGCGTTCCCTACCGCCAAACCGGCATTTTGCAGACCGATAAAGGCGATAAACAGACCAATACCTACCGATACTGCCCGTTTCAATGACAACGGAATCGAATCGAAAATGGCTTCACGCACCTTGGTAAGTGAAAGAATGATAAAAATGATACCTTCAACGAACACTGCCAGCAGAGCGACCTGCCAGGAAGCCTTGCCGCTGAGAACTACAGTGTAGGCAAGATATGCATTCAGACCCATCCCTGCCGAAAGAGCGAAAGGAAGGTTTGCCATAAACGCCATACAGGCGGTACCAATAAAAGATGCAATACAGGTGGCGAGAAGCACTGCGGTGCTGTCCATACCTGCGTCGGAAAGAATACTAGGATTTACCGCAAGTATATATGCCATAGTCATAAAAGTGGTAATACCCGCCATAACCTCGGTTTTAACCGTGGTATTGTGTTCCTTCAGCTTAAACAATTTTTGAAACATTATTTTTTTCCCCCTCAGAAAATTATTCCACATATTCCACTATGTACAGCAGAATGCGGTAGTATTCGCCATAATCGAGCCTATATCCGATAATGAAGAATTTAGGATAACTATACCATTTTTTCGACATTCGTCAACAATTTTTCGTAATTCAGAATAAAAGATACCGTAACTGCAATAAAAAAACCGCTCCCATCAAATCGAAAAGAGCGGTCAATAATTTTTCCTTGCAACACATTTCCTAGAAGAACAAGTGATCCTGTATAATTGTGTAGTCCGTATAATTGCTTGGACTTACACTCCAAAGTGCTCTGTATGAAAGATATGAGCCAATGTTATTGTTACCTGACGCTGCATCCCTTACAGCCTGTACACAGCTTTCCTGAGGTCCATTTGCCATGCAGTTCGCATAAGCTGTTGTATATACAACTGAAAACTGATTTTCAGCATAAAGCACATCATGAACCGAGCTTCCCCATCTTCCGGATAATACTCTGTTTATAATAAGGTTTGCAATTGCAAGCTGTCCTTCATAGCACTGGTTACCACACTCAAGAGTAAGCACACATGCCATCTCCCTTATCTCCTCCTCTGTAAAGGACATAGGTGCACGCCACTCACTTGCAATCTGCTGTGGTGGTACGGTAGGCTGTGTAGTAATGTTACTTGTACTTTGTGAAAGTGATGCATTACCCGCGTTCTCCGTAGTGTTTCCTGAAGAAGTCTCTGTACTGTCCTCAGTATTAGGAACAGATACTGCAAATTCAACTCCTGTTGCCTCAACCTTCTGCTCCTCCTGAACCTGTGCCACTATCTGGAACTCGTTTGCTTCGACAACCATCTCTACATCGCTGTCCATTGCAACCTTGACAGAAGATATGGAGGTCGGATCTATCATGGCAACCTCATTTAAAACTATGCTGTCTGAGTTATAATGCATATTATCAGTTGATGCAACAACTCCCACATGTGCTTCCGCAGAAGCTACAACAGAATTTTGTTCCTTGGACATGCTAATCATCTTGCTTCCGCATATAACCATTCCTACAAAGGAAACACCAAGTACAACTGCTGATGTATTTCTCACTATGTATTTTGAGTTTAAAATATTTTTCTTTAGATATAAGCTGAAATTCCTTAATTTTAGCTTTGTTCTCTTGTTCATGTCGCTCTACCTATTTTCATAATATTTCATAACAAATAAATTTGTTACATTTTTATTACGAAAGTATTGTAGCATTACTAAGATAACATGTCAAGTTTTTGTTACAATTTATTTAAGAAATTTCATAAACATTTAAAAACTGTTACTTTTCGACAAAAACAAGAGCTGCCATACCTGCACCCACATGGGCTCCAATAATTGGACCAATAGGAGCTATTATAATATTTTCCTCCAAAACTCCAGCTTCTATAACCATTTCCTTAAGGCGCCCGGCTTTTTCCATTGCATCCGCATGTCCAATTACAACCGTCTGAGTTTCAGGAGCTGCCGCCTCCTCCTTAAATCTTTCAATAATATAGTCAAGTGCCTTTGATACACCCCTTGTTTTGGATTTTACAAAAAGCTTTCCTTCATCGTCCACACTTAAAATAGGCTTTATTTTCAATGCACTGCCCACAACAGCTTCCACGGTTGTTACTCTACCGCCACGTTTTAAATGAAATAAATCCTCAACCATAAACCAGTGTCTTATCTTTTTTCTGTAAGTAAGCAGCCACTGCTCAAGCTCATCCATACCCATACCCTCCTGCTTTTTCTTTGCAGCAAGATACATAAGCAGACCCTGACCAATGGATGCACAAAGTGAATCTATCACGACAATATTTGCCTCAGGATATTTATCCTTTAACATATTTATACCCATAAGAGAGGTCTGATAAGAGCCGCTTAAGCCTGAGGTAAAACAAATATATAGTATATCCTTTCCCTCGGAAACAATTTCCTCAAAAAATTCCTTATATGTTATAGGATTTACCTGTGACGTAACCGGCATTGCACCCTTTTTCATATTTGCATAAAACTCACTTATATCCCCGTCTCTTTCATCAAGATAATAGTGGTATACGTTATCATTCACAGAATACGAAAAGGGTATGATTTTAACATCAAGCTTTTTTACTACCTCCACATTCATATCTGCCGTAGAGTCGCTTACCAAAACATAATCTCTCATTTTTATCCTCCTAATTTGCAAAATAACTGTCAATGCCATTGGCTATTCCATTAATCATTTTTGTCTGATATTCCACATCAAGCAGATTTGCCTCATCGTTAGCATTACTCAGAAAACCTACCTTTATAACCACAACAGGAATCTCACTCCAATTTATAGCTGTCATGTCATTTGTCTCGTATATACCCTGATTTACGGCACCTGTTTCCAAAATTATCCCCTGCAAAATTCTTGTTGCAAGATGATAGCTTTGTCCATATAAACGCGAATTGAAAGGGCTGTCACCTGTCATTGTTATAGCCATTGTACCTGAAAGCTCCTTGTTAGAGCTGTAATTCATCTGTATTCTAATAAAAACGGACGCCCCTGAACTGTTTGCAAGCTCTGCCCGCTGTTTGTTGGATATGTCTGCATCATTTGAATCACGGGTCAAAATAACCTCATATCCCCTGTTTTCGAGCTCCGTTTTTAACATTTTTGCGTACACTAAATTTATTTCATATTCGTTTGTATCGTATGTGCTTCCCACATTTCCTTTTGTGGCACTTCTCTTAGTCACTTGACTGTTTGGACCTATAGGCTCTGAAATTACATTTTCATTAGCCTGATTTCCCGGGTCTATGGCAACCACCTTGGGAAGCTCCTCCTCATCATCTTCTTCAGATGTATCATCAATACCGGGTCTTTCTGCCTTTTGGAGAGTTTCTGTCAAAATATAGAAATCCGTACTATCTACAACAACCCTTGACCATGTATCATTATATCCCGTTCTGTTTAAAGCTTCCTCTGCCTGTAAATATCTGTATATTCCTGAATCCACGGATGGTTTAATCATGATATTTGCAATGTCGCCTGCGGGCTTTACATAATCATTTATCGCATAAAAGCCGTCTTCATCCATGGTTTTACCCGAAGTCCCATTTTCTCCTGTGCTCTCTGTAGTAGGCTCAACCGAAACCGCATCCGTAGCTGTAGCATTATTGTCATTTTTATTATTTTTATCTCCGCAGCCTGAAACACCACCTATTATTAGCATTGCCAATACGAAGAAAATTATAATTTTTTTATTTTTCATTTTTTTCTCCTAATTTTATTTAATAGGAAACTTCGTTTCCTATCGGCACGGTCCTTACGGACCCTGCTAAGATACGAACAACAGCGTCGAAGACGCTTTATTCTAGTAAATATGTTTATTATAGCATCAAAAAAGTAAAGGTACAAGATGAATAATCTTATACCTTTACTTACTAATGCCTCAGATTTGTATTATAGGGATATAATCACTCCGCCTCTGTTTTCATAGAGAGTGCTAATTCCTTTTGCATCTAAAACAACAACATTTTTAAATCCAAATTGCTCCATAAGTACCTTTCGTACATTCATGCAGCGTTCCCTGCTGGCACACTGTGTAATCTCAACCTTCCTGTTTACATCATAATTACCCTTTTTTACATGCCACAAAAGCTTATTGAGAGCTTTATTCATGCTGCGTGCCTGATCCAGCTGTTGAATCTCTCCGTCAACACCCCAAAGTACAGGCTTTATATTAAGTACAGTTGCCATAACCGACTTAACCTTTGACATTCTTCCATTTTTTTTCATTACGTCCAAATTCTCAAGGACAAAAAGTGTCTGCTGCTTTTGTATATACGTTTCCGTTAAGCTGACAATCGTCTCATACGATTTTCCTAATAAGACCTGTTCTTCAATTTTTTCGCATATAAGATGCTGTGCTGCTGCCGCAGATTTTGAATCAAATACATATATTTTTACGTTAGGATTTTCCTCCTGATACATCTGCTTTGCAAGCATGGCACTATTATATGAACCGCTCAGCTTAGACGATAATGTAACAACGTACACCTCATCAGCACCCTTATATGCATCCATAAATACATCAGGTGACGGACATGCAGACCTTATTACCTTATCTGTTTCTGACATCATTTTCAGAATCTGTTCCTGATTATATGTGTTATCATCCTTGACTTCCTTATCCCCAATTATAAGTGTAAGTGGCACACTGACAAAATACCCCTTTGCCATATCTTCTGCGGTAAAATCACAACAGCTGTCACCGACTATTTTAAAGCTCATAAAACCGTCCTCCTCGAAACGTGGTTTTTAATACTACATATCATAACATGCAGCAACTCATTTTGCAATATAGTATATAAAACTATTTGTATAATATTTGTGTTTTATTTGTATTTTTTCTTATATATGATATAATGAACGCATAAATGCGAACGTAGAGACGAAGAGCATTGGTTTGGCTGCAAGCAGTCGGTCCAATGTTCTCGGACCTATGTGAATGTTTATGCGACATGTAAATTATGATATTAGGAAAGGTATTATTATGAATTTTATAATTGACTTAATCAAGGGTATTTTTGTAGGCGTCGCAAATGTAATCCCGGGTGTAAGCGGAGGAACGATGGCAGTGTCGTTCGGTATATATGACAAGCTGCTTTCCTCAATATCCAATCTGTTCAAAAGCTTTAAAAAGAGTATTAAAACTCTTTTACCGATTGCTATAGGTATGGTTGCAGGTATTGTAGGCTTTACATTTATTATACCCATCATTCTTAAGTCTCAGCCGTTTATGACAGCAGCGGCATTTACCGGACTTATATTCGGCGGTATACCAATGATAGTGAAAGCTCTTAAATCGGGCTGGGATAATGATGCCCATAAATCAATGGCCGTAAACGTAATTTTACTTATTGTGTTTACTGCCTTTGCTGTTGCACTTCCTTTTTTGGGTGGAGACGGCGAAAGCGGAATTTTACTCACCGCCGATTTAATTACTATATTTAAAATGCTTTTCCTCGGTGTAATCGCTTCTGCTACAATGATTATTCCAGGCGTAAGCGGTTCTCTTGTGCTGATGATTCTGGGATATTATTTTGGAGTTATAAATGCAGTCAAGGACTTTATAACTGCTCTTAAGAACCTTGACCTATCAGGAATGATAGACAGGGCACTTTTACTTGCCCCCTTTGCCATAGGATGTCTTATCGGAATATTTTTTATCTCAACGCTTATTAAATGGCTGTTTGAGCATTTTTGCTCAGCCACATATTCTGCAATACTGGGACTTATACTTTCATCTCCTGTATCAATATTCTGCAAGGTTCAGGAGGAATACGGTATGCAGGAAACATCTGTGACACAGATAGTTATAGGTGTCATAATATTTATAGCATGTACTATATTCACACTATATCTTGGGAAGCTTGAACCTAAAAAGGAAGAATCGGTATAACGTAAACGACTGCACCATATGGCACACCTGCGGCTGTCGTATGCTGCTATATATGCGCAAAACCGTTTGAAGACGTTGGTACTTGAATTGCTTGTACGGATACAGCCTATACAGTAACGCAAAACACACTTTCGCTCGTCTCAGACGTAGCGGCACTAAAAATTGCCAGTTTAAGACATTCCT
>CAZWNL010000007.1:0-161824 GCA_964635615.1 uncultured Bacteroides sp.
CAAAAATACGCTTTCGCTCGTCTCCGACGTAACGGTACTAAGGTGCCAAAATACGCCACCTAAGTACCGACGTCTTCAAACGATTTTTTTATATTATGATATAAATATGCTTAGTGCGACAGCCCCCATTACACTTCGCAAAAAACATAGGGACAGATACCTTGGAATCTATAATAGGAGGATTTCTTATTAATGAATTACGAACTTAAGAAGGATATTAATGACTTATATATGTATGGTGAAATAATAACACAGCAGGGCTTTGGTCCTGACAGCAGTATAAACATGCGTGAAATGATTAAATTTGATTTGCTTCAGTTTCTCGCATATTTGACAACCGGCAACGGAAAACCGCTGTCAGCAGAAATTTCATTTATACAGCAATACCTAAACATGTATTTCAGCTCCAATAAGCTTATGACATTTAAATATGAACGGACAACCGCAAAGGAATTTCCAACCAAGGTTCCACGTTCATTCACATATTTTGCAAATGCAGATTTGTCGGGAAAATCCGCCTATACCACAAAGGGATGGTCAAAATCCAGATTTCTGCTTAATATTTATGAGCGTCTCGGTCAGGAATTTATTGCATGTGATGCAAGGACAAATGAAGATGAGCTTACCAAGCTTACAGATTACTGTCTTGTAATAGAAAAATTTTTAAGGAGGCATAAGCTTTATGAGCCGGGACAAAGACCTCCTGTAAAGCCTGTCAGCAGCAATGTATCATCCGTCAAAAATAGCTCATCAGACGCTAAGTCTTCCGTTAATGCTGAGCTTGAAGCCATGAAGGGCAAGCTTAACAAAGAAGAGATTCCTGAGGGTGAGCTTAAGCTTGATGACTTGATGAATGAATTAAATGAGCTTACGGGACTTGACGGAGTTAAGAAGGACATTAAAAGCCTTATTAATCTTCTGAAGGTTAAAAAGCTCCGTGAGGAACGTGATATGAAGCAGCCATCCATATCACTTCACATGGTATTTTCCGGCAATCCGGGTACAGGTAAAACTACAGTGGCAAGACTTCTTGCCAAAATATACAAATGTCTCGGCGTATCAAGAACAGGACAGCTTGTGGAGGTTGACCGTTCAGGTCTTGTGGAAGGGTATGTAGGTCAGACTGCCACAAAGACAAAAGAGGTCGTTGAAAGCGCACTTGGAGGCGTGCTTTTCATAGACGAGGCATATACACTTACTGCGGGAAAGGACGGCAAGGATTTCGGTCAAGAGGCGGTAGACACTCTCTTAAAGCTTATGGAAGATAACCGTGATGACCTTATCGTTATTGTTGCAGGCTACACCAAGCTTATGGAGGAATTTGTGGAATCCAATCCGGGACTTAAATCCCGTTTCAACAAATACATTTTATTTGACGATTACACTGGCGACCAGCTATTTGAAATATTTATGTCCATGTGCAAAAAGCAGGATTACGTTCCAAATGAGGCAGGAAAAAATTATGTGAAGCAGTATCTCACCGAGCGGGCAAATGCAAATGATGAAAATTTTGCAAATGCAAGAGAGGTGAGAAATTATATCGAAAGAGCCATTGCCCGTCAGGCTTCACGTGTTGTAGATATAAAAAATATATCGGACAAGCAGCTTCGCACGCTTACAAAGACGGATCTTACAGAATAGCTATTACTTACTTGTTAGGATGGTTTTTGTAAGGTGAACGGACTGCCTTCCCTTGTAAAGTTTATATTGTAATATGGGTCGCCGTTTTCCATTATGTAACCCCAGAGGTTTCGGAATATATTTTCCTCCCCTCGGAGGTGTCCCTGCATACGCTCCTTGGACATATGTGCAAGTTCAGACGTAAGACTTACAGGGTCGGGATGCACTTGCCATGCCGCCCTTGCGGCGCATACTATTATATAATTCATTTCTCTTACACGAAGACAGAAATCAACATCTGCAAGTCTTGACATATAATCGGAGGAAAAGCCTTTTAATATATTAAACAGCCCGGCTTTTACAAGCATACATCTTGAGCTTACGGCACTGCAATTTCTGTTTGCAAGATTATTCATCAGATATCCGGGTTCCCCCTTCCTCATTCCACGATAAATATAATCGTAGGAGCCGTTAAGTCCCACAACGATTCCTGCACTGTTAATCATATTATGTTCATTGTAGGTAATTCCACTTACAACTCCAACCTCCTGACGCATGCATATTCCAAGCATCTCTCCTATTGAGGCAGGCTCAATAAGCTCTGTATTGCTGTCAAGAAAAAGGAGATAATCGCCCTTGGCATGGCTTGCTCCGAAATTTTTCAGCTTACCCGGTGTATTTGATTTTTTATCAAGTATGACATTTATGTTTTTCCGCTGTCTCTCCATACGCTGATAGAATTTCAGCGTTTTTTCATCTTCGCCGTCATAATCAACAATAATAATTTCAAAATTACTGTAACGTGCATACTCAAACAACGGCCTAATACATTTTTCCATCAACTGAATATTTTTATTTCCCGGAATTATAATTGATAGAAACGGATTTCCCGGTGTTTCATATACAACCTTATATGGCTCCTTGACATTTGGAAGGGTTACCGTGGCATAAAGCTTGCATCTTCCTATGTGGGAGGCAAGCGCACTTTTCCCGACCTCCTTTTCAAGCTCATACTTGGCCGCATTGTCCGCACTCTTCCCTGTTATTCTCTTATGATACAATACTCTTGGGATATGCTTTATTTCCTGCGTTTTTTCACAACATCTGAGTATAAAATCATAGTTCCATGCCCCATCATATTCCGTACGGAAGCCTCCACATTCCATTGCAAGATTTTTTTCCACAACAAGAAAATGGGATATGTAGTTGTAGCTTCTGAGTAAATCTATGCTGAAATCCGGCTTGAATGCCGGCTGAGAATATTTAGACCCATCCTCAGACATTTTATCCTCATCCGAATAAATAAGCTCATATTTATATTCATTTAACGCCTCCACTACATAGTAAAGGGCGTCCTCAGTAAGAATGTCATCATGTGCAAGAATGGCAATATAATCACCTGTTGACATAGCAATAGCGGTATTTGCATTTTCCGAAATACCTTTATTTTCTTTGAGCAGCTTATAGGAAATTCTATTGTCTCCAAGCATATACTGCCTGATAATTTTTTCAGTTTCCAAGCCATAGACCTTATCATAAGCGGAAACCTTATTGTTCCCATTATCATTTATACCTTCGCTCTGACTTCCGTCCACTAAGCAAAGCTGCCAATTTTTATAGGTCTGTGCCTGAACGGACTCAATCATTGACCTGAGATAAAATTCAGGCGTCAAATAAATAGGCACAATTATGCTTATAACCGGCTCGTATCTGAAATGAGCCTTCCTTTGGAGGGCAAATGTTTCCTCATCACCCTCGTATACCTCCTTAAACCAACCGTTATATGCAGGACCCGGACCCGATAATTTATATCTGACCTGGGACATTACACCATTTACACCGTTATTTTTGAGGTAATCCCAACCCTTTTTTATTACATCCCCCGGACCGCTCATACGCCGCCCTCCATTTTTCTATACTTTTTTCGTTCTTTTCCATACCGACGGTGAGAGCAGTAAAAGCAGTGGGAACAGCTCAAGCCTTCCTGCCAGCATGTCAAACATCAAAACTACCTTTGAAAAATCCGTAAATTCCGCAAAATTACGGACAGGACCTACACTCTCAAGTCCGGGTCCCACATTATTTATTGTTGCAACAACCGCCGTAAAATTAGCCACAAGGCTTTTATCATCAAAGGATAAAAGGAAAACCGACAGAGCAAACAAAATAGTAAAGGTTATAAAATATACATTTGTCGCCCTTAATACTTCATGCTCTACAACCTTTCCTTCCATCTTTATCTTTTTGACGCTTCTCGGATGAACATAGGAGGTTATTTCCTTTGCCACCGTCTTTACAAGAATCATAATACGTGAAACCTTTATACCGCCACCTGTACTTCCTGCACATGCACCGATAAACATTAACAGAATAAGCAAAATTTGTGATGTCTGAGGCCACAAATCAAAATCAGCAGTACAAAAGCCGGTGGTGGTGATAATGGATGCAACCTGAAACGTCACATGTCTTATGGCATCTGCCGCTGATTCCCATAAATCTCTCACGTTTATAAAAATAATAATAACTGATGTAAGTATAATAAGCAGGTAGGTTCTTGCTTCCTCATGCCTGATTGCATACCCAAATCTTTTTGTAATCAGCAGGAAATATACTCCGAAATTAATTCCGAAAAGTATCATAAATATCGTAACAACCCACTGTATATATGGGCTGGCACTTATAAGGCTGTTATTTCTTATTGCAAAGCCTCCCGTACCTGCTGTTGACATGGCTGTTGTCACCGATTCAAACAGTCCCATTTTGCCAAAAAGCAGAAAAATTATTTCAACTATCGTAAGCACTATGTATATGCCATATAAATATATTGCAGTCTGCCTTACCTTAGGTACGAGCTTTCCAACAGACGGTCCCGGGCTTTCCGCCTTCATAAGATTCATATTTGAGCCGCCTGCCATAGGCAGTATCGCAAGAATAAATACAAGAACTCCCATTCCTCCTATCCAATGTGTAAAGCTTCTCCAGAACAGGCTGCACATGGAAAGTCCCTCTATATTATTTAATATACTGGCTCCCGTTGTGGTAAAGCCTGATATCGTCTCAAAAAGCGCATCTACAAAATGAGGAATGTCATCATTTAACACAAATGGCAGACAGCCTATAACTGACATGGCAATCCAACTGAACGCCACCGTAACAAAGCCCTCCTTCACATAAAAGGTCATATCCTTAGGCTTCTTATGTACAATTAATGTGCCAACCAATGCACAGCCAAGAAGAACCCACAAAAATGCAAGGCCTTCCTTCTCACCCTTAAGCAGTGCAACAAGACATGGCATAGTCATAAATGCCGCCTCAAAATTCATTAACCATCCTATAATGTAAACAACAACACCGTAATTCATTTCTCCTACCTCAATATATCGGCAACGTCATTAAAGCCTGTATGCTTTGTAACGACAATAACCCTGTCTCCTTCCTCTATAACGTCATTACCACGAGGAATTATTACCTTTCCGTTACGGCTTAACGCAGCCAAAAGAAGCTCATTTTTCAGAGGAAGCTCCATAATAGGTATGCCAACCACCGGTGAGTTCGCCCCAACATTAAATTCAAGTGCTTCCGCCCTGTTATCAAATAAATTATAGAGGGTTTCCACATTACTTCCTATAGAATTTTGCATGGCCCGAACGTAACCGAGTATCGTTTCAGACGTCATGTATCTCGGATACATAACGCTTCCCATATCCAAATTATCAATGACATCATTAAATGTTGTCCTGTTTATTTTTGTTATAACCTTTGTGTCAGAAATTTTCTGTGCAAAAAGCGTGAGAAGTATATTTTCCTCATCAAGTCCCGTAAGGGGGATAAAGGCACCCATCTTGTCTATGCCCTCCTCCTTTAAAAGCTTTTCGTCTCCTCCGTCTCCATAAATGACAAGAGCCTTAGGAAGCAATACGGAAAGCTCCTCGCATCTTTTTTGGTTAATCTCGATAATTTTTACGTCCGTATTCATTTCCGTAAGCTGCTTTGCAAGATAGTAGGAGGTTTTTCCTCCGCCTATAATCATACATGATCTTACCTGATGTGTATCAACGCCAATCTGTTTGAAAAATGTATGCGTATGTCTTGGTGTGGCAAGAAACGTAACAATATCACGTTCCTTCAGTGTATAAGAGCCATCAGGAATTACCAAATCTCCATCTCTTTCAACACCGCATATAAGTATGTCACTGTTAAAATCTTTATTTATATTAGCTATCTTTCTATCATTAAGTGCACTTGTATCAGGAATACGGAATTTAACAAGCTCCGCCTGTCCCTTTGCAAAGGAGTTAATGTCAAGTGCCATCGGAAGTCTTAAGAGCCTCGCCATTTCCTTTGCCGTTTCAAGCTCCGGATTAATAATAAGTGAAATTCCAAGCTTCTCCCTTAAATAGCTAAGCTCATCTGTATAATCAGGCTTTCTGACACGAGCAATGGCAGTGCAGTCATTTAATTTTTTCGCAATGGTACAGCACAGAAGATTAAGCTCATCCGACGCAGTCACCGCAATAATTAAATCCGCATTATCAACTCCTGCCTCAAGCTGCACATTATAGCTTGAGCCATTGCCTGTCACTCCCATTACGTCATATGTTCCCGCAACCTTTGCAACAACCTCCGAATCTCGGTCAATTATCGTAATGTCATGTTTTTCCTGACTGAGCTTTTCTACAAGTGTAATTCCAACCTTGCCGCACCCAACAATAACTATATTAAGACCTCTGTTTTTCCTTGAAAACGGACTTTTCATTTTTATATCTCCCACTTTTTTTGGAACATCAGCCATTCCATATTTGCCTACGACATATGTTCCGATTTACTTTGTAAATCGAGAACTCTATGGGCTGACGCTTTCTAATGAAGTATATCTTACTCTCTGTTCATATTTTTTTCAATATTTTCAAATAAATTTAACCAAGTTTTAGCATTTCATCTATGCAGTTCCTTGCCTTTTTCATCGTTTCCTCATCCAAAACAATCTCCTCACCTGACATACCCTTAAGGCAGCCATATACATCACCTATTGTGGTGAGCTTCATGTCCTCGCATATAAGCCTTTTGGACAATTCATAAAAACGCTTTTCAGGATGTGCAAGCTGAAGATGCGAAACAATACTATTTTCGGTTCCTATAATAAATTCCTCTGCATCACTTTTATTCACATAGTCCATTATTCCTGTTGTACTTCCCACATAATCAGCAAGAGATGTTACTTCACTGCTACATTCAGGATGCACGAGAAGCAGCGCATCAGGATGCTCTTTTTTTACGGTTAAAGTTTCCTCGCCTGTAACCATCCCATGTGCAGGACAGCCGCCGTTGAAAAGCTTTATATCCTTATTTGGAAACTGCATTTTCACCCAGCTTCCCAAATTAATGTCGGGTATAAATATTATTTTATCGGTATTCATATTTTTTACTATATTAACTGCCGATGCAGATGTTACACAGACATCGCATACAGTTTTAAGCGCTGCGGTTGTATTTATGTATGCCACAACACTGTAGCCCGGATTTTCCCTTTTAAGTTCTTCAATGTCCTCCACCGTAAACTGTTCAGCCATAGGGCATCCCGCATTTGGTTTCGGAAGCAACACTCTTTTATCAGGGGACAAAAGCTTTACCGTTTCCGCCATAAATCTCACGCCGCACATAATGACAGTTTTCTGCGGTGCATTCATGGCTTCCTTTGCAAGACCATAGGAATCACCTATGTAATCCGCCACCTCCCAAATATCGTGACTTTGATATGCATGGGCAAGAATACACATGTCCTGCTCCTTTTTCATTCGTATAATTTCATCCTGAATCTCAGATAGTTTCATTTTCTCTCTCCATATTAATTTATGAAATATTTACCTGCCTTATAGGGCTGTCGCACTAAGAATATTATATCGTAATAACAAAAAGGCCTGCGTCAATTATATGTCGCAAGCCTTAAAGTGTCAACAAACCGTTATCATTTAAACGATGTTTGTTCTTTTAGCTAAACAGCTAAATCAACATGCTGCATCGTACCAACACCGCCGCTTTCCTTAAGGTAAACGCCCGTGCTTCTGATAACTCCGTTTGTCTTGTTTGTCTCCATATCATTAAGTGAAAACTCCGTGGAGGCATTTCCCAGATATAGCGCTCCTACATCTGCAGATTTCAGATCCATCAGGATATCGTTTCCGTTTTCATCCTTGGTCCATACCCTGAGATCCTTATAAATACTGTCCGCTTCATCAATCCAGCCATTGCCGTCCTCATCATAGGCGGCAAGGTCGGCGAAGCCATCTCCGCTCTTTGTACCAAACAGCTCCGAACCATCGTTTATCTTTCCGTCGCCATTCCTGTCCAAAGCGATAAATCCGCTTCCCTTTCCTGCAAAAGACATTTCTTCTTCCTTTCCGTCTGCGTCCAGGTCAAACAGAAATTTCATGTCTGATACAGTTGCTGTGTTGCTGTCAAGATTGATTACAAGAGGGTCACAAAGAGTAAGCGTCTCCTGTGTAAGCGTTTCATAACGCTGGCAAAAGCCTCGTGACATCTCCACTGTTACACCAAAGCTTATTTCCCTGCCGTCAGCAGTTTTTGCAATGCCCTTTGCCTCATAGGCTGTATGCTCTGTCTCTGCAAAAAAGCCCGAGGTAACTGTTGTACGGGTCATTGTAGACAATTTACTTACTGAACGGCTTCCGCCTGTTCCGCTTCCTATGTCAACAACTTCTCCGCCATTTAATGACAGGCTTCCCATAAACTCCGATGTTCTTGATGATGCTCTCAGTGATTTCTCAAGATATTCAAAACTGTTATTTTTGATGTATTTGCCACGTCCAAAGGCTTTCCGGAAGGATTCTAAAAGATTTCTGAGCAATTGAAGCTTAGGGTCCTCTCTCACTTCAAACTGACCATTTGTTCCATCCGCACCGCCGACATGCCTGCGGGCGCTGTCCCTTAAATTATCAATTTGACGTTGTTGTTTCTCCTGCTCTGTTTTCTTTTGGTTTTCCTTGTAAGCCTTGATTTGTTCCATCATATTTTTGGATTCTTGGGAAATATTGAGCGTAACAGAAGCAGCGCCATTTCTCTCCTGGACAGAGACCTGCTCCTCCTGCCTGATACTGCTGTAGCTCCTGTTTGAAGACATAGCTACAGTGCTTGAATTAATAATCATGGTATCGCATCCTTTCTAACCATAATTGCGGTGTATGTATACACCATCTTCAGTTACGGGCAAATCCATTCACCCAAAGAAGCCTGCTATATGGGAAAGTTTAAATGTTTCCCAATGTAAGGACAGACTTCCTCATATGCTATATCGGCAGATATTATAATAACCTTAACCATCCACTTACGTTATATTTTTTATAGTAAATTTCCATTTTCCCGCAAATATACTTTTTCAGGAGAAATATGGTATAATGTACAAGTGAGGTATCAAGTATGAAAAAAGTGATTGTTAAAAGAAAGAAGAAATTTTCAGGTGCATTGGTTCCGTATTGGGTTATAGTTGGGACAAGCAAAGAGGTGTTTTGTAAGCGATATGACTTTGATGGAGATATATGCAAAATGTATCCTAATGGTTTCCCAATTTCAAGAATTGAAGTGTCTGAATTAGATAGAATCGGAACAAGGATAGATAATGGACAGACCTTGGAAATAGAAATTGCTGATGATGCTACAAATTTATTTGTATCCACCATGGATGGTTCTTTATCTAACGAAATAGATATAGATGAATACATAACTGCTGAAAAAAATATAATCATTAATACAAAGGGTGGATTTAGAACAATTCCTTATCCGGTTATAGAATAATTAAGGAAGCAAAATATGCATCCGGCAGGTTGTGATTTTTAAAGTATAATACCATTAAGATAAACCGAGATTTAGATTGGAGGAAATAACATGGAAGAAGCGATACTTTCATATGCGGCTAAAGCAAAAAACAATCCGGATTATTGTCCCGTATATGACCGTCAGGGAATGAATCTTAACATAAGGAAACAAGTGGAACGCGGCGAATATTTTGTAAGAAGAACCTCAAAAACTGATTTTAAAATTTTCGAGGATACATTCGGGTATAAGCTGCCATCCGACATAGGGGATTTGATAAATCTTTTCTGGCATCCTTATATTTATGGCTATTATAAATATGATAAAATTGCCGAATGCATTATTTTATTTTCATGCCATCAACATAAAACAGAAACAGACGATGATATACTGCGGCAAAAATATGGTATCATTGATTTAGGAATTGAGTGGCGTGATGAAGGAGATATTACGCAGTATTTACCCATAGGCTGGACAGGCTACTCAGGATCAACAATTTTATACGAATTAAGCACAGGCAGGATTTTTTGTGAGGATTTTGATAATGATGGGGAACCTGAAAAAGAGCCAATAGCAAATTCTTTAAAAGAATTGATAACAGGCTTATCGTTTTAATTAACAAATTAAAATGACTTAATTCCCTTTTGCAGAACTAAAGGAGAGAAAATATTATGGAAAATCTACGTTTCAAATGTAATGCGTGTAAGAAATATGTTGAGATGAATAAAAAAACAGTAAATCCTTTTGCGGACTGGGCATATTACAATTGTATTGAATGGTCGGATTTTACAGATGATGTTCCCGATTTATCGGAACAACATTGGATAAGAAGTGACCTTACTCCAATTGTTAACGAAATGCGGATAGTACGTGTTCACAAGCCGTTTGATGAAAAAATCGGAAACGAATTTTTTGCATTATATGAGCCTGCGCTATTGTTTTTTAATGGTTGGGACGATTCTCCAAAAGAAGAAATCAGAAAATGTGCTGTTGTGAAATGCAGATTTGAAACAATACTTGGTTCAGACGAATACAGTGCATGGATTTCAGTAAGCATAGAAAAAGTGATGCTTTTGCATGAACTTTACAGCTATTATGAAAATACTGTAACAGATATTCCTATTGATGAATTTAAAGGCATTCCGGAATCTGAATACAACATAATCTTTCAGAGTGATGAATGGCTTGTTACGAGTTGGGACGCTCAGGGTGACTGTGGTGAAACCAAGTGGATTTATACGGATGAATGTGGTGTTCGTCATTTGGTTATGCAGATGTGGTTTGAATTTCATGAGGATATAATATATCTCGGCAACGTCACAAATAACTGATGACTTGTTGAGCATGGCAGGAGAAGCATTTCTCTCCTAAACAGAGACCTGCTTCTCCTGCCTGATACTACTGTAGCTTCTATATTGAGGACATAGATTAAATCGACACACTTTTACTTCGTAATCACATCAAACCAGACCGTAGAGCCATTGAAGTACACCGTTCCCAGGTAAGAATCAGCTAACACTGCATTTGTAAAATCTTTGCAGACCATCCATTTTGATCCGCTTAATTCTGATGTATCAATACCATCCGCTTGTGCCTCAAAAGACACATCTGTCCATGTGTATGAATCTAGGATTTCTTTTGCTTTGGCGTCTGTCAATTTAGCGTAACCAACTTCACTATAATCAGTTGGTCCAACTACGTTTGGATTGCCCATCGCTTTTTCAACCCAACATGTTTTTTCAACGTCTTCTAATCCCGGCAAAATGTTTTTCAACAATGTCTGATCAGACAAAATATTTGAGTCCGAAGAAGCAGAAGAAGCTGCACCATCCTGCTGTTCTTTTTTCTGACATCCACACAACGCAAGCATTAACAGAAGCATACAAATACTAAAAGCACTTAACTTTTTCACTTTTAAATATCCTTCTTTCGCTATTATTCCTAGTGATGGAACAGCCTTATTCCCGTAAAGCACATTACCATACCATACTTATCGCAGGTTTCAATTACGTTATCATCACGGATGGAACCGCCCGGCTGTGCTATATATTTTACACCGCTTTTTGCTGCTCTTTCTATGTTATCTCCAAATGGGAAAAATGCGTCTGAGCCAAGGGCTACATCCTGCATCTTGTCAAGCCATGCACGTTTTTCCTCTCTTGTAAAAATCTCAGGCTTCTCAGTGAAAAATTTCTCCCATATGCCGTCTGCAAGAACATCCATATAATCATCGCTCATATAAACATCTATTGTATTGTCCCTGTCTGCACGTCCAATATTGTCCTTAAACGGAAGGGTAAGTACCTTCGGTGACTGACGCAAAAACCAATTGTCGGCCTTTTGTCCTGCAAGTCTTGTACAGTGTATTCTTGACTGCTGCCCTGCACCGATACCAATTGCCTGTCCACCCTTTGCATAGCACACTGAATTGGACTGTGTGTATTTTAATGTAATCATTGCTATGGCAAGGTCTATCTTTGCCTGCTCTGTCATGTTTTTATTTTGGGTTACTATGTTTGCAAAAAGCTCATCATTTATAACAAGCTCATTTCTTCCCTGCTCAAAGGTTACTCCAAACACATCCTTTGTCTCAATAGCGGCAGGAACATAATTTTCATCTATTTTTATTACGCAGTAATTTCCTTTTTTCTTTGCCGAAAGAATCTCAAGTGCCTCAGGCTCATATCCCGGTGCAATTACTCCGTCTGAAACTTCTCTCTTTATAAGCTTTGCAGTTGCGACGTCGCAACAATCTGAAAGTGATATAAAATCTCCAAATGACGACATTCTGTCTGCACCTCTCGCCCTTGCATATGCATTTGCAAGCGGGGTGAGCTCACCCATGTCGTCAACCCAATATATCTTTCTCTCCACGTCATTAAGAGGAAGTCCAACAGCTGCTCCTGCCGGTGAAACGTGCTTAAAGGAGGTTGCCGCAGGAAGTCCTGTTGCTTTTTTCAGCTCCTTCACAAGCTGCCAACCGTTAAATGCATCCAAAAGGTTTATGTAGCCTGGCTTTCCGTTTAAAATTTCTATTGGGAGATTTCCGCCCTCCTTCATGTATACCCTTGATGGTTTTTGATTTGGGTTACAGCCGTATTTTAATTCGATTTCGTTCATGATGTGTTTCCTTTCCATGTTTAATAGTTATTTATTCAGGGATTTATTATGCTACTTATTTTTATTTATAATTTTACTCTCGTATGTTCCATCCTCAATATTGATATACCTCACGAAAAGTGACACCTTGTTTTCCTCGTCAAGATTATTCCATACTATATCAGCAAATTCGTTTATGTCATTCGGAATGTCAACAAGTGTAGGCTCACCCTCGAAGCTTGGAAGCGGATTGCCGTCACCCATATAGGTATGTATGAAATGTCCCTCTCCCGCAATAGGATTTGAATATGCAAAGGTGTACCTGTTGCAGGCGTCAGGGTTTCCGTTGTTGCTCTTTAGTATGGACATTGCATAATTATAATTTCCATTGTCAAAATGAAGTATTCCTGAAATTCTAGGAGTGTAATTTGGCGCATCAGGCTCATACTCTCTTGTTCGGAGTGCCTGCTCAAATGTAAACTGCTTGTCCATAAGCTCATATATCGTATCGGTCTGGTCACCGTTTGTAACGATTGTCTTATTTCCTAAAACTCTTACCGGTGCATATATTATAAGGCTTGGGTCCTCAAGCTTGGATGGGTCAAAGGCTTCCGTTCTTATGCCCTCGCCGTCCTCAACAAATATACGGTTTCTGCTGTTGGCGCTTCTTCCCATGATAAAGTATGCTATTGCAGCCTTTTTTCCATCAGGTGTTCTGCCTATGACAATTCCCCTGCCCGGATATGAGGTTGTGCTAAGCTCACCTGCAAGTTGTTTCATTTCCATATTTTTTCCTCCTTTTGAACATCAGCGAATCTATTTTTGCCTTATCAGTTCATTTTATTATAAAGCCGCTGGTGTTGCAAGCATATAATTAAGGCTTGCATTTTCCACATGGTTTATACCCCTTTGCCACCGCTTCCTCTCTTGAGCCTTTAAAATATACCTTATTATATTCCTTCATTTCCTCCACACTTGTGCATTCAGGCAAATGAAATTTTCCGGAATATGTGTTAAATACATATGTAACCTCCTCTATATCAGCCTCAGTTGCCGCATAAAGTGCATCAATATCCGCATTTTCATCAGGCATATTTTCCCCCGTTGCATAATCTATAATAACTCCGGGCTGTACATTATAAACAAATACATGAAAGCATATTCCTGCACCCTCATCCTCCACCGAATATGCCTCCATGCAAACCCCCTTTGCCACAAGATTGTCACCCTCAAAAAGTGGTGTAACCCTATAAAGGACATGGTTATTTGTCATTCGCACGTAATTTCCTACCTCCTCCTCATAAGGCAGCATGGCTACGGCATTGAAATATCTCGTTCCGGTTATAAGATTTCGCTCATTAGCATTTTCTCCCGTAAGCTGATATGCAATCAGATGACTTCTATTATACAAATATTCGTACTCCACAAAATCATACTTTGCATTTTTCCATCCTGTAGGCTTTATATGACTTATGTCCTCACGCTCTCCCTCAGGCATAAGGTCTGTTCCGATACATGCCATACAGCTTGTGCATCTTCCCAAGTCATCAAGCTCTCCATATTCTTCAAAAGAATTGGTCGTATATAATCCCACATCGAACTCGGGAATGTTATTGTTCAATACAATACTTGCACTTCCACTGTAATCAGGTATATGGGATAAAGCTTCCGTATCCACCACAACCGCTTCCGTCGCAGTTTTCTTATCATCACCTGATAAGGTGCATCCCGTCAGCATAACGGACAGCACTATTGATACATATATAATTGTTTTTGAAATTTTTTTAAGAATTATAGTTTTCATAAACACTCTTACCTTCCTTCATCCGACTTCCACTTCTTCTGCATTCCATCATCAAAATCAGATATCATGCTATACGAAATAAAGTTTATATCAGTAATAATCTTACATTTTTTTATATGATAAAACAATAACAAATATAATACCTTAGAATATTTATTTCTACCCCGCATTTTTGGAAATTAATTTGACAACCTTATACTTTACAGTTACACTATTTATTGAATAAACAGGTGAAGGCCTTTCCTATAAAAGCGCCTTCGGCATCCTCTATGATGCCACTACGTTTATGGTGATATTAAAAATATTAGAAGGGTAACTATTTTATGAACAGAGATAAATATTTAACTGAGCTTGGCAGCTACCTTGCAATCCTTCCCATGGACCGCAAGACAAAAATTCTTGAATTTTATAACGAGCATACGACAAAGCTTGTGACAAACGGTGAAGATTTGATTGAAAAGCTTGGAACTCCGAAAGAGCTTGCAGGCAATATAATAGATATGGAAATGGGCACAAAATCCTCTTCTGTACCACAAAAAGGCAGAAAAAAACATCCCTTACGAAGAATTATTTTGGGCATAACACTTTTATTTATAATTGTTTTTGCAGGATTTTTTGCCTTGCTTGAATATACAGGACATACCCTTTATTGGGATAATGAAATCAACCGTCTTGTTATAGGCGATGCAGGTCAGGTAATGACACTTGAAAAGACCAAGATTGAAGGAATTGACAATATAGACATAGATGCAAAATATGCTACAGTATACCTTATTCCTTCTGATGATTATTATATTGAGTACAGCATAACAAGCAGTAAGAATACTCTTTATAAAATACAAAACGGCAAGCTTACATTTAATGACAGTGCATGGATGCCTATACGACTAAGCTTTGGAATTAATGAAAAGCACAATGATTATATAAAGATTTATTATCCGTCGGATGCTGATATAAAAAGTCTGAAGACCAAGCTTGATATGGGCAGCATTGAGGTTTCAGGTGTGACCATAGACAAAATGGACATTGACCTTGACATGGGCAGTCTGGACATAACAGACTGTATAATAGACAAAATCGATGCTGACCTTGATATGGGCAGCATTGACATTTCAAATACCTATATTTCCTCGGCTGATATATCACTTGATATGGGAGGACTTGATATGTCCAACACTTATATAAAAAACAAGCTGGTTGCAGACCTTGACATGGGCAGTGCCACATTATCACTTGCAGGAAGTAACGGCAGCAGCCAAAGCTACGACTTTGACCTTGACTGCGACATGGGCAGCGTGACTATCAATGGATCTAACAAGGGCAAAAACTATAATGTCAGCGGTAATACAGTTATTAAAATAGACTGCGATATGGGCAGTATTAATATCAGATATTAATATTATATAATATTAAGGCTGTCGCAACAAAGAAGCTTATGGTGATATCTCCCTCTGTGTCTACCATAAGCTTTTTTTTATCAGACTATCTCTACTTTTTCTCCACGGTCTTACTGATATAAAACTGAAATATATTTCCCCTTTCAGTTGTTTTCAAATTCATATATCCGCCCTGTTTTATGGCTATTTCTCTTGCAAGATAAAGCCCCAAACCAATTCCCTCTTCATTTATGCCATTTTTACCGCGGTAAAATCTTGCAAATATTTTTGCCTGCTCCACCTCGCTGATAGCGCCGTTTTCATCCTCAACAAGCACTGCGGCAAACATTCCGTACTCTCTTATCGTAAGCTTTATGCGACTGCCCTTTTGGGCATACTTCACTCCGTTGTCAAGAAGATTAAATACAGCCTCTCTCGTCCAATTCCTATCATGTAAAATGCTTACCTGTGCCTCATCGTCATATATTATTTCCACATTCTTCTCCAATGCCTTTTCATATATATCCTTTACTGCCATCAGCACCGTTTCATTAAGGCTCACATACGACATTTTGAGATTTATAATTCCCCCTTCAAGCCTTGATATTTTTATAATACTCTCGGATAAAAATACAAGCTTGTCTACCGTCTTATTAAGTGCATCCATGCACTCTTTTCTTCTCTCACCGTCAAGAGCATCCTCCTCCAAAAGTCCGGTGTATATTTTAAGGTTTGCGAGAGGCGTTTTAAGCTGATGAGAAATGTCGGACACCAGCGACTTTATATTTTCCTTTTCCCTTACGGACATCTCGTTTTGCCTTCTTAAAATCCTTACAAGCTTTATAACCTTATTCTGAAGCTTTGACAAAAGCGTGTCTTCATTTTCAGAAAAGACATTTTTCTCCTGAAGGTTAATAAGTACATCCAAAAGGTCAGACAAATCCGCTACAATATGGGATATATAATCGTCACAAAGTCTATATATAAAAACACTTATCCCCGACAAAACAAGACCTGACACAAGCGTTACCATTGCAGCATCTAAAGCTTTTGTCATAAAATAAACAGGAACAGCCGCCAAAAATGGCAACGCAAAGGATGCGGTAAAAAGCCATCTCACCTTTTTCACAAAAACCTTACCGTATTTTTTTGTCCATGCAATATCATTTTTATTTTCCAAAAGTATACCCAATCCCAAACACTGTAATTATATATTCTGGATTTTTCGCATCACGCTCAAGCTTCTGTCTCAGCCTTCTCACATGAACCGAGAGTGTGCCGTCATCCACAAAATTTTCATCTATGTCCCAAATTCTGCTTAAAATAACATCCCTTGTAAGCACCTGTCCCTTATTTTTTATAAGCAGCTCTAAAAGCTTAAACTCGGTTGCCGAAAGCTTTACTGGCTCATTTCCAACATAAACCTTAAGCTTCTCAAAATCAACGGACAAATCTTTATAGGTATATACCTCCGATTTTTCCTCGTTGCTGCTCCGCCTTAGTACGGCAATTATTCTCTGCAAAAGTACATCTAATGAAAAAGGTTTTGAAATATAGTCGTCACAGCCCTGCTTAAAGCCCTCTATCATATCCTCATCCGTATCATTTGCAGTGAGGAAAATAATGGGAACACGGCTTGTTTTTCTTATTTCACTGCAAAGGTCAAGTCCGCTTCCGTCAGGCAGCTTTATATCAAGTATAACAAGATGAAAGCTGCCTGCAAGCATATGTCTTGCACTGTCAAGGTCATATGCTGAAACGCATTCGTACCCTTTGCCACGCAGATATGATTTTACTCCGTCATTTATAAACTTATCATCCTCAACTATAAGTATTCTTTCCATTACTCCTCCCTCAGTCTGTTCGTCAAGGTTTCCCTTGAAATACTCTTATATAAAACAAATGGCACTAATATACATACAGCAACAATAAACACACACATAATAATAAGCTCTGCAAGCGGATATACCGCCGTTGCATAATCTATTGTTTTTTCGGTAAGTGTTGAAACGATATATATAATTCCATTTCCTAAGGTGGCTATAAGGCCTATGGATATTATACCATAGTATCCGCCCTCAAGCATGAGCATTTTCTTTACCTGACCCTTAGTCATTCCCACGCTTTCCAATAGGGCAAATTCCTTGCGTCTTGCATATACTCCTGATGTCATCACATTTATAAAATTAATAATGCCGATAAGTATAAGAAGTAATGATATGCCATTTATTAATATTTTCACTGTTTTAATGGATGTGGACATGTCACCCATCAATTCAGTCTTTATCTCAACATTTGCAACATTATCCCAATTGTCCGTAAGCCTCTTTACTTCATTTGTCACAGATACCTCCTTATCCGCTTTGCAATCCATGGTAATTGTATATATTGTATAATCAGTTCCAAGTCTTTCCATTGCCTTATCACTTATAATTATATACCGAGGTGCTCCTGCTATGAATACATCTTCCGCAAACTGAAGAAAGGAGGATGCTCTGGTAGTAACACAGGAGGCTACCTGAATATCAATGGAATTTTTTTCGTCCTCGCTTATCATTGTAATGATTTTTCCTTCCATCTGCCTTGCTTTTTCCTCTGATCCCAGACAACCGACTAAGCATATTTCACCATTTACAAATGCGTCAATATCAATTTTCGTTCCCGTAAACTCAGCGTACTTTTCTATTATCCAATCGTCTGCCGTAACAGCATAGGTTCCATAGAAAACCTCAGGATTTTTGTTCTCCTCATAAAAATCTGCAATTTCATCAAAAGACGCCCCTGTATGCTCCGCCTCATTTTGAAGAAACGGCATATAGGTATCACGGTTAAAATCAAGCCGTACATGCATCCTTTTATTTATGCTTAAGCCACTTATTCCATCTATTTCCTTAAGCTCCTCTGCAAGTGCCAGACTCTGATTCCTCATTTTGTCATAACCATCCTCATCATCGCTTACAAGACAGTGGATTATATAATCATAGGGCAGATACATTTTCGCAAAGTTTTCAAGGTCAAGCCCTCTCAAAAATGCATTCATTGCAAGAAATGCAATTGTACCCATAAACAGTGATGCAAACACAAGTACCGCCGCTTTCTTTTCACGAAAAACATTTCTTATTGCCATACGGTAGAGCTTTCCGCCTGATGTGGTATTTTTCTTTTTACTTTTTCCCGTATATACGCCCGTATATTTTACTGCTTCAACAGGGGACACGCTTCCTGCAAGCTTTGCAGGCTTTCTGCAGCTTATAAGTATTGTAAGCATTACAAACAGAAATGTTGCCACATATATTAACGGATTAAAATGTATTTTATCAGGCATTGCCGAAAAGCTTCCTGAATCAAACATGTGCATGGCTATAGGCATGACTACAAATGATATAACGCTTCCAAATATTATTCCAAAGGGAAGTCCTATTATGGCAAGCCTTACAACCTGCGCCCTGACAATGCTTTTTATCTGTTTCGGGGTCGTGCCGATTGTCTTAAGCATACCGTAAAAGCGTGTATCCTTGGACACCGACATATACATAATATTGTAAATAAGAAGATAACCGCTGGATACTATAATCAGACCCAGGATAACCGCCAGACCCAAAAATGTTACATCGTTGTTTTGTTCCAAATGGTTGAAAAATGAAAAATTCCGCATATCCACATTCAACCTTTCATCAATTACAGAAAGCTCCTCAAGCAGGCTGTCTGTCTGCCCTTTTTTTGGGGATATACAAATTTTCCCCGCACTATTCATATCAATGCCGTTTTCCTCAACGTATTTTTTTGAGACAAGACCACTCTTGCTGCCCGACAAATTGATGTAATCCTTATACCAGCCTGACAGCACAAATTCCTTACTGCTGCCGTCCATAAAATCAAAGTCAAGCTTCATCCCACAGACAGGCTTATCAACGCCAAGGGCATCAAGGGATGAATAAGAAAGCATAAGCTCATTTTCCTTAACAGGATAATACCCCTCTACATCACTTATGGCAGGCATGAAATGCTCCTTATATTCAGTTTCATCATAGTAATTGAACTCTATATATTCCCCCTCTATTTTAGGAATATATACCGAGCCTGCATATATTTGTACACCTACAGCATTTAAGTTCTTTAGCTCTCTTACGGCTTCAAGCTGCTCATTTGTGGGATGCGTATAATATATGCTTGCCACAGTTCCCTGCTGACGTATAGACATTGTCTTTATATTTTCATATATGCTGAAGCAAAGGGTAAATATTGTTGTAAACATTATGGTTGTAAGCATTATGGCAAGCATTGAAAATACATTCCGTACCCTGTTATTTTTCAGTGAGCGCCTGCTTATTCTTTTAACTGCGGTTTTATTGTTATTCCTAAGCATTTACATCACCACCCTCGTAAGCTATCTTTCCATCCTCAATCCTTACCATGCGGTCTGCCATAATGGCAATTTCCTCATTGTGGGTAATCATAATCATGGTCTGATTAAAGTCGCGACTTGTCACCTTCAGCAGCGATATAACGTCCATTCCCGTTTTACTGTCCAAATTTCCTGTAGGCTCATCTGCAAGTATGATTGCAGGCTTGGTAGAAAGTGCCCTCGCTATTGCAACCCTCTGCTGCTGTCCGCCTGAAAGCTGATTCGGCATTGCATTAAGCTTTTTTTCAAGCCCCAAGGTTTTTACCACATGAGAGACAAACTCCCTGTCAATAGGACTTCCGTCAAGCTCCACGGGAAGCACGATATTTTCATATACATTTAATATGGGAACAAGATTATAATTTTGAAAAACGAAACCCATGTTTCTTCTTCTGAAAATGGTAAGCTCCTCATCATTCATGTCAGATAGATGATTGCCCGAAATGACAACCTCCCCTGAGGTTGGTCTGTCCAAGCCACCCAGCATGTTAAGCAGTGTTGACTTTCCACTGCCTGAGCTTCCGATAATGGACACAAATTCCCCCTCATTTACGTCAAGGGAAACCATATCAAGCGCCTTTACCTCGCTTTCTCCCGAACCATATGTTTTACAAAGATTTGTTGCAGATAATATACTCATTTTTATCACTCCTTATCATTAAGCATCATCCAGTCTGCTTTTAATTCATAAAAGCAATGACGTTGCCTGTAATATAAAAGCAGTATAACAATGAGTTCTTACAGAATTATTACAGAAAATTTTAAAAAATTAATTATTTTTATTTGTAACATTTTTTATTACAATCTGCTCCTGATTATAAATATGCTCATTCATAATCCGTTCCGCTGTATTCACATCACCTAAAAGTATAGCGTTGGTAATCTGGTCATGCTCCGTTACAAGATTGTCATGGTAAGAGAAATCCTTTACATATTCCACCCTGTAGCGGTACACCTGCTCACGCAGGTTTTGGGCAATATTTATAAGGCGGGGATTTTGGGAAAGCTTATATATCGTGTTATGAAATGCCTCGTCAGTCTCCACGATTGCAGGAACAAGCTTGGAATTTATGGCTTCCCTGAAAGCAATGCACGCCTGCTTAAGCTCCTCCTTGCCCTTTTCGTCTATACGCTCACATGTGAGGCGAACGGATAATGCCTCTATGGCCATTCTGACTTCAAGAGCATCCTTTAAATCCTTTACAGTAATATTTGCAACCTCTGCACCCTTTCTCGGTATCATGACAACAAGTCCCTCAAGCTCAAGCATTCTTATGGCTTCTCTTACGGGAGTACGGCTCACTCCAAGCTTGTTGGCAATTGTTACTTCCATGAGGCGCTCACCGGGCTGAAATTCTCCCTGTACGATTGCATTTCTTAAAGCACGAAAAACCACCTCTCTCAGAGGCAGGTATTCATCTATGTTTATGTCTAATTTCATGGCTTACTCCTTTAATTCACGTTTTTACACAGGCTTTGTAACAAATATATCCGTTGCAAGGTCAAGTTCCCCTATATAGTCTGCCGCCTCCCACGCCTTTTCAGAATCATCAAATATTCCGAATACCGTTGGTCCGCTTCCACTCATAATAGCATTTAATGCACCCTTTTCCTTCATGGCATTTTTTATTTCCTCTATATCAGGGCAAAGCCTTGCCGTTACGGTTTCCATTACGTTTTCCATTTTCAATGCCACAATACCAAGGTCATTCTTTTTTAAGCCATCAAGCATTCCATCAATATCAGGTCGGCTCTTTAACTCATCACAGTTCATGTTTCCATAAATCATTCCGGTGCTTATGCCTACAGGCGGCTTTACAACAAGCACCGTACAGTCAGGTAGTCTCTGAACTTCTGTCAATATCTCACCAATACCCTCAGCAAGCGCAGTTTTCCCAAGAAGGCAAAATGGAACGTCAGCCCCCAGCCTTTTGCCAAGCCTCATAAGGTCCTCCAAGGAAGCATTAATTTCAAATATGTCATTCACAGCCTTAAGGGCTGCGGCACAGTCCGTGCTTCCCCCTGCCATTCCTGCCTCAACGGGAATATTCTTTGTAAGCTTAACCAAAACGTCACCACATATATTATACTCATCAAACATAAGTCTTATTGCCTTATGTATAAGGTTGCTTTCGTCCGTCGGAAGCTCCGGCTTATTTGTTTCAATCATTATATTATAGCAAGGTTTTACATGCGCAGCAGCTTCTTTTATGTTCGTCACAGTAAATTCAAGCTCATCATATATATCAATATTCTGCATAACCATCTTGACATCATGGTATCCGTCAGGTCTTTTTCTTAAAACGTCAAGTGCAAGATTGACCTTGGCATAAGCCTTATAAGTTTTTGTAATACTGTCCATGGATTCTCACATTCCTCACTACTATTCCGATTCTTATATTACATGTTTCATTCACTTACATCCTATCAGTTTTCACTTATTTTGTCTAGGAAAAGCTACTGTAAAACGGGTGCCAATATCCATACGGGAAAGAACATCTATTGTTCCGTCATGAGCATCCACAATCCACTTTGCAATTGAAAGTCCAAGTCCTGAACCGCCTGTCTCTCCGTTTCTCGCCTCATCCGAGCGGAAAAATCTTTCAAAAATGTGGACAACATCGTCCCCATTCATACCGATACCCTCATCCTGGACAATATAGCCAACTGCATTTTCACTCTGTTTTACCCCCAGGTTGATTACGCTTTTCTCCTCTGAGTATTTTGCCGCATTTTGAACAAATATACGAATGGACTGTTTAATCATTGCCATATCACCCTGCATCATGCAAGGTTCATATTCATTCTCCCCATCGTTTTGGGCATCTGCTTCCCAGCCCAGAATATCAAGCTTATATACATGCTTTTCATCTATCATTACGGATTCTTCCCATACCTCCTTCATAACTTCATTTAAGTCAAAAGAAGTCATGTGGAGAGAGTTTCTTCCGCTGTCACCTCTTGCAAGGAAAAGAAGCTGCTCAATCAGCTCCTTCATATGCTCCGATTCATTTTTCAGAGCCTCAATTGCTTCCTCAAGAACCTCCTCATCCTCCTTACCCCAGCGGTCAAGCATATTTACATAGCCCTGAATGACAGAGATAGGAGTGCGCATCTCATGGGATGCATCTGAAACAAACCTTGCCTGCTGCCTTTCACTCTCTTTCATCTTGGAAAGAAGATTGTTAAGTGCAATCTCTATACTTTGTAAATCCTTATCCCCTGTTGAAATGTGTGCATCAGGGGAATCGGCATGTACCTTTGAGATTGCCTGCTCCAGACTATCAAATTTTGAGGTGTCATATACCGCCTCACTTATTTCCTGTGCCCTTACTGCAAGGTCGTTTAATGGGCGCATTTTTTTTCTTACCATACTTGTGTTAAATAGTGCAAAAAATAAATTAACACCTTGAAGGGAAACAAATATAATTGCGGGAAGCTCAAAGGGCGCACAAAAATCATTCAGACTGCTTACAAGCATTGTATCATCCGAGAATGATATTATATATACGAAATGCTGCTCATCATTGTCTAAACTCTTTTCAACATTCATATATCTTTTTATTACCGTTTTATCTTCCATAACATCTCCCTCCGCCTTAATTATGAAGGCAGCAAAAAAAAGACATACAAGTATAATATCTGCGGCAATGGCATCCGCAAGACGTTCAAGCCAAAAGCTCATATTTATTTTTCGTGCTATTGAGGTCATTTTCTTATTTTCATTCATCTTTTCATTCATTTTTTTAATCCTAATATTATTTTTTAGAACAACACATCTTCGGTGTTGCAATCTGTATTTTCTCAGCTTTCACGTATGACATATCCCACACCACGCACTGTAGTAATAAGCTTTATTCCAAATTTATCATCAATTTTCGTTCTTATATACCTTACATATACGTCAATTATATTTGTCTCTCCTATGTAATCATAACCGCATACGATATTCATAAGCTTTTCTCTGTCCATAACAATATTTTTGTTCTGCATAAGCGTGTGTAAAAGCTCAAATTCCCTGTTTGTAAGTTCTACAGCCGTACCGTTTACCGTAACCTCATGTCTGTCCTCATCAAGCTTTACACCGTTAATCTCCATATAATTTGTAGCTACGGATAAGCCACTGCCTCGTTTTTTAAGGGCAACCCTTATTCGGGCAAGAAGCTCCTCGATGGCAAAGGGCTTTGTAATGTAATCGTCTGCTCCGGCATCAAGTCCTGATACTTTATCCATAACCGCATCCCTTGCCGTAAGCATAATGACAGGTGTGTCCTTCTTCTGTCTAAGCCTCCTTAACACCTCCAGCCCATTAAGCTGGGGCAGCATAACGTCAAGAAGTATCAAATCAAAATCCTGTTCAAGCGCCATATCAAGACCAAGGCGGCCATCAGCCGCCTTAGTAACCTCATTTCCTTCATGCAAAAGCTCAAGTTCAACAAATCTTGCTATTTTTGCCTCATCCTCCACTATAAGTATATGTGCCACCTGTTTATTCCTCCATAATTTATTCTTTGCCGTTTATGTCATTTTTTAAATTTGTACATGCATCGGAAGCCTTATTGCACATGTCATTGATGTCAACGGTTGTTGATTCAAAGCCTAAGAATGAATATCTGCAATCCATGAACATACCTACAATAAGGCAAATTATCGTAACAGGGAATACAAATACAAGTGCAATAACAAATATTATTACCGGTACCTTAAATACATTTTCGCCGTTTCTGTCTACGGAAAATGTTGTGTCACAGCCCTTCTTTACTATCTTTTTAACCCATTCAAAGATTTTTTCCATTACATCTCCAAACGACTGCTTTTTACAGGAATCTTCATAGGACTGCTGTGCCTTTTCAAACTCAGCAACATTGGCAGGTACTTTGCTGTCAGGTGAATAATTGCCTACATTTGGCTTTTCAATACTTCCCTTCCGCTCTAAGTATACAATGGCATCAAGCATATCGTAGTCGCTTGCCTCAAGGGCTTCTTTCGCCTCCTGATAAGTAACTCCTGTTTTTTCTCTGATTTTTTCTACCTTTTCAAAATTATCCATATTTCATACATCCTTTCTGTTTTTAATCAGTAACATTTGTGTTCCTTATGGTGTCTATAATACACTGCAAAAATTAATCTAAAATGTTAGTTAGATTAAAATCAGATTAAAAAATTAATTTTCAAAAGTCCTTTTTATACTAGCATTTTTATATATTTTTGTCACTAGCCTGTCACTAGTAAATATTTTATCTGTAATTTTCTACAATTAATATTTTAAGAATGAATACATCAACATGCATTATACAGAACTCAAATAAATTCAATAATTATTATAAAAAAGATTGCATTCTATACAGCATATGATATTATAACATCAAGTGGTGAGTTATAAGTCTATAAGAAACTTTTTAATTTTAATGAATTTTCTATTATCAGCAATTATCCGCAATTTTTTCATTTTTTTTACAGAAGTTATTTTCAGCATGTGGATAGTTTAAATCTACATTAAACTATGACAATATAATATATTTACCTGGGCAGCCGGGGGACGTTAAAGGCTACCGCTTAATTCTTGGAAAGGAGTGGTGCCTATGAGTACATATGAAGAATTTATGGTTTTATTGACCATTGGCTTACTTATAGTAGCAATTCTGAGTTATACACATAAAAAATAGCGCCCCAGCTCTGGTAAGGTTGGACGCTATTTTCTAACTATTACCAAGCGGATAGGCTTCATCTATCGCTCGGCTGTCTTGGTAAGCATATTATATAATTAAGCGGATAAATTGTCAAATAGCAAAAATAAACTCGCCATATATATTAACAGGAATGTGGATGCCAAATCCATATATAAATAGGCCGATTTTATTTGTGGTTAATGCAAAAATATATTATAATATAGTTATCTATTTACGCTTAGGAGGTTTCTATGGAAGATCTTGATTATAAGAAAATCGGATTAAAAATGAAGGAGGTACGTGTCAGCAATCATATACGGCAGGACAAAATTGCCAATGATTTAGGCTGCACAATCGCCTTTGTCAGCAATGTGGAAAATAATCGTGCCAAGCTTAATTTACGAATGCTGGCATATTATTCCAAGATATGCAATACGCCAATGGACGTATTTATAAAAGCAGGATACGGAAAGGAAACTCAGACTGATGCTCACAGTGATAAGGTGGAAGAACTTTTGTATCTTTTTTCTGAACTGACCGAATCGGAACAGGACGGATTATTGCGGGCGCTGAAGGCATGGAAGCAAAGCTGAAAAATAAAAAGTCTATTGCAAAACTATGTTTTTGCAATAGACTTTTTATTTTAATTAATTTTCTGAAGTCTCATACGGCTTAAACATTTCTGCAACCTTTTCCTTATCCGGCTTTGGAGTAATAAGACTTACAACAGGAACAATGATAAGTCCTGCAATCATTGCAAATGCTCCGCAGTTAATCGGTGATTGGAGAAGTGTCGGGAATGAAGCTCTGAAAAGCATATTTGCAATCATAATTCCCGAACCGAATATAAAGTTTACGATAACGGAAATCTTTGTAACACCTTTCCAATACAGACTGTAAATGAACGGAGCAAGGAATGCTCCTGCAAGAGCTCCCCATGAAACACCCATAAGCTGTGCAATAAACGTAACATTATTCTTGTACTGAATTACAGCAATAATTGCTGATATGGCAATAAATACAACGATAAATGCCCTCATTACAAGCACCTGCTTTTTCTCCTCAAGGTTCTTGACAATTGCTCCCTTTATAAGGTCGATTGTAAGCGTTGAGCTTGAGGCAAGTACAAGTGATGAAAGGGTTGACATTGAAGCTGAAAGCACAAGCACAACTACCACCGCAATAAGGAATGGTGAAAGCTTTTCTATCATTGCAGGAATGATTGCATCAAAGCCAACAGAAGCAACATCTATGTCATAAAGACGTCCAAATCCGCCTAAGAAATAGCATCCTCCGGCAACAACAAACGCAAAGAATGTTGAAATAACCGTTCCCTTTTCTACTGCCTTTTCATTCTTTATTGCATAGAATTTCTGTACCATCTGAGGAAGTCCCCATGTACCAAGCGAAGTAAGTATAACTACACAAAGAAGGCTAAATGGGTCAGGTCCAAAGAAGGAGGCAAATACACCCGGTGTTTCGGATACAGTAGCATCATTAACCTGCGCAAGGCTCTTTAACGACTCTAAAAATCCGCCGTTTGAGCTAAGTACTGACGCAATGACAGCAACAATTCCTATAAGCATAATCATACCCTGAATAAAGTCATTTATGGCGGTTGCCATATAACCACCGGCTATAACATATATACCCGTAAGCACTGCCATTACAACAATACATACAGTATAGTCAAGATTAAATGCCATACCGAAAAGTCTTGAAAGACCATTGTAAAGTGATGCAGTATATGGAATAAGGAAAATAAACACAATAATGGAAGCTACGACCTTAAGCATTGTGGAATCAAATCTTGTTCCAAAAAACTCAGGCATTGTTTTACTGTCAAGCTTCTGTGTCATAATTCTCGTTCTTCTTGCCAATACTGCCCATGCAAGAAGCGAGCCTATAAATGCATTTCCTATACCTATCCATGTGGAAGCAATACCGAACTTCCAACCAAACTGTCCGGCATATCCGACAAATATTACGGCTGAAAAATATGATGTTCCGTAAGCAAATGCTGTAAGCCAAGGGCCTACGCTTCTTCCTCCAAGAACAAAGCCGTTTACATCTGTTGCATGTTTTCTACAGTAAATGCCTACCGCAATCATTACTGAGAAAAAGACAACCAACATTGCTACTTTTACTACCATTTCTCTCCTCTTTCCGCAGGTTAATCCTGCAATGTAATTCATAGCGGTGTTCGTCCTAATTTTTCACGCTTTACATCGTTACGCTTTAACGCAGTAAAGTAACATGTGCATAGGTATATGTAATAAATACCGCTTATACGATTAAATAACATTTCTACAAAAAAATCAATACCTTTTTGCAAAAGTTCCTTATATGCCAAGCAGCTTCCTTGCATTTTTGTAAAATATTTTTTCTTTTGTCTCATCGTCAAGGTCACAGGCATTTATCCAATCTATGGTTTCCTTCTGCCCTGACCATGGACTGTCCGTTGCAAAAAGCACCCAATCGCTTCCATGTGTTTTTACAATTCGCTCAAACTGTTGTCTGTCAATGTAATCCTCTATAAATGCGGTGTCAAAATAAACATCCCTGCCTGCAAGACTCTCCTCAACCTCATCCCAGAGCTTCCAGCCTCCTAAATGTGCAAGCACAAGCTTTTTTGCTCCCGTCTCGGAAATTACCTCCAAAGCCATCTTTGGCGTACAGTGAACAGGCTCAGGAAGCCCGATATCCACTCCTGCATGAACCTGAATAACCATGTCAAGCTCTGAAGCATAGTCCACAATTCGCTTATATCTTATGTCGTTAAACATAACGCCCTGATAATCCGGGTGAAGCTTAATGCCAACAAAGCCTTCATCCTTTAAAAATTTAAGCTGTCCCTTATAATCCTCACTATCGGGATGGATACCGCCAAAGGATGTAAGACGATCCGAATATTGTTCATTAATTGATGCCGCAAATCTGTTTATTCCTGAAAACTGCTTTGGTGCTGTAACAACGGGAAGCACAATTGAACGGGTTACTCCCGCCTCTTCCATGGAGGCGAGCAGCCCATCTATACATCCGTTTGTTTTCGCAGGAACACCTGATTTTTCCTCTAGGGTCTTTACTGCGCCGGCAACCATTTTCTCAGGAAAAACATGCGTATGAAAATCTATAACCATGTGTATACCTCACATAACCTGAATTACTCTCCCTTATATCCGCAAAGAAAAGCCTTTTTATTTATATCAATCGTCTTTGGCGGCACGGTGTTTTCTATAACCTTAAGCCATGCCTCCTCGGAAAAGTCCATATACCTTGCAGCAAGTCCCAGAACGATAACATTAAATGCCTTCACATTGCCGAGCTTCTCTGCCTCCTCCATTGCATTTATGGAATAAACCTTATGCTTTTTGCTTAGCTCTTCTATAATATCGTCAGGATATTTTGCCGCACCCGTAACTACGGTTATAGGGTCTATACGCCAGTCATTTACAACTATAACGCCGTCCTTTTTAAGAAAATGCGCATACCTCATAGCCTCAAGTCTCTCAAAGGCAATAAGCACATCTGCCTGACCTTCCTCAACAATAGGCTCCGCAACCGTATCTCCGTATCTTACAAACGTAACTACGCTTCCGCCTCTCTGTGCCATGCCGTGAACCTCTGAAAGCTTAACGTCATATCCCGCATCCACCGTTATTCCGCCAAGTATGCGGCTTGTAAGCAGAGTACCCTGTCCACCGACACCTACAATCATGATATTCTTAGTTTCCACTGATACTCCCTCCTATTTCTCACAAGTTTCTATGGCGTCAAACTTGCAAAGCGACTTGCAAAGTCCGCATCCGTTACACATAGTTGTATCTATTGCAATTGTTCCGTCCTCTAATTTTGTAAGCGCAGGACATCCCGGCTTTAAGCACATTCCACATTTCTTACATTTTTCCGGAATCGGCTTACAAACATTTGGAAATACATTTCCCTTAAGAAGTACGCACGGAGATTTTGTAATGATAACCGAAACCTCGTCCCTTGCTACCTCCTCCTTGACAACCTTTTCAAGCGTTTCAAGGTCAAATGCATTTACCTCGACTACATTTTTTATACCCAATGACTTACAAAGTCCCATAATGTTAATTGCAGGTACAACCTCACCCTTTAAGGTCTTTCCGGTGGCTGCATGGTCCTGATGACCCGTCATTCCCGTTGTGGAATTGTCAAGGATTATAACCGTTCCGGTACCTTGATTGTAAACCATGTTCATAAGGGAATTTATGCCTGTGTGCATAAAGGTTGAATCGCCTATAACGGCAACCCAGTTCTTTATGTAATCCTTACCCTTTGCCTTTTCCATACCATGAAGAGTGGAAATACTTGCTCCCATACAAACTGTCGTATCTATGACATTGAGAGGCGCAACTGCACCAAGCGTATAGCATCCTATATCTCCCGCAGCATGTATCTTAAGCTTATTGAGAACTGTAAACACGCTTCTGTGAGGACAGCCCGGACAAAGAATAGGCGGTCTTACAGGTACATTGTCGTATGGCGTTGCAGCCACATCTTCACATTTAAGTGCCTTCCTAAGCATATTTGCACTGTACTCACCTTGAATTGTAAAGATTTCCTTGCCACATGCCTCTATGCCCCACGATTTAACCTGCTCCTCAATAACAGGCTCAAGCTCCTCAAATATATAAAGCTTGTCAACCTTTGACGCAAATTCCTCAATCAGCTTTTTAGGAAGGGGATGTACCATTCCAAGCTTAAGCACTGAGGCTTCAGGAAATACCTCTTTTACATACTGATACGGTATACCGCTTGTTATGAAGCCTATGGAGGTATCACCATAAAACACCTTATTTACAGGCATTGTACATCCATCCTCTGCGAGCTGCTTCATACGCTTTTCAACATAAACATGTCTGCCCTTTGCATTTGCAGGCATCATTACATATTTTGCAGGATTTCTCTCGTAAGTTTTATCCTCAACTTCTTCCCTATCACAGAGAAGAACTGGTCCCTGTGAATGTGAAAGCCTTGTTGTTGTCCTCACCATAACCGGTGTGTCATATTTTTCGCTTATTTCAAATGCATATTTTGTAAAGTCCTTTGCCTCCTGACTGTCGGAAGGCTCCAGTACAGGAACAATGGCCGCCCTTGCAACCGCACGGCTGTCCTGCTCATTCTGTGAGCTGTAAAGTCCCGGGTCGTCGGCTGCAACTATGACAAGTCCGCCGTTTACCCCTCCGTAGGATATAGTATAAAGAGGGTCACTTGCCACATTTACTCCTACGTGCTTCATGGATGCCATGGCACGTACTCCACTTATAGATGCACCGATTGCAACCTCCATTGCAACCTTTTCGTTTGGTGACCACTCCGCATAAATCTCCGGATATTTAACTATATTTTCACTTATCTCTGTGCTTGGTGTGCCCGGATAGGCCGCCGAAACCTTAACTCCTGCCTCGTAAGCACCTCTGGCAATTGCCTCATTGCCGAGCATAATCTTTTTATCTGCCACTTTGTATTTTCCTTTCTCTAATATTAAATATATAACTTTAGCCCTAAGGAATCCTCCCAACTTCGTTGGGTCCCTCCTTAGGGCATATTATAACATACTATATTACTTCTTTCTAGAAGAAAGTGCCTTTGGCACAAAGTACCTGCCATACTATTTTCTTATCTTAATTTTCTGAAATTAAGCATACGGTATTTGGCAGGAGTAATTCCCGTTCTCTTTTTAAAAATTTCAGTAAAATAGCTTTGACTTGGAAATGCCAGCACTGCCGTAATCTCCGCAGGCGTATAATCTGAATATATAAGCATATTCTGTGCCGTTTCAATTTTACAGCTCTGTATGTACTCACTTATGGAGCAGCCAACCTCCTTTTTAAAAAGTCTCGAAAGATATGAAGCATTTAAGTTTACATGCCTTGCCAATTCGTCTACGGTTATCCTTGTATTCAGATGGTCAAAAATGTAATCAAGACAATCGGCTATATTTTTTGAGCATATCTTTTGTTTCCTCAGGTTTTTCATTTTCTTGGCATAGTCCTCACACATGACACAGTGAAGCTCAGAAATATCCTCAACCCTTTTGCACCTGTCTGCCTTTTGAATATAAAAATCGCTGAGGCTGTATGCCTCCGCCAGCTCCATTCCACTCTCGATACAGTATCTTGCCACAAGAGCTGTGGTAATTACAAAATGAAATTTCATATTCTGCAAAGGGTTAGACGACAAAACTCCAAGCCCCTCCTTTGTATGTATGGGCTGGCTGCAAAGCTCCCTGACCCTTTTTACATTCCCCGATTTTATCTCCGAATAAAATTCAAGCTCAGGATTATACGGCGCACGAAGTATTTCATCCTCTCTTTGAATAAACTGCTTATAAAGCAATTCTTTCTGTAAATCCATTATAATTCCTCCGTTTTGGATGTACTGTACTTTATATCATTATAACATAAAAAAAGACATTAAAACGATATATTTTAAAAATTCACTTTGTTAATATGCATATATAAAAGCATTTTATATGCATTGGCACGGCTTATTTATAATCAGCAACGACATCGGTCTTGTTTTGGAAAGGAGAACAAACATGAATAAGAAATTGAAAAAATGCCTGTTTTTAGGTGGCTGTCTTGTGGCAATTGCAGGAATTGCTGCTGCCTGTGGCAAAAAGGAAAATGATAACACCTCATCTGACAATACAGGTGAGAAGGAGAACGTAAAAGCAACTCCTACTCCTGAGCTTGAGGGCTACAATCTGCTTTGGAGTGACGAATTTGACGGTTCTGAGCTTAACAAGGAAAATTGGAGTTACGACGTGCATGCGCCGGGATGGACAAATTCAGAATTGCAGGAATACACGGGCTCAACGGATAATATTTACATTGAGGACGGCAAGCTTGTTATCCGTGCAATAAAAACAAAAGATGACTCAGGAAATGATTACTATACTTCAGGAAAGGTAATGGGGCGAAACAAAACTGATTTTCTTTACGGAAAAGTTGTAGTAAGCGCGAAAGTACCGGATGGACAGGGACTTTGGCCTGCAATATGGATGATGCCTACTCAGGAAAGCCGCTATGGTCAGTGGCCAAAATGCGGCGAGATAGACATTATGGAGGTTTTGGGAAGCCAGCCTGAGGTAGCTTATGCCACTATACATTATGGAGAGCCTCATGCTGAACAGCAAGGAATTTACACCCTTGAAAATGGAAGCTTTGCCGATGATTTTCATGAGTATTCCGTTGAATGGGAGCCTGGAGAAATGAGGTTTTACATTGACGGAAACCTTTACCACACTGTAAATCAATGGTTTACCGCAAGTAAAGGCGGTGACGAAAGACCTTATCCTGCACCATTTGACCAGACATTTTTCGTACAGCTTAACCTTGCAGTAGGAGGTACATGGCCTGGAGATCCTGACGAAACTACAGATTTTGAAAATGCAAAATTTTATGTTGATTATGTAAGAGTTTACCAGAAACCGGAATATGATACAAATGTTGAAAAGCCTGCCATCGAGTTCCGTGAGCCGACAGAGGACGGAAACCTTATATATAACGGTGACTTTGCCGAAGCCGAAACACTTGATGACGAGGATAATTGGTCTTTCCTTCTCTTTGAGGGCGGTGATGGTTCTGCTGCCATAAATGACGGTGTCATGACAATAACAACAAAAAATGAAGGAACGGTTGATTATTCCGTGCAGCTTGTACAGCCTTCCCTCCCTATGATGAAGGGTAACTCCTACCGGCTTACATTTGACGCTTATGCAGCAGAGGAAAGGGACATGATGGTATGTGTATCTGCTCCTACAGCTGGCTGGGGAAGATACCTTGAAGATACAAAGCTTACACTATCCACAGACTGGCAGACCTTTACCTATGACTTTACCATGACCTCAAAGGATGATAACAACGGACGCCTTGAATTTAACATGGGTGCTACAGGTTCAACGGCAGAGATTTATATAAGAAACGTGCGAATCGAAGTTGTAGAATAGGCTGTCTACGCCAAGATTTTAGTGTATGGCTCGCCTGCCCCTGTTACATGCTGTTATATACACATAAAACACGCTTTCGCTCGTCTCCGACGTAACGGTACTAAGAGTTTGGGTCTCGATGCATAAGTACATGGCATATAAAAACCGTTTGGAGACGTCGGTACTTAAATTGCCGGTCTGAGATTCCTTTATATGGAGGTATCTTAAACCGGCAATTTTTAGTACCGTTACGTCGGAGACGAGCGAAAGCGTGTTTTTATGTGCCATGTACTTATGCATCGAGACCCAAACTCAAGTACCGACGTCTCCAAACGGTTTTATGTATATATAGCAGCATGTAACAGCAACAGGCGAGCCATATCAAATCTTGGTGTGACAGCCTCATTCTAGTCCTTCTGACTGTCGGAAAACTCCTCCATCTCTTTTCTCACATGCTCAAAGCACTTCATCAGCTTTGGTGAAAAAATACCGCAGTCTCCATTTTGTATCATATTGTAAGCGGTATCCTTATCAAACGCCTTTTTGTAAACTCTGTCACAGACAAGTGCATCATATACGTCAACAACGGAAACAAGCTGCGCTGAAAGAGGGATTTCATCTCCTTTCAGTCCGTCAGGATATCCTTTACCATCATGTCTCTCATGGTGATGTCTACATATATCATATGCCGCCTGCATCTGCTCATCTTCCTGCACCACGTCAATAAGCTTTAAAATCTCACAACCTTTTGTGGTGTGGCTCATCATAATCTCTCTTTCCTCATCGGTAAGTCTGCCTGGCTTAAGCAGTATGCTGTCAGGTATGGAAATTTTGCCTAAATCATGGAGCGCCGAAGCCCTGACAATAACATTTATTTTATTCTCATCAAGTCCGGATTCCGGATAAAGCTCCATATAAGCTTTCGCCATAATCCTTGTAAGTCCCTTAACACGCTTTACGTGAGCGCCTGATTCCAAATCCCTAAACTCAACAATGTTACTGACAACGTCAACAAGCTTTTCATTAAATATCTCCATTTTTCGACGCTGCTCATGTAAACGCTCTCGCTGCTGCTCAACCTTTTTTGCAAGGGCATCCGCATTTCTGTGAAGGTCGATAATATTATGTACCCTCTGCCTCACAGTCTGTGCCATAAAAGGCTTGGTTATAACCGCCGATGCACCGAGAGAGTAACAGGAAAACTCCGTCTGCTCATCACTGTTTGCAGTAATAAGCACCACCGGAATCTCCTCCAATATCTTTCTTGAATTTAAAGCCTTGAGCACCTGATACCCATTTAAAACAGGCATTATTAAATCCAAAAGAACAACTGCTACATCCTCCATATGTTGGTCTAACTGTAATATCGCCTGCTTACCATCCTCTGCCATCAGAATTTTAAATTCATCCTCAAACATCTGTCTCAACAGTTCTCTATTAAACTCATCATCATCCACAATCAGAATTGACTTTCTCATGTTTGTGCATTCCTCCCCAATTGTAAATCTACAGTCCAAGCCACTGCTTTATCGCATCGTCAGAAAGTTCGTTACCATTAATGCCTTCCGTAACCTCTGCACCCTTGACGCTTTTTGCAATATCCTCGGTACTTCTTCCGCATCCGCCACCACCGTTTGTGACAAATGAATATATTTTCTTTCCCGTTAAATCATACTGCTCCAAAAATGTGAGTACCACCATAGGGCATGTGCTGCACCAATTTGGAAATCCTACAACTACTGTATCATACTTGTCCATATCCTGAACCTTTTCGGTAATTTCCGGTCTGGCGTTTGCAGCGACCTCCTGCCTTGCCTCCTCTATACATGTCTGATAGTCACTTGAGTAAGCATTTTTCGCTACAATTTCAAATATATCAGCATCTGCAAGTTGTGCCACTCTTTCCGCCACCTTCTTAGCATTGCCCGAATAAGTAAAATAAGCTACTAAAGTTTTTGACATAATACATTCTCCTTTTCAACATAACTAACATTTTTATGATAATATATTTACAATGTTATTTCAATACAATCTTCAGGTTTTGGTGGTATGCCTTCAGCCGTACTTTATGGCCGGCCAATAATTTAGTATCAGCATGGCAGCGCCAAGCACAGTGAGAACTGCACCTGTCACAAGTCCAATCGTGCGGTTTTTTACCCGGTTGGCAAACTGTGCAGAGATTAAAGAAGCTACGGTTGCAACAGTAATACATATCAGCAGGACATTCCAACGCTCCAAAATAATTGCCGGGTGGATAAGGATATGACTGACAGATGCAATAAGCGCCGTAAAAGTCATAATAAAAGTGCTTGTTCCGACAGCAGTTTTCAGTTCCATGCCGAGAAATGCAGTAAAAACGACAAGCATCATCATACCACCACCCGTCCCTACGAAACCTGTGCCAAATCCAATGGTCAAACCGAAAAAAAGGGATATAGCTACACCTTTCCAATCAAGTTTTTCGCCCTTACCTGTTGTATTTTCCCGTGACGTGTCCGGTTTTATCAAAAAACGGATACCGATAAAAAATGTTAGAAATAACGTAAAACTGCCTAGTACCACATTTCCTACAAGCCACGCAACATAACTGCCCACTGTACTCATGGCGAGGATACATGTCAACATAATCCAACCACGTTTCAAATCAATATTTTTATGCTTTCCATATGTGATTGTTGTCACTGCCGAGCCAAGGATATCTGAGGCAAGAGCAATGGCAGTAGCCTGATAAGCACCGTTTTCTCCACTAAAGCTTGGACAAAGCACAATTAGTATCGGCACCATTACAGTTGCAGCTGACAGTCCCGCAAGACCAGTTCCTATCCCTGCACCAAGTGCTGCAAGAATATACCATGTATATTCCATAGACTTTCCTCCAAATTTCAATTTTCTGTTCTCTCACAACATCGAAATTATACCTCAACTCTCCGCAAATGTCTCTATTCACTTATTCCCGAATTGACAGATGTTGCGGACAGTGCTTCTCGCATTTCCCACAACCGATACATTTTAAATAACCTGAAACGCTTTCCATTTCCCCGATTTCTTCCGCCATACAAAAATAACTGCTCGGAGTACCCAATCACAGACCATGGCAACGGCAATCCCTATCACGCCCATGTGAAGAACAATCCCCAACAGGTATGATAAAAACAGTCTCCCTGCAATCGTGGATATGACCGAAACATACATGGTAAATTTCACATCCCCTGCCGCCCGAAGTCCATTACTAAGCGCCCCGGAAAAAGGAAACGCAATTGCATTAAAAACATTGTGTATCAGCACCAGCCAGATTACAAGCTGCTTTGTTTGCGGCTCCAATGCATAAAATTGGAGAAACAACGGTGTAAAAATAAATATCAGCAGATTCCATACAGATGACAGCAGGAGCGTTATCTTTGACAATTTCGTAAAATAATAGTCTGCCGCCTGTGTATCCTTATTTCCCATACACTGTCCAATCACAGTGATAAAAGCAGGCCCCATCGCCACACCGGCCAATGCTGCCAAAGACCAAATGCTTTGTGCCACACCATTTGCTGCAATCTGATAAGTACCAAAAAGTGCCACAATACTGCTGAGTGCTACTTTCACTAACTGAAAAATCCCATTCTCCACCCCGTTTGGTACAGCCACATTCAATATGCGCCTTAGACAATCGGTATCCCATTTGAAAATCCAGCCACTCCTGTAAACCACTTCATTTTTCTTTTGAAAACACAAAATCGTAATGACAACAGCAGAAAATGTCCTTGCAATCAGGGACGGCCACGCTACACCTGCAACTCCTGCTTTAAACACAAATACGCCCAACACATTACCGATTACATTAATGATGTTTGACAACACAGATATATACATGGTTACATTTGTCTTGCCAAGGCTCCGGTAAACTGCAGCACCGGAATTATAGATAGCCAGCGCAGGATAAGAATAGGCGGAAATTTTCAGATAGGTAATGCAGGCATCCATGACAGAATCCTCCACTTTGCCAAAAAGCAGGCGGAGCATCCATCTATTTCCAATCAATACCAGCACAGCAATCAGCAGGGAAAAAATTGTTCCGAACATCAAAAGCTGACTGGCAGATTTTCCTGCGTTCTCCGACTCCTTCCCACCGATGTACTGACTGATTACAACTGCACCACCGGATGCCAATGCCGTAAAAAGGTAAATAAATATCGTATTAAACTGATTGACCAGTGAAACACCCGAAACGGATGCTGATGCTTCTCCCACATAGCTGACCACAAGTGTATCCGCAATCCCTACAAGCATCACCAGAAGCTGCTCCAAGAACAGCGGAACAATCATTGCCCGCAGGTCTTTGTTGGAAAACGGCATATCTTTTTCTTCCATAAATCCACCTCTTCAAGCAACTATTGTATAATACCATTCTCCTTAAGCCATGCAGCCACATCTTCTGACAGACTGCTTCCGCCTAAATAATGCACGGATAATGCTTCCCCCATTGACGCATCCGGCACCAACTTTCCAATCGCTGTCAGGCTCTGCCCGAAGCGTCCGCCTCCATGAGAGCAGAAAGGAATAATAGTCTTTCCTGCAAAATCATATTCTTCAAGGAAAGAGGCAATCGGCATAGGGATAGAGGCCCACCAATTCGGATAACCTAAAATAATCGTGTCATAATCTTCCATATTTTCCACATGAGTGGCAAGCTCCGGACGAGCCTGTGCATTTTGATCCCGCTGTGCTTCATCCAACACTGTATTGTAATCACTGGAATATGGATTTACCAATTCAATCTCAAACAAATCCGCTCCCGTCTGTTTCTGAATTTCCTCGGCAATCCCTCTTGTATTTCCTCCCCATGAGAAGAAAGCAATCAGAATCTTACCATTTGTACCATCCATCTCCTGTGAACCAGCACTGACAACACTGCCGTTCACGCTTACAGCGTTTCTCACCAACCGAATTCCAATATTGAAGCTCCCCTTGTTCTCGGCAAGAGCTGCCCGATAAGCACTCCGCATATTTTTCGCAAAGTCATTCCAGCCGCCTCCTCGATATACACGGAGTGTTCCTGTTTCTGCCCCTGTGGGATCCGTCTGTTCTCTGGTATCGTAAGCTCCATAATAATCCCATACCCATTCACCCACATTGCCATGCATATTATACAATCCCCAACGATTTGGCGAAAAACTGCTTACGGCAACCGTGGTTTGTCGGTATTCCCCCGGCTTGGTCGTGAGATTTCCCTGTGAAAAATAATTGTCTTCAATTTCATAAGGATAATGGCCATAATAATTGGATTCCTCGGCACTAATTGATGTTTCCGTGTTAAATGGTGTCTCTGTTCCTGCACGGCAGGCATATTCCCACTCCGCTTCCGTAGGCAGGCGGTATCCGTTTGCACTGCGATTCCATGTTACAGTGTCCCCCTCCACGGTATATGCAGGAGTTAATCCCTCCTTTTCACTACGGGCATTACAGTATCGGACTGCATCCATCCAAGAAACCATTTCTACAGGCAGGTCATCCCCGGAAAAGCTACTCGGATTATTCCCGATTATCTCTGCATACTCTGCCTGCGTCACCTCATATATGCTCATATAAAAATCGCTGACTGTTACCGTATGCTGAACTTCATCGTCCAAACGCCATGCTTCTGTATCCGGACTTCCCATTTCAAAAGTACCACCTGTAATCAGGACGAAATTTTCGGGCGGTGTTGCTGTCACTTCTGTAATTTGAGTATCTTCATTCGTGTCACCGGATGAAGCTTGACTTTCCTCTGTTCTGTCGTCTGTTTCAATCATGTCTCTTTCCTGTGGGTTATTCCCACATGCACCTAACATAAAAGCCATAATCATCACCATAAAAAAAGTACGGATTTTCAGGAATGTTCTGTATCCACTCATTACTTTTTCTCCTTCCGTTTTTGAATGACTGTTGAAAATTTTTCTATCCCTTTTGCGACATAATAGGCTATAAAAATCCATAGTCCCATCATTGCCAAATACTCTGAAAGAACCTGTGCGGCATTTTTACCAAAATCAATAAATGCAAATTCCACCTTTAAGAACATATACGAAACTATGTCTGCCTTCCAAAAACAATAGGCTCCATATCCGGCAATGGCAGCTGCCAACAGGCGCATGCTCCATAAAACCACGGTTTTTCTTCCTTCACCACCTAATTTACGGAACACACCGGTCACCATGCTCCAATGAAGTCCAAGATGGATACTCATCAGAACAAAGCCCCAATAGGAACCGGAAAGATGCATGACTCTTGCCAGAGCCATTCCTCTGTTAATCGGAAGTGCAGCAAATACATAACGCGACATTACAATTCCGCTGTAGGCAAGGCACAACATTGCGATAAGGACAGCAAAATTTATCAATGTCCGAATGATGCGCAAAAGTGGATACTTCCCTTTAAACAAATTCCCATACCAACGTATATTCAAGACGTTGTGTAAAATAAACAGCAGAAACATAAAAACACCAAGCCATTCATGGTATTTCGCTCCTATGACCTGATACGACACAAGCAGAAGCAGTGCCACTGTCATCAGAAGGTCTATGAGCAATTTCATTTTTAATTTTATTTTCATTCCTGATTCCTTCATTTCTTTACTCTGCTTTTATATCCAATCCGAGACCATTCACCCAATCTACGATTTCTTCACGAGAGCTTCCCCCACTCAAACGTGTGCCGGAAAGCCATGTAGCTCCATTCGTCAATGCTTCTAAGTTTGTTGCACTGGAGCCTACTCCGCTTCCTCCCGAAGTACAGAAAGGCACGATTGTTTTACCGGAAAAATCATAGCTTTCCATAAAGGTGGAAAGAATCCTTGGTGCGTCACCCCACCAAATTGGATAACCAATAAACACAATACTGTACTGCTCCATATTTTCAACAGAACCGGAAATGGCCGGTCGTGAATTCGGATCATTCATCTCAATGGTGGAGCGGCTGTTATCATCATGGTAATTCAAATCTGCATCCGTATAAGGCTGCTCCGGTATAATCTCATAAATATCAGCAGACAGACCGTCAGCTATAAGCTCTGCCACGCCTTCCGTTGTATTTGTCGCAGAGAAATATACGACAAGAATTTTCGATCCCTCCGCTTTATCATCAGGTTCATTCTCTGACGTACCATTTGTCGGTTCGCTCTCTGTGGTTATATCAGATACAGTTTCCGAAGATGTATTTTCTACGGAGTTATTTTCCACAGAATCCATTTCTGCTTTACTTTCTGATGTTTTTTCTTTTGCCGAATCATTTCCTCCTGCACAAGCCGCAAGGGAAATTACCATCAAGATGGTAAGTAAAATCGCTGTAATTTTTTTCATGTTTTTTCCTCCAATTCTTTTTTACATTTCATTATTCTGCTACTAAAAAGATAATGTCATCTGGTATTCACCATTTCATCTCCACGAAAAATGTAGATGCAGAAAAAAAGTGGACTGCACCTTTTTCTACATCTACATTATAAATCTAATTCCATATTATATCTAATACTTGATTTTTATATGTGAGTTATGCCTAAAAAGCATTTAATATATTCTATAAACTTGCCTGCCGCCAGACTGAATGGCTGCTGTTTTTTCCATGCAAATACACTGTTTGCCGTTAATTCCGGATATAATGGCCGGTATGCAATTTTTTCTTTATCCCAAAAAGGGACAGAACCCTCAATAACAATGGAATAAGCCATCCCCTTTTGAACCATGATTGCACCATTTGTGCTTAAATTGCTGGTAAACAGGACTTTCCCACTCTGAAAGGAATCCCCAAGCCAATTCAACAATTCATTCTGCACATTTGTCCGTCTTGGAAGAATAAGGGGCAGATTTTCCAAATCCTTTGCACTTATTGCTTCCTTTTTTGCCAGAGGGTCATCCGGGCGCATCAAGACACCCCAGCGTTCCTTCCCTGCCAGACGGATAAAATCAAATTTCGAGGTATCAATCGGCTCCAACAGCACTCCGATATCAATCAAGCCTTTTTCCATCTGCTCCTTTACCAAATCAGCATTAGCCGTAAAAATATCATAACTGACAAGTGGGTATTTTTTATGGAAGGACTCAATTATTTCAGGCAGAACCTGCACAGCAGCCAGCTCCCCACTGCCAATCACAATCCTTCCTTCCACAAGCTCCTCCTGTTCAATCAACTCCTTTTCAGTTCGGTTAACCAAAGCCAGAATCTCCTCTGCACGCCGACGCAGTAATATTCCTTCATTTGTCAGCGTAATCCTTCGTGCACCTCTGGAAAACAGTTTCACACCGACTTCTTCTTCCAACTGTGATAATTGCCTGCTTAATGTAGGCTGTGTAATATGTAAAACCTCTGCGGCTCGATTGATTCCACCTTCCCGTACAACCGTGAGAAAATACCTAAGAACTCTTATTTCCATATACGACCTCCACAAACAAATCGTGACTTATTGAAATTTATGTTGAATTTCGTTATTATTATAAAAAGATAGCAGTAATATTGCAAGAAAAAGCAACGCAACAAAAAGATGTACGGGCATACTGTCTTAAGCAGACGAAAAGCGTCAGACGCATAGCAAAAAACCGGAAAGTGCCGGGGATCACGCACTTTCCGATCCAAATGTCTTTAACATTAATTAATATTTTCCGCTTTTCCAATATAAGAAACTCTTTGAGGTTCTTTATCTTCAAATGGTCTCCATGAATATCCGGCATTTTCAACAGACGCATTGTTATTAAGGACATACTCGCAAACAACCTCTGGTTTTCCGCCTGAGCCGGAACATGGTTTAACGGTAAAAATAACCGCCGCTTGTGTATAATACATTTCTTCTTCAGCCGAGTCTTTTTCAACATCAACTCCGGTCAGACTTGCATATCTGCAGACAGACCATACTGTTTTTCCATAATAGGAATCTCTCAAAAGATCACCGATTCCATTAATGTCAGCTCTGCCCTGCAGGATTTTTTCCGCTCTGTCCAGACGCAGGTAAGTGCTGTGATTCTGCTCATAGGGAACTGCTTCATAAAACATACGACAATGATTTGTGGAAACAAAATGTCCGATTTCTCTCTGAATAATCCGAACCTTTTTATTTACGGTTTCAATAAAATACATTTCTTTTTCATCTGCAATTAACAGAATATCCGTCAGCACAGCCCCATAATCTACTGTTTCATAATACTCTTTTGCCATCATTGCGGCTTCTTTGGCCGTTGTATAAGAGGTGATGATACGCAGATACATATCAAAAACCGTGTTGGAATTCTCTAAAAAGTTTTCTGCAACGTTTTCTTTGTTTTTATCCAGATAGGAATCCGCTGCCACAAAGCTTACACCGTATTCATTAACTCCCGCCCATGCAGGGTGTGTAATATGTTTGACTTTCTTCTCGTCTTCCACTTCCTTGACACGGGTAAACGCAACATAACGTATTGTTTCCGGCATATTGGCATTCCCATTTTTATTGACAGCCGTTTCAACAACAGGCGTTAAAAACTCAGTAGGGGTTACCAGATCACATTGTTTAAAAACAGACTGAACATTAACCTCGTTTACACGATAAAAGGCACTTCCTATTGTACACATAACATTACACTCCTTTCATGTAATTTTTTACAAACAAGCCTGCCTGACGGATGGTGTCACAAAACCAAGGAACTTCATATTCCGGAGTTGATGAATATGTAGATAGTATTTCTTTGTCTGTCATTTCGGCTGCTTGTTCCAGATTTTTGTCATGCGCACACTGAACCAATTCTGCAATTTCACTTTCCGTAAAATTTTCTTTTTGATCCCTGATTTCTGCAGGGTCCGCATAAATGCAAAACAGTGTCTGGACTCCTCCTGTAGGGTCACGCTGTTCGTTTGTTAAATAAATACGGTCATTACTTACCTTGTAATTTCCCGTTTTATCACAGGATAATGAATAGCAGTCAAGGTTATTGTTATAAATGGCAGGATTTCCCTGACCGAATTTTAAGCTTGCCTGTTTTACCTGAACCCGTCCTGATTCAACCCACTCGGAAACTTGTTTGGCATTTCTCACTGCGGTATAATCATATTTGCCATCCGCTTTTAAGCAGGGTTCAGGTGGGTTAGCTCCAGAAGCATAAATGGCAACATCTCCGGTAAATAACGTTTCCACCATTGAAAAATATTTCTCAAATCTGCCGGGACGGCTTAAGTGGCTAATCAAAGCAATTTTCTTCCCGTAATCTTCACTAAATCCTATCGAAATGATTACAATGCAGGATGTTGCACTGTCGCAATAGTAAACGACATTTTTTCCAGTCAAATCTGCAATATAGTAATTATCCTGACTGACATAAATAATTTCTTTGTTGTTTTGGTATATAGTGCCCATAAAACACCTCCTAGTACTTTATCTTTTACTGTTTGCAAGTTCATATTTAGTTTTCTTTTTCCGGTAAATATGCTAATTCATACTTTAGCATCAAACATATTTTGAGTTTCTCCTCCAATCCAAGCATCCTGGATTATTCCATATCCTTTTTCCTGCCCTATATCATACAATCCGTTGCTGTCAAATCCTATCTCTAGCACTAAATCATTTGCATTATTCCAACCGTTCTTTGCATATTCCAGCCATCTTTTAGAAAAAAGTTCATAACCCGCACCATTGGTTGCCTTTTCCTTAAACATGGCAAGCAAGTCTGTACCATCTTCAGCAAAAAACGTGCCATTTTTATATACTGCATTCCGTATATCATACCCTGTTGTATTGTACAACTCATGCCATAAGGAATATTGCTTTGCCTTCGTTGTATTCGCTTGTGAATTGACAATTTCATTATCTGCATCGTGCATACAAAGCCATACGTGCGTCCACAGATTTTTAGCATTACTTCCCTCGTTTAACAATTGCTCAAGCAGTGTTAATGTGTCTTTATCTGCATTCCCAGACACCTTTAGATGATACGTGTATGGTTCAATAGAAAATTTCAAATTTATTTGCTTTGACAATGTTATCCCATGATTAGAAAGCAGGTTTGAAATCTGTTGATTTATAACACTTCGGGCATATTGCTTTTCCTTATCTGTATTAAGAACAAGCCCATCGTTATTTTTTGAGCCACCTGTATACAAATCCTTATAATTTCGCAAAGCATAATCATATCTGCCAAATCCGGCAGTATGTTTCCCACCTGTTTCAAGCATCCTCTTTTCGTTACGATAAGCTGTGGAACGCTGATCGGCTGTCATTTCTGAACGAAAATTAGGGGAAGTCACATCCCAATACTTTGACCGGAGATATGCCATCGGATCAGAATGAGATAAATTTTCTTTATATACCTTGTCATAATGCTCCTGTAAAATTTTAAATGCAAGACGGTCTTCCTCTGTAAATCCATCATGTTGATAACCAACGGATGTTCCATCCGTGGAACTTGCCGGCAGATTGTTTATATCTCTGCCCACAGGTATTTTGCTGTAGCAATCCGAATTACTTATATTAACCATGTCAAAATCCTATCCTATAATTTTTTTATATTCGGTATTGTTCAAATCATATTGATATTTTATTGTCAATGTGACGTTTGTCATTGTTGACTTAGCAGTAGCCATAGCATTATATTTAAAACTCCATATCTGCTTAACGGGTATATTATCATCAATATCTATTAAATAGCTTCCGCTATCCGCACTAGAATACTTTGAAGTATACCAAATGCCATTGCTTGCTGGCATAATCATATGATGTACATTTCCCTGACTCGGAGACTGTTTGCCAGAAGATGAAATACTCATAACAACTGCATCATCGGGAATACTTGTGTTGTTTGTTAAATTTACCGATATTACAGATGAATCAACACCTGACATACTAAGACCGCTATTTCCACGGTTAGAAGCCGTACCGGGAACCGAAACCGTTGTTGTTGCTGTATCTATCCGATTATATGCCGACAGAGAAAAATAGATGCTTGTATCTATATCCACACTGCCTCTATGTAAAACCAAATAATAATTTCTTGTAGAGGTGGAATCATTGTCACAATCCAGATATACACATGGCGTGATGCTATCAGATTCGTAAATATCTTCAGGGGTTCTCTGTGGATCTCCTTGTCGAATACCAACACCATTTCGGATTTCAAACCACTCGCCTGCATACTCATTTCTATAAGATGCTCTTAAATAAATGTGGTCTCCCGGATTTAGAGTAAATTCCAACCAAGATTCTGTTTGTCCTTTCTCCAAAATAATAGTTGCATAATTTGTATTAATTGATGACCATCTGCCATAGTTGTAAGCCGTAGCCATTGTGTTGTTACCTGTAATAGATGTAGCCGCTTGTGCATCTATTACACTAACATTCAACATGCATAAACATAACGCAACCACAGCGAGCATACCAATCATCTTTTTTGCGTACTTTTTCATAAAGATTACACCTCTTTCTATAATATGTTTTGATTTCACTGTCCTTTGAGCTATCTTTCTTTTTTCGGTATTGGACGCTTCGGTTGATGAACAAACCCTCCGCACACCGGCGGCCATATATCATTATTTTTCTTGACCTCCATACCAATGACCTTTTCCACTACCTGTAATACCCTTTTTTCAATCGTTTTTCCTTTCATTGAGACACCTCCTGTTTACATATTTTTGCTAACAGTAATAATATTGCACTTAGTATTACTGCAAATGCCATAGATACAATAATTTCCTTATCTGCCCCAAGACATATAAGAAATACAATAACCATCCCTTCCATAGCAACTACCATTCTGGCTGCACTTTTGCTTTCTTTATATTCCTCCATGCTCCAATTCATGTTTGGATGATTGACAGCCCCTATTATTTCTAACACGACCATCGCAATCGCAAGAACTATGTATGTCATATTTATTTCTTTTTCCATAATTGGCATTAAGAAAATAACAAAGCCAATATATGTTGAAACTGTTGCGAAAAAACAGATTCCAAATTTTTTAGCATGAAACCCCCCACTCCTTTTTTTTATGGCAAATAGACATACTAAAAAAAACAGGGTGGGCATAAATACTTGCAGACATATCCCTACCAGCATAATGGCCGTCAAAGATATCCATGTTTCCATTGTCATGATTAACGCATACACATAATCTTCCTTTTGTGTAGCGGTAATATATTTGTATTCTATCAATTTTCCTATAACTGTTTCCGCAAAATTCTCTATCATCTTTATCTTGCCTCCACAAATCAACTATATCAAACATTCCTTTTTTAACAATATTCATTGCAGAATTAGACTGTTTTTTGCAGAATTGGATAAAAATGGGGCTGTCGCATGACAGCCCCATTTTCATTTCTTTATGTTATTTATTAGTATCGAAAACGAAAACATATCATCATCGTAGTCAATCGCATATCTCCCATCATATCGTTGAATTACCTCAATTACATTTTCTATCCCTATTCCATGCTCCTCTGGTTTTTCCTTTCCAGAGATGAATTTTTCACTATTCTTTCTTGGCTTCTTAGAAAAGCTGTTCTTCACAGAAATGATAATCTGGTCATCTTCCAAAACAAATTTACATTTTATAACCTTATTTTCACAATCCGCACAAGCCTCGATTGCATTATCCAGCAAATTAGAAAGTATTACTACAATGTCCATATCCGATAACATCATATTCGACAGATCATTAATCTTTAATACAAATACTATCTTCTTGTTAATAGCTTCCCTATACTTTGTATTCAGAACTGCGTTTACGATTACATTATTTGTATCAACCATATCCATACTAAGTTTCAATTCATCGTCTAATTTCATAATATATTCTTTCAGTTCCTGATAGTTATTACTATTTGCTAAAGAAAATATATAAGCTATCTGATTTTTAAATTCATGTGTCCGTTTGCGTTGTTTATCCAAATTTTCAGATATGGAATAATACATATCAGTTTCATTTTTTGCCCTCTCACGTAGGAGTCGCTCATTCCTAATTATCATCTCCCGTTCCAAAATATCATTTATCAAATAAAAAACCATAATGTTCATGCCTGCCATTCCTAAAGCAACATACATTAAAACATAATTCTGATTCATACTCTGTAAAACATTGAATTTTACCATAATAGCAGTCAATGAAACGATAGTTATAATGGGAATAAACAGCAGCTGAAGCCACTCTAAATCAGTCAGCATATCTCCTGACTGATACCTTATGTTTCTTTTTAATATTAAAACAACAAACAGCAACACTACTTTACATATAATAGAAACCAGCACAGAAATGCCGGTATTATCCGACAACAATTGAGAAAAAGAAGGAAAACACTTCCCCAAAACCAATAATGTTGAATAATCTGCTATCAATACCAGCCCTTGATACAACATTGTCAAAACCATAATCTTGAGATAATGACTTTCAAAAAGTAAATACATGGCAACTGACATAACCGTAACTATTGCAATCTGTTTCAACCAGAGATATTCATAAAGCAGCCAAGCCGACATATAATATATGCATACCAACCCTAAATGTATTGCCAATATACATATTTTATGTGTATACTTTCTTTTTCTTATAAAAGATTCCAATAGAAACTTACAGCATACAATCTCCCATACAACTAGAAAAAGACTACTAATAAGTTCAAACATCTATATATCTCCCTTCGACTTAACGTACTCCGCTTCAATTTCCTTGTAATATTTCTTTGAAATACTCAACTCTGTCCCATTTAACAAAAAAAGCTTAAACCTCTCAATATTTTTTACATATTTCAAATTAACCAAAAAGCTTTGATGAATACGATAAAAACCAAACTCACACAATATATCTTCAATGGTATCCAGTTTATCATACATGTAATATTCAACTACTCCATTATCCATAACAAAGAAAATCACCTTATGAAGCCTGCTTTCTACATACAATATTTTGTCAACAACTAAATCCATTTTTCCATTTTGAAACTCAAATGTACGCCTGATTTCTTTATAATTCATTTTTTCAATTATCGTGTCAAAGCACTCCTGCATTGCCATTTCAAGATTAGCATCCTCTTTTAAGAGATACCGAATCGCATTTACCTTATATCCCTCTAACGCATAAGTGATATATGCCGTCACAAATATAATGTATGTATCCGGCGACAACATTTTTACGGCTCTGGCTGTCTCAATCCCATCCATTTCTTTCATATTGACATCTAGAAAAACAATATTATAATCAAACCTTTGAGAACCGGACTCAAGAAATGATTCCCCTGACTCAAAGCAGCTTATAGCGTAATCGTAATTTCTTGCGTCCATGTATCCAGAAATGATTTGCTTCATTCTTTTTCTGAAATATTCTTCATCATCGCAAACTGCAATCCTTAACATCCGATTGCCTCCCCTCACAGTTTTATTTACTTTCTATTTCGACAGAAAAAAGGTTCTTTTGAATATTACACCTACAGTTATACTTTTTTCAATAAAAACAGTAATTCATTATTACGCTCCGGTTCATCCACCACCTTATCCGTCTGTTGCCGGCACACGTCTGCATCTAATGTAGTGGTAATAACCGGCAAAAATTTACTTTACAGACAATTTAAAATCCATTAATATACAAGTACAAATACAGTAGACTAATGATGGAGGGGATGTAAAGCAATGGCGTTACAATTATTGGAATCACTGGATGTGTATTATGGAAAATCAAAGAGAAACGTGTCACTTTGCAGTGGAGATATATCTGAATTAGATACTAAAGAAGCTGTAGATTATATGGCGATATCTACACAGCCTAATTTCTATCTGGCAGACAGTGGCACGGTGTTGTATAGTTTAAATAAAAAAGGGGTATCTGTGGAGACTCTTTCCAAAGATAAGGCGGTGGATTACCGACCGGAAATTCCATGTTGGATATCGAAGGAAGTAAAAGGCATACAGAGCGGACGTTTAGCCATTTTTGAACCAAATGAGCCGAAAAATAGTGCATATGATCTTGTTACATATGTTTTTTCTGCAATTGCGATGCACGAACAGGGAAGAACAGGCGACCTTAAGGTTGCTATGCCCATGCTTTGCACGGGAAAGAGCGGTGTAGATCCAATTGAGATGATAGAGGCGATTTTTTTTGCCGCAGTTCATTGGGGAGCTATGAAATTTCCTTTTAAAGAAATAAAAATTGTCATATATCCAAACAGCAATGCCAAAAACGCTATCAGACAAAAGTTTATTAAATTGAAAGATGCATATCTGCATTTAGAATCGTTATACGATACAAGAGCATATAAATTTTATGTAAAACAGACTATGGATGGAATACAAACTGTGGCCCTTCCGGAGTATTTAACGCAACGTCAATATTTTGCAATACACCTTTACACAAGTAATTTTTACTCTACTATTAATAGTGTTCTGCGTAAAAATGATAAAAAATCCGAAGAGTATAAAAAAATGCTGCCATTGTTTGAGGCATTGGATACAGGACTTATGAATCTGCCGCCCTATGCCGGAATGACATATCGGGGAACATATTTACGACCGGAAGAACTTAATAAGCATAAGGTTGGTGCTTCTTATTTAAATCTTGCGTATACGAGTACTGCATATGAAAAGGGACATTGGTATAAATCCGGAAATGCAAGCTTGGACATAAATTGTCATACAGGATGTTGTATAGAAAAATTTTCGTGTTATCCGTCAGAGAAAGAAGTATTATATGTGCGCAGGATGTCATATAAAATTTTGGAAGCAAAGTACGATGGCAGATATTATTTTAGAACAGATGAATGCGTAGAAAAATTTAGGAGGTGAGCCATATGGAACAATTGCCGAATGGAACAATAGAAGAAATTTTATCATTTAGGAATCGTTTTGTACAGGAGACGGAGACTGTCAATCTTTCTTCTGAGAGAAATACAAACATTATGGATGATAGGTCATTTATTGATTTTCTGGATGCTTTAAATTATACCGGATTTGTAGAGAATTTCGATTATATAGCATGGACACAGCAGCGCAGTCAAATGAATGCCATGCCAAAAAACAGTATGGAAGAAGTGAAAAATATGGATATGGACGAGTTAAGGAAATTAATCACCATGCATATCCGTGTTGAAAGATTTGGAGAAGGACATATGCAGAAATTGTACGAAGAAGGGTTCTTTAATGAATTTTTCGATAGACTTGAGGCATTAAATGATGATTCCGAATAAGACATCATAATAAAGGAAGATAAAGAAAATCTATTACAAAAAAGACATTAACAAAGTGGCGTTTGTTAATGTCTTTTTTGTAATAGATTTCTAAAAGTGACATACCTTTGCTTACGACATGGAGCAAAGCGATAATGGTGCGAGAATTGCCCAGTGTAAGAAATGGGGTGAGAAATAATTAACCTCTTTATTACCTCAAGCTTTCAGATTTCCAAGGACATGAATAAAATGAATTATAATAAATGCGCTACCCGTAATTAACAGTAACCAGTTTTTTCTCCACAGACCAATGCATATATAGTATAGCGGTGGCATCAAAACTATAAAAAACATCATTACAAAAATTGATTGATGTCCGGTGAAATATAATCCCCATCCAAAAAAGTTTAGAAGCAGTACTGCAATGGCACAAATGAATCCAAGCTTATTTATGCCTACTCCCATGCTAAAAACTGATACATCTTTTTGAATAACAAAAGTCATTAGAAATATACAAAATGAACCTAATACCTTTTCACAAATCTCCAAAACCATTGATGTTTCCTGCATATTCATAATCGGATTGCTTTCCATCTTAAATAAAGGCATTATTATATATGGAATTTCCTGTACTACAAATAACATTAATCCCAGTATCCAAAAGCCTAAATATTGGTCACCAAATAATTTTATCCATTTGAACATGTGAAGTTTCTCCTTTTTGTGTTGGATAAGCTTGTAACGTCTGTTTTTCTGTGCATACACTCTATGTAAGACTTACTTACTATCTTGCGTATTATCTTACCATAAATCAATTAAAAATAAAAAGGGGATTTTCTGTATCTTCTTTTGAAAATTTTATGATTCTTGCATTATATTTGATTAAACAGCCTCATCGTTGTGTCCGGACCGATACATCCCTCTTGTTTACAAACCTTTTCACCAACAAAAAAATTTTTAGAAACTCTTATAGTGTATAGTTGCTTATCAAAGGCAGCAACGGATTTTTCATTTATTACGCAACACGCAACTATCATATCCTCTTCAAGTATGCTGCTTATAGTTTTTCCGGTATTTATAACCGAATCTGTCAATATAACATTCTTTGTATTTGGTCTTACAAAGGTCTCCTTCTTTGGGTCATATAACTGAAACTTACATCCCAACTGAAAATAGATGCCTTGCGCAAAAAAAATCCCACCTCGTAACATAGCAACAACAGTCGTGTCTGCCGGCTCCATCTGAGGGAACATTCCTGCCAAAAGCTTCCCCAATTCCATATGTGCGGCTACTAATTTAGGACCTGAAATACCAGAATCGGACTTTGTTATTGAAATCAATTCGTTTATTCTATCTGTTTTTTCAATTTCAAACAATAACTATCCCCTCCAAATTTTTATTTTTGAGTGAGCTACTCAAGGAACCATCTGACTTAGAAACAAGATATCCCTCATCCGCCTGTTTCAGCATATAATAATCATTCATCCCATCTCCATAAGCCACCACTTTTATGTTTGCTTTCTGAAGAAACTTCACTATAAAATATTTTGTTTCTGCAGACATCTGTTCACCATAAAATAAGGGAATTTCAAGCTTATTGGCAATCTGTTTCCAGATTCCATAATAACCGGAAGTAAGAATCACCGTTGGCTTCATAAGTTTGCCAACAACCGCATCATTAAGATGAATTCCGATTTCTTCAATAGACCTATTCGAATATTCAGTAAATTGCAAAAACTCTGTCATCTCTCTTGAATGGCACCATGCCTGAAACCCCGTATAAAAGTTTCCATCAAAGATATGTGTCTTATAACCTATAAGACTGCTACTATCTTCAATAATCAGTGTCTTATCTCCATCTGCCAAAGTAATCTCATTCGTCTTTACATCACTCAAAATAAAGTCCGCACACTTTCGGGCGAATGTTACGCAACTATATCCATCTGCTATACTATTAATGAATTCCACTACCATGTTGATATTTGAAAAATATCCTTGTTCCGGGTTATCTATGACATAAAAGTCCTTGTTATGTTTATGGCAATACTGACGTAAAGACTCCAATTCCCTTAACTGCCACTTTTCGATATCAAACCTAAGATATTTGTTGTTTCTAAGGGAATCCTCCATCCTCATTTTAAGAATCGATGGCTCTACATATAAGTACAATATAGCATCATAGAGTTGTCCATCTTCTTCGGTAAAAACCACTTCTTCACCAAATGAATAATGCCCATCCATAATAAAACCATCTTTTTCTTTAAGTCTACTTGCCAACTGTTTTCTTGCCACTTCCTTATCCTCTGCTGATAAAGAATGAAAATCAGGTGATGTTTCTTTAAGTAAAGAACTACCGGCTAAAACTTCAAAGCTTCTTACCGCATTCAATATATAAGTTTTACCTGCCGTTGGCAAACCATATAAACCTACTCGCATATTGACTCCTTATAGCAATGTGTGCGATCAAATTGTAGAGAAATTCTTTCCAATTGAGAGATTGACACATCACTATCTCCCAATGCCGGAAGATCTATACAATTTCCACACAGATATACTTTCCCATTGGCATAGAAAAAATTATCTATGCCCGCACCACACATACCCCCATACATAGTGCAATCATATCCACCCGTTCTTACATTTAAGATTTGAACTGCTTTTTTTAGAAATTCATTAAACTGCTTTAATGAAATCCCATATCTACCAATCATCCTTGAAAAAGTAATCCTACTATTAAATTGCTTAAAAAACTCAAATGTCTCCTCTGCTTTATCCAGTATTTCCTTTCCAACCGTACAATTCATAGAAGGATAATTGCCATTAATCTTCTTATACAATTCGATTTTCTCCATGACCTTGTCATGTGTCCCACACCTATACATGTTATGTATTGACGAAAGTCCATCTATTGAAAAGCCAAGCTTAACCTTATACTGCTTAAAAAATCCCAATATATTTTCATCAACGAGAAGACCATTTGTTATGGAATAGGCAGCAATACGACCAGCATCAAGATATTTTGAAATGTGTATAATATATTTTTTTAAAGCATAATATTCCAGTAATGGTTCACCATTACCAACAAACCCCAATTTAAACACTTCTATATTATTGCTGTCTATGTGCTGCATAATATTATCAAGAATAGCTATAACATCCATGTCATCTGTATGGATATATTCCTTCTTTTCGTGGAAGTGACAGTACTTGCAATTTAGATTACAGTGATTATTAATTGAAATACAAGCCCGTGTTATCATCTTTTTCCTTCTTTTTGATACCTATGATTTTTCTGCTTCCCTCTGCCACGTTGAAATTGCTTTCTTGTAGGACCCGCATCATGATATTCATTAATCCAGTCCGCAGCCGTTTTCCCATCTATATCGACAATTTTCTGATCTGCTCCTGCACCAATAAGAATCTTCCGACAGTCCCAAGTATGCTTCTCCCGATCATTAGCAAAATGACCATTCATACAAGCTTTCATTAATGCAGTAAATCCATTTGCATCTTGCTGATTGATACTGGTTCTTTCATCTTTACATAATGCTTCAACAAAATCCTTCTTTCCTTCCCATGCAGCAATCATCAAAGGCATATTACCTTCATTCTTCTGCCGTACTTTTCCTGCATCAAACGGATTTCTGCTTCCAACATTAGGATTTGCCTTACAATCCTGTAAGATGAATAAGAACATATCATAATCTCCTGTCTGTATAGCATGAGAAATAGGAGGAAAATACCTTCTACTACAATCACACTTATTAACATCTGCACCATGAGAAATCAGCCACTTGATTTTAGCTTTTCTCTGCTCCAAGGTAAATCTGCGATTTCTTACTGCTGAGATAATAAGCGTGTTACCATCCGGTAAGTAAGCATTTACTTCCTCAACATTTGGAACATCGCAATCCTCATACGAATCTGAATAGTATGCATCAATTTTTGAAAGCTTTGACATATTGATCAGTTCCTGTTTAGTTGCCATATATTCTCTTAAATGTAATGCTATAACAGACTCGTTCCCTTTTAGGTAAGCAGAATAATCGGTATCTTCTGTTATAATATCCACCGTACAATGATATGTATCCGATGCTTCCTGTGCTATGAAGATAATTTTGCAGTCTTCATTTTTCTCCGAACTATCCCCATTATAATCCATAAGGATAGTTCTATCACCATAACCGATTCCTCGTATAACCTCCCAAGCCTTTCTTCCTAAAGGCCCTGAATTCTTATTCTTAATATTATCCAATTCATCAACAACTACCTTAGGTATAACTACCTTGCTATACTCTTTATTTAACTCATCTATCAGCTGAGAATTCTTTAATAAAGCCGATGTGTCAGGGACCGCAATCTTATCTCCACGTAAGAATTGATTAGTCTGCTCCTTGGACATACCAAAAGCTTCACAATATTTTTTGGCTGTTTCAATAAGCGTTTTCTCGCTTGTTTTCCCAGCCTCTACTCTGGAAATTGAAGATTTATTAGGTGCTATACCATTAACAGCCAATTTTTGCGCCATTTCATCCATTGTACAGTTGTTTTTCTCGCGAAGTTCTTTTAATCTCTTGCACAGAAAAGTCATTTCATTTTTTTTAGCCATCAGAAATACCCTTTCCCTATATATTTGTCAACAAGTTCAAATCTTTATGTCTATATAATACCACTTGTTGCATTTTTTACAATCCAAAACATGTTTTTTGCAACTTCCACAACTAATTGGCAATTTTTACCAATAACGACTTTGAAAATGCAACAATTTCTGTCCAAACGCAACTTGCATAAATAAAAATAAGACCTGTCATTATCTAATTTCTCAAACAACAGCAGGTCTCATTCTTGAGACGGTATTTTATATTCAATTACATATACTTACAATAATCACTTCTAACGAGTAATGATTTGTATTATAACTTTTTCCGTCATCAACAGATATTCGAAATTTTTGAATAACCGAATTTTCCTGCAATTTGCTGTCGCTAAACACCTTTTTGATATGCCACAGTCTTGCTATATGGCTTTATTTTTTCAATCTCACTGTAAGCAACATAAGCATTCTTTACTTCTTGCACTTACTTCTGATAAAGAGAGTGAATTTACTTCAATTTTTAATGATGAATGGATAGATTTTATTCGATTGTTTCTTCTAAGATGCGGTTTCGACTCCAATTCTCTATGACTGCTTATCTTCCCTACTTTTTCCGATATTGACGCTACTAGTTCAAACTAGTCTATTTCCTTCATTTTGCAATGTGCAAAATTTGCACATTGCCTTCTCTAGGAAGTTCACCTTCTTCAAATATGTTTTTTATATGTTTTGAAATAACGGAACGATCTCTTTGAAACAGTTCTGCCATCTGAGCTTTTGATAACCATACCGTATCTCCATCAAAAGTTGTTTCAATTTTTGCCAAACCATCCGCTGTCGTGTATATTATAATATTTGATTTACTAAGCTTAGCATCTCTGTAATCCATTTTGCCACCTCATCACCTAACATTTGGGGTTGGACATACATATCACATTTATTATACTGCTAGGAAATGTTTTGTACAAGAATGCTCCCATTCTCTAGTCCTACCCTTGACAGTCTGCATATATTTCTATATAATAATAATGAACCACTGAAACCGCAGATGCGACGTAGGTGGTGTTTCCATTTATTTGGGATAAATCACTAATCCATACTTATTTGATTCATTTGCTTTTAAATTGATGCGACCTGATTTTTTTAATGTTGCCATAACTCTATTCACAAAATTGTCATCTATCACATTTGCTACACGATTCGGCAATGACGCATTCCTAATTTCAGACACTCAATTCACTGGTATGCTGTCCATTAATCGAAGGCTGCCTTTTACCCTTTTGTGCCTCAAACATTACAAGTCTTTGTATCTCTCCGATGCATTCGTCTATAGTCTCAAGATAATAAAACCTTGTTCCATCATTTGATTCTTCACAAAGGTATGTAGTTTTGTCAGCCCATTCAGAACTAGCGTTGAATATTTTATACCCTTCATCCTCAACGCTTACTCCACTTACAAGTAACGCCTGAAACTCAACCGTAACATTTCTTCCCTTTTCATTTACTGTAACTGGTATAGCTTTCAAAGCGCCTTTTATTCCTGCTGCCAGATCTTCTCTTCTGAACAGAATATTTTCTGAAAGAGCTTCTTCAACAGATGTCACTCCCATACTGCAAACGCCATTATTCCACTGACCTATAATCTTTTCATTAGATTTTCCTTTATACTGATATATCGGTCCTGTATACTTGTATTCACTTCCAACAAGTCTAAATGTATCTCTTTCCTCAACATAAACTAAGCAAAGATTAGGTCCCGGAAAATCTTTCAATCCAGCGTTATAAAGGTTGTAGCTTATATCTGTAGGATACAAATTATTCTTAGCTGCAGATATGTTTTCATAGGTTTCATGTACCCATTCCAAAAACTCTGCACGGGACTTCTCTTTCCCCGTTCCATTCTCAGAAACATATTTATTTACAAGATCTCTTACTCTTTCAAAATTATTCATTAGGCTGTGTCTCCTCAAGTTTTTGCTTAAGCTCTGTTAAACTATCTTCGATGTTAGCCACATCAACAAAAAATACATGTACTGTTGTTCCATCTCCTGAATCAAATAAAATATCTACATGTCCTCTCATTTCATCGTTCAAAGGATATAACAACCAAATCTCAGATGTCTCATATTTCTTTGAATACGCATACATCTGATACATATCTCCCTGCGAAATGCCATAATTCTTTCTATCGTTATTCACTAAGTTTTTCCACTTAGTATCCATTACCACAACTCGCCCTTTACGTTGAAGAACAATATCCGGTTTAAGTGAGAACTGTTTTCTCGGTTCAACGAACAAATAATAGCCTTTATCTTGGGTTGAAACATCCCATCCATCCGGGCACATTACTTTCCTCATCTGCTGTGCAATATAATTCTCATATACGCTTTCCATAGGGAACAACAGCGCTCTCGAACTATTCTTTCCAGAAAAAGTAGTAAAACTCTTATTCATCAAGAACACCTTAGACCACTGCATCAACATCTCATAATCCTTAGTGTTTCTGTCAATTACAACAGACGAAAAGTCCTTCTGAAAATTTGTTGAAGGATGCACCATTTCAAATGCTGTTAGCAACTGCCTTATTTCCTTAGCATTCTCTGCACTTGATGTCAGCTTCTGCAATTTTAACAACGTAACCTTTACCAGTTTATTTTCTGCCCTATTTGGATGAAACTCATCAAATGCAACATCAAATCGTTCCTTATGTACTGTGTTAGTTCGGATATGTTTACTTACCTGCAGTTTACCCTTATAGAAACGCAAGTTATCTTCCTGTTCAACATAAGCAGATTTGATTCCGTGTTTTACAAGTTGCCTCACTTCCTGAAGGTACATGTTGATGAATATTTCATATAAATTCATCCGATCAACTTTAAGGCTGGCATTATTAAAAACTTTACTAGGAAAATTCTTCATGCTTCGCAGCATTTTCAAAAAAGTACGCTTTGTTTTTGTGTTTCCAACGTCCTCTCCATCACCAAAGCTAATCTTAGGAAGCACTTGTATCTGATATCTATTTTTCATCTGAATAAGGCCAACGTAATTTTTAATTGTAACAACCTCACCAACATTACGCTTATATGCAATTCTCATGAATTCAAGCGCATCTGCATTCTCCTCGTCACCAGCATACTCATGGATAAACTCTACGAGATCTACAAATGCTTTCTCAGGCAAATATTTATAATTTTCATCATCTTTATAATCTGCATTTCCAGTAATCGACTCAAACTCTCTTACTTCTAACAGCTTATCCATGTTATCACCACCAATCCTGTCAACATATCAAATCTATACTGTAGCATTATCCAAGGTATATTTATAATTCAAAGCCTCTAATGCAGCATCTATAATACTGATGCCAAAGTCCTTCTTTGTTACATTCATTGATTTAAGCATCTTTTTATTTTTTCTTAAAGACTTCCACAACAGTTTCTTATCTCTATCATTTAAATCAATTTTATATAAGAAATTCACCAATGAAACAATCAATGTCTTATGCTCACTGCATTCCTCTTTATCAACTTTCTTCTCATTCCAATCCATGAAGCCATCAAAATCTTCCTCAACATACTTTGGCTGTAACCCTTTAATAGGATTTATCAACAACTGCGTTGATGAAGACATCAAATTCACATATGCACCTAACGCATATTGTTGTTCTTCCGTCATTTCGTTATAATCCAATCCAAATGTCTTAATATCACCAATCGCAGAATCCAACTTTGAACTCTCATCTACAATTCTTGATATACGCTCGTTTAATTCTACAACTGCCAACTCATACGATTTAACGTCTCGCTCGCTGATAATTGTAAATACATCCTCTATATGCTTCTGATCGCTCTTTGTCTTCCAAAAAAATAAGCCACTAGTAATAAGTGCCACACCAGCTATCGCCCATCCTACCGGGCCTGCTAATGCAAGAAAAGCTTCACCTGCTTCCATTCCACCACCACCAGCGGCTAGTGCACCACCACCAAGCCATGCCAAAGCGGCATTAGTTGCAGCCGCTCCACTAAGTGTCGAAATTGCAGTTCCTGTAGAAGCAACACCAAAAGTAGTAGCAACACCCATCGCAACAGTAGGTCCCATTGTAACAACTGCAACACCTAATCCAGCGCCTGCTGCTCCTGCCCCTGCATTTTTTACTGCAGCCTCTTTATAATCCTTTTCGATTTTATCCGCTTGTTGTTTCCAGTTTAATCGTATCTGTTTCAACTCTTCATATTTAAGCTTTTTCTCACTAGGAACATTCCTGATTTTGTCAAAAAACTCCTGTATATCGGTTAATGAAGTATTTAATGAGCTAGTTTTCTCACCCAGTTCTTCAATCTTCTCATTAGTTTTATTAATTGCTGCTTGTGCGGCATTCTGAGCAAGCTGGAGTTTTGATTTTTTCTTCATTAGTTACTTCCTCCTCTAAAATATGCATCTATATCAGCCTTATTCCTCAAAATCTTTTCCTCTGGAACACTGCGTTTTTCTGCCAAAAGGACTGTTTTCTCAAAAGCTTCTTTGTACAACTCACTACTCTTCAGATCGTCTATAAATGTGAGAAGTGTTTTGTCATCATAAACTACTGCCAGTATATTCAAACCTGCAATGTAATCCTGAACGACAATTCTCTCTCTTTTAAGGAAATACACTTCTTCCTGGATTTGGGTCTTCTTTATTCCACGATTCACCTCGCCATATAATGAAATAGTAAATCTTCCTAGCCCAGCTATATTCAATCGCATAAAAAATTCTGCAACATTGAATCTTCCACCACTCGTAGCAAATCCTCTCACTACAGCATCTCCTGCGTCAATCAAGCAGAAGGTTCCATGGGCCACAGTCAGCATTCGTTTAACTGCAGCATTGGAGAACGGTTCGCATGCTTTCCATAGGCTTTTAAATGATCTATTTTCTTTCGAAGTATTCGTAAAATACTGAATAAGGCGACGTACGGAGTACATCAGTCTCACTAATAATTCGTTTATAAACACCGGAATCGCCTGTGAGGCTTGAAATCTTGCATCATATCCTTCTTTATAAATCTGTAATGCTAACTCATTAATTGATTTATCAAATTCGGAAGCTGAGATATTCAGTTTTCTCTTTATTGCAATCACATTATTTGTCCAGCTCCAAATTGGAGATGGTATTCCCATCCCTCTTCCCTTACTACCAGAAGAGCCTGACATATCAGAAACCAAATGCCCAAACCAATTTACAAAAGCACAAAACATCTTACTTGGAACGTTATTACCTGTTAGCTTAAATGAACCGTCTGCATTTTCTAACGATATCAATTCACCACCAGAGACAAAATGTGATGTGTTACTGAACTGATCTAATATAGAGAAAAACAGTCCTAATAACGTTGGATTATGAGCCAAAGACTTAAAATGATGATTCTTTGGATTTAGGTCAAAAATCCAACTTGCTGCATCACCAGCACCCCTTTGGTCATACGGTACTTTGAATTTTTTTTCTAGATATTTAACTGCGGAAGATAATGTCCCATTTTCATCATCCCAATCGCACAATTTAGCAAAATCTTTTGTTCGGTTCTCAAACCACTTATCCGTAATGTTCCCCATCGGAGACTCACCAGGCTTACCTACAAGAAAAATGTCAATCACACTACAGATTGCTCCGCTTGAAGCTGCTAATGCATAATCCAGCTTGTCGCACTCTGGCGTTAACTTCTTTACCGTTTCTACGCTTTCGGTAAGTCTATCATCTATTGCCTGCAGTTCATGATTTGCGTTTTCCAATGCTGACGAAATGTCAGATGCAAATTCAAACCCGAAGTCATTTATCGTAAGATCAAGAACAATAGAACCGGTTTTGCAATTTGATTCCTTCATTTGATAGCACTCTCCATTTCATCAAATGTTTTTACATAATTTCTTTATAACTTTGGATATTCTTCAAAGCGGCTTTATTTAGTTCATATTTCTTTTCCGGAATATCTATAACATCTTCTACGTTACCCTTGAAAACATTCTTAACAACAACCGGAACATCTTTGATAAATTTATACGAATCGTCTGTCTTTCCATTATCACCAAGTACTAACTGGATTTTCTGATAATCCTCATAAAAATACTCTTGTAAAAGAGGAATAACTGACTTTTCAAAAATACTGGCCAACTTCTCAACAGAAGGGTCATCTGCTAAACCAGTGAAAAATGCATGTCCAATTTTGTGTTCTCTATCATACAGATATGTAATTCTTTCATTAATGGTATCTAGCATCTTTGCAACGTCCAGATCCTCAACCATATCAGCACCAAGCTTACGAAGAATGTCTGAATTAGGCATCTTTTCTTCAAATCTAAATCTACGACGAAGCGCTGTATCCATTAAGGCAATAGATCTGTCAGCAGTATTCATTGTTCCAAGAATATACACGTTACTTGGTACACTGAACGAATCACCTGAATATGGTAAAGTGGCGCTTGCTGCCTCTTCCGCACCGGCCCTCTTAGTATCCTCTATAAGCGTGATTAATTCGCCAAAAATCTTAGAGATGTTACCTCGGTTAATCTCATCAATGATAAACACATATGGTAATTTTGATTCCTGATCTATGTTTTCATTACCTGGAATCAGTTTTAATAGCTCAATAGGCTTTATACTTGATAAACGTGCCAGCTCAAAATTATGGAATGCTTTACCATTATTTGCATATTGAATATCAATATCCGCACCAGTTATCAACCATTCAACCTGACGACTCCATTTGTATTTCTCTTTATCCTTATCAAATCTTGCATTGCCAACAATCTTTCCAATTGCATCAATATGGTTTTCTTTTAAGTGGATCGCAACATAATCACCAATTTTTATATCATCTATAAATCTTGCATTGACATCGCTCTCTAATTTATTCCAATCAAATTCGATGATTCCCTTTTCAAAACACTCTTTCTTTATCTCAGCTTCTTCTTTCCAATTCTTTGAAGTGTTATATCTAACGCCCCAAACTGAAGCATATTTTGCTATAGCCTGGTTTTTAACTCTAACTGCACTATTACAAAATGCCTTAAATACACCATCTTCAATAGTGTATCCAATTTCACTTCCACCATCGAGAACAGGCTTAATGCCTTCAATAAACTCTTCATAACCATAAGACTGATGAAATGTAGTAAATGCAATTCTGCCTTGTTTTTTAAGTTTGTTATATTCATCAAGAACTTCTGAATATGGTTCACTGCTAACTGCTTCTTTACTTTTTCCCGTACAAATAGCCACAGCATAAATTACAGTATTATATGTCTTTCCTGTTCCAGGAGGTCCGTATAAAATCATATTCTTATCAAATTCCGCATCGTTCATTCCATCTTCCTTTGTTAAATAATCCGGATACTCTTCATATGATGGCCAATAACCATCATCTGCACCTATAAGTTCTTTCCACATTTTTCTCAATTCAAGAAGAATTTCTGCTTTTATTTCTATTCCAGATCCCATCGGACTCCACTGCTGATCTGCGAACTGCTTTTTTAAAACATCCTGCAAAAGCATATTCTCTGTTTCATAGTCCTGGATCCAGTCATACTCTGCGTCAATATGACCAGTCATGACACCTTGTGCTGCTTTCTCCGGATCATAATGCGGTGCTTGGTAAGCCGCCCTAGCAACACGACCATGTGCAATAATACCCCTTGGCTGATTACCCGTTTTTATCAAGAAAACTTCATCACCTTCAACAGGCCGCTTATTAGAACATGTCCAAGGAATTATACAAGTTTCACCCTGTTTTGTAGCCATACACTGCTCTTTGTAATCCTCCCAATCCCAGTTATCAGGATTCCATATTAACAGCCATGCTCTACCACTACCTTGTTCAGTATTATCGATTACATGTTCATAATAAGGGAGCATCTTCTTTACTGCTTCCATTATCTCAGCATCAAATTCTTCATTTGTTTTTCCTTCAGTAGTTTCGACATAAATACAAAGCTGAACCTTTCTAAGTGTTCCATCTTCAACTTGCCCTTTTATATCTTCTTGTGAACCACTAATAACGGTTGGATTTCCCCATTCGTTACTTCCTGACACATAAAACATTCCAGGCTGAGCTGGAATATCAAGGTGTGAATGGTACTTTTGCATTATATTCTTATCGGCGCCATCATTCTTTATTTCCAAGCAGATACGATATCTTGCAACACCATCATTCTGTTCCACAAACAATGAAATACTGATAGGATTTTCAGCCTGCGCTTTGTACTTCATCTGGGTCCACAAATATTTTCTTGTTTTTGTATTAGATCCATCAAGCCATGATCCCGGCAAGCATTTGTCTAATCCATATAAATCCTCACAACGCGCTGCCATCTTCTTCATTTCAGCAACTGCGTTCTTACCTCTCTGCTTGATAGCAAGAAGATTGTTCTTTTCATCCTCTGCTAATCCTTCCGCGTCTGGATTTGAATATGGAATTTCTTGGTTGTTTGCCAAGTAATCCAACACACCTATATAATCAATATCTATTGGCTGCATCTTTTTCATCACCTCCGGATATACATTGCGAACAAAATCTAACAATTCATCAATCGTTAATAGCTGTCCATCTATTTCTAATTCATCTTGACCATCGAGTTCCACTGGATAAGTTTTATCAGGAAACTCATCAATCATTGATAATCTTCTCGTAGTCGAGTTTCCTAACTGATCAGCTCTCAAATAATTCTGTGTAGCCTTCTCATTATCAGCATTAACCCACCAAGAAACTCTCGCTGAATCAACTTTTACCTTTACAAGTAACTGTGCTCTGTGTACGATATCAGATTGTTTGAAATACATATCTTCTCTTGTCACATCAGGATCAAAATTATACTTTTCAAATGCCAACATTGCTGTTGCAATCCAAACCGCTTGATTAACACTATATTTATTATCCTCGTCATTTGAAATCTGTTCAACGGTATAACCATGTTTTGCAAAGAAATCTACGGTCTCAACACCACCATTAAATCCCTTAAGACTAAGTTCCTCACCGGTAGCAATCGAATATGCTAAGCCTCGAATATACTTTGATGGTAATTTCTCACCGTTATACATCAAATAATAAGAACGAGGTTTTGGATGTTGTGGTTTTTCCTCTATAAACTTTTGTATAGCAGCTTCTACATGTTCCTTTTGTACTTTGGACCAATCCACAAATCACACCTCCTACACTATATTAATTGTAGTCTATCATTTTTGCTGTCCATTTTTACGGACTCGCCTCGGATTTTCCTCTGGGGTGTAAGTACTCTCTTCATCAGGCTCCATTGTCACCTCAATCTTAGGTGCATCTTTTTTGAGGCATAATTTGACCACCGTCTCCACATGCCCCGTCCCCGGGAACTCATCTATCGCACACGCCCTCGTAACCTCATAACCCCTATTCGTTATTACTTCAAGGTCTCTTGCAAGTGAAGTTGGCTTGCAGCTTATATATACCATTTCATTTACGTTAAATGCCAGAATTTTTTCCAGTGCCTTAGGGTTTATTCCGTCTCTCGGTGGGTCTAATATGATAACGTCCGGTTTATCCTCCACCAAATCAATCGCTTTAAGAACATCTCCTGCAATAAATTCACAGTTGTCAAGACCATTGAGCTTCGCATTTTCCTTTGCTGCCTCCACAGCCTCCTCGACTATCTCTATTCCAATGACCTTTTTTGCAACAGGTGCCATCATTTGGGCAATCGTTCCCGTACCACTGTACAAGTCAAAAATGACTTTATCTTTCGCGCCATTCGTAACAGCCTTTTCATTTAATCTGTTACCTATGACGCTTCCCGACATGATGTACTCCCTCGCCTTGGAGTAAAGCACTTCACATCCCTTTGTATTTGTCTGGAAAAATGAAAATGGAGATATCCTGAATTTCAGCCCCATAACTTCCTCGATAATATAATCTTTTCCGATAAGAACACGCATTTTATCACACGCCACCACATCACCCAAGGAATCATTTTCCGTGTATAAAACACCTACCACATTGCCGTCAAAGCCTGCATTATCTGCCAACATAACAAGCCCATCCGCAAACTCATGCAAAATGGTTTCCTTATCAAAGCCATAATTTCCCCACTGGGTTGATGCTACAAGATTTACAAGAAATTCTCCTGTTGCAAAAGATTGCCGCACAACAAGATTGCGGAGAATTCCCTCATGCCTCATTTTATGATAGAAAGGCACTCCCTTGCTCTTAAAAAAATCCAAAGTAAAATCAAGTATTTTACCCCATTCCTTTTTTATAATACGGCATTTACTTACCTGCAATATATCATGGAAGCTTCCTTTTTTATGAAGTCCTAAGCACAAAGGACCATCCTTAAATTCGTCCCCAAAGGTAAACTCCATTTTGTTCCTGTATTCGTACCTCATTGGAGATGCAACTATACCCTCCCAAATGGGCACTGTATCTGATTTACTATCACCAACATATTTTCCGATAAGCTTCCTTACCATCTTTTCTTTTAATAAAAGCTGATTTTCATATGACATAGTCTGATAGGAACATCCTCCGCACATCCCAAAATAAGGACACTCCGGGGACTCATTTTCCATTGGAGATTTTTCCAGAACTTCAAGAAGCTTTCCCTCTGCCATTCCACTCTTTTTTTTCGTAATCATAAAACGCACTTCTTGACCTTCAAGTGCGCCCTTTATAATCACCTTTCTATCCTCGTATGTAAGACTTCCCTTGTTAGGAAAATCGTAACATGTTATTCTCCCCTCGCATATATCGCCCTTTTTCAAACTAAAGCGTCCTCCTCATGTTTATACAAAAATCAAATCCATATTATAATATCAAATTTTAAATTTTGCCTAATCATATATGGTCAAATGTATAGGTTACATTATCGTCGTCATCTATTTCCATAATAAGAAATGTTTTCTCATGTCCCTGCTGCCTCGGAAATGTAAGGCTTCCCGGATTCAGTATCGTCACGTCACCTTCGTCAAGAAACGGCACATGGGTATGTCCGTGCATAGCAATATCGCAATCATTTTCAAGTGCATTATATCTTACGATATCAGGTCCGGAATAAACCCCATGCCGATGTCCGTGAACAGCATAAATCTTATGTCCGCCAATCTGAATAATTATTCTGTCTTTAATTGGCAGTCCATAATCATTATTTCCTGATACCATATAGGTAGGAACATGAGCCATACGTTCAATCTCAAGATAATCATATCCGATATCTCCGAGATGAATCATAATATCAATCTTACCCGCTTTTTTTATTGCCTTTTGAACATTCTCATTATTTCCATGTGAATCACTGACAATCAGAATCCTTTTCATAATTCCTCCAAAAAATCTGATTCTACAACACTTCCTTAATCATCTGCAGAGCCTTACCCCTATGGCTTATTTTGTTTTTCTCCTCAGGGTCAAGCTGTGCTGTCGTCCTGCCATATTCCGGAACATAAAATATCGGGTCATATCCAAATCCATTTTCACCTGCCGGCTCATGTGCAATTGTTCCCTCAATGGTTCCACGCCTTGTTTCAACTCTTCCGTCAGGCCATGCAGCAGCTATTGCACACACAAATCTTGCTGTCCTTTTTTCCTCAGGAAGTCCCTCAAGCCTATCCATAATTATTTTATTTTTTATGGAATATGGAGTGTCAACGCCTTCAAATCTTGCCGAATAAATTCCCGGTGCTCCGTCCATTGCGTCCACCTCAAGCCCACTGTCGTCAGCAAGTACAAGACATCCTGCCACCTTGCTTATAGCCGTCGCCTTGATAATGGCATTTTCCTCAAATGTGCTGCCATCCTCAACGATATCTACATCAATTCCAGCCTCCTTCATTGACACGATTTCGTACCCTGAATCAGCCAGAATCATTCTGATTTCCTTCATCTTATCCGCATTTCCTGTCGCAAAAATAAGCTTTTCCATTTTTGCTGCACCTTCCTTTCTATCTATAGCATATTAATCAATTGCAAAATTTTTTATTACGAGAACCTAGTTGTACAATATAGATAATATCATAAGCAGGTACTTTGGAGCCGCCAGTGCTTAGCGAGGTTTTTTCGAGCTTAGCACTGTTGCGAGCGACAAGTAGCGCAAGCGTGCCTGCATTGATATTATCTATATTGTACAACGACCGTCTTGAAAAGACAGTATTTTGCAACTACCTATTATTTGTAAAAGCCTTCAGGCACACATTACAGTTTTCAGTTTCCTCGGCACTGTGCCACATTTCACCATAAAGACTGATATATCCCTGTCCGTCAGATATATCGAAATTGCTCGTTCTCTCATCATCGGGAACAGCGTATTCTATGGCTATCGGGTGAATTGCACCCGGTGTTTTTATTTTGACAACAACCGCAAATGTTTCATTATCCTCAAGCTCCACAGGCTTAGAAAATTTTACCGTATAGTATCCTGCATATTTTGTGCTTCCCGCTGCTACGGACTGCTTTTTGTCAAAGGATTTCGTGTCCTCAAAATTATTTACCACAAACACCTCAAACTCAGTATCCTTACCCGTGGCATAAAATGAAACCGCAGAGAGCTCCTCTCCACTGCCAGCTGTATATACATTGGCAAAATAAGCATCTTCCTTTCCAAAGCCCATTTGACCAACCCATCCCAAAAGATCAGACTGATATATATGATCGAAATTATCCACACTTCCTACCCTTGTGTAAACAACTGACTTCTGACATATATTTTTATCATAATAGGAAACATAGAAATATCCATCTTCGCCAAAGGCCTCACCCCAGCTGTTCTTACATATAAATGCTCCGTTTTCCGCCGGCTGCATTGTAAAATTTTCCTTTGGGTAATTGTCATCCCATCCAACGATTACAACATCATGATTAGGTCCCTCATCCCCGTCATAATAATAAGAATGTTTTTCCTCTGAGTAATACTGTGATACGCTGTCCACATATTCCATTTGGAGATAAAGAGAGGTTTCTATTGCTCCATATCTGTATATGGCACTCTTTATGGTTTCCACGTCCTTCTCATTTATGACAAGCGCCTCCTCCAAATGTAAAACGGCTTCAAGGCTGGAATCGCTGACGCCATCTCCATAAGGGTCGTCCTTCTCAAAAACAGGTCCCTTCCACGCAGCAAGATATGCAATACTCATTGTATTTTCTCCGCCCCTATTAATATCAAGGTTATAGCTATTACAAAGAGTCATATGATCCGTGGAATATATTTCATACCTTTTTGGCATAACCGTGGTTTCAAGAGCCCCAAGAGATGCAAAAGCCCAACAGGTTCCGTATCTGCCCTGGTCCCTGACAGGAGTTACACGTCCATAATCTCTCATGTCGTATGCCTCCGGCAGCTTATTCTCCTCATTTATAAGCTCTAAATCAACCCACTGCTCATCAAAATAATAATTTACATTATAGCTTAAATACTCTGCTATATCATCAACAGGAACAAACAGCTTGTTTCCGTCTAAATATACCATGCTGCCCAGACCTATTTTTTTATAACCGTTTACGGTTGCCTCATTGGAGCCAACCTGCATATCGATACGGCTGTTACCCTTCATGATAATAACATTACCGTTGGTGTACACAAGCACGGAGCATGACAAAAGACTTCTTAAAAAATCTCCCTCAACCATAAGGCGCATATCATCACTCACATAAAAGTCATATCCCATATCCATTACACTGCTTCCCATAACAGTGTATACGGTATCCTCCCCATTGAGGCGTGCCACAAGACTAAGCTCAAAATTCGATGCATGCTTTTGAAAATCAGGTGCCTTGTCTATGGTTATAACAGGGGTCTTAGTCAACAAATATGTAATTGCAACAAGTGTTAGAAGCACTGCTAATGTAGTGCATATTTTTCTCATTTATAAGTAACTCACTTTCTTGGCGGCTTAGGTCCCATAAACTGATAATAATAGGACTTTATCATGCCGTTGTATATCTTTCTGTTTTTATCTGCTTTTCTTCCAATGTATTTCTCAGCCTGCTCCCATGAGGTAATGACATACATGGACCAATCAGAAAGCTCCTTAAAGCTCTCCCCTAATGTTCTGTACAGCGCAGGAAGCGCTTCCTTATCCTCAAGTCTCTCCCCGTATGGCGGATTTGTAATTATAAATCCATAATGCTTCGGATGTCTTAAATCCTTCACATCCCTTGCCTGAAAATGTATATGCCTGTCCACTCCTGCTGCTCTTGCATTTGCCATGGCACATTTAATAATATCCGAATCAGCGTCGTAGCCTTGTATATTCATTTCCACATCATGCCTGATTACATCATGTGCCTCATCATATGCATCCTGCCATATTTTTTCCCGGATAACCTTATTCCATGCCTTAGCCGTAAATTCCCTGTTCATACCGGGAGCAATGTTTGCGCCCATAAGCGCTGCCTCAATTGGAAATGTACCGCTTCCGCAAAAAGGGTCTACAAGAATCCTGTCCTTATGCCATGGTGTAAGCATAATAAGTGCCGCCGCAAGCGTTTCCGACAGTGGTGCCTTTCCCACAAGCTGTCTGTAACCCCTCTTATGCAGGGATACACCGGAGGTATCAAGTCCAATTGTAACCATATCCTTATAAATAAACACACGGATTGGATATTCGTCTCCATCCTCAGCAAAATTACTGACTCTGTAGGTCTGCTTCATGCGCTCGACAATAGCTTTTTTTACAATGGATTGAATAGCGCTTCCTGAAAAAAGGGCACTCTTATTTGTCGTTGCTTTCGTAACCCAAAACTTAGCATCCCTTGGAAGAATTTTCTCCCATTCAATAGCCTTTGTACCCTCGAAAAGCTCATCAAAGGTTTCCGCCTTAAAGCTTCCCATTTTAAGTAGGATTCTCTCTGCGGTTCTCATAAAAATATTTGCCCTCGGAATTGCAGTCTCATCACCACGAAAAGTAATTCGTCCGTCCTGAGTGGAAACAATCTCATATCCAAGTCCAAGAATCTCTTTTTTTAAAACAGCCTCCAGTCCAAAATGACATGGCGCAATTAATTCATAAGAAGCCTCAGGAGCTTTTCTTATATCATTATCCATACTTTTCCTCGCTTAACATACAAAACTTAATGACATTTTATCCCAAATATCATTGTAAGGTCACAACATACGCTAGTCAAGTGATAATAATTACCTATTTTAACGACAAAGATACCCTTTCTTTTATGCAAAATTTTAGGGACTGCCATACACAAGGTGATCTGCCATAGGCAGTGTCCATCTGTGTATATCAGCCCCGTTGCCCTATGCTTCCTTTGATGGTCTTGTCAGAGGTCCTTTATATTCCTTAAGACCTCCAATAGAATTTATAACACTAAAGCCTCTTTCTGCAAGAAGCTTTGCTCCAAGGGAGCTTTTTCCTGAATTTTCGCAGTACAGTATCAACACCTTTGATTTAGGCAATGAATATCTTCCACTCTGTATATCCTCCAGAGGCAGATTAATAGCCATAGGGATATGTCCCTTGGCGAATTCACTACTGCTTCTTACGTCTACTATTATTCCTCCATAGTTAAGTGCTTCACTTAGAATATTTCTAATATTTATATTATGAAACCTCAAAAAGATCCGCCTCCTTTTATCTTTACTTATAGAATATTCAGACGAAAAATAAAGGTGCGAAAGAACAAAGTGCCTATAAAGTAAAAAACAGCCTTTATTTTCAGTTTTATACACTGTAAATAAGGCTGTTATATTTCATAATATGTCCATCACTATTTTTTATGTATTTTTTATTTTTTATACTATCATTTCTATTTACATCTTACAAGGTTTTGATGCAGGATTAAATGTTAAAGGACGCTCTAATGTTCTCAACATCAACAACCGTACATTTACATTTTTCTGCTATTTTATAATTATCATTTATCCCGTCGCGTATTGTATTAAATATATCAGCACTAAGCTTTAATCCTTTTTCCATGCCATCCTCAAATGCCTCCTCACGCTCCATCTTCATATGTAGTTCTGCGTCATATTCAAATATACTCATACTTGTCACCTCTGCCTTGTTCTGCAAAAGAAAGTCCTTTAATATTCCTTCGTTAATACATTCATCAACGGCTCTTGTTACCGCTGCCTCAAGCGGCATATCCTTATTGTACTCACGAATTTTTGAAACATACTGCATATATTGGAAAAGGTCAGGACATTTTTCCATAAGCTCATCATTATAACCCGGATTAATGTTAAGTTGCGTCACAACAAGCTCAAGACTTACACCTTCCGTCCTTGTCATATATGCATCCGATAATCTGTATTCCTTACACTCCGGCTGTTCTTCCCTTCCGTTGTAAAATACAATAAACTTTGGTGCGGGAAGCTTAATCAGCTTTCTGGAATAAATATTATTATGTGCCGTAAGCTTTTCAAATACCCTTGCAACATATCTCAAATATCGAAAGGGCATGTTGGGATTTACCGTAGCCTGCTGCTCATACATGTCAAGGGTAAAATCAATCACACATGCAACGTCATTTTTACAGCTCATGTAAATGGCATTTTCAAGTGTGACAATTTCCAGCTCATCCGGATTGTCATAATCCGTCCCATTTACACCGTTGTAAAGTGCAAGCAGTTTTCTCTTATCCCTGTGAAGCATGCGGAATACCGTGTCCTTATATTCATGCCTTACCGCCTGCCAGCCTGTAAGCTCCTGCCACTGTACCCATGTAAGCAGTTCCTGTTTCATATCGTTTTTTACTTCATTTTTCATTAGGTTTCCTCCTTTTGAATACAGCAGGAGGTTTCCCAATCAAGGTGTCTTACTAAAATAAAAATACTCAGCAAAACATCCGCATTACATATCTTTCCCCAATACGGATAACCCCACTGCTTAAATTGTAATGTAGTGAACTTAAAGCATTGAAGTTCCGAATTTTTCTGATTTATTGGATGCGGCATGTGCCTCAAAACAGAATAGAAAGATAAATGCTTTTGAAGAATGATAGCACAATAGCGTATATGATGCAAGGACTTTTTTTACAATATATCTACAGATTTTTGAAGTTTTTAAAGATTTTTTAAGCGATTGCCTTTTAATGCGACAGCCTTATTAAATAAAAACGCCACAGCAGGGAATATCCATACCATGGCGCCTTTTTTTCTTTAATTCATTCTACAGTGTAAAACACTGACTTCTCAGACTAATAGCAGTTATTGCTGTTTGAAGACTCAGAAGAATTCTTCTGTGAATTATTCTTCTGGCTGTTAGTCTGATTGCTCTGATTATTCTGATTTTTCTGAGCATTGCTTGATGAATTCTTTGTGTTGTTTGACTGATTATTCTGTGCCATAACATCCTCCTGATTAAGGGTTCTACCCATATGTTTTCATCTGTTTAACAGATGTGACATAATTAATTATGTCCAATAGAAAGATTTTTATACAGCAACAGAAAAAATTATATTTTCAAATAAAAATTATTTTTCCAGTCTTGCAAGAAGCTCCTTACGTCTCTCCTCATTGCCAGGCTTGCCGAGAAGTGCAAACATATTTTTCTTATAGCTTTCAACACCCGGCTGGTTAAATGGATTTACACCGAGAACATATCCGCTTATGCCGCATGCAAACTCAAACACATAGAAAAGCTCTCCAAGTGAAGCCTCGTCGATTTTCTCCATATTCACAAGGATATTTGGAATGCCGCCGTCAACATGAGCAAGAATTGTTCCGTTCATGGCACATTTATTGACAAAATCAACGGACTTGCCAGTAAGATAATTAAGTCCGTCAAGGTCAACAGGCTCCTCCTCCATAATAACCTCAAGCTTAGGGGTTTTAACATTTATTACAGTCTCAAAATGGTTCTTTGTTCCTTCCTGAATGAACTGTCCAAGGGAATGAAGGTCAGTAGTTAAGTCAACAGCAGTTGGGAATATACCCTTTCCATCCTTTCCCTCACTCTCACCATAAAGCTGCTTCCACCATTCTGATACATAGTGAAGGGATGGCTCATAATTTGCAAGAATTTCCATTCCAAGTCCCTTATTGTAAAGCACGTTGCGGACTGCCGCATACTTCATTACATCACTTGAATCAAAATCATCTGCGATGCAGTATTCACGTGCATTTGCTGCACCTGCCATAAGAGCGTCAATGTCAGCGCCGCTTACTGCTATCGGAAGAAGTCCTACAGCGGTAAGAACGGAGAAACGTCCGCCTACATCATCAGGAACTACAAATGTCTCATAGCCTTCTTCTGTTGCAAGTGTCTTAAGAGCACCCTTTGCTGCGTCAGTTGTGGCATAGATTCTCTTTGCTGCTTCTTCCTTGCCATACTTAGCCTCAAGCTTTTTCTTAAATATACGAAATGCAATAGCAGGCTCTGTTGTCGTACCTGACTTTGAGATAACGTTTACTGAAAAATCCTTATCAGCCACAACGTCCATGAGCTGTGAAAGATAAGTGCTGCTTATATTGTTTCCACAGTAGTAAATCTCAGGAGTTTTTCTCACTGACTTGTCCACCATGTTATAAAATCCATGTCTTAAAGCTTCAATTGCCGCTCTTGCTCCAAGATAGGAACCACCTATGCCTATAACGATAAGTACATCCGAATCTCCCTGTATCTTTGCTGCTGCCTTCTTTATTCTTGCAAACTCATCCTTATCATAATTTACAGGAAGGTCAATCCATCCAAGGAAATCGTTTCCCTCACCGGTCTTCTCAAGGAGGGTTTTCTTAGCAGCCACAACCTTCTCGGATATTGCTGCAACGTCTTCCTTAGAAGCCATAAACTCAGTGTTACTAAAATCAAATTTGATTGTCTGTGCCATGTTTTTATCTCCTTACATTTTTTTCTGTGTAATATTATACCTATTCCATTATTTTTTTACAAGAAAATTATTAAAAGGGCTGCCGCATACGGGTATATCCTAATGCAACAGCCCTTATATAATTTCTTCTATTTTTATGGAAGTTCATTCAGGCTTGCAAACCTGTAGCCCTCCCTTTTCATGTTCTGTATAACAGTAGCAAGTGCCTCCGAATTTGACTGCGACACATTATGCATAAGAATAATTGCACCATTATGGTGATATTTTTCAAAATGCCTGATTACATAGTCGGTCCCAGGCTGATTCTTCACATCATAATCCAAATATGCCATGCTCCAAAATATAGTTTTGTATCCTAAGTCATGGGTAATCGTAAGACTTCTGGCACTGTATTCTCCCATAGGTGGGCGCAGGTAAGGATCCATGTCGTATCCTGTAACCTCTTTCATATAATTTGCAGTGCCCTCTATCTCGTGAATTATTTCCTCATATGACTTCTTCGGCAATGACGGATGGGTTATGGTATGATTGCCAACCTGATGTCCCTCCTCCTTCATTCTTTGCACCAATAATACATTATCACGTATGTACGTTTGTGTTACGAAAAAACATGCCGGAACATCCTCCTCCTTGAGAACGTCCAATATATGCTCTGTATATCCGTTTTCGTATCCGCAGTCAAATGTCAGATATACAACCTTATCATCCCACTGTTCAGAAGCTTCATCCGGAGTAGCCGAATTATAATTTGACAACACTCTGTAGTCCACATAGTAGGCGCCATACTCTGTGAGATCTACTTTATCATCACAGCCGCTTGGCATATGGTTATCATTCCGTTTAAACCACCATGCCAGCTTCTCATTTTGATAATCATAATATTCATTTTTATCACGGATTTGGCTGATTATCGGAAGACACTCATATCTTTTATTTTTTTCCTGCTCTTTATCATCAGGCTCATCTGTGTCATGCTCCGCATCAATACCCGTTGCCTCATTATCATTTTTATAGCTTATAAATTTGAATATATCACATGATAAAATACCCTCCTTAACCAACAAAAAAACAATTCCCACAGCAATAATAATTACACAACAAACCTTAAATATTTTTTTCAAGAGAAGAATTCACGCAGAAAGCTGTCAATCATTACATCGTTCTTTGGTGAAGCTCTGACCCCATCACTTTTTTCCTCTTTTTCAAGCTGCTTTCTTTTTACCTCCTCCTGTATATGATTTACCATTTCAGGTGAGGTACAGTCCTTTTTTACACCGTCAGTTTTTGTAACGGCTGCCTCCTGCTCCGACAGCCTATCTGACGGGTCAGCTCTTATACTGCTGCGCAGCTTTACTGGCTCTCGTGCCGGCGTTATATTTTCGATATAATCCTTGATATTAGCTTTCAATATCTCCACTTTATTATTTATTAAAAATATATTCTCAAGTGCAAATAAAAATGCACATACACAAACACTATTTGCCATTAACAAAATCATTTCAGGACTCCCTCGCCAGGACACGTCATAATACAAAAACGATCCGGCGGCGAGCGTAACAACGACAAAGGCAAGCGTGTTTCCGCATTTTCGCCAAAACTCAAAGGGCATGGCGGCAAATTTCATTTTCCTGATATTTTTTTCTACAAATGCATCTCCGTTGCTGTTATTCATGCCAAGGCTCTGTCTGTTCTTATATTTTCTCGCTATTATCTGAAGCTTTCTCTTTTTTGTGGTTTCCATATTTTCAGATGCCTTTATCAGTGATTTCAGGTAAGTATTTGCCATCATTTTAAGTAGTAATCCCAATACTCCTACTCCCCATAGGACATAAACATATGTATCCATTTCCATGATTCTTTCTAACATACTTTCCCTCTTTTCATAATTCCTTTTTTTCATTACACGATAATCGGCTTAAATTTTTGCACTCTCATATAACAGCAACGGCTGTAATTTTACGGGCATACCCATAGTGCTTTTAAGATTTTCGCTCCCGATCCATGTTTTGATGTGGTGATTATAGAAAAGGCGAAGTTAATAAATCAAGTTTTTTTATACTGCAAATACTTATTTATTCCGACATATTTCATACTTTAACAGCTTAATGTTTTATGTTAAAATGAAATCATAATATTACATTAACAATTGTGAAACTCCTTATTTTCAAAACCTAGTTGTACAAAAACCAAGTTTAGCAATGAGTTAAGTATTATTCATAGAAAAGGAGGATATGCTATGACTTATAAGACTTCCGGAACCTGCTCACAGGCAATAAATTTTGATATCGTTGACGGTAAGCTTACAGGAGTTAAATTTATCGGAGGCTGCAACGGAAACACTCAGGGCATATGCAGATTAGTTGAAGGTATGCCTGTAGCGGAGGTCATTGAGCGACTTGAAGGCATTAAATGCGGCTTCAAGGAAACCTCATGTCCCGACCAGCTTGCCAAGGCATTAAAGCAAGCGCTGTAAAAACATTTATGCATGCTGTAAGATTATTGACAATTTTACATATAATATAATAAAATGATTTAACCTGTCAGAAAAACTGCGGGCAATTACGAAAGAGCTTTCAAACTCATATATGAAACGGTTGGGATTTATAAGCTGTGACATATAAGAAATGCAAAAAAGTGTGAGGTATATATATGAAACGAATTATACTTACAGGTGGGGGAACTGCCGGTCATGTAACGCCAAATATGGCAATTATTCCTTCTCTCAGGGAAAAAGGCTATGACATACATTACATCGGCTCCTATGAGGGTATAGAAAAAAAGCTTATTGAGGAAATGGGAATATCATATCACGGCATAGCAACAGGAAAGCTGCGAAGATATTTTGATTTGAAAAATTTTTCCGACCCCTTCCGTGTTATAAAGGGCTTCTCACAGGCAAAGTCACTTATGAAGGAGCTTAAGCCTGACGTAGTATTTTCCAAAGGCGGATTTGTGTCTGTGCCTGTTGTACTTGCGGCAAGCTCAAAAAAAATCCCTTGCATTATACATGAATCAGATATGACACCCGGACTTGCAAACAAAATTGCAATTCCAAAGGCTGATAAAGTATGCTGCAATTTCCCTGAAACAGTGGAAAAGCTTCCCGAAGGAAAGGCAGTTGTAACAGGCACTCCCATAAGGAAGGAATTGTTTGACGGCAACGCAGCAAATGCAATGTCCTTCTGCCAATTTAAGGAGGTTCGTCCGACCCTGCTTATTATAGGAGGAAGCTCCGGAAGTGTCAGGGTAAACGAAGCAATATGGTCCTGCCTGGATGAAATACTTAAAACATACAATGTAATTCATCTTTGCGGAAAAGGCAACCTGAACAACAGCCTTACCGACAAAAAGAACTATGTACAGTTTGAATATATAAAACAGGAGCTTGCAAATCTTCTTGCACTTGCGGACGTTGTCGTATCCCGTGCAGGTGCTAATGCCATCTGTGAGCTTTTGGCACTTAAGAAACCAAGTGTCCTTATTCCCCTCTCACTTGAAGCAAGCAGGGGCGACCAGATTTTAAATGCCCGCTCCTTTGACAACAGCGGATATGCGAAGCTTCTCATGGAGGAGGATGTTAATGACACATCGCTCCTTAAAGCAATTAACTATGTATATGACAATCGTGACGCATACATCCGTGCAATGGAATGCAGTGCAAAGCACGATTCGGTTACCATGATTGTAAATATGATAGAAGAGCTTGCAAAGTAAGAATAAACAAGGGGTGTCGCACTTAATGCGACACCCCCTGTTCAATTTCATATCAGAGTATCTAATACCACATATCCATTACAAACCACTTTCCGCCAATTTTACACAATTGAGCTCCATCGCTCTTTTCTTTCCATTGGCTACCCGATTTTGCCTCGTATTCATATTCAACATATATCATCTTCGATATTTTTATTTTAACATTATAGTCATCCTTTACGTCATCCTCATACTCTTTTACCTCACTCCTATCCATTTTTTCTATATCAGTAATTTTTATATTTCTTACATTAGTCACACCAGTCCAATATCCGTACCAGTCCAACCTAAAGTCAATTTCATCTTCAAAATCATTTCCATATTCCTTTTTAACATTCTTCTGAAGCTTCTTTGGCATGCATACATCCAAATAATCATCTTCATCCTGACTTATTAGCGCCTCATAATATGACTCTATGGCTGCCTCTCGTGTAAGAGCACCTGGTCCTGTAAGCTTAGCTATAAGTACTATAACAAGCACAAGTGCCACTGCAATACCTGCAATCATTCCTATCTTTTTACCATTTACAGGTTTCTTGGCACCGGACTGACCCTGTGGTTGTCCATAGCCTTGCTGTTGTCCGTAGCCCTGTGGCTGTCCATAGCCCGGCTGCGGATTCATCATCGGCTGGCCGTACCCCTGCGGTTGTCCGTAGCCCTGTGGCTGTCCATAGCCCGGCTGCGGATTCATCATCGGCTGGCCGTACCCCTGCGGTTGTCCGTAGCCCTGTGGCTGTCCATAGCCCGGCTGCATGTTTTGTCCACCGTAACCTTGCTGCATGTTTTGTCCGCCATATCCCATCTGCTGATTCATCTGCTGTTGTCCATAACCTTGCTGTGGTTGTCCGTAACCCTGTGGCTGTCCATAGCCCGGCTGCTGATTCATCTGCTGCTGACCATAACCCGGCGGTTGTCCATAGCCCGGCTGTACGTTTTGTCCGCCATATCCCATCTGCTGATTCATCTGCTGTTGATTCATCACCGGCTGCTGAGTATTCGTTTCATTAATTAAAACCGTTCTTTCTTCCTGAGCAGCTCCGCAATATGGACAGATTGTCTCGCCCTTTGAAATCTGCTGTCCACAGTTAACACAATTTTTCATATAGTCTTCTCCTCCTAAAACTTGTAATGTGAACTAATTTAATATCAGTATATCCTAAAACATAGAGCCCTTTACAAACCACTTTCCGCCGGTTTTATACAATAAAATGGAATCGCTGTCCTCCTCCCATTCGCCATCCGTTTTAACCTGGTATTCATATTTAACACGAACAAGTTCCGTTACTTTGATTTTAACATTATACTTATCCTTCATTTTATCCTCAAAATCTTTTATATCAGATTTGTCCTGTTCATATATTTTAGTAATTTTTATTTTTTTAATATCCTCTATATAACCATACCACCAGGACAACCTAAACTGAAGGCTTTCTTTATATTCGGCTTTTTCATCACCAGATTCCTTTATAACCCCCTTCAGGAGCTTCTTTGGCAGACACGCATCAATATAATCATCTGCATCCTCATTTACTACCGCCTTAATATATGACTTTAAGGCCGCCTTCTGTGTAGGTGCACCTGGTCCTGTAAACTTAGTTACAAATACTATAACAAGTACAAGTGCGACGGCAACACCTACAATAATTCCTATCTTTTTACCATTTACAGGTTTCTTGGCACCAGGCTGACCCTGTGGTTGTCCATAGCCCGGCTGCATGTTTTGTCCGCCATACCCCATCTGCTGATTCATCTGCGGCTGTCCGTAACCCTGCTGCTGTCCATAACCCGGCTGCATATTTTGTCCATCATATCCCATCTGCTGATTCATCATCGGCTGTCCGTAGCCCTGCTGCTGTCCATAACCCGGCTGCATATTTTGTCCGTCATATCCCATCTGCTGATTCATCATCGGCTGTCCAGCTCCGCAATATGGACAGATTGTCTCACCCTTTGAAATCTGCTGTCCACAGCTAACACAATTTTTCATATAGTCTTCTCCTCCCAAAACTTGTAATGTGATATATCACTGATTTTCATTATAAATTTTTTTATTTCAGTGTACAAGTGGAAAAAATGAGCTTTAGAAATGGGAAAAAAGGGATATAAGTTGTAGTAAATGGAAAAAGGAGGCTGCTGCACTAAGAATAATTAAAATATAAATATTCTTAGTGCGACAGTCTCCTAAAAAAGTTCTTTTTCAAGCTGGTATATATAATCCTCAATCAGCTTCATTCTTTTTGTATATTCAGCTCTTGCAGTATCCGTCTTACATCTCTTGATTTTAGGCTTATTTATTCTGTAAAAATTCTTTATTCTGTAATATGCCTTTTTATATGTTGGGTCCTCCTCAACTGCTGTTGCCATGGCATCCCATATTATACCAATAGCACCTACCTCATCCAACAAATCAGCGTCCATAACAATCTTACATTCAAGAGATAACTCAGCCTCTGTATCCTTATCGGAATGTGCCATGATAATTTCGCCGACCCGCTTAATAATATCAGGGTCAACACCTATACTGTCAAGATATTCCACCGCAAGCTCGGCACCCACCTCTGCATGTGGTCTTTCGTCATCCCAGCCTATGTCATGAAGCAAGGCTGCCAAAGCAATGACATCCAAATCACCACCAAGCTTCGACTGAAGCTTAATCGCCCATCTGTATACCCTCATGGTATGCTCATATCTGCTTCTAAACGGATAATTTGGTGGACGTCCGTTTTCTGTGGTCATTTTTTTAACGTATTCCATTACCTCTGCGTAATTCATAACTCCGCCCCTTTAGTCCACATTTATCTAATGATAACATTTTTTTAGGTAAAATACTATATTTTTATATAATAGTTTATTATAAACCCGCGCGACCGGCTTCGTGAAATCCTCATAGACGTTACCCTGACAGTTAACTCAGCCCAGGCACCCTTGCGGCGCACAAGACTTCCTACTTAGTGCTGCTCCGTTCCCGACCTGACACGGTTCATAGGCTCCTGTCGCGCAAGACCCAAACATCAACGCCACTTATCAGGGGCTGCCCTACAAGCAACAACCCTAAGCCAGCCATCACTCCTGCTGTAGCGGATTGCAGGTACAGGGCACCGCTAACTCCCCAGCTGCGCGGAAATTTTATAACATATTAAAACAAAAACAAAAATACATAATAAAGTATATCTAAAATATTATGTTAAGTCAAGGTTTTTCCTTTTTTCATCTCTAAGCCATGCAAAAAAATTCTTCATCATGGCAGAACATTCCTCCTCCATGACACCTTTTACAACCTCAACCTGATGGTTAAATTCCTTAATACTAAACAAATTTATAACGGAGCCTGCACAGCCCGCTTTGGGATTCATGCACCCGATAACAACTTTTGGTATGCGGGCCTGAACAATAGCTCCCGCACACATTTGACAAGGCTCAAGAGTTACATACATTGTACACTCCTCAAGCCTCCAGTCACCAATGACCCTTGAAGCCTTTTTTATTGCCATAATCTCCGCATGTGCAAGGGCTGTCTTATCTGCGTTCCTTCTATTGTAGCCTCTTGCTATGACACTGCCCTCATAAACTATGACGCACCCTATAGGCACGTCCTTGTTTTTCCACGCCTTCTTTGCCTGAGTCACAGCCTGCCTCATAAATTTTTCATGCTGCTTTATATCATCTGCATCTAAATTCATTATATTCTTTCTCCTATCTGCTACAATAAACATTACCACTAAATAAATAATAAAAATATTCTGCAAAAAACTATGTACAATTTATATGTTTTCAGTATACACTAATAACATGTTTTGTGAAAGAGGTACAAGATGGGTCCGGGAATTAAATATACTGACAATTTAATTTTAAAGGTTGAAAATGAGGACAGTGCCCGTAAAGTTCTTGAGCTTTATCAACGCAATCGGACTGCCTTTGAACGCTTTGAGCCAACAAGGCCAAACAATTTCTACACTGTGGAATATCATCGTCAGATACTTGCCCGTGAATATAAAATGTATATTTCCGGCATTTTTTTAAGGTATTATATTTTTCTGAAAATGCGTCCCAGCCGTATAATCGGCTCGGTAAATTTTAATATTTATCATGATAACGACAATCCCTTTGCAGAAATCGGCTACAAAATTGATGCCCTGCACCAAAATCAGGGGCTGGCATATGAGGCATGCATGTCCGCATTTAAGGTAATAAAAAAGGATTATAGCATAAACAGGGTTGATGCCCGAATACACCCTGACAACGAGGCATCAAAAAGGCTGGCAGAGAAAATCGGCTTTATGCCGATTCGCCTTGAGCCAAAATGTGCAAATATCCTCGGAAAATATGAGGATTTGATGCGTTATTCCGTCAATATTTCAGATATCCAATAACCAAAATTACCTGTCAGAAATTTTGTAGGTTTCGCAGGTATAAATATATTGAAGCCAAACATGTTTGCAAGATATTTTTCCTTGTTTGTGTACACTCCCGGCACACCTATCACATATGCCTCCTTGCGTTCAAACTTAACTTTTCCCATCATTATGTACCTGTAATGATAATATCCGTGTGACAAAAAGCTGTTTACACCAAGCTTCCAGTTGCTCATTGCAAGCCTTCCTATATCATGGGGCACAATTTTCACACACTCCATAAACTGACTGTCTGCAAGTAACGGCAGCTTTGGAAATGTATTAAGCATTTTTTGGCAGATATTATCACTATTTTCATTTATCCGCCTCCATTTTCCCTTCTCCTCTGACGATTCAAGGGCTTCCTCCGTTTTTTCCTCTACATCTTCCGACGACTCAAAAGCTTCCTCTGTTTTTTCCTCCGCCTCCGACGATTCAAAAGCTTCCTCCATTTTTTCTTCCATCACTTCCGATTGTTCAAAAACTTCCTCCGTTTTTTCCTCCGCCACTGCCGTCGGTTCAAGAGCTTCCTCCGCTTTTTCCTCCGCCACTTCCGACGATTCAAGAGCTTCCTCCGCTTTTTCCTCCGCCACTTCCATCGACTCAATAACAGTCTGCTGAGAAACAGCTTCATTTTTATTAACTCGTTTTCCGGCGGTTCTCACCGTATCAGGAGAAAACGCATACTCATTCCACATTCCCACAAGGATTTCACCGTCATCGCATACAAAAAATACCCCGTCAAAGCAATCAAAGGACATGCCGTTATTTAACGGATTGTCCCAATCAAGCTCAAAACGCTTTACCATCGTATCCCGCTCCTTGGAGTTAAAATGTATCTCCTCAAGAAAATCGATACTCGGTGAAGAATTTCCCTCCTGTCTGTACATAAGATATATTTTACAGTTGCAGGTATATTCCTTATACATTTTTATGCCGATTTGTATTCTTGCCGTATCCTCATGCTTTTCCTGAGGGCTCATTCTTTGGGAAATGACCCTATATTCCGATGCTATGCGCTGTACCTTTATAAAACCGGCATTTTCACATCTTACGTTGTTTCTATACCTGAATATGTACGACACCCATCTGCCCTGCTGCATTACAAACTCCCCCCTTATACTTATAACAAATATATGCGGGGTTTTATCAAATTATAACAGCGGAATATATTTATTTCCGTGTGCAACGAGCCAAGTGGCTGTTTGCTACGAGGTTTTTGACTTAAGTATATTAGCAAGCTCTGCAAACTGCTCTAAGGTTAATGCCTCTCCCCTTATGTTTTCGTCAAGGCCCATACTGCAAAGCGCATTTGAAACCTCCTCCTTTGTAAAGGAAAGCCCGGGGAAATTATTAATTCCGTTTTGCAATGTTTTTCTGCGCTGGTTGAAGGAGGCTCTTATAAGCTTAAACATTAATGCCTCATCCTCCACATGAACAACAGGCTTATCCCATTTGGTGAGACGTATAACTGCTGAGCCCACATTTGGTCTTGGAATAAAACAGTTTGGAGGCACATTGGCAGCTATATAGGGTTCTGCATAATACCTTACTGCAAGAGTCAGTGCCCCATAGTCCTTGGTTTTTGGAGCCGCCTGCATCCTTTGGGCAACCTCCTTCTGAACCATTACGGTAATGGAATCGGCAGGAATATGCTCCTCAAACAATCTCATTATAATTGGAGTTGTTATATAATATGGAAGGTTTGCAACTACCTTACATGTATTTTTTTCTCCCAAAAGCTTCTTAATATCAACCTTAAGTATGTCTTCGTTAATCACATTAACATTATCATATTCACGTAAGGTTTCCTCCAAAACGGGAATAAGATTTTTGTCTATCTCAACCGCATAAACCTTTTTTGCCGCCTCTGCAAGATACTGTGTCAGAGTTCCGATCCCGGGACCAATCTCAAGAACAATATCATCCTTTGTTATATCTGCCGCCTTTATTATTTTCTCAATAACATGTCCATCTATAAGAAAATTCTGACCAAATCTTTTTTGAAAGGCAATGTTATGTTTTTTGATTATCTCTATCGTGGTCTGTGGATTACTTAATTTTTCCACTCTATTTTCCCTCCATCCCATACAGCTTCATGGCATTTTCCCATGTTGCGGCATACACGTCACTGACGGAAATATTCTTTATCTTAGCGATAGCCTCCGCTACATAAGGGATATAAAGCGAACAGTTTCTTTTTCCCCTGTATGGCTCAGGCGCAAGATACGGACTGTCTGTTTCAAGCACAATTCTATCCATAGGCAGATATTCCACCGTCTCCACAAGCTTTCTTGCATTTTTAAATGTCACAACGCCTCCTATTCCAAAATAAAAGCCCATATCAAGAAATACTTTCGCAAGCTCCTTTGTATAAGAATAGCAGTGTACCACTCCCCCAAGCTCAGCCGCAGCTGTCTCCTTCATGATATTTACCGTATCCTCCGCCGCATCCCTGCTGTGAACCACAATAGGCATACTAAGCTTACGGGCAAGCTCCATCTGCTTTATAAACCATTTCTTCTGCTTCACTTTATCCGTGTTGTCATAGTGATAATCAAGTCCGATTTCTCCTATGGCAACAGCTTTTGTATTTGATTTTACCATTTCCTCAAGCGTTTCAAGTGCCTTAAGGTCTCCGCCCTCGAAATTTTCCAAACAGTCAACCTCGGAGGGATGAACACCTATCGCCCCATATATAAAGGAATACTTATCCATTAGCCGAAGCGTATTTTGAGATGTTTCAATACTTGCTCCTATATTTACTATTTTTTCTATTCCATTTTCCTTCATGGATAAAATAAGCTCATCCCTGTCCCCATCAAATGCCTCATCATCAAAATGCGCATGGGTTTCAAATATTTTATACATACTCTACCTCCGATAAATATACCTATATTCTAATAACCACTTTAAGTTTTGTAAATATTTTTGTTATATTTGACATAATCATTGTTGAAATTTGCTTGGAAATTGTATAAAATGGTATGTACAAATATTTTGCATCGGAGGTAATTTATATGTCTATAAATGACTATTTAGATATGGAGGCTTTAAATGAGCTTCTTCAAAAATGGGCAGCTTCCACAAATATGATTTGCGTTGTCCTTGATGATGAAGGCAATTTCCTTTCAAATGTATTGGGATTTTCACGTGATAACATCGAAGCCTTTAGCGAGGATATAGAGGTAGATGATGTTATTGTTGCATCGATTATCGGTGGTCCATTGGATGAGGATGAGGACGAGGAAAAGGTCGAGGCGGCAGCCGGACTTCTTGCAACATCCATCCAAAATCTCCTTGAAGCATCATACCGTAAGATGGTTTATACGGAGAAGCTTTCCTCCTTCTGCGGAGAGATAGGTAACGCTTCAACTCTTATTAAGGAGCTTACGGTTAAATCCCAGGGACTTAAAAAGATTGAGAATAAGCAGAACATCCTTGCTCTCAATGCTTCTATTGAGGCAGCACGTGCAGGCGAGGCAGGTAAAGGCTTTACGGTTGTTGCACATGAGTTTGGAAAAATGGCACATGAGTCAGGCGTAATAAATGACTCAATACAAAAAACCTTAAGAGAGCTTGATGCGGCAGTTGAAGGTTTAGGTGAACAGTGTAACGAATAAAAATTATTAAGATTTTGTGAAATAGATTTCACATTCAAAACATAATTTAGACACAATTCGATGTTATATTACATATTGTAGGAGCTTTTCATATATTTGAATCCTCTCTCCCCTCAAACAAGTGATGATGTTTTTCTCCCCGAAATTATTCATCACTTGTTTTTTTGTTTCAAACCATACCCAACAACCTCTGCCCACATGTCCCCTTTACAACAATGGTTTTGACATTTATAATGTTTATATGATTGTATATGCGGCTATGTTCAAATGGTTGTGTCAAATTTAGGAGGAAATATATATGATTAACCAGCTTTACAAGGAGATGACGGGCAAAGGCTCTGTCATAAGACAATTTTTTACTTATGCAAATCAGCGTGCAGCAGAAATTGGCGCTGAAAATGTTTTTAATTTTTCAATCGGCAATCCTTCCGTTCCTACACCTGAAGCCTTTACCGATTACATGATTGAACTTCTTAAGACGAAGAACCCTGTTTCGCTTCACGGGTACAGCCCTTCACTTGGAATCGACTCCACAAGAAAAGCAATTGCCGAATCCTTAAACAGGCGTTTTGGCATGAATTATACAATAGACGAAATATTTATGGCAACGGGAGCAGCAGGCGCCATTGCACATGCAGTAAGATGCGTAGTTACTGACGGAGATGAGGTTCTCACCTTTGCACCATATTTCCCTGAATATGTCCCTTACATAGAGGGCACAGGTGCAAAATTTACAATCGTTCCTGCCGATACGGAAAGCTTTCAGATAAACTTTGATGAATTTGAAAAAGCCCTCAACAAAAATGTTCAGGCTGTTCTCATAAATTCACCAAACAATCCTTCGGGTATCGTTTATTCGACGGCTACGATTAAAAGGCTTGCCGACATATTAAACAAAAAGCAGGAGGAGTACGGACACGATATATATCTGATATCAGATGAGCCGTACAGGGAAATTATTTTTGAAGGAACCGACTCTCCATTTATATCAGCATTTTATGATAACAGCATTTGCTGCTATTCCTTCAGCAAGTCCGTTTCCCTTCCCGGAGAAAGAATTGGTTACGTTGCTGTAAATCCTGCATGTAAGGATGCAAAGCTCATTATACAGATGTGCGGTCAGATTTCACGCTTCACGGGACATAATTGCCCACCGTCCATTATACAGCTTGCAGTGGAAAAAATTCTTGATACAACAAGCGACCTTAGCATATATGAGGAAAACAAAAATATTCTGTACAAAGAGCTTACACGAATAGGCTATCACGTTGTGGAACCGGGCGGCACATTTTATATGTTCCCACGCTCACTTACAGAGGATGCCAATGAGTTTTGCTGGAGAGCGGCAAAGGAGCTTGACCTTATTTTGGTACCCGGCGACAGCTTTAACTGTCCGGGACATTTCAGAATATCCTACTGTGTCACAACCGACATGGTTAAACGTGCCATTCCTTTATTTGAAAAGCTTTATGAGCTGTATAGCTAGGACAATATTGGGGGATGTAAAAATTGTTGATTTGTGTAGAAAATATTATTCATTCGTATGAATAAATTGTTGTGTTTTATGTATATATTTTGTATAATGGGAGCTAGTGTGTTGATAAGTATTCTTAGGAGGAATTTTAAATGTTATCGAATAACAGCGCCGGAAAAAAGCCAAAAAAATATACCGGCATACTATTACACCCTGTTTCCTTTCCCGGCCCCTACGGAATTGGCGAGCTTGGTGACAGTGCTTACAGATTTATAGATTTTCTTGAACGTTCAGGTCTGAATACATGGCAGGTTCTGCCCCTTGGACATACGGGCTTTGGCGATTCACCATATCAGCCCTTTTCAGCCTTTGCAGGGCAGCCGCTTATTATAAGCCTTGACCATTTAAAAAAGCTCAGACTTCTTATGGACTCTGACTTCAGGGATATGCCACAATGGAATCCCGAACAGATAAGCTACGGCGACCTGATTGAATTTAAAACAGGGCTTTTAAAGCTTGCATATGAGCGTTTTACAGATGAAAATTATTCAGACGAATTTTCCAAAAGCGATGAAATGATGGAAAAATATAAAGATTTTTGCGATAATTCCTGCTGGCTTGAGGATTATGCCCTCTTTATGGCAGGCAAGGACTACCATGAGGGTGCGCCTTGGTATATGTGGGAGGATGATCTTAAAAAGCCTACCAAAAAGCAAAAGGCGGCGTGGATTAACAAGCTTTCCACGGAAATGGGCTATTACAAATTTATTCAGTTTTTGTTTTTTATCGAATGGACTGACCTAAAAAAATATGCAAATGACAAGGATATTTCCATAATTGGAGACATTCCTATATTTATGGCTTGGGACAGTGTTGACGTATGGGCTAATCAAAATCTGTTCCTACTTGAAAAGGACGGCTACCCTACTGTTGTTGCAGGTGTTCCCCCTGATTATTTTTCAGCTACGGGACAGCTTTGGGGAAATCCTTTATACAATTGGAAAAAACATACGGAAACAGGCTATGAGTGGTGGCTTAACAGAATACGTCACCAGCTTACTCTGTCTGATTTCTTAAGAATCGATCACTTCAGGGGCTTTGACAAATTTTGGGCTGTTCCTTATGGTGAGGAAACTGCCATTAACGGTGAGTGGATTTCCGCTCCGGGCGTAAACTTCTTCACGCACCTCGAAGCAACATTAGGTTATCATCTTCCTATAATAGCAGAAGATTTAGGTGAAATTGACGATTCGGTTATTGAGCTTCGTGATAAATTTGGGTTACCGGGCATGAAGATTCTCCAATTTGCCTTTGAAAATCCGAATGAAAATGATTTTCTTCCCCATAATTTTATTAGAAACTGTGTATGCTATACAGGAACACATGACAATGACACCACTCTTGGCTGGTATAATCATGCATACGAAGCATCAAAGGATAAGCTGAGAAGATATTTCTCCACTGACGGCTATGATATATGCTGGATACTTATAAGAGCCTGCTTTGGCTCTGTTGCAAATATGGCAATTGTTCCTATGCAGGATGTTCTTTGTCTTGATTCATGGGCAAGGTTTAATACCCCTGGTGTTGGTGAAGGCAATTGGGCATGGCGATATAAGGAGGAGGCTTTAACTCCGGCACTTGAAGCACGTCTCTATGAGACATGTAAAATGTTTGGAAGGTGACATACATGAAAACTGTAGGAGTATTCATAATACTTATGCTGGCACTGTTTTTCTCCCTGCCGTATCATCTATATTTAAGGAAGCTATGGCAGAAGAATCCGGAAAAGTCATGGAAAAAAAGCCGTAAATATGTTTCAGGCTTCTTTAAAACAGAGCTTAAGATAGCAGGCTGTACGCCTGAAATAAGAGGAAAAGAGAATATACCTGACGGTCCTGTGCTTTATGTAGGAAATCACAGAAGCTATTTTGACATTCTCATTTATCATGAGGCTATAGGTAAGCCTGTAGGCTTTATTGCAAAAGCAGAAATGAGGAAAATTCCTCTGCTTCCTCTTTACATGGATGACATCGGATGCCTTTTCCTTGAGAGGGACAACATAAAACAGGGACTTGAAATAATAAACCAAGGAGCTGAATTTTTAAAAATGGGACATTCCATGATTTTGTTCCCTGAGGGACACAGAAATCAGGGCGAAGAGTTTCTTCCTTTTAAGGAGGGCGGCTATAAAATGGCTGAAAAAGCAAAATGCCCGATTGTTCCCGTCGCAATTTCAGGCTCGGATTTGCTTCTTGAATCTGCGCCAAAAAAGCATGTGCGCAAAGGAAAGGTTATTATAGAATTTGGTAAACCGTTAGATCCTTCATCCCTTCCCCCAAAGGAAAGAAAGGCACTGCTTGCCACTCTGCCTGACATAATACGGGGAATGATGAATACACACGAACTATAAAAAAGGAGGTACCACATATGCCTTGGTGGGGAATCGTACTTATTGTATTAGCTGTAATTTTTATACTTCTCTTTGTTCTTTACAAAGTAGGTGACAATCTACAGAAGAAACAGTTAGCTCAGAAGGAGCAGATTGCAGATGCGGCACAGCCTGCAACCATGCTTATTATAGATAAAAAAATAATGCCTCTTAAGGATGCCGGTCTTCCTAAAATGGTTATGGAACAGACGCCTAAGAGATACCAGAAGGCAAAGCTTCCTATTGTTAAGGCTAAGGTTGGCCCTCAGATTATGAACTTTATCTGTGATGATGCAATATTTGATGATGTTCAGGTTAAGACTGAGGTTAAGGCAATGATTAGCGGAATATACATAATAAGCGTTAAAAATGTCCGTGGAAAGAAAAAACAGGCTGCTGCTGAAGAGGAAAACGGAAAGAAGAAAAAGAGCTTCAGAACAAAAATGGCTGCAAAGCAGGCTGAATATCAGAAGCAGTTAAATGACGAGCTGCTTGCCAAAAAGCAGAACAAAGCAAAGGAAAAATCCAAAGAAGAGATTAAGAAAGAACAGGAAAGAGCGAAAAAAATAAAAGATGCAATCAAGTAAAAGCTTAAAATTTAAGGATATCGTTTTTATATTTCTACCCCTTCTTGTGATACTTTTAATACAGTACGGGGTAAATATCGCAGACATTATAATTATATTTATAAAAAATGCTATATCTGACGAGAAATCGGCAAGTGCATTTTCCGTAGAGCTGATTATGACAAGGGATTATAATCAGCCTATGAATATTGCATATGTTACTCTCGCCAGATATATTGTTTATATTGTTGTTTTTGGAATCTGGCTGCGCAAAATAAGCTCCGACAGTGAGCGTAGACAGCTTATAAAGCGTCCCGTCATACCGGCTATTCTTTTAATAATTCTTTCCGGCATTGTCGGACAATTTTTTGTAGACAGTGCCCTTACACTTGCGCGTCCGTTTTTTTCAAGTGCATTTTCAGAATATGACAAGCAGATTACATCACAGGTTTTTGGAGCCTCAGCCTCCTATGTGTTATATATTGCTATATTTTTTGTAGCACCTATTGCCGAGGAAATATTATTTCGAGGTCTGATACAAAAATATGTGGGAAAATTTTTCCACGGAATTATGGATAAGGGAGCCGTTCTTTGCACGGTATTATTTCAGGCACTATTATTTGGCATTTACCACGGAAATATGATACAGGGAGTCTATGCATTTGTTTTGGGTATTCTTCTGGGATTTCTCGCTGTGCGCTTTAACAGCCTTATCCCAGGTATTATTCTCCATATTTCAATTAACACAAGTATACTTTTAACTCCTATCACATTACTTTTATTTAAAACCACTACCACAACAATAATAAGCGGATTGGTCTGCATGGTGATGTTAATAGGATGTATATGGCTGTCGGTTAAAGTACAAAAACGCTTGTCATCTGATAAGTGATATACATTACGGCATCCACTCATATATATAAACCTTCTCGTCAGGGTCATCCTTATATGAGCCTAGCTTTATTATTTCCTTAAGCTCAAAAGGTGTATTTCTCATAGCCTCCATCATTTCATAGGTACAATAATAAAGTATGACCGTCACCACTCTCGGACTGCTTTTCACAGAGCTGACGATTTTATCAAGAATTTTTGCGAGTATATCCCTTGAAAAGGGATTGAACAAGTAAAAGAAATTATCACAGGGCTGTATATCATAGTCCTCCGCTTTTATATTGAAAAGATGAAATTTGTCCTCCTGATTTTTAAATCTTACATGATAATAGTCAGCATTTTCCTTTAGCTTTTCAAAAATCTTACTGTCATATTCAATCCCTGTCACATTACACATATATTTCTGATTGCAAAAAAATAAAACCCGACCCATGCCGCAGCCGATATCCACAAGGGTATCCTCCTTAGTAAGGCTTACCTTGTCAAATATTTTTACAAGTCCGTCATACTCGGAGGCTGCATAGGAATAATTTGTTTCCGTGTCATTTCTTCCTCCTATTTTTTCGGTAACACTGTCTTTTTCCGCCGAAATAGGCTCGTCCTCCGAAGTATTTATCCCTAAAAATTTTTCAAATGAAAGTTCTGATATTTTATTCATTAAATATCTCCTTTAAAACTGAACTATCTTATTTATGCTGGAAAAATACAGGATACTTCCTATATCGGCGTTATCTCTATAAAAAGCTTCGTGGGTGCCGCTGCCTGACTTCCTCCCATATCAAGGAAATACACAGCCTCCGCATTTATTACCCCATTATCCGACTGTTCAAATTTATAGTTTGTAGTTTTTAATGTGACAGCTATATCTCCGTATGCCGTCCCATACATGGAATGGTGGACAAGCCCCTCCTCATAAATAAAATCAGAAACAAGCGTCCCCCGCCTTGTAACACGCATACTTTGGGGATTTATCAAAATCGTTGTCCTCGTCATTTTCTTATCCCCTGATAAATCCTCAACGTATACAAGCCGAAAATGCTGCTGCCCCTGATTTTCCATTACTGCAAATATTTTAGTCTCGCTCTCATCACCATTTTCATCGATTGTGACAAGCTTCATATTTACCTTCATATGCTAAATTCTCTTTTACAAATACATCTCAATTCCTAGTAGCTTTCTATATCAACTACGTTTACGGTATCAACATGTATCGGCAGCACCCTGTCTGCAAACGCCTTGAATTTGTCTACGCCGTCACTTACATAAAACTCGTACAACGGCATTTTATCCTCGGTACAGAGCATATTTTTTCCGCCCAAAATGTTTTTCAGTTCCTTTGCCGTTTCATATGCAGGATTAATAAGGGTAACCTTTTCGCCCATATACCTTTTTATGGGATTGGCCAGCAACGGATAATGTGTACAGCCAAGTACAAGGGAGTCCACCTTGTATTCCTTAAGCTCAGACAAATATCTGTCAACCATGTCATCTGTTATCCTATCCTCAATAAGTCCCTCCTCAACAAGAGGCACAAAAAGCGGACACGCCTTACCAACAACAGTTACCTCCTTGTCAAGCTGCCTTATGTAATCCGTGTATATACCTGACTTTATTGTTCCCTCCGTTGCAATGATACCGACACTTTTTGTCTTTGACATCTCCACTGCCATTTTTGCACCCGGTCTTACAACTCCCACAACGGGAAGCTCCATCTCAGACCTCATATCCTCAAGAGCAAGGGCACTTGCAGTATTACAGGCAAAAACGATAGCCTTGACATTTTTAGTCATAAGGAATCTCACTATCTGCTTGGAAAATTTAAGTACCGTCTGCTTCGATTTGCTTCCGTAAGGAACACGGGCGGTATCGCCAAAATATACTATATTTTCACTTGGAAGCTGACGCATTATCTCCCTTACGACAGTAAGTCCGCCAACTCCCGAATCAAATACTCCTATAGGTGCTTCCATAAAAGTCTCCTTCTGTTTAATTTCTTTCCTCTGCCATGTCAATAAGCGTTTCAACAAGCTTATTTATGTCATAGCCCCTTGCCGCCCAAAGCATTGGGTACATGCTTATGGAGGTAAAACCCGGAAGTGTGTTTATCTCATTAAATACAACACTGTTTGTATCACGTTCCATAAAAAAGTCTACTCTTGCAAGTCCAAATCCGTCAATGGCATTAAATATTTTTACTGCCTTATCACGTATCTCAGCTTCCACGCCATCAGGAAGTTCAGGGTCAATTACCGTTTTTGAATCCTCACTGTTATACTTTGCATCATAATCATAAAACTCCACCGCAGAAAGTATTTCTCCCACACCAGATGCCTTTGCAGTTTTATCGTGACCCATAACGGCACATTCAAGCTCCCTTCCCACGATTGTCTCCTCAACCAAAATCTTGTAATCATGCTCTGCCGCAAGCCTTAGTGCAGCTATGAGGGTTTCCCTGTTTTCTGCCTTTGAAACTCCCTTTGAGGAGCCTGACTTTGAAGGCTTTACAAAAACAGGATAATCAAGTCCTGCTTCAACCCTTGCTACAACCTCATCCATATCCGAAAGCTCATTTTTAAGAACAGGAACATATTTTGCCTGACGTACGTTAAGGGTATCAACGATAAGCTTTGTATAAAATTTATCCATTGCCGCTGCTGATGCAAGCACGCCGCAACCCACATAAGGTATGCCTGCTGCCTCGAAAAGTCCCTGTATCGTTCCATCCTCACCATACATGCCGTGAAGAACAGGAAATGCAACATCAAGCCTTATATTTTCCATATCCTTATATGTACCGTCTTCCTCCGAATATATAATAAGCTCACCCTTAGTATCCGGAGAAATAATTGCATGTCTGTTGCTTCCCTGCCAACCACCGTTTTCAATGTCAGCCACGTCCTTCGCAAGAAGCCAGGTACCTTCCCTTGTTATCCCAACAAGATACGGATTATATTTTGCCCTGTCAAGAGCATTTATGATCGTAATCACGGATATGCACGATATTTCATGCTCCGAAGACCTTCCTCCAAAAATCACTGCAATATTTTTCTTTTCCATAGCTTCCTCCAAAATATATTTTCAGAACAAAGTGCCTTCGGCACTGTAGTTCGCGTCTTAGCAGGGTCCGTAAGGACCGTGCCTATAGGAAATTCTGAGGAATTTCCTATAAAGTCAAAACAAAAACATAGGTACATTGACCATTTCCCTACAGTGTACCATTCAAGTACAAATAAAGTCAATAGTACCTATGTTTATAGTATATGTTTCAATTTTATATTCCAAGCCACTCTAAAAGCTTAAATTTAACCTTAACGTCCTTTTTGTCAACCTCTCTGTTTATAAACAGCTTTTCGTACTCCTCCTCGGATAAACACCTTTCTAATTCCTCAGCATCCTCTTTCGTTATTACCGCCGCTGAATCATATGTGTAGCAGGTCATGGGATATAACACGCACCAAAAATTTTCTCCCTGCGCAGCGCCTATATCTATCCTTAAAGCCTGATATTCTCCTGCCGGAAAAACCATATCCCCATACTGTCTTATAGGAAAATAATCATTGGAAATGTAAACCTTCACAGGGTATGTGAAGCCTGCTTCATCGATTGCCTTAACTGCAATATCCTGTATTTCCTCCAAATTTTCTGACAGATACAGGAGCACTTCCTCCTTTGTATGATTTCCCTCAAGCTCTCCTCCAATTTCCATGAGAACAGCATCACGTACCGCATATTTTAAAGCAATATCCTCGCTGCTGTCGCTGTTTGCCTTTACATGAAATCTAAGTATGGCATCCTGAAGGCTTGTACATTCCGGCGGATTCGTATTTGCCGTCTTAAACCCTGCTGCATCCGTGCTATCATCATTTGCACTGAAAACCTCTGCGGCACCATCATATTTTGCCATCATGTTTCCTTCTAAAATATTTTTAAAATGTATTCCATATGACAGCCCTACGCCGCCTACAACTCCTAAAAATATGCCGATTATCGCTCCTCTTGCAATACGTCCCGCATTACTTCTTTCCATAAAAATGCCTCCTATCTTATATTGAACGTTACCGTATTTAGATAGAGCATTCCCATTTATTTCCAAATATATACCTCACTTATCAGATCCATAAGCGTATATTCTCCTTCTCCCTCAACCTCAACCTTTGTCGATTTGCTTACATTTGGCATATCCGAGGTTTCAAGCAGTATATCCGTGTAGCTTTGCCAGCCTCCTGACAATACAATTTTTTTCATATGTCCCATATCCGGTATCATTTTATTTTTTTCGTTAAAGGTATTTACTGCATCCTCTAAATTTATCCCCTCATATGAATGTTCTTTAGTTTTTAAATTAGCTCCCGTGTCACCCTTATATTCCGATAAATCTGCAACCTTAAATGTAAAAATATATGTCTTTTCATACCCCGCATCCGTAAGTGTTGCAAGCTCTAAGGTATTTCCACCCTCTATTTTAAGCTCCGTCACATAGGCTCTGCCCTCAATGGACGGAGCCTTTGAAGCCTTTGCCCCGGCATCGCGGACACCTCCTGCAAGTCCATCCACGATGTCCCTTCCCTTACATCCTGTAAGCGTAAAGGATACTGCCACACATATGACCAATATTTTCAGAACCTCAATTTTACCCTTGCGCAGTCCAACCCCATTATTTTCTTCTCTGCCAGTTTCCGCAGGCTGTTTTTTTCTTTCCCCGTATTTCGTAACTGCCAGCAATATTCCGGGCACTATAAGGCTTATGGCTATATCCGCCCATACTATATATGTGACAACAAAATTTCTCCACCAATCCGCATTAAACAATGCTATGAAAATAAGAACAAGGAGGGCTATCATCGCCAATGTTTTTTGGTAGCTTTTTTCTTCCTCAAATCGCAGCATGGAACCTGCAAATTCTTTCGCATAAAAAATATATCCACTTACAGTTGCAAAAACTCCTATAATCCAAAAGGCAAAAACAGGATAATCAAGCCTCCTTACGGTACTGCTTGAAATAGATGCTGTCTGCATCACATTTAATGCGGAGCCTTGACCGCTTCCCGCCCAGCCTGCACCGATAATTCCCACTACATATATATAGGCAAGTACCATTGTTATAATAATCCACAATAAAATACCAAGGTCATTTTTCCAGTTTCTTTTTTTCTCTCTATGAAGGGTCATCATCATAAGCTCCACTGAGCTTAAGGGAATAAGAATGCTGTAGCTGCCCTCCCATATGCCTCCTGATGTAAAGTCACCCTGATTTAGCGCAGGCCACGAAAATGAATTCCATTTTATATTTGTTATTGATAAAACCGCCACCAGTATGAGGGGTATAATCATCCACCAAAAAAGGAACTCCAAAAGTCTTCCCCTTTTTTCTATATCCCTTGCAGAGCCATACGCACTTAATAAAACAAAGGAAATTAATATTGCCCACAAATTAAAGCTGCGCAGCATATATTCCTGAACGATAAGAGCAAAAAAAACCGAAATTATCGCCGCCTTAATCATATATCTCAAGGAGTATATTCCCTCCAAGACCCTTCCGAAGCCGCCCATCGATGTGTGCAGCGTATCAATGAAGCCCATAGGAAAGCATACCGAATAAAAATAAATGATAATACTGTACAAGGCAAACAGACATAATCCCAGCATTAACGCAATTATGTGAAATTTCCCTGCAAGTCCCGTCACAAGATAAGGAATAAAAATAATTCCGACTGCAATATTTTCAAGTATTCCTATACGAAATGCCTGTCTGCCTGATATTTTTCCGTTATCCAAGTACATTACTCCTCCCCGCCCTTCTGCTTCAATCTACGTTTATTCTTTTTCCTCGCCCATATAGGTCTGTTCACCATAGCCTTTATAGGTGACCTTACCAAGAAGTCCTGTTTTCCCTGCATTCCGTCAATGCCTCCGCCTACGGCAGGAGCCATATAAGGGACACCAAAGCTCGTAAGCTCAGATAAATGTATTGCTATTATTATGAGTCCCCAAATAAATCCGTATAAGCCAAAGCATGCTGATGTCAGAAGTATGAAAAATTTAAGCAGCCTGAATACCGAATCAAACACTTCATTTGGAATGGCAAAGGAGGCAATTGCCGTAAGCGCCACAATTATGACGACCATTGTACTTACAATTCCCGCTTCCACTGCCGACTGCCCTACAATAAGACCTCCCACGACGCCGATTGTATTCCCAAGAGGACCGGGCAGCCTTATACCTGCCTCCCTTAACAACTCAAACAAAAATTCCATAATAAGAACTTCAATGACAATGGGAAATGTAACAAGCGTGCGTGCAGAGGATATTGCATATAAAAGAGTTGTGGGAATTACCTCACTTTGATACACTGTCACCGCCACATAAAAACCCGGGAGAGTAACGGAAAGAAATGCCGCTATATATCTAAGGAACCTTGCAAAGGTTCCCACTGCCCATCTGTTATAGTAATCATCTGAGGCCTGCATAAACATATTAAAATTGCTTGGCGCAATTATAACCTCCGGTGAATTATCAAAAACAATCGCAACCCTTCCCTCCGTAATGGCTGACGCAACCTTATCGGGACGGGTTGTAGACTGAAAAACAGGAAATGGCGAATACCATTTCTCCTCAAGAAGATGCTCCGCCATACCACTGTCATAAATAGCATCTATATCATACTTTTCAAATCTTTCCTTAATATTTTCCACAAGCCCCGGCTTTACCACATCCGAAAGATACATAAGTGCATAATCTGTTCTTGAACGCTGTCCTAAAGAGCTTTGCTCAACCTTAAGCTTTGCGTCCCTTATACGTCTTCTTATAAGTGCCGTTGACTGTCTGAAGCCCTCATTAAAGCTGTCCTTTGGTCCCCGCATTCCCGATTCGCTGTCATTTGTGCTCACGGACCTTAAAGGCAGCTTTTTTGTGGACATAACCATTGCCTTTGCATATCCGTCAACAAATATTGCAGTATCTCCCTTTAGCACAGAGCCTATCACGGAGTCAAAGGACGTATCTTCTTTGATGTCTGCAGTCTGTGCCTCACGGTACAATATGGATTCCCATAAATTCTTTCCGTCCTCGTACCGCCATTCATAGGATACAGGCTTGATTATTGTTTCCTCAACCATGTTGTTATCGGTAAGACCGTCAATATAAATGATATGAAGTCTTGCATCACCCTGCTCCCTCTCTATGACAAAGGTTTTTTGTACCACGTCACCGCATTTATCAAAAAGTGTTTTAAGCACTGAAATATTTTCATCAAGGCTTCTCTGCATCTGAACCTTAAGCTTATTGTCGCTGTCAAACAGCTTATCAACCTCCGTACCCATGCCAATCCCCCTGTCCTTATATAATGTCACCGTATTTTATGGCTAGTATATACAAAACTTCCTTTTTTATACAAAAAAAAGCAGGCTACCCCATTAAGATAAAATCTTAGGATGGCAGCCTGCCCCATTATAATTTAGTTAATACAGCTATTATTTAGCCTCGTCAGCCCACTGATCTAAAAGCTCATTTACTCTGCTGTTTGTTTTCTGTGAAATCTCAGGAAGATCGCTTCCCCAAGTCTTAGTAGCAGCCTTATAGCCCTTCTCAATAGCCTTTCTCATCTCCTCAACCTTGCTTGCATCACCGCCGGTGAGAGCCTTTGCAAAATCAACGATTCTTGAAGCTGTCTGCTCAACGCCCCAATAGCCGTCATCAGCAACATCTTTCTTTGCCTGTGCAACAGTCTCAGGGTCAACGGCAATCTTGCCATCCTTAACTGCTGTCATCAAATCACCAAGCGTTGCAAACTGATGTGTTTCGCTCTGCTTTGTAAGGAGTTTGTCAACAAGTGACTGAAGTGATGCAAAACGTGCCTCAGCATCAGCCTTTAACTTGTCTATCGTAGCAGCATCAACCTTTGAAGACTTATTACTTGATGCTGTATATGTAGCCGCTACAGAAGTCTTTGATGCCTCTGACTTTTCGTATACTACTGCTGATTCATCAGTTGCTGCTGCAACAGTTTCCTTTTTTGCGGTAGCAGTTGATGCAGTGTACGATGCAGTATACGTACTTGAATTAACTCCGTTTAATTCCATATCCAATACCCTCCTTGGTTATATTTAAATGCTAGATTAAGCCCCTCCAACAATGCGATACTACCGCCTCAGTTGAAAGAGCTTGAAATCTTATAAGGTTTGTACTTTCAATTAATATATCGGCTATTAATTATATTACTTAACCTTCAATATAAACTTTTTTTGTTTTCTTACTTAATTATATGTGCACTATCCTCAAATATGATTCTTTTTTATGATTTTACAATTATAAGTCTGTCGCCCTCCTTAATTGCATCCGATTCAAGATTATTTACCTTCCGTATCGATTCGGTTGTAGCAAAATATTTTCTTGCAATTGACCATATGGTATCATCCTTTTTGACAACATAGCCGACAATTCCGGGCATTGCTCCCTTTTTCTCATAATCTATGTCAGTAAGCTTCATATCCGTAATTACGTTTGACGATGTCTTTTCAAATACCGATATGCCAAGGCTTATCTGTGCCTTTATTTCCATTTCCTCACTGTTAAGAAGTGTTGCCCCTAATTGGTCAAGCTCAGGCACTATTCTTATGGAGGTTTCCTTATTCATGTCTGCGGCTTCAACAAAATGCTCAAACGGTACATGAACATTCATGCAGTTCATAGGATCATCATTGCTGGATATGTACAAAACATTACATTTTACAACACCTGATATATGTACAATTCCTTTGCCATCCATACCCTCCTTTTGGTCAACGGCAAATTCTCCGCCTCCCTCCTGAACATACTGCATTGCCTCACTGTCTTTTTTAACGCTTACATCGTCAATGTCAACATTACCGTAAATGTGACATATCTGTAAAAGCTTTCCGCCTTCACTGCTTATCCGTTTTCTGTGGCTTACCTTTGCCTTTGCAACATTTCTCATCAAAAGATTTTCATATTCAAAGACCTCTGTCTCCGGTTCAACCTGAACCTGAGGTGAATACAAATCAGCCAGAAGCGTAGTCTCTTTGTCTTCATAAAGCTTTATATTCATGTCGACGCAGTAGTCTACTCCGATAATTCTCGGCTCACCGTCTGCATCCTGTCTTATTGTTACATCTCCTTTTCCAAGAGCACAGTTTGATTCCAAAACCATTCCCTCTGTCGTTCCCTGACATTCAATTTCCTTTGTTATTGCCCTTACGGAGAACAGATACTGTATCGGCAGATGCTCCTCCTGACCCTTATATATTATAAATATTTCAACCTCGCCTCTTATTAAAAGGGAATTATCCCCTGCCTTTGTTTCCATGTTGCGAAGCTCAACGGAGGACCATAAAATTTCACTTATGTTAGGCTTTGTTTTCGGAATGTCTATCTCCTCTTTTATTCGGAAGACATCACGCTTACATATTGCTGTTTCCGTGTATGCCACCTTTTTATACTGGCATTCAATTCCCTGTCCGTTATCCAAATCTACGGCTGCATTTACCTTATCCTCATGATATATGCTTACCTCATTACCGATAAGCCCTCTGACCTCCAGCTTTCTTGAGTTGATAATACTAATGGTTAAATCCTCAAGACGGCATCTACTCTCTGCACGGTTTGACTTACATGCACCGTCAATATTTACAAAGTCCTCTATAGGTATCTCTCCACAAAATACCTCCATATTCTGTTTATCCTTGTCTGTCTTGTACATTACCTTAAAATAAACAACACCTACGACACGTACCTTTCCCTCCTCACAGGATACGTCCTCCACAACCACATTTCCATCAGTGGCAATTATATTTTCTATATCATCCTTGCAGTCCGGAATATTAAAATCGTCATCTATTGTAAGCTGTGAGTATTTTGATGTTTTCAAAATACTTGTATGTATATCCTTTCTTACAAAATCCATACGCCCTCCAAAAATAATTATCACATTTATAACCTATGTTTTAAAATATATTCCAAATGTTCTGCAATTATTCATAAAATCAGTCAACGTTAAACACCACGGGCCGGTCTATTTTTTCGCACTTAATTACAATGTACGGACACATTGACGGCTCGCTTGTGGAAGCATCCGATTCCGTCTGTTTACTTGTTGATAAATCCGCATCTATATATATTGCATTTTCCGTTAAAAATAAATCATTTATGACAACACTGTAATTCCCCCTGCTGTGTTCCCCATAGCCTACTGCTATATATAGGTATTCACCGCTTACATATGACAGCTTAAATGGTTTAGCCTTTTTTTCATCAATTATTGTTCTCAGCTCATCAGGCATTCGTGTGCTGTCACAGACCGTAAACTCTATATCCTTGCGCACCTCCTCCCTGTTTTTGCTGCTGCAGCCTGTCGCCAAAACAGACAATAAGCAGACAAATAAAAATGGAACAATTTTGATAAATTTTTTTACCGCCTTCACCCTTTATCAGCTCCTATATGGCTTTTAAAAATAATATGTGACAATTTATCTAATCATTCCATTTTTTGTATATTTTTTACTTAGTATTGACAACTGTATATACTCTGTATATAATCCATATATACAGAAGGAGAAAGCTATGGAAATTATAATAAGTAATTCAAGTGGTGTTCCAATATATGAACAGATTAAAGAGCAAATAAAAGTAAAAATAGTGTCCAATGAACTGAAAGCAGGAGAATTATTACCATCCATAAGAAATCTTGCAAAGGATTTAAGATGTAGTGTAATAACAACAAAAAATGCTTATGAGGAATTAGTGAATGAGGGCTATATTAAAACTATTCCATCGAAAGGATTCTATGTAGCAGAAGTAAATATAGAAATTGCTCATGAAGAACAGCTACACAAAATAGAGAAAATGTTAGATTCAGCAGTCAGTATTGCTAAAATGAACAATATACCACGAAAAACTATAAATGAAATATTAGATATATTATATGAGGAGGAAAACTAAATGGAAAATATATTAGAAATTAAAAATTTATCTAAAAAATATAAAGATTTCGAACTAAAAGATATTAACTTAAAATTACCAAAAGGAATGATTTTAGGATTTATCGGAGAAAATGGAGCCGGAAAAACGACTACAATTAAAGCCATTTTAGATATTATTAAGAATTATAAAGGTGAAATTAAAATATTTGGTCTTGATAATAGAAAAGATGAGAAGAAAATAAAAGAAGATATTGGTGTAGTATTAGATGATATGTTCTTTCCTGAAATTCTTACTCCAAATGACATAAATAGTATTATGAAAGATACTTATAACAATTGGGATTCCAGTCTGTATTTTAAATACTTAACTGATTTTTCATTACCTAAAAACAAACAAATTAAAACGTTATCAAAAGGCATGAGAAAAAAATTAGAGATAGCAACTGCACTTTCTCATCATCCTAAATTGCTTATCTTAGATGAACCAACAAGTGGACTTGATCCTGTTGCTCGAAATGAGGTAATAGATATTTTTCAAGATTTTATACAAAATGAAGAATGTGGAGTTTTGTTATCAAGTCATATCACAACGGATTTAGAACACATTGCTGATTATATAACTTTTATTAACAACGGCAAAATATTATTATCAAAAACTTGTGATGAATTATTAGAAAACTACGGAGTTGTAAAATGTACTGAATCCCAATTTAAAAAATTGGACAAAACTGATTTTCTTAAATATAAGAAAAAGAAATATGAATATGAAGTGTTGATTGAGAATAAAAATGCGTTTAATAGAAAATATGGTATCAATACAATAGATAAAATAACACTTGAAGAGCTTATGTTGTTAATGATTAAAGGAGTGAAATAATGTTAGGGTTAATTAAAAAAGATTTATTGATTATTAAAAGCAATTTAAAAATTTTAATAATTTTATTCTTTGTGTATGGTGTTATGGCTTTGCGAGGAGAAATGGATCTATCATTTGTATTACCATTTATGAGTGTAGTTATAATGATGTCAACTTTTAGTTATGATACTTATAATAAATGGGATGCTTATGTTTGTTCCTTACCTAATGGAAGAAAAAATAGTGTTACTGCGAAGTATCTAGCTACAATAATACTTCTTGCAATAACTACAATTATTATGACAACACTTGCAGTTATAATTTCTTATACTCACACTAAGGCAGTAAGTTTTGGCGATATTTTAATGACAGTATTTGGTTCGGTATTTGCAACTATTTTATTACAATCATTTATGTATCCGGCAATTTACAAATTTGGCGTTGAAAAAGCCCGAATAGGAATATTTATAGGAGTATTTGGAGTTGCAATTATCGCAAGTATTATAGCAAAGTTTATCAATTTTGAATCATTATTTCAGAAATTAGATGCTCTAAACAATTATTGGATGATTATATTTCCAATAATTATGATTATCGTTTTATATGCATCGTATAAACTGTCAGAAAAAATATATAAAAATAAAGAATATTAGTCTTAATAGTAATGGGGACTGCCACAGAAATGTTTTTTAGTATGGCAGTCCCCTTACAGCTTTTAAAAAGATTTATCTATAAATGGTATGGCTCTGTGAATTAATGTAACATCATTTTCTGCATCATAGGTAAATGCAATGTTTACATTTACCTTTTCTCCATCCTGATACACAAACTCATTTATGCCTGTACTATATGCATATACACACATACCATTATCAAGCTCTATTTCCTTTACCTTCTTTGCGTCCATCTCATTAAAAAAGCTGCTGATTTCACTTTCCATTTCCTGCTGTGTAAGCTTTCCCTTAACCTGGCTGCATACATAAAGATTTGTGTTTGCACCCATTCCAAGCTCCTCGTACATATTTACAAGAATGTCCTTATATTCATACACGGATGCTGTTGCGGCGCCCTTTAAACTTATATCGATCAATACGTAATTTTCATGTTCCTGCTGCCCGTATTCATCAGCAACGGCAACGGATATAAGCTTGATTTTTGTATCTCCCTGTGCCCCAAGCTTTACAAGCTCTGTAGTTTCATTGTCATTATCCTGTCTGTGATTTATTTCATAGCCCGATGTGATACCAAGCTTTTCAGCAAATTTTTTTACCATTTGTTCCTTCTTTGACGGACTAAGCTCCTGTTTGTCATAAAAAGCATAGGCTCTCACGCTGCTTTCGGATATTCCCGAAACACTGTCGCTCATAACCTGCTGTACCATTTTTTTCTCACGGTTGACAGACGCATTTATAAAAAGCTGTAAAAGCACTGCCGACCATATTAATGCTATAAGATATATTTTTGATTTCTTATTCATAATTGACCTCCATCTTTTTCGTATTTTAATTGTTGACAGTTTTTTTGGTTGCCATACATATAAACTTTGATATAGAATGTATAGGTGTATACTGCACACTACTTTATAAAAACATGCATGAAAAAGGATTGTATCAATATGAACAGATTGAAAGCTTATATAGAAAATGTTACAAATAAAAAGCTGTCATTGTCGGATGTGCAGCTTCATCAGTTTGAAATGTTTTATGAAATAATGATTGAACGTAACAAGGTTATGAATCTCACTGCAATTACGGACAGGGAGGAAGTTATTTTAAAGCATTTTATTGACAGTCTTTCCATTGCCGAGTGCTTTGACATGTCGAGGGAACTGTCAGTAATTGACGTGGGCACGGGAGCAGGCTTTCCGGGCATACCTCTTAAAATAGCTTTTCCCTGGATTGATGTAACGCTTTTTGATTCGTTAAATAAAAGGATTGTTTTTATTCAGGAGGTTATCGATAAGCTTGGACTTGAAAAATGTAATACCATTCACGGCAGGGCAGAGGACGGCGGACGAGATAAGCTTCTGCGTGAGAGCTTTGACCTTGCAGTGTCACGTGCAGTTGCAAACCTTTCCACCCTGTCAGAATACTGTCTGCCCTTTGTAAAGCAAGGAGGACATTTTATTTCTTACAAAACAGATTCTGCCGATGAGGAAATCTTAAAGGCAGAAAACGCAATATCAACATTAGGAGGTGTTCATCAAAAAACCTTAAAACTAACGCTTCCTGATTCCGATATAGGCAGAAGCCTTGTTATAATAAAAAAAATAAGGACTACGCCTAAGTCCTATCCGAGAAAAGCCGGCATGGCAAACAAACAGCCCCTTTAATGAAAGGGGCTGTTTGTTTTTAGAATGAATTACTTATACGGATTTCTGTCTGTTTTTTTTCTCATGGCGTTTGTCCTGACGCTTCTGCCTTAATTCATCCTGTCTCTCTTTTATATTTTCCATTCCTTTTTTATCTGTTGGAAGCATTGTTTTTATTGCAAAAACTTTTCCATCCTTCGTCTGTTTGAACCTTATCTTTCCTGCTACAAGACCATGATACCAGCATCTGCCTACACCGGCATAGGTATTTGGCGTGTTCACAAACCATTTTATCTTTTTTGTAAGCTTCTTCCCACATTTATAGCATCTCATTGTGATGAGGTCCTTATCAGATATAGCTTCGCTTTTGTCATTATACACTCTCGTAATATGCTCCATATAATTTTTATGGTAGGAAATTATTTCTTCATTTTTTTCCTGAGGTGCATTGTATATGTCATAGGTATATCTGTCTTCTAAGTCACTGGGGTTTATTTCCTTTAAAACCTTTCCGGTGTAATAAGCATCATTTACCGCTGAATGAAACGGCCGGTCTATCAAAATACCGAGCTTATTAACTGCCTTCTCAAGCTTTGCAATGGCACCATCCTCATCTATAAGGTCAGCATATATCTGCTGGACATTATAAAATTTAAGTGGAACTTCCAATTGCTTCATGTAATAGTATTCCATATTATTTTGCAGATAGTTTAAATCCATGGCTCCCCAGGTACAAAATATATAATCATTTCCGCACCATTTTATGAACTCTCTGCACACCATGTCAAAGGGCCTGCCCTTTTTCAAGGTGTCCTCATCATAATTTAATATGGCTTTTATATGAGGCTGTAGCTTTCGGTAAAGCCTCGGCTTAACTATGCTTGAATAGCTGTCTGTCATATTTAATTTTTCATCGAGCTTTACGGCCCCAATTTCAATTATCTCAAATGGCATCCTGGGGTTTTCAAATTCCCGGCCGCCGTAGCTCTGATTCCATTCAAGATCCAAAACAATATAGTTCATGTCAAATCCTTTGTCAAAATCATTATGAATTCATAATCTTAAGCTGTGTATATTCTATATCCTCATCTAAATTGTTCACCATTTCAGGAATTTCGTATACATTATCATATATCCTATCGTCCTCGTAATCATCCACTTCATCATCATCTTCGTAGTTGTCTATTTCATCCTCAGTATCATCTTCGTATTCGTCTAGTTCGTCTTCGGTATCATTATCGTCGTAATCGTCCAGTTCGTCTTCGGTATCATTATCCCCGTAATCGTCCATTTCAGCTTCGATATCATTGTCCTCATACTCAGCCGCTCTGCCATCTGCATGTCCATCTTTTGGATGCTTATCTTCGTATTCATCTAAGTTGTCAACCATACCTAAGCTGTCAATTAGTCCTAAGTAATCAAGTACAGCTAACTCATCTGCCGCATCCATATTGTTGTCTGTATCTGAATTTTCATCCGCAGCTAAATTATCTGCCATGTATAAACCATCTACTGTATCTGAACCATTAGCATCATCCAGATTATCAACCATACCTAAATCATTAAATATATCTAAATTATCAACCTCATCTAAATCATTTACACCGGTCAAATCACCTAATTTATCTAAATCATTAAGCACATCCATATTGTCTGCATCTAAATTATTGACTATACCTAAATCAGCAGCATCTACCCTACTGATTGCATCCTCGTTGTAACTTCCCTGCTGTAAGCCCTTGCATATATTATTCAAAATATCAATAGCTTCATCCGATGATTTAGCGTTAGCTGTAGCCATCTTAGCAATCAGTACGGCAATTCTTTCATTGCTGTTTATAATCTTATTTGCATTATCCATATCCTTTTTTATGCAAAGCTTTGTCAGCATCTTATCCTGCTCAGCAAAATCAGCGTAGCTTTTTGCACTTTGTTCCCTAATATCCATCATAGCATTAAGCATGGACGACATACTCTGATTTCTAGAGATTTCCTCTCTCTTTGCCACTGAGTAAATTCCTTTTTCAACCTTGGTAAGCTCATTTTGCTTATCAATATTTACTGCAACAATTTCATCAACCTTTTCGAGTATTCCATCCACAAAAAAATATGTATCTACAATAACAATAAGAGATATGGCAATAATAAGCTCAATTTTTGATGGTGCCGCAAAAATTAAATATAAATCAATTAATAATGCAGCAACAAATGCAACTGCGCTTATTGCAAGTATAGATTGTGATTTTCTTGTCTTCATAAATATACTCCTACATCTATCTTTAGCCCTAAGGAATCCTCCCAACTTCGTTGGGCAATCCTTAGGGCATATTATACCATATCGTCAATCGAAGATTGGCGATGCGCTATTTGCGATGTCCTTTCGCAAAGTATAATGTGCATTTATGCACATTATACCATAAATATGGGCAAAAGCCAAGCCGCTAGTACAACTTGGTTTTTGCCCAGCTTCAAAGCTATCCTGTCTTACTCTTTTATTTTGCAAGGCAAATTAACGCTCTGCAAGAAGAAGTATTTTCTCCAAATCTGCAATCAGTTCCTTGGAATAGTTATCTGCTTTTCTATATATCTGCTCCGCCTCCGAATAATTGCCACAATTTAAAGCACGAATCACCGATGCACCAAATTGGTGAAATCTTCTATGCTTTTGACCAAGGGCATCCCATATCGGAAGCACCTCCGGAATTTTCGGTGTCATGGAATAGTAAAAATGTCCGAAGCCGCACTTGGAAGAATCCAACTGCAACGGATTTACCTTTCTTTCCTTTACCATTTTATATAAATTGTCCAGCCATACATGATGTGATGAAATAGCGTTTTTCACATATTCTGCAAATTCCTTGTTTTCCAGACGGAAAAAAGCATCATCCGTCATTGCTCCCATCTGCTTCACTGCCTCATCCAGTGTTTTTTCAATATTAACAACCGGCTCAATCGCCTGATTTAAATCTGTGCTGACCTGACGCATAAAATCTGTGCTTCCGATTATCTGATTTTCCATTTCGGTCATCGAGTGACTGATTTCCTGACTGACAGCAGCAATGGAGCTAATAGATTCGTTGACCTCTAAAACGCGTTTTCGGTTTTCGTCATTTAATTCCCACACATTTTTGATTCTGTCTGTCATAGAATCGAGTGCACTAATTGTGTTGGATGCGCTCTTTGAGCTTTTTTGGGACGCTTGCTTCATATTTTCAACAAAATCCCCCATGTTGCCTACCATTTTTTGGGTTTCTCCCGCCAATTCACGAATTTCATTTGCCACAACAGAAAATCCTTTTCCTGCCTCTCCAGCCCTTGCTGCCTCAACAGAAGCATTTAACGCAAGCAGGTTTGTCTGCATAGATATTGTATCAATTCCGGTTATTACCTCGCCCATACGCTTCATGATTTCAAACAGATTTTCCATGTCCTCTTTCATTTCCCTGGAGACAACTAACAACTGTTCAGAAAGCTCTTTTATAGATGTCAGTTCATCCTGACCTGATTCAATTTTCCGAGATACTTCTTGTGTATCCTCAGAAACCTTAATAATTGTATCAGTTAATTCTTCATGCTTATTATTGGATGTTCCTGTATCATAAGACCCACCGGAAGCCGTTCCAAAAATAGCTGTTGCTGCTCGTTCTATACCTTGGGATATGTCCATGATTTTTTCTGTCTGATGCTGTAATGTCAAATCAAGGGAGCTAATCTGCATAATTACTTTTATGTTTTTTTCAAAAATTTCTGCAAACTGTTTTCTTCCGCTTGACAGTCTCATATACATACTGTTCAACTCAGGTTCCTTGGAGTAATCAACTGCTTTCAACTCCGAAACAGCTTTCATCAGTTCCGCTTTGTTACCTTTAATCCCCATACTTTTGCCCTCCTCTTTTCTTTGAATAATTTAACATGTGACATTTGTTAAACGTACTCCAAAGACCCATAAAACTACATACCTCGTGCGTTATTAGTATAATACTTACATAATACGTGATTTTGTGGGATTTGAAAAGTTTTTTTTAACTTATTACATAAATTTACAGATTTTGTGGATGCGGCTGTCGGCTGGCTCTTTGCCCCGCCTTGCTGTTTTAGCTCATAAATCTGCTCCTTTACAATAAAATAGAGCATATAGATTAGATTTCTATATGCTCTGTCGCTATATTATTATTCTATTATAATTTAACCACCTAACCGCCTTTGCCCAATCAGAATGAATGCTTGCCATTTTTCCGTCAACCTCCATATATTTTACATATTCATAGCAAGCTTCTTCCCCCTCCGCACTATCCAACTTCTCTCGGAAAATATAAAAAGTCAACTCTGTTCAATCTCTTTTACAACCTCATCAATAAGCTTTGCAAAATCCACAGCATTTTGGGAAGTGATAACAGGCTTTCCAGTTTCTGCTTCCAGAGCCTGCCTTGCAATTCCCGCCACCCGTCCACCACGGTGAGCAACCTCTTGATTTTCTTCAAAGGTTGTCGGCTTTTCCTCTTTTGATATGTCGGTGGTGGAAGCTTCTGCAAGCATATTCAAAATAAGCTCTGTCGTACTCATATTGTCACGCAGATTTTGTTTTTTCAAACCCTTCAGCTTTTTATACTGCCGTGTGTTCATGCCAGACCAAGCTCGTGTAATCTCATTGGTTAAGATTACATATTCTTTGTCTTGCGTTACACCTCTGTCCTGCCATTCATCGGTCAGCTCCTTACGGACTTGGATAGCCTGTAACCGCTGATTTATCCACTCTCGTGTGTAGCCTTTTTGCAGGTATGTAGCAAGAGCACGATCAATCGTAAGCTCTGGGTCACGACTTCTCATCTTTTTGATATATTGCTTTGGGTCAACGCTATTCGTCAGTATAACGACCACATCCACAACCGAAAAATACCATTCTTCCTGCTCTTCATCCCACGCTGTACGGATTTTTTTATCTTCAAACAACTGAATTTTATCACTTCCCATACACAAAATCCCTCTCCCTTCCTGTCATAATATAAAGTCTGCTGATTTTACGTCCAGCTTTGACAATTTAGCTAACCGAATCATTTATTGGCTTAATATATAATATCTTCCCTTGAACTTGAAGTCACAAATTGTGATTTCAAAAAACATCTTCCCTTTTCATTTGTATCTGCCCGAATTTTCAAGCGTGTTTTATTCCCGCATATAGGGCATAATACCCAGTCTATTGTATTTTTCCGTTTGATTATCGACATCAATATTCTTTCCTCTTAAAGACGATGACCGTCAAAGAATAAGATAATGCAAAGGTCAATAACGAGCAAACAAACTCAATCATCCCTCCTAATACGATCTGCCATGTAGTCATATGAGAGCCAAACACAAAATTGACGGCAGTAGTAATTCCCATCACAATTCCAATAGCAAAAAGCAGACTAATGACTAAAAAGGCTCCGTTTCTTTCCTCACCGGCCAAATAAAATAGCGGAAAGAAGATTGCTCCAGCAAAGAGGCTGATGCTAATTCCCGTAGAGAACACCAGGAGAGCATCAATGTTCCGATCAAAGGGACATCCATGCAAGAGCCAAGATGCACTCAAAACAATTCCAGCAAAGGCCATTCCAGCCAACAGCCATATAAGTTGGCTGATAAAGTAGCTCTTAACAATATCTGCTCTCTTGACCGGTGAGGTTAGTTTGTATTTCCCCCATTTTGAAATGTAGTCCTTCCCCATAGTGCCTATTGCGTTTATAGAAAATCCGATTATTCCCAACAGCATACAGAACAGCAAAAGCTGCTGGCTGACAACAACAGTGACAAAAGCCCCCAGTGCCAACATGAAAACAGAAAATACTTTTGCGCTAGAACGTACCGCATAAAAGTTGTTTGTGAGAAGTCCTTTCATACTCGTTCCCCCTTTACCAGCAACAACATAATCTCTTCAATAGAAACATGGTCAATAACAGCATTCCGGTATTTGCGTTCGGCCTCTTTTCCGTTCGACACCAATACATCAATCTGAAAATCGCGCTTTCGATATGAAAGAATGTCGCCCGGGTCTAATTCGAGAAATTGACTTTCTTTACATCGCATAACTGCAAAGTTATACATGAGTTCATTTTTTGTCGCGGTCAAAATAAGTTTCCCATTATGAATGAATGTGATATAATCAGCGATTTTTTCTAAATCAGTCGTGATGTGGGAGGAGAAAAGAATAGAATGATTTTCCTCCTGTACAAAATCAAGAAATATATCAAGCATATCATCACGCATGATAGGGTCTAACCCGCTTGTGGCCTCATCTAAAATCAATAGTTGCGGATGGTGTGACAGAGCCGCGGCAACGGCCAATTTCATAGTCATACCTCTGGAGTAGTGTTTGATTTTTTGTTTTGGCAGTAACTGAAAATCGGCTAAATACTTTTGAAACATGGTATTGTCCCATTTTGTATATAGGCCTTGCATGACATGGGATAACTGCTCCGCCGTCCAATGTGCAGGGAAATTATCGCCATCGTAGACTACACCGATTTTTTCCCGCAGTTCAGTATCAGCGTCCGACATTTCCGTTCCGAACAATTTTACTGTTCCGCTATCTTTCAAAACTGTATTCATGATACAGCCGATCGTAGTAGTTTTTCCGGCTCCGTTTTCTCCAACAAATCCCATAATTGAGCCATAAGGGATTGAAAAAGATACCTTATCCAAGGAAAAGCTCGTTTTTGGAAAGGTTTTACAAAGTTCCTGTAACTCTAAAATATTTTCCATATTATTCATCCTCCTGATAGAACATCGTTAATAATTCTGTCAGCTTTGCAAGCGGAATATTGCTTATTCGTCCGATTTCAGCGGCAATTTGCAAATGTTCCTCTGCAAGCCGCTGTTGTTCTTCCTGATAAAATTCTTTGTTCTGTGCCAACACAAAGCTTCCTCTGCCAACAGTAGTTTCAATGAACCCATCCCTCTGCAAATCTTCATAAGCCTTTTGAACAGTAATCACGCTTACATGGATTGATTTTGCTAACGAGCGCATGGAGGGAATTGCATCCCCCGCTTGTAGCTCACCGCTCATTATCATCGCTTTGATTTGCGAAGTAATCTGCTCATAAATCGGTTTGTTAGCATTGTTACTGATTATAATTTCCATTAGCCACTCACTCACCTCCAGATTGTACTTAATGTACAAGTACATCATAGCCTCCCTGAGGAGCATTGTCAATACGGCATGGGCTAAAAGCTAAAAAAGTTATTTATCAAAGGAAACAGAGAAAACACGACCTCCGTTTTTTCGCACCATGTATAGGGAGCGCAGGATATATAAACATACCCCCCTGCTGAACGCGCCCAGAAACCCTCGGTACAAGCGGGTTTCAAACGCCTAAATGGTAACAGTCCGGCCGTGAAAAATAAGCGGTTTACAGCACGTTCAACCAGAGCCCCTACGAAAACTGCGCAGGGACAACGATAGCTTTGGGACATTTTGTCCCGAAGTCACTATGCGATAGTTTCAATATATTATTTTGTGTTCTCGCCAAAAATTTTTTATTTTCGTGTTCCTAATAAAAGTTAATCATATGATATTTATATAAAACCTGAGGTCGCAATTTGCGACCTTAAACAAATTCCCTATTCTTCTGTTTCCAATTCTAACCTCTGTAATATATCTCTAATAATTCCCTCATCTTGAATATAGTTGCTCCCGAAACACTTTTTCCCTGCATCTTTCAAAGAAGCTCCAACATGATAAGCTACCCCTCGGTCAAGAATCAAAAACCTGTCATGGAATACTTTTGTATATTTTATTTCTAATGTCGGATACTGTGCATTGAAATTCTCAATATCGGCTTTCGTCAGCTTCGTCCGTTTCTGCGTATAGATTGTTACTGCAACATCAGACTTTTTCTTTGAGAGCAGATTTAATGTTTCAACATCCACATATCCATCTATCAAAGTGATTTCTTGATTAGCTTTCCTAATTAGGCTTACTATCAAACTGAACGCATCATAAATCTGTCCATCAAAAAATACCTTTTGATTGGATTCTTCATGCTCGGATATGTACTCAAAAACTCTCTCAAAGCGCTCATCTGTTTCGGTTTGATAATTTAACTGTCGTGCTTCCATTACGTTTAACCGTTCATATAACAAAGATGTATTTGCCATATATTTCCGCATTTCCACAAAAGTGTCCATAATCCTAATGCTTACTCGAATGGCAACATCACTACGCAAAACAGCAGAAAGCATTGCTATTCCTTGTTCCGTAAAAACAAATGGCAATTTTCTACGTCCACCGTATCCATTATCCTCCTCCAAACTTGAAGTCGCAATTTGCGACTTCAAGTTTTCATATTCCTCTTTCGTCAATTGAAAACGAAATCTTTCTGGAAATCGTAATATATTACGTTTTGCCGCTTCATTTAGTCGCTTAGTTTCTACTTGATACAGCATCGCTAAGTCTCTATCTATCATAACCTGTTGGTTACGGACAACATAAATCATACTTTTTATATCGAATCGAGCTGTTTCGGTATACGGCTCTTGAACATTATTATTAACTTCTACTAAAATTTTCTCTTCCATATTCATATTAGTCATCGCTATCATCCTTTCTATCTTTAAGCACCAAATTTGAACTTGGAAATAATGTGAAACTTGACATTACAATTTGTGACTTTAAACTTTAACACATAATATTGCTTTTCATATTGAAAATATTTAAATATTAACATTTGAGAAAATTAGCAGAAATGCTATTTTGATTAGCAAATTCAAATAAGAAGAAATACCGAAAACACTGGAATCCCAGTATTTTCGATATTTCTTTTAGCGTTCCCGAGGTGATTCGAACACCCGACCTACCGCTTAGGAGGCGGTCGCTCTATCCAGCTGAGCTACGGAAACATAATATTTATAATTAAAATCTTAAACATTCTTGTACATTTTAAAATATTATGACCTAAAAGTAAATAGTAAATTATTTTTTTATGTAATTTATGGTATAATGAGCATTGTAGGGTTTTGTGCTTGCACAAAAAACTATAATGCGAAAACCATATGGAGCCGATAGGCGACATGGTATAATGAGCATTGTAGAGTTTTGCAATTGCAAAGATTAACTTAAAGGAGATTTACATGGAACAAAACAATAACCTTGTTTTTGACAAACAAACAATTCTTAAAATAGATACTGCTGCCATTGCGCACAACATTAACGTAATAAAAAAAAGAACCGACAAAAAAATCATTGCGGTTATCAAGGAAAACGGTTACGGCATGGGACTTAAGGCTGAGTATGATTTATTAAAGTCAAACGGTCTTGATTATTTTGCCGTAACAAACACTGCGGAAGCTCTTGCTTTAAGAAGCTTTGGCTGCAAGGAGACAGTTTTGCTTATGACTCCCTGTATGTCATATGACGAAGCCCTTAAACTAAATGAAGCTGACATTACCCTTGTCTGCGGCAGCATTAAGCAACTAAATATACTTAAGTCGGTTTATGAAAAGACAAACAAAAAGCCCCATATTCATATTGCAATAGATACAGGAATGGGCCGTTTCGGTTTCTTTTGGAGCAAAATACCGGACCTGTCAAACATAAATAACTACGTTTGCGTTGACGGCTGCTACACTCACCTCCATGGCAAACCGAAGCATTATGAACAGGACGTTAAAATACAGGCTGATAAATTTAAGACTGCTGTAAATGCAATAAAGAGCCAGGGTATTGACACCGGTTTAAAGCATATAAGCAACTCGCAGGCAACTATGCTGTTGGGCGATTTGGGGATGGACGCAGTAAGATGCGGTTCCGCAATTATAGGTAAGCTGGGAATGGGAAACAGTAAGCTTAAATGTGCAACATGGACAGAATCACCTATATATCAAACAATGAAACTGCCAAAGGGAAGTACGGTAGGCTATCTTGCAACCGTAAAGCTAAAGAGAGATTCCCGACTGGGAATAGTAAGAGCCGGGCATGCCGATGGAATATTTTTATCATACTCCGACATACCCGACCAATTTTTCAGTGGAATAATTCATCTGATATCACTTAAGCTCCGCCCAAAGCACCATATCAGAACGTTTATAATAAACGGTAAGCATGTACCTATAGTGGGATGTGCAGGCGTAGCTCATTTTACAATTGATTTAACAGACACGGATTTTAAGGAAGGGGATATGGTTCGCATAGAAACAAATCCTATTTTGGCACACCCTGCAATTCCAAGGGTATTTATATAAAAAGACACAGAACGCTTTTTATATCCTCACATAACCCTGAAGCCAAACCTCGCCTCTGAAACGCCTGCCCTCAAGAGGCTCACCCTGAAGGTCAAGCTGATTAATGCCTATATTTAAAATGACCTCATTTGCCTCAACTAAAATATTATAAACATGCTCGTTTGTTACTTCATTTATAAGCTTTTCTACCTTAAGTATATTACCTAAAACCATATAATGGTCACACTCAACGCCACATGGCATAAAGCTTGTATCTACAATTGAAAAGATATCCTCTTTTCTAATTCTTCCGCTTACTGAGGTGTAAATATCCATCTCCTCAAGAGTGAGATTTTCTATTGCCTCCGTATCGCCGTTTTTTGCCGCAGCCAAAAGATTATTTCTAAATGCCCTCTGCTCCGCATCAAACCGTTTCTGCCTTTTATCTCTATGAACACCAAGCAAAATTGTTGCATTTATTGAAAGCGCTGACAACTTTACATTTGAAAGGTGACGATTGGAATAATTGAGCCACTTAGATTTTGCATAATCGGCAATATTCTGCAAATAAAATATAAGCGTCATTCCTAACCGGTAATCCTCGCATACTCCCGCATATGACTCCTTATCCGTCTGCTTTTCAATTGTAATATCTTCATAGCTTGAAATTGTCGTGCCCTTAATGTATGGATAATAATGCTCTATGGACAAAGCGCCATTCACATCATATTCCCCTATAAGGGTCATGCCTATACCGGGGCCAAAATCCTTTTCAAACTGAATAAGCGAAGTGTCAATGCTTACGGTTGTTATGATTTTACGGTTAGGTCTTCTAAGTGTTTCATAATATATTTTCTCAAGCTGCTTTCTTGATTTATACTGACTAAATCCAATTGCTCTCAGATATGAATGCATATGCGTCTCCTTTCTCCAAAATTTTTTAGGCTATTTAACGAATCTTTCCTATTAAAATTCCTTCAATAAACATAAACTACTTCTTAATTATACTCTTGCCACCCATGTATGGTCTTAAAACCTCAGGTATATTAATGCTTCCGTCCTCATTTAAGTTATTTTCCAAAAATGCTATAAGCATACGTGGAGGTGCAACAACAGTGTTATTTAAGGTATGTGCAAAATACTTTCCGTCCTTGCCCTTAACCCTTATTCTGAGTCTTCTTGCCTGAGCATCTCCAAGATTGGAACAGCTTCCAACCTCAAAATATTTTTTCTGACGAGGTGACCAAGCCTCAACATCATATGACTTAACCTTAAGGTCAGCCAAATCACCGGAACAGCACTCTATCGTTCTTACAGGAATATCCATCGAACGGAACAAATCAACCGTATTTCTCCAAAGCTTATGGAAATGTTCCATGCTTTCCTCAGGTCTGCACACAACTATCATTTCCTGCTTCTCAAACTGATGTATTCTATATAAGCCCCTCTCCTCAATTCCATGTGCACCCTTCTCCTTTCTAAAGCATGGAGAATAGCTGGTAAGAGTGTGAGGAAGGGTATCCTCATCCACAATTGTATCAATATATTTTCCAATCATCGAATGCTCACTTGTACCAATAAGATATAAATCCTCACCTTCGATTTTGTACATCATGGCATCCATCTCTGCAAAGCTCATAACTCCTGTTACAACATCGCTTCTAATCATAAACGGAGGAACACAGTAAGTAAATCCCCTGTCAATCATAAAATCTCTTGCATAAGAAATAATTGCGGAATGAAGTCTTGCAATGTCTCCCATAAGATAATAAAAACCATTTCCGGCAACCTTACGTGCACTGTCAAGGTCAACACCATTTAGCTTTTCCATAATCTCTGTATGATATGGAATTTCAAAATCAGGGACAAGCGGCTCACCAAACTTTTCAAGCTCCACATTTTCCGTATCATCTTTTCCAATAGGAACCGACTCATCAATTATATTTGGAATAACCATCATTATTTTCTTAAGCTTTTCTTTAACCTCAGGTTCAAGCTTCTCTAACTCGGCAAGTCTACTTGCATTTTTTGCAACCTCTTTTTTTGCCTCCTCAGCTTCTTCCTTTTTACCCTGAGCCATAAACGCACCAATCTGCTTTGCAATGGAATTTTTCTTTGCCCTAAGGTCATCTGCCTCCTGCTGCAATGTCCTTGCCTGCTTATCAAGCTCAATAGCCTCATCTACAAGCGGAAGCTTATCGTCCTGAAATTTCTTTTTGATATTTTCCTTAACTACATCCGGATTTTCTCTTACAAATTTAATGTCCAGCATCTATATTTCCTCCTTGTTTAACTCCTGCAAAAGCGCTTCTGTCTCCGATTTCGGTGTGCTCTCCTGCTCTGCCTGAATTTTTAAGTCCCCTATTTCTTCCTCTAATGTTTTTGCCTTTTCAAGAGCCTCCTTTTCCTCTTCAGATAGAGGAATGTATGACTCTCCCTTTATAATTTCCTTTGCATATGTGAAGCAGCCTTCTCTCGAATGCATAGCATTAAAAATTATTCCCGTATTATCATTATTTAACAACGCTATGACAAAACTCAGTTTGCCTGCCATCTGCTCAAAGGCATCATACTTTACAAGACTAACCTTACTTACACAGTTATTCAAAAATTTCTGTGTCTGCTTATGCTCCCTGGTAATCCTTTTGGCTGTAGCCATAACCTGATCCATTTCCTTAAACCGTTTACGGATTACCTTCTCTAGGTCTGCCCCCTTCTTTCCAGTCATTAAAGCACTGTATTTTCTAATCATAATATTCATTTTATATATAATAAAAATTACAAGTGCAATTAACAGTATGACAAGAATAAAAAGAATGGTAACAACAGACTTTATGCTCATACCAAAAATGGTATCCATATTTTTATTCCTCCTGTCTACTCGGCTGAATTATACAGCATACGAGTAATTCTGTCCAAATCATCCTGCGAATAGTATTCTATCTCAATCTTTCCTTTATTATTATTTTTAGCCTTTATGGTTGCCTTTGTTCCGAGTATGTCCTTAAGCTTCTCCTCAATATCCTTATAAAGGAAATCAAGATTTTCTTCCGTAACAGCAACTTCTTTCTGACTTTTTATTTTACCGGAAAGTAGCTTTTTCACATAGCTTTCCGTTTCTCTTACACTTAGCTTTTTATCAAATATATACATTGCCGTATCATGCTGAAGCTCTTTATCCTCTATGGAAATAAGTGCCCTGACATGTCCGGTTGAAAGCATATCGTCAATAAGCATCTGCTGAACCGGCTCACAGAGCTTAAGCAGCCTTAATGAATTTGTAATCGTAGTTCTGCTCTTTGAAACCCTCTCAGCAACCTCATCCTGCTTTAAGTGAAACTCCTGTATAAGACGGTCGTATGCCATTGCCTCCTCAATAGGGTTAAGATCTTCCCTTTGAAGGTTTTCAATCAAGGCTATCTCTACAATTTCCTGATCCGTATAATCCTTAATGACAACCGGAACCTCCTTAAGACCTGCCATACGGGCAGCCCTCCATCTTCTCTCACCGGCTATCAGCTCATAGTAACCCTTTTTCTTTGTAACAACAAGAGGCTCAATAACACCAAACTGCTTTATTGAATCCGCAAGCTCCACAAGCGCATCCTCGTTAAAATTCTTACGCGGCTGTGATTTGTTTGGCTCTATACGATTAATGTTTAATGTCTGTTCAACTTCCTTTATTACTTCTTTAACCGCTGTCTTTGCTTTTGTATTATTAACAGGCGTCTTATCGGATTTAGCATCATCCGTTGGTATAAGATTGTCCAATCCCCGTCCTAACCCTCTTTTAACTGCCATACCTTTCCTCCTTAGATTACGCAACGCTCATTGCGTTAAATACCTGAATAAAGTTTATTATTAATAACTTCTTCCGCAAGCTCTCTGTAACCCTGAGCACCGGATGACCTGCTGTCATATAAATTAATAGGAAGCCCAAAGCTTGGAGCTTCTGCAAGTCGAACATTTCTTGGAATAATGGATTTATAAATAAACTGATCCAAATTATTTTTTACATTTTCTACAACCTCTAAAGATAAATTTGTTCTAGCATCAAACATTGTAAATACGACACCCTCAATCTCTAAAGCCTTATTTAGTTTCTTCTTAATAAGATCAATTGTATATATAAGCTGAGTTAATCCATCAAGTGCAAAAAACTCACACTGAATAGGTACAAGCACCGTATCGGCAGCTGTCATGGAATTAACCGTCAGCATTCCAAGCGCAGGAGGACAGTCAACAATAATAAAATCGTATTTATCCTTTACGGGAAATAAAAGCTCTTTTAATATGTACTGTCTTTTATCAACATCTATAAAATCTACCTCTGCTCCTGCCAAATCCCTTCCGGCAGGAATGAGACTTAAATTTAATTTATGGTCGCCTAACGGATGAACAATCATACATTCTCCGATGTTACAGTTTCCGCACATTGCTTCATATATTGTATATGACAAAGAAATTTTGTCTACTCCCAATCCACTTGTCAAATTGCCCTGTGGATCCATATCTACCGCTAATACCTTTTTACCCTTCTCTGCCAGACAAGCTGCAAGGTTAATGGAGGTTGTTGTTTTGCCAACACCGCCCTTTTGATTTGCCACAGCTATTATCCTTCCCATCAATGTGCCTCCGTAATCCAAATTTTATCTTTATCTAGTACCCATTCATCTCAACATTATATCACTTTCATATTCCTTTCGCTATATCTAAATATGGTTCGAAATAATTCGACACCACAATATATAGATTTTGATACGAATACAGTTAGTATACCGTTACATTTGATAAAAGACGTTATAGATAATTATTCATTATTCACACAGGATGGATATTGACTTATTCCCTTCCATTCAGTAAGCTTTTTCATTTAACAAGTATATCCTAATGTTTCACGTGAAACATCTTTTAAATAAAAACAAATTATGAAGCCAAAGACTTTTTTCTAATTAAGCAATCCCACAATTTGAGTTTATAAATAGTATGGATATATAACTAAAGCAAAATATTTTTAATACTTTTTTAAAGATAAAGCATCTCTAGGAATCCGTATTTCATCAATTTTTATATCACTACTACTTTTTCAGCTTTGAGGACATATACCAGCAGATATCATAAGATACATGCCTATAAGAAATTTAAAGGTTTTTTCTAAAAAGCAAAATTGTTTACTGCCACAAATGATATATATGTTTCACGTGAAACATATAGTCAAATTCAAGAATTGGAGATATGGCGCAATATATAAAACAAAATTTAGCATTAATACATATTGGCCTTACTATTTATTTTACCAAAACCTTATGGTCCCCTTACAGTTCTTAGCAAGGAATGACAGCATATTATAAATGAATTTAAGTTAAAAGCCTTACACAATCAGTGCGTGTATGCAAATAAGATGCACAAGCAAAAAAGATTCAAGGCAAAAATTTTTTAGGACAATAATATCCTGTATAAATAATTTTATTTATAATTTAGTATGTAATATAATTAAAATATTTTGATAAAAATTAAATTCATTTGAGTACAAAGAATATTTGACATTATATATTAGCAATGCATTTATTCAGATTTTGTTACTATTATTTAAAATTTTACATTATAAAAAATTCAAAAGCTTTTTTATTTAAAGGAAGTTAAACATAATACAGTTTTTATTTTGTGATTTTATAAAAGCAGAAATGTATTATCAAAATACTGTTTTTATTTTATAAATAATTTTCAGCTATTCTATATACGAAAAAGTAATATAAAATAATAAAAACAGCTCTATAATGACGCTGGCGACAAAATTATAAAACAAAATTTGCAATTGCTCTTTTGAAAAAATAATGAGCTTTTAATACCTTAATTTACTATCTATATTAAAAAGTGTTTCACGTGAAACATTCGAAATAATAATTGGATAAAAAATTGTTTGATGAAAAGGCAATGAACTTTATCTTATTAAGAAGCTTCCAAATTTATTTTATGATCTATGAACACATTTATAATATTTATTTTTGTTGCAATTTGTTTTAATATTACTTTTATTGTGTTTTCGGCAAATTTAAAAAACAAAAAAATTAATATGCTTTATATTACATTTTATTTGTACAAAAAATAGGTTTCACGTGAAACATATATACGTGAAGTATATATAACAATCCACAAAGTTATTCACATTTTTGTGGATAACTTTGTGGATTTAAGCAATTCAATTGTGGATAACTCAATATAACAACCACTATATATTGTGTTTAAGAAAAATACAATACAAAATATGTAATAAAAAGCAAACAATGCGTTTGATATTTTAATCATAATCTATTTTCATTTCAACATTTAAATCTTCATCAACAGTTATATGATATATAATTGGATCCAGCCATTGCCCAAATTTTGTTTCTTCATATATAATTGAACATTCTCCCGAATCTATGGCTTCAAACTTCCAGCCAAACTTCATTGCAAGCGTGAGACCACCTCGAGAAATTTCTTCTTTTTCTATCAAAATATCGTCACCTTCTAAAGAATACCTTGCACCGCTTCCCGCAGAGCCTGTGCCCTCACCAATAATATAAATATACTGATTATGCACTTTTGTCTTTAAGAAAGTTCCCTGTGTATAGCAAATTAATAAGACACCGGAAACAATTAATATAGAAAACAGCCCTATAAGAATCCTGTACTTTTTAACAATTGAATAAATCAGTATTCCAAAAAAAACACAAAATATAATCAATATAAATGACCGCATAATCATATATGGTAATGCCATAAAATCCTCCAAATAAAACAGGGTTATCATATGCCTGCAACACATATGATAACCCTTCATTTTTTTACATTCTTTCAGGACATTCTATTCCGAGAAGTCCCATTGCTTCCTTTATTGTTTCCTTTGTTATATAAACAAGAATTGCACGGGCGTGTTTCACATTTTCTTCCTCAACATTTATTCTGTTGGAGTTATAAAATTTATTAAATGCCTGTGAAACATTTACTGCAAATCTTGCAACTACTGATGGCTCATATTTTTCCGCAGCATCTGCAACAATTTTAGGGAATCTTGATATTTCCTTTAAAAGAGATAGTGCATCAGGGTCATCTAAAATGTTGTAATCAATTTCACCATCAATACTAAAATTATCCAATTTACGGATAATACTTGCGCATCTTGCATATGTGTACTGTACATATGGTCCTGTTTCCCCGTCAAAATTAAGAAGCTTTTCCCATTTAAAGGATACATCTTTAATTCTTTGATTATATAAGTCATTAAATAAAACAGCACCTACACCGATTTTCTTTGCGGTTTCCTCCTTATCCTCCAAATCAGGATTTTTCTCCTCAATTATTTCCTTTATTTTAGAAACCGCCTCAAGAAGAATATCCTCCGCATATATTATGTTTCCGCTTCTTGTAGAAAGCTTTGCCCCCTCAAGACTTACAAGTCCGTATGGAATATGAATAAGCTCCTCATTTGCCCACTCATTGCCAAGCATCTCTATAACCTTAAACACCTGTGCAAAATGAAGCTTCTGTTCCTGTCCGGTTACATAAAAGCACTTACAAAACTTATAGGTTTCCTTACGATAAAATATAGCAGCCAAATCTCTTGTTGCATATATGGAGCTTCCGTCATTTTTAAGTATAAGACACGGCGCCATGTTATACTCATCAAGGTTTACAATCATAGCTCCGTCGCTTTCAGTAAGGAGGTTTGCAGACTTGAGTTTATTTATAACAGCCTCGGTTTTATCCCTGTAAAAGCTTTCGCCGAGATAGTAGTCAAAATCCATGCCAAGAAGGTCATACGTTCTCTTGTATTCAACAAGGCTTATATCCTTAAACCACTGCCAAATTTTAAGTGCCTCCTCATCGCCGTTTTCCATCTTATTAAACCATGCTCTTGCTTCATCATTAAGCTCAGGTTTTTTGTCAGCCTCTTCATGGAATTTAACGTAAAGCCTCATAAGCTCGGCAACACCATCTGCTTTTACGGCATCCTCATTACCCCATGCCTTATATGCAACTATAAGCTTTCCAAACTGGGTTCCCCAATCGCCAAGATGATTTATTCTCACAACCTTATAGCCAAGCTTGCAGTATATTTTATATAAAGAATTTCCGATAATAGTAGTTCTAAGATGTCCCACATGGAAATTTTTCGCCACGTTAGGGGAGGAGTAGTCTATACAAATTACCTTTCCCTCGCCTTCATCTGAACCACCAAAGTTTTTGCCAAGTGCAGCCTCAACCATGCTTTTAATATACAAATCTTTTTTTATAAAAAAGTTAATATACGCGCCTTGCGTTTCAACCTTGTCTAATATTTCCTGACTGCCTATTTTATTTTTTATATCCTCTGCAATTATCTGAGGAGCTTTTCTCATTGTCTTTGCAAGTGCAAAGCATGGGAAAGCAAAATCTCCAAGCTCCGCCTTAGGGGGTATTTCTATAAGACCCGCTATTTCAGGAGCTGACATGCCTTCAACATTTTTTTCTAATATTTCTACAATTTTGTTTTTCATAATATTTTATCTGCCGGATACAAATTCCGACAGACTTACTCCTTTCAATATTTATCCGTTTATAGTCAATTGCAAAGCTCTATATTTTCAAAACCTGATCAAGCACTGTATTGATTTGTCTATATTGGAAAACTGAAGGTAACCTCCGTACCGTTCATGGATTCTCCTGTTATATTAAGCCTTCCTCCCAAAAGATATATTATTTCATTTGCTCGATGCAAACTGCTGTACCACGGACTTAAGGTCATGTATTCTGAGTTAATTCCAATGCCATTATCCTTGATTTTTACATTAACCACATTTGGAGTTACCTCTACCGAAATCTGTATCTTACTTGCTCCGGAATGCTTATTTATGTTGTCAAAAAATATATCCAGCAGCTTAAATAAATTTATTGCAAAAACAGGAGGAAGTACAAGCTCATGGTCTGAGCATTCAAAGGTTGATTCAATCTCATATCCACTGTTGTTTACCTTCTGCCTATCTATAAAATCATTAAGCTCCTCCCATATGGCTTTTGTTATGTCTGCGCCTTTGTTAAGTCTCTCATTTATATCATCCACCGATTCCTCAATCTGATGGGATTTAGCCAAAATATCCTTAATTGTAAGCTTTGCCCGTTCCGTGTCTGTTCCTATCAGATAGGATAACATTTCAAGCTTATGATTTAGGTTAATTACACCATCCTTAACATTTCTTTCCAAGAGAGTAGAGTAGAAGGTTTTATCAAATGCATCCTGCATAAGTATATTGTACCCATGATTTTCCTTTTTTCCTTCTTCTCTCGTAAACTCAAAATTATCCTCAGGGTCTTCTCTGTCAATATTTTCTCCAAGCTCAAAAACCAAATCGGAAATGGCTTCGTCCGCACCACTTAAAAGCTCAAGTCTCCTTTTTAATATCTTAAGGGAGCTGTCAAGAGTTCTGATTTTAATGTCGAGAGAGGACCTTACCTCCTCCAAATCCCTTATCTGATTATCAATTATTTTTCCTTTAATATTTCCACCGTCATCTGTTACAACGGGTGTAAATGCACTTTTTTTGGAGCTTGTTTTAAACGCATAAATATCCTTGGTTTTCTCCAGCTCATCTATCTTAACGTCAACCTCAAAAATCTGCGTTTTAAGATTTTGGATATTTTCAAGCTCATTTATAAAGTTATCGTTAAAATAATCCAACATTTCCCGGTTTGCTTTCTTTATTATTTTAAGATTATTCTTACGATTATTATCCATAGTATCCCCCTATATTGCACATTAATATTGACAACAGTTACTTAATTATCCTATAAAATACAAAAAAAAACAAGGGAATATTTCATGACATTTACTATTGTTTCCTAAGCCATTAAAAACCTCTGGCAATAATATTTATATAATGCTAAAATATAGCCCATACCAATGGGAGATAAGAGTGAAAGAAAATCATACGAAAGGGAACCAGACAAATTATGAGATTAAGAAACGTTAAGGGCTCACGAGAAGCTATCGCTGCAAATCAGTTTGTAATACATAACGAGGAAGAAGCGAAGGGCAGGTGGAACGAGCTTTTTGGAAATACAAATCCTATTCATATAGAAATCGGCATGGGTAAAGGGCAGTTCATAATGGAGCTTGCAAAAATAAACCCTGATATAAATTATATAGGAATAGAAAAATTTTCAAGCGTGTTGGTTCGTGCCATCGAAAAGCAGGAGGATCAGCAGCTTCCAAATCTTAGGTTTATACGAATGGACGCAGAAAATATCGAAAGTGTTTTTGATAAAGCCGAGGTGGATTACATTTACCTTAATTTCTCTGACCCATGGCCTAAGGACAGGCATGCCAAAAGACGGCTTACATCTGCACAGTTTTTAAAAAGGTATGTAAACATTTTATCAAAAAACGGAGGACTTACATTTAAAACCGATAATAGGGAGCTTTTTGATTTTTCCTTAGAACAAATCAAGCTTTCCGGCTGGAAGCTTGTAAATGTAACCTATGACCTTCATCATTCACAGTTTTGTGAAGGCAATATTATGACAGAGTATGAAAAAAGATTTTCTGATATGGGTAACCCTATATGCCGTATGGTATGTACCCCGTAACATATGCTGCATATAATAGGTAATAATACTATTAGGAAGCTTGTTTTTTATGGGTAAAAAGAATTTATCATGTAAAATCAAATCCTCTTTATATGTATGCCGTGGTCTTAATCATGATATTAATACATTTATATGCAATATGCAGGAGTTAAAATGCTTACTAAACAGACACTGCTGTAACAATAGATGTAATAGATGTAACAGATGCAACAGATGCAATAGATGTAATAAAAACAACTGCTGCAATTGTAATAGGAATTGCTGCAATTTCCACTGTGATAACTGTCATAATAACTGTGACAATCACAGTGACAACTGTTGTAGGTACTGTGATGATAACTGTTGCAAAAACTCCTGTACGAAAAGATGGTAGCATTCAAGCCAACTTTTAAAAACAACGTGCCTTCGGCACTGCAGTTCTCATCTTAGCAGAGTCCGTAAGGATAGTGTCTATAGGGAATTCGGGGGAATTTCCCATAAAGTAAAATATATAGTAAAATGTATACTTTAAAACTCCGAATGAAAAAAATGTAAAAAAAGACTTGCATTTATAATATTGTTGGTATATAATCTTCTTTGTTCTAGGGAACACACAATGTACACAATTGTATACGGGCCGCTAGCTCATTTGGTAGAGCACCTGACTCTTAATCAGGGTGTGCGGGGTTCGAGCCCCCGGCGGCCCACTCCTAAAAGCATCGGTTTTGCAGACTTAGAGCTGTGGGGTCGGTGTTTTTTTTGCCCTTAATTACAGTGACAAGGATTCCTTGTTCCTTAAAATCACCGGTTCGGGAGCAGTGTATGATATTTAAAAGCTTAATTGAAAATGAAAATACAAATATATATTTTAATGAATGGTCAAAATACAGACAATCCGTTACTTCATATATTATGGAAAGTATAATGTCTGATCCCCGCATATCCGCCTGCAAAAAATCTGACAAGCCTTCACTTGCCATTTGGGGAGCAGGACAGTGCAGTGATATTGATATTTCCCTATTATCCAATTACTTTAACCTTGTTCTTATAGATTGTGAACAGGAAAAAATAAATGAGGCTCGTTCAAAATACATAAATAATAATTCATGTATCTGTACGGATATCCCTTTTTGGAATATTGAACATGAAGCATATGAATTGTTTGAGGCAATGCTTATTGATGCCTTACCCGTTGAAAATATTACCCGGTATATAGATGAGTATATGATCAATCAGCATATAATCAAATATGATGAGCTGCCAAAATTTGATTACAGCATAGCAGTTGGATTATCCAGCCAGCTCTGCTCTCGTTTTATTGCCTTATTATCAAATTATAAGGACAACTACAATAACAATGAGCTTAATTTCCTTTATAATTACTTTTCTTCATTGAATGAAGCTGCAGTAAAATCCATGCTGGAAGCACTAAAAAAAATGACCTTAAGACTCATTATTATTGGTTATGAAATTAAAGCCTACAATAATGACTTTAATGCGGAGCAACAGGACTTGAAATATTTTTCCGAATTTGTTCACAACAGCAGTTTTCATTTTAATAATCCACGAATGAAATCATCTGTTTCCGGAAATGACATTCTCCAAAATGAATTATATTCGTCAATCTGTGCCAAAAATAAATATGTTCTATCGGAGCAAAATTTTTTTGTTTGGAATTTCAACAAATACAAACATTATTTAATGCATCTTGTAAGCTTATCGTTGTTAAACTAACCTTTAAACTTCCACAAATTCCTTGATGATACAACATTATTATGATATTATATTTATAGTTGTGTATAAAGCAAAAGGGGTTTATACGTTTATCTACAACGCAAACTAAACGTTTAGGAGGATTTATTATGAATTGTACAGTGTGCGGAGCAATGATTCCGGATGGACAGACTACATGTCCTTCATGTGGAAATCCGGTTGCTACAGGCAACAACGGTCAACCTATTCAGCCAATGGGTGGCTATCAGCAGCCTGTTCAGCCAATGGGTGGTTATGGTCAGCCTGTCCAGCCAATGGGCGGTTACCAGCAGCAGGGTCAGCCGATGGGCGGCTATCAACAGCAGGGTCAGCCGATGGGTGGTTATCAGCAGCCAATGGGTGGTTACCAGCAACAGAGCCAGCCGATGGGCGGTTATCAGCAACCAATGGGCGGTTCACAGGTTAACTTTAACGGATTTTCTAACAGCCTTAAGGGACAGGCAGGCACCATGAAGCTAATAGCTCTTATTGGTGGTTTACTTATTACTTTAGCACCATTCTTTAATTGGCTTTCATACAAAATTAAATATGATGGGGAAAAAGACAAAGGACACTATAATTTGTTTGGTCTTGCCGGAGATGATGGTCTTGATAATGCTTTTTTTGCAATAGCTGCCATAATCATGATATTATGTGGTATTGCACTTATTGCTGAAGCGTTAAAGGACAATATTCCTGCTGTACAATCTATTCTTAATAAAAATCAGTATATGCAGTATATTGGAATTGGATTAGTAGTATTGGCACTTTTATTTTGGCTTTTGACATTTTTCAATGGTGATTTGAAGGATGGCATTGATGGTGCTAAATCGATGCTTAAGTTGACAAAAAAATGGTATGATGGTGTTAAAGGACATGTAGGTCATGGATTTGGACCTCTCCTTTCCATGGTGGGTATTTTATGCTCGGCATTCCCACGCGTTATGCAACTTCTTAAAAAGACAAACTATTAAGATTTTCCACTGACTTATAGATAAAATTTCTAAAGAATAAAAATGAGCTGTTTTGGCAGCTCATTTTTTATTTGTCCGTATTGTAAATATTTTCAAATAAGTGTAAAATAGCTTTTAAGAATATCATGTAACTATTTAAAAATACTGTCCATTTAGGAGGTTATATATGCAGTGTAATAATTGTGGAAAAGAAATTAAAGAAGGTATGGACTATTGCATGGAATGCGGCGCACCTATAGAGGAACCTGCCGTAATTACACTGACGAAGGAGGACTTAAAAGCAACAAAAAATAAAGCTGAGCCTGCTGCCACGGGACCATTTTTTGATTTATCCGGCTTTGTAAACGGCCTTAAGTCGTCTATAAGTATACTGCTCGCTTTTATTGGCGCTATTTTTCTTTACCTCTCCACATTTTCTACATGGCTTTGGGAGCAGCTTTTTGAACAGAAAAAAGCAGCAAATATATTTGACATGGGAAATAAGTCAGGGGAAATGTATATTGGAAAATCAAGCTTTTCACTTTTTGGAACTATAATACTTATAACAGGACTGCTTATGCTTATTATGTCTGCTGATTCCTATATAAGACCTCTGAAGTCTATTGGTAATTCAGAAGCAAAACGTACTATTTTAAAATGCATTCCCATAATAATAAGCATTATTATTTTTATACTGATTTGGAAAAATAACCTGTATGAACAGGCTTACAACAATATTAAAAATCAAATTGATTTTGCAAAAAGTATAGGTTCAAGTTCAAATTATACAGGTGGCAGAGGGGTAGGACCTATTTTATATATTGGAGGAGTTGCTCTTTATGCCTTATCAGTTTTATTTGAAAAAAAGGATAATTAAATATGACAAATACAGATATCAACAATCAAAACAATAATGATCAATTTTACAATAACCAAAACTATAATAATCAGTTTTACAACAATCAAAGCTATGATAATCAAGTCTATGACAGCATGAATTATAATAACGTAAATAATAATTTGAATTATGGTAACGTAAATTACGATAATACCGGATTTAATATGCCATATGGTACAATTTCAACTAAAAATTATTCCCGCATTTTGAACCCAAGCACTATTTTGGGGTTTATATCATCAATATTTTTAACCTTAGGACTTTTCTTACCTGCAATGGATTTTTCTCGTTTTCATGAAGAGGTTGACATACAGTACAATCTCATAAAAATATGTAAAAATCTAGGACTATTATCAAGCATGTGGATGGGAATTCCCTATGGGATTATAATTGGCATTATCGGAATTTTTCTACTTTCCTTTATAAAAATACCCATTCTTAAAATTATACCATGCCTTGTTATAACTGCAATGGTTATCCTTATGGTCGCTGATGTTGGAAATATTATCGAATGGGTTAATGATACGCTGGATAAATTTTATAAAAACAATGATATTATTATTAACTTTTCCAATATATTAAAAAGCTTTTTATCCGGCATATATTTTCTTGCTGCCGGTATTGTATTCGGTTTTGTAAGCTGCTTTTTTAAGGCACCTCAATAAGAATGAGGCTGTTGCACTAAGCCCGCATACTTTAATGTGAGCTTAGTGCAACAGCCTCATTTTTCTGTGTTCCTTGTGTAAATAAATTACTTTTTCTTGAACACCATGTCTACACCCTGAGAATTAAGGGTAATAGTCTTTGCACTGCTGTCATACTTACCAGTAATTGTCTGACTGCCATCTTCAATGGTAACAGTATCCCCGCTAAACTTAATCTTGGCAGAGCCGTCTCCCTCTACGCCCATACCAGGCATGTTAGCTGAAAGAGTACACTTGCTTCCCTTAACAGTAAGCGTCATATCAAGCGTCTGTCCTGTCATTGATGCAAATTCATCTGCTGAGAAAGTCATTCCCATAGCAGAAACCTCTGAAAGCTCATAAGTACCATCATACTTTCCACTCTTTGAAAGTACAACAACTGCAAGAACTGCAATTACTACAACAGCAGCTATAACTGCTATAATTGCTCCTACATTACTCTTCTTAGCAGGTGCTCCGGCAGGTGATGATGAAAATAATGCATCATTAACTCCCCCTGACTGCTGAGCATCAACCGCATTTCCGCAAGCAGCACACCATGTTGAGCCTTCTGGTAACTCTGCTCCACAATTTGGACAATTCATAAATTGAAACCTCTCTTTCATCTTTAAAGTTTATAAATAACAAATAGAATTGTAACACAAATACTTAAAATTGTATAGTGGTAAAGCTAAAAATGTTTTAACTTATAATTTTATCCTGAATCTCCTTAACAATATCTGAAATAAATTTATCTGTATCCATGCTTCCCATGTCACCATCTTCTCCGCGCTTTCTAACAGATACCGTTTGCGTTTCCTCCTCATTTGCACCTATAATAAGCATGTAAGGAAGTTTCTGAAGTCTTGCCTCCCTGATTTTGTAGCCAATCTTTTCCGCACGTGCATCCATAGTAACACGTACTCCTGCTTTTTTAAGACTATCAACTACCTTAGCAGCATATTCATGGTGCTTGTCTGATATAGGAAGCACACGTACCTGTTCTGGTGCAAGCCATGTAGGAAATGCGCCTGCGTATTTTTCAATAAGCCATGCAAGCGTTCTCTCGTAACAGCCCATGGATGTTCTGTGAATAATGTATGGTCTTTTCTTTTCTCCGTTTTTATCGATATAGTACATATCAAACTGTTCAGCAAGAAGTGCGTCCCATTGGATCGTTATCATTGTATCTTCCTTGCCATATACATTTTTGGCATTGATATCTACCTTTGGTCCATAGAATGCAGCCTCACCTATATCTTCTGTAAATGGAATATTTAATTCGTTTAATATATTGCGGATATCCTGCTCCGTCTGCTCCCAAACCTCAGGCTCTCCAATATATTTTTCTTTATTGTCAGGATCCCATTTGGATAAATGGTAAGTCACATCTTCCTCCACACCTAATGTCTGAAGACAATATTGTGCAAGAGCAATACAATCCTTGAACTCAGAAACCATCTGATCCGGTCTTACAATTAAATGTCCCTCAGATATCGTAAACTGACGCACTCTCGTAAGTCCATGCATTTCACCTGAATCCTCATTTCGAAAGAGGGTAGAGGTCTCACCATATCTACATGGCAGGTCACGATAGGATTTTTGGCTCGCCTTATATACATAATACTGGAATGGGCAGGTCATAGGACGAAGTGCAAACACTTCCTTGTCAACCTCCTCATCGCCTAAAACAAACATTCCTTCCTTATAATGATCCCAGTGACCTGATATTTTATATAAATCACTTTTTGCCATAAGAGGGGTTTTGGTTCTCATATAACCACGCTTTTCCTCCTCATCCTCAATCCATCTCTGAAGAGTCTGAATAACCTGAACACCCTTTGGCATTATGAGAGGAAGTCCCTGACCGATAACGTCAACAGTAGTAAAAAGCTCAAGCTCACGTCCAAGCTTATTATGGTCACGAAGCTTAATATTTTCAAGAAACTCAAGTCTCTCGTCAAGGTCTGCCTTTTTTGTATATGCAGTTCCGTATATTCTTGTAAGCATTTTATTGTCTGAATTTCCTCTCCAATAAGCCCCTGACGAGGATGTAAGCTTAAAATATTTTACAGCCTTGGTATTCATTATATGAGGACCTGCACAAAGGTCGGTGAAATCTCCCTGTGTATAAAAGCTTATAATAGCATCCTCCGGAAGGTCATTTATAAGTTCAACCTTATATGGCTCACCCTTTTCCTCCATAAGCTTTATTGCCTCTGCCCTTGGAAGTGTAAATGAAGTAATATCATCACCCTTTTTTACTATCTTCTTCATTTCTGCCTCAATATTGTCAAGTTCCTCCCTTGTAAGCGATGGCATATCAAAGTCATAATAAAAACCGTTATCAATAGCTGGTCCTATCGTACATTTTGCATCTGGGTAAAGATGCTTTACTGCCTGCGCAAGAACATGACTTGCCGTATGCCAGAATGTTTTCTTTCCTGCCTCATCATTAAATGTAAGAATATTAAGATTTACATCCTTGTCTATTATTGTTCTAAGGTCAACAACTTCACCGTCAACCTCACCGGCACATGCCATACGGGCCAAGCCCTCACTTATATCAGAAGCTATATCTATGACCGACATTGGCTGCTGATATTCCTTTGATGAACCATCCTTTAAAGTAATAACCATTCTTTTTTCCTCTCTTTCTGAATAGAACAAAGCGCCTTCGACGCTGTGTTTCCTGTTAAAAATAAAAAGTCCCCAACATACCTTGTATGCCAGGGACGATATATCGCGGTTCCACCCTAGTTCTGAAATGGTTATTAACATTTTTATAAACATCATATCCACATCAGCACTTAATTAAGATTATAACGTAATCAACGGCTTATATTTTGTATAAGCAGCTCCGAGGTAGTTTTGGGATAAGCGTAATTTAAATTTTCTTTCAGCAATTTGAAAATTCTCTCTGTTAATCCGTTTTTATCTTACTCGTCTCATCATAGCTGTTATATTATTTTGTTTTAATATTGTATTAATTCTAAAATCATAAAAATGAAATGTCAAGCTAATATTTTATAAATATTTTTCCATTATAATGTTAATTTATTCCATCAATTTCTTCTTTACATCTTTTACCATATGCAAGAAGCTCACGAAGCCTTGACGCATCATTATTTTCCATTGCCTCTTTATATTCATTCATTGATTTTATAAATACATCAATTTCATGTAAAAGGTGTTCCTTATTTTCAAGGAAAAGCTCTGTCCACATGTCCTCATTCAGCCATGCAACTCTCGTCAAATCCTTATAGCTTCCTGCTGAAAAGCCTACATGCTCTCTTGCGGTAGGACTTTTTACATAAGCATTTGAAACAACGTGCGCCATCTGTGATGTAAATGCAATCATAGCGTCATGCTTGTCAGCGGAGCATACGGTAAACTTGCCAAACCTTATTGGTGAAAGCAGTTGCTTCGCCTTATTAATTACAGCTTCATTGTCCAAGTTTTCAGGAACAAGCACCATTGATGAGCCGTCATACATTGTTTTTGTGCTGTATTCCAAGCCTGAAAAATGTCTTCCCGCCATTGGATGTCCACCCACAAACGTAAAACCATACTCCTTCGCTATAGGAAAACATTGCCTGCACACATCACCCTTTATTCCGCAGCAGTCAATAACAAAGGTTCTCCTATCAATATGCGGCGCCATTTTTCTTATATAATCTATGGCAGCATTTGGATAAAGAGCAACTAAAATTAAATCGCACTGTCCTATATTTGCATCTGAAAGCTCACCATCTATAATTTTCTGCTCATATGCACAATTCATGACCTCATTGTCAATATCAAAACCAAGACATTTATGCTCGTCATGATCTGAAAATGCCTTTGCAAATGAGCCTCCAATAAGTCCAAGTCCGACTATTCCAACCGTCATTTAAAACACCTCTTTAAAAAGACAAATTACTGTTTTTTGAGATAAACAACAACCTTGCGGTATGGCTCATCACCCTCGCTTCTTGTAGCAACATATCTGTCATTCTGAAGGGCAGAATGTATAATTCTTCTCTCATAAGGATTCATAGGCTCAAGAGTAAACGATCTCCTTGTTCTCTTAACCTTAAATGCAATATTTTTAGCAAGATTTTCAAGGGTATCCTTTCTTCTTGAACGATAATTTTCCGTATCAAGTTTAACTCTTATATATGACTCGCTCTTTTTATTTACATACAGACTTATAAGATATTGAAGTGAATCCAATGTCTGTCCGCGTTTTCCTATCAGGATTCCCATATTAGGACCTGAAACGTCAATGTTCATATTAGAACTTTCCTCATCATAATCTATCTTTATCTCTGCCTCAATATCCATTACACGGAACAGATTATTTAAGTATTCATATATATCATCAATAAATGATTCCTTCTTTTTAGCCTTAATAACTGCAGGCTTAGAGCCTATTCCTAAAAATCCGCTTGTTCCCTTTTCAACAACCTCATAATCAAGCTCTGTGCTTGCAACTCCAAATTCCATTGATGCCGCAGTTATTGCTTCATCAACTGTCTTACCTTTGAATTCTTTATATTCCATTGTTTTTTCCTCCATAATTAAAGAAATACACTATTTGTTATCATTATTATTGTTATATCTCTGCATAACATTTGCCTTTGCAGCAAGGCTTCCTTCTCTGTATCTCTTTACCTCTCCATTATTACTCATCGTACTTGACGTATAATTTTTTAAACTCGTAGAAGCAACCTTAGAAGCAGGCTGGGCACTATAACTTTCACTCTGTCCGTATGCAGCCTCCTGCATTCTTTCCATAAATGATTTCTTTCCCGAAGCTTTTCTCTTTTCATTTTTAATTGCAGCCTTTGCTTTACATTTTTCAAGTATTTTTTCCATATCACAATGCTTGAAATAAATATTTATGCAAAGGGTAGTAATAAAGCTTACAAATGATCCTGTAGCCCAGTAAAGTCCCACACCTGCCGGAACACTTACGCAAATGAAAAATGACATAACAGGGAAAAAATACATCATAAATTTCATTGTTTTCATTGTAGCCTGCTGTGCAGGGTCATCACTTTTCTGCTGTGGTGTAACTTTCATGCTTAAAAATTGAAATAATGTTGAAAACACAGGTATCGCAAAAGCAGCTGTCAGTGCAAAGCCCGGAACCTTTGATAAATCTATGCCTCCAATGAAATTATATGAATTTCTTATATGATCGGCATTATTGCTTATTGCATTTACTATTTCCGTATTTCCTGCAAAAATCTCAGTAAGCTTATTCCATGCATCTGAAGGAAGCTTTGCAAGTACATCAACAAACGTATCAATATTATCCGGATCAAATTTAATTCTTGTTAAAAGACTTGCATATTCCTCAGTTTTTTGTAAATCCTGAAATTTAGTTATGGCAGCAGGATCTGCCTTTATTGCCTTTGCAATAGGGCTATAGTAGTCATAAATTCTGTGTACATAAGCAGGTATATTTTGTATAACATTATAAAGAGCAAGGAATATCGGCATCTGAATAAGTGATGTAAGACATCCTCCCATCATTCCTACTCCATATTTATTCTGAATTTCCCTTACCTCATTTTGTTGTCTGAGCAGAGAATCCTGATCCTTTTTTCCCTTATATTTTTTAGTAACCTTATTGATTTCAGGCTGAATATAATTCATTACCTTTGTCGATTTATTCTGCTTAATCAAGGATGGAAGCAGACATAATCTCATTAACAATGTAAAAAGTATAATTGACACACCAATACTGGCTATTCCCATATTGGACATCAATTCATAGATGGCATTTAATATAATTCCCAAAAGCCCTGCAATTGGTTTTATAATAAATCCGCCTTGCTGTGTTAAAATCATAATTTCCTCCAACTTATGGTACAGGATCATATCCTCCCTTTGAAAATGGATTGCACCTTAATATTCTCCATACTGTAAGCCTTGTTCCCTTGAAAAAACCATATTTTTCATATGCCTCAAGAGCATAGGCTGAACAGGTTGGAGTATATTTGCAACACCCATATCCTATATAAGGAGAGAGGTATTTTCTATAAAACTTAATTAAAGTAATACAAATTTTTTTCATTTAATCACTTTCTTTTTTTTCTAAATGGTGAAGTCTTGCCAAATGCATAAATGCACCTTCAATATCCCAATATGACTTATCCTTTGCCGCAGCTCTTGCTACAACAACTATATCATATCCTAAAGCAAGCCTTTCTTTATTAAGCCTATAGCTTTCTCTGATTAATCTTGTTATACGATGCCTGACCACACTATTTCCAACTTTTTTACTAACAGAGATTCCAATTCTACTGTAATCCAAGCTGTTGGCTCTCAGATACATCACTAAATATTTATTGGCAAACGATTCTTTGTGGTTATACACCTTGCCGAACTCTCTGCTGTTTTTTAAAGTAACGATATTTTTCATTTAATCTAATCCCTTTAAATGAAATACTGTTCTCATAGGAATAAATTTCCCATAAACGAACGAAAAGGTCACAATAAATTGTGACCTACGCTGATAATCTTTTTCTTCCTTTTGCTCTCCTTGCGGCCAAAACTTTTCTTCCATTCGCTGTGCTCATTCTTTTTCTGAAACCATGAACCTTAGATCTCTGTCTTTTCTTTGGCTGAAATGTCATCTTCATAATTTTATCTCTCCTTTCTAATTAGTATGTTTTTTCTTTTTCAAGGAAACAAAGATTCCTCTCAAATGAAAAGACACCAAGACATATTATATTTAAAAAGATGTGTTACGTCAAGCAATATTTAATTTTTCTGTTCAACCTATACTGCATTAATAATACACTATATATTTTACAAAACTCACATATTACATTGAATTATTCCAATATACATTGATTAAAATGCTTTTTTTTATAAAAAACAACAAAAACTAAGAAAAAATGTCGTTTCATTTTGATTAATTGAAAAACAAAAAGTAGAATTTTATAATTTTTGTAAGTAGTTTCACAATCGACTACCTAAAAAATAATTAATGAAGGGAGGAATTTATTCGGAAAATTTTAAATATTAAGATTATAACACTAATTTTTAAACTATTAAAAATGGAGGTTTCAGTATGAAGAAAAAAATATTTAATGGACTGGCAATGTTATTAATGATGGTAATGATGTATTCAAATTATTCTATGGCATCATCCGGTTCTGGTTCGGTCACTGTAGGAACAGGATCTATTTTTGTAACAGGAGTTTCCGGAGTGTCAAGAACAACCAATTATAGCTATGTTCAGATAAAAGCCAATAGTGTATACCCTACAGGAAATTATGATAAAGATAATTATACGAAATGTAAAACAGCAATATACAAAAATGATAGTACAAGCACAATGATATCTAATGTTTATATATTAACAGAAGGAAGCGGTTACACTAATGTACATATTAAAGAAGGTTATCTTTCTTTAACTAAAGTAAATATTTGTTTTGCTGGAAATAATACTGAATATGGTGCTGTAATTGACTTTTCTTATGATAGCAAATAATACATAATCTTATATTTATTAATTATTTGTTAATTGTTAAAGTTTTAGGGTTATTAAAAAATAATAACCCTAAAACTGATATATATAATAATTAGAATTATTACAGGGAGAATATACGATGCTAAAAAATATAGTAACCGATGTAAAATATATTTTGAATACAAAAGCTGCAATTATTACATGGTATATTAATCTTATTTTTGCATTGGGAAATTTTATTTATAATGTAAAAATCAATTATGACAGAATTTATATTACACAAATGTATGAAATTCCTAAATTACTGTTGTTATCCGATTGGAGTATTTTTAGTTTCTTTTACATGATTCTATTTCCTTTAATTGTTGTTTTTCCAACCCATTCGCTTTTTATCAATGATAAAAAAAGTGGTATCAATTCATATATAAAAACCAGAGCAGGTCATACAGGCTATTATATTTCCAAAATTATTTCAGTTTTTATAAGTACATTTATATTGTTTATGTTGCCTTTGGCTGTGGAATGGATTTTGTCTCTTATTTGTCTTGAAACAAGTGCAAATGGAGACCCTTCTAATTTTGAATATTATGTAACAGCGAAAGAGGCAACTACATATCCACTACATACCCTTTATTTTGAAAATAAATTTTTTTATGCACTAGTATGGATAATATTATTTGGATGCGTATGTGGAATATTTGCTATTATAAATGTCTCTATCGCAACTATTTTAAGATTGAAATATAGTTTATTTGCAATGTTGCCACTCTACATTATACTTAATTTTACGAATACTTTGGATTCTTTGATAAAAGGCAATTATACATATAAATACATATTTTTTTTAAGAATGTTTAGCTATGGTCAAAAAAATTATTTACTTTTATCATTAGTAATGCTTGGATTATTGATAATCAGTGTTGTATTACTTTTATGGAGGGAGAGGAGGCAATGAACAAAAAAAACATAATAATACCTATTTCGTATAGTACATTTTTTTTCATGATTTATATATTTACAATTAAAGAAATAAGTGTCACCGATTTAATATTAAGATTATCCTTTGGAACTTTTGGAAATAGTATGGGGTTTTTGGGAGATGCTATTTTTCAATATTTTCTTATTGTTTTTGCACATGTAATATTTGGCAGCAGATTATTTAAAAACTTTTGTAATGCCACTGCTTACTTTTATGTAAGAACTATAAATTTAAAACGATGGTTTCTTGGTGAAGCCGTAAATTTATTGATAGATATTATTAAATTTTATTTTATTAATTTATTTGTATTGATAGGTTTATGCCTTTTTTCCGGAAAAATGCATAAATTTGAGTTTAATGATATCCTATTTATATTGTATTTTATTTCTTTATATTCCATGTTTACATTTATTACGTGCATTATTTTAAATATTATTTCAATATATGCAGATAGCGGCATTTCTTTTATGTTAGTGGAAGGTTTAAATACAATTTTTATAGGATTATATTTAATTACAGGAAATATTTTTTCTACAGAATATTTGATGAATCATTCTTACATATTTAAATTAAATCCAATATGTCATTTAATTATTCATATTCACAAAAGTAACTTAAGCATTACGAACAAATATCTGACATATCCATTATCTCAAACAAGTTTGTCTGCATCCTTTATATTTTTACTTTTATGTACCATCCTCATAGTAATTGCAAGTTACTTTATGATAGATAAAATGGATTTAATAGGAGATAAACTGGAGGGAGAATAACATGGTTATATTATTAAAAAATGTATCAAAAAATATAAAGGGCAAAAAAGTATTAGATAATATATCAGCAGAATTTGAAAGTGGTATCATTTACGGACTAGTTGGAAGAAATGGTTCCGGAAAGACAATGCTGCTTCGAGCAATATCAGGACTAATACAAATTGATGAAGGAGAGATTTTATTAGACGGTGAAACTTGCAACAGCCGTAAAAATAAAACAATGGATTTAGGAATCATGATTGAAAACATGGGGCTATATCCTGAATTAAATGCTTATGATAATTTAAATTATCTGACAGGCTTAAACAAAAAAGTATCAAAGGAAACAATTAATAAATATATTGAAATGGTTGGATTAGACAGCAAAGATAAAAGACCATTCAGAAAATATTCCTTAGGTATGAAACAACGTTTGGTTTTTGCTCAGGCTATATACGAGAACCCATCCATATTATTACTTGATGAGCCGACAAATTCACTGGATGAAAATGGAGTTAATATGATACGGGACATCATCATGGAATTGAAATCTGAAAATAGAATTATTATTATTACAAGTCATAACAAAGAGGATATCAATATTTTAACTGACAAAATATATACCATATCGGATGGAAGATTGGAGAAGTGATAACTATGTTTAAAAAAATAAACTGTTATATATTTTTAATAACGATAGCAATTTGTCTCACGACTGGACTCATTTTTAAACATTCACATAAAAATATAAAAGATGATATTGATGATTTTTATATAGGATTAATAGACGAAAATCTGGTTAATACAGAAATCAATATGATGAAACAAACCTTACATAACAGCAATTATATATTATTAGTAACTTGTGAAGATGATATTGAATTTGATTTTTCATTTGGAAGTCAAAAAGTAAAGGTTGATTCTGTTATAAAGGGAAACAATGCCGTATCTGAGGGAGATATGATTGATATTATTAAAATAGGTTGTATTTTTAATCCATCCCAAGATAATCCAATGAAAGCTTTTAATATTGACTTTATCAACAAATTAAAAACAGGTAATCAATATATTGTTTTTTTAGATGAATGTGTAATATTAGATAATTATAAAACTGTTTTTACATATAGTATTGATTATTTTATGTCACCATATTTTTCTGTTGATGAAATTAACGCCTCTCCCCTTGAATCTGAATTATCAGATAGTTTTTCTTCAAAATATGGCAATGTGAAAAACCAGGATGTTTTTATGATGTCCTCTGATTCCATTCAACAGTGGGAACAATTCAGAAAAGAAATTATAGAATTATATATACAATAAAGAATATCATTTTAATTAAATATGGTATTCTTTTTATCCACAATTTTTTTAATTTCCATAATATATTTACATAATGTTATCCACAAAATGTGTTTAACCTGTGGATAACTTGTAGAATTTGTGTTGATTTATCTACAATTTTACTATTTTTCAACATTTTTTAAATGTTGATTTCTTATTATAATTTTTAATTTAATTTACATAAAACTGTTTCACATAATATTATGGGTTAATTATTTCTTAAATTTCTTGTAAATAACCAAATTTTATAGTATATTATAGATAGTTGTGCGCTCATTTTAAAGTGAGCTTTTACAGGCAATTGGAGGATTGTTAATGAAGGATTTAATAGAAAGTAAGTGGGAAGATATACTGTCTCTTTTAGAAACACAGTATGATATTTCTTCCATTATGATTAATACATGGATTAGATCTCTCAAAATATATGAAGTTAAAGATAATATAGTTTATTTTTATGTTGATGAAAAGCTAGGTGAAAATGCTGTCAAATTCTTACGTAGAAAAGAATTTGATTTATTTTTGCTGTCCTCCATAAGAGAAACATTAAATGATAGTGACATAGAAATCATTATTGACGAAAAAAAGAACTTTGTGTCAAAAGAAGACGATTTATCAGAAAATAACCAATCAGAATCTTATATAGAGGCAATAAGCAGAAGTAACCTCAATCCAAGATATACATTTGAAACATTTATTGTTGGTGACGGAAATAAGCATGCACATGCAACATGTCTTGCAGTTGCCGATATGCCGGCTCAGGATAACTTTAATCCTTTATTTTTATATGGCAATTCCGGTCTTGGTAAAACTCATCTTATGCAGGCAATTGCTCATTACATATTACAAAAAGATGATAATATAAATGTTTTATATGTTCCATCAGAAGTATTTACAAATGAAATTATAGATGCAATACGAAATCATACTACCACTGAATTCAGGGAAAAATATCGCAAAGTAGATGTCCTTCTTCTTGATGATGTACAGTTTCTAATAGGAAAAGAAAGTACACAAAATGAATTTTTCCACACATTTAATTCTTTGTACAATGATAAAAAGCAAATCATTTTATCATCGGACAAGCCTCCAAAAGAAATAAAAACTTTGGATCAGAGAATTATATCCAGATTTGAATGCGGTGTTCCTATTGACATTCATGAACCTGACTATGAAACTCGTATGGCAATACTTAAAAACAAAGCAGAGATGGATCATCTGAAAAATATTCCGGATGAGGTTTTTTCATACATAGCTGAAAATATTACTAACAATGTTCGTGAATTAGAGGGTGCTCTCAATAAAATAGGAGTATTTTCCAAACTTATGAATGAAAATGTAAATTTGGAAACTGCAAAAGAATCACTAAAAGACATTATTAATAAGGATAATATTGTATCTATTACGCCTGAGCTTATTGTTAAAACAGTTTCTGAACATATGAACATTTCCGTTGAGGATATATGCTCTAAAAAAAGAAGTCAGGATATTGCTACAGCAAGACAGATTGTTATGTATCTCTGTCGTAAACATACTGTTCTTGCCCTCAAGTCAATTGGCAATGCAGTAGGAGGAAAGGATCATGCTACCGTTATAAACGGCATTACAAGAACAGAAGAAAGGGTGGCATCAGACCCTGCATTTAAAGCTACTGTTGATACAATAATTAAAAAGCTTAATCCAAAAAATTAAATTAATCCACTTATTGTTAATTACTTTATAAACTTATATGTTAATTTGTTAATAAAATAATTTAATTTTAAACTGTTAAATTTTATACCTTAAATTAATCCATATATAATTAACATATATCATTTCAGTTAGAAACATTATTTTTAAATTGATAAATCCTTTAATTTTAAGTAATTTAAGGCTTTTCAACATATCAACACCTATTAATAATACTAATATTAATTTATTAAATATATATATTGCATTTATGCAATCGAAAGGAGTTACATAAGAATGAAGATATCATGTTCAAAAGCTAATCTTCTTGCAGCACTTAATATAGTTTCAAAGGCTGTTTCAACAAAGACAACAATGCCAATATTAGAATGTATACTTATAGATGTTTATTCTGACAGCATAAAAATGACGGCTAATGATTTGGAATTGGGAATAGAAACAGTACTTGACGGAAAGGTCATTGAAATGGGAAGAATTGCCATTGAGGCTAAAATATTCAATGATATTGTAAGAAAGCTTCCTGACAGTGAGGTTATTATTGAATCTACTCCTGATTACAAAACTATTATAAGGTGTGAAAAGGCTAAATTTACTCTTTCTTCAAAATCAGGCGAGGATTTTACGGAGCTTCCTGAAATTGAAAAGGAAAAGAAGATTACCATATCACAGTTTACTTTAAAAGAAGTAATAAGGCAGACTATTTTTTCAATATCTGACAATGAAAATAACAAGCTTATGACAGGTGAGTTATTTGAAATAAAAAATGGAAAACTTACCGTTGTGTCTCTTGACGGACACAGAATATCACTCCGAAATATTTATCTTAAGGAAGGCGGAGATGATGTAAGTGTTGTTGTTCCCGGAAAAACATTAGGGGAATTATATAAGATTATAAACGGTGGAGTAGATGATATGGTAAATATTTATTTCACTGATAATCATATTTTATTTGAGTTTGAAAATACGGTTGTTGTTTCCAGACTTTTTGAGGGAGAATATTATAAGATAGTTAATATGCTTTCCATGGATTATAAAATAAAGGTTGAGGTTAATAATAAGGAGCTTCTTGACTGTATAGACAGAGCGTCACTTCTTATTAAGGAATCTGATAAAAAGCCTATTATTGTAAGCATAAAAGATGACAATAACATGTATCTTAAGGTTGATACCTTTATGGGTTCCATGAATGAAGAAATTGAGATAGATAAAGAGGGAGAAGAAATTATAATAGGTTTTAATCCTAAATTTGTAATGGATGTACTTAAAGTAATTGATGATGAAAAAATCACTTTATATATGTTAGATTCAAAATCACCTTGTATTATAAGGGATATAGAAGAAAATTATATTTATGTTATTCTTCCTGTTAATATAAATGCAGGTGCATATTAATTTTAATGCTTAAAGAGGGAGATTTTAAAATGCATATTATAAAGCTTAGAGAGGGAGAAGATTTTATAAAGCTTGGACAGGCTCTTAAGGCAGCGGGACTTGTTGATACAGGTATAGATGCAAAGGAAGTTATACAGCAGGGTCTTGTGTTGGTTGATGGAGAAGTTGAAACCAGACGTGGAAAAAAGCTTTATGATGGGGCAGAAGTTATATATGATGATGAGAAGATAAGCATTCAGAAATAATATTTATTTTTAGAGGAGACAGGAATGTTTATCGAAAAATTAGCTTTAAATAATTTCAGAAATTATAATGAACAAGAAATTTCTTTTTCTAAAGGAATTAACATACTTTATGGTGATAATGCCCAGGGTAAAACAAATGTACTGGAAGCTATATATATGACGGCAACCACAAAATCCCACAGAGGAAACAGGGATAAAGAAGTAATACAATTTGGTTTTGATGAAGCTCATATTAGAGCTGATATTAAAAAAAATGATATAAGTCATCGTATAGATATGCATTTAAGGAAAAATAAAAGTAAGGGTGTAGCCATAGATATGGTTTCAATAAAAAAAAGTATTCAGCTTTTTGGACTTGTAAACATCATCCTTTTTTCTCCTGAGGATTTATCAATCATAAAAGAAAGTCCTGCCGAAAGAAGAAGATTTATGGATATGGAGCTTTGCCAGCTCAATAAATTATATTATAGTGATTTATCATCATATAATAAGGTGCTTAATCAAAGAAATAATCTTTTAAAGCAAATAGCATTTGATGGAAAGAGTAAAGATACATTAGATGTATGGGATGAGCAATTGGTAAAATATGGTATAAAAGTTATTTCAGCGAGGAATAATTTTATAGATTTGATAAATGAAATAATAAAACAAATACATAGCAGCCTTACTTCTGACAAAGAAGAAATTAAGGTTATATATGAAAAAAATGTTGATGAAAATGGTTATCTTGAGGAATTAAGGGATAAAAGATTTGTGGATTTAAAATATCAAACTACAAATGTTGGTCCACATAGAGATGATATATCATTTATGGTAAATGATATAGATGTTAAAAAATATGGTTCTCAGGGACAACAGAGAACTGTTGCATTATCACTTAAGCTTTCAGAGATAGAGCTTGTTAAAAAAACAATAAAAGATAATCCCATATTACTGTTAGATGATGTTATGTCAGAGTTAGATTCAACGAGACGAGATGCACTGTTGTCATACATCAGTGATATTCAAACTATCATTACATGTACAGGATATGATGATTTTATAAAGGAAAGACTTAATATCGATAAGATATATAAAGTTACCGGAGGGAAAATTTATGAGCAATAGCAACGAAAATTATGGAGCTGACCAAATCCAGATATTGGAAGGTCTTGAGGCTGTAAGAAAAAGACCGGGAATGTACATAGGAAGTACTTCAACAAGAGGTCTTCATCATCTGGTTTATGAGATTGTTGATAATGCTGTTGATGAGGCACTTGCAGGTTTCTGTACGGAAATACAGGTATTTATAAATGAAGATAATTCTGTAACAGTTATAGATAATGGTAGAGGTATACCTACAGGCATACATGAAAAGGCCGGTATACCTGCTGTTGAGGTTGTATTTACAATACTTCATGCAGGCGGAAAGTTTGGTGGTGGAGGATATAAGGTTTCAGGAGGACTTCATGGTGTAGGTGCTTCTGTTGTTAATGCACTTTCAAACTGGCTTGAAGTAGAAATATCAAGAGATGGCAAAATATACAAGCAGCGTTATGAAAGAGGACATGTTATATATAAGCTTAAGGAAATAGGAAAAACAGATAAGGTTGGTACAAAAGTAACATTTATGCCTGATGATACTATTTTCGATGATGTTATTTTTGAGTTTGATACACTTAAGAGAAGACTCAGGGAAATGGCTTTCCTTACAAAAGGACTTAAGATTAGTCTTTTTGATAAAAGAGAAGGCATGGAAAAAGAGGATCATTATCACTATGAGGGTGGTATAAAGGAATTTGTTCAATATTTAAACAGACATAAGAATGCTCTCTATGACAAGATTATTTATGTTGAAGGAAATAAGGATGACATGTATGTTGAGGTTGCACTTCAGCATAATGATTCATATAATGAAGCTACTTTAAGCTTTGTAAATAATATAACTACGCCTGAGGGAGGTACTCATCTTACCGGATTTAAGAGTGCTATTACAAAGGTGTTTAATGATTATGCAAGGTCTAATAAGCTTATAAAGGAAAAGGAAGAAAATCTTTCAGGTGATGACTTAAGAGAGGGACTTACTGCTATTGTAAGTATAAAAATTCCTGAACCACAGTTTGAGGGACAGACAAAGCAAAAGCTTGGAAATGCAGAGGCAAGAACAGCAGTTGAAAGTCTTGTAAATGAAAAGCTTACTTACTTCCTTGAACAGAACCCTCAGATTGCAAAAATAATAATAGGAAAAGCAGCACTTGCACAAAGAGCCAGAATTGCTGCAAGAAAAGCAAGGGATGTTGCAAGAAAAAGCACGCTTGAAAATAGCATGGCACTTCCTGGAAAGCTTGCAGATTGTTCGGATAAGGATCCTAAAAACTGTGAGATATATATAGTTGAGGGAGATTCTGCAGGTGGTTCTGCAAAAACTGCACGTTCAAGGGCAACGCAGGCTATACTTCCTCTTAGAGGTAAGATACTTAACGTCGAAAAGGCACGAATAGACAGGATTCTCGGTAATGAAGAAATAAAGGCAATGATAACTGCTTTCGGAACGGGAATAAGAGAAAATTTCAATATAGAGAAGCTTCGTTATGATAAGATTATTATTATGACAGATGCCGACGTTGATGGAGCCCATATTGCAACGCTTATGCTTACGTTTTTCTTCCGGTTTATGCCGGACCTTATAAGGCAGGGACATGTATATCTTGCACAGCCACCTTTGTATAAGTTGGAAAAAAATAAGAAAACATGGTATGCATACAGTGATGATGAGCTTGCAAAGATATTGGACGAGGTTGGAAGAGACAATAACAATAAAATTCAGCGTTACAAGGGACTTGGAGAAATGGATGCAGAGCAGCTTTGGGATACTACAATGGATCCTGAAAAAAGAGTTCTTCTTCGTGTATCTATTGATGAGGAAAGTGAGTCAGAGCTTGATATTGTATTTGATACCCTTATGGGTGAAAAGGTTGAACCAAGACGTGAGTTTATAGAGACAAATGCGAAGTTTGTTAAAAATCTCGATATCTAATAAAAGGAGAGGAAAAAATGGACGATAGTACAATATTTGATAAAATCCACGAAGTGGATTTAAAGAAAACCATGGAAAATTCTTACATAGATTATGCCATGAGTGTTATCGCTGCAAGAGCCCTCCCTGATGTCAGAGATGGTCTTAAGCCGGTACAAAGAAGAATTCTTCATTCTATGGTAGAACTCCATAATGGTCCTGACAAGCCGCACAGAAAATGTGCACGTATTGTCGGTGATACAATGGGTAAATATCATCCACATGGAGACAGCTCTATCTATGAGGCATTAGTTAAGCTTGCTCAGGAATGGTCAACAAGATATCCACTGGTTGATGGTCATGGAAACTTTGGTTCCGTGGACGGTGATGGTGCTGCGGCCATGAGATATACAGAGGCAAGACTTTCTAAAATATCCATGGAAATGCTTGCTGATATCGATATGGATACAGTTGATTTTGTACCAAACTTTGATGAAACAGAAAGGGAACCAGTTGTTCTCCCGAGCAGATATCCAAATCTTTTAGTAAATGGTACCTCAGGTATTGCAGTTGGTATGGCTACAAATATACCACCTCACAATTTAAATGAGATTATTAATGCAGTTGTAAAAATAATTGATAATAAGGTAATGAATGACAGGGAAACCGAAATTGATGAGATAATGGAAATTGTCAAGGGACCGGATTTTCCTACAGGTGCACAAATACTTGGTACTTCAGGTATTGATGAGGCATATAGAACAGGAAGAGGAAAAATAAAGGTAAGAGCTGTTACTGATATTGAGCCTATGGCCAATGGAAAGCAAAGAATAGTTGTTACTGAGCTTCCTTATATGGTTAACAAAGCAAAGCTTATACAAAAAATAGCAGAGCTTGTCAAAGATAAAAAAGTAGATGGTATTTCTGATTTAAGAGATGAGTCATCAAGAGAAGGTATGAGAATTGTAATTGAGCTTAAGAAGGATTGCAATGCAAATATTCTTCTGAACCAGTTGTTTAAGCATACCCAGATGCAGGATACATTTGGTGTAATTATGCTTGCTCTTGTAGACAATCAGCCAAAGGTACTTAATCTTCTTGAAATGCTTACATATTATTTAAAGCATCAGGAGGATGTTGTTACAAGAAGAACAAAGTATGAGCTTAATAAGGCAGAGGCAAGAGCACATATAGTGGAAGGTCTTCTCATTGCTCTTGACAATATAGATGAGGTAATTAAGCTTATAAGAGCTGCAAAAACTGTTGCAGATGCAAAGCTTTCTCTTATGGAAAGATTTGGACTTACGGATGCTCAGGCTTCAGCTATAGTTGATATGAGACTTCGTGTACTTACAGGTTTGGAAAGAGAAAAGCTTGAAAATGAGTACAGAGAGCTTATGGAGAGAATAGCAGAGCTTCGTGCAATTCTTGCAGATAAGAATAAGCTTTTGGGAGTAATTAAAGAAGAAATTCTCATAATTGCTACAAAGTTTGGTGATAAAAGAAGAACTTCAATCGGAATAGATGTTGAGGATGACATTACCGTTGAGGACCTTATCAAGAAGGAAAATATAGTTGTTGCCATGACTAAGCTTGGATATATCAAGAGAATGACGGTAAACAACTTTAAGAGCCAAAACAGAGGCGGTAAAGGCATAAAGGGAATGCAGACCATAGACGAGGACTTCATAGAGGATTTGTTTATGACTACAACCCACCACTATATTATGTTCTTTACAAATATGGGAAAGGTATACAGATTGAAGGCTTACGAAATTCCTGAAGCAAGTAGAACTGCAAGGGGAACTGCAATTATAAATCTCTTACAGCTTCAGCCGGATGAAAAGATAACTGCTGTCATTCCAATTAGGCAGTATGTTGAGGGAAGATACCTTTTCATGTGTACAAAGCATGGTATTGTTAAAAAGACACGTATCACGGAATATTCAAATGTGAGAAAGTCGGGACTTGCAGCCATAACCTTAAAGGAAAATGATGAGCTTATTGAGGTTAAAGCTACAAATAATACAAAAGATATAATTCTTGTCACAAAGCATGGTATGTGTATAAGGTTTAATGAGAGAGATGTAAGAAGCACAGGAAGAACTTCAATGGGTGTTATAGGAATGAATGTTTCCGGTGGTGATGAAATAATCGGAATGCAGCTTGATACTCAGGGAGAGGCGCTTTTGCTTGTGTCTGAGAAGGGTCTTGGAAAGAGAACACTCATGGAGGAATTTACACCTCAGAGACGTGGCGGAAAGGGAGTTAAATGCTACAAGATTAGTGAGCGCTCAGGTAATGTTGTAGGCTTTAAGGCAGTAAATGATGACAATGAAATTATGATTATTACAAATCAGGGAATTGTCATAAGAATACTCTGTAAGGATATTTCAACCCTTGGACGTATAACTACTGGTGTTAAGCTTATTAATATGGATACGGAGCATGATATAAATGTTGCAAGCATAGCAAAGGTAAGGCAAAAGTCAGCGGATGAGTCAGAGTCATTGATTGCAATGGAGCAGGAGATGGAGGAAGCTGATAATGAGGAAACAAATGTTGAGGATACTGATTTTGAGGAAGCAGACTATGAAGAATCAGATTCTGAGGAAAAATAATAATGAGGTATTCTAAAGCACAAGCAGGTTATCAGGTATCTTACTGTAAGCTACATTGATAAGGGAGGAACAAATTATGTCAGGTGAAGAATTAAAAGAGGGCTTAGAGGGACTAAGCAAAATTGATGGTTTTTCTAATGTATTGTTTGATGCAGCGTATTGGATTGCAGTTATATTTGTTGTCCTTTTTGTGGCATATATTTTTGCTGCGGTCGTGTGCTATGTGAACAGACGTCGGAGAGGAATACCATATAATGATGATGATTTTCTTGATGACTAAAAAATATAAAAGGATGGGGTTGTTACACTAGGGTTTAGTATTGCTCGCCTACAGTTGTCATATGCTGCTCTATATACATATAAAACACGCTTTCGCTCGTCTCCGACGTAGCGGTACTAAGGTGCCAAAGTACGCCACCTAAGTACCGACGTCTTCAAACGGTTTTATATGTATATAGAGTACGTATGACAACCGCAGGCGAGCTATAAACTCAAATCCTAGTGAGACAACCCCATTTTAAAATATATAAGAAAGTTGAGGGTTATTTATCATGAGAACCTTAAATACGGATGTCATAATAAGTGCTGTTAAGGAAATGTGTATAAATGCTAATTTATATCTTGCAGAGGACATGAAGAAAAAGCTTGAAGAAGCTGCAAGGGAGGAAGATAGTCCTCTCGGAAAGCAGATTTTGGAACAGCTTATGGAAAATCTTAATATAGCGGCAGAGGATAAAATACCGATTTGTCAGGATACAGGTATGGCTGTTTTTTTTGTAAATGTAGGTCAGGATTTGCATATTGAGGGAATGAATTTAACAGATGCAATAAATGAAGGAGTAAGACAGGGCTACAAAGAAGGATATCTTAGAAAGTCCGTTGTGGCAGACCCGCTGCTTAGAACGAACACGGGAGATAATACTCCTGCTATTATTCATTATGATATTGTGGAAGGAGATAAGCTTGAAATTACCATTGCCCCTAAGGGCTTTGGCAGCGAAAATATGAGTAAAATATATATGCTGAAGCCATCGGATGGTGAGGAGGGAGTAAAAGATTCCGTGCTTGATGCAGTTAAAAATGCAGGACCAAATGCATGTCCCCCATTGGTTGTGGGAGTAGGACTTGGAGGAGATTTTGAGCTTGCGGCAAAAATGGCAAAAAAAGCACTTACAAGAGAGGCAGGCTCACATTCAAAGCATGAGCATATTGCAAAAATAGAGGAAGAGCTGCTTAAGGAGATTAATAGTACGGGAATAGGACCGGGCGGTTTGGGCGGAAAAATTACTGCACTTGCGGTAAACATTGAGTCTCATGCAACCCATATAGCAGGAATGCCCCTTGCGGTAAATATGTGCTGCCATGTAAACAGGCATTTGACAAGGATTTTATAGAGAATATATGGGAGGGCAACATGAATAAACATATTAAAGTACCTTTTTCAAAAGATGAGCTTGCAGGTCTTGAAGCAGGAGATTACGTGTACATAAGCGGGACGATATACAGTGCAAGAGATGCTGCACATAAAAGAATGTATGATGCAATAAATGCATCTGAATATAAGCATGAAGATGGAAAAGCATTATTTGATAAAAATGTTCTTCCATTAGATTTAACGGATAATGTTATATATTATTTAGGTCCCACACCGGCAAGGGAGGGGCAGGTAATAGGCTCGGCAGGTCCCACAACAAGCAGTCGTATGGATAAGTATACGCCATTGCTTCTTGAAAAGGGATTAAAGGGCATGATAGGAAAGGGTAAGAGAAGCAAAGAAGTTATAGACGCCATTGTAGGAAATAAGGCAGTATATTTTGCAGCAGTGGGAGGTGCAGGTGCTTTGCTTTCAAAATGCATAAAAAAGTCTGAAGTCATTGCATATGATGATTTAGGAACAGAAGCCATAAGAAAAATGGAGATTGAAGAATTTCCTGCCATAGTTGTTGTAGATTCTAAAGGCAATAATTTGTACGATACCGCAGTAGACAAGTATTTTAAAAGGATAAATTAGCTTGATTAATGTTCATAAGAGATGTATACTTAGTCAGTACGATTATGGAAAAGTGTTTGACGTTAAATTTTAAAGGAGGATTATATGAGCAAAGTATGTTGCGGAGTTACTTATTCAGATGAAGATAAGGTATGCCGCGTTTGTGGAAAAAGCCTTGAGGATGATGAGGAAAAAACAGTATTGATTAATACACCGCCTAATGTTGTTAAGGCAGATGAAGATGAACCTTCTGATTCTACGGAGGAATTAAAAGGAACAGCAGAGCCTGTGAAGCCGCAGGAGCCTGAAGGGGAGGAAGCTGAAAAGCAAGAGGCTGAATCAACGTCTGAGGGCGAAGTAAAGCCTGAAGAAGCTGTAAATGCAGAGGAGCCTGCAAAAGCAGAGGAAGTTGAAAAGAAAGAGACTGAGGAAGATGATGAGCCAAGTACTTCAATACTTACAGCAGATATGATGGGACCTATAAAGCACCCTGAAAATGAAGGAAACGGACAAAATCCAAATATGGTTAAGCCAATGGGACAGCCGCCAATATCTCCGATGGGACCACAGGGACAGCCAATGATGGGACAGCCGCCAATGTCTCCGATGGGACCACAGGGACAACCGATGATGGGACAGCCACCAGTACCTCCTATGGGGCCACAGGGGCCAATGATGGGGCAGCCGAACCGTCCGATGGGACCACAGGGACAACCGATGATGGGAGGACAGCCGCCAATGTCTCCGATGGGACCACAGGGACAACCGATGATGGGAGGACAGCCGAACCGTCCGATGGGACCACAGGGGCAACCAATGATGGGACAGCCAAACGGTCCAATGGGACCACAGGGGCAACCAATGATGGGGCAACAGCCGCCAAAACCAACGAAACCACCAAAGCCACCGAAGTCTCCTGAGGCAAAAGAAAAGGTTGCAAAGATTTGTGGAATAACGTCCCTTTCTGTTTCAATTGCAGGACTTATAGCAGTGCTTGTTTTGTTGTTTATGTTTGTAATAAAAGCAGATTACAAAAAATTTGAAGGTGAAGCAGATAAGGGCTTTAATGATACAAATATATCTACATTAAGTGATGCAACGGAAGGAGAGGAGGAATAGACATGAAAAATAAAAAATGGATGACAGTTACTATTACTTCTGTTGTATTGATTATCATTGAAGTAATCTTATTGTTTGTACTTATTCTTCCGACAAAGAAGATTAATGATGTTTTTAAGGAGCTTGAAAATGGAAACGGAAGAAAAGCGGATCGGATATTAGATGAATTATCTGACCGTGGTGAGGATAAGGTTAAAGATTATATGGATGATTTTGCCACATATCAATGTAATCAGTACCTTGACGGCAAAATAACATATGAAAAATTAGATAAAATTTTAAGTGCAATAGACGAATTAGATGATTATTATAAATTTTCCAATACATATTATTCTTATGTTGCCTCAAAGGAAATTTTAAGGCTTTATGAGGAAGGTTATACGGAATATAAGGCTAATGGGGAATCATGGGCATATTACGGCTTAGAAGATGAAAGTGACGAAATATATTACAGCTTATATGATACGGATAAGGTTGATGAGGATCTGAAAGCGTATTTGGAGGAAAAGTATAACAGTTTCCTTAATGGTACTCTCTCTTATGAAGATATTAAGGCATATGTAAGGGTAGCAAAGCGTTTCTTTGGAGGCGATGCACTTTCTTATGCATATGATTTAGATTCAGACCTTTATATGATTGAATCATATCAGGAGAATTATGACGCAGCGAAGGAATATTACGACAACCAGCAGTATTTTGAGACAATTGAGAAATGCGACAGCGTATATATCAGTGAGAACGATACCACAGGATATTATGACAAATTCCAAGACTTGAGACAGGATGCATATGATGAGGGAAAAACATATTATGTTAAACAGGCTGAGGATTGTGCAAATTCCGGAGATTATACTACCGCAAGGCAAATAATCGCACAGATAAAGGAAGTTTATGGTACAGAAGTAGATGTATCTGCGGTTGAAGCGCTTATGAAGGATCCATGGATGGATGCATACGTACAATATGCGGCAAATGTAACCGAAAACCTCAAGGCAGATGCAGCTAAGGGTGTAAAAATAGGTAATTGTGATGATACATCAACAATAAATGTAGATGATTATATTCCAGAGGAAATATATCTTTATGATTTTGATGGAAACGGAACACCGGAAATGCTTTTGACAATCGATACATATGCATGGATAATCGGTTTTGATGGTCAAAACGCAGTTCTTACGGGCTTCGTTCAGGCAGCAACATTTTGTGATGCTCCGTATTTCATAACAATACCTATGCTTATGCCGGAAAATTATTCAGGTTATGCACTTTTAGAGTTTAACAATAATGCATGGAATGTTGTTACATACTATTATGCGGCTGATGACGGAAGCAGATTTGAGGTAGACGGAGCAGATGTATCTTACGATGAGTGTTCTGCGAAGCATGACGAAATAGCAGGATATGAAAATAAGGACATAAAGATAAATTATGGTGACTTTATTGATTATTATGAGGATGTAATTTATAATTATACGAGCGAATAATTTAATCAAAAGAGTATTATAGAATTATGTTCCCGTACAAGGAGTGGTTGCACTGATGCTTTTACGCATCATGCGATGCTCCTTGTTTTATTAATAGGAAAAATGTATAAATTTTGCTGTAACTTTTATTGGTAAGTTTGAATAAAATATTGACAAACATGGGATAATTTGCTATTATAGTCAAGCGTGTTGACATGGCAAAGGCTACTGTGAATACACAATATATGTAAATCAGATTAAAAATAATTTGATCTAATTTAGGCATTTGGAGATGTACTCAAGTGGCTGAAGAGGCGCCCCTGCTAAGGGTGTAGGTCGTTCACGCGGCGCGAGGGTTCAAATCCCTCCATCTCCGTTTACAATTTTATATTCCTCGATAGCTCAATGGTAGAGCACTCGGCTGTTAACCGAGTTGTTGCAGGTTCGAGCCCTGCTCGGGGAGCTAAAAAGGCTGTTTCCTTATTTAAGGGACAGCTTTTTTGTTATACTTTATAGGAAATTTTCTTATAGGCCAGCTATTGAAAGTCAAAATAAAAAAGGATATACTTAACATAGAAAAACATAAGAAGGGAGTATTCCAAATGGAGGAACATAATCCTAAATCTGCACCGATTCCGGGGCTGGGGCAGCGCAGTATAAAAACGGCTTTGGTTGCCACGTTTCTTGTGCTTATATATGCGTTTATTCCTGACCACAATCCTACCTTTGCCTGTATTGGGGCAATTTTTGGAATGGGCACTGATATGCAGGATTCAAAACAAAGTGGGGGAAATCGCTTTGTTGGAACTGTTATAGGCGGGGTAATGGGAATATTGCTTTTTTGGATAGAGCACCTAATTTTCCCTGAGGGAAATTATTGGATAAGGCTGCCATTGGTTTTTGTAGGTATTATTTTAATGATCTCGGTGTGTGTGCTCTTTCATTGGCCAAATGGAGTTCAACCAGGGGGAGTTGTTCTCTTTATCATTTTATTTAATACTCCGGCGCATCAGATTGATTACGCCCTATGGCGTATCATTGATACAGGTGTTGGAGTTGCAATGGCACTTGCCGTTAATGCATTTTTTACAAGAGAAAGAATTGAGAGATGGTTCAAATGGTACTATAAAGACAAAGTGTCCTCGGTCGAGAAAGCTGCTCACGGCAATGATGATAATAAATGAATATATGTCAAAAAGGAATCATAAAATAGTAAATACATAACAAATTTATCTTGCCAAATAAGGAATGATATGCTATTATATCATTCGTTGAGGCTGTGGAATGATACAGCTAAATTTAATATGGCGCCATAGCCAAGTGGTAAGGCATCGGTCTGCAACACCGCTATCACCAGTTCAAATCTGGTTGGCGCCTCGCTACAAAAATGCCCAAACTCTTATATATTAGGAGTTTGGGCATTTACTTATATTTACTACCTATTTCAGTTTCTTTTCCAGCAGTTCAATTACTGTCTTAAGTGCCTTAATCCTTGCATATCTCTTATCGTTTGATTCCAAAATTACCCAAGGAGCATAGGTTGTGTTTGTCTTTTGGAGCATCTCATCAATGGCGGTTTCGTATAAATCCCATTTCTCACGGTTGCGCCAGTCCTCATCGGTAATTTTCCACTGCTTGGAAGGAGTGTTTTGACGGTCGGTGAAACGCTCAAGTTGAACGTTTCTGTCTATCTGAACCCAAAATTTAATTACAACGGCTCCCCAGCTTGCAAGCTCGTACTCAAACTCGTTTATTTCATTGTAGGCTCTCTGCCAGTCATTTTCACTGCAAAAGCCCTCAAGACGCTCTACCATGACACGTCCGTACCAGGTTCTGTCAAATATGGCAATATGTCCGTCCTTTGGCAGCCTGTTCCAAAATCTCCACAGATAATGGCGTGCCTTCTCATGAGGCTCAGGGCTTGCTATAGGATGAACCTCATAGCCTCTAGGGTCAAGAGCACTTGTAATTCGTTTTATATTTCCGCCCTTTCCGGCCGCATCCCAGCCCTCGTAGGCAAGAATTACAGGAATTTTCTTTCTGTAAAGCGTATTGTGTAAATCTCGCAGCCTATTTTGGCAGATGTAAAGCTCCTTTTTGTATTCCTCGCGGTCTATTGTTTTATCAAGAGGAATTTGGGAAAGCTTTGGTATGTCCTGAAGCGGGAAAATATTTTGCATAACGGGAACGGAAACAGCACCGTTCATAACGGCAGTGTCAATTGCTTTAATCAGTATGTCAAGAGCCTGAAGCTCGGCATGCTTTTTAGATTCGGCATCAATAATGTACCACGGAGCGGAAGGAAGGTTTGTTTCAGATAGGTAATTGTCATAGAGCTCTTGGCATTTCTTGTAGTGCTTATTCTGCCAAAGGTCCGTAGGGGACACGCGCCATTTAGTGTTTTTGTCGGAAAGAAGCTTGTCTATTCTTTGTTTTTGCTCGTTCTCATCTATATGCAGAAATAATTTTACTACCAAATAACCATTGTCTGTAAGCTGACGTTCAAAATGCTTAATGCTTACAAGGCGGTTTTTGTATTCGGTCGTACTTAGTTCGTCGTGTAGATATTCGGAGGTAACCTCATCCATCCAGCTTCCGTCAAAAAATGTGTATTTTCCTGCTTCCGGAATACGGATAAAATGCCGGTACAAAAACGGCTTACGGTTTTCCTCCTCAGTTTTTACGCTCATGGTTGTTACCTTAAAAAAGCGAGGGTCAATGTTTTTGATTATTTTTCCTATAAGGCTTCCTTTTCCTGATGCGCTCCAGCCCTCCACAATAACCATTACGGGACGTTTGTTTTCCCTTAAGGCAGTCTGCTTTGTGGATAAAATTTCACGAAGCTCCTTGAGCTTTTCATCAATAATTTCCGGTTCCATTTTTTTAGGTTTAATCCAATTTGACAACATAATGACACCTCCTAATATATAGAATGAGCAGTTTTTATGATAAATATATTATATCATAGTTAATAAATCGTTACCAGTTTATGGAATATGAAAATAGCTGAAAAAAACAAAAAAATCTCCGTATAGTCATATGTAAGAAATCTGTTGTTGAAAGCCTCTACCTAATTGAATATAATGAAAGACAATATGGGTGTGGAATAGAGGTGAATGTTTTGCTAAGACAGATAAAATATTTTCAAGCTGTTGTGAGGTTGGGTAGTTTTTCAGAGGCAGCGTATGAGTGTAATATCTCCCAATCTGCCATATCACAGCAGATACAGGCACTGGAAAGGGAGCTGGGATTCCCTCTGCTTCTGCGAAAGGGACGTAAATTTGAACTGACACCTGCAGGGAATTTTTTCTATAGAAAAAGTCTTGTGTTGGTTGCTGATTATGAGCAGATTGTCAGGGAAGCAACAAGGTTGGCAGGCGGGGAACAAGAGTGCTTGAAGGTAGGATTCTTGCGCTGTTACAGCGGACAGGAATTTCATCTTGCCTTGGAGGAATTTGTGGGTAAGTACCCGGATATTCCAGTGGAAGTTTTTTATGGCAATCATGACGAACTGTATCATATGCTTATAGAGAATACAATAGATTTGGCATTTAATGACCAACGCAGGGCATTTTCAGATGAATTTATGAATATGCTCCTTGTATCTTCTGTAACACATATAGAAATTGCGAGCAGGAACCCAATGTCAGCTTTGGATAAAGTTACGGTACAGGAATTAAAAAATATACCATGTATCCTTGTATCGTCAGAAGCAGAAAAAGAAACTGAGGCAGAGTATTACCATATGATTGTCGGTTTGAAGGGGGAAAAACTGTTTGCGGATAATATGGAAAAAGCAAGGACACTTGTGATTAGCGGAAAAGGATTTATGCCAAGCGAGGGAACACCCATAGAGGGCAGTCTTGGAACAAATATCGTGAGGATTCCGTTGTATCGTGGAGATGAACCAATTAAGAGAAATTATTGTGCTTTTTGGAAAAAAGAAAATGCTAAAACATTGTCGGAAGAATTTGCCGAAATTTTAAGATGTAAGTTTGTATAAGAAAAACTTATTGTAAAGCCTTAAAAGTCGAATTGATTGATAAGGCTTTTTTTATTAAACTGTAAGTGTAGCAAAATAAAAAGATATTTGATAGGAGAGATACTATGAAAGAACTTATTTTATATTTTTCAAGAGCAGATGAAAATTATTTTGGCGGGAGCCTGAAATACATTGATAAAGGCAACACCGAAGTTGTGGCGGAAAAAGCGGCTGCCCTCACAGGCGCAGACTTATTCAAGGTTGAGCCCGTAAAGCCATATTCCGCAGATTACAATACCTGTATTGAACAGGCAAAAAAAGATTTACAAAGCGGTGTGCGTCCTGAAGTTGTGGCAATGCCGGAGAATATGGCTCAGTATGATTTAGTGACAGTCATGTATCCGAATTATTGGGGAACAATGCCGATGCATATGTTCACAGTGCTTGAACAGATTAACTTCGAAGGAAAAACGGTCCGTCCGGTATGTACCCATGAGGGCAGTGGAATGGGAAGAAGTGAAGCAGACCTGAAGAAATGCTGTCCGGGTGCAGTTATCAAAAAAGGTCTTGCAATTCAGGGAAGCAGTGTGGGAAGGTGCGATGCTGCTTTGAAAAATTGGTTGGAAGCGTTGGAATGATTCGTAAAGATTGTGGAGGAATGCAAGCATCAGCATGACAGCAGTACAGAAAAAAAGAAATGGTAAGGAGATTGAGTGAAGAATGCTGAAAAAAGAAGTTATGATTTTGACAGGGGCAGGACAGATTGGTATGGCGATTGCAAGACGCATGGGATATGGAAAAAAGATTGTCATGGGTGACAAGAACTTTGAAAATGCAAAAGCGATTGCAGAAATTATGAATAATGCGGGATTTGACGTAGAGCCTGTGGAAATGGATTTATCATCACGAGAATCTATTTTGCAACTGATAGATAAGGCATTGAGCTATGGAGAGATTAAAATGCTTGTTAATGCGGCGGGTGTATCGCCAAGCCAAGCGCCTATCAGTGCTATATTAAAAGTGGATTTATATGGCACTGCGGTATTATTGGAGGAAGTCGGAAAAGTGATTGCAGAGGGCGGTGTTGGAGTAACGATTTCAAGCCAGTCCGGACATCGTATGAAACAGCTTACGCCGGAGGAAGATGAGCAGCTAGCCATGACACCAACGGAAGAATTGTTAAATCTTGATATTTTACAGCCAGAGAACATTAAAGACACACTTCACGCTTACCAAATGGCGAAACGCTGTAACGAAAAACGTGTCATGGCGGAAGCTGTAAAGTGGGGAGAAAGAGGGTCGAGACTTAATTCCATTTCTCCGGGAATTATTGTGACGCCACTTGCAATCGACGAATTTAACGGACCGCGTGGGGATTTTTATAAGAACATGTTTGCAAAATGTCCTGCAGGCAGACCGGGTACAGCAGATGAGGTTGCAAATGTGGCTGAACTTCTGATGAATCCGGCAGGGGCTTTTATTACCGGAGCGGATTTTCTGATTGACGGCGGTGCAACAGCAAGTTATTTCTATGGTCCACTGAAGCCGGAAAGCTAGTTCCTCATACTACAATTTCTGGGCAAGTACAATCCGATGTCCCGTCTTTGCAGCCTCTGCTGATAGTGTTGCAAAAATCGTCTTTGGGCATATAAAAACGACATAACTGTCACTGTTTATATCTAACCCAGCAAGCGCATAGCTCTTATCGTGCCAGAAGCTGTTGATTATTTCGGTCCACGTTACTATGTTATCCTCTTCATTGAGCTTTTCTGTGGGGAGCGATAAGTCAGAAGGCAGGATTTCTTCCATTGATGCTATAAAATCAATATGGTCGGCTTTATAGTCAAATTCGCAGGCTTTATGAGACTTGAGCATCTCATTTACTATTCCAATCCAAATGAGCATATCATCATCCGCATTGGAGGCAATGCCTCTCTCATCATAAAAATCACAATTCTCATTATAATATGCTTGTGGATTGTCAATTAAGTTCTGACTACTTGTGGATAAGCCCAATAAATCCACTATGGCATGGTAAGCTTGTAACCTGTTATCCGAGGATTGTGCTTTCTTTTTACGAAATAGATTCAATTTTGACACCTCCTGCTTCTTCACCTCAACGCTAAAGTTCCCGTTCTTATCCACACAAAAAGAGTGGTATCGTCTGCACTATCCGGCAGGTATATCTTATATTCAATTAATTATATAAAAATTTTGACTATATTTCAATAAACTTACGGTTACGCAGGCAGTGTCATAGACAAATAAAAATCAAATTTCGCAAATTTCAAATCCGGTATTTGGGGTTGTAATTAAAAATTAATTTGATAAAATAATGCCAAAGGAAAATTTTATAAGCTGTACGATAAATCAGAATTCTGATAAGACACTTTTTATAGCATTTATTAACTGTTATATCTTATCTTCAAAAAGTCCGCAAACCCTTGAAAATGCTAAATTTATAGCAAGTGAGTTTGCCCTTACGCTTTCCCTCGTGTTATATCCTTTTCCCTCATGTTACGAACTCTCATAAGGGCAAAAATAAGGGAAAGAAAAACCTGTAACAGATTATAACACAATATGAACAGGACATGAAGAACTGATTGAAATGCTTTCTCAATTTTTTAGGGAAAGGACAGCTACAATGAATATCATATATGCAGAATACAACATACACCACAACAGTATAGACATAGCGACTACCGCCGGATATCTTTTGCGGATTGACTGTTGGGAAGCAGAGAAAGGACTAAGGACTACTCCCTGCTCGGAATGTGCCCGTCTTTACCTTGAGGGCAATATGCAGATGTGGATAGATGCAGAGGATTCTCTAGAACTGCGGTAATTAGCAAGACTTAAGGAATAGCAACCTATTTTTTATAATTCAGAGGGGCGGCGGCACTTTAAGCTGTCGCTCCTTGATTACCCACCAGCAAAACCGGACGAAGCTGTCAACGGCGGCGCAAAGCGGCGTTCATTTTATCGTTGACTGATTCGGCTGGTTTTGCTAATTTATTTGAAATATCAGAATCAATCAAAACATAATGTCATACCGCTTGTTATGCGACTGTGTATTCCGATGACAGGCTGGTATTCACCATGTGAAATGGTGCAGAGATCGAGATAAAAATTTAAAATTTAGCAAAATAGGAAAGGTATTTTTCGATTTATGTGCTATTCTATATACGTAGCTAAAAACAATAAAAAAGGGTGAAGTTAATGGATTACCGAAAAAGCATACAGG